>JAWKTK010000086.1:0-1573 GCA_041399205.1 Pirellulaceae bacterium | reverse complement strand
CAGCGGCCAAGGAGTGCCGGTCGTGGCTACGTTGGTGGTGGCAGGAATCGTCGCCGCGTTTGTGCTGACGGGCAGTGTGAAGACCACGTGGTCGTTCAGCGCGTTTACCGTGTTGGTCTATTACGCTTTGACCAATGCGTGTGCCATTCGTATCGCACCGGCGGAACGCTTGTTTCCCATTTGGCCCGCGTATGTCGGTTTGGCGGCGTGTCTGTTTCTGGCCTTTTGGGTCGAACCGCTGATCTGGTCATTCGGGCTGGGCTTGATCGCCGTAGGCTTGTTGTTGCGTTGGACGTTTCAACGATGGACAGACGATAAGGCGAAGTAAACGGCTGGTTAGTAGAAACGCCATGATGCGCCGAAGCGGATGTTGTCGTCCAGCTAAGAACGTTTGCCTTGGTACTCGGCGTCCCAGCCCATGGTTCGCAGCACATCCGCAAACTCGGGCTGACCATGCACGCAGTAGACTTTGTCTGGTTGAACGATTTCAACGGCTTGTACAAGCTGTGAAAAGTCGGCGTGATCAGAAAGCGGAAATACGTGGTCTAATTGGAGTCGCCGCTTAGTCTTGGTGTCGATGGCCCAGCCTGTAACGCCCAAGTGGACGGAACGAGGAATCCGGATGGTTCGCACACCTGGTTGTGACTTGGGCGGAGCCAGATAGACACGGCCGGTTGGTGGCGAATTGCCGATGATTTCGAATTCGCCCAAGTCGACTCCCAGCTGCTGATACAGTTGACAATATTTGGCGATCTCTGGGTGCACGCACAAACGGAAGCCTCGTTGCTGAAATTGCCAGACCAGTTCTTGCGCCTTTCCCAAGACGTAGGTGTGAACAATGGGGACTTTTCCTTGGGCAAGACTGCGCCGTAGGGAATTCGCCAAGGCGTCTAGCACTTCATCGCTTGGCGGAAACACATATTCGGGTCTACCAAAAGTGCATTCCATCACCAAGATGTTGGCTTGTGGCAATCGAGCGGGTTCGGTCGTGGCTTTGGGAGCGAGATCAAAATCGCCAGTGTACAGTAACGAATCTTGTTGGCCTTGCACGTGGATCAGCGACGATCCCAACATGTGCCCGGCCGGTAGCAAAGTGATTTCAAGCGAACCGAAACGCTCTGGCGAATCCAACGGCAGGATGCGAACAGGTCGTTGTTGCCCGAGTCGAAAGCGATAGAATTCGGCCGTTTGACGAGTGCAAATGGTCAGTTGATGCGGTGCCATGTGATCGGCATGCGCGTGCGAAATGTATCCGGTTCGCAAAGGCCTGGTGACATCCAGCCCCAGGCCTATTTCTGTTAAAAATACTCCATCGTGGAAGTGGAGCATCTTTGGCTACGAACTGGCAGCGACAGTGGCTACCACTTCGGCCGTCTCGTCGCTAACGGGTGGAGAAATGAATTCTTTCAACGACTTGGCCGCCGCTTTGGCCACTTGGTCCTTGGACATTCCCGTCACCTGCAGCGAATGACACGCCGGTGCAATCAAACCATCGTAGCCAACCTCTTCCAGCAACGTGCGGAATTCGGCAGTGGGCACGGTCTGGTCGTTTTGTGAAAGCAAACATCGACTG
>JAWKTK010000085.1:0-1604 GCA_041399205.1 Pirellulaceae bacterium | reverse complement strand
CTACCATGGCCTCATCGACTTCGCCGCGGTGCCAAAGAAGCCGCAGTAGCGAAGCATGAGACAGAAAGTACTCCATTTGTAGCCATTCTGAATTCGGAAATCCGTGCATCAGACTTTTGGTCTCGGCTGTTGCCCGACGAATGTGTTGTTCCGCCTCGGATAATTCTTTGGCATCACGCAGTGCCGTGGCAAGCTGCCTCAGAAGCATCGCGCGGCCGATTTTCCATCGTGTGACGATCGACGAGTTACTTAGATCATCTCCATACAGTTCTAACGCATGCTTGAAGTTGGCGATGGCAAGATCCGGGTATTCCTCGCGAATCAGAATGGCATGGTGCGTCTTGAACCATGCTCGGATATAGCGACTTTCATCGACGTCGTGGCTTCTTTTGGCACACAGTTCCAGGACCGCATCACACTGTTCGTAGAAAGCCTCTGCTTCTTTAAGATTGCCCTTGTCTTTCGCCAAATTTGCAACAGTGCCGAGAGCGAGTCCGTAGTTGCTCAAGTATTCCAGATTGTCAGGGGCTGCTACCGTGAGCTCCTTCCGAAACGCCAGGTAAGTTGCGATCGTTTTCGAATCTTGGCCCTTGACCACCGCGATTCGCAATCGCAGCACGCCGCAAAGAGCATCCTTGTAGCGAAGATTGTTTGGGTATTCGGCAACTAAATCTGAGAGTATTTCGTGCGAATGCCGATACCATTCAACACTGCGCAGATCGTCGTCGTAACGAAAATTGGCTGCCCAAGCGAGATCGCGATACGCGACACCCGCCGCAAAACGAAGCTTTGGGTTGGTTGGATCTTCCACCAAAAGACGATCAATTCGCTGGAATGTATTGGTGATATACTCGCGATTGAGCAGAGGATTATCAGGGACGTTTTCAAACAACTGAGATGTCACATTAACGGAGTCAAATAGCATGTCGATCAATTCGTCATTGCTCTGCTTGGCAGAATTTCGCTCGGCTTGATATCGCAGTGCCACGATCGGCGCTACGATGGAGATACTAAGTAGCAGCAAAGCGATGAGTCCGATAAGCGTGGCGACGAATCGGTGGCGATCTACCCAACGGAAAGTTTGTTGTAAACTTCCAACAGGTCGAGCTTGCACCGGTCGGTTGTCTACAAACCGCTGCAGATCGCAGGCAAATTCGGCGGCCGATCCGTACCTGTCCTCCGCTCGAAAGGCCAGTGCCTTCAGCAGCACCTTTTCTAAGTCTCGAGAAATTCCTGGATCGACGCTGCGGGGCGACCGAACGTGTCCCGCCTCCAGTTGACGTAGCATCTCCTGCCGAGTCTCGCCGGTGACGACCGATTCGAGCGTCATCAGCTCATACAGGCTGGCGGCCAAGGAGTAAATATCGGTGCGGTGGTCGAGTAGTTTCTTTCCTTCCGCTTGCTCCGGACTCATATAACGAAGCGTGCCCAGCATGTCCCCTGTAGCGGTTGGATTGCCTTCATTGTGCGTTTGCGCCAGCCCAAAGTCGGTGATCCAGGGTTTGCCGGACATGTCCAATAGTAGATTCGATGGCTTAATGTCGCGATGGACCACACCCTGCTGGTGGGCGTATTCAAGTGCGTTGGTAATCTCAATCCCTAGA
>JAWKTK010000084.1:0-1666 GCA_041399205.1 Pirellulaceae bacterium | reverse complement strand
GCGACATCAATCGATCGCTAGTGCTCGCCACCGACTCGCCCGACTGGTGTTGGCCGGTTTGGTAACTGTCGAAACCCATTCCGTGCGTGATTTCGTTTCCGTTGACGGTCCACTACTTGAGTGTCGACCTGGTGATCCGGAGCCGGATTACGGCCATTGGGCATACGTCGCTCGAAATCGCTATCGAGGAGTAGGAACTCGTCGCGTTTCGGTCTATTTCGCAAGTCCACGTTGCTGCCGCGCTTTCGGCGTGCGCCATTCCAAGAGCAAGGCACATCAGATCAATCATGACCTAGGTGTCACCGCGTGTTTTCTCAGTCTGATTCGCGGTGACAAAACAATCTTTAACAGCTGGAGACATGAACAACTCTACGAGGCAGCGAACCCACCAGGCAGAAAAATTCCCGATGCGTTTCTCGTAGATCCCAGAACGAATGAGCCGATCAAAGGCATCGATTTTCTGGGACCGACATACAGCGCGAAACGTCTCCGTGAACTTAGTCGCGAACTACTTGAGACGCGAAAAATCCCTTTTGCTTTTTATTGATTATGACCACACCAAAATTTCAAGAACGCTCGCCACGCGACAATCACATTCTCGCTGCCCTCGTTCGCGCTCTGGTTCTACCAATCTGGGCAATCGACTTGCTCTTTTTTGCGAATTGCACAAACGCCTCCACGGTGAATCGGGTCGTGTCTCGACTTCGGAAAACTGGTATGGCAATTGGCTATCCGTTGTATGGTCGCACCATTTATCTTCGCGCGGGCCCCGTTGCTGTAGCCAAATACGAACTGAATGAAAATGAATGCGAGCCACTTGACTACTATCGCCTCATAGCGGCGATGGCGACGAATATGTATTGCTTTGCGAATCCCAACCAAATCCGGAAACGAGCACTCCCAAGCGAAGTTGCCAAGATGTTTTCGGTCCCGGCCCAGCATCTGTACGCTCGACCATATGTAATTCGAACGTATCCAGATCGACCGCCAGAACTGCTCCAAATACGCGTCGCGATGAACGCACAGGCGGGAAAAGTACTTGCAAGTCATCAAGCGGCTATTCACGAGTACCGCGACCATGCCGCGATGCGTCAGCTGATCGACGAAGGCCGGTTCGTGATGGTTACATTCTTTCCGACAGAAGCCGCCTGGGCACCGGCCAAGGAGTTGTTCGAACAATCAAGATCGAACGGCAACTACTTTGCTAATTTCGAAACGTATGTCTATCCCGACTTGCTCAAAATCGCTCCAGAAAACAAGGAACCCAAGCAATGAAGAAGCCTCTTCGCCCAATGGTGCGTCCCTTCGATGTAAATACTAATCCAGCTCGAAGAGGCGTTGAACACGAATCACCTTTTAGGTGGCGATCGGAACTATTGTCGCCAGCGGAAAGGAGACGAGAAGTCCGCGTCGTGGCGTTACACCTCATTTTGTTCTCGTTCGCTCTGCAGCTTGCGGCGGGGACCGTTCCGGGGTTCGAGGATCATAGAGGCGTCATGCTCATCGGGGCACTTATTATCGTCCGGTTCGTGTCAATTCACCATCCAATGTTCTTTCTGTCGGCTGCGACTCTGGCTCCATTCTGCCTGCTCGCGCCTTGGTACACGGAATTCATAATTCTGCGTTTTGTCATCTCGATCGGCGCAACGCTGCTGGCGGCTTATCA
>JAWKTK010000083.1:0-1669 GCA_041399205.1 Pirellulaceae bacterium | reverse complement strand
CGGCGAACGCTGGATTCGGCCAGTTTGCCCGTGACAAAGTGCAGATGGCGTTTCGCGGCATTCGTGTGCATAACCAATTAGGTCGCATTCTTTCCGGACGAATTTCCGCTACCGGCAAATCCGCCGTTGACCTGCAGGATTTGCCCTGTGACAAAGGCGGCTTCGGGCGAAGCCAAGAAGCGAATCGCACCGGCAACATCCTCAGGCGTACCCCAACGTTGCAGCAACGATTCCTGTCGTGCTCGTTCCTGCCAATAATCAGACGCGGATTCTGCCCACGATGTGCGAATCCATCCCGGTGCCACGCAGTTAACTCGCACCTTGGGCGCTAACGACTTTGCGAGGCTCAACGTAAAACCCATCACGGCGGACTTGATGGCGGCAAACATTTCGCCACTGTCGCCCGCCATTCCTTCCCACGCTTGATCCCAGCCAACGTTGACAATCGATCCGCCGGAAACGGACTGCTGCATGCGTTGGCCTACATTGCGAGCAATCCGCATGCAGGCCTTCACGTCCACGCTCCACAGTAGATCCAGCTTTTGTTCGAACGAAAGATCGGCAGCGGCACCCGTCAGCACATCAACCCCGGCGTTGTTGACCCAGATATCCACACCGTTTCTCCACTGCCAAGCGAGTTCCACGAATTGGTCCAACGCGTCGTCTTGCTGAAAATCGGCAAGGTACAAGTGATAGTCACCATCAATCGCTCGTATTTGTTTGCCCACTTCTTCCGCACCTGATCGGTTCTTGCCAGCATGCAATAGAACGCTCGCCCCGGCCGTAGCCAGAGACAACGCGGTCGCGGCGCCAATGCCGCTACTGGAGCCGGTGACCACGGCAATCTTGCCTCGTAGCGGTTTGGGCGACAGCTTGGCGCGTTCAGCAGGTTTGGGGTGTTGAGTTTGAGCCACTTTGTTGTCCGTCTTCTTCGAAAACTAGGCTGGATTTGCCTGTCGTTTAGGTTGTACGGTTTTTGTTCGTTTTACGTCGACGCGATACCGAAAATAGCATAGACGGTTCCCCACGTTCCGTCGACAGGCGGCCATTATGCCTGTTTTTTTAAGTCCTGGCGTCCGTATGGCGGCGTACAATTTCCGGCGTCAAACATGGTGAACTGGTAATCTGGATATCGGCGAGAGATTCCCTATGAGCAACTTGAAGGATCGCTTTTCCAATGCTGCGTTTGCGTTGCGAGGCTACAACGTGACAAACATGGGCAAGAGCCCTCAGCTGTTGGCGCATCCCAAGTTTGGTCCCATCGTAGAATCGTATTTGCGCGAAGCGTCGGAGATTTGTTCCGAAGTGATCCAGCAGCCTGTCGACTTGGTAACGCGAGTCAAAGAGGCTCGCGAACCAACTCTGGACGAATATGCCGAAGCCATCACGCTGATTGTGTCCATGGAGCAAGCTCAGCTGCGTCTGCTGGACGAATTCTTTGGCATTAAATTTCAGGATGCACGAGTAGCCTGCGGATTTAGCTTAGGCGAAATCAGCGCGCTGGTTGCGGCTGGCGTTTATACCATGAAAGACGCTCTGCAAATTCCGTTAGCCATGGCGTCGGACGGTGTGCAGTTGGCGCACGACGTGGAACTGGGCGTGCTGTTTTCTCGAGCCGATTCGTTGCCGATGCATGAAATTCGACGAGCGTTTGTCGATATCAACCAAC
>JAWKTK010000082.1:0-1811 GCA_041399205.1 Pirellulaceae bacterium | reverse complement strand
GTCGCATTTTCGGTCAATCTGGACGTGGTTGTTTGTTTGTTGGATTTGCGGCGGTGCGAACGGCGATGTCCCCTTGCCGAATGCAAAACCGGTTCCGGCGATGCAGGTGATTCCGCTGCCGTATGACCAAGCGTCTTTTCAAACGCACGGCGTCGAGCTGACTCGGTATCACTTCGGGACAACTTTGCGGCGTCCTTTCTTGTTTCCCGTCAACGGCCCTACAGGTCGGTCGTATACTCGCATGGGACATCCGCACGACCCGATCACGCATAGCCATCACAATTCTGTTTGGATTTCCCATGACAATGTCAATGGCCATTCTTTTTGGGCCGATCGAGCCGATTCGCAGATTCTGCATCAGAAGGTCATCCGGTATGACGATACGGGCGAAGCTTCGGCCATGGTCTGCGAAAACCACTGGATCGCGGCTGGACAAACGCTGCTGATCGAACGCCGTCGCATCCAAGTCCAGTCCGTTGGCAACCAGGAATCGCTAATCACGATTCAACTGGATCTGCGATCGGCGTCGGAGGATGGCGTGACATTGGGAAGCACGGCTTTTGGATTGCTAGGAGTGCGAATGGCCAAGTCGATCGGCGTTCACGACGGTGGTGGAACGATTCGAAATTCCGAAGGCAATGTGGACGAATCAGGACCGAACGGTTGTTTTCGCAAGCCCGCCAGATGGTGTGACTATTCGGGTCCAGTTGCGGAAAATCAAAACGGAGGCATCCTGTTAATGGACCATCCTGGAAACCCCAATCACCCGACGCCGTTTCATGTGCGTCAAGATGGCTGGATGGGAACTTGCTTGACATTGCAAAAGGAAATTCAAGTCACCCAGAATTCGCCGCTAAGACTTTCCTATCGGCTTTATGTGCACGCCGATGTCTTGGAACATGAAGCGTTGAATCAGCGATGGATCGATTTTTCGAAAACACAGCTCTGGAAATTCGAACCGTGAGCACGCCGATCGCATTCCGGACGAAGAGTGCAAAAAGCGAATCTGGGATGGTTGACGGGATTAGGCGAGACGTTATATTTTCCCCAAACGTTAGAGGTTGCTCCCAGTAGAAAATTGGATTGTTACGAGGGTTAGGATGGCTCGCTTCTTGATTGCCACATTCGTGGTTCTTCAGTGCGTTTGTGTCTCTGATGCAGGTCTGGTTGTTTCGGTTCCCACTAATGGACTACGCTACACATTTGGTGTGGATACGAGTGGTTCGCCGAGTACGTTGTTAGCCGAAAAATCAGGGATGCCGCTGGTCAATGGTTCGCTGGATACGGATACAGGCCAAATCAATTACACGACGAATTTGCACAACGGCTACGCAACTGCTCATTCGGTCAGCATCACTCAGCAGGTTGTGGTAGTGCCCGCTGTTCCCGCCGTTCCACCGGTGTGTGACCTAAACGGTTGTACGCCCGGAATGCCTGAAATTCCGGCACAATACGATTCAGAAACAAAGGAATTCTTGATCAGTATTGCGGTCAATTCATTCCCGGTCAGCCTGGCAAGTACTTCAGACAACGTAGTGCCGTCATCCGTCACACCGACAACGGCCGAAGTATCGGGACCGAACAGCGTGAATTTTCCGGCAACCCTGTCAGGCGTCTGGTTTATTTTGGGACCAACCGAGGTCAAGTCGGGGCTGTTGGAACTGATACCGAATTCTTCGTTTGCGTTGTCGGATCAATTGGCCTTGGAACGCACACCAGCATTGGGGCCAGTTTCCAGCTGGAGTCAAGCGTTGACCGGTGACATGTTCATCGATACGGAATCAGGCATCTCCGTTGACGGAGTCAACTTT
>JAWKTK010000081.1:0-1818 GCA_041399205.1 Pirellulaceae bacterium | reverse complement strand
CCCCTTTTTTTCAAACATCGCCAAATGGTCGGACGTCACTTGCCATTTGGATTGCAGGTCGCACTTGTTGGCAAACACCACAAACGGAACATCGTCCAAGACCGCCATCGCTCGTTCGTGCATTTCCAACACCGATTCAATGGTTTCAATCCGAGTGCCATCGAAGACCAGGATGACGCCTGCCGACCCGCGGATATAGTTGTCGCGAACGCGTTGGAACAGATCGTCGCCGTGAATGTCCCACACCAGCAGTTCTACTGCCTGATCGCCCACCATCATGGACTTTTTGTCGACACGAACTCCGACGGTCGACAGATATTCATCCGAAAAAATGCCTTTGACAAACTGACCGACGAGGCTTGTTTTTCCGACAGCGAACGAACCGAGTAGACAGATTTTCTTTTGGATCATGGCTTGGTCAAAATTCGTTCCAGCTTGGTCTCGAGCCGCACGCTGGGTGTTTTCTGAACCAGCGGCTCGTCTTGTTGCTGCGGCACCGTAATACGAACCGTGGTTTCGTCCAACTTCGTTCGCAGCATCTGAGCCGTATTGTTCGCTCGGTTTTGAGCTAACGTTAATGCCTCAGGTCGAAACGGGGCAGAAGCCGAAGTATAGCCGACGACGCGAATCGTTACGATACAGTCCAAACCAGTTGCAATGCGTTCCAACGCTTGGATGCGACGCACAATCTGGTCGATCTGGTCCGACGTCGCGTCTGAAAAATCGGTCTTATCAGGCTGGAATACGATTACCTCTTGATTCAAAGTTTCCAGAATTCGCTGTGCATAGGCTTGGTCCAAATCCACCAAATTTTCGGTTTCCCAGCGGCTGACGCCCAAAATATCGACCTGTTGCAGGCGACGTATCCACGCATGCCGAGCCTCGCCGGCGACTTGCAGCACGCCAGATTCAATCGCAATAGTCACGCCGTCTGGCGGCTGCAGGACTTCGTTTGCTCGTTTCAAGACCAACTCAGGCTCGGTGGAATAAAACGGCGTCCAATGTTGTTCCAATGGCAGCGGCAAATCCAGTTCAGGCGACGCAGCTTCCACGGTGCGAGCTAACGGATCGCGAAGGCCGACAATTCGATACACTCCGTCCGCTCGTCGTGCTTCGGAAAGAACGATCCCTGGTTCGTGACGAAGCGATTCGACCAAAGCCTGAAAGTTGGCATCCGCATTCTTTAGTTCGCTGCGATCGACGGGTGAGACACCGGCCGCGCGAAGCATCGTTTCGCAAGAAGCAATCCAATCACCAGGAGCGGTGCCGGACAGTTTCCAGCCGTCTGATTCGTATTGAAGTTGAACGCCTTCCGGCAAGGCCAGTCGTCGCAACGTTCTTATTTGGGCGAACTCTTTGTCGGGTGATTCGTAGGGCTGCCAATCGGCTGTCACTTGATTTGAATCGATTCCCGCTTCTGCCAAAAGTTCGGCAAATTCCAAAGCCAACGGATCTCGCAGGCCTTTGATTACATATCGGCCTTCGTCCAAGACGTCGGAGTGCACCACGGCATAGCCAGGCGTTTGGCCTAAATGTTTCAAAAAATTTAGCCAAGTCTGGTCCGTGTTTTTCAATTCGGTCCAATCGACTTGCCACTGCTGACCAAGCGATTCAGACTGGCGTTGTGCTTGGCGAACCCAAGGGTCCGGCGCTGTTCCGGACAAGTGAACGGTCTTGCCGTCCAACTTGATTTTCGCGGTGGAAGGAGGAGAAAAATATTCTCGAATATACCGGTCACGGTACCATTCCAAGCCCTGCGTGATGCCCCACCCCATTCCGGTCAGCGCCAGCAGTAAAAGGCACGGCGTCAGCACATAC
>JAWKTK010000080.1:0-1830 GCA_041399205.1 Pirellulaceae bacterium | reverse complement strand
CCCGAAGATACTGGCCAGAAATTCAAGCCGGTCCCGAATCCACTCGCGCCGATGCTCGAACGATTGCCCCGTGAGCGGATCATTTCCGCACAGGAAAGCTCGACGAACGCAACGGTTCACGACATGCAGGATCTGAACTTCATCCGGATTAACGTATTCACCACGAGCTTGGCGAGGCATAGCTGCTCCTTTTTCTTGATTTCTGGCAGCATCTTACTAATATCGCCCAGACAGGTCAAGAAGTTTGGATGTCCCTCTTGTTCCTTTAGAGCCGCTTTGGGTCAACCATCTTCGGCGGTCAGCAGCATTTCAATCAGCCGCCACGACTTTGGGTGCCGCTGCTCGTTCTTCGTCGGTCACCTCAGGATTGTGAGCGAGGACGCGATCACCGGGCCGAATCTGTTCAATCGGCTTGGTCAGAAACTTGGCGGTTGGTCGATTTTTCGCTTGTGCCGCGATGGCGGGCGATTCGGCGGTTCGCCAGAGATCGGGAAGCCGAGGTGCGAAGCAAACAACCGCCAACAGAAACGGCAAGGCGAACAGCCAAGACCAACCTCGCTGCTTTGCGCGAGTTGCAGACGCTGCCGAATCGAATTCAGCCTTCGTCGCTACAGCAACTTGCGATGGACGCGGCATCGAATTTTCCTTTTCGAACGAACGTTGTAAGTGTTTCTGCTTGGCACCGGCCGCCATTTTTCTTGATCATTGGTATCATCCCGCCGATTTCGCCCAGGCAGGTCAATAAGGTTGGATGTCCCTCTTGATTTGCTCCTCTTGATTTGCTCTCTCACAATTCGGCCAAAAATACGACATCAAAAAGGCCGGTTACATCTGTCGAATGATTGTCAATTGCTTCGATAATGACGGTCGTTGACCAACGAGCGAAAAGCATTTGGGGTGGTGAATTCCTGGGACCCTCCCCAGATGCAGGACTCGTCACTGATCAAACCTTGTCCTAGATCGGCGACCGCGATCGCAACCGCAGCCAGCGCTGCGATACAGAGCTTGGAGGCTGCGCTATATCGTACAGCGATTCCAAATTCCGGCCCCCCAGATTGATCGGTGACGTAAACGACCTCGACGGGAACACGACTACTTCCTTGGATTTCGAACGTTAAGACTGTGAGAGAATCTCTCAGACGCAAGTCGTAATTAGCAAGACTAGTACATTCCTTGCCGTCGTCCCATTCCGTGATGGTCGCTCGAACTTCTGGCTCCGAGATGATGTTGCACAGTTCACTCTCCGCCGTTTCTTTTAACTTCTCGGCGAAAACCGGCCGATTCACACTCACGCAAAGATCAAGAGACATATTTCATCCTCGTCCTGGGATGACATACCAACCGTCGGCTGTCAACACGCTGATTCTAGATATCGTGCCCTGTAGAGGAATGTCAGTAAGGGGCCCGTTTCTCGTGAATTCTGCTAGGAGAAATACTGGAATATTCTCCGCTTCTATGAAGACCTCCACGTCCTTGTGGCCGGCATTGCGTGCGGAAGTCTCGGCTTTGCTCGCGGCCGTGAGCACCGCCGCCGGACTGCTGCTACGCGTTTGCTTGAGGCTTATCGGCGTTCCGTCTAGCGTGCCATCGATACCAGGAGTATCTTTCGTCGCCTGCCCAACGAGGTCTCCGCCTCTATGGTCACTAATCTTCTTTGCAAAAGCGAACTCCGCATTGGACAACCTGTTCCTGGTAACTGACTTGGGGTACTTAGGGCCAGGAAGCAGGATTTCGCAATCCTCACCAACGTTATGAGTCAGTATGCCGCTCTCACTAACGAAGTAGACGTGCTCTGCATGCACTTCGATATTGAACACTTTCTCAGAATCG
>JAWKTK010000079.1:0-1853 GCA_041399205.1 Pirellulaceae bacterium | reverse complement strand
AACGCAAACGGTTCGCGCAGAGCGTCTTTCACGGTCCCTTCCGTCAACGAAGCTTGCTGATGGACGTAGATCACGTGACTGCGAAACCTCGGCACGTCGTGCGGCTTTACCAAACTGCCTTGCCACCGGATGGTTCCTTGTTCCACTTCGTCCAGCAGCGCAAGCGATCGCAACAGCAATGATTTTCCGCTACCGCTGGGGCCGGTCAAGGCAATGCGATCACCGGCAAAGATTTGGCAGGAAGCTTGATCAATCAGAGGACGATTCGGCCCCGATCGAACCAAACCGTTGGCCTGAATCAGCAAGCGTTGCGAACCGCCGTTGCCACTCGTATCATCCAAAAGGGTTTGCCTACTCATCCGCAGAAAAACTCGAATCCCGATACGGCTGGCCGGCGGAATATTGCTGCTGGCGAAGGCGCAACTTGTCGGCCAATTCGGTCATGTGGGCGCTGTCTGCCAATTCAATTGCCTTCGCTGCAACTCGAACCGCTTGGTCGAATTGTCCTACTTCGGCCAAGGCAGCTGCCAACGTGTCCAGAAAATCGGGACGCATGGAATTCGATTCTCGTAAAATGCGTTCCGCCATGCGAACCGCCTCCGCGCCGTTTCGATACTGCGCATCCGGATGGGTCGCTCGCAACCAAGCCAGATTATTCGCCGCCGGATACCAGCGAGAATTCGCCTGCAACGCCAGCTGGAATTGAGCGATCGCGCTGCTGATTTCGTTTTGCTGCAAACGGACCACACCCAATTTATTGTGCACGTTGGCATCGCCTGGCCGTCGTGGGGCGTGAACACGTCGATCCGCCGTTTCTGGATCGACTGGCCGATGAAGCCGCCTATTGGGGCAAAACCATCGGCACTCGTTACGGCGAACCTTTCGCTTGTCGCGAACCGATCGGGCTGCAGAGCCTACAATCATTGGTTTAGAATAAGTGCTGTTCCAAACGGATTGCTAGTTTGTGTCTTGTTGACGGCGAAGGCGAGCGGATGATTTGCTCATCACGATTCTGTACTTTGTTCTGGGGCCTGGTGTTTGTCGGGCTGCATGGAAACGCTTCGGTTGCAAATCCCGCGAAAGCAAAACCCTTGAATGTCGTCTTCATTTTGGTGGATGACATGGGCTGGTCCGACTTGTCATGCTACGGCAGCGACTATTTTGAATCGCCACAGATAGATGCCTTCGCCAAAACCGGATTACGATTTACCCAAGCCTACGCGGCGTCGTGCGTTTGTTCGCCTACGCGAGCCGCAATTCTGACGGGCAAAGATCCCGCTCGCCTGAAAATGACCATCTGGCATGAAGGCGCGGTCGAAGGAGGACCGTTTGACCGGCCGCTGTTGCCTGCCAAGTCCAAACCGAATTTAGACCGAGAAGAAGTTACGTTGGCCGAACAATTTCGCTCGGCCGGTTACGCGACCGCGCATATCGGCAAATGGCATTTGGGCACGGCCGCATATTATCCGGAAACACAAGGCTATGACATTAATGTGGGTGGCACGTTTTGGGGCGCTCCTGCAACGTTCTTTTATCCGTACACTGGTCGCTGGAGTAATAACAATCCAGAACTTCGCTATGTGCCGGGCCTGGGCGCAGGAAACGCAGGAGACTATTTAACCGACAAACTGACCGACGCGGCAGTGACAACCATGCGTCAGTTCGCCGACAAGCCCTTCTTCTTGAGCTTGTGGTATCACACGGTCCATTCGCCCATCGAAGGTAAACCGGAAATGGTGCAACGCTTTGCGGCGAAACCCAAAGGCCAACATCACCAAGACGCCACCTACGCGGCCATGATTGCCAGCTTGGACGAAAACGTCGGTCGAATTCTGGCAGAATTGGACACCTTG
>JAWKTK010000078.1:0-1928 GCA_041399205.1 Pirellulaceae bacterium | reverse complement strand
ATGGTGCTAATCGTAAATGTGCCAATGGTCTCTTCTACGCTGACAATATCGCCAGACGCTAAGGCGATGTTCAGTTGCGGGTTAACCTGAGCTTCGCGAAGAGGAACTTGGATCGAAATCGCTTGTCCTGAATGCGGATCGGTGCGGATGACGCGAGCCTTATTGGAAATCCAGGTCGAATAGCGCGGACCGCCGGCTCGAGCTAACGCTTCCAAGATGCGGAATTCGCGGTCGTAAGGCATCTTCATGATCTGATTCGTGGTCAGGCCCATCACCGTGATATAGCGTTCGGGCTGTTCGCCTACGGTAACCACGGCGCCGTCTGGAAGGAGCTGATTGGCGTTGCGGCCTTTGGTTCGCATTTCCGCCAAGCTGACTCGAACCACTTGCGGTTCAATATGTTCAATGTGACTTACTGGTGCAACATTGTTGGGCCGATTCGTGTCGGCCATGACGGGGCGAAAGCTACCCGGCTTTTTGATCTCAATCACCGGAGTCGAATTTTCCGTCAGTCCTCCGGCGGCGACCAAAGCAGACGCTAAGCTGCTGCGTCCGGCGGGCAAATCATACTGTCCCGGACGACTCACTGCACCCACCACGGTCACTCGGTGTTTTAGTCGATCTTGTACCACCACCATGACGTCGGGATTACGATAGATGTGCTTTTGGATACCAGCTTGGCGTATGGCTTGGGCAGCTGCTAATTCGGATTTCCCTTCGACGGCCACTTTACCAATCAACGGAACGGTGACGGTGCCGTCGGACGCCACGGGCACAATGGTCGACTCCATGTGGTCTTCATCACCGGACGCAATGGAAACGGCGACGGTATCTCCGGCAAACAGGGTTTCGGAAACAGGCATGGCGCCTAACCTCGATACCGGCACAGTGTGCCCGCTGGAAGGAGGCGGCGCGGCGAATTCAGGCGGCAACGTGCTGGGAGTAAACATGGCGCTTTGACAGCCTGCCAACAGCAATGCACTACACATTGCCACGACGGCCAAAGGCACGTTCGCGTTTGAAAGCGACCTGCGCATGAATGGTTCCAGAACGGTTACTTCGAAATCTTTCCACTCCTATCGACGTGCCAGCACTATGCGGCTAGCGTTCGCGCCGATCGGACCCTAGCGACTGTATCGTCCGGCACGATCGCCAAAATCAGTAAAACTGGCAGAGTCATTTGAAATTGCCTAATCAATCAAATTCGAATGAATCAGCGTCTAGCCATTTTGAAACGGTGGCTGGCTTGGCGAAACATGCTGAATCGTAAATACCGATTGATCCGATAATGGCGAATGCGCTTCTTTCTGGATCGGAACCATGGACGGCGGAAACGGTGATGATTTTCTGGCAAACCAAGCGATTGGCGACCTTGCTGGCATTCTTCCATCTGCTCTGCGCTGGCCCATTCGACCAGGTCGGCGCTACCACGCCGGACGTTTTGCAAACGGCGTATCAACGATATGCAGAAAAAGATTGGCTGGCCGCTGCGACAACGTTCGAAAATGCTGATCGCGAATTGGGAAACGAACTGACTCAAGACCAGCAGATGCGTCTGGTTCGCTTTTGGGGCGAATCGTTGTTTCTTGCCAAGCACTACGAGCAAGCGTTGGTCGTTTTTCAGTCTTCGCTGCAAAAGTTTCCCGATTCGGAATGGGCGAACCGAGCGACCTTTCGTTGTGGCGAATGTGCCTATCGCCTGCAGGCAACCGAACAAGCGGTCCAATTCTTGGAAGCACTGCGAACCAACTTCCCGGACGATGGCCTACTGAAATCGGCTTTGCCCATGCTAGCGGCGTGTTATGCCAAACAGCTGCCAAGCAAAGCAATCGACTGTTGGCAACAGTTACAGGACCAGTTTCCTGAAACGAGTTTGGACACGCAGCAGCGATTGTTGCTGGCAGAGTGCTACCTGCGGACCAAAGATC
>JAWKTK010000077.1:0-2153 GCA_041399205.1 Pirellulaceae bacterium | reverse complement strand
TCGGGTCACATTGACATTCATACTCGTCTTACCGGCAGCGTTCGCGATACACTTCATCGTTTATGTGGTTCTGTGTATCATGATTGGTCCGTGGGGTGCTGTGCTCGAAGTGCCGCCTGGGCACACGTCATTCCAATTTAATAAATACCTTCAGTATCTGCTCAGCGTGCTGCTCATCGTGGGCCCTATCGTGATCGCTTGGTCATGGGCTGGAAGGATTCTAACGATGAGGGAAAGGCGAGCGAGCGGACGGCATGAGGCTAACCATCCCGCCTAGCGCATTGATGAAAGGCAGCTCGAATGTCCGCCAATTTGCCTTCATCGCCGATCGCGTTTCAACGGTCTCAGAATCCGCGGCTATCCATCTTCCATCTGCTGCTATTCACTTCGGTCACCGCCACGTTATTCGCGATCGCGCGGCCCATGCTTGGCGATACGTCGACTGCCATGAACGTCGTGCTGGGCGTTTTTTTATTGTTTCAGTCGGCACAATTTTTTGCGGCTTTCGTGGTTGCCTGTTGGCTGTTTCGCAATGACACGAAACCAATCGCGCCGGGCGAATGGATGGTACTGGCCGCGGTTGGTCAACTGCTAGGACGCCTGTTTCCCGTCTCCATTCCAATAGGCGCGATCATCTTGCTGATTGCAATTGCCACACGGCGAATCATGCCATTGTGGTCCATCGCGTTTGGGCTGATGGCTGTCGCGTTGAGTGTGCCATTCACAGCCGGATTGATCTTTGCATATGGCTCCCAAACGCCACAAGCGACTACCAATTGGCTCGCGCTTGTCGGCAGCATTTTCCTGGCCATTCTGTCGTATTTTTTTCTGTTTAAGGCGTGTCGACGCGATTGGCAGCGAGGGTACCGCGGCGGCTGGCTCCACTGGCTGGGGCTTGGACTTGCCTTGCCGACGTTAACGTTTGGATCAAACTTCCTGCTGTTACTCCTATTTCAATTGTCTTCGCTTGTCGGCAGTCAAACGTAATGGATATTCTCTCTATGAAAGAGCCGATTGGATTGCTCGGACTAGGACTGCTCGGTCACGCCTTGGGCCGACGATTGTTGTCCGCTGGTTTTCCAGTCACTGGATTTGACATTAATCCAAGTCGGTGCGAACTGTTTCGCGAAAGCGGAGGCCAGACGGTTGCTGCGGCCGACCAGCTCTTTGCGAATCACCAACGCATCATCCTGTGCCTATTGCATTCTGATCAGGTTCGTTCGGTTCTAGACGAAGTGACCATTCGCCCGGAAACGATTTTGTTCGACACCACCACGGGGCGGCCCGAAGATGCCGTTTCGTTTGCCGCTGGGCTAAAAAAAATTGGTTCGACCTATCTGGACACCACCGTCGTTGGTTCGAGCCAGCAAGTGGAAGCGGGCGAAGCGACGTTGCTGGTCGGCGGAGATACCGCTACGGTGAACCACGAAATGGCGTTCTTACAACAATTGGCTCCGCAAGTTTTTTCGCTGGGCCAAAACGGTTCGGCCGCCAAGATGAAACTGGTGGTGAACTTGTGCATTGGCTTGCATCGAGCGGTCTTGGCGGAAGCCTTGACGCTGGCCGATTCGTTTGCGTTGGACTTGGAACAAACGCTGCAGATTTTGCAGGCCACGCCCGCCGCGTCGGCCGCCATGCAAGTCAAAGGGCCCAAAATGCTGCAGCAAGATTTCACGCCGCAAGCCAAATTGGCTCAGCATCTAAAAGACGTACGCTTGATGTTGGAATCGGCGGAAAAACATGACGCAACATTGCCATTATCGGAAATTCACGCGTCTCTTTTGCAAAATTTGGTACAGCAAGGTTGGGGTGACCTGGATAATAGTGCCATAATTAAGGCGTATCAGCGTGATGCAGATAAGCAGGACTGAGTTGGGCGCGCGGCGGCGTTGTCATGAAAAATACAGATGAATTGATGGTCACACGAGTGTTTTCGAAATACCGATGGACAATGGCTTTGCTGTTTGGCTTCGTTGCGTTCGGCCATGTCCAAGTGAGATCG
Organism: Pirellulaceae bacterium; assembly: GCA_041399205.1. Classification (GTDB taxonomy): domain Bacteria; phylum Planctomycetota; class Planctomycetia; order Pirellulales; family Pirellulaceae; genus JAGQOZ01. The sequence continues at coordinate 151 of JAWKTK010000077.1, read as the reverse complement.
CAAGATGCGTCGCAAGCAGACGTGTATCGCCAATGGATCCAGCAGTTGGGCGATCGATCGTTTGCGGTTCGAGAAGCGGCAACACGTGCACTCCAAGACGCCGGTCCGCAAACGTTGCCGTTACTTCAGGAAGTTCGTCAGAGTGATGACA
>JAWKTK010000076.1:0-2204 GCA_041399205.1 Pirellulaceae bacterium | reverse complement strand
TGCGTCTGATTCGACGCGGGCGGTTCCGGATGATTCGTCAAATACCGTTCCAAATATTCTGCCGCGTCATCAAACTGGCCTTCTTGGCGGTATACATCGGCAATGGCTATCGGATTCGTTACAAAAATGCGATTCGACCAACGACCGGCGAACGGTACCGAACGGACCAACGATTGTTCGTCGCTGTCGTTTAAATGCTGCCGATCTTCCAACACTGTGTCCACTTCGACCGGTCCCGAATAAAACGTTCTGATTCTTCCTTGGCCGTCCAGCAAACAACTGGACGGCAACGGCAACGCGTCTTGACGATACAGCACTTGGTGCCGCAATTGATCCACTCGCTGAAGCGTTGCTTCATCGGCCAAGCCCCAAGTATGTGGAAACTTCAATCGCTGCATGGCGTCTTTGGCGTCCTGAAACGCTTGGTCCGCGTCTTCTTCCAAAGCTTCAATATTCAGCGCGACAATTCGCAAACCAGCGTCCTGTAGTGTCGACGCTTGCGCCGCCAATTCAGAAAGTTCTTGCAAACACGGCGAACACCAGCTGGCCCAAAAGACAAGCAACGTGGCGGATGCGGAATTCGAATCTACATCATTCGGCCAAGTCAGTTGTTGGCGCTGCTTGTCTGCGTCGGTGTAGGTGACCGACACGGGCTCCGTCGGCGTGGAAAGCCAAAGTCGAGCGTGTTGGTTGTCGACGGCTGGAGCGGGAGTTGTGGCGGCCAATTGCGGTGATTGACCGCGAACTTCTGCCGGTTCGGCATTGCCCGTTCCGTAGCGAACCACAAAGCGACCATTCGCCTGCACGCCTTGAATCGATTCCGTTCGCAGCGAATTCTCTCCACTGGGCCAGCGAACCACGACGCTTTGGATGGAGGTTCCCGCGCCCAAACCAAAATGCAACCATTTGGTCGACTGGCTCAAGTAACTGTCTCCGGCGTAAACCGTTTGCGTTTGCACGTTGGTTTGACCTCGGCTGTCGACCGTGGTCAAGACAATGCGCGCGCCGATGGCATCGCGATTCACCAAACGTTGCGGATCGCCTTGCAATAAAATACTGACAAACGAATGATTGGAAGCGATGTCATTTCGCAGGAAACGCAAGCGAGGCCCGGTGCGGTTGGCTTGCCACATATCCAAGTCGCCGTCGTGGTCCCAATCGGTCAGTGCCACGGTTCGACTATCATCGATTTGATCTAAGCCAATGGCCGAAGAAACATCGGCAAAGCGTTCGCCCTGCGTGTTTAAGAAACAACAATTCCGTTCACGACCGCTGAACGATCCACCTTGTTGAATTCGCAGCGCCAACTGTTGCCACGCATCCAGATAAGCTTCTATCGGATCATCGGTTTGACTTTGCGTTGGTGATTGCGACACGACCTGCCGCCAATAGACACTTCACAAATCACCCGTGTCATCCGTGCTGATGAAGCCGTTCGCCACAACCAAATCATCCCAGCCATCGCCGTTGAGATCGGCAAATCGCGATCCCCAAGCCCAGCGTCCCATGGTCACTCCGGCTTGTTCGCTAATATCGCGAAAGCCATCGGCCGAATTCACAAACAACGTGTTGCCTCGAGCATGTCGCTGAAACTGTTCGCGAATCTGGGCGTTCGTTTCTGTTTTGAATTGGCGCTGGTACGTAATGCGATTTCCCGCAGCGGAAAACATGTTGGAAACATACAAGTCCATCCAACCGTCGTGATTGAAGTCCGCCCAACTGGCCGACATGCCAGCCGACATGTCTTCCACTCCCAATTCGGGCGCCACATCCACAAACGTGCCATCGTTATTTTGATACAGATTATTGCGACCATAATCGTTTGCCACATACAGATCGGGGTCGCCATCGTTGTCATAGTCTTCCCACGACGCCGCAAAGCTGAAGCGACTGTTGTTTTGGTCCAAGCCCACGTCGGACGTAGCGTCGGTGAACAACCAATTACCGTCGTTCCGCAAAAGCAAATTGCGGCCGCCGTTGTTGGCGTCGTGATACGGCATCGGTTCTCCCATGACGCCTCGGCGAAGTGTCGACGCCGTGGGATTGTAGCCGCACACATAGACGTCTAAATCACCATCCAAATCAAAGTCCGCCGCCGCCACCGAAAAAGTCTGAGCTTCTGTGCTGGTACCAAACTCCAACTGAAACCGACCCTGTCCGTCATTGGACATGATCAAAATCCGCCACTCCTGCGCCACAATTAA
>JAWKTK010000075.1:0-2225 GCA_041399205.1 Pirellulaceae bacterium | reverse complement strand
GGCACCGGCCGGCAACGTAACCAGCAATCTGTTGTTCGCCAAATTCGTCACGACGGGAACATCAATCGCTTGACCATTCTGGTCTTCTATGTGCACTTTGGCAGCAAACGGCCGGCCGTCAGTGGTGCCAATCAGCACTGTCATTGCATCATCAACAAACGGCAATGCAAAACGGTCTTGGTCTGGCACACTCTTGACGCTGGCCGACAACACAGACTCGAAACTATCCGTAGCCGCTACGGTGCCGTCCAAACGAGAATATCTGTCAACGGCAATGAAGCCTCGATCGTCTCTACTGTGAACATATATGTTGGAATGATTCAATTCAACGCTGACAGGCGCTCGGCCGTCCGCGAGTGAAAAGCGTTGCTCAAACGATCCAGTCTCTAGACTGTAACGGTGAACGCCGTCGCGAGACAACAGGAACAGGCCTTCACTATCGGCGGCAATGTCGATGACTTCGAACGTTGGATGGACACGGTCAATGACGTCGTGCGTTGCTAAATCAATGACGCGAATCGTGCTATGCCCCTGGTCTTGCTCCAGCGCATAAAGATGAGCGAAATCGGCAGCAATGGCTGTTGGCTGAATCTGCAGTTCATACCGACTCATTTGCAAAAACGGATCAACCGAGTAGCTGCGAACAACGTTACCTTCCAGCTCGAAAAACGATTGACCGTTGTAGGCGCGAAAGAAGTAAGGGCCATCTTGTAAAAATACGTCGATTCGCTGCAGCGAAAGCGGATCCAGCAAAAACATCCATGAATTGGGGCTGTTGGAGTAAACATCTTCGTTGGCAACTACACGAGGCGAAGTACGGGCAATGGCCGAAAAAATACGCCCATTTGAATGTGGTACGGTTGATTCGGCGAGTGCCACTTGGTTGTCACCGATTTCGACCGACGCGCTTTCGACAAACTGCCAACTCACTTCGGTCGGCGCGGCGGCGGTGATGACCAGCGGCAGCGAGCGCTGAGGTAGATCGGAAAATTCGATCACCTGCGGCACTCCTTCGGACAACACGTAGTCAACACCGTGGAATTGAACCGTTGCTGCTGCGTTGTGGCTTTCTAGAGCCAGCTGAACCGTCCGGTTGGCGGATGGAACGATGGTGAACACGTCGGTGTCATCGGCGGAATGTATCCACGTGTCACCTGACGCACCGGCCACTAAACTACCCAGCGGCAAGATTCGCTCGATTCGAACCAGCTGATCTTCATTCGCATCTACAAAGAAGGGAATCTGAAATGCTTCGCCCAACGGCGTTTGACGACTCTGGTGAATGCGGTTTCCTGCCCTATCAGTCAAGCCCGAATTTGCCGTGTGCACAACCAGCGAATAAGTATCTTCGACTGGATTTTCAAGCGTAACGGTGACGGTATGCGTAGCGTCATCATAACTTACGCCCGAAACGCTTGACCGAGGATTGCGAACTCCTTGCAGCCGGAACGCCGCCGTTGTGACACCGTCCGGATCAAGCGATTCATCGAATCTCACCTGGATCTGGTTTATCCCCATTGGCAAGACAGTTCCGTTCACCATTGATGTGGAAAGGATTTGCGGTCCTCGCGAATCCATCTGAAACGAACTGACAATTCGATCATTGGGCACGCCCAGTAGCGATTGGAATGCACCAGGCTGCGCTTCGAATACAACCGTTTGGCCGTCTTCAAACGACGAAAAATCATAGTAGGCTCGCAAGACATTCGGCTGGAACAATTCGACCGCCGTCACTGGTTGATTGTTGATTGTGATCCGCGACAATTCTGCGCTGGCGGCATTCATGGCGGTGGGAAATTGCATGGTGATGAATTGAGGCACTTCGCCCACCACGCTACCATTTTCGGGAATCACCAATTCGGGTGACAAGAACGAATCCGGCAACGGCGGCGTGGTGATGGCAATTTCCACGACCGCATAACCGGCTTGCCTTCTGGCAAACACTTTGTACCGACCGGCTGACAAATTGCTGGCTTCAAAATCAACGTCCGAAGCACCCGGTTGAATTTCTGCCGTCGCGACAACTTGCCCGGACAAGTCTTCCACCGACAAGGTGATTTCCGAATTCGCACTGGAAAGCTCGTCCAGTATCGTCGCGTTCACATGAATGGAACCATTGTCTGCGACATCTACCAAGAAGGCTTTCTGCCACGAATCAATGCGAGTCATATTTCGAAAGTCTTCCGATACTCCGTTGACACTGATGCGGTTGCTGTCGGAAGCGG
>JAWKTK010000074.1:0-2291 GCA_041399205.1 Pirellulaceae bacterium | reverse complement strand
GTGAGACAAATCTTGGTCTTCGGCCGGATCGTCTGCCAAGTTATAAAGTTCTGGCGATGACATTCCGACGTCATGGACCAGCTTCCAGTCTCCGTTGCGAACTGCAAACCCTTCGCCTCCACAGACTCGCCAATAAAGTGTTTCATGCGGCGGTTCATGAAGCGTCTGGTTTAAGTAAGGAAGCAAGTCGACGCCATCCACATCCGCCGGACGCTCGATGTTTGCGGCTGCCATGGCTGTGGGTAAGAGATCGACCGCACTAACAGCATGGTGATAGGTTGTGCCGGGCGCGATTTTGTCCGGCCAAGCAATGATCATGGGAACTCGAATTCCTCCTTCGTGCAACCAGCCTTTGTTTCCTCGCAAAGGTCGATTGTCCGAAACTCCCGCGCGACCGCCGTTGTCGCTCAGGAAAACGAAAATCGTGTTCTTGCTCAGGCCATATTCGTCCAGGAGTTTTCGAATCCGCCCTACACCACTATCGACTCCTCGCACCAAAGCGGCGTATTTCTTTCGACCTGCGTGTGGAATGTGGTTCACCATGGCCATGTATTCATCCGTAACATGGTCGGGCGCGTGGGGCGCGTTGTACATCAGCAGCAAGCAAAATGGTTGATGGTTGTGCCGAAGAATAAAAGACTGAGCTTCCCTGGTCAGGTCATCCGTTAGGTATGTCAATTGATCGTCCGAAGGAGATGCATTGCGCCACATAGGGCTATCATAATTCGTTCCGTTTGGTTTGACTTGAAAGTAATGATGACCGCCTCCCAGGAATCCATAGAATTCGACGAAACCTCGTTCTATCGGCCGAAACGGCTGACCTGCACCCAAATGCCACTTGCCCACCAAGCCCGTGACGTAACCATGTTCGCGAAAAATATCTGGCAGCAATCTCGTTTCGGCATCGATCCCGATTCTTGCATCGTCCTCCAAGTAAGGAGGATTGTGTTCATGTCCGAATCGTTGTTGATATCGCCCAGTTATTAGGCCGGCGCGAGACGGGCTGCAATACGGATGAGAAACGTAACCATTGGTCATGCGAATTCCATCGGCGGCCAATGCGTCGATGTGAGGCGTTTTAAAGTCAATGCAACCGTAGCACGATACGTCGCGATAACCCAGGTCATCAGCCATAATGATCACGATATTCGGACGCGTCGCGGTGGCTGCAAACACACAAGCATTCGCGAATGTGATCAGCGAAACCATTAGAATTCGGAACACAATTGGACCTCTCAGAGACGACGACAAACCCTTTTTCATTGTTAATCATTGCGTCCCACGGGGCGAACGCCGGTGCCTGTGGTGTTGGTCAATGAATCGCCAAGTTCGCGGCGAAATTTTTCTGCCATGGTGGTCAGACGCTCGACTATTTCGGGATGCTGTTCGGCAACGTTGGTCGTTTCACCCATGTCGCTGGCCAAGTTGAACAAGGAAAGCGGTAAGTTTTCAACTCGGTAACCATGGCGACTGGCGATTCCTTCTACTCCGCTTTCCGTGATCGATTTTGGCTTCAGTTGGCCGAAGCCAGCAGGTTTGCCGTCGGTGCGAGTTTCCCCGTTGACGGTCAGATATTTGTGCGGCAAGTGGAGCTTCCAGTTGCCGCTGCGAATGGCGTGTAATTCCGTGCCGCTGTAAAACACCAGCGCATCATGAGGCGAAGATATCGATTTGCCGAACAACACGTTGGAAACATCGACGCCGTCGATGGAGCGAGCAGGCAGATTCGCGCCGGCCAAGTTGCACAGCGTCGGCAGCAGATCAATGGTCATCAGCGGAACGTTATTCGTTTGACCAGCGGGAATCTTATTCGGCCACCTCATCACCGTGGGAACTCGTACACCTCCTTCAAACACCGTCAACTTGCCTTCTCGTAGCGGTCCCGAACTTCCCGCGTGCGAACCGTAGCTCAGAAAGGGACCGTTGTCACTGGTGAAGATTACGATCGTGTTATTCGCCAAGCCGTGCCGGTCCAAAGCGTTCAGAATTTGACCGACGGACCAGTCGATTTCGTGAATCACGTCTCCGTACAGGCCGGCCGCGGATGATCCTTGGAATTCGGCAGAAGCAAAAATGGGAACGTGCGGCATAATGTGTGGTAGATACAAAAAGAACGGGCCGCCCTTGTTTGCTTCAATAAACGCGACCGCTCGCTGAGTCAGGCGCTTGGTGAATTCAGACTGGTCGGGATCCAATTCGATAATTTGGTCGCCATCAAACAAGGGCAAAGGCGGCATGGAATCGAACAGCACGGGATGGTACTTGGTGTTGTCGTTGGAATAAGGAATGCC
>JAWKTK010000073.1:0-2404 GCA_041399205.1 Pirellulaceae bacterium | reverse complement strand
TTGCGTTTTCCTTGGATTCCTTGAGGTACTTGGTGATTGACTTCAAGAGTTCTGTTACGACAGCCAGTGCACCGCTTCCGTCTCTCAAGGAATCTTCAAGACTAAAAACTTGGATCAACAGATCGCCAAACGCGATTGAAAACTGCTCGAGTTCGTCGCTAAAGTTCGACAGTGCACCAATGAACGTTGCGGCTTGCAATTCCATCTGACCAGCAAACAATCCGCCTGCTGTCGTCAATCGTCGGAATCCTTCTTCGATGTCATCAAACCGAACTGTTCCTTGTTCCACGAACTTGCGGATTTCGGCCTCTGCTACGCCAAATTGCTCCGCCAGTCGGCCAACGATCGGAATCCCGCGCTCTTGCAGCTGATTGATGTCCTCCATGAAGACTCGGCCTTGCACTTGGATCTTGCCGTAAATCGCGGCCAACTCGTTGAGCGGAATGTTCACGGCAGCAGAGACGTTGCCTAGCATGTTCAATTGTGTTTCCAGTTCGCTTGTCTGGAATCCGAATGCGAGTAGCAATCGTCCTGCTTCCGTAACCTGACTGAAGGATTCAGGTGTTTGCTTTGCGAAATCAGCTAACTGTTTGAGCGTCGCTTCCGCTTTTTCCGCAGAGCCTATCAACGCTGTGAACGAGGCTTCCGTTCGCTCAAACTCACCTGCATTTCGAAGCGACTCGATAACACCGTCAATTCCCTTTCGCACGGCCGTGAATGCTGCTGCAGCACCAAGTAACCTGGCTGGGCTTAATGCCGTGAGTAGGGTTTGACTGCCACCTCCGCCCGGCAATCCCGGCAGACTTGGACGAATCCGATTCGATGCCGCTGCAGCCTGATTCAATTCACGCTCTAAACGATTGGCTTGCCGCACACTCGCCGCCAACGCTCGGTCGGTATCCCGAAACTCTGACTCCATTCGCTGTGTCGTGCGAATGACGTCGTTCAATTCCTGTTCAAGTCGTTTCGCTTCTCGCACTGCTCGGCTCGCGTTCAGGTTGACGTCAATCTGTCTAACCGGTCGCGTGCTGCGATCAATCTGTCGCTCTAACGTCCGCACTTGCTGCAGAATCGCCTCGGTACCTCGCGACTTGAAAACGTAATACGACTCCAATAATTCAAATCCGTTCATACGAATCCTTTCCCGGTGAGGTTTGTCAGTCCATCAATCAACTCTTGATGGTGTTTTTTTGCAAATTCGGCCATCCCATTTTCGATCGGCGAATCTCCACGAATCGACGAACAATTCACGGTCATGTGATACGTAGCGTACCACGCCAATGCCCGAAACAGATGTACGTTGATGTGGTCCACCGTGGTGCCATGCTTCACTGCTAGTTTCTCCGCAAATGTTGGCATCGTCTTATTCAAAGCCTCGAACAATTCCGGGCAAATGTCTTGCTCCAGACGAAATAGGTTTTCAGAGTTCATTTGATCTCTTTCAGTTCGGCGACCATGCGGCTTAGCTGTCGATGCGCAAAATCGCTGTTGCCTGACGATAGACGCTTGGCCGCGTAAAATACAATCGCTCCGCACAAATCCAAGTACACTTTGCCCGCTGGCTTGTTGTGCTTTGACGCAAGCTTGTTCGCGAATGACGGCAATGTTCGATCCAATGCGGCATATAGTTCGCGCAAATCATCCGCGTTCATTGAGGCACCCTTCCGTAAGCGTCCGATGTGCAGCGTCAGCGATCATGCCGGCATCGTCGAGGTTTCGCCCCAATTGCCGCGCCATCAGCAGTGCGGTCTCGTGAGCAATGCGTTTGTGCAGGCCTAACAGGAACGCCAGCGGGTCGACGTCGTTTGTCCGTAGCTCATCGCATCGACGCTTGGCAAATTGCAACACGCGTTCAACTCCCGAGCCAAGACCGTTAACCGCGTCCTCGCTTTCATCGGCATAGAAGTCGAGCCCCTGACCTAGCCCTACTTGCTCGCGTAATCCTGCTTCTGCCATCCGCAAAAAGATTCGTTCTGCCAACGCATCAATCCAGCCAATACCCGTCGTTGGCCGATCATTGTCACGCAGCAATTCGGCGACAGCCAAAACGATGTCGCGTTTGTCGGTTTCAACTGCCCGTACCATTGGGACGCCTTCGGAGATCAGTTGCGTCTTAACATAGAACAGCAACTCGTCCAACGTCATGCCTCGAATGCGGACCAGCAGCTCGACATTCACTTCGTCTGACGACATGCATCACCTCGCATTCTTCGTAAATTGCTTAACGCTGTCGTGATTCTTCGAGCGGATTCTGGATCAGTCGTGACGAACCATCGGCTTTCCAATCCTTCAATGTTGGGTGGCAAAAGCTTCTTGCCGCATATCACAAGCCGCCTCCGCCGAAGTTCGCCAAACAGTTCCGGCGGAATCGGGCGTGTCACCAATCCGGCTTGGTTAATATATG
>JAWKTK010000072.1:0-2583 GCA_041399205.1 Pirellulaceae bacterium | reverse complement strand
CGCTGGTTCCATTCTTGTCTAATCTGAAATGCCACCGTTGGATCCAACATGGCTTGGGTTGCAAGTTGGACCGTGGAAGCTCCTGCGGCCAAGTATTGTTGCACGTGTTTGTGATTTTGAATACCGCCAATACCAACCAATTCGATAGGCAGGTTATGGCGTTGAATGATGTTTCGCATGGAAGCAACTTGGCGCAGTGATTCGCTGCGAATGCCATCGCCACAGATTCCTCGTCGTTCGCCCTGCCACATCATTCCGTTTTGGTTGGTAACTTGGGCCGCAATGCCATTGGTCGTAGCGATGGCCGAAGCAGATTCGGCGACCGCTTGCAACAACGCATGTTGCTGAACTGGATCGGGTAGATAGCCGACTTTTAAGATAACGGGGATGTCGCCGACGTACTCTCGGATTCTGGCGGCAACTTTGCCAGCGTCGGACGGATTTTGGTACAGTTGTCCGTCGCAGGAAGTGACATTGGGACAAGAAAAATTGGCCTCCACCATGTCTGCTCCGCTCTGTACGGCCCAGGCGGCGCAGCGGGCGTAATCATCTGCCAAGTTGTCAATCGTCCAGTTCGGCTGCATGGTGCCCACCACGGAAACGCAAAGAAGTTTGTCGGCTGGTAGCTGGCGTCGAATTCGAGCAACATCGGTTCGCCAAACCTCCGGATCTTGCGACGGCATGCCAAACGATACGGCCCAGGTTCCTCGCATCGTTTCGTCAGCCGAAACCGATTCTTCGCTGCCCGTCATTTGATCAACGGCAACGGGCTGCAAATTCGGAGCGGCATAGCAGGTTCGAAAGCCACTTCGCACCGTTTTATAAGTCAGAATGTCAAATCCTAGGCCAGCGTAGTACAGCAGCCAGTCTCCATTTAGCAACGGACCGGCGGCGATGCCCAATGGCGACGCCACGCGAAGTCCGCAAATCGACCACAATCCGGGAATGGTTGTTTTGGCCGCAGCAACCACGTCATGCGGAATGTTTTCCAACGACGGCGGATTCTGATAGTTCCAGTCGTAAGACTGGTCAATGTCATAGCGAGATAGCTGTGGCATGGCGATCGTGTCCAAGCGATTTGATTTCGCATTACTTTGGTTTACGGCGAACGACGTCGGTTTCTTGCGCCCAGGTTTCCCATTGTCGACTCATGCGACTGACGATGTCGGGATACGAAGTCGCCACGTCGTTTAATTCGGTGGGATCATTCGACAAGTCGTACAATTCCCAAGGCCCAAAATCTTTGTTAACCAGTTTCCATTGTTCGAATCGAATCGCATTGTTCTTGCCGTAGAAGGTAAAGAACAACGGTTCGGTTCGCGGCAACGATTTTCCCTGCAACGCGGGTATCAGACTGATACCGGGCAGTGCCGTGTTGTGCGTCGCGCCAGCGGTAGACGGATCGGTTGATTCGGTGGTGGACGTGGCTACGTCCAACAGAGTGGGGAGGATGTCAATCAGATGAGCGGGTTCGGTAACGACGTTACCTTTCGCAGAAATCTGCTGCGGCCAATGGAGGAAGAAGGGCGTGCGAGTTCCACCTTCGTGTTGGTTCTGTTTGTATTCTCGGAAAGGAGTATTGCACGCGTGTGCCCAACCTTTGTCATACGTCCAATACGAATCCGCTGACCACGGCAATCGTTTTTCCGCCAGCGTTTCTGGCTTGGAGCGTTGAAATGGACAGGCACCGTTGTCGCTTAAAAAAATCAACAACGTATTGTCCCAGTTTCCTCGATCTTTCAAGCCCGCCACCAAGCGTCCGACGGCTTGGTCCAAGCGATCGATCATGCCGGCGTACGTTGCCATCATCAAGTCTTGCGTGTCCTGCTGCTCTGCGTCTAGCGAATTCCAGGCGGGAACATCATCAGGCCGATTGGCCGGCGTTACGTTCGCGTCGAACAGCCCTAGTTCTCGTTGCCGCTGAAACCTCTGCTGGCGAATTTCGTCCCAACCAACCTTGTACTTGCCTCGATATTTTTCTACTTCGCTTTGCGGCGCTTGCAACGGATAATGCGGAGCGTTGAAGGCGACATACAAAAACAACGGTTGATCCAGTGGTGACGCGTTTAGAAACTCTAACGCATAGTCCACATTGGCGTCTGTCGTGTAAAAACCGTTCGCGGGAACGGAAAACGGTTGGTCGTCTAGCAAGAAAGTATCATCGCCCGTGAAGAAGTTGGTGGCACCGCTCAAATGGCCAAAATAGCGTTGGAAGCCTCGTTCTAAAGGAGTCTGATCCATGTGCCACTTGCCTGTCATTAGTGTCCGGTATTTAAGTTGCCGGAGATGTTCTGCGATGGTTCGGCAATTCTGCAACCGAGCGATTTTGACTTGATGATGGTATTTGCCGCTCAGCAGGGTGGCTCGAGTGGTTTCGCATTTGGCGCAGTTATAAAACTGTGTGAAGCGAATTCCAGCGTTTGCCAGTTGGTCCAGATGCGGCGTGGGAATTTCGCTGCCATAGCAACCTAAATCTGAAAAACCCAAATCGTCCACCATGATCAAGACGATGTCAGGTCGCGAACCGCTTGGCATTTCCGCCAAACTAAGTCGATTGGCTATCAATACGCCTAAGGCAGTCAG
>JAWKTK010000071.1:0-2691 GCA_041399205.1 Pirellulaceae bacterium | reverse complement strand
CGCCGGGCGGATGAGCGACCGTATGCACGAAGAGGATTAGCACAGAGATGGATGACACCTTTATTGCGTTCGGTGCGGCGCAGTTCAAAAAAAATGCTCACGCCTCGGACGCGGACGAACTACATAGTGACACATATGTGGCACTGTACAACTCGTTCCGAAGAATCGCGACGTTCAACCAGACGATTCGGCCGACGTCACGAGCGAATTGGATTCACTCCGATCAAATTCAGACGATTCAGATTCGAGCGAACAGGAACTTCGCGATGAAGACGTGTCGCCGAAATGTCCGCATTGTGGCGAGCCGATGGAACTGATTCTTCGCTCGCACCGACCGCCTTGGCGAGAATTATTCTACGGCCCCGGCCATCCCGCTTGGTTCGAATGTTAATGATCTTCGATTGCAAGATGACGGCCTCGGTTCGAAAGTTAGTGACCTTGGTTTGCAAGTTTTTCAAATCAACGTTTCTACAACACGAGTTCGCGAACTCCGTCGACGAATCGGTTCGCTGCTGCCTGCATCGATTCCTCACTGCCAACTTCAGCTTTCCTTTCCGCCGAACACTTTCAGTGTCGCTGGCATTCGAAAATCTAACTTGCGACAAGCCCGATCTCGGCGGTAGAATCAACACCTGTTCGGGCGGCGTGTTGGTCTAAAATCCGCATACCGCCCCAGCGAAGCGTCTCAGTTCAACGGCCAAACTATCCCGCCGTTGCGCAAGCTTCAGTTGGGATAGTTTGTTATTCGTTATGCTGCCAAATCGCAGGTCCAAATGGTGATCGCCTATTACATGTCGATTCATGACGATGGCACGCACATGCTGGGCCCCGACACCTATCGCGTGCCAACAGACGCCGGTTACTACGACTGGCGTTTCGGCATCGACGGCACGCCTCATCCTGCAACCTGCCCAACCTGTGGCCGAAAGACCGATCCCGCCTACATCAATCCACATTTTCGCGTTCGCCGCCGAAAACGCGATTTAACCGCGACATATGACGGATATGTTCTTGTCTCGGCACGCTTCCGCAGATTCTGCGAATCAAACAATTGGCATCACGACGTCCAGTTCGCAAAGCTGCCCGCAGATGACGACTACTTCGCATTTAAGCCGTCACGAACGCTCGAATTCGATGCTGAACGCCGCAAAACGCGGTTCGAAGACCATTGCCCAGAATGTGGCGAATACTTCAATGTCATTGGTGCCACGCCCGTGTTTCTGCGCAACGTTAGTCAGCCGTTATCCGAAGGATTCTTCCGAAGCGACTTAGAATTCGCTTCCGGCCACGAACAACATCCGCTCATCATCCTTGGTATTGAAACCGCGCAGGCCGTTAAGCGCGAGGCCTTTCAAAAGATACACTTAGGACCAATTAAGAACTGAAACAAAGCAGCATAACAGCTATATCTCCTTGCTTGTCAATTAGTACGTACCGGTAGCGCGGTAAAAGTTGGGCATTTTTGTTTTGGAGCTGATTTGGTTGTTCCTTTCGCCTTCGCCATCATTTCGCTTTGCCCCGGCTGGGGTGAAATGATGGCGAAGGACGAAAGGAACGCCACGGTCCACGATGTTCTTCGCTGACAGATGCTTGTCACAGTCCTTTTGTCGAGCCGGATTTTGTTTGTGGACCATTCGGCTCGAACGGTAATGCTTGGCTTTCCCGTGTAGACGCAGGTTCGTTGTGAATCGCTCGTTTCCAGTTGACTTGGTTTCTTTAGGGCGAAGTCATACGCAATTCGCTTGGAGGAGGATTGAATATGCGTGGCACCAACAATCTCCGCCGATTTCGTTGACCGGTATCAGTTGGTGCCATCCATTACGAGCACTTCTCCACCCAGCGGGCGACACATCTTGGACTTGATTGCTGGACCTGGCTGGTGCCATCCACAATCATCAGTCAATCCACAATGGTCAGTCATCACAAAACCATCAAAAAAAGATTGAAACGCCGAGGCGCCGAGGTCGCAGAGTTGTTTGATTCTTCTCTGCGTACTCTGCGCCTCTGCGTTTCTGATTTCTACGCTGAGTCGCCTGATTCGATTAGCGGTGGCAGCCGACTTTGATGTTGGGCGTCTTCGAGCATCCGCATGTGTCGCCCGCTGGGCTGAAAAGGACGGAACAGAACGATGACCGGTGGCTGACGCACACCGGCAAAGACACACACCGGCAAAGACGCACACCGGCAAAGACGCACACCGGCAAAGAGGTTTCGCCCGCCGGGCGGAAGAAGGACCGTTCACCAACGTGCCGCGCTCGTCTGTTTTGAAGCGACTTGCATTGGCCCTGTCTGGGCGTCCAATGACAACTGCGAAGCCAAGTCGATGAGATGTGTCGAGTATTTCGTCCGTTGAATGGGACTCGTGTTGCGTCAGAGATTCTCGGAAGTTCGGCTGAATCGCACAAAGTCCAAGAAAAAGGACGCCACTATGGACGTCCTTTGCGTTCGCAATGCAAGATACACAAACGAGCTTGCTTATTCTTCTGAAGCAGGAAGTTTGCCTGCCTTGATTCGGTCACCAAAGGTATCGCCCGCCTTGGTTTTCACTTTAACAACCTCTTCAAAAGCCTTCTTTAGTTCTGCCAAGACTTTTTCCGTTTCCTCCTTTTGAGTGCCGGCTTCGCGAGCTTCCTTGATGCGTTCATTGGCGTTGCCTTCGATTCGCTTTTCCAGCTCTTTAGCAAAGTCGTT
>JAWKTK010000070.1:0-2757 GCA_041399205.1 Pirellulaceae bacterium | reverse complement strand
CGACCGGCGAAGACTGAAGGCCAAGTTCTTTGGTGGAGCTCGAGTGGTTGCTGGCGGCGCAGGCGTGTGGACCGTAGGAGAGCGTAATGCCAAATTCGCAGAAGACTTCCTGAATACCGAAGGCATTCCGATTGTGGCCAAGCATGTGGGAGGTGAACGAGGTATGAAGATTCAGTTCATCTCTCATTTGGGCAAAGCGTTTGTGACCCCGATTGAACGTAGTGACGTGGAATCCGACGCAATTCAACGACAGATTGCACCACCGATCAGCATCGTGGAGCAAGCGCCTGAAACGTCCACTGTCGAGCTGTTTTAGAGCTGACGAGCAGATTAGAGGAGATTGACGGTTATGTCCGGAAAGAAGATCAAAGTGCTGGTTGTCGATGATTCGGCACTTATGCGGCAACTTATCGTTTCAATTTTGAATGCCGATCCGGCAATTGAAGTTGTAGGCACGGCCAGCGACCCGTTTGCCGCCAAAGACAAAATTCTCACGTTAGAACCGGACGTGTTAACATTGGACGTGGAAATGCCCAAGATGGATGGCTTGACGTTCTTGGAAAAACTGATGGCTGGGCGACCGATGCCGGTGGTCATGCTGTCTTCCTTGACCGAAAAAGGATGCGAAACCACGCTACGAGCGTTGGAGTTGGGAGCGGTGGATTTTATCACGAAACCCAAGTTGGATCTTTCGAATGGCATGGTGGAATTGGGAGATGTCATCATCGAAAAAGTCAAGAGCGCAGCCAGTGCTAGGATTCGACGGCGGCCCATCCTTCGGCCCGTTGTGAACAAAGAGGCGATCGCGCCTCCTACTCGGGAATCACTGATCAGCAGCACGCACAAAGTGATTGCCATTGGCGCATCAACCGGTGGAACGGAAGCAGTCGCCGAAGTCCTTTCTCGTTTTCCACCCGACGCACCGGGAACGATCGTGGTGATCCACATGCCCGAAGGGTTTACTCGAACCTACGCCGAACGTCTGGATCGGACGTGCCAGATTCGAGTAAAAGAAGCGGAAGACGGCGATCGAATTCTGCCCGGCCATACCTTGATCGCTCCTGGTAGTTTTCATATGGAAGCGATTCGTAGTGGTGCGACCTATGCTGTTCGAGTCTTCGATGCGGCGCCGGTTTCGCGGCACAAACCAAGCGTTGACGTCATGTTTCGTTCCGGTGCCAAGTATTTGGGCCGAAACGGCGTGGGCGTCCTGTTGACCGGCATGGGCAAAGATGGTGCCGAAGGTCTGCTGGCCATGAAAGAAGCCGGAGCCCACACCATTTGCCAAGACGAAGCGACGTGTGTGGTCTTTGGAATGCCTCGTGAAGCCATCGCGTTGGGAGCTGCCGCCGACGTCTTGCCGCTCGAACGAATTGCGGCCAAGGCCCTGAGTGCGGCCAAGTGTGAAGTACTGACCTAAACAGCGAATCGTTTTCCAGAATCATTCGATCTTCAAAGCGTTTTGCGATCGCGTCGTGAAACGCTTTTTTCTCGCGCTGTATCTCACTCGCAATCTACCAAGTGACAATTGTCAGGAACGCGCCCGGACACGTTTGGTCTCGTGGCATGCTGGCCCGTGACTTGCTGCATTATTGATCTCGCAGCGAACCAAATCGAACCCAATCGAACTCCTCTAGTAAGTTTTGCTGCGGTTTGGCAGAATGTGGGCCGACGAGTGTACAGGAGTACATTTTTGTTGCGAACAGAGGTCCTATGCGTTACGCCGAATTGCATTGCAAGTCCAACTTTTCGTTCTTGGAAGGTGCGTCCCACGCGGATGAATTGGTGTCTACCGCCGCACAACTTGGTTATGAAGCGTTGGCAATCACCGATCGCAATAGCTTGGCGGGGATCGTCCGCGCGTACAAACCGGCGCTGGAACATGGTTTGAAATTGATTATCGGTGCGGAACTGGTTCTGCAAGACGCTCCGCCGCTGGTTGTCTGGGCCACCGATCGTCCAGCGTATGGACGGTTGGCGCGTTTGATCACCCTGGGCAGGCGGCGAGCGGAAAAGGGAGACTGCTTGCTGTATCTAGCCGACGTCGCGGCGCATGCCGAAGGTTTGTTGGCCGGCATGGTGATTTCCGAACAGTGCGGTGCGAATACGGCGGATTCGTCAATCATTCCAACGGCGATTCAAACGTATCGAGACATCTTTGGCGATCGCTTGTCGCTATTGGCCGAATTGAATTATGGCGTTCGCGACCAAGCATTGGTACAGCGACTGTTGGCCTGGGAACGCAAGACGCAGGTTCCTTTATTAGCGGCTGGAGATGTGCATTATCACATTCCCAGCCGCATGATGTTGCACGACGTGTTGACGGCCATTCGCCATGGTACCAGCGTGGATCAAGCGTTTGACTATCGCTTTGCCAATTCGCAACGCCATTTGAAATCGCTAGATACTATTTCGTCCATTTACGCTGGGCTGGAAGAGGCGGTAGAAAGGTCTGCGGAAGTTGCCGATCGTTGTTCCTTCACCTTGGATGAACTCAAGTATGAATATCCGGAAGAGCTGGCTCCGGCGGGCATGACCGCCATGCAGCATTTGACTCAATTGACGTGGGACGGAGCTGATGTGCGCTATCCTCAGGGGGTTCCGGAAAAAGTTCGCCAGTTGTTACAGCACGAATTGACGTTGATTGCCGAGCTGCGTTACGAAGCCTACTTTTTGACCGTTTGGGATTTAGTTCGCTTTGCTCGGAGTCGCAATATCTTGTGTCAGGGACGAGGTTCCGCAGCGAATTCAGCGGTC
>JAWKTK010000069.1:0-2806 GCA_041399205.1 Pirellulaceae bacterium | reverse complement strand
GGTGAAGACGCCCAATGGCGCGAGCAAGTGTTGGACAAATACAAGGTTCGCAGCAATCCCAATTCGTGGGTGGACGGCAAGTTTGTTCATCCGCACGACGCGTGCTTTGATCCCGATGGCAATATTTTCGTGGCCGAATGGGTTTCGACCGGTCGCGTCAGCAAGTTGACTCGAGTGTAACTTGCAACACTGCGGTTAATTTGCATTGCCGCGAATCATTTGCATTTGCGTTTTGTCGCAACCGATTCCGCCTGAAGGCGGTACTACGAACTACCAACCATCCGCATATGCGACGCTAGTCCGCCAGCGACCGCACGTAGATGTTGGCAAAGTCGATAGCACCGTTGGGTTCAATGCGGAACGAACCGGACGAATCTGCCGAATCCAACTTTTGGTTTTCCAAGATCACGCGGTTGTTCAGCTTCAGTGTCAGCTGGTTGCCGCTGATGGTCCCTTCAAAGCGATTCCACTTGCCGGGTTCGGCCAAATGATCACGCAATTTCGCATCGGCCGGATCAATGATAATCGATGCTCCGCTTTTGCCTCGCAGAAAGACCTCGGCTGGTTCGGAATTCTCTTTGCGACGTACATCAAAGATAAATCCGTAATCCTGGAACGCTTCGGTACTTTCGATCGCATCGTGTTGGTCGTTCTCGCCCGAGTATGACAACACCCAGTCACTCGATCTCCACTTGGTCGCCGTTTGGTCGGTTTTCCAACCGGCCAGATCAACGCCCGAATACAGACAACGGTAGCCTCGGTTCGCAATCGCCACGTCGGCTTCATCAATCGGCGTAGCGGGCAATTCTTTGATGCGGAGATTGCGATAGTGAACCACGCCTCCTTCCGATTCCAAGCAGATATAGCCCTTCTTCGGCCAGCACTCGGTGCCTTGCGTGACCACCTTGCCGTTGACGGCCAAACTGATGTTTCCGTCAACGCATTCGATCCGATAATGATTCCATTCGGGACTTGGTTTACTTCGTTCTTCCGTCGGGAACGCGCGACTGCCACCTCGTCCATTCACCGGCGTCATTTTGGCGCCGTGGATGGGAAAGATATCGCCGTGCGTGGTGAACCAGTCGGATTTGCCATATTCGTTTTCCAGAACCTGCACTTCGATACCTCGATGAAACGGTTGCCCCTTGGCGGTGATGTCGTCGGCCCAGATGAAAACGCCGGCGTTGCCCTTGGGCACCATGTGCCGCCATTCCAGTTCCAGAATAAAATTTTGGTACATCCGAGGCGTCCGGATTTCACCAATCGGTTTGCCCGAGCAGATCAGCAGGCCGTCCTGGACGCTCCACGTGCTAGGTGCCGTATTGACGTTGACCCAACCGTCCAGGTTTTTACCGTTGAACAGCGGGACGAAGTCTTTGTCGTCTTGTGCGCAGGTGGACGAAGTCAGAACAAACCCAAGGCAAACCATCAACAGCGTTTTTTGCATGGCGAGATACTCGTGAAGGGCGGGGAACGTGCAATCGAATGAACCAACACCATACCATGCCAGCTGCTGCCAAGCGAGTCGTACAGTAAATGCCGTGCGGGCATGGTCGAGATTTGTAGTATCGCTCTGCTTGGGCGCGAACCGATTGCGTCGCAAGTGATGTCGCGCAAAGCAATACAGCTCGATTCGAACCATTCGAACCATTCGAATCAGACGCAGCTCCGCCCGGCGAGCGAAACATCTTTGCCGGTGTGCGTCAGCCACCGGTCATCGTTCTGTTCTAGCCCGTTCAGCCCAGCGGGCGACACATGCGGACGCTCGATGACGCCCAACATCACAGTCGGCTGCCACCGCTAATCGAATCAGGGGCTTCAGCGTAGAAATCAGAAACGCGGAGGCGCAGAGTACGCAGAGAAGGAACAAACAACTCTCCGACCTCGGCGTCTCTGCGTTATGTTTGTGGATGGCACCATGGCACCAATTGTTGGTAAATTACGAGTTGATCAGCCGATCGTATTCCGAATGGTCTCCAATCCAGAACCAAAGCAACCCATCGTCGACCTCGACGGCCAATGCTCGATACTGGAGACCAACACGTGCGGAACGATATCGCCCAACCTTCTTGAAGTGTAACGACGGGTGATTAGGGTCTTCACGTACCAGCTGAAAGTTCTTGTCCGCGAGCGATTGGACCTCGACCGGCAGAGCCCTGTAGCACTGCCAAAATCCCGGGCTCGCAAAATGAGTCATAGTCCGGTCGATTCGCCCGCCCGGTGTTCGCGAATTGCCGCGTCCGCCAAGCTATCGAGTTTCCCGGCGGAAACATCTGCCTCAAACTGGCTGTCCCAGTTTTTCGCGTCGAATCTCCAAAACCACTCACGGAACTTTGCGAGTTCTTCGGGAGGTAATTTGGAAATCGAGTTTTCAAGTTCTTGGAGCGTCATACCAAGAAGTTTACCACGTTGTCGGGTCAGCGGCGACTGGTAGTCAGCAAAGTGGCGAAGTTCAATCCTGATCGCGCGGATGCGGGACGTCCAATTCGCCGACCGGCATACGGCATGGTCCGACAGCCCGCAGGCAAGCAACACCGGCGACCCCTGCCGATATGAATGCACCGATAAATATGGTTGGCAATTGCCACCCCTTGCCGTGAGGAAGTATCAAATCCAGCAAGAAAACGGCAAATAGCCCGGCAAGCACGGCAACAGGTATTGCAATCACGATTGACAGCAAACGCTGACCAGTGCGTTGAATCGGACTTTGAGTATCATTTGACATTGCGAACCGATGCAACAAGCGACAGAACGAATAACAAACCATCCCAACTGAAGCTTGCGCAACGGCGGGATAATTTTGGCC
>JAWKTK010000068.1:0-2886 GCA_041399205.1 Pirellulaceae bacterium | reverse complement strand
TAATACGTCACCTTGCTGCCATCGCCGGGATATGCGTAAAACGGACCGGCGACCGGCCCTGGTTTCTTCCAGTCACTGTCTGCTTCTTCCGGAGTGACATACGGATCAGACGCGTCGGCCTTTGGTTTTTGAAATTGGTAATCGGTCAGCTTAGTTTCGGGCGGGACATCTTCGGGGCGAACCACTTCCCACAGCGGCTTGCCGTTTTCACGTTCGGCAAGACGGTAGAATTCCGGCAAGGTGGCGAGTGACGATTCCTTGTCAATCGAAACCAGCGACTTGTCCCATTGATATCCAAACGTATCTGACGTCGGTGCGAACGGCGTCGCAAAGGAGCTCCACGCCAATGGCACTCGGTCTTCTCGCTGAACTCCATTCGCGTAAATTCGCCACGTTGCACCGCCTCGGCCCGGGAATTCATGGATGGCGGCTTGGTTCGCATCAATTTCGCTCGATGCCGCTTGCCCTCCGGCAAACCACGCCGCGACATTGTCCCACAGCGCCGACTTCTTGTACGAAGTCACTTTGTGCACTACTAGCGAATTTCCATCTGCGTCGATGGGAAACCGAGTAGGTGCGATGCGGGCGAACCGAGTTCCGGTCGAATCAACCGCTTGAACGCTGGGCACGTATTGCGTCTCCATCTGGAGCGCGCGATTGGGGTCAGAAGGTCGAGTGTCCAAAAACAGACCTGCCACATCGGGGTCTTCCAGGCTGGGACGCACCCAGAAAAACGGAGTGAAAAAGGCGACGGGACCTTTGAAGTTTTGTGTATTCAGAAACAACGTCCAACTTTGATTGCCGGTGGGAACTGGCTGACCGGCCGATTCGTTCTTGGGTTCCGTCAGCGGTAGCGGCAAGTAACCATATCCAAACAATTCGCCCGACGTGCCTTGTTTCAAGTTCAAACCATCGGGTGGCCAAAGCAGCCATGGAGTCAACTGTGCGACACCGTATTTGCCTTGCGGCCGACTCCAATCTCGTCCCTTGCCCGCACCCGGCCCGTTGGCCCAAGCGCTAAAGCTTCTTGCGACTCCGCCCATGATAAATTTGGGCGTCGTGGTGGCGAACCGAGTGTCTCGCCACCAACCCAAGCCTCCTTCGATATCCGAATAGAGTTCTTCTTCTTTGGAACGAGGCGTTTCATACTGGGCGTGCATCCAGGTGCCGAACAATCCGGTTTGAAATCGATTTCCCGGATATTGATGCAACAGCGGCCAAGCAGAAACATACATGGAAAAGCCGCCGTTATACGCCGGATCGACTCGTTCATTCGGCACCAACAAATACCCCGCCATTTCGGCGTCTTCGACCGCTTGCGCCGCAACAATGCTGGCCGCCGTCAGCCAGCAAATTAATCCGACCGAGACAAACCTGCAACAAAAGTTTAACATTCGCAACTCCGTAGAATGCAATCGGCTGTTTTGTGAAACCAGTGATTGTAGCTGACTTCGATTCGTGATTCACGTCGGGGGAACGGGCACGGAGTGTCACGGCTGCGGGGCAGCTTGGTGAATTGTTCGCCAGAATGCTGTTGAAAGCGTTGTTTGCGCTTAGCAAGGGATCGAGTCTGATGGCATTCTGTCAGCTAGTCGTTACGCGGTTTGGTCGCGGTGCAGGCGGTTGAGCCGAACGTAGGTCGAGCAGCGTTTCAAGAGTTCTTCGTGCGTGCCAATATCTTCGACACGTCCTTGATTCAGCACTAGAACTCGATCGGCCAACGAGATGGTCGACAGGCGGTGCGTGATGATGAACGTGGTTCGATCTTGAGTGAATTCGTCAAGTGCCTGATGGATCAGACGTTCACTTTCTAGGTCAATCTGGCTGGTCGCTTCGTCCAGAATCAGAATCTCTGGATCCCGAATGATCGCTCGTGCCAAAGCGATTCTCTGCCGTTGCCCGCCAGAAAGACGACTCCCTGTTGGGCCGACAATCGTATCATAGCCATCGCTCAGTCGGTCCATGATGAAATCGTGCGCGCGAGCTTTCTTGGCGGCGCGAACCACGTCCAATTGGCTGGCTCCCGCGTGGCCTCGGCGAATATTTTCCATGACCGTATCGTCAAACAAATCCGCTTGTTGTGAAACTACGCCAATCCGACGTCGCAGGTCTTTCAAGCGAAATGAGCGTAAGTCGATATTGTCAATTCGCACGGTGCCGGTGGTGGGATCGAAGAAGCGAGGAATCAGCTGCAGCAGAGTCGATTTGCCGCAGCCGTTGGGACCGACAATCGCCAGCGTTTCGCCAAACTGTACGTCAAACGATACGTCCTCCAGCACTTGATTCTCTGGTTCGTATTCAAACGAAACGTTTTGGAAGGCAATCGACGCGTGGCGCGAGGGAAACGCAAGCGGTTTAGTTGGATTTCGAATCGCAGGAGTTTGATCCAGCAAGGGAAACAATCGTCCGGCGGCGGCCAAACCTGCTTGAATGGAATTGAAAATCTCGGACAATTTTCTGGCAGGTTCGGTTGTTCCAATTAAGAGTCCGTAGAACACCAGCAGCGACGGCAGATCGATCGGGCGTTCTGACATGCGAATTCCAAACAGATGCGTCTCCTGATTCAATGTCAGATAAGCACCGGCCAGTAAGGCTAAGCTGATCATGGAAATGCCCATGACTTCGGTGATCGGTTTGGTCAAAGCGCTGTAAAACGAAATTCGCATCGCTTTGTGAAAACACTCTTTGGATACTTCGTGAAAGCGTTTGCGTTCGTGCGATTCCAGCGTGTAGGCTTGCACGGTTTGTATGCCGTTAAACGTTTCGGAAAGAACGCCGTACAATTGACTGATCTCTTCCAAGATGCGTCGGTTCGCTCGTTTAATAGAACCGGCCAATTTGCGAATGGCGTAACCAATTACCGGACTCAGGATCAGCGAGAACAGC
>JAWKTK010000067.1:0-3080 GCA_041399205.1 Pirellulaceae bacterium | reverse complement strand
AAATGTTGGAGACTGGCCGAAGGCAGTACAAGACCTGCGCGCCGAGCTTAAAACCGATAACGAAATCGCCTTCGACGGTTTCCTGCTTTACGGAGCACCAGGCGAATACTTGGTCAAGGAAGCCGTGTTTCGTATTGAAGCCACAGAAACGCACCTACAACAGATAGCAAATCGACTGGACTTAGTGCCAGTAAACCACGAACAAGTTGCTGGGTGGGGAGAGCTGGTCGTCTCGAAAGCGTCAAAAGAGTGGTGGGCCAACTCAACTGATGTCGACCATTACATCAGCCAACCCATGCTCGATGGCGAAGAAGGCGATTTGTATATTGCCGTGTATGACAATACGGACCAGAAACTCTACCTCGTTTACCAGTTCAATTTCTGAGGTGGCGACGAAAAGGGGACGGGGTGGACGGGGCTTGTTTTTGACGAAGAAAAGGGGACGGCGAAGAAAAGGCGAAGAACAGGGGACGGGGGGGGGTTCGTCACCCCGTAGTAGATTTGTGATTTTGCCGTCACTCTTCTCACAGGTTCGCAGGTCATGCCGAGGCAGAAACGCGCCGATGCAGCCAATATCATTTACCATGTCCTCAATCGTGGAAATGCAAGGCAGACGATCTTTCGCAACCTTGCTGTCTCTAGTTTCGCAGCAACTGCTTGGCGGTCTTCAAGTTGCGAAGGGCTTCGGCATGTTGAGGATTGATGGCCAGCGCTGATTCAAACTGCAAGATGGCGTCTTGCAGTTTGCCCTGCTGTGCGTGAATCGTTCCTAGGTTGACGAACGCATCGGCATTGTTCGGATCGTTCGCAATGACGTCACGCAATATTCGAATTGCCGGCTCTCGTTTGCCTTGCATCGCTAACGCTCGTCCTAAATTCACCTTCGCTTCCCAGAACAAAGGGTCTGCTGTGACAGCGTTTTGGAACGCATCGCTCGCCGCATTGATCTGCCCCGTGGCCGCCAACGAGGCTCCAAGGTTGTTGTGCGATTCGGCGAAATGCTGATCTAGCTGAATGGCGCGGCGGAAGGCTGTGATTGCTGCCTGGTGATTCTCTTGCTGGCTGAAAATCAACCCCAAGGTGTTAAGTGCACCGGCGTCTTGATCATCTAGCTTGATTGCTTGTTGCACCGCACTGTTGGCTTCGCTTAGCCGGTTTTGCCCGAGATACAATTTGGCCAGATGTCGATAGGGAATGGCCCAATCGGGATTTTGGCTGATCATTGCTTGAAAATGCGAAATTGCGTCGTCGGTACGCTGCTGCGATTCTAACCACGTGGCCAAGCGATACGCCAGCTGTTTGTCGGCTTGTTTTGCAATGGCTCGCAGCTCCGGATGCGACAACACAGTACCAGCAAAGCAGCTGGCATTTTGGGCTCGAACCAACCCGTCGGTCGAATCAAGCTGGATGTCCTGCAGCACTTGATCGCCATCCGCTGGGCCTCGATAAATGGCCACCAAGTTGCCGCTAGCCG
Source organism: Pirellulaceae bacterium (assembly GCA_041399205.1). Classification (GTDB taxonomy): domain Bacteria; phylum Planctomycetota; class Planctomycetia; order Pirellulales; family Pirellulaceae; genus JAGQOZ01. The sequence goes on along the minus strand of JAWKTK010000067.1, from coordinate 1,606 downwards.
ACACTAAGAAACCGGACGGCAATGGCAGCTGTTTCTTCAAGAAGAAATAGTGGTCGTGGACTTGTTGGACAAATTCAATTTGATTCTTCGCCAGCCAGCCGAACGACCAACGTTGCGGCAGATCAAGTTTTGCGATTGCTGAACGAATCGACTGCATGTCTGGCAGGCCGCTTTCCGACGCTTCATCTACACACAACGCGATTATTCGAATTTGTTTTGCGGCCAATTGCGTTTCCTGATTTGCCAATGCCGTTAATTCGGCCAAACAAGGCTGGCACCAAGTGGCCCATAGCACAACCAACGTCGGCTCCTGTGTTCGAAACGAAATCGTCTGCGGCGCTGTCTGTAAGCTTAAGTGGTCGAGTTGTGGCATGGGCAGCTGAGTCAGCATGGGGACTCGAGCAACATCGGTGGCGGCGAGTGTTGTCAGTGGTGTGGCGGCGAACGAATCAAGGCTTGCTGAAGGTACGGCGGATTCGATCGACAAATTGGCGTTGCCTTGCGTCACGACATAGCGTTGGTTGAGCGCCACGTTCGAAAAGACTTGTTCTGAATGCTGTGAATTCGGCCAGACAATACGCACTTGATCTATTTGGCTTTCGGTGCCCAAGCCGACATGAATCGATTTGCTGGACTGAGATAAAAAGCCTTCGCCGGCTCGCAGCGTCTTCACGATCCGTTTGCCATTGTGCAGTGAAACTTCTAGTCGAGCGCCAATGGCGTCGCGGTTGGTAGTAACACCGTCGCCGATAAGTTTGAATTGCAGGAACGCGTTTTGGCGATGAGCATTGTTGCGTAGAAAGCGAATTCGGGGTGCCGAACGGTTGCTGGTCCAGACATCCACATCTCCGTCTCGATCCCAGTCCGTGGTGGCGATGCAGCGGCCGTCATCGGGGAAGTCAAATCCCGATAGCGACGAAGCTGTGGCGAACCACTTTCCATCCGTGTTCAAGAAACAGCAATTCCGTTCGCGGCCACTGAACGAACGACCGTGCATGATCATTTCGAACAATTGATCTCGGTTACGCTGCCAAGAACCTGTTGGATCGGACGATTGGCTATCGGCGGTTTGCGACACGACCTGTCGCCAAAAGAAACTTCACAAATCGCCGGTATCTTCGGCCGTGATGTAACCGTTGGCCACCAAAATATCGTCTCGGCTGTCATTGTTCAGATCCACAAAATTGGAGCTCCATGACCAGCGTCCCAGTGTGACATTGGCGTCTTCGCTCATGTCGGTAAAGCGACCATTGCCTTGGTTTTTCAGCAGCGAACTACCTTTGGCGAACCGTTGTAACCGCCTGCGCACTTCCGGAGAAGAATGGGGCTTGAAATCTGCTTGATACGTGACACGTCCGCCAGCCGAAGAAAACATATTGCCCACATACAGATCCATCCAGCCGTCTTGGTCCACATCGCTCCACGCCGCCGACATCCCTGACGCACTGTCTTCCGCTCGAGCTTCCGCGGCGATGTCTAGAAACCGTCCTTGGTCATTGCGGTACAGATTGTTGCGACCAAAATCGTTGGCCACGTACAAATCCACGTCGCCATCGTTGTCAAAGTCTTCCCAGCAAGCGGCAAAACTGTAGCGATCGTTGTTGTG
>JAWKTK010000066.1:0-3320 GCA_041399205.1 Pirellulaceae bacterium | reverse complement strand
TTGTCTATTTGGGTCGATCGTTCGCTGCAAATCGTGCCGCCGTGGACGGTCGATCCCAAACGCATCCCGATCTACCCGTGTGGTTGGCCAGTGGCCAGTTGAAGATGTTTCCGGTGCTGGACCAGTGTTTTACTTACCAAGCGAATTGGCACGTGGATGACCTGCTGGCCGCGCGAGAAACCTATTTCAGAATCTTGGAAGCGGGCTACCGAATGCCGCCCGTGGCTGGCAGCGGAGTTGGAATCAGCGGCAATCCTTTGGGCTATAACCGAGTTTACGTTTACTGCGGCGAAGAATTCACCGCTGACCAGTGGTGGTCACAGTTGTTGTTAGGCCGCTGTTTCCTTACCAACGGTCCGATTCTGACCGTCAAGGCGAATGACCAATTGCCTGGCACTGTATTTCCGGGCTATCAAGGTGAAACGGTGACGTTAGAGTTGAGTGCGACTCTGGCCACTCGCGAAAAAATCTCCTACCTGCAAATCATCAAGAATGGACAAAACGTGGCCGAAGTCCGTTTGGAGGATTGGGCCAAAGCGGGCGGCCGTTTACCGCCGATCGAATTTACCGAAAGCGGTTGGTGTCTGTTGATGGCGCAAACCGAGAACGCCGCCACGCCGCATTTGGCGATGAGTGGCCCGTTTTACGTGGAATTCGAAAATCAAGCTCGAATTTCACCCGAGGCGATTCGCTGGTTTCATCAAGCGGCTCAACTGCGGCTAGAACAACTTCAGCAGCAAGGCCATTCGCCCGCATCACTGCGTTACCATCAAGCTGCCGTCCGCAAGTTTGCAGAAGAACCTTAAATTCGGCAGCTAATCGGTAGGTTTTCTTTGTACGCGCCGAGACTGATTTCGAAACGAAGAAAGTCTACAGCGCCACGGTGACGGTCTTGGTTTCCAGATACGCGTCTAGGCCTTTTTCGCCCAATTCGCGACCCATGCCGGACATTTTGAAACCGCCAAATGGAGCGGCTGCGTCAAAAACGTCGTAGCAATTGACCCACACCGTGCCTGCCTTCAGCGCTGCCGCCATGCGATGCGCTTTGGCAATGTCTTTGGTCCAGACGGCCGCCGCCAGACCATAGAACGTATTGTTGCCTCGTTGAATGACTTCTTGCATATCCTTAAATTTCAGCACGGACATCACGGGGCCAAAGATTTCGTCTTTGGCAATCGCCATATGGTCCGTCACATTCGCAAAGACGGTGGGCTTCACAAAATAACCTCGTTCTCCAAACCGTTCGCCGCCGCTCAAACACGCCGCTCCTTCGCTCTTGCCCAGATCAATGTACTTCATGATCTTGTCGAACTGATTCTGATCGACTTGCGGGCCTTGTTGTGTTTGCGGATCTAGCGGGTTGCCTAACTTTCTTTGCTGGTTCAGTTCGCAAATCCGTTCGACGAATTGATCGTAGATCGATTCCTGCACGAACACTCGGCTACCCGCACAACAACATTGCCCCTGATTGAAGTACAGACCGAAGTGAGCTCCTTGAATGGCCGCGTCCAAATCGGCATCGTCAAAAATGATATTGGGGCTTTTGCCACCCAATTCGAACGTCAGTCGCTTCAACGTTTGTGAAGCATCTTTCATGATGGTTTGTGCGGTCAGATGTTCGCCTGTAAACGCAATCTTGTCTACGCCGGGATGTTTGACCAAGCTGGCGCCGGCCGTTGGTCCGTAGCCCGGGACGACGTTGATTACGCCGTCGGGAATACCGGCTTTTTGAGCCAGACGAGCCATCCGTAGGCAAGTCAGCGGAGTCTGTTCGGCGGGTTTCATGACGATAGTGCAACCGGCCGCCAACGCAGGTCCCCATTTCCAAGCGACCATCAGCATCGGAAAATTCCAGGGAATGATTTGTCCGGCAACGCCTACAGGTTCTTTCCGAGTGTACGTGAAGTAGTTGCCGCGAACCGGAATAGTGTCGCCCTGAATCTTGTCGGCAAAACCGGCGTAATATCGAAGACAATCAATTGTCAGCGGCACATCGGCTGCTTGGGCGTCCGCTACCGGTTTGCCGTTGTCCAGCGATTCCAGTGCCGCCAATTCCTCGGCTTCCGCTTCCAACAGATCGCACAATTTGTGCATCAATTTACCTCGGTCGCGAGCATCCATTTTGGCCCATTCGCCTTGTTCTAGGGCATTTCGAGCGGCCTGGGCGGCGGCGTCAACGTCAGCCGCGTCTCCTTCGGCCACTTGCGCAATCGGTTCTTCGGTCGCTGGGTTAATAGTGGCAAATGTTTTGCCGCTTTGGGACGGTACCCATTCGCCGCCGATAAAGCAAAGTGTTTGACGAACTTCTGGTTTGGCCAGTTTGGGTTCGGTGATTGTTGCCATGTTTCGTGCCTCCTGATTTCGAAAAAGGGAACCGATCGTTTGCTGGGTCGTGGCGTGTGCTTAGCTAAACCAGATTGTACGAATAGTCTGGCAGTGGATCAAAAGCCCAGTGCCGCGCCGTCTTTGCGAGGATCCGAACCGCCAAAGTAACGCAGCGGATGGTCTTCGCGCCAAATCGCTTGATAACCTCCATGCGCCGAGACGCCTGGTCGAATTCGATGTCCAAGTTCGGCCAAACGAGCTCGCACGGAATCCGAAATTCCCGATTCGAACACCAATTCGCCACCATTCTCCAGCGTATCGCCCCAGGGGCTGGAACTACCGTCGTGAGCTAAACGAGCTTGTTCGCCGGCTTGTTGCGGTGACATGTGAAAGTCAATCATGTTCATAATGACTTGAGCGTGTCCTTGCGGCTGGAAGTCTCCGCCCATGACACCAAACGACATGACCGGCGCTCCGTCCTTGGTCAAAAACGCGGGAATGATAGTGTGGAACGGTCGTTTGTGCGGTTCCAATTTGTTGCGATGATTTGGATCCAAGGAAAACGCTTGACCTCGGTTCTGCATGTGAAATCCCACTTCGTCTGGACAGATCATGGACCCAAAACCGTTGTAAACGCTTTGAATGAAAGACACCATGTTGCCCTGCGCATCGGCGGCAGTCAGATAGACCGTATCATCATCAAGCTTGGGATCGCCGGGCTGAATCTTGGAATTGGCTTTTGCGGGCGAAATCAGTTTTGCGCGACGCTGGGCATACTCTTTGGAAATCAACCATTCGACCGGCACGTCGGCGAAGTGAGGATCGGCATAATAACGAGCTCGATCTTCAAACGCCAACTTCTTCGCTTCGGCAAACAAGTGCAAGTGTTCGGCCGAATTCGGCTGCAATGCCGCAATTTCAAAGTTCTCCAGCAGATTTAGAATTTGCAGCGCACAGATGCCTTGTCCATTCGGCGGAATTTCCCACACGTCCCA
>JAWKTK010000065.1:0-3384 GCA_041399205.1 Pirellulaceae bacterium | reverse complement strand
GCCTTTGTGAGAATCCATCGGCAATTTCAACGAAGCGGCAACCGTGTCTCGAGCCATAGGTAAGCAAAGATCTCACAAAGGCGCCAAGGCACGAAGGGAAAAAGGGGAATTGAGAAATCTTGGCCGACTGGCACACGGCGTCCATGGCTTCTTTGTGCCTTCGTGCCTTTGTGAGTATTCACTCACTCCGAGGGTTTTTGCGCAGAAACAGCTGTAAGGCATTAGGCTTGAAGTTGGCCGTTGATGATTCGAGTGATACCGTCTTTCATCAATTCGTCACCGAAGTTGAGTAAATAGCCGAGTTTGAGGTTCTGTTTTGCCTCAGTTGAAGTTGTGAGATAAGCGGCGTGCTAGAGTTTAGCGGTTCCGAGAAAGGGAAACGCGAATGTCGAAACGCAAGTTTTTAACGCCTGACCAGAAGATAGCGATTTTACGGGAGCACCTCATCGAGAAGGTGCCGGTGTCCGATCTGTGCGACAAGCACGATATCAGTGCGGTTAATTTCTACAATTGGCAGAAACAGCTTTTTGAGAACGGGGCGTCCTGTTTCGAACGCAAGGCCAATGCGGCCAACCAGCGTCGGCAAGACGATGCCGTGGATCGCAAGCTTCAACAGCTCGAAGCGAAAATGCAGGCCAAAAATGAAGTCATCGCCGAACTTCTCCAGGAGCATGTCCAGCTAAAAAAAGAACTTGGGGAACCTTAAATCGCCAATGGGTTCCCCATGAACGCCGCGACGAAATCGTCGACTACGTGCGAAGTTGGGCTGCGAAAACAGAAGTTACTCAGGGACAAATTCTGAAGTGGATTGGCCTCTGGTCTTCCACGTTTTCCAACTGGACTCGAAGCTACGGCAAGGCCTACGAACACAACGGTTGGATACCTCGCGATCACTGGCTCGACGACTGGGAAAAGCAGGCCATCATCAAGTATCACTACGATCATCCGCTCGATGGTTATCGGCGATTGACGTACATGATGCTCGATGCAGACATTGTGGCGGTCAGCGCGGCGAGCGTCTATCGCGTGCTCAGTGATGCCGGGGTAATGCGTCGCCATCAGGGGAAAACGTCCAAGAAGGGCACCGGTTTCGTGCATCCGCTGCAGGCCCACGAGCATTGGCATTTGGATATCGCGCACTTGAACATCCGCGGTACGTTTTACTTCATTGCGTCATTACTGGATGGCTTTAGTCGCGCGATCGTGCACTGGGAGATTCGCGAAAAGATAGAGGAGGTCGACATCGAAGTGATCGTTCAGAGAGCGCGAGAAAAGTACCCTGATGCAAAGCCTCGAATCATCACCGATAACGGTCCTCAGTTCATCGCCAAAGACTTTAAGGAATTCATTCGCATCTGCGGCATGACCCACGTGCGAACCAGTCCGTTTTATCCCCAAAGCAATGGTAAATTGGAACGTTATCACCGCACGCTGAAAAGCGATTGCATTCGCCCTCAAACGCCATTGACCAAGGACGATGCCATTCGCGTTGTCACCGAGTTCGTTCGTGAATACAACGAAGATCGCTTACACAGTGCGCTGGGCTATGTGACACCTGCTGATATGCTGGCGGGTCGACAACAAGCGATCTTCGACGCACGCGACGCGAAGCTGAAGGCCGCTCGAGAAGCACGGGCGAAAGCACGTGCCCTGGCACGAGAGAATATTAAGTCAGAAAACGCTCGACAGTCATCGAGCGAAAGCTATGATACGGTTAATCGATCGGAGGATAAGGCTCTGCTGGGAAGCAACCTGAGCGCCGAATCGATGCCAGTAGCAAGTGACGACGGTACGTTGGCAGCGACTACCGTTGTCCCTACTTGCTAATGGCCTAATGCGAAAAATCCCGGGGTTTGGGGCAGAGCCCCAACTACCAAGTGACTCGATTTGTAGATTGTTCCATCATCACTAAACTAAACCGCCAACCGAGTTTCACATCTTACGCTGAACCAATACAGTTCGTCAATTTTAGATATGTGAGGAGTTGTTTCTTGTGGACCGGATGCACCGACTCGATCGACTTCAACTCTAGGATAACGAGCCCATTTATTACAAGGTCAGCACGAAACCCTTCGTCAAATCTTAGGCCATCGAATTCAATGGGGATGGGCACTTGCCTTTGAACCGAAAGTCCCGCTCGCTCAAGCTGCTTGGCTAGAACCACTTCGTAAACAACCTCCAGCAAGCCAGGTCCGAGTGACTTGTGTAGCTTTACGGCGCAATCTACCACGATCTTTCCAATTGCATTTTCATTCATCGCTTCTCCTTATCGCGTCCTATTGAGGTCCAATAGGCCGCCTCGCAATTTAATGCGCCGGACGACAATCTTCCTGCATCAGTCAAGTTTACCACCAGAGCTCAATCGCTGCCCCCCTCCCGTAGAGGCTTTAGGATCGATGCTCATTCCGAGAAGCACTGGCTCTGACAAAACCATAAGGGCATGAATACATGTGGAATTCGCTGCTATAATGTGGCCTTGGTTTCACTTACGGAGGCAATAATGTCGAACTGGCAGTGGTGGATTCGGTGGGCGTATCTGTTGGTGTTCGTGGCAACGGCGAATGTTTTTACCGACCGCCCCTGTGCGGCCCAGAAACATGGTGAATCCGGAAACATCGACTTCGCCACGCATGTATTACCGATTTTGGACGCCAAGTGCGTTTCTTGTCACGGTGCCGAAAAACATGAATCGGGCTTGCGGCTTGATTCAAGAGACGCGGCGTTTCGTGGTGGAGACAACGGGCCGGCAATCGTGGCGAAGGATGCGGACGCTTCGTTGGTGCTGCAAGTCCTCACGGGCGAACACGCGTCGATCGAACGCATGCCGTTGGAGCAAGAACCGCTGTCGAACCAGCAGATCGATTTCATTCGAAACTGGATTGACCAAGGCGCCGAATGGCCCGAATCACACGCTTCACCCGTGACGCAACACTGGGCGTTTTCGCCACCGGTTCGCCCCGAATTGCCAGTACTGGATATCAACGATTGGGTTCGCAATCCGATTGATCGGTTCGTGCTGCGAAAACTCCGCGAACACGCCGCAGACCCCGCCGCGCCAGCAGACAAAGCAACGTTGCTAAGGCGACTATCCTTGGACTTGTTAGGCCTGCCGCCGTCGCTGTCTCAAGTAGATGAATTTCTTGCGGACGAATCGACCGATGCGGTTGCTGCGCAAATTGAACAATTGCTGAGGTCACCACATTTTGGCGAACGCTGGGGCAAGCTTTGGCTGGACGCCGCTCGGTACGCCGACTCGGACGGCTTTGAAAAGGACAAGCCGCGTTTCGTTTGGGCTTATCGAGACTGGGTGATCAACGCCATCAATGCCGACATGCCGTATGATCAGTTTGTCATCCGACAAATTGCCGGAGACCAGCTGCCCAA
>JAWKTK010000064.1:0-3514 GCA_041399205.1 Pirellulaceae bacterium | reverse complement strand
ACTGCACGTCTGAGGCGGCGAAGTCGCCATGTGATCGAATCGCATCAATTGCATCGTGAGATAGCTGGACGACAAGATCGATCTGCGAAGTCGTCCAATCATCATCAGTGTAGTGAGCCATTTCAGTAATGAATGCAGCCACACGCCAATGGCGAATCATGTCCTTTAACCATGGTTGGTCATGCGAATCAAGTCGCTTGGTGGCGGCGTTGATCAGAAACCAAAGGAACACCGAACCGGCAACGTCATACGCCCAGAACCCGCTATCACGATATTGTACAAACGCAGTCTTGGTCATCGTGTGTTGAGGGGCATAACGTCAGACATCACGGGGGACGGAGAGTTGGCTATCCACTGCGAAAAAAGATGCAAGCCGTCCTCCCGTGCATGTCATGGTTCGCCGCTCCGTTGGTTGCGCAGGACGAAACAAGGAATTAAGAGATGCATAGTCTAAGACAGCGCATGACCGAATGAAAGTAATCCACCACCAAACCAAAGAAGCCAACCAGTCGACCAAGCAAGATATTGCAGCGTGCGCCCCCATCGCAAGTGACCAAATGGTAGGAATTGTGCTGCAATTCCGAAGATCAGAATTGGGCCGCAGCGAATTGCGATATGCAGCGACGCAGCAAAACAGCAGTTCTGGAAGTGACGGGCAATGGCTCCAACAAACGGTCCGGAAATTGAACCCGCCGTCGTGTAGATTGCTGTGGAAAGATCTTTCGTGCTTGCGTTTACCGCTGCAAAAACGATACCGGTAAACAATACATATAGAAGCAGGAAGATGGCGGCGTGGGTTCTCCCAACCGGAGCCCGTTTGGGCCTGGTCAAACCTGCCGGTCCGCAGTGAACCGAAGGAGGCGACGATGTTGCGTAGGGATTTGACATTGCATATGGCGTCAAGTCGGCGAACGTTTAGCATCAGCCGGTTGCGACGATTGATGCTCAATGTGAAAACGCGCCGATCGCAACTCGGCTGCATGCTGTTGGTTATGCGACGCTTTTTTTGGTGTTTCGTTTAACGAGTAAATGCATGCCGTGCCCAACGCCCTCAACAATGATCCCAACGAACGAGGGCACGATCCCCATTGAAACGAACTCCACAGTCCCTGAATCCCACCCCTGCCGAATAATCATTTGACTGATTGAATCAACGCGGAAATGCACTGGATTGAAACTCAGGAATGACGCCACGCCCGCGACCAACGGCAACCAAACGGTCGTCAATTGGAGCCTCGGAAGCAAGATTCCGCGAAGCAGCGCATTCCACAGCACGATTGCCGCGGTCAAAAACGGGTATTCGGTAACAAAGAAGATTGTGTAATCCCATCCGGAAGTGATGCCAGATTTTGCTGAGCAGCCAAGAAACAAGAATGAGAGACAGAACAAAACCGCCAGGAAGAGGCTCTGCAAAGTTCGAAACGAAACGCGGCGTGCGACACCAGATAGGCGGCGTGTGTCAGTCGCCACGACCCTTGAGGCAGCGTATGGATTTTGTTCGACTCCATTCATGCGAGACGTGCTCTGTGTATTCCTCGTCGCATAACTTCATTATTACGAGAAACCGTCGTGGTAATCCGGCATTTTCCGACTTATCGCGACGTCAGGATAACAGTTATCCTTGATTCGGAGATAATTATCCCCTCGCTCGATGATAAAAACAAGTCTGAAGGGGGCTTGATTTGGTCATTTTTTTTGAGACCATGACGACTGCACATGCGTATACATAACTTTTCTACACAAGTGAGCGAGGGCGATGATGAACGGGGTTGCGACGGGTTCGAGAGGTAGAGGTCAATCAGGTTCGGATCGACCCGATTGGGCAAGGATTTGGTTTGACAAATTAGTTCGCTTTCATCAGGTGAATGACCCCAGTCGCTGGAAATTCACAGAAGAAGACGTTATCGCCTTCTTGCGATCGAAGCTAAAGGCGGGTGTTCCGGCTTGGAAGCGACTGAAGATCGTGCAAGGACTGATCGAATATCGCAACCGAGTCATGCGGAGTTCGACGCCCAAGCTGGAGCCGATCCGGGCGAAGCTTCAAGAGATTGTGGTTCAAGAAAGGAATTCCAGCCAGGCGGGGCCTTCCATTGAAGAGCAGGTCGGGAAGATCAACCCCAATGAACCCGATGTCATTCAGCAGACGCGACGAACATTGCGACTACACGGCAAGGAATACAATACCGAAAAGGCGTATGTCAAATGGATCAAACGCTTCATGAGGGCCAGATGCGTAACGCGAATGATTGATTTTGAAGACCTGGGGGCGAAGGATATCGAGTCATTTCTGACCGATTTGGCGGTGGACGGTAACGTCTCGGCGTCGACACAGAGCCAAGCGTTTTACGGTTTGCTGTTTTTGTTCACGCATGTTCTCAAGAAGGACGTTCAGGGAATTGATGCGATTCGAGCAACAAAGCCAAAGTTAGTGCCGACGGTCATGAGCCAGCGAGAAGTCGCGGCGGTTCTTGGCGAAATGCGTGGCGTCTATTCGCTGATATCAAAATTGCTGTATGGATCGGGAATGCGAATTAGCGAGTGCTTGCGTCTGAGAGTCATGGACATCGATTTTGATCTGATGCAGATTCGCGTCTATGGAAGCAAGGGGAAGAAAAGCAGATACGTTCCGTTGCCGAAAGAGGTGGTAAAAACACTGAAGAGCTTGATTATGTGGCGAGAAGGGCTGCACGAGCAAGATCTTGCGGCAGGTACAGCATCCGTGTGGATGCCTGACGCGTTGGCTCGAAAGTATCCAAACGCACATCGCGAGTTTCGGTGGCAGTTTGTCTTTGTGTCGGATAGGCTTTCGAAGAATCCGGTGTCTGGGCGATGGCACCGCCATCATCTGCACGCAAGCACCTATTCGAAACGATTGAGAAATGCCGTGTTGGACGCTCGAGTTCAGAAGCCGGTGACTTCGCACACTTTTCGACACTCGTTTGCAACGCATCTTCTGATGAGTGGAACTGACATCAGAACGGTCCAAGAGCTGTTAGGGCATAACGACGTGGCGACGACGATGATTTACACGCACGCCATCATTCGAAATGGCGTACCCAACCGGGACACCCGCGGATTATGCAGGATGTTTTAGCTGAACAAGAAGACAGCGCACTTGAATTGCCGGTCGATCGATGGATCTGATTCGGCAGGGAAGCTTTCTTGGGAGCACTTGTTGGTACTGAAGGTCAGCCAGGGCGCAAGCATTGTGCTGACCGTGACATGGCCGGTTCTAAAGCGGTCAATGACAGCCTGATGTCACTGAGATGCCCGTATCGGCGCAGCAGAAACCAACTAGCAGTCGCTAGTCAGTCGAAAGTGTAGCCAGAGCCGCTGCTGGTCAGGCGTCTTCGACAAGCATCATGTTTGCGCCGGGTGCGTGCATGTAACCAATGCTGCGGCGAGCTGCTTCGTCGGCGAGACTTGATGTGTTGCCGGCCGCTCGTTTGAAGAGTTTGCCGAACTTCTGCACCAAATCGCACCAGCAGGATGTGTCCAGGCCGATGCGTTCCAA
>JAWKTK010000063.1:0-3824 GCA_041399205.1 Pirellulaceae bacterium | reverse complement strand
TCTTTGTTCCATGCAAGAACGAAACGGTCGCGATCCGACCATTCGCTTAGGCATTTGCGGTGGCAAACGCTGTCATCAAATGGCTGTACGATTGGGTTTCCGCTAGCAACGAACGTAAATCCGATGAGATCTTGATCGCCAGTCATCGGCGTCTTGCAGAGGTAGCAAATTTGTCCATCGCTAAAGAAGGCCATCGCATTTCCATCGACGAACGCTACGGGTAACGTGGCGGCGGCCAGAAACCGTTGCTTCAATTCCGACGTGATCCGCCGCTCACGTTCAACCGTTTGTTCTTCCGCGGATTCAGTTGCCACCTGGGCCGATTGAATCCGAGAAGTCAGGTTTGGAGGACAGCTTAATCGGGAGTTTTGCATCCACGACGGCCTCCATTACGGACATTGCCTGTGGCGGCGGTTCGCCCGCCCCTTTTTCACGGTAGTACCAAACCACGCCGTTCTTTTCTTTGAGTTCTGCGAAAGCGGTCTTAAGTTCGTCAATGACGACCTGTTTGTCATTCAGCAGAATCGTCCCATCAGCGAGCACCTTGACCTTTGCGACATTTTTATCATCAAACGGAGTTGTGTTTTGGTCATTCGAACCGAACGGACTTGAAGACCTTGATTCGTTGCCGTCTGTCTGGGTGTTTTCGGAGCCGCAACCAACAAGCACAATGCAGACAACAGCGGCAATTGTGATTCGAAGCACGTCAGGTTTCAGCAGTGTCATTTTCTCACCATTGGTCGCGTGGTGGTTAGCGGAAGAACGTCTAAGCTAACCGGGTGGCAGTGAGCGACGTTCCACGTCAATTCCGGTTGTTTCGCCACTCCGGTTCAGCTTCTTGTTCGGCGTGCCTTTACTGTTGCGGTATTCGGCCGCTGTTCCAACCGGAACACGCAACCGATTGGTCTCACCAGAACTTCCACCAGGGCTTGGGCATCCACTGCGACAGCCACCAAGGTCGTTCCGGGAAGGTCGGGCGTTTTGCCAGCGGGGGGCACACATCATCCGGCCCATTTAGCAACGTGGGGGCAAACTCAAGGTCGCTCCCTTTTGCCCCCCTGGCAAGGGCGTTCTCGACCAACGCCAATGCACCATTCCAGCGCGCGACGTAGCGAACATCGTCGGCGCGACTCTGCCACCACATCTGGGCCAGCGTCACTGCTTCGCGGTATGTCGGTTCCTCGTCGAGGCGTCGGTACTCGCGGATGCGGTTGCGAGAATCCTTGCGGCCGAAATGGTCGGGCAAACTCACCCCGGAGTCCGACAACGCTATCCGCACGAACGCCATCGGCACGAAGTCTGCTAAGGCGTGGAGGGTCGGCTCGCCGAGGCCATCGCCCACTTTGGATCGCATCGCCGAGACGAGCATGGCTCGTTCTAAACCTTCCACACCAAGCCTTCCGCCCATGAGTTGCTCGGCGTCTCGTAACATCAGAATGGTCTCAGCTGCCGTCCGAACCAACACTTTCGTGTCCATGCCTTCCGAAGATTTCCCATCCTGCGAACCCATATGTCACAATTCCTGCTCTGACGCCGAACGATTGCGATGACCGCGGTCGCCGCGAGCGATCATCCCATGGAAAAACGGCCGTTCGGCGACTCCGGTCCATCGCTTGGTTCGTTGCTTCTATCGCGGACCCGGAAGCCGACGGGCAACTCCCATACGCTCACGAGTTCAACAGAAGAGTCGCAATCGACACGAAAGTTAAATTGTCCGGCCGGAAGTTCAGCGTAGCAGGGGCCGTCCAATTTCCAGACCCGACCTTCCATCTCGTAGCAGCACGAGCCACTGAGCACATAGACGTGACACGCTCGCGAAGCGCATGCAAACTGAGTGCTGCCTTTGTACAAAGAAGGTGATATTCGAAAGTCCCCATTTGGCGCATGGATTGAACGAATGGCCTCAAGAGTCAAGGGCCCGCGCTCGATTACGTTCCAGGACGTGAATGTTTCGAACTCACTCGGCATCAGGTGGCCTTGTTGAAGCAACGAACGACCACAATCACCGGGTTGCCGCCAGCGACGTGGAATTCAGATTCGACCCGGACGGCAAATCCGGTGCATTGTATTGTTAGCTGGCGTTTTCGGGATACGGATACAGTTGGGTCGACGTCGTGCCGTGGCAAAGATTAACCGTGGCCGACCGAAGGTCAAACTGCTTGCCAAGGAACCAGTCGGAAAAGTAGTCCGATGACAAACGACTTGAGCCAAAGATGTCGGGATCGGGCTGGAAAGTGATCTGTTGCCACTGTTCTGCGGCGGGTTCGATTTTCCGGATCGGCCCCGTTGCCTTGCCGCATGAATAATCTTGTCGCCAGAGCCAGCCATGTTGAACCGTCTCGACGACCAGTGACTTGCTGAGAGCGTTTGTAGCGAAGATACCAATACCGCACAGCGTTTCATTGACGAGTGTTTGTTTTGCTTTGCGGCACGCGTGCAGTTGCGTGAGCAGAATTTCAATTGTGGTCATACCGTTGTGGGAGATTTCGACATCGAACCCGGGGCCGTCGTCGCGGACGGTAGCGCTGCCATCGTCGTGCATTGTGATTGTGATCGCTGTCGCACAACCGGTTATTGCGTTGTCGAGTGCGATGCAGAGTGATTCAGTGAGCAACGTGTTGATCGCGGCAGGATCGTCGAGCGGACCGACGAACATCGCAGGCCGTCTTCGAACTGCGTTAAGCCCGTCAATGACCTCGATATCGTCGGGACTGTACTCGGGTGTTGCCATGTGGTTTTGGTTTGCCAGCTAACGCCAAAGATCAGCCGGTTGGCGCGGTTGACTTACCATGTGAGAAACCGCCGACGCCAACTCGGCTGCATCTTGTTGTTACTTGCGTCCCGCTATTTCAGTATTCGCCGTACGGCCAACCTGCCTGCACGATTTTGCCGTCAGATACAATGATTTCTGCGTGACATGGCTCGTGTAGATCTCCACCGGATAAAACCTTGTACGCATGAATCTTTGTGGTGCCATCAATCTTTGTCTTGTCTGCCAGTGACAACAATTCGGAAAAGTCTGCCGCAGATTTTCCAGCAAGATCGTCTTTTCCACTAATCAGCCACTGTATCTCGTTCAGAAGTTCATCTTGCCGTTTTTCTTGGCTTTCCGTCAGCGAATGCGCGATCCAGCCGTCGCCATCTGGGTCGCGTGTGCACCCACAAACTACAAGAGTCGACAGTAAAACGGTTGCCATCTGGGTGCGCCACAAATGGGTTGCCGACATCGCAGGTTCGCTCCGGAGGACCACAACGGCCAAGTATGCATAGCAAGTAACGACTACGCTAACCCGGTTGCCGCGAGTTAGCTTCCATTTCAAAAACCCGTCATCGGCAACTCGGGTTCAGCGTTTTGTTCGTCGCGACTTTCGGGTTCCAATATACAACGTAGCGCAACGTAGACCACACGATACCGGTTGCCGATTTCGTCACAAAGTGCGTTCCAAATTTCGCGTCCGCATCTCGAAAGGTTGATCCAACGTCCCATAATCGACGCATTGTCGGAACATTCAGCATTGCAAAGCGCATGGTATTCTTCAAGCCACGCGTCAATAGTGTTGGCGAGTTGGGTACTCACGCCAAGTTGTTTTGGCGTTGGCCAACTATGTGCGTAGGAGAAATTATAACTGAGCGTAAATGGCGTCTTGCATCCATGATGTAGGCTGAAATTCAGTAAAGGCCATCGGCGTGAGACGTGTTTGGGAAGGAAGTTCGACCGCTTGAGTCGCAATGCATAAGTGAGTCGATCAAACGCCGTCAAGTAGTATACCTTGCCAGCGGAGTTAATGTCGAGAAACCATGTTGCGCCCAAGGAATACATGGCC
>JAWKTK010000062.1:0-3883 GCA_041399205.1 Pirellulaceae bacterium | reverse complement strand
GCCCTCAACTTTGAAAAAAACGCAAAGTTGTCTCACGTATGTTGGCACAGAGGGGATCGGTTCGATCCTACCGTTGCCAATTCAGACGCACGGGGGTATCGTGTCAGCATGAAGATGCCACCCTTGGGAGCCCATATGTCGATTGCGGGCGGTTATTACAAAGCCGTCCACGCCGCTCGCGCCGCCGGTTGCGATTGCGTCCAGATTTTCACCAAGAACAATAATCAGTGGAAAGCCAAGCCAATCGTCGAACAGGATACTTCGCGGTTTCAAGAGGCGTTGGTGGAAGAAGCCATTTCTCATCCGCTGTCGCACAGTTCGTATTTGATCAATTTAGCGGCGCCTGGCGATGAACTTTGGAAAAAGTCGATTGATGCGTTTGTGGTGGAATTGCAACGATCCGAACAGTTGGGCGTGCCGTATGTGGTGCTTCATCCAGGTGCGTATACCACCAGTTCCGAAGAAGCAGGACTGCAGCGAATCATCACCGCGCTAAACGAAGTTCATTCTCAGTTGCCAAACATAACGTCGGCATGCTTGCTGGAAACCACGGCCGGCCAAGGTAGTACGTTGGGACGTACTTTTGAAGAATTGGCGACTATCTTGGACGGAGTGGATTCGCCCGACCGTTTGGGCGTGTGTGTTGATACGTGTCACATCTTTGCCGCCGGCTATGCGTTGGGCACGGAAAAAGAATATAAGGCCACGTTTCGTTCGTTCGACAAGATTGTTGGACTGAAAAAAATCAAAGCGTTTCATCTGAATGACAGCAAGAAGGAATTGGGTTCGCGAGTAGACAGGCACGAACACATTGGACAAGGCCATTTGGGCCTGGAACCCTTTCGGTTTCTGCTGAACGATCGACGCTTTGCCAAGATTCCCATGTATTTGGAAACGCCCAAAGAAGATGAAGACGGCAACCAGACTTGGGACGAAGTCAATCTGAAAACGCTCCGCAGCTTGTGCGGCGGCAACTCGGTCTAGCCTCATGCCGATTGTCCCTATCACAGACTTGGCCGATTCGCGGTTGGATATTTATCGCAGCCTGAACAAAACCAATGTGACCAGGTATTCCGGCGAATTCGTCGTGGAAGGCCACACGCTTGTGGACCGATTGTTACAGAGCGAATTCGCCGTCGCTTCGATCCTGTCACTGGATCGTCACGCCGAATCGTTAGCCGCGCAGGCCGCTCCGGAAGTTCCTATTTACACGCTGACCAAGCAACAAATCAACGAAGTGATTGGCTTTCAATTTCACCGAGGTGTCCTGGCGTGCGCGGTGCGAAAATCACCAACAACACTGCGTGAATGCCTGGACACATTGCCGCCGAATGCGGTCGCCACCGTGGCCATTTGTCCGCAGATTCTGGATCCAACCAACTTGGGCAGTTTGATCCGCAATTGTTGCGCTATGGGAGTGGACGTGTTGCTGCTAGGGCCGCATTCGGCCGATCCGTTTTCTCGGCGAGCAATCCGAGTGTCCATGGGTGGGATTCTGAAGTTGCCCACCGTTTGTTCGCTCGATTTGCAGGCAGATTTGCAGACGTTGCGGCAAGATCAATTCGAATTGGTCGCCACGGTGCTGGATGATGCCGCCGAACCGCTACCCCAGTTTGTTCGAACCAAGCGAACCGGAATCTTGTTCGGAGCGGAAGGACCGGGCTTGGCTGTCGAATGGATCGAATGGTGCCAACGTTGTGTCACATTGCCCATGCGTCGAGAAACCGATTCGCTGAATTTGGCCACCGCCGCCGGAATCTTTTTGTATCACTTGCAATACGTTTGCCAAATCCAATCATGACTGACCATGCTGCATCTAAGTCTGCGTCAAAATCGGTTCCAGACTGGCAACAAGCTGGCCAGAATTCTGTGTGGATGCCGTATTCTCAAATGAAAACGTCTCCGCTGCCATCTCCGGTGGTACAGACCGAAGGCGTACACTTGATCTTGGACAATGGCCGCAAGCTGATTGATGGTTTGGCGTCGTGGTGGACCGCTTGCCACGGCTACAATCATCCGCACATCGCGGCCGAAGTTGTTCGTCAATTGCAGATCATGCCGCACGTGATGTTCGGCGGAATCCAACATCCGCAAGCGATGCGGTTGGCGGTTCGCTTGGCGGACTTGTTACCTGGTTCGCTAAATCACGTCTTCTTCAGCGATTCCGGTTCTGTGTCCGTAGAAGTGGCCATGAAAATGGCGGTTCAGTATTGGCTGAATCTTAAGGAATCGGGGCGGCACAAGTTTGTGTGCTTTGAAAACGCGTATCACGGCGATACCACCGGAGCGATGTCGGTGTGTGATCCCATCAACAGCATGCACGCCCATTTTCACGGTTTCTTGCCGCAACAGTTTTCTCTGTCGTTGCCCAAAACGCAGACGCAATTCGCGGAATTCGATGCGTTCTTAAAAAGTCATTCTGCTGAAATTGCCGCCGTGATTTTAGAGCCGTTGGTCCAAGGCGCGGGAGGCATGAAGTTTCATTCGCCCGAAGTGTTGGCACAGATCGGCCAAGCCTGTCGACGCTATGGCCTGCTATTGATCTTGGATGAAATTGCGACCGGCTTTGGTCGAACCGGCAGCATGTTCGCTTGCGAACAAGCCAACGTGGTGCCTGACATCATTTGCCTGGGCAAGGCATTGACCGCCGGCACGATGACTTTGGCCGCCACCGTGGCCACGGACCAAGTCTTTGACGCATTTTGGTCGGACGATTCGTTGCACGCGTTGATGCACGGCCCCACGTTCATGGCCAATCCACTAGCCTGCGCCGCGGCCGACGCGTCCTTGGATCTGTTTGAACGCGAAGCTCGTCTGCAGCAAGCTCAAACCATCCGAACGACAAATGACCAGAAATGTTGGACATGCAAAACATCTGCCCGGCGTTCTCGACGTGAGGTGCAAAGGAGCGGTGGGCGTCATTCAAACCGCCGCGTTGCCGCAAGTGAATCAACTGCGGCAAGCATTTATCGAACACGGCATTTGGCTGCGTCCATTTAACAACATGATCTATATGACTCCGCCGTTGGTGATCTCTGAATCCGAACTTTCCCAGTTATGCGACGCCACAGTGCGAGTCACCAGCGACTGGGCAAAACAAAATTTCTAGCTGGACAAAACAAGAGTCCCAGCCGTTTGTCACGAACCCCGGACCTCGACGTAGGCAAAAAAGTCCCAGCCGTTTGGGCGCTAGCCCCGGACCGCGACCGAATTCACTTCGGCTGGCAGGTCGAGCTGCCGAACGCTCAGCAACCGGGGGCACCCACCGAAAAAACGCTTGCTTGATTTACGGCTTTTAACCAAACTGGGGGATCGAGGCAGCGCCGTGCCCGATAGGCTTTTTCAGCGACAAGGATTCGAACATGAAAACCAACCTTCGTTTTGAACTACTCGAGCACCGGCGTTTGCTGGCGCTTTCTGAATTCGAAGTGGTGCCATTGCCTATCACGGGTGATCTTGTTTACGACATTGAAGTAGGCGATATCGACGGTGATGGTATTGATGATTTTCTTGTATCAAGTAACGTCTGGGCTACGGGAGGAACGACATCCTGGTACCGTTCTGTCAACGGGGACCTAGAAGGTCCGTTCTTAGTGTTCTCTGGATGGCTCGATACGACAAAACTGGTAGATATCGATGGAGACAACGACCTAGACCTATTTGCTTCGAGTGGTAACTACCACGCGCTTTATCGCAACGTCGATGGTTTAGGGACGTTTGAACGTGTCTACCAACAGAATTTCGGTGGTACCAACATGGATGCGGGTGACATTGACGGAGACGGTGATATGGATGTCGTGTTCAGTGTGAATCAAGAGGAAACTATCCATACCTTTTGGCTGGAGAATCTGGGTGACGATAAATGGGAATCATTTCACATAAT
>JAWKTK010000061.1:0-4265 GCA_041399205.1 Pirellulaceae bacterium | reverse complement strand
TGGACTTTTCTTGAAAGGGATTCTTGTGCGTTACATGCATTTCGTTGTTGCTTTCTGCGCGTCGTGCTATTGTATTTTCGGCAGTATTCAAAACGTGTTGGCTCAGGACGTGGATGTAGACGTTCAAGTCCACTTCACTGGCGATGAAGACACCGTCCTGCGGAGTGTCGCAGGAGTGGAAGACGGCCAAGATGCGGTGGCGTTTACCTACGTTCCGTCACCGGACGACGTGCCGTTGCCAGGTCCGCTGGCATTTTCGTTGGGCGAAGGTGGTTTCATTCCGAATGATCCGCTGCAGATGTTGCAAATGCCACAATTCGAAAATGAAATCCAATTGGTGGATGACCAGATCCAGCAGCTTCGGCAACTTCGACAAGATGTCGGTCGGATCAACCGCAGCGTAATGAGCAAGTACATGCCCAAGCCGGGCGAGCGTCCCAGTGCACCGCCAGACTTTCAGGCCATGCAAGCAGAAATGCAAGAAGTCCAGGCCACGATTCGAAAAAAGACACAGGAAGGATTGCAGCAAATCTTGCTTCCTCATCAGTTGGAACGGTTGGAACAGGTCCAAACGCAATTGAGCTTTCGAAATCAAGGTGTTGCCGCGTTGGCTGGCGACAAGTTGGCCGAAACATTATCGCTGACCGACGAACAGCGGCAGCAATTGCGAGAAAAACAACGCGAATATCAACAGCGTTTGCGAGAAGAAATTGATCGGCTCAAGCAAGACCTGCAAGACGAAATCATGAGCGACGTTCTGACGATTTCTCAAACGCAGAAGCTGAAGGAAATGTTGGGCGAACGGTATCAAGTCCAGCAGCGAGAACGGCGTCCCCTGATTCGTTCCACAACGCCCGAGTCCAAAAACTGATTCCGCCAAACGCTGGGCCGTTACGGTGATTCAATTGCGAACTTGCCTGCCAACATCGATTCCAAGAATTCGCGGTTGGTGGGCAACAAGCTATGCAGTGACAGCATTTGCCGCGCGGTCATCCAATGGACCGATTCCACTTCTTCGTCGTTTGGCTTAATGGAATCAAAATCCTCGACGTGGGCGTGCCACCAGTGGAGCTGAATTCCAGAACGAGCTCGATTGGTCCACAGCCGCCGAATGGGTGTCGCTTCAATCGATAGCTCTTCTTGCATTTCACGGACCAACGCCTGTTCTTCCGTTTCGCCCGGTTCGATGCCGCCACCGGGAAAGCAAAACTTCCGAGGTGCTCGGACGTATAAAGACCGGCGGATCACCAGAAATTTTTCTTCGCGCAGGAAGACACCGATCGCACCCCGTCGACTCGGATGTCTGGAAAAACTCGATTCACGCGAACGGGGCATCGATCTCTTTCGAACAACAGAATGACAAACACACCACCTTCAGGCAACACTACCAAACCCAGCCATCGATCGCCAGATTGTTGTGACAAATTCCGTTAGGCCGTAAAGAAAGCGTGTTTTTTTCTGCAAATTCGAATCAGATTTGGATACGGGCCGTTTACACTTTGTGGCGGACAATTTCACCGTCCACTAGGTAGATGACTTCTTCGGCAATATTGCAAGAAATATCGCCGATGCGTTCGAATTGACGCGTCATATGTTCCAGACGCATCAGTGGCGGAGCGTTTTCCGGAATGCGATCGATTTCATATTCAATCTTTTCCAAGATTCGCTTTTGCGACGCATCCACTTTATCGTCTTTCCGAATCACCTCGTGCGCCAGATCCGTATCGCGATGAATCAACGCCGAGAGACTTTGGTTGACCATGTGCTGTGCCATTTCGGCAAGTTCGTTCAGACCGCCTACTTTGGTAAAGCGTTCCCAGTCACCCACGTCGGCAATGATGGCAGCCACATTTTCTGCCAAATCACCAATTCGCTCCAGACTGTCGTTAATCTTCAAGACGGCAATGACAAACCGAAGTTCCGAACCAATTGGCCGAGCGTTCTCTAAGACGCTGACACAATGTTCCTGCAGCTGGACTTCCGCGTGGTCAATATAGTAGTCGTCACTAACCACCGATTTGGCCAGCAACGTGTCTCGATGAACCAACGCCGTGATCGCTCGGGAAATAGCCACTTCCACCAGCTGCCCGATGGCAATGACTTCATTTTCCAGAGCTAAAATTTCTTGGTCCATAGTACGTGAGATTACCACGTTTGCCTCTCTCCACACAACGATTTGACTGACATTCCAGCAATTTGCGGCCAGAAACGTTCTAGTTTACGCGGTTCGATCCTTTGCAAGACCACCTTTCAATCACTATTCACTTTTACTTCACGATTTCTTAAAAACTTACTCGCTTCCCGGCAGAATTCGTGTCGTTACGGCGAACCAACAGGTCGCTATAATTCTGGTCGCAATCAACTTGGACGGTATTCGAAGGCAAATTATCAGACGGGTAAAACGATGGCAGTTGTGGAACGTACCAAAATACGACGAGAAGACCTGAAAGAGGGAGAAAACCTGTGCGAACATTGCACCGCCAAGTGCTGTCGCTATTTTGCGCTGCCCATTGACAAACCCACTGAATGGTCTGACTTTGAATTCATTCGTTGGTACCTGTTGCACGAACATGCCACCGTGTTTGTCGAAGGCGAAGACTGGTACCTGATGGTGCACACGGTTTGCAAGCATCTGCAAGACGATCATCGCTGCGGTATCTATGAAACCAGGCCACAAATCTGCCGAGACTACACCACGGAAAACTGCGAATACGACGACGACTGGACATACGATCTGTACTTTGAAACGCCCGAACAGATCTACGAATATGCTGAAGCTGTATTGCCGGCGCGGCGAGGCCAGGGGATTCGTAGTCGCAAGCCCAATCTGTTGCCGGTGTTGAATTAGTCGATTCGTTTGATTCGAACCAATCACGCGCATGGTTGGTTGTCGCCTTACTGCCGAAGCGCCGATGCTTGCGGATGTGCCACTTCGCATTTCCTTTTCGATTCACCGTTTTGATACGAAATCCATTTCATGATTGATCCGCGTACGCTAAAAGGTTTCCGAGACTTCCTGCCTGAAGCAATGATGGCTCGAGAACAGTTGATCGATACGGCGCGAACCGTCTATCGTTCGTTTGGTTTCAGTCCGATTGATACGCCCGTGTTGGAGCTGTTGGAAGTCTTGCAAGGCAAAGGAGGCGACGAATCGGATCGCCTGATGTACAGCTTTGAAGATCACGGCGGTCGCAAAGTGGGCATGCGTTTTGACCTGACCGTCCCGTTTGCTCGCTTTGCCGCGCAACACATTCATGAACTTGGAACACCGTTCAAACGGTATCACATTGCCAAAGTTTGGCGAGGTGAAAATACGCACCGCGGTCGCTACCGAGAATTCATGCAGTGCGATTTTGACACGATTGGCACCGAATCTCCCGCCGCCGATATTGAAACCGTGTTGGTGATTCACCAGTTGATTCGAGCGATCGGAATCGACCGCTTTCAGATTCACATTAACAACCGTCAAGTGCTGTCCGGCCTTCTGGAACAGCTCGGTCTTTCCGAACACGCTGTGGTGATACTTCGCGCCTTGGATAAACTCGCCAAGATCGGTCCAGAAAAAGTAGCGGCCGAAATGGTTTCCGTTGCCAATGTTTCGGTCGAACAAGCGGACCAAGTGCTGCAGTTGGTTAGCCTGACCGGTTCGAATGATCAAATCCTGGATCAGTTGGATTCCATTGCGAGCCAAACGGCGACGGGCCAAGCAGGCGTGGAACGGCTTCGCGCCGTCATTGATGGAGCTCGCGCCGGCGGAGTTGCGGACGACGCATTGAAGTTGGATGTTTCCATTGCGCGAGGACTCGACTATTACACCGGCACGATTGTGGAAACGTTTCTGTCTGACTTGCCGGAAATTGGCAGTGTCTGTTCTGGCGGGCGGTATGATGACTTGGCCGGTTTGTACACCAAGCAGAAACTGCCTGGTATTGGGGCGTCGTTGGGACTGGATCGTTTACTGGCGGCGCTGGAAGAACTGAAAAAGATTGAAAAAATCAGCACGCCATCGCCGGTGTTCATTCCGTACTTTGATCAAGATCGGCTGCACGATTATTTGCGGATTGCCAACGCCATTCGGTCGACGGGCATGGGCGTGGAAGTTTATCCCGAGCCCAAAAAGTTGGGCCAGCAACTTAAGTATGCCGACAAACGAGGCTTCAAGGCGGCGGTGATTGCTGGTCAACGAGAATTGGATGCGGGAACGTGCCAAGTCAAGAATTTGGCGAACGGCGAAAGCCAAGAAGTTTCGTTGGACCAGCACGCAG
>JAWKTK010000060.1:0-4296 GCA_041399205.1 Pirellulaceae bacterium | reverse complement strand
TGAGTTACAACGACTACCGTCCCCATAGTTCGCTGGGTTATCAAACGCCAGCAGAATTCGCGCGGACGTGCATTGCTTCCACTCCGGCTTCGGCTGTGCCTCAGCCTCCGTTCCAGCAATCCACGTCCCTACAACCCTGACTCTCATTAACACTGGACCAAAGAATTCAGGCATCCCACCACGCCGGGCCGGCTTCGACATTTCACCCACACTCCTTCGACACTTTGCACACACCTCTTCGACATTTCACCCACAGGCCCCTCAAAAAACGCCCGCGAACTCAGCACGTTACCGACCGCCATCCACAGCGTAACACTCTTTTTAACTTTGAATTAACACACAAGAATCGCTTTACGGCGTCAATCCACCGCCAATCTCCGGAATGATGATTGATATTAGTGGTGAGCCTGAATCTTTAGTTAGACTCTAATCCAGAACCCCAGGAACTGTGGCGAAGACTTCACGTAGACTTTCCACCGCTCTCCGATAACGCTTTGCAGCTCCCGATTTGGAAAGACCGAGAACCGTGGCAATCTGTGGCAGTGAGAGTTGTTCAAAATGACGCATCACGAGCACTTCTCGATCGATCTCGTCCATCGCTTCGAGTTCCGCTTGAACAATCTCTTGCAATTCAGCACTCATTGCCCGGTCGGCTGGCCCGGAACCGTTGTCAATAAAGAAGCTGGCAAACGAAGCTGAGCTAACCATTGCTCGAGAGTCCCTGGGATTCAGTTCCCGGTAGACGCCGCGTTTCGATGCAACAATGTGACGACGATGCGCTTCCAGGAGCTTATTCTCGGTTATCTTACGAATCCAAAGATAGAAAGGACGTTCGGGATCGTGGACGTAACCGTCGATGTTCATGGCCGCCTGGAGAAACGCTTCTTGAATAATGTCAGAACCATCCAATCTTCGCGAAAGCTCCGGCGAGAGTCGCAAGACAACCATCTTTTTCAGTCGTTCTCGATACAGCGATAACAACAGATCCAATGATTGGCAATCCCCTGCTGCCACGCTACGAGAAAGCCTTTCGGCATCGTCTTCCGACGGACGTGACATACGCGGTACCCAGTCTAAAAGACATGTTTCGAAGGCTGTTGTCGCACTTTCGAAAGGTCCGAAATTGGCGATCTGCTTGATAGTTGACGGGCCATTCCAAGCGAGGCTTGCTTGGTGGCTCAGTACACTGGCGTTGGTCGTTGGTTGGGAAAGCCACTTCAAGTATTATATCCGTAAAACTCGCCAGTTGAAGCAACCGCTCTGAAGTACGAAAAAGATCCGAATTAACTTTCCGGCATCGCGATGGTGCACGCTTGCCGCATTTTTGCATGTCTAGGTACAGTGGAACGTGGATCGAAATGCCAAATGCCGGTGGTAACTGGGGAAAGGGCGAGTTCTAACGTGGCGGATTCCTCCCTGAGCGACAAGCTTGAGCCCCTCGATGAACTGATCGAAGAGTATCTCGATCGGTTGCGTGGAGAGGAAGTTCCCGCGATCGACGAACTCTGCCTGATGCACCCCTCTCTGGCCGAGGAAATTCGGCGTATTTTTCCAATGCTCTCTTTTCTTGAAACCGCAGCAGCAACCGATACGAACGGAGAAATCTCACGACCAGAATCCACGAGTCGTTCTGCGGCGACCGCATGGTGCGATTTGGTCCCTAATCAGACTTTCGGTCGCTATCAATTGCGACAGAGAATCGGTGAAGGGGCGATGGGGACGGTCTTTCTGGCTTACGATACCGAACTCCATCGCAAGGTCGCTTTGAAAGTTCCGCAGTTGCACTCGAAGTCCTCCGCCGAGCGTTTTCGCACGGAAGCTCGATCGATGGCGATGGTGGAACACCCCAACCTGTGTCCAATCTATGACGTCGGTCAAATCGACGGCCAGAGCTTCATGAGCATGGCGTTTGTTAAAGGGAGTTCTCTGGATGAGCTGCTTGCTGAATCTGGGCCTCTGCCCGAGCGTGAAGCCGCTGACTTGGTCCGGCAACTCACTCAAGCCGTTGCTGAGATTCACAAGGCTGGAATCGAGCATCGCGATATCAAGCCATCGAACATTATGATCGACGCTCAGGGAAAACCATTTCTGATGGATTTTGGGTTGGCACGTTTGCCGCGTGATCTGGACGAACAACTCACTCGCGAAGGGGATATTGTTGGCAGCCCCGCATACTTAGCACCAGAGCAGATCGAATCGGAATTGGGAGAAGCGGGTACTGTATCCGACGTTTATTCGCTGGGGGTTGTCCTTTTTGAGGTGCTCGCAGGACGCAGGCCTTTCATTGGCTCGCCTCTACGGGTGATGCGACGAGTGGTCACGGAAGACCCTCCTCAATTGTCGTCGATTCGACCGGGAATCTCACGGCAACTTGACGCGATCTGCAGCAAGGCGCTGCAGCGAAACCCAGCCAAGCGTTTTGGTTCAGCAGCGGAGTTGGCGACCGCGCTCGAGGATTTTCTGGAATCGCCGCCCCCCGCAGCAATCCGGTCTGTGTCAAAACCGTTGCTGTTTGGAATCGGGTTCACTGCTGTGCGCCACGATGTTCGCCTTTGTTGCTCACATTCAACTGGCTGGCGGGGAGATCATCGTGCGTGCTCCCGATGAAACCGGTTTGCAGATTGAAGTATCGAAGAACGTAGAACAGGTTGCATTGATTTCGGAGGAGAACGATTGGGCGCAACGCCGTTGGTGAACGGCGAGAGTACACAATCTCGGCTGTTGATCCCGAAACCTCAGCCAAACTGGACGGCCATCGTGCGCTGGTTCGGCGAGGAGACGTCACCGAAGTTGAGATCGTGCATTCCGAAAAGCTGCAAGAGGGCCCTCCACGCAGATCTCGGCAACTGCATCCGCGAGGACTGGCGGCTCGGTCGTGCAGGTCACACTGGGGCTGGGCGATGCCTGGAACGATTCGTGCGGTGGTCGAATTGGGGGATCTGGATGGCGATGGTGATTTAGACATGGTCGCTGCCAAATGGAATACGCGAGTGCGGACCTACTCAACGATGGCGCAGGTCGTTTCTCGATGGGGGCCGAGTTCGAAGGGGATATCCGCAGAAGTTGGGAAATCGCTTTGGGAGACTGGGATGGCGATGGCGATCTGGACGCCTTCGTGACTCGAGCCGGTCCCGACGGTCTCTGGCTTAATGATGGCAAGGCTCATTTCACCAACAGTGGTTTGGATTTTGGTGACCACGACAGCCTGCAAGCTAAGTTCGGTGACATTGACGGTGATGGAGATGCCGATCTCGTCAACGCCCAAAATGGGCAGTGCCGTATTTGGCTTAACAATCATGGAGATATCGTCGAAGGTTCGCAAATGATTGGACCAGGATACTTTTATAGCTGCGAACTCGGTGACCTGGATGACGACGGCGACCTGGATCTTGTGCTGGGAACCGGCGACGAAACCCCGAATCAGCTATGGCTCAACAACGGAAAAGGGGAGTTTTCAAAAAGCGAGCAGACCATTGCAGGCAACCTGACGCAGGATATCGAGCTAAGCGACTTCGATCATGATGGCGATCTCGACATTTTTCTGGGAAACAGACTTGGACGAGTCATGGTGTATCGAAACAACGGCAAGGCCGAGTTCGAATTTGCCGCCAAAAGTCCACTCGTTATGTATACCCAAGCAGTTTACGTCTTCGATGCCGATCAGGATGGAGACGAGGATGTCCTGGAATTGAACTACCCGAACGAGGAAGACGATATCTTGTGGCTTTCTGACGGCGAAAAACTGTTTGCCGAACGATTGAACCTATCCACCATCGACGCCGAGCGGTGCGCCATTGGAGATGTCGATGGTGACGGCGATATCGATATCTTTGGTCGCCGCCCGTGGCTGTTACAGGCAACGCGTCAAGAGGACTAGCGTAAGCCTGCGACTTGAATCCAATCGGCGGAGCTGGTCGGTGTTGTTCGCCGCATGAGTTCACACGTCAGCGTTTCCGATCACGACCAAGAAATCTTTTTCCCAAAAATCTGGTAATTCATTCAAGAATTCGGTGGACGAACGCCTCGCGATTGCAAGTTAACTGATAGCGGTAGATACAGCTTCCCGAACGTGAATCCCGTACCACGCCCGTCGGAAAGCGTAGAGCGATCATCCCGGAGCAAACCCAACCCCTTGCATGTTGCTTCGCTCGATGAACTGTCATCGCTGCCGACTTTGATTTTCAAGCAGAGCACATTCTAAAGTTTTGAATTTACAACGTGGAGAAAGAAATGCGGACCATTCAACTTGCGGTAGCATGCGCGGCGGTGCTGATCGCTACGGCGGGGCAGGTGCGA
>JAWKTK010000059.1:0-4578 GCA_041399205.1 Pirellulaceae bacterium | reverse complement strand
CCAATGATGTCTCCCAGCTGTCGACTCGACGGTTCAATCATCACGTTCGCTAAATGGCTTTTTGAAGCCTGCACATTGGTTTGTCCGACACGTCCGCTACTAACGCTTGTTGAAATATCACCCTTGCGTTTTTCCGGCCGAATTTCCTAGCCCGAAGCGTCAGCGAGGGACTTCTTGCGTATTTCCTAGCCCGAAGCGTCAGCGACGGACTGCAGAAGCGGCCAATTTACCCTCACTTACGTTTCGGGCTACGAAAAAGCGCTACTTCAAAACGGTTCGGTTCGCCCTGTTCGTTTCAGCGAACCAAGTGCAAACGGTTCAGCGTAGCAGACGTAAAAAACGGAAGCAAGACAAGCCGTTCCGAAGACGCAGGGAAGCGCCTGTTTGCGGCGAAAAAATGGCGGAATGACGTTGAACAATAGATAAAATGCCTAATTGCCTTGACGAAAAACAGATCGCTGAAACGCGAATACCAAATCGGCCGAATCGAACCTTCCGTCCAAGTCGAGATCGCCCTGTGACCACGTGGCCGTAGCGCCTTGTTCGTACTCGGCCGCTTGAAACATCTGCACCAAATCGGCCGAATCAAAAACGCCATCCGCGTTGACGTCGGCGACGTCCAGTTGCAAGATCGTTTCCACAAAAATGACTCCGTCAATTCTGGAAACTCGTCCATCATGATTCACGTCAAATCGCAATTCGTCGGATGTGGAGTGAATCGCCGCGTGCAATGGCTGGAGGTCCGCAGCGGACAATCTTCCATCCCTATTGAAATCGTACATTGATTTCGATTCGACAATACCAATCGCAGGATCCGTCACCAGGAATTCATCAATGCCGTCCCGATTCAAGTCGATGGGCCGAGGTTCCAGGTTTGCAAATTCTGGTGGCAATAATTCGTGCCGAACGGAAAATTCTCCCTGGCCATTGTTTTCTCGCCAACCGGCATAGTGATCCACTGCCAAGTCCATGTCACCATCGTGATCATAGTCTTTCACCTGCGCAATATGTGTTTCCGGAATCAACTGGACAGCTTCCGCAAAAGCGTGTCCCGCATTGCGCAGCCATTGTCCGTTATCACCCAATAAATCAATTCGTCCGTCTTGATCTACATCAGCGGCGGTCGTTACGCTCCACGGCACGTCCAACACAATCGGCTGTGCCGCGATGGCTCCATGGCCAATTCCCAAATGCAACTGAGCAAGACCGGATGGAAACGTCACCAGTAGTTCATTGAAACCGTCTTGATTCGCGTCGAAAACGACGATCTGCTGAACTCGACTTTCAACGTCTATTAACAACTGATTCGATCCGAAATGGTCGTCCAAGTTTTCGTTCCAAACGATTCCCTGCGAACCAACATGGCGAAGAAGATCCAGATCACCGTCGTTATCTAAGTCAGCCATTTGCGTCATTATGGATGGTTCAAAGTCAAATGCGGGCTGTATTTCAAACGCCGCGCCGCGTTGGTTTGCGAACCAAGTGAAGTATCGATTTTCCATGATCGCAACGTCCAGCCAACCATCGCCATTGACGTCGGCCGGAAACTGACCAGAGGTGTAGTCTTCATTGACGATGATGTGGTTTTCGCCGGCAGCAGCTTCTGTGACGGCCAAGACTGGACGCCTACGGTCACCGCGGTACGTCAAGAACTCCAGCTGCCCATCGTTGTCAAAATCTGCGGCCACAGGCCGCGAGTATCGCTGATGGATGACCGACGTTGTCACTGCCAAATCTTGAGTGACGGATGAAATTTGCAGCTGGCCGTGCACGCCGATGCTCAGAATTTTCGCGCTGCCGTCCAAGTCTCGTTCGGCAAACTTCAAATCTGTACCGGGCAGCGGGGCACGCACATAGCTGCCACCGTTAGCAAGCAAAATCTGTGTGTCAGACACACCTTCCAGCAGAAAATCGATTTCTCCGTTACCGTCGATGTCTTGCGAGTGAAAGGCCAATGCGTCGGCGACGTCCGATTCTGCCAATAATTGTGATTCGTCAGCAAGACCTGTCGCCGAATTAGCGAACCAGCGAACTTGACCATTTGTGGCAACCAACAAGTCGGTCCAACCATCATGGTTCAGATCGGCCAGTGCGGGCAAGGCATTGTGATCGAACAGAATTTGCCGTTCGGGACGGTTCGTGTTAAACGTTTCCGAGCCGATATTGAAATGCAGAAACAGAGTTCTTCGAGACGCCGTCACGATATCGTTCGCGCCGTCCGAATCCAGCTGACCCACGACCCATGTTTCGCCTTGGGAAGCTAAGCGGATAGCCTGAGAGTTCATGAGTTGTCCGGCGATGTTTTCCGAGAAATAGCCACCGGACCGTGTGCTATATCCTAGATCTAAATCTCCATCGTTATCGTAGTCAAAAGCGTTGGCAAACGTTGTGTCGGAACTGTCATAGTTGCCAATGTGACCGATCCAATGTCCCTGGTCCATTCGCAGCCAGCCTCGCACTTGAGGTTGATAGATTTCATCCGCTCCATCTTGGTTCGCGTCCAGCGCCGCTAACTCATCAAAGCGCCCGTCCAAAATCTTGGTACTCGTCCAACCATCCAGAACCGGCTCGAACAGCCATAACGCATTGCGATCAGCCGCCACAATTTCCATGGTCCCGTCGCCATCGACGTCGGCCCAGACGGCGTCTAGCAGAGCGAGATGCAAGTTGTCTCGAGCCGGTACAAAGGGCGAATCCGTCGGTGATTCGGGCA
Source organism: Pirellulaceae bacterium (assembly GCA_041399205.1). Taxonomy (GTDB): domain Bacteria; phylum Planctomycetota; class Planctomycetia; order Pirellulales; family Pirellulaceae; genus JAGQOZ01. Next base: position 1,865 of record JAWKTK010000059.1, on the reverse strand, counting down.
CATCGGTCAATTGGTACTGCTGTCCCGATTCAAGATCCAGCACTCGATTTTGACTCGGTGGATTCGTTTCCATTACCACATCAAAGCGAACCGGCAGATGATCGACTTGTGGTTCAAAAGCACGTTCGCCAAAACGATTTGTTTGGTTCCGATACCAAGTGGAACTGCTGCCGATGTCGATACGCCCATCCGCATCCAGGTCTGCCAGCAGCAGATTTCCAAATGTGTCTGCCCTGGAGTTTTGCTGCAACGAACCGACTCGCTGTTGCAAGCGAAGATTGCCGTCGCCATCATTTTCGTAGATGACGGTCATCATGGAACTTCTAGCGACCAAGTCCTGATCGCCGTCCCCATCCAAGTCTGCCGTGCGAATGGCGTTGGCGTGAAACCGACCGTTCAACGGCTTGAAGCGAGAAAGACCGTCGTCATCCGATAAGGCCAGAAAGATATCCGCACGAGTCGCGACGACCACATCGTTCTTGGCATCACCGTTTAAATCGACCGACCAGATATCGTTGACATAGAACTGCAATTCGCCCACGGAATCCAGTCGCTCAGCAGACTGAAAACGCTGGTGTTCGGTTTGCCGAGCCCACATCACGTGGTACGTATTGTCGGCAGCATCCCGTTCGGTCCAGATCAGATCGGTTCGTCCGTCTAGATCAAGATCTTGGGAAAACAGTTTCCGTTCTGGAAACGAAATGCCAGGGGTCGACACAGCATGGCCCGCAAACAAATCCAATTGCACCATTCGATTTGAAACGACGAACCCAATGGTGTCTCGTCTCAGTTCCGGCTGATGCAAGGCAAAGACATCGATCACTCCGTCTAAATCGAATTGGCTCGCATCAAACCACGATTGCAATTCATGGCTAGACGATCCCGCTGCGGCAATATACAGGCCGCTAGCGTTGAGCGTTGCCCAGTCCGTTTGTCCGTCTCCATCAAAGTCGCCCGTGACGTGAAAGTTTGCGTAGGATCCGTGCCAAGTTTGCACTGGAAACGACGGTTGCCCGGCGCTGGCATACGTCGGATCGGCAAAATGCGTGGTCAGCTGCGAGGCATATGAATTGGCAAACACAAATTCGTCGACATCGTCTTTGTCCACATCCACTAGCGTTGCAAAGGTCACTCGCCCAGCCGGATTGAAAAGACGCGTTCTTTCCAGACCGTTCTCCGTGCCGTTCCATGCTGAATAGCCCGAATCCGAAATCGCGCGAATGTCATCTCGTCCATCGCCATCTTCGTCACGCACTCGAGTCACTCGTTGGATACCGCCTTCCAAATTGGTAACTACGTCTAGGCGGTTTGTTTCGGAATCCCATTCCAGCAGCAATGTGCTGGGCGAAGAACTACTGGTGGTTGTTTCGTTAACCAGTAGCTCATCGCGGCCATTGCCATTCGCATCCAGCGTGGCGAGAAACTCTCTGCGGCCAATGAAACTTTGCAGCGGATCTTCAAAGCGTCCTTGCCGATTGAACAGCACCGAAATGGAATTCCGGAGTGGAACCAAGGAGGCGTCGATGGAACCCACGGCAATGTCCGGAGCGTCATTCCCGTCCAGATCCGCAATTGCAATGTCACCCGTCAGGGACGTCACGTTCGCAAAAGACTGGGCCAGTTCGTAACGCTGATCTCCCTGATTGAGTAAGACGTCCAGCGTGCCGAGGAAGCTTTCGATCTTGACCAAAACGATATCCGGAAGTCCATCACCGTCCACGTCTTGGATTCGAAACGACGAAATATTGGCAGAAGCTTCCACCAGCGTTTCCACGGGCCGAAACTGCTGTTGGTTGGCATCAAAACGAGTGGCATAAATGGTCGAATGGGCTTGCCAGGCGAAATCCAGAAATCCGTCACCGTCA
>JAWKTK010000058.1:0-4690 GCA_041399205.1 Pirellulaceae bacterium | reverse complement strand
CAGGCTCTTTTGATGGTGGCCGCGCTGGGAGCACCCGGCGACGTCCAGTTGGTCCACTTCACCGCACCATGGTGTCACGCTTGTAAACAGACGGACCCCTTTGTTCAGCAGCTGGCACAGGCCGGCTACACGGTACACGACATCAACGTCGATGATCGCCCCGATGTGGCTCATCGCTTCCACGTCCAAACGCTGCCGTGCTTTGTCATCGTCGCAAATGGTCGCGAAGTCGATCGCTTTGTCGGCGGTACCACATTGGAACAGCTGCAACAAATGCTGGACAAGGCCGGAGCTCAACCGAATTCGCGTCGCAGCGATTTTGCCGAACCAGCAGCCGCGTCTCGACGCGCCCCTGCAACACTGGCTACGCGTGCGCCCGAAATGGCGTCGATCGGCCGATCGACAACTGCCGGTGCGAACGACGATTTCGCTTCCTCACAAGCGTCCAATGCGCCGAGAAGTGGACGTTATCGAGCATCGATTTCCGCTGACAACTCGTTGGCAGGCAATGCACCACTACCGCGAAGTACATCGGAAGGCCGAGCTCTACCGAGTTCTCGAGCTGTTTCGCGATCGAATCTGCAATCAGGCGCGGATGCGTTTCAACGGGACGACGACGCACGTCGAATGACGGTACGAGGCCAAGATGCGAACGCAACACGAGATTCTTTGCCCGCGGAAGAATTGGCCATGCAGGCCACCGTGCGACTGAAAATTGAAGACGAATCGGGATTTTCCTACGGTACCGGCACGATTGTGGATGTCCATGGCCAAGAAGGTTTGATTTTGACCTGCGGACATGTGTTTCGTGATTCACGTGGCCGAGGACGCATTACGGTTCATTCGTTTGCACCGGGTTCGCGTAACGCGTTGGACGGTAAACTGGTTCGCTACGATTTGGAGCATGACTTGGCATTGGTGTCGGTTCGACTGGATACCACGGTTCAGCCGATTCGCGTCGCGCCGACTTCGTATCAGAGTTTCCGCAATGAAGACGTCTTTAGCGTCGGTTGCAATCACGGCAGCGAACCTACCATCATGAACGGCCGAATTCTGGATGTAAATCGTTACGTCGGGCCTCCGGCAAATTTGGTGGTTTCCGGCAAGCCGGTGGACGGTCGCAGCGGCGGCGGATTGTTTAACCGCAACGGCATGCTGGTCGGCGTCTGCCAGGCAGCGGACTTAGAAATGGACGAAGGGCTGTACGGTCACTTGCCGTCCATCTACGCTCATCTGGATGACGCCAACTTGTCATTCGTTTATCAGCGACAAGACGACGACATTCGTGCGAACCAAGCGACCGATTCGCCGATAAATCGACCGTTACCAAACGACCGGCGAAGGGAACGCAGCGAACCAGATCGTTTCGCGGCAGACACCGAAGCAATTCAACGAGACTCGTCCTCGCAACTCCCCTCCAGCGCGGACGTGTCGGAAGTGGTCTGTATTGTTCGATCCAAGTCCGACCCGACCGGCAACAGCCAAGTGATTGTGCTGAACCAACCAACTCGAGAATTCCTGCAGCGGCTATCGGCCGAACAGCAAACACAACATAACCGCATGACCACACAAACTCGGATTTCAAACCCGCAGCGATAGCGTTTGCTGTAGCAATCGCTTAGCCCGACGGGTCTTGAAGTTGCGCAATTGTGGTTTCCGGCGACATTTCCTCGGCCGACGCGTCAGCGAGGGACTTCAGAAGCGTTCAATTTTCCCTCACTTACGTTTCGGGCTAGGAAAAAACGCAAATTCAAAAAGCGTCAGCGAGGGATTTCAGGATTGCTCAATTTCCCCTCACTTACGTGTCGGGCTATGAAAATAGCGTAACTTCAAAACTGACGCGGCGAGCAGGGACGAGCGTTCGCGCCGTTCCGATCTCATTTTCCAATTCGGAACAGATGCGTTTCGCCGCGAATCAGCAAACCACCGTCCAGCGGCGCGATGGACGCCAACGTGCGTTCGTTCAACGAAGGCTTGGCGATTTCATCGTAGGTTGTGCCAGGTCGAAGGATGGTTGTTTCGCCTTCTTCGTTCAAGAAATACAACTTGCCGTCGGCATATAACGGCGATGCGGAAAAGTTGCCGCCCAACCGCTTTTGCCAATGTTCTTTGCCGGAAGCGATATCCAGACACGTGGCAATTCCCTTGTCATTCACCACGTAAACTTCATTGCCAACCACAATCGCGGAAGGATTGTGCGGAGCCCCTTTTTCCAATGTCCACGCGACATGCGAATCGGTGACATCACCTTGTCCGCCCAACCGAATCGCGTAAAACACCGGCCCGTCATAGCTGGACGAAACAAACACATGCCCCTTGCCAATCACTGGCCTGGGCACCACGGAATAGCCGTCATAACGACTGAACCAAATCTCCTGGCCCGTTTCAGCATGGTACGCCGCCACGTGATCGCCTCCGGCGGAAATAACTTGCGGCACGCCGTCTTGCTGAATCAAAAGCGGAGTAGAAAAGGCCATTGGCGGCATCTTGGCTCCGGACAATCGTTCTTCACTGGCGTGCGTTCGCTTGGTTCGCCACACTTCTTTTCCGGTTCGCTTGTCCACAGCCACCACAAATTGCACGTCGGTACCATCGCACGCCAGAATCAACAAGTTCTGGTAAACAATGGGCGAACCACCGGGACCGTGCATCGGTTCGTAGTCGAACTTGGTCTTCCACTGAATCTTGCCGTCCGTGGTTACGCAAGCGGTTCCGTACGTGCCGAAGTGAACGAAGATACGTCCTTGGTCAATCACCGGAGTAGGCGAGGCGTGGCTGTTCTTTTTGTGAATCGACTTTGGTTCGCTGTTGGCAAAGACTTCAATGTCGTGCACTTGTTGACCGTCTTCCAGGCGGTAGCCCAGCAAACGCAATGACTTGCCGTCATCTACCGCAGACGTCAGCCAGATGATGCCGTTCGCATAGACCGGAGACGACCAACCCAATCCCGGCACGTCCACCTTCCACGCAACGTTTTCTGAATCGCTCCAAGATGTAGGCAGATTCTGGGACTTCGCAATCCCTTGTCCTGTGGGGCCGCGGAATTCTGTCCAAGCCACTTCGCTGCGAACCGCACTGACCGCCGTCAGCCAAACTAAGAAACCAAACCAACACCAACGAAATCCAAATGTGCACATCATTCTTGAACCTATCCCCATCTGACGTCAAAAAGCAATTGTCCGATTGCTGGTAAACAGCTATTTCATTTCGTCCACAATGATTTTCAAGTCGCGTTGGACGTCCAACAGATTCTGTCGAATTCCGTCCAGTTGCCGCTGCGGCATCCCTTTCGTCAACGACTGCTTGCCGTGCGCTTGTACTAATTCTTTCACTCGGCCCGCGGCAATCGCCAACCCGTTAAACGCGTTGCCAACTTCCTTGTGATCAATCTTCATTCAACACCTCTTTGCCTCTCGACTGCCCACTCAAAGTTCTGATCACATGACGCTCTGCGACGTTGCTGATTTGAAGCATAGCGGGCAATCTCCTGATCACTCGAGAACTGGGTGACAAGTCCCGGACAAGCCGGATTCGTCACCTCATCCATTACGGACGATTTTGTAATTGTGCCGGATTCGTCACCTCATCCATTGCGGTCGATTTTGCAATTGTGCCGGATTCGTCACCTCATCCATTACGGTCGATTTTGCAATTGTGCCGGATTCGTCACCTCATCCATTACGGTCGATTTTGTAATTGTGCCGGATTCGTCACCTCATCCATTACGAGCAACTCTGCAAATACTGCTTTATGAACCAATCTGCAACTGAGCCGCCGTCAACGTGTTGCGCAACAACATGGCCACGGTCAGTGGGCCGACGCCGCCGGGCACCGGAGTGATATACGACGCCACTTCTCTGACGGCATCAAAATCGACATCGCCCACCAGCCCATCATCGGTGCGGTTAATGCCCACATCCACAACCACGGCACCGGGCTTCACCATATCCGCTGTAATGAATTTGGCTTTCCCAATCGCGGCGACCAGAATGTCGGCCGTCTTGGTGACCGCGGGTAGATCTCGAGTGCGACTGTGGCACAGCGTCACAGTGGCATTCGCCGCAGTTGGCCCCAGTCCCGAATCTTTCGCGGCCAGCATCGTGGCCAGTGGCTTACCGACGATATCGCTTCGCCCCACGACGACGACATGCTTGCCGGCAACTTCAATGCCGCAGCGATGCAGGATCTGTTGAACGCCGTGCGGTGTGCAGGGCAAGAACCGAGGTCGACCTTGGACCAACCGGCCCACGTTTTCTGGATGGAAGGCGTCGACATCTTTCCATGGACTGATGGCGTCCAAAATTCTGGTTTCGTCCATGTGCTTGGGCAAAGGTAACTGCACCAGAATGCCGTTCACTTCGTTCGCTTTGTTCAGCTTGCCGATCAGTGACAACAAGTCGTCCGTTTTTGTGTCGGCCGGCAGTCGATGCAGTTGGCTGTCGATGCCGGCCTTTTCGCAGCTGAGTTGTTTGTTGCGAACGTAGACTTGCGACGCTGGATCTTCGCCGACCAAAACCGCCGCCAGCGTCGGCGAGGCTCCGTTGTTTTCAATGAACTCAATGACTTCTAACGCCAGTTCGTCCTTGATCTGTTTGGCAATGGCTTTGCCGTCGAGCAATTCTGCGGTCACCGTCAATGTTCCTTGTGGTTCTTTTTCGAACGTCTTGCTGAGGCGTTTTCCGTTACGCAA
>JAWKTK010000057.1:0-4820 GCA_041399205.1 Pirellulaceae bacterium | reverse complement strand
GCTCTGTCGAAATCACGAACCATGAATTTTCGCTGGCTGCCGGACAAGGACTCGATTCGCTGGTCGCCACTGCCCGACGCATGTTGGACGGCAATGCGTTTGACGTTCGGGCTGATTCGTACTTGCAAGCCATGCGGCTAGGTGGTTCGCTGATTCAAAGCGGAAATCTGACTTCGCTGTTTGCTGCTTCGGAACATCCCAAGGGTGGACGAAATCGCCGCCGAGCAACACCGTTGACTCCAGAGATTCAGGCTGCACAACAACAATGGCAGCTGGCCAGAAATGTAGACGCGATGATTCGGCAGCATCAGGACGACCAGACCACGCTGGCCAAGTTGGGCGAACTGACACAAGGTTTGGACGGTCATGTGCGAGCCACCTTGGTGTACGAATTGGCTCAAGCGGCGTTGCGAACCGGTGACCTAGCCGCTGCCAAAACGTATCTCAGCTTGTTCGGCGGAAACTTTGCGCATCATCCTTTGGCCGAAGCCGCCGTCTTACAATACTTTCAGATCAGCACTAGCGAAGAATATGATCACGCCGTTCGTTCGCAGAATGCCGCTCAGATTCAGCTGGTCGCCGCGACATCGCCCGACCAAGATCCGCAGGAAGTTCGCTTGTCGCACAGTTTGGAACTAGCTAGATCGATTCAAACGGTTCAGCCATCGCTGCTGTTTGACGCTCGGTTTCGTTTTCCGCTAGCGGCGCTGCACCGTCGTTCGCCTTTGCATCAGAGCGAAGCGGAAGGATTTTACCGAGGTGAATTGTCTAGCCAAGTCGATTTTGCGTGGCGCAGCTGCGCGGCGACCGAATTGGCGATGCGACAGCCCGATGCGGCCATGGTAAAACCGATGGCACGCTGCCCAGCAATTTCGGTCAAACCGTTTCTGGACGGTCAGTTAACGGACGACGCCTGGCAAGCTGCCGTGCCGCTGGAACTGAAGGTGCGCGCCGGTCAGCCAGACATGCCAGCCTCCTACGCCTTCTTTGTGCATGACGAAGAGTTTCTGTACGTTGCCTTCACGGCTATGAAAGTGCCTGGTCTTCAATACGAACAAGATGACACGGTTCGGCAGCGCGATACCGACTTGCGTGAACGAGACCGTATGGTGTTGCGGCTGGATACGGATCGAGACTACGCGACGTGCTTTTGCTTGACGGTGGATGATCGAGGCTGGGCGAATGACGCTGTGGACGAATTCGCTTTTTGGAATCCCACTTGGCACATCGCGTCTACCTCGACAGACCGTTATTGGCAAATTGAAGCTGCCATTCCGCTCAGCGAACTCGGTGCCAACCCACTTTCGCAAAACACGGTTTGGAATATGGGCATTCAGCGTATCGCGCCCCGTACTGGCATCGCAGCCTGGCATTCGTCGAAACAAGTCGAATCCCGGCCAACTAGTTTTGGATTGTTGACCTTCGGTACGAATTAAGTCGCGACGGATTCTGAGCAGCAAGAATTCGCTTTCCGGTGTTCGTCAGTTCGTTGTTCGTCAGTACGATGCCATTCGGCCGCATGCTATTCGGTGCTGGGTGGATGATACGGATTGGATTCGTCAAAGGGTTGGAATTCGTGATCGGCAGGATGAAACTCGTTCGTCAGATCAGAATCGGATTCAGACTTGCGACGCAGACTCCAGCGGAAGAACAGCAATAGCAATCCGCACAACGTGGGAAGCAAGATCTGATGCAACACAAGAAAGCGGTTGCTACTGGCCTGATCAAAGTCCAACCCACTTGTGATCACAATATCGTACCCATCTGCCAGATATCCGGACATGGCGGCCAGGGAAGAAAGTAGCTGCAACAGTAACATTGTCGCGGCCTGTAGCATACGAATCACGCCGTGACGACGAAACGGAGGGCTGAGTGCCACTCCTAAGCAACCGGACATGACACACCACACCGCGATGACCCACAAATGGCCTAACCAGCGGTGGACCGGCGGCATACTGGTGGGCGAAGTCAGCAACATGCCGACGATAAACTGCAATACCAAAACGCCCAGCAAGAATTCTATTAATCGCCTCGTTACCCAGTACGCATTGTCCGTTGCGGTGCGACCAAAGTACCAGCCTGCAACACTGGCCATGGGCATCACCAGCACGCCACAGATGGCAATCAAAGTGACAATACTATTTCCGGACATGAAATAACAATCTCGATGTTTTCCCCATTCGAAAGAAAGCCAGCTCGATCCTCAGTGTAACAAAAAAGCGGTAGTCCGAATTGCTTCGGCTACCGCTTGGTGTTGGTTATGTGAGCGAACCGACTTCGATTCGCAGACTACGTCGCTTTGCCGACGTTGATTAACCGAAGAATTCGGTTGCCGAGCCGACGATGCGAACCAAGTACGCATCGCCTTCTTGACCAATCACGCGAACCAGTCTGCGGTCGTTCATGTCAACCGTTTTGCTGACTGGCGAACCGTTGTCGTCCAGAGCACTGATGACAAACGATGCGCCATTGCTGCCCATGGTGACGCTGGTAATTTCGTAGTCGTCCCAGCCTTCCAGGTTTTCGGCCCACAGTTGGCCTTGGCTGTCCACTGCCGCATACGCTCCGTCTCGGCTACTGGATGCCAAGGCGTCCCAGATCGAGAACTTGGGATCCAAGCCGCGAACCGCAAAGTTGAATTCTGTTCCATTGAGCCCGTCCGAAGTCAATTCGAACGTAAAGCTGTTGCTGCCCATGGACGCTTCACCGCTGCCGGTCATCGATTCGGCACCATCAATCAAGAATGGCGTCGCATCTTGGCTTAGCGTATACGATCCCGGTAGGACTTCGTCCAAGCTGAACTGACCAGTGCTATTAGTGAAGAACATTCTGGACACTGCCGCTCCGTTCATGTCGGTACCGGTCAAATGCAGTCGGATGCCTTGTACGCCCAATTCGTCGGTGTCAAGACTGCCGTTGTTGTTCCGATCCGTGTAGACTCGGCCGACAACGCCACCTTCCACAAAGTTGGTAACGTTGACAGAAACGGTAGCCGTGTCCGTCCCGCCGTTGCCATCACTGATGGTGTAGGTGAACGTTTCCGTTCCGGAGAAACTATCGGCAGGCGTGTAACGAATTTGGTTGTTGACAATGGTGATAGAACCACCGGCCGAACCGGTTGAAACCGATTCAATAGTCAGCGTTTCGTTGGTCTCAGGTCCGGTCGAATCGTTGGCCAGCACGTCGATGGTGATGCTGCCGACTTGGGTTTGAGCGGACGCGGTGTCGTCGACGGCGATCGGATTGTCGTTGACCGAATTAACGGTGATAGTCACAGTGCCGCTGGCTTGTTCATCGGTGCCTTGTCCCAAGCTGGCCGCATTGTCTTTGACCGTGTATTGGAACGAAGCAGTGCCGTTGAAGTCGGCGTTGGGCGTGAAGGTGATGGTCGAACCGCTCAGCACCGCCGTGCCGTTGGTGCCCGACGTGACCGAAACAATTGATAACGTTTGATTCGCTTCGTTGGCTGGACCTGCCGAATCGTTGGCCAGTAGGTCAGCCACGTTGATCGTCAGTACGTTATCTTCGTTAACGCTTAGCGAATCTGCTCCGACCGTAGGCGGATCATTAACCACGGCCACATTCACCGTCACCGTGGCGGTATCGGTACCACCGTTGCCGTCACTGATGGTGTAGGTAAAGGTGTCTGTGCCGGTGAAACCGTTGGACGGCGTGTAAACCACCGATTGTCCGTTAGCGGCAACGGTAACGGTTCCATTCGAACCGTTGGTCGCTGCGGTCACCGTGAGCGTTTCGCCTGTATCGGGCGAAATAGTATCATTCGTCAAGACGTTGATAGTCACCGAAGTTTGGTTTTCCGTCATGCTGGCAACATCATCGTTCGCATTGGGCGGATCGTTGGTGTTGGTGACCGTGACCGTGACCGTGGCGGTGGCCGTGTCGGTGCCATCAAAGATGGAATACGTAAACGTGTCCGTGCCCACAAAGTTGGCGTTGGGCGTGTAGACGACGCTGGTGCCGTCTTCCGAAGGACTGGCAACACCATTGCTGGGCGAAGTGGTATTGGTAACTTCAATTTGCGAATTGCCAACCACCACGTCGTTGGCCGTGACGTTGATGATGTTGTTGGAACTGTCTTCGCTGACCGTGGCCGTGTCATCGGCGGCAAAGATCATGCTGACAATTTCCAGTGTCGTTCCCAAGAAAGCCAGTTCGCTGGAATCGACCGGATCATTCATACCAAAGACAGTGGTTTGATGAGCTGGCAAATCGTCGGCCGCGTCACCGGCGATGGTTAGTGTGCCAGCGGCATCAGCCGTCATTTCAATGCTCCACAGCAGGAATTCGCCGGAACCGAGTGGTTCTGTGCTGCCGAGTGCACCCGCTTCGTCAATCAAGCCTGCGGTGTCGGTGTTTCCGAGACGAGCACCGGTGAAGAATTCCGAAAAGACCAGATCGCCGCTGACACTGGCCAAACTGCTGGTGTAGGTGGCGTCAAAGTACGCCGAAAATACACCTCGGCTCTCACCCGACACGGCTGGACGAGCGTCTTCCACTAGGGCGCGAATCAGGAACTTTTCGCCCACAGGAATGGCATCGATGACCGTGCCGTTCAAGTCGGTTACTTCCAGGCGATAATTGACCAAAGCGTCACTTTCGACGTTGATCGAAACATCCTGAGTCGCCGAATTTCCGGCCGAGTCACTGGCAACAATCTGGAAGTTATTGACACCGGTTTGGCTGGCCGTCGGCGTCCAAGTGAATTCGCCCGTTTCCGGATCAATGTTCGCTCCAGCCGGAGCACCGACCAACGAATAAACGAACGTGTTGCGACCTTCGTCCGGATGATCCGCGTCATA
>JAWKTK010000056.1:0-5448 GCA_041399205.1 Pirellulaceae bacterium | reverse complement strand
CGACAATACCTACGTGCGGACCAACAAACGCTCGCCTGCCCGAAAGTCGTATCTCGAAACGTCATCAAGAGACCACGGAAGCATCCAATTTTCCCTCTCTTACGTTTCGGGCTACTAAAATCACAACTTCAAAAAAAGGTCTGCTTGGGGCTATGAGAAATCGCTACTGCACGAGGCGGTAGTCAGCGGAATTCACTGGCTGTGAAACGAATGACATGGAAACGTCACTACATCGCACGCTGAAGAACATCTACGCCGGTGTTGCTGGCCAGTCGGAAGTGAAACTTGATTCGTTCCGAATTGATGCCATTTGTGGCGACCAGTTGGTGGAAATTCAACACGGTTCGCTGGCGGCGATTCGTCCCAAAATCAAGAAGCTGTTGGCGGCGGGTCATGACGTTCGAGTGGTCAAGCCGATTGTGGCGCGAAAAAGATTGGTCAAACGCAAGGCTCAGGGGAAAGCCGTGGCCAGCGAACGGATGAGTCCTAGCCGCGGTTGCATCTTGGATATTTTTCATGAACTGATTTATTTTCGCGACGTTTTTCCGCATCCGAATCTGACGTTGGATGTTCCACTGGTATCGGTTGAAGAATGGCGATATCCATCGAATCATCGTCGCAGAAAGTATCGCAAGAAATTTGCTGTGGAAGACCAATTCTTATTGGAAATCATCGAAACCAGGCAGTTTCAGACCAAACGAGATCTCTTGAAGTTGATTCCACGTAACATGCCTTCGCTGTTTACCACGCAGCACTTGGCCGAAGCATTGCAGGTGGATCGCTGGTTCGCGCAACGAATTGCCTACTGCTTGCGTCATATGAAAGCACTCAAAACGCAAGGCAAGCAGCGCAATGCGATTCTGTATCGTTTTGCTGCCTAAGTTTGCCAGCGTTTCATTTGACCGCCGACATAGCAACAGTCGATGCTAATAGAGTTGTGATGGAATTGCCTGCTGGCATTCGGTTGTTGGTTCGATATGCCACATCAGATTAAGAGGTCGCGTGCGGGACGTTATGTCGAGTCCGGTTCGGGCGGTCAAACAACGCCAGCAAGACGGCATTGCCAGCCATGCTGTGAAAGCGCAGAAGGCGGTCAGTTTGTCAGCAACAAGAAACAGGGACTTCTTAGATGACGGATCATTCACATACCGGTTATTTTCGCCGGAGCAAGTCTGGACAACCCCTTCGCCGTAAGTTGTTGACGTGGAAGCGAATTGTTGCTGCTGCGGTCGTGGGAGTTTTGGGAGCCGTTGCCTTAGCGCCTACGTTGATTTCACATCCGGCGATCCTAAATCGCTTGGTTGCGTGGAGCACGCAAGCGTTGCCTGGCCGCGTGGAAATCAAGTCCGCTCGACTACGTTGGCTGTCACCGAACGAAATTTACGGCCTGACCGTTTGGGATGCGACCGACTCTGTTCTGCTTCAAGCCGAACGCCTATCCATTGACCGTTCGCTAGTCGAATTGGTTCGTCAGCAGAGCCAATTCGGGACGGTGCAAGTGACCAATCCTACGCTGTTTCTGGTGCTCAACGGAGAAGGGAGCAACCTGCAGGACTACTTGGCCGCCATGCCGGAATCCGAGCCCACCGACTCAACCGCGTCGACGGACTTGCAGGTAAACCTGCTGGTGGAAAACGGATGTATTGATGTCTCCGATACCACTGAGCCTGATCAGACTTGGTCCCTGCAGAGCCTGAATGTGGAATCGCAGGTTGCTATTCAAAGTGCCCAGGCGTTGGCTCAGATGCAAGGCAAGCTGGCTACCAACGTTTTTCGCAAGTTAGAAAAGGAAGGCCAAACGGAGCTGCAGTTTGCTTGGCAGACGGCGTCTGATTTTACTTCGTTGGGAACAGGCGAATTTCAGTTTCACGCGGAGTCGCTGCCTCTGGATCTGACTCGGTTGGTGTTGGCTCGAATGGCACCAAACACCGCGGTCAGTGGTTCGCTGCAGGGTTCGGCTGACGGCAAATGGTCAACGGCTGGCGCAAAGCAATTTCAGCTTCATACGGATTTGTCGGTTGCCAACCTTGTGGCTAAATCACCTGAACTGCAGGGCGATGTCATTCAATTGGATCGGGCGTCGTTGAACATCCAAGTGACCACGAAAGACGATACCATTACTGTAGAGCAAATGACGTTCACGTCGGACGTGGCGTCGGCCCAAGCGGTTGCGAACGTGCAATCGAGCCAGCTGGAATTCGCGGATTGGCGAGCGATCGTGACGACCATTCTGGACGCCAATCAATTTGAAGCGAGCGGTGACGTCCAATTGGTTCCGTTGACCGGCATGCTGAAGAATTCTTTGGCTTTACGAGCGGACACGCAGGTGACCGGCGGGCAAGTCAAATGGTCACTGCAACGGCAAGCAGATGCCGACCAGCGAACCTTGACCGCCACCATCGAATCTAAAGGCATCGCCGCGAGTCGACCAAGCATGGAGATAGCGCCGCGAGGCCCTATCAATATCACATTGGCGTTACGCGAAGCTGATCGACAAATCCGACTGGACGAAGTTGTGTGTCAGTCTGCTTTCTTGGGATTGCGAGGCACCGGCGGGCTGGATCAAGGCCGTCTGGCGGCTCGGATTCATCTGGGGCGTTTGGCAAGCGAGCTAAGCGACATCGTCGACTTGCAGGGACAGCAGTTTGATGGCGAACTAGTGACGCAGTTGCAATGGGAAACGCAGCAAAATGCCATGCACATCAATGGTCGAATTCAGTCTGATCGCTTTCTGTATCAACAGCCCAACGGAACTCGCTGGGACGAAAATGACATGCAACTCGCCTTCCAAACCATGTTGACGTTACAGGGCTGGGTGCCAGGCAGTGTGAACGCATTTCGCGCCAACCTGGTGACTCCAGAAGACACACTGGACGTGCAGTTGACGCAACCGGTTGCTCAAGTTGCAGCCGATACTCGATGGCCACTGCGAGTGCGGCTGCAAGGAAGTTTAGAAAAGAACGCCCAGCGATTCTATTCGCTGTTGCCGATGGAAGGCCGATGGATTGCAGGCCAGGCCGATGTGACGGCGGATATGGTCGTGTCGCCACAAGTGATTGATATTTCGCAGTCGCAAGTTCGCGTGCAAAACTTCCGTTATCGCCAAGACGGAGTTGATATTCGCGAACCGCAGCTCACTTGCAATGCCGTGACGTCGATTGACTTAACTGCGCACAAGCTGGTCTGTCAATCATTTCAATTGACATCGTCCACGATGAATGCCAACGCCCAACTGATCAACGTTGACTTAGCGGCCATGACCGTGGCGGGCAATGCAAAACTGCAAGGCGAAATCGCGCCGTTGATGGCGTGGTTTCCCAGTAACGAACCCAATGCAAAGATGTCAGGCAAGGTGGACGCCAACGCAAAGTTCGTAACCAACGGAGTGACCACTTCGGCCGATGTGCAGGCCACGCTGCAAAACTTCAAGTATCAATCTCGACAAGCCGCGACGCCTGCCAATTGGGACGAAGTTTGGTTCGAACCACAAGCCCAACTGGCCGCTCGGATGACTTACAACGCCGAAACGGATGAACTGCAGACAGAATCGTTCGAATTGGACGGTGACAGCGTCGACGTGCAGTTGGCTGGAAATGTCCAGCAGCTACGCACGACGCCTCGTTTGGCCGTGCAAGGAAAAACGGTTTACCACTTAGAGAAACTGGCACCTCGGCTACAGACTCTGTTCGGGACGTCGATGCAATTGGCCGGTTCGGTAGAAAAACCGTTCGAGGCGACAGGGCCATTGTGGGAGCCAGCCATTTCGTCTGGTTCGATGTCTTCAGGCTCGACAACGCGTCCGGTCAGCGTCTCCGACAACGCCGCAAACCGGCCGCTGGTGCCGTTGCAATTGAAAGCCAATGCGGGAGTGGGTTGGGATCAGGCCAGTGCATATGGGCTTTCCTTAGGTAGCGGCAGCGTGGACACTCGGCTGGAGCAAGGCGTCCTATCGGTGCTGCCTGTCAGTCTGCAGATTGGCGGTGGAACATTGGCCGCTGCACCGAAATTGGACTTGCGCTCGTCTGCTCCGGTGTTGTACGCCGGCAATGAAACTCGGTTGGATCAAGTGGAACTAACTGCCGAACTGTGTCGAACCTGGTTTCGCTTTGTGGCACCGTTACTGGCGGATTCCACTGAAGCCGAAGGAAAATTTTCGGTGCAATTGAATGGTGCTCGAGTGCCCCTGTATGACACCTATGCGTCCCAAGTGGCTGGCAACTTGGGAATTCATGGTGCTCGGATTGGCCCCGGCCCGTTGGCGCGTGAATTTCTGGCCGTCGCGCAGCAAATCAAGTCGCTGACAAAAGGCGGACAAGATGCTTCGCGGATTTTGGATCCCAGCAGACCGTGGCTTACAATGCCGGAACATCAGATTGCTTTTGACGTCCGCGACGGTACGGTTCGGCACAATAACTTGACGCTTCAAATTGCGGACGTACAAGTTCAGACGGCCGGCGCTGTGGCGTTTGACGAACGTATTTCCTTGGTAGCTAAGATTCCCGTGCAAGACGACTGGATTGGGAACGAACGCTGGTTGGCCGGATTGCGAGGTACCACGTTGGATGTGCCCGTCACGGGAACGCTCAGCCGTCCACAGTTGGACAAGCGAGTGTTTGCGACGCTGACGCAGAAGGCGGTGACCGGAGCGGCCGAATCGTTCATTCAGGACGAAGTCCAAAATCAGCTGCAGCGATTGTTTAAGCGGAATTGACCTAGCCGTCGCCAGCTTCAAGAATGAATCTAAGAATGTCATCCCCTTCGTACCGCAAAACCAGGACTGACCATGAAGATCCTTTTCTTGGGCACGGCCGGATACCATCCCAACGAACAGCGGCAGACAACCAGTATTTTCTTGCCCGAACTAGGCTTGGCATTGGATGCCGGCACCGGCTTTTTTCGAATTCGCGAACACCTAGAAACCGATACGCTGGATATTTTGCTCAGTCATGCCCATCTAGACCACACGGTTGGTTTAACGTTCTTGTACGGCATCACGCATCAAAAAGAGGTTACACAGATTCGAACGTACGCGCCAGCGCAAAAACTGGACGTGATTCAACAGCATTTGTTTCATCCGGACCTGTTTCCGTTGCCACCGAATTTTGACTGCGTTCCGCTGGCAGATTCCGGCGTCAATCGACTGTGCCATGCCCAAGTATCGTCGGTTGCTATTCCGCATCCCGGTGGTGCCGTGGCTTACCGGATAGAATCCGATTTAGAGCCAAAGACGCTGGCGTACGTGACAGACACCACGGCCGCGTCCAACGCTGCGTATGTAGATTTGATTCGAAACGTGGACGTCTTGATTCACGAATGCAATTTTCGCGACGGCCAAGAAGATTTGGCCGAATTGACCGGTCACAGTTCGCTAACACCGGTCCTGCAGTTGGCTCGCGCTGCTAACGTAGGACAACTGGTGCTGACACATATCAATTGCTACGAAACCAG
>JAWKTK010000055.1:0-5632 GCA_041399205.1 Pirellulaceae bacterium | reverse complement strand
AATAGCAGGAATTTCAATTTCGAATGTTGCTCCTTCGCCCAACTTACTATTGATTCGAATAACCCCGCCGTGTTCCTCCACAATCTTCTTGCTGACGGGAAGGCCTAGTCCTGTGCCGCGATTTCCTTTACTGGATTCAAAGGCTGTGAAAATCTTGGCTTGGTCTGCTTCGGCAATTCCCGGTCCATTGTCTTGCACTTTCGCTCGAAGCACCTGGTTGACCTGATCCCATTCTGTACAGACGTTAACGATTCCGGATTCGTCTTCATGTAGGTCGGCACATGCATCAATGGCGTTGGTGATGACATTCGTAACAACGCGGTGCATTCCTTCGGGATCGAACACCATTTCCGGCATCTCGTTAGGAGCCTCTAGCTTCAAGGTAACGTGAAGTTCTTCCGCCCGACTTCGCATCAGCTCGACCACGTCGCTGACTACTTGATTCCAATCCGCCAGCATCATGTCGGGCTGACGCTCTTTACTGAATGTCAGCATGTCCATGACTAACGCTGAAATACGCTCTTGATTGCGTTCCACAATGCGCCAGCCTTTGGTGGTGATTTCACGATCGTCGTTCTTGAGGCCTTCTTCAATCAAATAACTGCCGCCGCGAATACCTTGCAAGATATTTTTTACATGGTGCGAAAGCCCGGCGATGGTTTGTCCAATCGCGGCCAAACGTTCAGCTTGTAACATGGCCGAATAATACGAAGTGTCCTCCACGGCCAAAGCTGCCTGATGCCCAATCGCTACCATCAGCTTGAGATGGTCTTCTGAAAATCTGTTCTGCTGGTTGGACTTGAGCAGATTGGTCGGTGACGTATACGTGTCAATGTAAATCACGCCCACAATCCCGTATCGACCTTGCATCGGCACGCAAATGGCTTCTCGCACACCTAACTTGACAATACTGGCCGCGGCATCCCAACGACCGTCGTCACGCGCGTCACTGGTGAGCACGCCTTGTTGGTTCTTGGTGACGTAATCCAAAATGGTCTGACTGATTTGCAGCTTCGCGTGTCGCGTTGTCTGATGGCGATCTCGAAAGGCTTTTGGCGTCAATTCGCCATTGTCCTTATTCAACAAAATCACGCAGCCTCGATCCGCTTCCACCCATTCAAAGATCAATTCCAAGATGCGACCGAGCAGTTCGTCGATATCCAGCGTGTGACTGACAGTCAACGTCGTGCGATACATGATTTGCAGGTTGCTGCGCGCGTTTGCCAGCCAAGGCGAAACACTGGAGTCCGGTGCCAGGAAGAACTGACTCCCTTCTTCATGTGGAATCGAATGAACAATTCGCGAACCATCCACAACATCCGAAATTCCCACCGCAACGTCTCGACGACTAGCCGAATCCCCGCTGGCCGATGTCGTTGTAAAGATCATCAGCGTGCGGCCAATTTGAATGCGATCACCGCTGCGAAGCGGTTGAAGATCGGAACGCAGACTGTTGACAAACGATCCGTTGGAACTACCCAAGTCAATCCATTCGAACGTCTGATTGTATTGCCGTACTTTGGCGTGTTGTCGAGAAACTTCGGTGTCGTGCAGAGTGATCTGATTCGACGCATCGCGTCCAATCGAATATTCCGGCTCGCTGAGTTCAAACCGCCGCCCTTGATCAGGCCCTTGAATCACAAACAAAGATGCCACGCACTTCTTCCTGTTGCTGTTTCCCGCTACGGGAATAATCGTCCGTCCCAAGTGGTCGTCGACGCAATCCACGCCGGCTCAGCAGGACGGTGTCATTCAAACCCAATTCTATCGCACGATGCAACACAATTGAATGGAGGAAGAACCTCGGAGAAATGGCGGGCTATAGAAAAGATAACCTTAAAGAATCAGGTTATGCCGATGACGGACAATACGGTGCCACAACAGATGGCCGACATCGCCGTCGTACGAACAAAACATACAGCAAGACAAACGGCACTGTGCCGCAAGGTTCGGGGACAGCATGAACCGCAGTCACGGCAGCCGCATCCGCATATTCGCCAATTTGCAGTGCCGCTACCAGATCACTGGAATCGAACACGCCATCGTCATTCCAATCCCCGTCTTGCCAACCGGCCAGATCGTTCGTTTCGTAGACGCCCGCCGCAAAGACATCTACCAAGTCAGATGAATCAAAAATGCGATCCAAATTGGCATCACCAGGCAAGGCTTCTTCCCAGCCAATGTCCAACATCGCCGCGCGATCCAGCAACGTTGGCATTTGACGCTGTCCCGGAGCGATGGCCGGCGCCAACAGCGCTTCTTGTCGCATGCCATTCCACCAGCTCTTGGTGCCACGCGCCCAATGTGATTCGGCTGAGTCCAGCATGAGCCCAGGATTGGTAGCACTGCCAACGTCTTCCGCGTGTTCGCCCTGAAATCGACGATTGCCATCCACTTGATCTCGCCAAGACTTCGCAATTCCCATTCCCAGCAAATGCATCAGTTCGTGGGAAGCGACGGTGATAAAGTCGAATTCGTCTGGTTCGATTCCGGTTAGGTTTCGCCCAAAATACCAAGGGACTTCGTCGGGATTGTTATTGAATGAAATCGTGCCGCCCCAGACCCCATAGTCAGTGGCTGGAGTAGAACCCGCGCCGACTTGTCCTCGGTAATTCACCGCGTCTTCAAATTCGGCTGTTCCGGTAGGCAGGCCGGGAGCGTCAATCGCTTGAGCCAGACGGCCCGTTATGTTCATCCCAGCGGCGTAGACAATGATGGTGTCTTCGGGAACGGGTTGATTGTTCAAAATAAACGATCCCTTGCCGTCAGGCCGATTGAAAAAAGTGGCCCAGGTGTTATCGGCATCGGGTTCAATCGCGGCGAAATTGTCAACGTATCGATTGACCACACGAGCCGCCATTTCCAATGCTGCACGGCGATCCGGATCATCAAAGAACCCGAACGAATCATATTGATAGTCAAACTGGATTTGCAGGCCAGCCCAAGCGGACACATGGCTAAACAACACCAGGATCAAGACCAAAACACATTGCCGCATCATCGAAATCTCCGTCCACTTCATGTCGCACAGCCCCTATTCTACATGGTTCACCGTTTGACACTACAAAATGATCTTGCGCCGAAGGCAAATACTAAAGCAGCGCCGGAACACCTAGTCCGATGATGCAGAATGTAGTTCGCGAGACGCCAAGTAAATTGTGCCGATATGAACGTCAGCGACAAGTTTCAGAGTCTGAACAGCGACCGATTGACGCTCTAATTCCAAGATCATTGCGTGCTGGATTCGCGCAGAATTCAGCAGGACTGAACCAGCCACAGCGAATGGGATTGCCGTACCGCTGGAAAATCGACTGGCAACGCACGCCGCTTGATTTGCTAATGCTTGTCCAGCCGAATCGGCAATGGTTTGGCAAATAGAATCGCCCTGTTCGGCCATGTGGATCACGATCTTGGCAAATTCCGCAATTGCAGGACGATCTAATTCGCTGGCCACGCTTCGCAAGAAAGATCGTAAGTCACGTCGGTTCGCCGCATTCGCCACCAGACTTCCTAACACGCCCGGATCTTGCGATTGATCCAACATTTCCGCCAAACTGCGGAACAGGTGCAACGCTATCCAATACCCGCTGCCTTGGTCGCCAAACAACGGTCCCCATCCACCGGCTCGCCAAAATTTTCCCGCACCATCTTGTCCTAGCACCAACGAACCTGTTCCGGAAATGACCACCATTCCCGGCTGGTCTTGAAACGCCGCCGCCATCACGGCCTGAGCATCATTGGTGACCACCACAGCTTTGGCTATTTGCTGATTGCGAACCCAATCCTGCAACGCCTGTTTCGTCGTGACATCGTCGGAACCCGCCAACGCCAAACAAATCGAATCGACCGTTTGACGCTCCATATCGGCGTTTTGAAAGGCGGCCGAAATAGCGAGATTCAATTCGGCTATAGCGTGGTCCAAACCGACGGTGCGAACGTTGGAAGGCCCCGCCAAACCGATGGCCAACGGTGTCTGCTGATCTTGGTTCGAATCCACCGTCGCCAGCGCGACACTCGTTTTGGTCCCGCCGCCATCAACGCCCAGCACATATCGCATAACCGTTTACTCCTGGGCTTCCAGGGCCGAACGCAGATGGCCGTGAGCGTTTTGGATTTTCTGTCTTGCCTCGTGTGGCGAAACATGCAGCAGCTGAGCCACAATGGCCGTCTTCAGTTCGCCGTTACAGCGATCCAGCAACGCCGCGGCCGCCTGTTGGTCGATGCCGGTCAATTCGCGGACAATTCGATTGGTTCGAAACTTCAGCTTCACGTTGGTCGCTCGCAAATCCACCATCAGATTTCCATACGTTTTGCCCAAGCGAATCATCGCGCCGGTCGTCAGCATGTTCAGCACCATTTTGGTCGCCGTGCCGGCCTTCAGCCGAGTTGAACCGGAAACGACTTCAGGACCCACCACCGGCGCGATCACAATGTCTGCCACGGACGCCATTTCGTGAGCTTGATTGCAGCTAAAACCGATGGTTGCCGCTCCGCTGGATTTGGCGTATTGCAACCCGCCAATGACGTACGGAGTACGACCGCTGGTTGCGATCCCCACGACGGTGTCAAGTTCGGAGAGACAGGCATCCTGCAAATCGATGGCTCCTTGTTCGGGAAAATCTTCCGCTCCTTCCACAGCCGTGGTCAGCGCCGTATAGCCGCCGGCAATCAGCCCGACCACTTGTTCGGGCCGAGTATTAAAAGTCGGGGGACACTCACTGGCGTCCAGCACACCCAAACGTCCAGACGTTCCTGCGCCGATGTAGATCAGCCGACCACCTCGTTGCAAACGGTCGGTAATGACGTCGACAGCCGCTGCGATGGATGCAAGTTCCTGTTCCACCGCTTTCGCTACGCCAGCATCTTCAGTGTTCATGATGCGACAAATTTCTAGCGAAGATAGGCTGTCAATCGTTTCGCTGGCGGGGTTTCTTCCTTCGGTGGTCAGTTTTTCCAACATCGTGAATTGCAGCACCTCTATAGAACGAACAAAATAACAAGCCTGTCAGACTTTAGCGTCTGAATCTGATTCGCACGCAGAAAATGGAGCCCATTGTGACTTTGCCACTTCGACTATCCTACTCGTCTCACTCGCCATCCACCATGCCGCCCCGCCGCCGAATTCGTCAGTGGACCTGTTTGTTTGTTTTCATGATTGCCAACGTTCTCGCTGGTTCGCTGCACGCGCAGTCGTCTCATTTACCCGTGGTTCCACCTGCGGAAATTGGCCTGCGAACCGAACAGCTGCAACTGATCGATGACGTTGTCCAGGAAGGCCTTGCTGCTGGACGCATGCCAGGCTGCGTGATTGCCATTGGCCGAAAAGGCAAGCTCGGTTTTTTGAAGGCATACGGTCATCGACAGACGCAACCCACGCCACAAGCAATGACGGTCGACACGGTATTTGATATGGCGTCGATCACCAAGCCCGTAGCGACGGCCACCAGTATCATGATCTTGGTGGAACAAGGAAAGGTCCGCCTGCGAAACAAAGTTGCCGACTACATTCCCGAATTCGCCGTCAACGGCAAGCAAGATATTACCGTCCAGCAATTGCTGGTTCATCAAGGCGGACTGATTCCCGACAACGCGTTGGCGGACTATGAAGATGGTGCCGCAACGGCCATGGAAC
>JAWKTK010000054.1:0-5822 GCA_041399205.1 Pirellulaceae bacterium | reverse complement strand
TTCCTTTCCCAAAGGAGTTGTTGCGAGAGTGGAAGTAACGAGTCTGCCGGTCGACTCCGTTGAGACAATCGCGAGCATTACGTTTTTTGATCCGTGGGATCCTGAATACTACGTAAGAGTGGATTCAGGCATAAGTCTAATTAACGAGATCAAACAGTTACCCGAAGGCGGAAGAAACTACTTGGAATGGGGTTGGCTGAATGTCGAATGGGATCCAGATCTGACTCGGCCGTCGTGGTTCGTCGACGTTGAACAGTGGGTTATTGATCGCGGATTAGACCAATATCCTGCCTTTCAAAACGAGGCTTTTCAAAACATGGAAACCGATACGGACATCGATCTTTATATCGAGGGTGGGTTCAATCGTGGCATGCTTGTTGGGTCCCTGTATGTTACAGACGGCGAGATAGGCGAGTGGGTACTTGTGCCCGAACCTGCTGTTTCAACGATGGGGTTGACCGCCGCATTGGCCATGTTCGGTTGGATCCGGCGTCGGCGATTAGGTTTATCGAACATTGAATGATAAACGGGTAACCGAAAAGGTGTCAGCGATTTGGCTGGCACCTTGCGAGGTTTTGAATTGAGGTAAATTTTATCATGCGTATTCAAGCAGCAATCATAGCTCTGGCGCTTGCGGCAATTTTTTCGTCACGCGGGGACGCGAACCGTATCTATGAATACCACTCGCCAAACTACCCACAGGGAATTTGGGCTAGAGTCGAAGTAACGAGTTTGCCGGTTGACTCCGTTGATTCAATCGCCAGCATTACGTTTTTGGATCCGGCAGATCCTGACTATCAGGTGAGCATGAATTCTGGCATCAGCCTGATCAACCAAGTCAAACCGTCACCAGAAGGCGGCAGGGACTACACGCAGTGGGGTTGGCTGAACGTCGAATGGGATCCGAACGTGTTTCGGCCTTCATGGTTCAGCGATCCTAGACAGATTGTCGAAGATGCCGGCCTCGACCAACATCCGACGTTTGAAGGCATAGAAAGCGATACGGATATCGATCTTTACATTGAGGGTGGATTCAATCGTGGCATGCTTATTGGTTCGGGGTTTTTATCGCACGAACGATTAGGCGAGTGGGTGCTTGTGCCCGAACCTGCTGTTTCAACGATGGGGTTGACCGCCGCATTGGCCATGTTCGGGTGGATCCGGCGTCATTGGTTGGGTTTATCGAACATTGATTGATATTATCCAACATTGAATGATAAACGGGTAACCGAAAAGGTGTCAGCAATTTGGCTGGCACCTTGCGATGTTTTGGATTGAGGTGGCCCGGCTCTGACGCCACGTAGTTACACGGACATTACTGTAAAGCAGCTCTGGACTAATGTCCGATAGTAGGGTAGAATGAAATGGCGAGGGTTGCCGCTTTCGAAATCGATGGATTGAAGTTGTGGTTTTGGTCAGATGACCACGATCCGCCACATTTTCACGCGAAGCGTGCAGGGGAATGGGAAATCAAAGTGCACTTCCTCAACGATGCTTCGGAAATGATTGAAGCGGAATGGACCGTAAAGAAACCAAGCGGAAGGCAGCTCAAAGAGTTAAAAACGCTTGCGGAAACGCACCGCGCATAGCTTCTCGAACAGTGGGAAGAGATACGAGAGAATCAGTGAGTTAAGTCGATGGCCACAAGTGCAGCAACAATTCGAAAAGGCAGATCAAGTGCAAGCAAAGTGCGGCTTGTCGCCACGAATTCAGTCTACGCTGAACTCTGCAAGAGAGCCATTAAACGACTTCCAGCTCCCGAACGCTCGCAAGTGGAAGTGAAGTGGTTTCGCAGCTTTGCGGAGGTTTCCCTCCCAACGAGAAAAACGGGTACAACACTATTTCTTTCGCGGCTTGCCGATATTCCCAAGGAAATGAAAAAACTCGCTGCCCACGGGCAAGCAAAGCAATTGCTTATCCTTGGAGGTCTGCCAATAGAAGCAGTGGCTTCGCGGCTAACGCAGCTTGATATTCGCACTCCGGAACGTTTGCACGTAGCGGCAGAACGAAGCGCAGAACATCTTGCGGACCTTGTCTACCGGCTGTTGAGTGGCATCACTGATCGGAAGGGAAAGAACCCGATCGTGGATGCGTGGGTCGAAGACGAGCAACTGGAGCTTCTGACGGCAACGTTTGAGCGAATGAGTGTGCCCCTGGAAAAGCTCTCGAAGGTGATTGGAACAGATCCAGAAGAGATTAAGTCTTTCGAATTCGATGAGGATGGACGGTTTATCTATTGGCCTCACGCAGATGCGCACTACGGATGGGAGCAGTTTCGGCAACTCATCGACCCAACCACTGCACTGAAAGCACAACAGCGATCCGTTACCTTCAACCAAAAATACGGTGCGGCGATTCGTGCGTTGCGAGAGGAGCACGATTTTAAGCAGTCAGACATCAAGGGTGTGACGGAGCGGCATTTGCGCCGTGTTGAGCACGGAGAACAGCCTGCGTCAAAGGCTATTCTCCAGGCTCTTGCGGATGTTACCGGGCTATCGCTTGAAGACTACCTGAAAGAACTTGCATCACGACTTCGACGTTGAACGGTAGTCGCCTAGAGTCAGCCAACGTGTGGGATTCTGTCGGACAACTAATCCATCCGCTGCCTATGCCGTTGAAGCACTTGTCCTTTTTAGCCATGCTTTGTTCCATGCGATTCGCCAGTTCCCTATTGTCTCTACCGTCGACCCGGCTATGTCCGGCTCCTTAATGCGGCGTAATCTCTGAAAGCGCACGGTGAGCAATTAGCAGATTCTGCCGAATGTGAGCACAAGAATGCAAGCTAGGTTCACCGGAACGGAATGCGTAACTTCTGTCACCGGGCGCTTTGAAAAAGCCACTCATGGGCGCCTTCAGCGAACCACCTGATGACCAAGCATTCTTTTTGGAACAAGCCCTATCGCTTTGCCCCTGGCGGGTGTGTGGAAAAAAGAATGCGACCGACCCGCCCACTATGGTGGCATCACAAAAGCGCCCATGACTGGCTCACTATCAGCGCCCCGTGACAAACTTCAAGACTTGCGATCGTTTAGTTACGCTTTTTCATAGCCCGAAACGTAAGTTAGGGGAATTTGAGCGATTCTGAAGTCCCCTTGCTCACGCTTCGGGCTAGGAAATTTCGGGAAGATGCTAATACGCAACTTAAAAAATCACGCTTCGGGCTAGGATGTGCGGTCGAGCGGATATGACCGTGGTGGCGTTCATGAAAGCCCAAACGATGTCTTGCGAATTAAATTCGCCATCGCCGTTCCAGTCGCCTTCTTCCCAAGTTGAATTGCCGGCGATGTCGTCTTCGTATTCGTTAGCTTGGAAGACCAACATTAGATCGGACGAATCGAAAACACCATCCTGGTTCGCATCACCTGGCAAGGCCTGTGGTCCTCGGCCGGGCGTGCCGTGATACGCTCCGGAACTCCACGTTGCCGCTCGATTCCAAGCCGCCCAACCTTGCGTTTGTGGTTGTCGCACTTCCAACGAACCACCGACGCCATCGGTCAGTGGATACCAATCGTCATTGTACGTAACGGAGACCGCACCCAAATCGGCTGTTTGTAGCGTGATGGTTTCGCCGCGGTTACTCAGCTGCCCGTCCCAATAACCGGCCACGAAACGGCTGGTTCCATAACGGTAACGAAAGGCGTCGACATCCTTGACAATCACCGCGTAGCCGCCAGCCGGAATCTCTGCGAACTGATCAAAGGCAAACTCAATTCCTTCGCGACTTCCGTCTACCAGAGTTGAAATGAACTGCGCGCCTGCTAATGACAACGGTTGGTCACTGACGTTCTGCAATTCGATGAATTCGAACATGTCTGCATCGTCAAACCCGGCAGCGAATTCGTCTAAGGTAGGCGAGGCCGGGTGGTAGTGAATTTCGCTAATTCGCAAGGCGTCCAAGGTAGCCAGAGCTGACGTCTGATAGGTAGCATCTGCCACAGGCGACCAGATACCGTCCACCACCACTCGAGCTCGTACGGTGGCCGATCGATCCATGATCACGGACGCTTCGGCAATTCCGGCTACCAGCGTGGTATTGTTCAAAAGATCGGCGTCATCTGCCGTTAAGTTTAAAGCGTGAATGGACAAGACGTTGTCACCGGTCCGAAGTAACGAAAGATGTTCCGAAAGGTCAATCGATTCCGCGTTCAGGACATCCACGTCACCTCGAGAACTAGTAGCGGACGAATCGAACGCCAGCGTTTCCGGAGCGTTACGCCTAGCGATTTCCTGTCCGTTCAAATATGCCACAAAGCCGTCGTCGTATTGAGTTCGCAAGGCGATGCTGCTCAGTTTGTCTATCGACGAAACTTGGAACGGAATTCGCATCAGCACGCTGGCATTCGTACCAATGGCACTCGTGCCAATATCGGTCTGAAACTGGCCTGCGTACGATCGATGTTGAGCGTCACCGATCAGATTAAACGCTGCATCAACTTCGCTCTTTTCGCCAACCGCATAAGAAAGTTCAACCAAGGATGTTCCGGTCCGGTTAAACATCATCAGATGAACGTCATGCGTGCCTGCATCCAGTTGCACGGTGAAAACATCGGTTGCCGACGCACTGTAACGCTGCGTGTCTTCATGAATGATCTGGCCATTGATGGATAGTCGAGCGGCATCGTTGCGGGTCAGGCCAATGGAATAGGTGCCGCTTTGTTTGACAACCAGTTGGCCGGTGATGTCCAGTGCAAAATCGTTGCCGCCGTTGGGGAAATCCAGATTATTGTTTTCAAAGTCAGCGTCTCGTCCGCTCCCTTGATAATTAATGTACGGTACGTTTTCCACAATCGTTTCATTTTGGACGTTGGTGCCTGCCAGCAAAGCGTCTGCATCGGCTATGGAATCCAAGCGCGACGTCGATTCCACTTCTCGCACTCGAAAACCATTCGGCACACTCAGCAAATCGTCAAATTCGCCTGTTTCAAAACCGATGGAGGCGAACCCTTGGTTCCAACTGGTGGCATCAAATTCGTTCGTTGTCCAATCGGTCGGCAAAGACGATTGCGGAACGAACCAGCGAGCAGCCGAATCCGCCGTCACCAAATCAAACGTATTCAAGCGAATAGCGCTGTCGGACAGGGTTCCATCCGAAGACAGCGGATCTGTGCCGTCTAATGTGTAATAGATGTCACCTCGTTCTACGTTTAGCTGAACCGGCGTGTTGGTGGCTAATCGTCCGCTGGGTTCGCTGAACGAAGGCGGCATGACTTCGGGAAAAAGGCCTGCATCGCGATATTGTTGCAGCAAGCGGTCGGTTCGATTGCCAAAGTAAGATCGTTTGATGGCTTCAATGCGACGGACCCAATGTTCGCGAGTGAGCGGTGTGCGAGTTTGATCGATGCGGCCGTCACCCCAGCGAGCTGATTCGCCGACAATGGCATGATCCATTCCCGTTGCCAAACGATCCAGTCGATCCGAATTGACATCCGGCGTCAGCAGTCCGTCGTTGAACAGGTGCTTGTAGACTCGGCCGGCAAACATGTCTCGGAATTCAGGGACTTCAATCAGCGTCAGCCAAACTTGCGCGGGACCGACGGCGCTTTGCACGTTGGAAACGCGGTTTTCGCCAATGCCGTTTTGGAAGGCGGCCTCCGCATCCCAAGTGTGGAAATGCCACTTCGCACCGTCGACTCGTCGCCTGGATGCATACCAATTGTTGTGCGGCCAATCCCAATTGCCAACATACTGATTCACAATCATGTAGTCCGCATACGCTTCCACGTCGAGCAACTCCTTGACCGCTGCATAGTCCACGTCACCTCGGCCAAAAAGCCGAGTGAAATCGCTCCACGGCCGAGACTGGCCGTCAATCAGGTTCCCGC
>JAWKTK010000053.1:0-7251 GCA_041399205.1 Pirellulaceae bacterium | reverse complement strand
TCTAAGAAGTCTGCAGGACTCGATGAGTTCAGAGATACGGCTTTCTGACTATCGTTCCGACATCGAGCAGCTTTTGACAATCGACGACAATCCTGATTCGACTGTTCGTCTAAGTATTGAGTTAAACGGCGCTGAAGCGTACTCATTGGAGATAACGCCGCATGAGGCTGTCGTACAGAGAACGGAATCGACGATTCAAATCAAACTTCCACCGGGAGTCGCCGGCGCCGCTTCCGAGGAGAATATTCACGTTTACGCGATTCGCATAGAGGCGCCTGGAGAGGAGCCAACTCCATTGAGTGAGGTCAAAAGCGATGCTGCAAATTGTCGATCGTGGGATTTTGGTCCGAATTTGCAGGAATGCGGATGTTGGCTTATTTATCCTGCTCGAGATTCCAGGCCAACGTTTCGGCCTACATTGTGGAACGTAAGCGGCGAGATCAATAGTTCTAATGAATACCTAAACGCCATCGTGACCCGTCACGGTTTGGACGACTTGATCGGATCGTTGGCCGCCGATTTTTCGCATCCGAACTGGATAGAAGTTGAACAGTTGGCCGAACAAGTTGGCCATCTTCCACTCGCCACGTTTGACCTTTGGCGCAAATTTGCACGGAACTCTCGCGCGATGGCGGCTCTCGCTCTCAGGTTCAGCAATCTCAAGACAGAATTTCTATTTAGGTTCGCCGAAGAACTTCCATTTTCGTGGGAGATTGTTACGTGGGAGGACTGGCGCACTGCTGCTTGCTCGGCCGAAAATTATTGCAAGGATCTTTTTCCGGAGGATACGTACAAGACGGTCTTCGACGCGTTTCTGCGATCGCGAATTGCGAGCCTTGCGACGGAGGTCGGTTCGTTGGCCTATCTCCTCGGAATCCTCAGTGCCAACTATCTTGAAGCCGCACGGCAAGAGGCAATTGGGTTGCGAATCGTAGGGCAGACGGCAACAGCACGATTACTTCATGGAGCGGATTCATCCCTTATGAATCTGCGTCGCACTCACTACGATGACAATGAAGAGTGGCCATGCAGTTTCCTAGAACTACTCAAGGAATCAAAGGATATCCCGGATATTGCGAGATACCTGTGTTCGGAACGACTCGGTTTCCAGGATAGCGTGATCAACTTGCCGCTTATCCTTTCATCTCAAGTTGTACTAAACAGGACGGCCAACTGGTTTCATGACTCGGCGCAGATTCATGCATTGCGAACCCACCGAGCCTTTGATCCAGACTGGTACGATGAAGCTTTCAATCAGACAATCGCCCAGTGTTTAGCCGACGGGTTGCTGGACTCGTGAACTACTAAAATGAGCAAATTGTACTTCTCTGAACTGTTGCCAATTCTTGCTAAGCGGTCCAAGCTGGCTGCAATTAGCCGATTGGGTTTTGCAAATGTGCCGCTTAGGCAGCATCTGTCAGAAGTGTTTGAGCGTCCATTCGGAACAACGGGATCTTTCCTAGCAGATCCAACCTTTGAAGCGGTATTTGGCTGGAGCCTTTCGAATTCAAGAATGTCCGACCTTGCCAGCTCGCTCCTTACTGAAGAGCTGATTGCGGCTATGGACAAGCCTCCGAAGGCTTTGGCCGACGATTATCGATTCCCAAGGTCGCAACGTCCTTACATCCATCAGGTGGAATCGTGGCAAATCCTCTCGGATCCGAATCCTCAGTCGTTAGTGGTAGTGGCAAGCGGTACGGGTTCGGGGAAAACCGAGCGCTTCATGGTTCCCATTCTTGATCGTTTGGTGAAGCAGCGACAGGAGAATAAGGGGCGCTTAACAGGGGTTCGAGCTCTTTTCTTGTATCCGCTGAACGCTCTCATCAATAGTCAGCGTGAGCGACTTCGAGCGTGGACCCATGGATTCGGGGAAGACATACGGTTCTGCCTGTACAACGGAAATACGCCGGAGAGGCCGGATCCTACCCGCCTGTCGAGGGAATATCCGAGCGAGGTTCGCGATCGCAAAACCTTGCGTTCGAGCCCGCCGCCCATACTCGTTACGAACGCAACGATGCTGGAGTATATGCTCGTTCGCACGGCAGATGCACCGATTCTTGCTCAGTCAAGAGGAAAACTTGAATGGGTCGTTCTCGATGAGGCTCACACATATATTGGCTCCCAGGCAGCTGAGGCGGCTTTGCTGATTCGCCGCGTTCTCTTCGCATTTGGAGTCAAACCTGAAGATGTTCGGTTCGTTGCGACTTCTGCCACTATCGGCGACCCGGAGGGAGAAGCAGGGAGAAAGTTGAGGAGGTTCCTAGCTGATGTCGCGGGCGTGGAGCCAAATCGCGTCCACCTTGTGGCCGGCCAACGTTTAGTGCCGTCGCTTGATCATGTGTCCCCTCTCGATGAGACGTCTTACGAAGATTTGCGGAGCATCGAAGCCGAAAAGGAAGTTTCGCCTGAACGCTTCAATCGGCTCGCTAAAAGTGCAAAGGCTCGATCGATTCGCGAGCGATTTGTAGGAAATGCAATGACCCCGCCAGTCGCGAAGCTATCAGAGGTGACTGGTCTGTTGTCTGGCAAAGCGGCAGAAGCCACCCATGAAGAGCAGATGGAATCGTTGAAGTGGCTTGATCTGCTTACTGGAACACGTGCCGAAACCGAAGATGGAAAGCCCGGAGATGCCTTTCTACCTCTGCGTGCGCATCTATTTCACCAAACGCTATCGGGTCTATGGGCCTGCGCCGACACGGACTGTGCCGTGAGGACGGAATCGCTTACGTCACAGCTTTGGCCCTTTGGTCAAATCTACACTGAACCCCGTAAACATTGTGATTGCGGTAGTCCTGCATATGACCTGGTCACTTGTGCCGGATGTGCCACGCCGCTCTTATTAGCCGGCGTAACTTCCGACGGTTATGTGACGCACCTGCGTCGCCAACAAGTACTCGACGAATTCGAGTTGGAAATCGAGAACGCAGAGAACGATGAGGACGCGACTGATCCGGAGCACGTCACCTCGGTTCAGCAGAAGCTCTTGATTGTCAATCAAGAGTCAGATCATGTGGGAGCGATTGATATCAACCGAGTATCGCGTCAGATGACCGAATCAAATGAATCTACCGTTCGCGTAAGCGCGATCGAAGATGTTGGAGATTTTGGTTGTCCCATATGTCATGGAAAAGCCACATTGAAAGCGGACCTGTTCAGGTTCAGCCGCTTGGGAGCTCCGTTTCTGATCGGCACAATCATGCCGACACTTCTCGAGTTCGCTCCCGACGGGGAAAAACCGGCCGAGAACCCATGGCGAGGTCGTAGATTACTGACGTTTAATGACAGTCGACAAGGAACCGCGCGGTTAGCTGCCCAACTGCAGCAAGATGCGGAAAGAATGAGGATCCGAGGGCTGATTTACCACATCTCGTTGCAGCACTTACAGGTAGGCGCTGATACGGGCGGCAAAAACCTTCGAAATGAGATTGAACGCCTAAAGGAAATCCAGTCTGCCTCACCTAACCCGGCACTGGAAAGCCTGATCAAGGAGAAACAGGAGGAACTGAAAACGCTCAGCGAGATTCCGCCGATCGCATTTAACGATCTGGTTCAACGCCTGACTTTAGAGGGCGATCTTCAGAAGATGCAGACGAACCTGCGCACAGTACTCGCCTGGGACGTTTGGCGATGCTTCTGGGACTAACAGAGCTTGCAAAGACATTTCTGGTCCGTGAGTTCGGCCGGCGACCGAAGCGGCAGAACAATCTCGAAAGCTTAGGCTCGTTGTTGTTCACTATCCGTCGATCCAAGCAGTAGTTAATGTGCTCAGGCGGCCGTAGGTCAAGCTGGGAGCTTTGACCTTGAAAGTTGGCAAGATTTTCTGAAGGTCTGCTTGGATTTTTCGTGCGCGCGAACGGCGCTCCGCGATCACCCCGGCATGGCGTAATGGTTGGGGATACCATTTAGCCAACGCTATTTGGTGGGCCGGGACGAGCTTGAAGTGGCCCGAAATCAACGTCGTTGGCCTCGAGCCAAGCGAGGGGGCTGTTGGTACGGCTGTTGTCACACGCGCTGCACGCAGACCTAACGACTCCTGAAGGCGAGGATCGCATTGACACGGTGCTTGAGGGAGCCTGGCAGGAACTGGTAACCAGAGGTTTATTACAACCGACCGGGGACGGGCGTATGCTCCCACTAGACAAACTTGCGTTCGCTCCGATGAAACGCGGGTGGATATGTCCCGTTACCCGACGAATTCTCGACACTACATTTCAAGGGTTAACCCTCGTACCTGCCGGAAGTCCGACAGACGAGACTGCAGTGTGTCAGTCTGTCGACCTCCCGGTGTATGACGTTCCGTTCGGCGGCGAAAGCGACGATTATTTAGGATTGAACGCGGACGGGAGTGGATAGCAAACTGAGCCGAGATCGGCGATCTTCGCGATCAGGGGCTATGGTCGGATTTGAACGACCGTGTCATAGAACTCTCCCCATACTTCAGAACTGCGGAGCACTCTGCCCAGCAAGACTCTCGGACTCTCCAACGGTATGAGGCGGATTTCAAAAGGAAAGGTCAATCTGCTTTCATGTTCGACGACGATGGAAATGGGGATCGATATTGGCGGCATCTGCATGGTTGCCATGAACAATGTGCCGCCCCATCCCGCGAACTATTTGCAGCGTGCAGGTCGCGCGGTCGTCGTAAGGAGCCTCGATCGGTTGCAATGACCCTCTGTAAGTCGAATCCCCATGATCAATCGGTTTTCAGTGATAGCCGTTGGGCGTTCGACACGGCGTTGCCCGCACCTCGGTTTTCGCTCGACAGTAGTGATAGTACAGCGACATGTTAATTCGCTGTTGCTCTCCAGATTTCTTAGGGAAGTTGACGAGTAGTGAGCAAACTAAACTCACATGCGGATTGTTTTTTCTGAGTGACAGGTCGCTAGCCGCTGACTTTTTCAGGGTGGTGCAGAAGCTTAGGAGGGTGAAGATGATCTGACCAATGGGACCACTCAGCTCATAAAACATAGCACCTGCGAAGGACAGAATCTCAGCCGGCTGACGGATGAAGCAGCTGATCTGATGGATGAGATCTCAGGCAAGTGGCTCAAAGAGTGGGAACAGCTCGAGGCTGAAGAGGCTGAGATACTCAGAGAAGGAGGCGAGAATGCTCCAGCCACGAGGGCAATCAGGGTCCACAAGGAACGACATGTTGGCGAGTACCTTCTACGAGAATTGGCTACTCGCGGCTTCCTGCCGGTCTACGGTTTCCCGACAAATATCGCTTCCTTCGACAATCTAACGGTCAGCAGGTACGTCCGAGAAAAGCGGGACGGACGCGAGGACAACCGATACAAGCGCCGAGAACTGGCAAGCCGCGACCTGGTTACTGCACTTCGCGAATATGCACCGGGATCCGACGTTGTGATTGACGGACTTGTATACAAGTCTGCAGGGATCACGTTGAATTGGCACATTCCCGCCGACCAAAACGAAGTGCGTGAGATTCAAGAGATCCGTTTTGTCTGGCGATGCAGGCGTTGTGGCGCGAGTGGATCAACACACAACCTTGACTCCGCTCGCTCTTGCGAAAGTTGTGGCGTTGAAAACGAATCCGCAGATATTGTGGAGTTCTTGGAGCCGGCAGGATTCGCCGTAGATTTCTATCAAGACCCCGGTAACGATATAACCACCCAGCAGTTCATTCCGGTTGAGCCACCTTGGATAGACTCAGACGGGGATTGGTTGTCTCTGCCAAATCCCGAGCTTGGACGATTTCGAGTTTCGAATCGTGGCCACGTATTCAATCAATCAAAAGGAGTTAATGGACAGGGCTATGCTCTCTGCCTCGAATGCGGTCGTGCCGAACCCATGATGCCCGATGGCACTCTTCCTGCTGTGCTGGACAATCCGCACAGAAAGCTACGCCGCTCGAAAGATGAGAGCGGCTATTGTCCAGGGAGCGACAACCCTTGGAAGATCAAACAGAGAATTGCGTTAGGGCACGAAGGGTGGACCGACGTTCTTGAAATTCAGTTACGATCGGAATCAGGTGAATGGCTCAATGACAAGGTTGCTGCAACCACGTTGGCGGTCGCGTTTCGTGACTCACTTGCCGCAGCCATTGGGATCCAGGCGACGGAGTTGGGATGCGAGATCAAGCCGAGTCGCTTGGAACTTGGGGGATACTGTCAGTCGATTCTGATTTTCGATCGCTACGCGGCCGGTTACGCGTCCGACGCTGAGCGGTTTATGAACAATCTATTTCGTTCTGCTCGGCAGCGGCTCGAATGCCCTTCTGATTGCGACAGCTCGTGCCCTCAGTGTGTACTTGACTACGATCAACGTTTCGCAATAGACATGCTTGATCGGCATACAGCGAAGCAATTCCTAACGGATGGTTGGCTGGACAGACTGCAACTACCCGAAGAACTTGCATTTTTCGGATCCGCTTCCCGTCTCGAACCGCACTCGATTCGGGAGTCGATATGGCGCATTGTAGGCCAGGGCAACAACGGAGGGATTCGATTGTTTGCAGCCTGTAGGAATGAGGACTGGGACGTCGCACCTTCTCCGTTGCGGGAACTGAGTTATCGCCTGGCTGGTCAGGGAGTCAAGGTTGAGGTTGCACTCCCGAGTGAGATTTCGGGGCTTGACGACGCCGATCGGTTCATTCTCGCGAGTCTCGCGGATCACCCCTTGATCGATTTGCTATTGTTGGACGAGCCCGCGCGCGTTGGCAATGGCTGGATTATCGCGGAGACTCTCGATTCGCCGGTTGCCCGCTGGGCCGTATCGTCGGAACAGGCACTGAACTTTTCGGCGGAGTGGGGTACATCCACAGGTCCTCTCATTAAGCAAGAAGGGGGGCAGCCGATTCCCCTTTCCAGCTCGCCATTATCGCCGGACGCACTACGGCCAAAAAATCTCGACCTAGGGGATAAGGAGATCACGATTCATCACGAGATCGACGGACCTGTGACTGGATTCGGAACGCGGTTTTGGCAGAAGGTCATGACCGACCATCCCGCGACGGCAGAGGTGATCAAAGGCAAGGGTGAGGTTGTTGGTCTAACCTACGCCGACCGATATTTGTTTTCGCCTATATCAGTTGCTTTACTGGCTGAGCTCGTCAAAGGTCTAAGAAACGCAATTGAACCTAACCGTTGGAAGACCCCGGCAATTAACATCCGAACGACTCCGAATGCGTATGATGATGGAAGTTGGAAACCAAACAAATTGTGGGCGAACTGGCCGGATACCTACACGAGGGATGGAGTTTTGAAATCTGTTTTTCAAACCGCAGGCATC
>JAWKTK010000052.1:0-7464 GCA_041399205.1 Pirellulaceae bacterium | reverse complement strand
GTGGGTGATTTCCGGTTTTGCGTATCCGATAGCCATTCATTGGGGATTGAAGGATGGAGTTGGTATTGGCATGTACGTACACTTCGCACTGTCGTTAGCGTTGTGCGGCATGTTAGCGGGCACGTATCCATTTTTCTTTGTCACGGCACTGAGCATTCGATGGTTCGTGCCGGAAATGATTCGCCGGGACGTTTCGGTTGGCCCCGCCAAATTGCAGTTGGAAAAATTGCGAATCTTGAATCGTATGTATTTGCTTTTGACGGCGTCCGTTCCGTTGCTTGGTATTCTACTGATGGTGATGTTTGGGTTTCGCGAGGGCGAACAAGATCTGTCCATTTACTTGGTCATTGCCAGCGTCACCGGCTTGATCGGATTTGGAGCCATGTTTGGCTTGCACCGCATGATCGAAGATGACCTAGCGGCACTGGACGTAGTGGCTGTCGACGAAGAAATATGACGGATCCAACTTCGTATTGCGTAATCATGTTGAAAGGCCGTAAAGTTCTTGGAAAACGTCCTGATGGTTCAATGTCCTTTGCGTCGGTGCTGAAGTTGTTTCCATATCTTGGGTGTTGACCTCTGATTCGCCTCAGTTCCGCGCGGCGCCGCGTGTTGCACGATGGCTGGTCGCTGATTCAGCTGGCGCGGAGTCTGACTTGTAGAAGAGTTCTTGAGTGTTCTTGAAAGCGTATAATGTTGCGAATCGACCACCGTCGTATTGTTCCTTTCAATAAAGCAACGCGTCGGTGGAAGCCAGCCAATGGGACACCGCGTCGATATTCACCAAACGATCGAACTGCGCAGCATACTGGCTTGCTGTAATTGGTTGCGAATCGACAAACGTGCGCAGTTGTGTATTACCGCTCAGGATATCGATGGGTGGTTTGATGGTTTCATATTCGTAAGGTGGCGGCAACCAAGCGAACGAATCGGGCCATTCCTGTCTCACAACGGTCAAAAGTCGAACGGTGAATTCGTAAGATCGTACTTGTTCGGGCCGAACGATGCGTAGCAACACGCCGCCGCAGCGCTGGTTGCCGTATTTGTCAAACGTGGGTCGAAAATAGATTGGCACCCACTGCAGTCCGGGGAAGGAAAATTCGTTCAAGCGGTCGAACAAGCGTTTGGGATCAATCCACGGAGCGCCGACAATCTGGAACGGCAATGTGGTGCCTCGTCCTTCGGACAGATTCGTCCCTTCCAGCAGCACTTGACCGGGATATACGACAGCCGTTTCAAACGAAGGCATATTGGGCGAAGGCATCAGCCATGGCAGACGAGTGGCTGTGAACAGTTCGCTGCGTTGCCAGCCTGAGCAGCGCACCATGTGCAGGTCGACATCAATGTGAAGTTCGCGGATTGCTAGTCTGGCGATTTCTCCCAAGGTCAGACCGTGTCGCATCGGAATGTCCAGCAGGCCGACAAAGCTGCGGAATGCTGAATGCAGCGGCGGACCTTCCAGTATCTCGCCACCGAGCGGATTGGGACGATCCAGCACCACTACGGAAACGCCACGTTCGGCACACGCCTGCAAGCAATTTACCATGGTCCATGCAAACGTGTAGACTCGAGTTCCCACGTCTTGTAGATCAATCACCAACGCGTCGATCGATTCCAGCATTTCCGGCGTCGGCCGACGAGTTTCGCTGTAGAGACTGTGAACGGGAATGTTCAGCCACGGATGGACCTGATGTTGGGATTCGATCATGTTGGCTTGCTCTTCGCACCACAACCCGTGCTGTGGAGAAAAGATCGCGCGCAGTTGATTCGGAAAGGTCTGTTCGAACCGATCGCAAGCCGTCTGGCAGTTGCGATCGACCGATGCTTGGTTCATCAGTAGACCAAAGCGAGCGTTTCGCAGCGAATCGATCGGTCGCTCCAAGAAGACTTCTAAACCGGGAATGCATGGTGGCGAATTCAGATTCATGGTTCGGTCCTGGAACGCGGTATGACCACGCTGATCAACGTGCCGATAATAAACGTGGTCAAACTGCCTACAACGGGGAGCCACGGCCAAGCCAGCAACTGCCATTCGTATCCTAGCCAGACCTTGCCGGGCAAGACAAACCGCACCAGAATCAACACGATGGTGCCACACAACAAGCCTACCAAGGCAGACGTCTGACCAGCTCGTTGGACCAGAATGCCAAGCAGAAAAACGCCCAGCAAAAGTCCTGCCGAAAAGCCCGCAATGGCCAGTGCGCTGCCGACAACCGATTCCACTTCTTGGACGCCAATGGCAATGCCGATTTGCAGCACGCCGAACAGGACTGTCAGTCCTTGCGTGATGCGCAGCAGAAAACGAGCCGAACCGTCGTTGTCGGGATTTGCCTTGTCGTTGTCGTTGTCGTTGTCGTCGTCGTTATTGTTCGATTGGTGCGAAACCAATCATTTACCAACGCGCTGGCGGACGAATTTAACGAACTGGAAAGCGTCGACATGGCCGCCGAAAATACTGCGGCCAATACAATCCCGATGATCCCGACATTGGCCGGAAGTTGCGTCACAATAAACGACGCGAAGACTCGATCATTTTTTTTAAATGTGATTTCCGGGTGATGCGCATAGAATGCTGCCAAGCCGATGCCGATCAGCAAGAACAACAGGAACTGCAACAGCACCGTGAAACCGCTCAAGACCAACGCCCAACCGGCGTCTCGCTGATTCCGAGCACACAAGTATCGCTGGACCATCATTTGATCGGTGCCGTGCGTTCCCAAGGTC
Source organism: Pirellulaceae bacterium (assembly GCA_041399205.1). Classification (GTDB taxonomy): domain Bacteria; phylum Planctomycetota; class Planctomycetia; order Pirellulales; family Pirellulaceae; genus JAGQOZ01. The sequence continues at coordinate 4,740 of JAWKTK010000052.1, read as the reverse complement.
AAGAACGCTCCGCCAATGAGGCCCGCCCAGATGTAATGTGGGTTGGTCAAGTCGTATTGGAAATCGAACAGCTGCAGTTTCTGATGTTCTTGCGCGAAGGAAACGTATTCGGCCCAGCCACCCGGCAGTTTTTGCACGATGATCATCGCCGCTAGAAGACCGCCCAGCATATACGCCGCGAATTGCACGCAATCGTTCCAGACCACCGACTTCATGCCGCCGATGCACGTGTAGATGATGGTGGCGATACCAATCACCACAATGCATAACTCCAACGGCAAACCGATGACTTCGCGCAGCACCAAAGCGGTTAAATAGAGTCGCAGGCCGTCGCCCAAATTTCGAGTGACCAGAAACAGGAGCGAAGCGGTTTTGCGAGTTGTCTGGCCGAATCGCTTTTGCAGAATTTCATACGCGGTAAATATTTTGCCTTGGAAGTACAGCGGCAGCAGGACAAACACAATGATGGTTCGGCCCACGATGTAGCCGAACGCCAATTGGAGAAAGCCCAGATTTCCTCCGTCGGCAAATGCAATTCCGGGAACACTGAGAAACGTGACGGTGCTGGTTTCCGTGGCGACGATGGAACCCAAGATGGCCCACCACGGGAGGTTTCGCCCGCCCAACAAGTAATCCGATAAGTTCTTGGCGCCTCGGCCGACCCACAGGCCAAAGGCCACGACTGCCGCCAAGTAGGCAGTCAGCACAGCGAAATCAACGGGCGAAAGTTGCATGTCCAAAACAATATTCCTGCAGTTTTTTACTCGATTAACCTTCGTATCCTAGCCGTTTTGTTGCGAAATCTAAACTGGACGCAGGCCGCCATCGTCAAAGCTAGGACGATTGCGTTCCGATAAACGAACCCGATTCGAAGAGAAGTTAAATTCCGTCGTTTTCCCCAGCGCGAAATCGACGTTAAGATGGAATCAGTCTTCAGAAAACAGTGCAAGAGACACTGTCGGCAAGTCCCGTCTTGGGGGATTAGGAGGTTTGGCGATGTCTAGGCAGAATTTGGGTCAATCGAAGCGGATTTTCGGAAAACGTTCGCAGCGGGAAAAGCTGCGTCGTCGTGTTCGGCTACAACCGGAGTCGTTAGAAGTACGTTCGTTGTTGACGGCCACGTTGGTGGCGGATCAAGTGCAAGCGTTCGAAAATGGCGATGCGATGACGCTGGACGTGTTGGCCAACGATTCGTTTAGCGATGATTACGAAGGCGACCGTCAAATCACGTCCGTTAGTTTTGGTTCGCAAGGTGGTCGAATCAGTATCAATTCAGACCACCAGTCATTGAGCTACACGCCGCCAGCCGACTTTGCGGGCGAAGAATCGTTCGTGTACTTTGTGGACAACCAATTCTACTCGACGGTCAACGTCTCCATTCAATCTCCGTTGCAGGACGACGAATTCACTCTGCCTCCCGACGGGCAAGCACATTCGCTGAACGTCTTGGGCAACGATCGGTTTTGGGACGGCTACACAGGTGCTCGTCAGATTACGCTAGTCAGCACTACCAATGCCGATTCGGAAGTGCAGATCAGTGCGGATGGCAAGTCGGTGATGTATACGCCATCTACGTTCGCACAAGGACGAGACCAATTCGTGTATATCGTGGACGGAAAGTATTCTGGGCGAGCGACCATCGACCTAACTCTACCGTTGCGCTATGACAACTACTACATTTTGCAGAACGAACCGCTCAAGTCCTATTCGGTCCTGGCGAATGATCCGTTTTGGGCGGGCTACAGTGGCGCAAAGCAGATTACGTTGGTATCCGAGACCAGTAATGGCGGTAGCGTGCAAATCAGCGCCGACGGGCGGTCGATAATGTATCAACCTGCTGCCGACGCATATGGCTGGGACAGTTTGACCTATGTGGTTGACAACACCTACGAAGCTTCCGCCTCGTTCAACATTCAGCGCCCGGTGCAAGATGACTATACGGAAATTGACTATGAAAGTTCGAACCAACCAATCAGCGTGCTGACGAACGATTACTACTACGACTATCAGACCGATCGGCAGATCAAAATCGTCCAGCGTGTTACCGATGTGCAGTCGGAATCAGACCAGGGTGGTTCGGTTTCCATTTCTGCAAACGGCCTGCAGGTCCTCTACACGCCGGCGCCCGGTTTCAACGGCACCGATTCGTTTACGTATACGGCGGACGGACGCTATCCGGCTCGAGTTTCCGTGCAGGTGACTCGGCCTGTTCGTGACGATTCGCTCAGCACGTATCAGGACACGCCCAATCGATTCTTGGATGTGCTTAGTAACGATTTTCTGGGGAACGGTTACAGAGGTGCCAAGCAGATTACGTCGGTCAGCGATACGGAATCGGGCGGTACCATTCGCTTGGATGCAAACCGTCTTTTCTATACGCCGGCAGAAAACTTCACCGGTAGCGATTCGTTTACGTACGTTGTGGACGGCGAACTAGAGGCAAGCGTCCATGTCTATGTGCAGCCACTGGCGTCGTATGATTCGTATAGCTATTGTGTCAATGGTACGGCCGAAACTTATACGCTAAATGTTTTGGCGAATGATTATTTTCAGTTCGGCTATCCAGGGCCCAGTGTCATTACCGGTGTGGAAGCGAGTGACGGTTGGGCCGTTTCCATTTCCGCCGATGGACAACGTATTCTGGCGACTCCCAGTTCGTCCAATGTTGGTGAACTGACTTACACGGTGGATGACACCTACACCGCTTCCGTTTACGTCTATCGTACGGGGCATTTGTCTTACGACTATTTCTTGATGGACCAAAACAGTCCGTCGACAAACTTGTCCGTGCTGCAAAATGATTTTCAAAATAATCATCCGTGGGATGCTTGTCGCAGTGTGAATTATCGAGGTGCGAAGCGCATTACGGGCGTTTCGGCCAGCGAACATGGTGGCACGGTCGAAGTATCAGCGGATGGCCGGTCGGTTCGCTATTCGCCTCCAACTGACTTTGTGGGAACCGATTCGTTTACCTACATTGTTGACGGGCAGATGGAAGCCACAGCCACAGTCAACGTGATCCAGCGTTTGCTGAACGATGAATTTCACGTGGCCAGTGGACAGGCAGAAGACTTGGGCTTGCTGCATAACGATAGTTTCAGCGGAGGTTATACGGGAGCTCAGAAGATTACGAATGTATCCGCATCTCCTTCGGGAGCGGCGGTATCTATTTCCAACGACGGACGAACGATCCGATACCAGGCGGCCGAAGGTTTTCACGGTTCGGAGACGCTGGTCTATACGGTGGACAATCAGCTCAAGGCCGAAGTCACCGTGCATGTCGATCCCGATCCATCCGATCGGTTCCCGACGTTTGATTCGGTAGAAGCGTATCGAGAATTCTTGATTGCCGACGCGGAGACTCGTTATCAATATCTGTTTGGTTCCTACGTTTGGAATCGAGGCGATTGGTGGTTGGATGGTGACTTCGCTGGCGGACCAGCTCCGGAAGCAGGAGCGAATGACGGTCGAGATTCTTCGGACACTAATGTGCAAGTGGAAGGCGTGGACGAAGCGGACTTGGTGGAATTCGACGCCGATTATTTGTATTCATTGGCAGGGCGCGAACTGGTCATCATGTCGGCTTGGCCGGGTGAAGATCTGGCCGAAGTTTCGCGGACGCTGATCGCTGGAAATCCTGTGGGACAGTATTTGGCCGAAGGAGACGATCGGCTGACCGTGATTTCCACCGTATCAGAATTTATTCCGGACTGGGAAGATGACGCGCCGGCGAATCCAGATCCCACAGGCGGGCCTGATTTCTTTGGCGATTTCTGGTGGCCGTATCCATCCGGTGAATGGCGATACTCCACAATTGTAACCGTGCTGGATGTGCACGATCGCAGTGCGCCGACGTTGGTGCAGCAAACGACGCTGGAAGGAAACTACGTGGAGTCTCGAGCTGTAGGTGACTTTGTTTATGTGGCCACCGAAAAGAATGGCGTTGCTCCTCGACCAGCCGTGGTGGAAATCGTAGACGAAGGTGATCCCGACAATCCGGATGACGATTCGGTGACTCGTCGCTATGAAACGGCCGAAGAGTATTTCGCCAGAATGGACGCCAATCCAGCGGAATTGTTGGATGCCGCGTTGCCGAATTACGCCAGTGCCGGTGCAGATGGGGAAGTGGTTCGTGCCGGATGGCTCAACTCGCCCGAGGATATTTATCAGCCGATGAACGACGGTTCGTTCGAATTGATATCGCTGACTTCTATTAATGTCCTGAACGACGATCCTGGGATTTCGTTTACGTCAGGCGTTTACACTACAGGAGCCGGTATCGTTTATGCTTCGCTGGGCAATTTCTACATCTTTGACAACGGCTACGAAACCGACATCGGCCAGGTCACTCGAGTGAACAAGTTCGATTGGGATGGCGCAACGGGCGGAGTCGAATTTGTGGCGGCGGGCTTTGTGCCTGGCCGTATGTTGAACCAGTTCTCCGCGGACGAGTACGACGGTCACTTGCGCATCGCCACGTCCATCAGCAATTCCGGATCCGGAAATTGGTCGGGCCAAAGTGAAAATGCCATGTTTGTGGTCAAAGAAGATCACGGCACGTTGGAATACGTGGGCAGCATGCAAAACTTGGCGTTGAATGAATCAATTCAATCGGTGCGGTATTTTGGTGATCGAGCGTACGTGGTGACGTACCGTCAGATTGATCCCTTGTTTGCGATTGATCTGTCCGATCAAACCAATCCACAAGCGGTTGGCGCTTTGACGTTACCCGGCTTTTCC
>JAWKTK010000051.1:0-8504 GCA_041399205.1 Pirellulaceae bacterium | reverse complement strand
GATCCGATCGGGTATCGCTTCTCCATTGACAGTCTCTTTGATCGTCAATTCGTAGCTATCGGATGTTTTGGCGACGAAGTGCAGAGAGCCTGTCGTCGGTTTGCCGTCGGCTGTCGTGCCGATGGTTTTAGCATCCCATTGCTGGCCCGCCTTCATCTTGCCTTTAGGGAACGCATTGATCGAATGAGTGTATCGCGAGCCATCATGGCCCGCGCCAACGATCAGCCACACCTTGGTTTTCGGGTCGTAGGTGATAAAGTCGTCGAATTTACTGTCTCCCAATTCACCCCGGATGTAGAGCGTTTTCCCCGAGACGCCAACACTAAAAGAGGTCGTGCCTCGGACATCTTTTCCCTCGGTCGCTTGCCAGACTCCTTCGAACGATTTCAAAAACTCGAAGGATTGATGGTGGTCAGCGTTAGCAGGGGCAACAGAAACAGCGGCGACGACTAGAATCAGATGCAGTCGATTTAGCATTTCCGTTTGTCGAAACAATGTGAAGGACATAAAAGGCTCCTTGTGATTGGGGGTGTTGAAATCAGATTCATGTCAACTTGTGAGTTGAGCTGCGTAACGCCAGGATCGCGAGGGTGGAAAAAGCCACGACGACCGCGTTGCTGCTAGGCTCCGGCACTGGTGTTGGTCGCACGCCTTGTTCATAGCCACTTGCTTGAAATGCAGCTACGAAATCGCCGCTATCAAAAAGTCGGTCGGCATTCCAGTCACCTTGTTGCCACTGTGCCGGCAGTCCGGTTTCGAAGAGGCCAGATTGAAAAACGGCAACAAGGTCGCCACTGTTGAATTCTCCATCCAAGTTCGCGTCACCAACCCACGTGTTCAATTTGTCTTCCAAAGTTACGAAGAGATTCAGGTCGGCGGCGTCAACAGACTGGTCACTGTTGATATCAAATTCCGCCGCGGCTTCGCCAGATGAAATCTGCGCCGATAGCAGGTTTAGATCTCCAACTCCTAATGAGCCATCACCGTCAAAGTCACACGCCACACTCGTTTCTGGCACCGGGCGAAACGAGATATCGTCGAAGCTGGCGTCGACATGAACCGGCGAGCGCCAACCTGTACTGATCCAGCCACCCACACCAATGTCGGCGATGGAGTGTGGATTGGCATCGAACCACGTGAACTGTGGCTCAGTCGGGACAGGGTCACCATCTGGCCATGCGTTTACAGAAACCAATCCTTCAACGAGACCCAACTCCAGCCACCATTCGTCTCCTGCGTTGAAGCGAGACAATCCGCTGGGCGAACCCAGATAAACCGGGTCGGGCAAATTCGGAAGAAACGGTTGGCCATTCGATCGCCAAAGATTGAAGTCGCCACCTGAAGACGAGCCGTTGAACACATAGTATTCCGCCGGATCGCTGTCGGTAAACAATACGATTCCTGCTGATGTACCGCGAGTGTTAGCCTTGACCTTCGCGCGAGAATGAATCCGTCTCCGACTGGCGAACCGTTGTCAAAGCGACTGATTATGTGCCCTATGTCTCCTACAAGCACCGGGGCAACCGACGTAAGTCGATAAGCTCCTTCAATGACGTCTCGATTGCCAGCGTAAACGACTTCATGACGAATCCAACCACTGTCATCACCGTCATCAAAGTTTTCGAGAATCGTCTGGGCGTGGGCAGTCCCGAATGTCGCGAGCATTACTGCACCGCACAAAAGGAAGGTCCAAACTGGCGTCGAATTTGCGAGTCGTATGTTCTTCAAAATCAAATGACCTGTTGCACGTGCTCTGGAAACAATGTTGGGCATCTCGGGCTCCTTGTTCGTGGAAAATGACAAATGATCAACAAGTAGTGGCGTAGAAGCAGTGCGAATTCGATCATGAAATTCTGGAAGATTGCCATGAATTACAAATCGACAGGCCTGGCATGACAAAAAACAGCCCGACAAACCCCAGCCGTTTGGGCGCTGCCCGGACCGCGGTTGATGAAAAGTCCGGGGCTAGCGCCCAAACGGCTGGGTCGGAACTTACATCTGTCCTAATAGATGGGTTCAAACTTGCATCTGTCCAAACGGCTGGGTTCGAAATTACATCCGTCCTAATAGATGGGTTCTAATCATCGGCGCTTCAAGCGGCTGGGGATAACTGCTGCGAATTAGCGTTCGGTCGATGCAACGGCTTGTTCGAGTTCGCTGAGCTTATCGATTTCGGCCTGAGGAAGGACGTTGGCGTGGTATTCGTAGATTTTCTTGGCTTCAGCCAACCATGCTGCGGCTCCCGTGGTGTCGCGTTTGTGATCGACCAAGAATTGGACTAGTCGCAGACGGACGAAGGCGCGTTCCGGATGAATGGGCGTCACCTGTGCGTCGCGACGTGTGATGTCGTCCCTCAGGATTCGCTCGCATTCGTCAAGCCGATTGGCGTTGACGAGCAGTTCGACCAGATGGTCCGTAACCCATTCGGTATGAATTTGTGCAAACGTGCCAGGGCGTTCCCCGTTCGCTTTGATGAAACGTTCGGTTGCCATGTTTAAGTCGCCCTTCCGCTCTGCAATCATTCCAAGTACGGCATGGGTGTATACGCGTCCCGTTGGCCAAACTGGCATGTCGTCGTCGAGTTGTTGAAGTGCTTGGTCGTAGAATGAGCCAGAAGATTCGTCAACGAATTTGTCTTGGGCTTCCGACATCTCGACCCAAAACAGATAGGCCGAGGCGGTGGCTTCACCCCAAAGACGCAGCGAATGATTGCGCATTTCAATGGCTAGTTCTTCGAAGACCTTTCGCGCTTCGTCATTTTTTCCGAGTCGACGCAGCGTAGACGCAATCGCGAAATCAAGCGACATACTTGTCCACGGCTCCACATCATCATTTCCAATCTCCACAGCTTTTTGAAGTTGCTTCAGTTGAGATTCGAAATCTCGAACCGATTCGTATGCACGTCCGCACGAAATGAACCCCCAATAGCCGCCACCTTTTTGAATGGTTCGATTCGCTCGATCGTAATACTCGATGGATCGTTCAATGTCGCCATGCCATCGCAGGTTCCACGCCGTGTTACGGTCCACCGATGCCTGTAAGTAAGCTGACAGCAGCGCGCTGCGCTGAGTGATCTTGTCTGCTTCATCGGTGGCACCTGCGGTCCAAAGAAATGCCCTGCTCGTGCCCAGCACTTGTGCCAATGGGCCACCATGGTTTCGGTGAAGCACGGGCCAGTTTTCTTTGACGAATGACATGGCTCGCGTTACAAGTTCGCGCTGCAAACTCATGTTGTACCGCGGTCTGCGCTGTTCTAACTCGAGCCGATGGTTCCATGCCTTAAGTTGGTTTTCGACCTCGCCATTTGTTGATGCAATCTTGACCGCTTCGTCTGCCGTTTCGATGGCACGTTCTTCGTCGAGTAGATTCCAATAAATGTTGCTCAAGTCGCAGAGAAGGAGAACAAGCTCTTCGTCATGCTTCAGACGCCTAGCCAGTTCGATTGCCGACTTGGCCTGAATCAATGCTTCGTCGATCAGGTCCTGGTCATTCAGGATCGTAGCGAGCCCGCGTTCTGGAAGGTCCGATACGAGTGCTCGCTGCGAATCATCCAGCGATTCGGCCAATTCAATCGCTGTTCGAAAACGCTTTTCTGCTAGATCGGGATTCAGCATTACCAGCAAACCAAGCCGCGTCCAGATATCGACTTGCAACAGCGTTTGGCTTTTGTCGCCCTTGAGCAGGCGGAGCGATTCCTGCAGCAGGTCTTCCTGATTCTTGGTACCGGTGCGTCCTGTTTCGTACAGAAATGTTGCCAGATCGGTGTCATTGTTCGCATATATTGTTCGCCCCAGTTTTTCCACGGCTTCCATCTGTGCGTCCGCCTTGGCGAATTCGGAAAAACTCTTAAATGATTTGGCTAGAGTCGTACGAACTTCGATTTCAACCTTTGCATCAGCCAGCGGTGCGATTTCAGCTGATTAGCGAATGCCTCAGGAAGTCACTGACCTTGACTTCAGTTCCCAGTCTTGGGTCGGGTGTCGCTTGGGCCAGCATCGTTGTCAGTACGTCAAGCGTGCTTCTGGTTTGCGGCGGCTGCCTTTGCATTCTGAGCTTGAATGTCGGATTCCTTCTTTTGTGCTTCTAGCTCCGCTTGCTTTTCTGTCAGCTCGCCAACCGCAGCGTTCGCGACGTCTCGTTGAGCAGCCGCATCAAGCCACGCCGTCGTGCTGATGCCGGTCGCGATCAGCAGCAAACAGGCGATCGCCGCTGTTGTTAAGAAGGCGGCTTTGTTTCGCTGGTAGAGTTTTGTAAACAAATATCGAAAGGTTGGCGGTCCTGCTTCCACTGGATCGCCGTTGAGATACCGATCAATATCGCTTAATAATCCATTCGCCGAATCGTAGCGCCCGGTTGCGGTTCTTATCGAGCGTCTTCATGACGATCCAATCCAAGTCACCGACAATCGTCTTGGAAAGTGTTGCCGGAATTGTCGATCGGCGCGGCAATGCACGTCGCGGACTCGTTGTCCAGCGTACGATATTTGGTCGAAGGCTTGGGCGGTTCGCTTTCACGAATCATTTTTCGCATGGCGTCGTAGCCGGCACTGCGGAGCGTTTGTGCGTCAAACGGCGTCATTCCTGTCAGCAGTTCGTAAAGCAAGACACCCAGCGAATAAATGTCGCTCCGCGTATCCACGTCCAGGCCGCTCATCTCTGCTTGTTCGGGACTCATATATTGTGGAGTCCCCACGATCTGGCCGTAGCGAGTAAAAAGCGTTTTCTCGGTGAGGTGTTGGCTGAGCGCTTTCGCTACGCCGAAGTCGATGACTTTGGGAACGGGCTCGCCGTCGTGAAGCGTGACCATCACGTTAGACGGCTTGATGTCGCGATGAATGATGCCCTTCTGATGAGCGTGCTGAACGGCGCGACAAACTTGCTGGAATAGTCGTAACCGCTGGTTCATGGGCAAATTGTTTTCGTCACAGAAGTCCGTGATCGAAACGCCCTTCACCAGTTCCATCGCGAAATAAGGCCGGCCAGAATCGGTCGTCCCCGCGTCCAACACCTTGGCAATATTTGGATGATCCATCATCGCCATCGCTTGGCGTTCTGCTTCAAACCTGGCCACAACTTCCTTCGAATTCATGCCAAGCTTCACGATCTTGAGAGCAACCTTGCGTCGCACAGGCATCGTTTGTTCGGCCATGTAGACGACACCGAATCCACCCTCGCCAATCTTCTGCAGCAGTTTGAACGGACCGACATGCGATCCCTCCATGGGCTCCGCGGTACGCTTCGAATCGAATTCCGAACCTAATTCGCCATGAATTGGTCGATCCAACAAGCTATCAGCATCATCATCGGCGCGGAGCAGTCGTTCGACTTCCAATCGAATCTGCCGGTTACCGTTGCAAGCTTTTTTGACGAATTCGCTGCGAGTTTTCCCCTGTAATGCAACCGCTTCCAGAAATATCGATTCGATTCTGTTTTTGTCCTTTAAATTCAGCATCGTCTTCGCTCCAGCGTTGAATCGGAAAAGCAGCCCTTTTCAAATTGATGCGTAAAAGATCACACGATTTGATCATGAAAAACCAATATTCTTGCGGAATAGCGTTTTTCGTTGGAAATTCTGGCAGATTCTCAGTTTTTTGCCTGAGCTATCGGGCTGCGGATTTTCGCATTGAATTCTGTTTGGTTAAATGCAAAATCAGGAGCCCCAAAATGTCTAGTGACAGGTCACTTGAATCAATCTTTGGAACCGCGGTTGCGATCCCATCGGAACAAGAGCGGCGGGAGTATCTGGCCGATGCTTGTCGTGACGACGAGCCATTGCGCGTACAACTCGAACGGCTGCTGGCTGCCCACTTCGGTGCAGGCACGTTTCTCAACGCCAGTGACGACGCCACTGAAGATTTTCACACTGGGGCGTTGATTGGAACTTCGATCGGGCCATACAAGTTGCTGGAGCAGATCGGCGAAGGCGGTATGGGCATCGTTTTCGTTGCAGCAAGATCAGCCTATCCGCCGCAAGGTTGCGCTGAAGCTGATTAAGCCCGGCATGGATAGCAAAGCGGTGCTGGCGAGGTTCGAGGCGGAACGTCAAGCCCTCGCGATCATGGATCACCCCAATGTCGCCAGGGTGTTGGACGCCGGCACCACCAAGGACGGCCGACCATTCTTCGTCATGGAATTGATCGCTGGTGAACCAATTACCGAATACTGTGACCGGCAGAAATTATCACTTCGCGAGCGACTCCAGTTGTTCACCATCGTTTGCAACGCAGTTCAGCACGCTCATCAGAAAGGCATTATCCATCGCGACCTCAAACCCAGCAATATTCTTGTGACGGAAATCGATGGTCATCAGATTCCCAAGGTTATCGACTTTGGCGTGGCTAAAGCGTTGGGCGGAAGTCTCACCGACCGCACTATCTACACCAGCTTCCAATCTTTGGTTGGCACGCCGCTCTACATGAGTCCGGAGCAGGCAAGGCTCAGTGGTGTCGATGTCGATACCCGAAGCGATGTGTACTCGCTGGGAGTGTTGCTTTACGAGCTTTTGACAGGGAATCTGCCCTTTGATCGCGAGCGATTGAAGCAAGCCGCATTGGACGAAGTATGTCGGATCATTCGCGAAGAAGAGCCATTGCTTGCCAGCGTGCAGATCAGCAGCCTCGGTGGGGCGGAAGCCACTGGTGTGGCAGACCAACGTGGCACGAATCAAAAACGTCTGAATCAATTTGTTCGAGGCGATTTGGATTGGGTCGTACTGAAGACACTCGACAAAGATCGCAAACGAAGATACGAGTCAGCAAGCGCACTCGCTGCGGATGTCACGAGATTCTTGGCCGAAGAACCGGTCGAGGCTCGACCACCAAGCGTCGTTTACAGATGTTCGAAATTTGTGAAACGCAATCGTCCTGCTGTCACCGTTGCAAGTATTGCCATTCTTGCAGTTCTGCTGGGCACTGCATCCATATTTGTTCACAACCAACGACTTGCGACGAAGCAGAGCGAATTGGAGGCGACAACAAAGAAGTTGCAAAACGCGTTGGCAGATTATTACGAAGAATTGCTCGACAAGGCGCTGGCTGCGGCACTCGCCGGAGACGAAGAACGGTGTCAATTGGAATTGGGAAAGACACGATTCCCTGAAGAATTGAACCGGCGAACAGAGTTGATCAAGACAATAGCGATGATCTACGCAGGCAAGTCGCCTCAGGCTGTTACACGCCTCAAAGAGATCCAACATCGGGAAGATGATCCAGCTTGGCTCGCAGCAATGACGCTTGCTTACGTGAGTGCCGGAGACATTTCAAATTGGAATCTTACTTGGAAAGCGTTGTCCGACGGAATCGACGAGCGTGGATACCCGAACGACGACGGAGAGTTGTTATTGGTGAGCCAAGCATTAGGCGCCGTGATCGATGTTCCCGACTCTATGCTGGTTCGAATTGAGGAACTAGTCGACAGGAATCCGCATTGGGGCGCAGCGTATGCACTTCGAGCGAAGTCGCTTGCATCTCGAGCGAAAAAGACGAAACAACTTGAAACCGCACTGCGTGCCTGCAAAGACGCTAACCGAGCGACGGGGCTTCACCCTGACAATGCCTATGTCCATTGGGCTGCGTTGTATTCGTATCTGGTGGCCTTGGAAACATCGGCGATTTCTAACCGTCCGCTTTCTGAGGGGGAATTGGCGAATCTGGTCGACGGTGCAAAATCCAGTTCAACGAAACTGGAAGCGTTTCCTCGCTATCCGTTGGGAAAAGTGTTTCGTGCAGCCTTGCATGACTTCTTGGGGGAAAAAGAGCAGCATCAGCGACTGTACGCAGAACTAAGGGAAGACGAGTGGGGCGGCGACCAAGCCAAAGTTGCCAAATTGCTGGCCGCCTCCAATAGAGTCGCTTTGGAAGAGTATTTGACCGCTGTTCCTGATTCGCTGGCTGCCAATGCTGCCGACGCGATCTCAGATGTGTTGGACGGTAACGAGCAGTGCCTTTCCAAATTGGCCGAGCTTTCAAAACAATATCAACACGTGCACCTTCGCTGGCTGCTTCTGGATATTTCGTTGCTCAGCGGCGACACCGAACTCACCAAAAATTATGCAAGTCAGTTTCTTCGGGACGTTGAAGGCAAGGAGATAGCATCAACAGATTGGCAAAGTGTTCCGATCACCAGGTTTTATGCGGGCGAACTTTCGTCGAACGGTCTGCTTGATATGTTTGTCGCGTCAAAATACGAGAGTTCGGTCGCGCACTATGCGGTCGGCATGTGGAAACTTGGGAGTGCCAAGACGCCGGCAGATGTCGAAGACGCGAAACGGCATCTTCAAATCGCGGCAGACGCACCAGTATCCGGCGTGTGGCACACCGAGTTTTCCAAAGCCTATTTAAAACTAATTGACGAAGGACGGCTGCCGGTCGTAGTTGCACATGGCAGGACTAATGATGAATGAAATATCTAAGCTTCTTACCGAGGTTTCGAATGGCAATAAGACTGCTTCGAACGAACTGATGTCTGTGCTTTACGATGAACTACGCAGGCTCGCGGCCGTAAGGA
>JAWKTK010000050.1:0-9523 GCA_041399205.1 Pirellulaceae bacterium | reverse complement strand
TCGCCCGGCTTGGGCTGGATGTCATCCCATTGGCTTGAAAGCTCGACAAACTGCATCCCAGCTTCACGGGCTGCGGCGAACGACTTTTCAAAACCGATCGAGCCTTCGTTGATTCCGAGTCCAAGCAGTCTATCGCCCTTGGGCACGACGTTTTTGGCGTCGGCTGGCACGCCCGGCGCGTTCGCAGTTGCGTTAGCCCATAGGCTGGACGCTAGACGTTTGTGCGCGATTCTCCAGCGTGTCAGCAGGAATGTGCGCAGAACAAGTCGATAGAATGTCAATCGACATCAAGCTGAGCCGCAGATGTTCGCACAAAGCAGAACCGAGGCCATGACGAAATGTCGAGAACGCGGAAAGCATTATTCGTGACATCAGGCGCGGCGTCTGAGAAGCAGCCAGCGAGGCGACTCCCTTGAACGACGCCGTGACCGTCCCGACCCGACTTTGGCGACCGCTTTGGCCGACACGCGATCACCCTTCTTGGGGTGCGGAACACCTTCAAGTGGGGTTGTGGGTGCGCGTTAGTACAATCGGTAAGGATTCGAGTGTGGTAAAGAGGCCTCGATTCTTTGGCGGAACCCATTGTCCTGAGGGCAGGTAAAGTCTAGTATAATTAAGATCGCGTTATTCGAGCCCTGTTCTGGAATTGGCCTTATGTCGATCAAGTTCAGTCCGGCACCGTCCGCCCTGCTGATTCTCGTTGCGTTGTTGCCGGTTTCCCTGCGCGGTGAAGACGAGCCACCGGGAACACAAGCCTCCTCTGAAGAACCACCACATGCGGCAGTTCTCCAATCGGACGACGCCGCGCCTGACTGGCGAGTCAAGGAATGGACAGACGGTCGATCCCGGAAACTGGCGGACTATCGTGGCCGTGTCGTTGTGATCGAGTTTTGGGGAATTTGGTGTGGACCTTGCATTCGAATGATACCTGCAATCAAGGAATTGCAGAATCAATACGAAGGTGAGAACGTAGTGTTCCTCGGGATTCACTCGGCGGGCACGAGCGACGAGGAAGTCAAGTCCCAACTCTCCAAACACAACTGGACGATTCCCTCGGCGATCGACGATGGAACGTCGTTGGCTGACAGCATGTCAGCCAATGCGTTCGGCGTTGTGGGCTATCCGACGATTGTCATCATCGATCGGTTCGGAAAAGTCAGTTACCATAGTGGAAGAGCTGAACGCCAAGCGTTCGTGAACCGCATTGAGCGTCTCGCTGAAGACCTTAAGTTGCCTTGGCCAATTGACCAGAATTACGAGGACCTCGACGAGCTGACGCACCGACTAAACCGCGTGGCCGTGGCGCTCTATCGCGAAGAGATTGAGCGTGCCTTGGGTAGAAACTGACTGTCACCTTGATGCGGGGAGCATTTGTGCTCATCGGAAGTTTTAAGGCTCGGACATGCGAATTTCGATCAAGCAACTTTTCGGCCTCGTAACTTTGGCCGGTGTATTGTGCGTTGTCGTGATGTGGGTGTTGCGGTCGCCTGCACCGGACTTGTGGGGTTACGCCAAACTTGGTGTATCTGGGGGCACACCCGAGTCGGCTGTTTTCTATTTGGAGGTTCGAGGAGTCGGATCGCGACCGACTGTTGTGCGGTTGGTGCGTTTTTCGAGACCATCCGAGGCCCCCGCCAACGCGGGAGTCGTTTCGCAGGCTTTTTCGAAGGAGTTCGATTCCAGAACACGCAACGAAAGTCGCTGGAGCGACAAATGCATGATCGTCGCTGGGCGCTCACTCCAAGAGAAAGTTGAGATTGCCATGGACATGGAATCCGCAACAACACTCTTTGCTCCGCCTGGTGATCAGTTCGGTTTTTACGACACCTTGGAAGAACTTTGGGATGTACACCTGAAAGCCCAATTGCCCTGATGACAATTGCGTCCTGTGTGCCACGTGCTCGAACGCGACGCTCCACTGGCGACGTGAGGCAGCCCTCCGAAGGTGATGGTCGAGAACTTGCCGTGCGACGTCCTTGTTATTTTACCCGAAAGCAGCTGCGATGTGGATTTGCTATTGCTGACCACTTGTCGGACGTTCATCTCCACGGTCGGACGTGCGGGTACGAGTTAACGGCCGTATGCGAAGCATCAAACGGTAAACGAGAACAGCGAGCATGCAATACGCGAGCATCCGAAATGCGGCGCGATACCGTTCCGGACTGACGATACCGAAAGCAATTAGGGACGTCAGCACAAGGAGGAACGCAATGTTGAACTGGTACCAATGTCGCTTCACGGTCGAATCTCCAACAAGATCTGCCCCTTCTGCCGAGGCAGAACCAACCTGCCGTATCGTGGGTACATCGGCCCAGCCAGCCGGAATCCTAACCACCCAACCACCGAGGTCGCGGTCACGAAACCAGCAAACAGGCCGACGTACGGGAGTTCGGCGAGCACGAGCCCACCAGCCCGCTCGACAGTCACAAGCTGGTTGTAGGCTCGAATCGGCTCGAGGAACCGCGTTGCCGAAAACGTCTCGAACGTGATGGTGGAGGACGAGACGGTTCCCGAAAGCGGGACGCCGTAAGCTGCGTCGGAGTGAAACGCCGAAGCGACTTCGACGCACATGTCTAATCCGTTGGTAAACGGCCTCGAATTGTTGGACCACATCGGCGCCGCCTCTAGTCCCACCCATTTTTCCCTGCCGGAATCGAGCCAGAGCTGCTTCGCGACCTTGGCGATCACAGTGCCGATAGTGGTCGCTGTTGCGCGCCGATTACCAATCCGTCGTTTGCAGTTGGGAGTCCAGTAAAATAATCCGAATTCACCGTACAAAGCACTTTCAGACCTCCTGAGCTTACCCCTCTGCCGGCAACAATGAGCTGCCAAATGGCTGATTCTACGGGGTATCAGCTGGTTCGGAGAATTTGAACATATCTGAGGGCGGACCGTTGCCGCCGTTGGGCGGCAACGGCAATCATCTTCTAGGCCGCCAGTTGTTCAAGCCCGCGAATGATTGTCGCGGCAGTTTTCTGCACGCGTTCGAGCGACTCCCAAAGAGTTTCCGAGCTGCCTTGATATAGCTGAATGTAATCAGACGAAGCCTGCTCGGAGTCGAGGCGTGCGGCTGTTGACACGACGTAGGCGACCGCTTCTGCCTCCGTTTCCGCCACGGAACGACTTATCTGCTTGCCCTCGTCGGAAAAATGGAGCAGTTCGTGTGCGATCTCGTGAACCAATGTCGAGAATTCCTCGGCCGGTGTGCCGTTGGGCCGTAGCGTGATCAAACCACCGCTAGCCCGACCGTCTGCCGCCAATCGTTCGTCGTATTCAATTTCGATGCCCTTTGTCGAAGCAAAAGCCTTCAGCAAATCCACGGTCCAACGTGGCGAACCGTTGACCGCTGCGATTCCGGCGATCTCGTCACCCTCGGTCTGACTTACGTCGAATACATAGGCCGGTTTGAAGCCGATGACTACTTCCTTGTCCTCTTCGCGAACCTCCGTTTTCTTGTTGACCGTAAACGGCGCGCGTATCAAGATCCCTTTTTCGCCTTTCTTCACTCGCCGCCCTTTCCGTTGCCATTCTCTGAAACCGGCGACATTCGTTGCGTCCTCTCGCTGCCCCCAGATAAGCATCAGGTTGCCAAAGCTATACCGATAGAACCGGGCCATGGCTTCTAAGTGATTTGTGAGCCCTTCGCTCTTGCCTCGGTCGAGTGCTGCTGCCAGCGTTCCGATTGCTTCATTCGTAATTCGGTCGGCCATTTCTGATTTTTCCTTTCTGTTGTGGTTCATCTCGGTTTCTCCATGAGCGCTCGTGTGGTTGACGAGCGTTCGTTTTTCATGCGGCCCAGCCCGCATGTTTTCCCTTTGGGCGGGCCTCTCATTTCGGTTGGAGGCCCGCCCAAAGGGAAAACAGAAAATCGAAAGGAAGGCCGACGCGGCGGGAGTGGAGCCGTTGGCAAGGTGGCGTGCCAGGTTCGCGCAGCGGTTCTGGCACGACGCGTTGCTCGGAGGAACGACCAGAGCGGCGGATTCCTTTCGTCCTCACGTAGGAGCGAGTGAACGAAGAGAACGAGCGTGGGGAGGTGGGGCTCGAATGTCCGTGCGTCAGCATTGCAACGATTAACGATTGCTGAGAATCGATTATCGAATCGACGCATTTTGTTCGGCGACCGCTGGAAATGACTCCACAGCTACTTCAGTCCATGTGATCCTAAATCAGAGCAGCGACTTACGTGAGGGTAGGGAACTGCACAGCACGCTCGGCCGACATCCTTGCATATCAATCAGGAAGGCCCGGTAGGTCTAGGCGTTCCAGGTTTTACCTGGTGTTTTTTGAGATTGAGCACGTCGCGTGACATGCTCGCATTAACAACTTAACAAGAAAGGTGGTCAAACGATGACTACGACTAGCAGAACCCCGGTGCATACCGACCGTCACCGAAGACTTGACACTTCCGTGTGGGAAAACGGCAGCAACGGACAACGCTTCTACAACACGACATTGAGAAAGTCGTGGAAGCACGAAGAGGAATGGAAGGAATCGCGAGTCAGTTTAGGCCGTGAAAACTTGCTCCCAGCTGCAGCGCTTTTGCAGTGGGCTGATGCTGCAATTGGAACTGCGATTGAACAAGAGCAGACGGCCGACGGCAAGGAGCCCATTGCGTCCAAGCGACGAGGGTTACTCGAAGCCACTGTCTTTCACAAAGAGCAGGACGAACGTTCGACCTATGCCGTCAAACTTCGTCGCTCGTACAAAGATGGGGACGATTGGAAGGAAACCGCTGTCTGGCTTTCGGCAGATGATGTCCTTGCGGCAGCTCGATTACTGCTTCGCACGTTCGACGGCATCGATGCCATCATTGACGGCAGCAATCGCAGCTTTGTCGATCAAGCAAAAGAAGCCTTCGACGGGACTGTTGTCGAAGACGACATTCCGTTCTAGCGTCACGACGACCAACGAAAGCCCTTGGTGTGACTTTGTCACACTTTGCCTACCGGGGCTTTTTCGTTTCGCAAAAGCTAGCTCATCGTTATACGAATTCAGCCAGTGCAGCCCGCTTCATAGTTGGCCGCTGAAACCTTCGAACCCCGTGACATTCGCCTTTCCTTGAAAACTCATCAGGAATTGTGGTATGCCAACTATCTGCTCAGTCGTTCCTTCTTGTCGTTTCCTTAGCGAAGACGCCTGCACCAAGCGGCGTTTCCGAGCTATCCGGCTCGGTAACCGTTTGGCGTGCTTACGGTTTTTCTTCCGTTTGTTTGGCAGGAGGGTTCTCCGATGACGAATCGATCTCTGACGACTGCGCAGGCCAGTCCCGGCGTACTGCATTTTGCCTTCGAATATCTCGACCGTGGCTGGCCCGTGATTCCGATCGACGGCAAGATCCCAGCCACACCGTGGACGGCTTACCAAAAAAAGGCCCCGTCGACCGAACTGGTCCGACATTGGTTCGGCCCAGCGGCGCAGCAGCATTACAACCTAGCGATTGTGACCGGACGTTACAGTGGCCTTGTAGTTGTCGACTGCGATTCGCTGGAGGACGCGCGGTGGTGGCAGGATCAGTTTCCAGCTACGCCGCTGACCGTTTACACGGGCCGTGGTATGCATTTCTACTACCGCTATCCGGATCAGCATATCGCTTGTAGGACCCATGTGATGGGCCGGCAAATCGACATTCGCGGCGAAGGTGGGCTGGCCATTGCGCCGCCGTCAATTCATCCCGAAACTGGGCATGTATACCACTGGCACGATTCGACACGCTATTCGCTATACGACGTGCCGATACTCCAGAGCCGTTGGGTTACCGAGCCGAATCAAACGCAATTCGCCACGTTGTCACGGCCGTCCGCAAGCTGCCGAGTCCCGACCATTCGCGACGGCACCGCCTACATTCGTCGCATTCAAGCCGTCGCGGGAAACGGCGGACACAACGCCACATTTCGCGCCGCCTGCAAACTTCGCGATTCGGGAATGACCGCCGCCGAGGCGCTCGAGGCACTCGCACAGTGGAACGAAACAAATGCTTCGCCGCCCTGGACCGCCAAGGAACTCGCACACAAGGTCGAAGATGCCTATCGAAACGTCTAGCCGTCAGGCCGAAGGTTGTTCAGCACGCCATCGGCCATGCCTAAAAACTTTGGAGTTTTTACGTCGCATAAAGTGGGTTATACGAAGCAAAACACATGGTGCCGTCGGATAGTCCGCGTTGCCAGTTAAGAAAACCTATCGCACACCGAAACTGTCAAGAGAACAATCTAACCAGAGAGGATCAACCATGAAAGAGCTTTGGAGAACGTGCGAGAGTTGCCAACGCGTGGTTCCAGAAGGCGAACTCTACTTCGCTCTGTGTCTCTACAAGGAAACCTTCGAAGGTGATGGCGTCGCCGTCTACCACGCCGAGTACGTTCTCCTTTGGTGCCGGGAATGTGCAGCCAAGTTAGACTTTCGCTCGATTACAGTGCTCAGCAAAACGGAGGAAAATGACCAAGAAAAGAAGTGACGTTACATTCGACGGAGACAACTATACGCCGGCGTTCGCTCACGAGCGACTTCCGGCAAGCATCGCCAAATTGAGACCTATGGTGGCCGAAGCCTTCGAGGCGTGGCTGCGAAAGACCGAATCGGCAGCCACGCGCAAGGCCTATCGCAAAGACGTGGAACAATTCCTGGATTTTCACGGACTTGCACCGACTCACATCGAACAAATGACCTTGATGGTTCCGAGTGATATTACGGCCTGGCGAGACCACTTGCTGGCCCATGGTGGTCGCCCAGACCTCGAAGGCAATCCAACAGCAGCGTCGAACGCCACGGTATCTCGGAAGATCACGGCCCTGCGGTCGTTTTTTTCGTTTCTCCAGGTCGGCGGATATCGAGGAGCGAACCCGGCGCACCCGAACTTCGTGAGTTCGCCCCGAGTCCCCGTTGATGGATTGACACCTGCCATTCCGCCCCGGCAGATGAAGCAACTGCTTCACGCTCCAGATGTTGACACCCCAGCGGGAATCCGGGACCGAGCGATCATCGCGACATTTGCGTATATGGCCCTGCGCGTGGACGAATTACATCACATCAAGGTCGGCAATATCACTCGCGACGGCGAGCACACGATCATTCGAATCAGGGGCAAAGGAAATGACCTGCGGAAAGGCGTGCTCCCTCCCCTCGCTGCCACGCCCGTCAATGAATGGATGGAAATGGCCGGTATCGACGACGACCGTGATGGCCCACTGTTTCGCCCCGTCCGTTCGCCGCGTGGCAAAGGCTTCGACGGCTTCCTCCGCAAGCCAATCACAGTGCGAGCGATCCAGCGACTCATCAAACGCTACTGTAGTCAAGTCGGCATCGACCACGCGGTAAGCGTTCATTCGCTACGCGTCACAGCAGCCACCGAAGCAGACCGTGCCGGCGTCGAACTTCGGCAGATTCAAAACTGGCTCGGACACCGCGATCCCCGCACGACCCTTCGATATATCAGAGCGGGCGAAAACCTCGACCGCAGCCCGGCGTACGTGTTGCGGTTCGACTGATCAACATAGTAACGATAAACAATCAATCACTCCGCTGCCGGCGTCGTGTCTGGAAGTTCGATGATTCGAGCGGCATTCGTCCAGAATACGGCATCGAGCTCATCACTGGTCAGGTCCGAATTCTCAACGGCCTTCACTGATTTGCTGATTAGACCTGGGTAAATCATTTGATCGGAACCATACAACACACGATTCAAGAGTCCTTCCGACTTCAATTTCTTCAATATGCTTCGGCATGAATATGAATACCAATTCATCACGCTTAAGTCCGCGTAAATCCGTTCATGCTTCTTCATTACCTGAATAAGCTCGTCTTCCTGGCCTTCTGCCATATGACATGCGACGATCACTAGGTTCGGAAATTCGGCTGCAATTTCACCAAGGAACTGAGGATTGTTGAACTTTCCATGGTCTCTGTTGGGGCCGATGCCGGTGTGAAAGAAGACAGGTACTCGTCCCTCCGCGACTCGGTAGTAAGGCCACATTGTCCGGTCATTCAGCGGCATCTTGATGTAGGCAAGCGCAAGCTCTCCAATGGCACGCACGTCCTTGGCTTCAATTCGTGCGATTAACTTCTCAGCTTCGGCCTCATGGTTTGTATCTTTCCCGATTTTGGGAAGATATGAGCGGATCAATCGATTTGGGTGCTGCTTCATCCACGTATCAATCAATTCATCATTGCCGGAAATAATTGCCCATCGGACATTGTTCTTGTCCATTTCATACATCGTCTGAGCGATTAGTTCGCTGTCGGACTGCACGGCCTGAACACCGGCGACACTTTCGCCGATTAGCCTTTTGATTCCTTCAACCTTGTAAGCATGAAGATGAACATCAATCCGCTCTTTTTTCTCGCGCCCATCTTCAGCCAGTCCTGAGGACACCCAAAACGCACCGAGAAACAAAACTGCCAACAACTGCTTCATTGCATGTTCCAATCGGAAAGAATAAAAGCTGCACTATAGCACATATAGCTTGGGCATCTGAATCCGCATCAGTTTACCTAGCTCCGGTGACAGAGCCACAGAAGGAGCGGTCCAGCTGCTCATTTGCACCGAAGCCGACTGTGCCGGCGTCGACCTTCGGCAGATTCAAAACTGGTTTGGACATCGCGATCCTCGCACCACATCGGCGGCGAATCTAGTCCCACCCATTTAGCCCGCAAGGGCAGCCTGCCGGAATCGAGCCAGAGCTGGTGCCTCGCGACTTCGACGGTCACGGTGCCGATAGTGGTCGCTGTTGCGCGCCGATTACCATTCCAGGACGGCCGATGTGTCACTTCGCACCCTACAGACCTGCAGCGATGATGAAACAGCCATCACCCGTGACAGGTCCCCCGGATTGTTGCGCCAGCACAATTTATCGCGGCAGAGAAAGGGCGAACAACACGATACAAAGAGATGGGCAGTCGTGAGCCGAGGGCGTTCTAAATCTGATAATCGGATTCGATAGCGAGGAAGTCCCGAACTTTTCGAAACATGCCAATCTTCGCGTCCAGATCTTCGAGAGAAGTCGACATCGACATGTATTTTGCTGTTTCCTGAATAGTCTTACACTCAAATGGATTGTTGAGGTGAAATCTGATCAAATGCTCCGCCGACTTACGGACTCGATAGTGAATGTTCTGCTTGTCCTCGATTTGCTCCGCATGATGAACGTATCGATTCCGGCTATGGCGAATCCGTTCAAGGATCAGCCTTGGTAATTCATCGGTATACAGAAACGCTGTGCGACGGACGGTATCGTTGTGCTTACCCTCGGAGCAAGTCAAGAACTCAAGCAGTGCCCAAAGCGAAACGATGGACGCTTCATCACTCGATAAGCCCATTGCATGTTGATATTTCCGAAACGCCGTCAACAACACGTCGCGATACGTGTGATTCGGAAGAATACTCTCAATCTCAGACTTCTGCTCAATGACATGCTGCCACTTCGCTTCTAATTTAAATGCCTTGGGCGGCCTGATGTAGGTTGGATCGTACCAGAACTGTTCGAATTCGCCGGTCGCCTTATGAAGCGTAAAGTAAGGTCCCGACGTCACC
>JAWKTK010000049.1:0-9620 GCA_041399205.1 Pirellulaceae bacterium | reverse complement strand
CGAAATTCAGCCGGACAAGTGGCGATTGGTTCGCCTGCAAATGGCCAAGTCAGACGGCAGTCAGCTCGATCTGCAGCTGCTGCGGCCCATGGAGTGGGTGGACGCATTGCAGGCTTCGCCACGACGAACCGTCCATTTGAACTTGGCCGAAATGGGCGCGGTGGGTGACGCGACGGTGTTGTCGGTGGAAGCGTGTCCGGCGATCGCTGTGAAACCGAGCGAACGGCATCGAGTAGTCACGGGCAAGTTTGTGCATTCTTCGGCCGACGTGATCGACGGCCGCGATGGCTGGATTTAGGGTCCGGTGGAGGTTACGATAAAAACAGCCCTGATTTCTTGTAAGGAATTTGTCGTGCCAAGGAAGATTCGTGAACTCATCGCTGATTTGGTAGCAGCAGGCTACGAGGATCGCGGGGAACGGGAAGCCATCGGAACTTTGTCCATCCGAAAGTTGCGAAACCGGTTACCATTTCGGGAGAAGCTGGTGACGACGCGAAGAAGTACCAGGAACGTGCCGTAAGCAAGGCAATCGAGGAGTCCAAGTCATGAATACAGCCGCTAGATACGTAAAAATAGTCGAATGGTCTGACGCCGATCAGTGCTTTGTCGGCAGTTGTCCTGGCCTCTTATACGGTGGCTGCCATGGGCACGATGAAAAGTCTGTCTTCGCCGAGCTCTGCCAGATCGTCGAAGAAACGGTCAAGCTGTATGAAGCCGAAAGCCGACCGCTGCCGCCAGCAACATCAGGGTACGATTGGGCGAACACGATTACCAATAAAAGTACGACACGCTGAGAAACTGTGGACTCACGGAACCTTCTGTGGTTGTTGGTATTCGTTACGTTGGGTTTGTTTTGCGGTTTGCCTAACGGGAACGCCGAGTGTCGAATCTGGTTCGTTCCAAGCGGCTACGCCGGTGGCGGCCGACGCAAATGGGTATGAAACGCAGGCCCCTTCTGATATCGCGGTGGCTGGTGGCAGCATGTTACCGCGACGCGAAGCTAGTTGGACAGCGCCACATTGTTTTCGCCAGCGCAAGTCGTTCATAGTCCTGGCTTCAGGCGGAAATTGCACCGAGAGACCCTTCCACCTGAAGGCGAAAATACGAACCAATCATGGCGCTGTCCATCTAGGAATCTGCCTGTGATGGTCAAAAGAAAAACCACAAGCTGGTTCGGACGAAATGAACGAGCTTGTGGTTGGAATGTATGCGAACAAGACACGGATGGTGCGATTCGCGTTAGATTAGTTCGGGGACTTCATAGCCGCTGCGGTATTGTCGCTTGAGCAATTGGTTGGCGGCATCGGCATGGGGACCCACAAACGTTTCGTTGGCGGCGTCGACTTGCAGCATGGGGCTGAGCACAATTTCCGAACCTTCCAAACTGACGGAATGGGCCGCCAGATGGGCTTCCGTTTCGGAAAGCAGATCGGACCAGATGCCTTGAGAATCGGCGACGGCTTTGGCGTCTTCGCGACGAAAAGCGGTACCGGCTTGAAACGCGATGTTGGCCAAATTGCACCAACCGGTCGAATCGTGCCCCACTGCCACTTCGGCATTCAGTGAACTACGGTCTCGGCTTCGCACGGCATCAATGAAGTTCTGTTGATGGATACCCATGCCGCTGGTACCGGAAAATTCTTTGACCTTCTTGCCGTCGGCATCAAACGCCACCGCGCGACCTCGTTGACCCTCCAGTCGACCACCTTCACAGTAAGCAATGTAACCACTGCCAGGGCCAGGATGCGGCGCGCCACCTCGTTGGCCCGGTCCGGCAGTCAGATTGCTCAGGCCAATCACCGTGGGGATGGAACCAGTGTCAAAGTAGACGAAATGCACGTTGGGTGTTTCACCAGCGTCATTCCAAGCCACTCGACCACCGCCGCCGCAAATGCGCGAAGGAAGCGTCACCTTGTCTTGGAAAACATTATTGCGCAGGTCATCCAAGACATGGACGCCCCAGTTGCCCATTTCGCCGGAACCAGTGTTCCAGTCCCAATGCCAATCGTAATGCAATTTGTCTCGGAACAGAGGTTCGTCCTGAGCTGGCCCGAGCCACAGGTCGTAGTTGACATTCTTTTCAATTTCCAAAGGCGTGTCGCGTTTTCCAATGGTTGCTCGGACGCCATAACGGTTGACTCGAGCCGACTTGATTTCGCCCAAAGCCTTTTCGCCGTGCAAGAACGCCTTGATCTGTGCTTGCATGGGGTCCGAACGCTGTTGCGTACCAATTTGGCAGATGCGATCGTACTTTCGCGCCGCCGCCACGGTTTGTCGACCTTCCCACTGAGTGTGCGAAAGAGGCTTTTCCACGTAGACGTCCTTGCCGGCTTCCATGGCCCAGATGGCAGCCAAGCAATGCCAATGATTACAAGTGGCCACGACCACGGCATCCACCGCGTCATCTTTCAGTAGTTCTCGCAGATCGGCATAGCCGTTGGCCTGCGGAAACAGTTCTTTCACCGCGCCAACTCGGTTTTCATCCGGATCGCATAGCGCGGTAATGTTGACGCCTTCAATCTTTCGAAACGCATTCATCAACTCGCGACCTCGACCGCCGCAACTGATAAAGCCGAGTCCGATTTCTTCATTCGCTCGATTAGCAAACGAAGTGCGTAGCGGCATGGCAGACAAGACACCAGCCGCCAGACCTGTTTTGACAAAGTGACGTCGATTCAGATGATTCATCAATAGCTCCTTGAGGTTTAGGTCAATTTTCAGCGGCCGAAACAACGCGCGCATGGCACGTACGTTATTCACCGTATTGTGGGTGGTCAACTTCTTTCAGTTTACAGTCGATTCGATCCAGATTCATCAGGCCTCCGGCATGTGTGGGATGCGCGAACACGACAAACAAGTCGTGCGTTCCGATTGTCGGCGAGATGGGCACTTTCAGCGAATAAAATTCTTCCCAATGGCCATTCACGTTGATTTCTGTCGAACCAACGACCGGCCCGTCCACGGCATCAATCCGCAGTTGGATAGAACCACCTGCGCCGGCTGATGCGACGTGCAGTTCCATGCTTTCAATGGCCGCAAAGTTTAACGCAGCAAATCGCAGGTAATGTCCGTGATTGATGGCACCCGCGAATTTTGCGTTACTGGCCGCTTGGCTGTCTAACAACATCGGCCCGTGTATTTCATCGGCATATTCGGCTTCCAGTTTAGGGTTTCGCAGCGTTACGCGTTGGCTGACATCGATCGGTGGTGCCCAGCGCGAACCGCCGTCTTGATAGTTCGCCACCAATTGAATGTGGCTGATCGTTTTTTTCGGTGTGCCAATATCTACTGAATTGACAAATCCGGGTGACACAATCACCGCCGAATCGGGCTCCAATGAATAGACCCAACGCACCATTTCTTGGATTTCGTCGTCGGTATGTTGAGCGTGAGGTATCATCGGCACCTTGCCCCAAACACCGGTCGACCCCAAACGAACTCGTTCCACCGATTTTGCCAACGCGTCTGGTTGATGGCGATACTTGTTGGCCACCTCCAGCAACGGCGGACCTACTCGTTTCTGCTGGACGGCGTGGCAGTTAAAGCAATCGCTGGCTTTCATCAATTGCAATCCAGGCGGACCCTGGTCGGCGTCGTCCGCTTGTATCGGGCCGCTCAGTAAACGGATATTGGTTGTCGTGCGGTTAACGGCTTCCGAGGCGATGAATTCCAAATCGAATTGCTGGACGGCAGCTTCGTCATTGGAACCATCTTCTTGGTCCGTAACCTGCAATTGATAGTCAATCGATCCGGTTGGCGGAAAGAAATCGCCGTCTTGCGGGTAGGCAAATGTCAACTTTGGCGGCGAATTTCCAACCAACACTGGAACGGTTGACGATCGTGACGCTCCGTGCGAATCGGTCACGGTCAATTCCACGTTGTACACGCCCGGCTGATCAAAGGTTACCGTCGGGTTTGCTTGATCAGAAATGACTTGGCGTGCGTACGAATTCACGGACGACTTATCCGTTCCGTTCGATTGATCGGACGAGTCTGTGGACCGGAAAGACGTCCAGCGGTATTCCAGTACGTCGTCTCGGTCTGGATCGAATGATCCTGCACTGGAGAACGCCACCGTCAACGGATGGCGACCAATGTTGTTTGTGGCGGACGCTTGGGCCACCGGCGAACGATTACCGCGAATGTAGTCGATTCGCACCAAGCGTGCGTTCTGGTTGACGCCCCAAGTATCGCCGTACTCCAGCACATACAACGATCCGTTGCGACCAAAGACCATGTCGATGGGACGAGCGAACGCGTGATTCGGCAAGAAACGCTCGATCGAATCGACCTGATATTGTTCGTCCAGATGGACCGCTTGGATCCAGTGCCGAGTCCATTCGTAAATGAACAAAGTTCGATGGAAGTGCGACGGAAATCGTGTGGCGGATGTGTTCGCTTGGTCAAAATAATAGACTGGCCCCGCGCACGCCGTACGACCTCCGCTACCCAGTTCGGGAAATTCAGGCGAATCCGCGTAGGGATAATAGATGAACGCCGGCACAGCGGGAGGCAACAGCGAAATTCCCGTGTTGTTGGGTGAATGATTTTCTGGCTTCGCAGGATCAAACTCGGGACCAATATCGCCCGTGGCAAAGTCGACATCATGATACGGTCGATTGTTGCCAATGAAGTAGGGCCAGCCAAAATTGCCGGCTTGCCGAGCTTGATTGATTTCGTCGTATCCGCGCGAGCCTCGTGGTCCATCGCCGCCCGCGTCGGGCCCCACGTCACCCCAGTACAGATGCCCCGTAACGGCATCCACGCTGATGCGCCAAGGGTTGCGACATCCCATGACGTAGATTTCCGGTCGGCCTTGGTCTGGATTCGAAAACAGATTGCCGGCGGGGATTTGATACGAACCATCCGGCAGCGGTTTGATTCGCAATACTTTTCCGTTGTAGCTTTGCGAATTGGATGCCGACTTTTGCGCATCGTACGGTTCTTGGTCAGGGCGTTCGTCAATCGGCGCGTATCCTTGCGAATCGCCTCCGGGATGCGTGTTGTCGCCAGTGCCGACGAACAATAGTCCATTGGGACCGAATTCCAGCGATCCAGCGTGATGACAGCATTCGCGGCGTTGTTCTTCATACTTGAGCAGCAGCTTTTCCGAATCAAGATCCAATCGGTTGCCGTTCAGGTGAAAACGACTGATGTGTTGTCCGGAAAAGTCAGGCGGAGAATATTGCAGGAACACAAAACCGTTTTGCGCAAAGTGGGGATCCAAGGCCAAACCAATTAAGCCATTTTCTTGTTCGGTAGTGACGTTCAATTCGGCCAACGTTTTTGGTTCGGCGGTGTTGGGTGGCAAACAACGGAGTCGGCCATCGAGTTCGATCCAAAAGACGGTTCCGTCATCGGCGACGTCCAATTCCATGGGCCGCACAAGGCCGGTCTGGAGCACGGTGACTTCAAAGCGATCGGGATCGTACGCTTCGCAGTAAGCGACTGAGCAACGGGTCAAAACAACCAACAAACCGATGATGCATCGGCAAGCAGAACCAGGATCAAGCATAGGAAGGTATTTCGAAAAAGCGGCAGGAGCTGGCAAGCAGCAGTGAGGTGGGAAGGCGGACTGGAGCGAAGCACCGACATCGTTTGAACCAGTCCAACGCCGGATTATACCGAATCCCATGCGTTCGTGCAGGCTGACTCGATGGTCCGAATAGTCGAACCGTTTGAATTACGTTACATTGTTCGGTTTCTGAAACTGGAGGTGAACGAAGATGCTGAATTGGCAAACCGTGTTGATTTGCACTGTCGCCGTCTTAGTCGGTTGGGCGGTGATTGACATTTTGCAAAAAAAACATGCCATCATTCATAACTTTCCCATCATTGGACATTTTCGCTATTGGCTGGAAGCCATCGGGCCCGAGCTGCGACAATACATTGTCACCAACAACGATGAAGAGCGTCCGTTCAGCCGAGACCAGCGGCGCTGGGTTTATGCGTCATCCAAGAAAGAGAATAATTACTTTGGCTTTGGGACCGACAACGACTTGGAAATGTCGCCCAATTATTTGATTCTGAAGCACGCCGCGTTTCCTTTAAGCAAAGTAACTTCGAACGGTCAGCATCCGTTGCCTTGCGCCAAGGTGATGGGACAACACCGCCAACGTAAGCATGCGTTTCGGCCATCGTCCATTGTGAATCTATCAGCCATGAGCTTTGGTTCGCTCAGCGGCGCGGCGGTCGAAGCGATTAACCGAGGCTGCCATGCTGCCAACTGTTTGCACAACACGGGCGAAGGAGGCGTTTCCGAATACCATCAACACGGCGGTGATTTGATTTGGCAGCTGGGAACGGGATACTTCGGTTGCCGCAACGAACAGGGGCGATTTGACGAAAAGAAATTCGTCGACGTGGTCCAAGCGAATTCCATTCGCGCCGTCGAAGTCAAACTTTCTCAAGGAGCCAAACCGGGTTTGGGTGGCCTGCTACCTGCGGCCAAGGTCACGCCACAGATTGCCAGAATCCGAGGCATCCCGGTGGGAAAAGACTGCGCCAGTCCCAGTTCGCACGCGGAATTCAGTAACGTCGATCAGTTGCTGGACTTTGTGGAACGACTGGCCGATCTTTCTGGCTTGCCGATCGGTATTAAGTCAGCCGTGGGCGAATCCAGATTCTGGCAAGACTTGGCTGGGCAAATCGCGTCGAGCGGACGAAGTGTCGATTTTATTACCATTGACGGTGGCGAAGGAGGCACCGGCGCAGCTCCGCTGGCATTTTCAGACCACGTGGCGTTACCATTTAAGTTGGCGTTTGCTCGAGTCTATCCGGAGTTTGTGCGACAAGGACTCCATGAACGAATCGTCTTTATCGGATCCGGCAAGCTAGGTTTTCCGGAGAGCGGATTGTTTGCCATGGCGCTGGGTTGCGACATGATTAACGTAGGCCGAGAAGGTATGCTGGCCATTGGCTGCATTCAAGCTCAACGCTGTCACACTGGTCATTGCCCTGCCGGCGTTGCCACGCAGAACAAATGGCTGACCAAAGGACTTCATCCGGATTTGAAGGCGGAAAGGCTTGCCAACTACGTGAGTACACTTCGTAAGGAGTTGACTCAACTTTCTCATGCGTGCGGAGTGGAACATCCGGCGCTGGTAACGGCTAAAGACTTTGATATCTTGGACGAATCGTTTGGAGCGAAAAGTGCTGCAACATGCTTTGGCTATGAAGACGGCTGGGGCCTCCCTTCGGCCCAAGATCAGGAACAGATTAAACGTTTGACGGAATCGGCCGCCGGTTAGCGAAACCACTTCGCTGGACCTTGGTCACCATTTCCCCTATTCGCAGAAAGTGCAGATTTATGGTTCGGCGTTGTGTCATCGGCTTGTGCTTCCTATTGTCTGGCTTCGCATCTCTTCGCGCCGATGAAGGGATGTGGCTATTTAATCAACTTCCGGTCGACCAGCTTCAACAACGCTATCAATTTCAAGCGAATGAAGACTGGATTCAACACTTAATGCTCTCGTCGGTCCGATTTAATTCGGGCGGTTCCGCGTCGTTTGTTTCCAGCGATGGCTTGGTGCTGACAAATCATCACGTTGCTTCGGACACGCTGCAAAAGCTTTCGACACCCGACGCCAATTACATGGTCAACGGCTTTTTGGCCAAAACATGGCAAGACGAACTCAAGACACCCGATTTGGAATTGAACCAGCTGGTGTCTATTCAGGACGTCACGGATCGCGTTAACCAAGCGGTCGATTCAAATTTATCCACTGCGGACGCCGCGAAAGCGAGACGCGCCGCGATGGCTCAGATTGAAGCCGAATCGCTGGAACAAACGGGATTGCGTTCGGATGTGATCACGCTGTTCGGCGGCGCCAAATATCATTTGTATCGCTACAAAAAATACACCGACGTGCGTTTGGTTTGGGCGCCAGAAACCAAAGCGGCGTTCTTTGGTGGCGATGCAGACAACTTTGAATATCCGCGGTATTGTTTGGATGTGGCGCTGTTTCGAGTTTACGAAGACGGCAAGCCAGCCAAGATCGACCACTTCCTGCGTTACGCCAATGAAGGCGTCGCCGATGGAGATCTTGTCTTTGTTTCCGGCAACCCCGGACGCACTCAGCGCATCTTTACCGTGTCCGCTCTGAAATACTTGCGAGACACTCGGTTGCCGCACGTCTTGGATTCACTGCGCCGACGCGAAATTTTGTTGCAGCAATATGGTTTTGAAGGTCCTGAGCAAAAGCGGCGAGCAAGAGATGAATTGTTTGGTATCCAGAACGCCAGGAAAGCGTACACCGGTATGTTGCAGGGTTTGCAGAACCCCGCGTTTCTGAACGCCAAACAACAACAAGAGCAAGACTTATTGACTCAGGTGGCCACTTTGCCCAACGCAGCAACGTTACGGCAAGCCTGGGACGAAGTTGCCGACATCCAACAACGCAATACGGAACTGCTGAAACAAAACGCCAGCTTTGCTCGATCTTCACGACTGTACGAAATTGCCGAAACATTAGTCTTGATGCTGCAAGAAGACCAGAAGCCCAGCGATGAACGGCTGCGCGAATTCCGCGATTCGGCTCGTGAATCGCTCGAACAAGACCTCTATTCTTCGGCACCCATCTATCCCGATTTGGAAACCGTGAAGCTGGCCGACGCGATCGCTCAGCTCTTGGAAGAACGCGGCGCTGATAGTGAATTCGCACAAAAGGTTCTAGATGGCAAGAGTCCTCGTGATCGAGCAGCTGACTTGATCAACGGCACTCGTTTGGCGGACATTCCGGTTCGCCAAGAAATTGCCGGGCAAGACGCGGGCGAATTGGCCAACAGCAACGATCCCATGGTTCAATTGGCGCTGAGTCTAAACGAAGAATATCGGCGATTAAGAGAAATCCGCGAAGAGCTTTCGGAACGGGAACGCCAAGCGTATGCGCGGATTACGGAAGCAGGTGTCGCCATTCAAGGAGATACGAATTATCCGGATGCAACCTTCACCTTGCGTTTGGCTTTTGGTGCTGTGCGAGGTTATCAAGAAGATGGCGTCGAGATTCCATTTCAGACAAGTATGGGCGGTGCCTTCGAGCATGAAGCTGCACACGACGCAGAAGGCGATTGGCAACTGCCGGAATCATGGCATACGCACAAAGACAAAATTCAACTTGCCACGCCGCTGAACTTTGTTTGTACGGCCGATATTATTGGCGGAAATTCGGGAAGTCCGGTGGTCAATCGCCAAGGAGAATTGGTGGGCGTGATTTTTGATGGCAATATTCAGTCATTGACGTCTGACTTTTTCTATTCAGACGAACAAGGTCGAGCGGTCTGCGTGCATGCGGCCGCACTTGTCGAAGCATTGACCAACATCTACGACGCCAAGGATCTGGCGAATCGCATCGGACGCTGAAAAATTTACCTGTCGTCTTTTCCCTTCCGCACTCGAAAATCGAGTGCTTTCTTTTTGCGCATCACCTTCAAGAGGTGTTCAAGAGTGGTTCAAGACGGGTATCGCGATCGTTGCAAGCGATTTTGCGCGTCGGAGAAGAACGTTCCTAAACGCAAATCAAGGTTTTCTTTCAGTCGTGTCAACGCGTCCGTTCGGTTTGCAGCGTACGTTTTACGTTAGAGGTTGTTTACGGGTTTCAGTGGTATGCATCTGGGGAGCA
>JAWKTK010000048.1:0-11061 GCA_041399205.1 Pirellulaceae bacterium | reverse complement strand
GTCGGGCCGCATGCGAAGTGCATTGCGTACTAGCGCTTGAATTGTGTATTCACCCTTTCCTTCGGCGTTGGCTCGTTTGGTTTTCATGCTCACGACATGCGAGTTCTTGAGTTGTAATTCGGCTGTATCTTCAATGGTGACAATGCGTTCACGGTCTGGAATGTATTCGCTCAGGCAATTCAGTAAGGTTGTCTTTCCCGAGCCGGTCCCGCCAGCCACGATGATGTTCTTTCTTGCTTCGACAGAAGCCTTCAAGAACAATGCCACCGATTCTGACATGGCGGACCGATCTGGAAGTCCTGCGTGCTTGAGATTCTGGGCAAGCGGTGTTGCCGTGTGTTGTACCAGATCCGTGATGCGCAACGGTCGTTCCGGAAAACGGCGGATTGTCA
The DNA here is from genome assembly GCA_041399205.1 of Pirellulaceae bacterium. Classification (GTDB taxonomy): domain Bacteria; phylum Planctomycetota; class Planctomycetia; order Pirellulales; family Pirellulaceae; genus JAGQOZ01. Next base: position 10,669 of record JAWKTK010000048.1, on the reverse strand, counting down.
GCGCAGGACCGGTTAGCGCAATGGGAGCAATTACCGCATTCGCTCGGCTACCATCCGTCAATCTGGCATCGACTAAGGGACTAGTCGTGTCAATGCTCAGACCATCAATGTTGACAATGCGCTGAATGACTGACTTGGCCGTTTGGTTATCAGGAAAACGACGCCCAGTTTTTTGCAGAGCGCCGTCTTTCTCGATATAGATCTTGTCTGCTCCTACCAGCATGATTTCACTGATGGACGGCAAGCGTAACAAGTCTTCCAATGGTCCATAGCCAAACACCATATCTTTGACTTGTTTCTTGAGTTCTCGCAGCGCGATATAGAGCTTGACTTCGAAATAAAAGTCAGCTTCTTGGTCCATCCAAAAGGAATCAAAGCCCTTTTCGACGGCATCCAGTTGTTGCGTCAAACAGCTTTGATGCGGCTGCGCATTGATTCGAAGTTGGTCTGACAGATGCCGAAGTGTGCTATCCAGCCTTGCTTCAAAATCGGGTTGCTCCGTAGCCAGAGTGCTCCAAATCGCAGATGATTGGCGCGTCGACTTTGATTCGTCACTGGTATTGCGGTCATCTGTGTGACGCGATACGGGCGTTTCTTCTTCAATGAATGCCTGAATCAATAATTGCAGGACGGTCTCTTTGGCCAGGTGCTGGACCAAATGAGATTGCTCCAGAATGCCGTGGCTACGAGCGATACTTTCAATATCATTTTCGATTCGTCGCAGAGCCTTTGCGTCATATCGAGCGTTTTCGACAAACTCTTTGTCGGTATTCGAAACCAAGTCTTGATGAACACGGCGAACAAATTCCGCTGCTTGCTGTTCGATTGGCTGTTCGCGTTTCTGGATTTCTTGAGTAGTGGCAAACGCAAACGAATACGGTGGTATTGAAACAATAGAAGGTCCGATAGAAACGGATTCGCCTACTTGTAAACGCACACCGTTGACGGTACACAGCTTGTCGGCTAACAGCGTCACCTCCCAATCCGTGCCGACTCGATGAAAACGTAAGGCAACTTCGGGAAGCAAGGTGCTGGCAACTTGAATGTCCGTCAAAGGTGGGCTAGCGCTGCCAACGGTCACTTCCTGGTACTCGGCAGGAATACGCGCCACCGAAGCACTTAGTTCAAATTCGGACCAAAATCGAATTTCATCGGACATCTCGTGAGTCGCTTTCTGAAAACCCAAATCAACGAAAGTGATTACCCTTCGCTAGCAATCATCGCCCAATGCGACGTTGGCTACCTTGGTGCTACAATTCAGTATTCTATAGACAGCGTGTTGTGTTCTTCTTTGAATCGGTTGATCAGTGCCCGGTCTTGGTCGCTGACGTATTCGGTGTTTTTCTTGAATTCAACGGACAAGCGATAGACAGACTTGGCTTTGCCATCAACCTGAATAGTGTCGACGGCGTAGGCAATGATGTTCCCGGCCAATTTATGTTTCATTTCATCGCAACGCAGAACCACAGGATGTTCCGGTGGTTTAATCTCGCCCAGAGGCTGGTCCCAATGGAACTGAAAGGACTCATAACCATCTTGCGGATCCCTGGCAAATTCCACGTGCAAGAAATCTTGTGTCAGCACCATATCGCCTTCTTCCAAACGACGTTTCGGTCGGCGATTTAGTATGGATCCGAGTTCAGACCAAGGTACCAATGCGTTCCCCGTTGTTTTCGAATTGGCATATGGGATTTTGGCAGGCCGAAAGTCCTGCAACGTGACCTTCTGCGCGGGCGTGACGGCTCGAGCCAACTGGGCGTACTCAGTTTCCTGAAATTGGTAATTAATCCAGACCATATTTCCCATCATCGCACTCGCGCCCATGAGCAACGGTATGCCCATCCTTACCCAGCTTGTCATTTTTCTACACCTTTCTGCATGGTTCGTTTGCCGCTGGTAGTCCTGTTCGCTTTTGCGTCAAACTTCGGACATCAGCTAGCGGTTCTATTTGAAAAACAGATGTTTTGAACTTGATTAATTCTCGTTGGATTTCTAAAGTCCCCCCCAAACGCGCGTTGCGAGTGCGCCAACGGACTCCTTGTTTTTGCGAACTGGTTTTATGAATCGAACCTTTCTTACCTGTGGCTTTTGGGCTGTGCTGGGTTGCTTGGCTTCTATCTCGCAAGCGCAAGGTTTGTTTTACGGCGCGAATCAATCGACGACGAAGCACTCGATTCCGCAGTCTTGGAACAGCACACGCCCCGAGTTGGGCGCTCGAATCGAGTCGGGCAGGCGAATTGAATCTAGTAATGGTCGCGCCAAGAATCGCCCCGCCCAACAGGTAAGTGGTCGTTCACTGCAAACAAAATCATTTGCGGTCACTGGATCTTCAATCCAGAATTCGCCGACCGAAGTGCCACGTCGGCAACCGGAACAACCACGGCTCCGTACTACATCAAGGTCCAGGACGCGTTCTGCTCCGATAGCTCGTCGCCCCGACGTGATTCCGGTGAATGCGATGCAGGAGCAGCTTCCCGAACCATTTCCCCTAACGATAGAGAAAATCGAATTCAACGAAGTTAGTATTTCCGAAGTTTTGGACACGCTGGCAGCCAAGCTACCGGACCAAAATCTGGTCGCGTCGCAAGCGGCATCGCAGGCAATGGTTTCATTGAAAGCCCGAAACATTTCACCTATGGACGCTTTGCAGTTAATTGCGGACGCCAATGGGCTCTGGATCCGACAGAATCGAAAGACGAACACCGTTTTTCTTTATACGAATGCAGAAAGGGCGAATGCGCCATTGGACATCGAGACTTTAGAAAGTGAAATCAACACCGCATTTCCAGACAGCAACGTTCAGCTGTCTACAATTGGGAACAAGATTGTTATTCGCGGCGAAGCGATTGACACATTAGAAGCTGAACAAATCCTGAAAACGGTTGCCGCCAACACGGTTACAAGCGACCAAACAACGCCAAGCCCGAATTCTCAACTGGGGTTTCAGCTTTCGCGATCCGCGTTTGGACTAGATGGAAGTCAATCGGCGTTGGGGATCAATGGCGAAGTACCTTTGCCTCAGGCCATTGTGCCTGGAGAAGAGAACGTTATCAATTTGCTGAAAGTACCCGGTGCACAACAGGTTACGCTTCGAGTCATTGTGGCCGAAGTCAAGAGAAACGCCGCGCGGAACATTGGGTTGAATTTTCAAGTGAATGACAATTCGGGACAAGGCCTGTTTCCGCTCGCTGGTAATGCTGGCGACGCAAACACTTTTTCTGTTCCCTACTCAGGATTCAACATCCCAGTTTCGCTGGACAGTGGCCAAGTCCAACTGGCGATCAAAGCGTTGCGAGAACTATCGTTGGCCAGGACAATTGCCGAACCAAGCCTGACTGCATTGAATGGTCAGACGGCCAGCTTTCATGCAGGAGGGCAGTTTCCAGTGCCTGTCGTAACGGGCTTCACCAATTCGGGATTGCAAGGCGTCTCTTTCGTACCGTTTGGCTGTCAGTTGAGCTTTACGCCTTTAATTATCGATCGGAATCGTATTCGACTCACACTGGCCGGTGAACTGAGCACTCGAGACGCATCATCAGCGGGAACGCAAGTCGGTGGGGACGCTGCATCCGGCGGGACGAACATCAAAGACATTAATACTCGGAACTTTGAAACGACAGTCGAACTCAAAAATGGTCAAACGTTTGCGATTGCCGGTCTCATTTCCGCTGGATATCAAGCCCAGGGTAATCGCGTTCCCTGGCTAGGTGACCTTCCGGTTGTAGGAAGACTTGCCGCCAGCGACGCGGCGGTCCATGACGAAACAGAATTGGTGATCCTGGTCACACCGGAACTGGTAGACGGTATCGACCCGCACCAGCAGCCTCCGCTACCAGGCGCGGATGTATTCGAACCAGACGATGTCGAGTTTTTCGTTCATGGCCAATTGGAAAGTCAGTACGCCGAAGACTACCGCAGTTCGGTTCGTACCGACTTTCATCGTCAAACGTCTGCTCGGTCTACTCGTGAAAACCTATTAATTGGTCCGGTCGGCTATTCCGATGACGCAGAATGCATTTCGTCCGAGTCGTTTCATCCTTAAGGAATCATATGACTCTGAAAAAAAATCAGTTCGTGCCTGTGATGCTTCTGTTGGGCTGTTTCTTGGGCTGTGCGCCGCGACGTCCAGTCGATTTCCCCTCTGGTTCTGTGCCAGGACCATTGGGGGCTTCTGTGCGATCCTGGAATGCTCAGCAAGCCGCGAATGCAATTCCATTGAACCAAACCATATACTTAGCTGACTGGCGCGATGGTGGAACGCAACTGTCTCCCTCAGCCAAAGCTAGACTGCGTGAATCAACGCTACAGAATGGCCAGAACGTCTCTGGAACTTGGTATTTGGAAGCCAGCGATCAGTCTTCTCTGGATGAACAACGAAAATTGGCACTGGTAGAATACCTAGAACGTCTCGGCTTGCCCTATTCCTTCGATGCCATCCTAGTCACGCCGATTCGAAATAGCCTGCGTTCGGACGGCATTGAACAAGCCAATCAAAATGCCCGTCGCGGCGCCGGATTGGGAAATGCAACTGGACCAGGAGGACGCCAAGATGCGTATAGCGGTGGACTTCAAGGTGGAATGCGAACCGGCTATTCGCCATTCTAAGCCAAAAAGGCGTACCAGCAGATGATTCGATCTACATACTTGCAACCGTCTTTGATCTTGATTGCATTATTCTTGGTAGTTCATGCCGGGTGTCATTCCGTGACGTCCCTTCCGGCTGGAAATGCACCAAACACCAGTGATCTGCCAGAAATGTTGTCGTTCAACGCTTCCGACGATGTGGCTCCTGCTACCGTCTGTGTAAAAACGGCGGAAGAATTCCAGAGGTCGGGACACCATGAAGAAGCCATTGCGTTGTACGGAAAGGCGATCAGCCACGACCCTAGACTACATGACAAGCTAAGTCGTCGTTTGGCCCTTTTATTTACGAAGGTGGGGCGAATTTCAGGCGCAAAGGCCGAATACAAACGAGCACTCGCATACTGGAAGGATGACGCGTCCCTTTGGAATGATTACGGTTATTTCCTGCTGAAACAAAAGCAATATTCGGATGCTCTGTCGGCATTGCAGCAAGCCACCAAATTGGATCCGGCCAATCAACGTGCTAAGCTCAACGTGGGAATCGCACTGGCTTATCAAGGGCAAGTCGATTCGGCGGTTCAGTGGATGTCACCAATTATCGGCGAAGCTGCAGCTCGGTTTAATACCGGGTCGATCCTGGCCAGAAACGGCAATTCCGTGCAGGCGGCTCAGCAACTGCGTTGGGCCCGGCAATTAGACCCCCATCTTTCTCAAGCAACGACGTTGTTAGCTCAATTAGACAAAACAGAGCCTACCGCCAAGAAGCAGCGATAGGCTCTGGTCTCAAAAAGATACCTAGTGGGCACGAATCACATACGTGTGTTCGAATCCCAAGCTTACGTCAACGTGGAAATAGTCTCGTCGAGCGTACACAACGCTGCCTTTCGAATCGATCAATTCGACGTGGTGATAACCCGGCGCAATCGAAACTCGCATGGGCGTCGTGTCACCGGCTTCCGCCCAAACTTGGTCACCGTCCACTTTCATGCGTAATCCCGGTAGGTCTTTGCCATTCGACGCTCGCTTAGCGACAATACGGTATCGATTCGGCGAAGGCGGCGGACTTGGCTTTTGGTTAGGTATACGGTTTGCATGGCACCCCAGATTCCGATCTCTGGATAATTGGCGTCCTCCTTGCGAACTTCGTAGCCAGGGCATTGCACGTCAATATCAGGCGTTTTAGTACCAACCGCCAACTCTTTTCGATACTCCGCATATTCTTGCTCGTTCACAGTTGATGTGCGTTTGGACACTTCGTCTCCTCCAATCAAAATGCCATCCGGAGCCTCATCGGCGGGATAGACTCGAACAACAAAAGCTTGGCGTTCTGGTTCTAGGATAATCGGTAATATGGACTGTCCATCCACCAACAGGCCCGTATCCACTTCTTGAGTTTCCGACTGATGGCCGTCCATGGTAGCCACTATCCGAAACTTCTTGTCCTTGTGTTCAGGCAGTTCGCCAATCACCACCTCAGTTACCCCGTCTGCAACTTCGCAAGGCAGATGCATAACAAACGGATGGGCGTCTTTGGTCGGCTCTTCGCGGTAAACCTGTAGCTTGGGTGCACTACCTGCGAAATAGTCCAGATCTTTGTTACTGGATTGTGCAGTCACGGTTACAGTCCGTTTGCGTTTTAGCCGCGAACTCAATTGTTTGGGGCTGGCTACTCACGTCCACTGTCGTCTTTTGTGTGTAGTAGCCATCGGCGTCAATTTCCACCATGTGCGGACCTTGCGGAACCAAAACCTGGGTCTGAAAACCCGATTCCGACCTGATCCATTTTAGGTCGGCAAATTCGTTGTCACCAAATGTAATATCGGCATCCAGAAAATCCACTTCCTCTGAGATTCTCGCTTGTAACATCACTTCTGTAGACGAAACGGGCATTGGCAGCCGTTCTCGATTGGCCAACACACTGAGTCCCACAATTACCAGTAACGGACCATACACGACCGGCCGCTTCAATTGTTTGCTAACCAAGTCGGATCTACGAACAGATCAAACAGGTTCAGCAGATCTACAACGGTTTTTACTTTGGCGCTTGGCGAATTTTCCAGTCCAATTCCTTGTGTTGTCCGAACCGTTGGTCTGGCCTCTAGATTCGCGAGCCTGAATTGCGGCCAAGGCTTCATGGGCCGAAGCAAAACGGTCTTTTGGGTTCTTGGCAACTAGTTTCTTTAGTACTTCACGAACTTCCTCGGAATAGGCCTTCAGTAGTTTTTCGGGAATCGGCTCGGCCGAAACTGCCCACTTCCTTTGATCACCTTTAAACAACGCCTGCCATTTCGCGAGGTTGGCAAACCAGCATCACCATCAATCCCAGGCAGTAAAGATCTGAGGCCCAAGTGATGGGCCCCAGATCGGGGTCCACCATCCTCGCCGGCTGCCAAGCAATCTTCTTTGCTGGTCATGGCATCCGTGTCGTCCAAGGCGTAACCAGCACTACAGACCAGCTTGATCTTGTCATCGTCTTCCCAAAACCAGGCAATTATCGGACAGTTCGCCATGCAGCCGATCAGGATTCGTGTAACGCTTGGATAGCTGACAACGCAGCCAGTAGAACCTCGCGAGCATCCTTGGGGCTTTTATTCGTCTGCGTCAATACTGCCTTGATCGGATCGTATACAATCCAACCTTGGCTGGTCACGCAGTCCCGTGCTCGCAGCATCGCTCTGATGCGACAGAGGCATCAAGAATTCGGCCTTGTCCTGGAGTTCGTTGCGAATCTGTACGTCATCGGCGACTGAGACGTTCAGTGCTCAATGGTAACTTCTTGATCCAATTGAATATCCGCGCCGTCATACAGCGTTGAATTGGCTGTTCGCACTTTGACGCTTTCCTCCGTCTGGAAAATTTCATAGCGTCCGGCATTGGATGCGGTTTCTGCACCGGCAGGTCGGACTTGAATACCACTTTCCAAACGCGAGCTGTTATCGTTTCGTGCAATCATTGTGGGCTCCACATAAGTCTGACATTTTCCAGGGACGGTTCCTGCATTGAACTATCAGTGGACGCATCATTTTTGCGCGGCGCCAATATTTTGACGGCTGACCCCCGCTTTGGCGTCGCCACAATAATCCGTTGCGTCAAACCAAGCTTGGCAAGAACTGCTGATTTTGCCGAATAAGATTAAAGTTCCTGCTGCAGAAAAAACGGACAATCAAAATGTCCGCGTTTCAGGATTGAAAGACACTAGAACATTACCCGGAAACGATTCATACAACGGACGGAACTCATGGACCGCAGCATCATCTACCAGAAGTCGCTTAAGCCCATTTCTTGGCACCATTCAGCCAATGTTACAAGATCCTGCTGTTTCCGAGATCATGATCAACGGTTGTCAGGAGATTCTACAGTGAACGTTATGTCGAGGTCCAAGATTCGCACGGAGAAGTTCGGCGTATCAGTAAATTAGTCAAGGCAGACGGGGTTGTATTCGAAGATGACGAAGCGGTGATGTCCGCGATTCGCAACATTGCAGAATACTCCGGGCGAATCATTTCGTCAGATCAATTCGAAATGAACGCTCGACTTCCCGGTGGCGAACGAGTTCATGTGATCTTTCCTCCTTCTTCGCGCGTGGGCCCTGCGTCACAATACGCAAGTTTCGGGAAGACAAATTTGATTTGGCCACGTTGATTCAGTGGGATTCCATTAGCCGCCGAAGCGGCCGCCTTTCTTGAACTGGCTGTCACGCTTCACAAGAATATTGTCATTTCCGGTGGAACGGGTACCGGCAAAACCAGTTTCTTGAGATGCGGTGTCGGGAGCCATCCAGGAAGATGAACGAGTTGTCGTCATCGAAGATAGCTCGGAGCTTAAACTGCAGCAACAGCACGTCATCTATTTGGAAACGAAGGGCTCGGTGAAAATGACGAAAGACCGGTGACTATTCGAGATCTGTTTGTCGCGTCGCTGCGTATGCGCCTGACCGGATCGTCGTCGGCGAGGTACGGAGAGGCGAGGCGTTAGACATGATTCAGTCAATGCTGTCAGGCCATTCTGGAGCACTGGACGACCGTTCATGCCAACACGCCTCGAGACGCGGCGACTCGACTGGAAACGCTGTGCTTGATGAGTGATACAGCGTTACCTCAAGTTGTTGCGCGAACGCAAGTCGCTCATGCGGTCGATCTAGTAGTGCAATTGGTGCGATTCCAAGGTCGAAGATATGTCGATTCGATTGTAGAATTGACCGGCATCGATCAACAAAGTCAATGCACCTGGAATCCCCTGTTCGAATTTGATCGAGACATCTCGATTCCGGGAACCGACTTAACCGGTAAACTAGTGCCAACGGGAAACGCCCCAACGTTTCTGTCTGAATTGGTACGCATGGGAGTTGTCCGCGACAACGACAACCACAATTGGATGTTTGGTAACTGAAATCATGTAGCTTGTTACTGTGTTCCTCCGCTGGTCTTTCTGATGTGCGAATTGTTGTGGTTAGAGCTGATCGTCAAACAGTTCTTACGCGGAAATTGTCAGCAACAAACCGCAGCAGAATAGGTCGCCGTATGTTCCAAACTATACTCGCTTATTCATTTACAAGAAGGAATGCCAAACATGTCTGAATCCGACCGATCGAATCGGATCAAAGTTTTTTATTCCGCTAAACAGTCTTTGCCCAGTGATGCAGACCAGACATCGCCATCTCCAAGCAAACCTAGAATGATTGTGGAAACGATTGCGTCTTCGCATTTTGCGGAACACTTCCAACTTACCGATGACTTTCCGCCATTGGACAAAGGTGATTTTCTGTTGGCACACGATGAAAAGTACGTTGACGACTTCATGACGGGACGAATGCCAGACGCTGCGGCAAGCGGATTAGTCTGGTCGGAAGCTTTGGTGAATGCCGTAGGATTGACAACGTCTAGTCTTTACCATGCTATTCGCCATTCCGTCCAAGATCCTCGTACGATTTGCTTTAGTCCCACAAGTGGCTTTCATCATGCTCAACCCCTGCGCGGACTGATGTATTGCCCGATCAGTGGTCAAGTGATCGCTTCGTTGAAGGTGTACGAACAGTTTGGGCTCAGTGGAGCGTACCTCGACCTTGATGCGCATTTCGGAAACAGCATCGAAGATTCTCGGACATTTTGTCCCAACTTGAATGCTGCAGTTCCTCCAGGTATGAATATCAATCCCAAATACAAGCATGGGGAATACCTGCAACAGTTCAGTTTAAACTTGGACACGCTAGAGGCTCGAATATTGAACGACGAAATCCATTACGTGGTATTCTGCCACGGTGCGGATTCCCATCAAGATGACGACCTGGGCGGACAATGCACTACCGGCGAATGGCTGGAGTGTTCTGTGATGTTTTACAATTGGGTTAAACGCATCGATGCCAAATTAGGCAGGCCGCTGCCGATCAGCGTGAGCCTGTTTGGAGGCTACCGAGCAGACAATTTTGATTTCGTGATCAATCTGCATCTGGCTGATCTTGTTATCTGTTTAAACGCTCTTTGTGGAACAAACATCGACTACACTGTCCAAGACAATGCAAGAAAATCAGACAGTTATAATGTGAAAGACGTAGATCGAAATTCCCGTTCATACGGTACGGACTTCGTTTGGCCTGATTAGCCGCTACAGTTTCGCAACTGCAACTTGGTCGTAATGGGGCGTAGTGCAGCCTGACAAAGAGCTTCGCAACTTCGCAATGCGTCCCGAGTGAACGCGATCTGTCCACAAAATTTTTGGAATCAGTAGACTATCATGCAAAACCAACCTGAACCCAATCCACCAGTGAGGCGATCAAGCGGATCAGACGCAAAGGATGCCGCAAAGGCAGCACTCAATGATTTCGATAGTTAATCAAGCTCGTCAGCATTCAGACACTAATGGAGCTTCAATGTTAAACATCGACAAGGAAACAAAAACTGGGAATGAGCTTCAATTGCCACCGGCGGTGACAATTAAGAACATCATAGGGGTCACATGGGACATTCGCAGTGAAAAGGAACAGGAGTGTGCGCTATCGGACACGGACCGCAGGAAGCTTTTTAGTTTGCTTCACAGAGCGGAAATGCTTATTACAGAGTCCCTATCATTTATAGACTCTGATGCCTCT
>JAWKTK010000047.1:0-11793 GCA_041399205.1 Pirellulaceae bacterium | reverse complement strand
CACTTGGTGTTGAGCAAGAACGCTACCAGGTCCGCCAATTCTTGCGGACTGAGATTGGACGCCAGCCCGGACGGCATTACCGACACGTGACTCGGTTCCAGACGCTCGATTTCTTGGCGGTCAATCTGAACTTCTTTGCGATCGGACGTAACCAATCGCACTCGCACGTCATCACTGTCCTTCATCACGCCCGTTACCGACTTGCCGTCCACCGTGGTCACATTCACGGGTTCATAGCTGCGAACAAAGCTGGCACTGGGAAATGCAATCGATTCTAGTAAATCGGTCTTGGAACGAATCTTCCCGATATGACTCAGGTCCGGCCCGATGTCACCGCCCAAATAGCCCAGTGAATGACATTCAGAACAAAGGGCCTTTTGGCTTCGAAAAACCTTCAAGCCATTCCGTACATCTCCTTCGGGCAAACTGGCAAGCAGTTCGCTCAGTTTCTGCCGTTGAATTTCCAAGTTCCATTCGGGAACTAACAAACCTGCTTGCGTTCTGATGGAATCAGTAAAGCCGCCGAACGCTTCGTTCATCACACCTTGCTGTAACGCTCCTACGGCCGGATTTTGTTGCAGCGATTGCAATAGAGTTTCGCCTAATCGCAACTCGGTCTGCTTTGAGAACATCGCCATCAATCGATTCAATTGCAGCGGCCCGACCGTGCGCATGGCAATGGCTAGTTGCATCCGTTGTGCTGCGGTCAATGGCATTGCCTGCAAGATATGGGCCGCTTGATCTTGCACTGCCACATCTTGTGTTGATTCGATTCCGGAAAGCAAAAACGGCAAGACGGCTTCGGAAGGTTCCGTGTCCGTTCGCAATAGTAAACTGATTGCTTGCAATCGCTGGAGCCGGTCCGCCTGAACATTCTGTGACCATTTCTCGAGTTGCGTCATGAATCGTCCGGTCGGCACCAATTGGCTAGTGGCTGCCGAAAAGGACAAGACGTCAGAGCGAAGTCGTTGGTTGTGTTCGAATAGTTCGGCCAGCGCATCGCACAGCGGCGAGTCACTGTTGGGTGACGATTCCCAGCGAATGGACCGCAGCACCAATTGTTTCATTTCGTCCGAAATTAGTTCGTCGGTTAGCCATGCCGGTAGCCGATTCTGGATATCTGCAATCGGCAAATTCGTTATCAAGCTGACCGCTAACTCGGCTTTCCCATGCCGAACGAATTTGTCCACGACGTTTGTCGTCTGCGCCGACCAGTCGCCATGGCGACTCAGTACCCACTTGGCCGCCGCCACTACGTCCGGGCTGTCTGATTCTAATTCGCTCAACACAAGCTCGGGCGTCAGCTGATCTGGTGCCAGTTGCTCGACGGCCATCAGCGCCGCCGCTCGAGCGCGGCCCGTCCGCACTTTCAGAGCCGCGACCAATGTATTGACATCGCCAAGCTCCAAAACTGCGTACAACGCTGAATGATACAGGACTCGATCTTCTGTCTGGGCCGCGACGTCCAGCAGCATTCCGGTCACTGACACATCGCCCATCCGACCTAACGCCTCACAGGCTGCTCGCTGGTTTTGCGCATCAGCTGTGTTGGAAATCAGCTCTCTCAATGCAGTGACAGCAGGTGCGAAACGGTGCACGGCCAAGCCGTGGATGGCAGCTTGGCGGACATGTGAATCTTCGTCGGCCAATAGTTCTGCTAAACAGTGCAACGCATCGTTCGAACCGATTTGACACAGCGTCCATGCCAAGCGGTTCCGAACGTTGGCCGTTTCGTGGCGAACGCGATTTCGGATCCGATCGACAGCATTGCCCCGAACCGCAAGTTCACGTCCTGCTTGTTGCGTTACTTTCCAACGATGATCATTCAGCAGCAAAATCAATTCGTCCGCCGTCAGCGAATCCCAGCGAATTTGCGTTCCCCACGGATCGATGGACTTCGGCGCAGCCGAACGACGAATTCGATAGATACCGCCCAGCACGTCGGGCTTATGCAGCTGGGACGTGGGACAACACAACTTGTACCAACCGCCGGTGTCCACAATCAGAATACTGCCGTCTGCATCTTCCAGAACGTCGGTGGGATGAAAATCCAAGTCATCGCTAGTGACAAAATCAGAATCAATGCTGGTGAAACGAGCTCCTTCGGGACGTAGCTCATGCCGAGTGACCTTGTGCATGTTGAACAATGACGCCAGCAGACAGTTCTGATAGTCATTGCCAGCCGCGTTTGATTCAATTCGCATCAGACCGCTGGGCGCAGCCGGACCCAGGTGAGTCATCACGGGCATCAGATCGCCAGTTCGCCAATGGCCATCAATCACGCTGTGCTGCTTGCCATACACGCCACCATAAATGGCGTGCACCAAACCATCTCGTTTGCCGCCACCAGGATGCTGAAAAAATGTGGTGGTGAAGAAGCGTTCTCCGCCTGCTGAAAACGCTAACTCGACAGGATTATCCATCCCGCCTGTCATGACCGGTTCCAGTAGCCCGCCATCAGGATGTCGGCGAAAGACATGTGCCGCTTTGGAAGTTAGCGTCTGGCCTGTGGGCAATGCGTGCGTCTGTTCCGCGAACGCACCTTTGCACCAATAGACATAGCCATCTGGCCCGGCATACGGTCCATGCAAATCGTTGGCGCAACCGGTCAGTGTCTTGCCGTCGAACCAGACTTCGCGTCGATCTGCCACACCATCATCATTCGTGTCGGTCAGTTTCCAGATTTCTGGCGGAGCGGCTACATACAGCGAACCGTCCAGCCACATGGCTCCTTCTGGAAACATCATATCTTCGGCAAACACCGTACGCTGGTCAAACGAACCGTCTCCGTCGGTATCCTCGAGTCGAAGAATGCGATGCGGCTTTTGTTCCAGCTGTGACTGAACGTTGTCATTCGTACCGCTCGATTCAGTCACATACAGGCGTCCGCGGTCGTCGAAGTCGGCAGAAATCGGTCGTTCGATCAACGGCGGTCCGGCGACCTTTTCTAAAACAAAGCCAGCCGGGATCTGAAAGTTGCGTTGGTCGATGGTCACTTCGACCATTTGCGCCGACGCAAGTCCGGCCAGTATGACCAGAACGGCCGCAGCCAACCACACGTAAAGAATTCGCTGAAACATGGATCGTTCCTTCAGATTGGATTGTGCGAGAAGACGATATTCTAACAGCTTGTAACGCCAAGTTTGTAGTGCCGTGCGTGTTTGTAGTGCTTGTTTGTAGTGCCGCCTTCAGGCGGAAACTCATTGTAAAACCATTCCGCCTGAAGGCGGGACTACGAACAAAATACATCTGATCGTTACGAACGGCGACGTGATCGCCTCCAACAAGCTCGCCTAGCTGCGGCGCATGGTTGGGTAGCTTGACTACGATCGCGGCAGTACAATACGCGTTACCGATTCCCTCCTATTTCGCCACTCCATCCTCAGGAGCTGTTTCAATGCCTGGCCCCATTGACCGTCGATCGTTTGTCCAAGCTGGCACGCTGGCTTCCGCTGTTGGTTTCTTTAGTTCCGTGAGCGCACAAGATTCGCCCAGCGGTAGTTCGAGTCCGAATTCGCGCCTGGTGGTGGGAGTAATGGGATTGAGCCGAGGCCAGAGTTTGGCCGAATCGTTCGCAGCGGAAGAAAACGTGGAAGTTCGTTATCTGTGTGATGTTGATTCGCAACGAATCGACAGTTGTTCGGCCAAGTTGTCGGAACAATATCAAATCAAGCCAAAAGGTGTCGGTGACTTTCGGAAAATCTTGGACGATCCGGAAGTCGACGCGTTGGTCTGCGCCGCGCCAAACCATTGGCACGCGCCTGCCTCCATTTTGGCTTGTTCGGCCGAGAAGCATGTCTATGTGGAAAAGCCATGTAGCCACAATCCCTGGGAAGGCGAAACCATGATCCAGGCTGCTCGGAAACACAATCGCTGCGTCCAGATGGGTTCGCAAAGACGCAGTAGCCCCGGCTGGATCGAAGCGATCGCTCAACTCCGCGGCGGAGCGATTGGAGATGTCTATTTGGCTCGAGCATTCTACAGTAGCCTGCGAGGTTCGATCGGCAAGGGAACGAAAGCGGCCGTGCCAAAGCATCTGGACTTTGAACTGTGGCAGGGACCAGCTCCGCGAACCGACTACGTCAGCAACCTGGTTCATTACAACTGGCACTGGCGTTGGCAATGGGGCAACGGCGAATTGGGCAACAACGGGGTGCATACGTTGGATCTTTGTCGCTGGGGCTTGGGTGTCGACTATCCGACCAAGGTAACGTCGTCGGGTGGTCGCTATTGCTTTGACGACGATCAAGAAACACCCGACACCCATACTGTTTGCTTTGAATTTCCCGGCGGCAAAGCGGCTTCGTGGCATGGGCTCAGCTGCAATCGGCACGATAGTGACGACTTTGTTTTGTTCTACGGCAAAGAAGGCGCCATGGAAGTTGATTCGGCTGGCGGCTTTAAAGTTTTTGACAAGTCGAACAAGCTAGTTCGCGAATCCGCGCCTAATTCAGTTGGCCAGCCCCAGCACATCGCGAACTTTTGTTCGGCCATTCGCCAAGACAATTGGAAATCGTTGAACGCGGAAATCGAAGAGGGACATCGCAGTACGCTGCTATGCCATCTGGGCAACATTGCGCATCGAATCGGCCAATCTCTAGAATGCAATCCAGCCAACGGCCACATCCTGCACAATGACAAGGCGATGTCACTCTGGCAACGTGACTACGCCGACGGTTGGAAGCCAACGGTGTAGGAGTGACGAAGCCAGACGCGAGATTTCGCTACACGCGTGAACTTGTCTTGTGCGTGACAGGCTATTCGTGCAGGCGCGGTGCCAGCGAGTTGGACGGAACACGTTGACGCCACTCGCTGCCTTCAGCAGCAGGAAGGGGCAAATCGTCTGATTCGAGCGAAGTGCGGAACGAAGCGGGCGGTGCCGGAGCGAGCCCGCTGGTGCGACGCAGCGCATCGAGCAATGCGTCGATTTGCTTTTGAATTCGAAAAGTATTCGATATCACAATTAATCCGCGTTGACCTCGGGGAAATTCTTGAATCGAACCTTCGCCGCCAAATTCGTCCCATGAATCTGGATCCACCGTAGACGTAATGACCTCTATCAGCGTGTCAAAGTCCACTTCATAGGGACCGGCTTCGTTATGAATCAAGTCCGTCACATCGTGAACTTTCAGAATCGCCAGCTCTTGAGCTTCTTCGAAGGTTGTAATTTCGATTCTATTGCCGACCACACACCAAGTGCAATTCAGGCTGGACACCATGCGGTCTAGCAATTGCGCAATCGTGCCTTGCCCGGACATGGTTACTCGAGTCTCCGCAGAAAACCCAAGCACTGAAAGTGCATCACGGTCGAAACTGACTTGCAGGCCGTATCGCGTCTTAAAATACTCGGCCAGATCTGCCAGGGGCACATTTTGCAAATCAACTTGATCTACTTTCCCTAGCGCGGCAAACACTCGTTCCGCATCTCGCGCGTCCGGCGACGCGTAGTTTGGCGGTAAAACCGTTCCGGCATATTCGGGCTCATGCATTCCTGTCCCCAGAATTCGGCCAACAACAACCTGCGATTGTGCGATGTGCGGCCGTACTGCCCACATCGACACCGTGATTACATATGCTGTCAAAAGAACGAATTGACGTCTCATCATACAAACACACTTGGCGGTGAGAAGATTTATTGGACGAATCGGTTGTGAACGAATTAGAATCCAGAATAACAAACAGCATCGATTCTTTACAAGCAAAACCATCCTGTTCGGAAATTCATCAGGAAAAGGCAATGAATATGCATCGCGGTTTGATCATAGGTTTTCTCTTCTTGTTGTCGGCGGTCCCGTGCTTTGCTGCGGAAAGTCCGGCGGTTCGCCGAGTTGTATTGTTGAATTCGGGTGTTGGTTACTTTCAATTCGCAGGCGAGGTCCAAGACACAGAGACAATCGAATTAGCGTTTAATGCGGCCGACATCAACGATGCGTTGAAGAGCCTTGTCTTGCAAGATTTGAATGGCGGCCGAATTCGCTCGGCAGAATACAATCTCAAGTCCCAATCCCATTCTCGTGCGGCCATGGATGGCTTCCAAATCGAGCAGGCGCCGTCGATGGCGAATCTGTTGCAACAATTTCAGGGCGAAGAAATCACGGCCATTGGCGTCGAACAAATCACGGGACGGATTTTGAGTATTGAACAGCGAAGTTCGTACGATGCGAATACGCGCCTGACCATCGGCACCGATGTCCTGAATCTGTTGACGAAGCAAGGGATTCAGCAACTGGACATTCACACGATTCAGCGATTCGAATTTGTGAATCCGGAAATTGCCAAACGCTTGAACGATCTTCTCGAGCAACTAGCGGCCAATCGCAAAGACGACCGGCAGACGCTCAGAATTCAATGTGAAGGACAAGGGAATCGCCAGGTTCGAATTGGCTATGTTCACGAAGTTCCCGTTTGGAAAGCCAGTTATCGTCTAGAACTGGGACAGCAGTCCGCATCGCTGCAAGGCTGGGCGGTAGTGGAAAACACCACGCAAACCGATTGGAAAGACGTGCATCTGTCGTTGATTAGCGGCAATCCTGTTTCGTTTCAAATGAATCTGCTCGATCCAGTGTTCGTCAATCGCCAACACATAGCAGTCATGCTTGGTGAATCGACTGCCGTTCAATTGCACTCGCCGTCGCGGAGACGTGGTCGTTCGAATATTATTGCAGGCGGTCAACATGGCGGCGGCAGCAGAGGTCTTGTCGGCTTGGGAGGTTTCGGTGGCGGAATGGGAGGAATGATGGGTGGCACGGGAGAGGAAGCTGGCAGCGAACTCGTTGGTCGAGGTGTCGAAGCAGACACGACCACGTCGGAAGTGGGCGCGATGTTCCAATATCAACTGGAGAAACCTGTGTCATTGAAAGCGCAAACGTCGGCGATGCTGCCGATCATTCAATTCGAACTGCCGGCTGAACGCATCGTCCTGTTCAATCCAGCAACGCACCCCAAGCATCCGTTGAATGCGGTTCGCATCACGAACAATTCGGATCAGTTCATTTCGCAAGGTCCGATCACCGTTTACGACCAAGGTGTCTTTGCTGGCGATGCGCTGGTTCGCAATATTGCCAACGAGGAAACTCGTCTCGTCAGCTATGCATTGGACGCGGCGGTGGAAATTGATGTGCAACAAGAGGAATCCGGATTCAAGACGGTAAGCGTTGCCATGGAAAATGATCGTGTGCAATTCTTACTGGAGCGAACTCGCCGAGACACCTTTACCATTGACAACCAGGCAGCAGAATTGAAACAAGTTCTGCTGGAGCTAGATCGAAACGAACCATGGGAATTGGTGGACGATGACGCTGCCACCGAATCCACCAGTTCGCTGTACCGTTTTCAAGTGGCCGCGCCCGCCGAGCAAACAACTACAAAGACGGTTGTCCGTCGAGACACGATAAAAGAAGAGGTTTTGCTGGCTCGTATGAGTCGAGAGATCTTGCGGCAGTACGACGCGACGGACGTTCTAACCGATTCTCAGAAACAGCTCTTCAGCCAGATTGTCCAACTGCGAACCAAGATCGCGGAACTGGAACATTTGGCTCGATCTGCTCAAGAACGACGGAATGCAATCACAGAAGAACAAGATCGAATTCGGGCGAACATACAGGTCATTGAAAAGAACACGGCGCTGTACCAGCAGTACCTTCGACAAATCACGGAACAGGAAAAGCAGATCAACGAATTCGATCAGCAAATAGCCGAATTCGCAGATCAGGCAAAGGCCGTGCAACAACAGTTGGCGGAAGTTGTCTCGCCCTTTGCGGCCAAAGGTTCGCTTCGCAAGTAACAAACGCCTTTAAGGTTGCGAATTCGCGTTCTCGGTCGGAATTTCCTAGCCCGAAGCGTGAGCGAGGAACTTCAGCAACGCTCAATTTTCACTCACTTACGTTTCGGGCCAGGAAAAACCTCCACCGTCTGGTAATCGGCATTGAAAAAGCTCCCACCTATTTGGTGGAATTGGCGCTGAAAAAGTTCCCACCATAACGAGCGGTTTCGTTAAGCTGTAGCAATTTGGCAGGCAGCGAAGCGAGGCCAAGGATGTTAACGGTGGAAGATTACGCCAAG
Organism: Pirellulaceae bacterium; assembly: GCA_041399205.1. Classification (GTDB taxonomy): domain Bacteria; phylum Planctomycetota; class Planctomycetia; order Pirellulales; family Pirellulaceae; genus JAGQOZ01. The sequence continues at coordinate 3,732 of JAWKTK010000047.1, read as the reverse complement.
ATTCGTCGGGCTCATCGCGATGGGATGAGCATTCGCGCGATTGCTCGAACGTTCGGTCATTCTCGTCACAAGATTCGTCAGGTTCTGGAAGAATCGGAGCCGCGGCCGTATCGTCGCAGTCGTCCGCATCGGCCCAAGTTGAGCGAAGCGTTTCGAGATCAGATCGATGCAATTTTGCTGGAAGATCAGTCGGCTCCCAAGAAGCAGCGTCACACCGCGAAGGCCATTCATCGTCGCCTGCAAGCCAACGGTTTTGCAGGCGGTTACGATCAGGTTCGGCGCTACGTAAAGTCGCAGCGAACCAGCCAACGCGAAACCTTCATTCCGCTGGTGCACGAAGCCGGTCAGCGAGCGGAATCGGACTTCGGCAAGATCTATGTCGACTTTCCGGAAGGTCGAGTTCAAGTGTCCGTGTTGATTCTGACTTGGGCCTATTCGAATTGTACGTTTGCCATCGCACTGCCGAACGAACGCGTGGAATCTATCCTGTTCGGCACGATGAAAGCGTTTGAATTTTTCGGTTGCGTACCGAAGGAACTTTGGTGGGACAACCCGAAGACGGTGGCGCTCGAGATTTTGAAAGGACGAAATCGAAAACTGAATGACAAATATGTGTCACTCGCGAGCCACTATAATTTCGAACCGTTGTTCTGCATGCCGGCTCGAGGCAACGAAAAACCACATGTGGAAAATCGCGTCAAATATCTGCAACGCAATTGGGCGACGCCGGTGCCGCAGTTTGCGAATCTGGACGAACTGAACCAATACTTGTACCAATGCTGTGTCAACGATCAGCAGCGAACCGTCTCCGGCAAGAGCGAATCAATTGCTACTCGTTTTGCTCAGGATCGTCAACAATCATTGCCGCTGCCAACCGCGACATTCGATCCGGCAGTGCCACACGAACGCGAAGTCGACAAGTATCAATCGGTTCGGTTCGACGATTGTTATTACAGCGTTCCGCGACGATTCGCGTTTCAGAAAGTAAAAGTCAAAGCGTACGTGGATCGCGTGGAAATTGTTGGCCTCGCGTCGCACGACTATCAACTGATCGCTCGGCATGAACGCAGTTACGCTGCCGGTTCGCACGTGTTGGACCCGCTCCATTTTTTGGAAACGCTCGAGCGAAAGCCGGCGTGCTTGGACCATACCGACGTGTTCAAAAACTGGAAAATTCCGCGGGAAATCACTGATTTACGTGCGTCGCTGGAAGATCGCCACGGTCCGCAGCCTGGTGCCAAGCAGTACATTCGCGTGTTGCAATTGCTGGCTTCGCATCCGACCGATCGAGTTTGCTTGGCGGTCCAACAATGCCAAACCGCAGGCGTCGTCACGGCGCAACGCATTGCCTTTCGCTGCGATGAACTCGAACAAGAAGCTCGCCGCTTGGAAACACGAAGTCGTTTGTTAGACAACGTCGACACTTCGTCAAGCGAACTTGCAGAACCACGCGAAACGAATTTGCGTGGCATTCCAGAAGTTTATGTTCCGCTACCGAACTTTGCCAAGTTCGATTCCTTTTTATCTCATGGAGGAGATTCCCATGCCCGTGAAGACTGCCGCGAGTTCACCTCGTGACCATGCGTTGCTGAAGACTAATTTGAAACAACTGCGCCTGCCGACGATGCTGGCGGAGTTCGAAAAGTTAGCTCGCGAAGCCGCCGAAACGAACCAAGACTATTTGGAATTCTTGTTGCGATTAACCGAACTGGAGCTGACCTCGCGTTCGGCCAACGCACTGGAGAATCGAATCAAGCAAGCGCACTTTCCCATGAAGAAAGATTTTGATTCGTTTGACTTTTCCGTTTCGCTCGGAGCGAACAAACAGAAGCTATTGGAACTTGCTCGCGGCCATTGGATCGACGAGCGAAGTAACTGCTGTTTGATCGGCGCCAGCGGCACCGGAAAAACGCACGTGGCGATTTCGCTGGGACTAGCGGCGTGCCGGTTGGGAAAACGAGTTCGCTTTTTCACCGCCGCGCATTTGGTCAGTCAGCTCGAAGCGTGTCAGCAACAACATCAGCTCGAACGGTTCTTGAAACAACTCGATCGCATCGACCTGCTGATCTGTGACGAACTCGGGTATCTATCGTTCAGTCGAGTTGGTGCTGAATTGTTGTTTCAGGTCTTCGCGGATCGGTACGAACGCGCGAGCGTTTTAGTGACCAGCAACTTGCCGTTCAGCGAATGGCAACAGATTTTTCAGGGTGACCGAATGACGTCGGCGTTGCTGGACCGGCTGACGCACCATTGCGAAATTTTTGAGATGAACGGCGAAAGCTACCGTTTCCGCGAGTCGATGAAAGAGAAGAAGAAGGAACGAAATCCACCCGCCGCTTAGTCGCGTCGAGCGAACTTCCGAACCTTCCGTTTTGCCAGATAGTGAACTTCTGAAGCTTCGGTTTCACCAGTCTGAAGCTTCGGTTTCACCAGGCAGTCAAGTAACTTTTTTGCGAAAATTTATTCCTGGGGTACCCCAGGAATAAATTCCAAGGATGCCTCCGGCACCCTATTCCCACTCCAATCAACAAACGGGTGGGAACTTTTTCAACGCCCACCCGGGCCCATTTTCAATGCCGGTTACCAAGTGGCGGAAGTATTGGCGAGGCGATTCAGCTTTCTGCAACCGAGATCAATACGCAGTACTCGGGAACACGTATCGATCTGCGTGGACCGGATGGTTCCGGTCCATACGGTCGCGTACTGATTGACCTAGAGTCCGAAAGTCCGTTTGCAAGTACCGGAGTACTCTATTTTGCTGCTGCTGGCTCTGATTCGCTGGACGGAGACTTGGTTTCTGACACGGGACATTTTGAGGGCCGAATTCGGATTAACTACACGGCGAATGGTGTGCTACGTAGTGAGGTGATCGAAATCACACCCGATTTCTCGACTGCCGGTAATGACGCGGTTACTGATGAGCTTTCTTTGGTAAGCGTGGCGCGACTCCAACAACGCCTGAACCATCTCGGCTTTGTCGACGCCGACGGTAAGGCTTTGGCGGTAGATGGAATTATTGGCCCGAAAACACAGTCGGCGTTGCGGCTCTTCAAGGGCACTCTGTCGAGCGACATCGATCAATCGCCCGCCGCAATCTCGCCAGAACTCGATCAAACAACGTTAACTTGGTTGAACGCTGTGAACGCGCCACGCTGGGTCGAGTTAGTCGATCCTGAATTACCAGCGGCTGGCCTCTATGTTCAGAACGGCGGCGATTTCGATATTCTGCCGGGACGCAATCCGGCAAACGGAAATCTCCGCGATGGAAGCGTGCCGCAACCGGAAAGGTTTGGTACCAGCTGGGCGGTCGATTTAATTAAAGCCGTCGGTGAAGCTACGTTATCCGACGGGTCCGATATTGGCACGTTCTTGGTAAATGGACTTAGCACGCGAAACGGCGCAGGGAGCGCGACCTGGCACGCCACACACCAAGCGGGCATGGATATCGATATTAACATTCCGAAGCACGCTCGGAATTCGTCGATTGTTACACCGGATAGTAACACTTCCAGAAGTGACCTGAACGACGGTGAGAAGGCATTGTTTGATTTGATGCAAGCCTTCTATGAAAACGCGCCGACTGTTTCGCCAACTAATATCGGGCGTTTCTTGCTCGGCAGTACTGCCGTTGTCGCCGCATTTAATAACGCAAATAGTGTCAACTTGGCTGTGGTTGACACGGCACATACGGATCACCTGCATGTCGATTTGGTTCTTGGTGCAGGTCCCACA
>JAWKTK010000046.1:0-12997 GCA_041399205.1 Pirellulaceae bacterium | reverse complement strand
ATGGAGCAAACGAATGCCAAGTGTCAGATGCCCAGTCATCCATTTCTGCATCGGTTGTCATGTTTCGTTCTTTAGTCGATTGAATCCTGTTCCCATGTAAAATGGTCAAGGACCAAAACAGGAAGCAAGCAAATGCGAATGCGCCACACCCCACCGCAAAACGATTTGTCAGCGTTGGGATTGGCCGCCCAAAGACCGATAGCCATACGATCCCGGCTGGTAAAAGGAAGGTAAGCCAAAGCGTCCATCCCCATCTCACGGCATTAACGGCTTCGATATATTCTGGTCGCAACGGGCTGTCCGATTTCTGTACTGTCCGACGAACTTTATTATTACGAGAAACCGTCGTGGTAAACCGTCTTTTGCCGACTTATCGCGACGTCGGGATAACAGTTATCCCTGGCTCGACGATAACCATACCCTCTCCTGATAGAGAAATAAAGTCCGAAGGGGGAGTGTGCTCGGCTCGGCGAATTTTTTTTTTTCTAGGTGTTGTGGGAGGCGGCCCGGGCAACCGGGCTCCTATCCCGATCGTGTTGTTATCCGTCGCTTTCAGTTTTGTTAAACCTAACTTGAATGGCGAATTTTCCGTTAGTCGTTTCCACAATTGAAGATGCGTCATTTCGAAATGCAAAAACCGTTACACGAACGAAGCAAATGCTATTCGTGAATCTCGCTGAATTTCATAGGGTTTCCGGTCGGGCCTACGCTGCGGCTCCGTCCTGTTCCAGAACCCGCGCATTTCAAATCCGCCCTTCGATACCGATTGAACCTGCAAATACAGGCTCATATCCGAATTGTTCCGTCAAAACTCGTTTCAAGTTAGGCTTAATCCAAGACTGCTGCCGTTGTTTCCAGCGGTCCTTCTTGTTCCTAGCCTAAGATGAACGAAGGCGATTCGTTCAATCTGCTTAACGTCACAATCCGAACACAACAAGCTTTTCAATACATTTACTCTTAACAAGCTGTTTGACCCAGTCTTCGTATCCCAGCTATACTAAGCCTTTACGGAACAGAGGAATGGGCTTGTGCTGCGCCCGGTCCAACTGCATTGCAGGCACGGTAATTGAATTCTGAACGTTTAGGACCATTCATGAACAGCAATTCTCGCGTTTTTCGAGCTGTCACACAGGTGATGTTGCTTGGTGGCATTGTGGCGACGGTTTGTTCGACCAGTGACGCTCAAGTGCGATCCAATCGAACTCGAAAGCTGGCTCCCGGCACAATCGTTCAAATCGAACCGACGATTGAAGCGGCGGAAACGTTTACGGGCCCAATCGAATTGATCGAATTGACCAAAGGTGTTCCTAATTTGCAGTGGGATCCCAATTTTTCACCGCAGTCAGAAACACTATTTGCGATGGCCAAGGAGACTACTTTCCGTCGGCCCATTTGGGCTTTGGAGATCGGTTTCAAGCCCATGCGCATGCTGGAAATGCCCGTCATCGATAGCAACGGGGTCACTCGGACCAAGAAAGTCTGGTACCTCATGTACTATGTGCGAAATTCGGGCAACCACTTGCGACCTTCGCCCCAGGAAGATGAACGAGGCCACACGACGTTTACCACGGAAACGGTCAAGATGGAGATTCGTTTCTTTCCGAATTTCGTCCTGGAAAGCCACGAATTTGGCAAAGCATACATGGACAGCGTGATTACAGGAGCTGTCGAGCGGATTCGGCGCCGCGAAGACCCCAGTTTGCGCATGTATGATTCCATTGGCATTAGCTCTGTGCCCATCAAAGTCAGCTCAGAAGGCGCGGACAATCGAGTCTGGGGAGTAGCGACCTGGGATGACGTGGACCCGCGAACAGACTTCTTTTCTGTTTATGTCCGAGGCCTAACCAACGCCTATCGCTGGCAAGATCCAGAAGATTTCCAGCCGGGTAACGAACCGGGCGAAGGACGCGAATTTACCTACAAAACGCTGCAACTGAACTTCTGGCGGCCCGGCGATGCGATCAATCCGGACGAAATGGAATTTCGCTATGGCTTGCCCACCGTCAGTCAGCTCCCCCCTAATCGAGACCAGGATGAAGTTCTGAAGATTTACCGACTGCAAGAACGGGTTGATTACCGATGGGTATATCGGTAGAAATTACGGTTCTGGATTCTTTCGTCAATCTGCTAGCAGATTCAATTTTGCAATCGAGCTAGTTTTCACATACAGATCAATCACGGAGCTTGCAGTAATGGCACATAAGAAGGGTCAGGGTTCTAGCCGTAACGGTCGCGATTCAAACGCACAGCGTCGAGGCGTCAAGAAATTTGGCGGTGAATCGGTGATTGCCGGCAACATTATCGTTCGTCAAGTTGGTACCAAGTTTCATCCGGGCCGCAATGTCGGTATGGGCAAGGATTATACGCTATTCGCGCTGACGGATGGTTTCGTCCAATTCGACCAAAAGGGTCGCCGAGTAAACGTGGTTGCCGCCAGCTAACTTTTTTGCTGGAATCGAAAGAATGCAAGACGACCCCGCTGTGGGTCGTCTTTTTTATTTGCCGTCGTATTCCTCTGTGGATGGCCAGTCGTTCCTTTTGCGAGTTCACGCGGATGTTTGTAGATCGAGTGGAAATTGAAGTGCAAGCCGGTAGCGGCGGCAACGGCTGCATGAGTTTTCGTCGAGAAAAATATGTTCCTCGCGGTGGACCCGACGGCGGTGACGGTGGGCGAGGTGGCAGCGTGATCCTGGTAGCGGAAGACGGTGTCGACCATCTTTCGTTCATTGCCCATCGCACGCAATGGCGAGCGAACAATGGAACGGGCGGGCAAGGCAGCAACCGCCACGGCCGCAACGCCGAAGATTTAATCCTGAAAGTTCCACCAGGCACGCTGGTGATTGACGCACAGCAAAACTTTGTCCTGAAAGACTTGGCTCAGATTGGTGACCAAGTGGTGGCGGCGAAGGGAGGACGTGGCGGCCGAGGCAACGCGCACTTCAAGTCAGCCACCAACCGAGCTCCGCGCGAACACACCGATGGCGAAGAAGGCGAATCAAGACGCTTGGTCCTGGAACTCAAGGTCATCGCCGACGTCGGTTTGGTCGGTCTGCCCAACGCGGGTAAGAGCACGATGCTCAGTCGCTTGTCCAAAGCGAGACCCGAAATTGCCAACTATCCATTCACCACCAAAAAACCTCATCTCGGCAAGGTCCAGATCGGATATGATCATTCGTTCATCATTGCCGATATTCCTGGCTTGATTCAAGGTGCCAGCCAAGGCGTCGGACTGGGTCACGATTTTCTCAAGCATGTGGAACGAACTCGAGTCCTAGTGCACCTGGTCGAACCGGCTCCGATGGATGAATCAGATCCCATTCAAAACTATCACGACATTCGCCATGAACTAAGCGAATACACCCAAGAACTCGCCAACCGTCCGGAAATCGTCGCCGTTACCAAAGCAGAACTACCGGAAGCTGCGGACATCCAACAGAAGTTGTCGCAATCCATTGGTCAAGAGGTGCTGCTGGTGTCCGCTGTCACGGGCCAGAATCTGAATCAACTGGTGCAAAAAATCACCCGTGCGTTGGGCGATCTAGGCGATGCCACCGATTAGTTTTTTTCGGGAATCATTCCAGCAAGTACCGAAAAATCCATGGTTTGAGGCGGCGCAGCACGATTCTGCTCGAATTAGCACGAAAGTCGCACGGACAACCAACAAAATATTCGCAGTATCGCGGTTTGCCGATTATCATGAGCGTTTTGGCAATAAAACAAACGAGCTCGGCCAAAAGGTAATGAGATGAGACGTTCGCACAGAATCGCTGGAATTGAGTCCTTTGAAACTCGGTACTGTTTCGACTCGGCATTGGCAGCCGCTGTAGACGTGGCTTCGGACCAAGCGGAAGGTGAATTGACTCTTCCGGATTTCACATTGGTCGACCAGAACGAAACATCGCCGTCGTTTGGACAAGAAATATCACCCAGCGATTTTCTTGGCGAAGTATCCGCTTGGTACTTCGGACACGCGACGTGAGGCTACTGCAGTAGCCAGTTTGGCTATCTAGATCAAATCTCGAAGGAATTGGCCTCAGAACGTTCGGACCTCAACATCCATATCCTGGGGGTGAACGAGATCAAGCATGAATCTGGCAATCCGAATATGACGGATGGTCGAGACTTACCTTGGCTGCAGGACGTCGACAGCGACCAAAATGACGTATCCGACGTTTGGTACGATTTGTGGCAGATCGAATATCGAGACGTTTGGATTCTCGATGCGGAAGGCGAACATGTTGCCACCTACAACCTGACCGTTCACGATTTGGCCGAACCAGATAACTATGCCACCATGAAACAGATGCTGGTCGACGCGGCTTCGCCAAGTGGTGGCGACAGACCGTGGCAGAATCCCACTAACGCCATGGATGTAAATGGTGACAGCTTTGTGTCACCCATCGATGCGTTGCAAGTGATCAACTTCCTGAATTCCCAAGGTGCTCAAGAGCTACCCGCGACCAAAGATCAAGCACCTTTTGTCGATACGTCGGGCGATGGATTTGTTTCTCCGATTGATGCCTTGCTGGTCATCAATTTCCTCGATTCGCAAGCCAAGGCCGAAGCAGAACCAGATGAACCAGTAGCTGCCGTGACAGCCACTTCGGCAGATCGAGCTTCTTTGGCGGACGCTGTCTTTTCGGTGCGTTCGGACGAATTTGGCGACAGTCAAGATTCGGTGCGAACCAAGAAAGCAACCAGTGCGGTGTCGTTTGAAATAGAACTCGGGTTCGAACACTAAAGTTCGTCGGCGTTTGTCTTTCCTCCTCACGTGCGATTCGAGCTTCTAATGGCGTAGTAGCTCGAAGTGCAGCTCGTTCAGCACCAAAGCGTAGCGCGAGTCATTTTTTCCTAGCCCCGAGACGACCAACAGTGTCCGTCACCACCAGAATCAGAGTGGCGGGCACTGTCCGGCAAGAAGACATGCATTCGTGGTGTTCGTTGTCCTGATGTCGTCTGCTTTGCTAAGCCGCGCCGCAATAATCCGCAGAATCATTCAACTTGCAAAATGAAGCGATTCGCAATTCTGTATGTCCGATTGTTCGAAGAGGCAGATTTTCAGACATGAGGAATCTAAGACATGGCAAACGGTTCTTACGATTGTGTGGTCATTGGCGGCGGGCATAACGGTTTGGTCACCGCAGCGTATTTGGCCAAAGCGGGCAAACGCGTCTGCGTGTTAGAGCGACGGCATGTGTTGGGCGGCTGCGCCACTACCGAAGAACTTTGGCCCGGCTACAAAGTTTCGACGGCGGCATATGTGATCAGTTTGTTCTTGCCGTCCATCATGCAAGACCTGAGACTGAAACAATATGGTCTGACCATTCTGCCCAGGAATCCGTCCAGTTTTACTCCGCTCTTGGACGGTCGCAGTCTGACGTTGGGGCCAGACATGTCGGCCTGCCAAGCCGAAATTAGCAAGTTCAGCGAACGTGATGCAACTCGGTATCCGCTGTATAACCAGTTACTAGAACGAGTTGCGGAGGCCATCGAACCGGTCTTGGAACAAGCGGCGCCCGATTCGTTACCGTTGCCAGCCGAATGGCGCAAGATTGGCATCGGCAAAAAGATGCGCGACGTTGGCAAAATGATGCAACTGTACAAAGCCATGTCAGCACTGGGCGAAGACTTTCCTGCCGCCGTGGAATTGCTGACCGGAGCCGCCCGACCGATCCTGGAACGCTGGTTCGAAGCAGAAGTACTCCGCGCCACCCTAGCGACCGACGCCATCATTGGCGCGTTCGCATCCATTTCATCTCCCGGAACCGCATATGTATTGCTGCATCACGTTATGGGCGAAGCCGGCGGTGCACGAGGCGTTTGGGGATACGTGCAAGGCGGCATGGGCGGGCTGGCCGACGCCTTGGAAAAGGCGTGCCAGGATTTGGGTGTCACCATTCTACGCGAATCACCCGTTGCCGCTATTTTGACGAATGACAACAAAGTGTCAGGCGTAACGCTGGCGGGCGGCGGCATTATTGAAGCGCCCATCGTCGCTTCCAGTGTTGATGCGAATCTGACGTTCCAGAAATTCTTGGACCCCAGTTCGTTACCAGAATATTTCCGCAACGCCGTGGCGAACATTGACTATTCGTCTGCTTCGGCCAAAATCAACTTGGCCCTGTCTGAACCACCTCAGTTCACCTGCCAACCAAGTAACGGAATTGCGGCACACCATCACGGCACGATGCACATTTCGCCGACGTTGGATTTTATTGAACGTGCCTACGATGATGCGAAATACGGCCGTCCTAGCACTGAACCGGTGTTGGAAATGACACTGCCGACCAGCGTCGATTCGACCATTGCTCCCGAAGGCAAACACGTGATGTCCATGTTTGTGCAGTTCGCCCATACCAATTGGCCGACGGATGTTGGGATGATTTGAAGGAAGGTTTTGCGGACCGTTGCATCAACCTGCTGGCTCGTTACGCGCTTCAATGTCCCGAACGCCATTATCCATCGTCAAGTGTTAAGTCCGTTGGATTTGGAACGCACCTATGGCATCACGGGCGGCAATATCATGCAAGGAGCCATGAATTTCAATCAGCTGATGAGCTTCCGTCCAGTGCCAGGTTGGGCCGATCATCGCACTCCGTGAAAGGCCTATACTTGCGGCGCCAGCCATCCCGGCGGCGGCGTTATGGGAACGTGTGGACGCAACGCGGCAATCGAGATTCTTCGCGATTGTTGATGACAAATTCGAGCGAACCGAACAAAATTCGAACGATTCGCACCGCAGGTTTCGTAGCCTGAATTACTTGTTACCGGCAATCGCTTCGGCAATATTCTGGGCGTGATCGCGAACTCGAGTATAAGCGTTTAGCGCGGCCAGCCAAGCGACAATCACCAGTGGTGACAAAGCACCGTTAGACAGTTCTTCCAAGTGTTTTCGGCGAAGTTGCTTGATTTGCACTCGTATCCGCGCCGCCTTGGTTTCCGTGTCCAACAGTACGTTGTGGTTGTCTTTAGCCAGCGCCACGTTGATGTCACGCAAATATTCTGTCACGTGTCGATTCAGATTGACTAAGTCAGACCGTTGTTCTTCCGTAAACCGAAATCCGTCTCGACGCAGCGCTTCCGGTCAAAGCTATCCAGATTGGCAATGTAATCACTGACCGATTCATACTCATCAGCCATGTGCACTTGGTGTTGAGCGTCTTCGGCGACGGCGTGCGGCACGTTTCCGGAAAGCAGATTGGTGATGAATTCAGCGACTTCATCCTGCACAGCGTCCAGTTTTTGTTCGGTCCGACGCAGATTGTCGCCCAAGGACTTGTCTGGTTCGTCTTGCTCTAAAAGTTCGGCACACCAACCGAGCATTTGAATGCAGTCTTCGCCCATCTTCTTCAGTTCGTTTCGAGATTGTTCGATGGCCAACAACGGAGTCTCCAGCATGCGTACGTCCAAGTCCGTCAAGCGAGTCATTTCGCCAATCTCTTTCGCTGGAACCAATCGAGTCAGCAGTTTGACAAAGACAGGCAAGAACGGCAGAAACATTAACGTATTGGCAATATTGAACACGCTATGCGTAGCGGCAATGGCAGCCGTAATATTGGGATAGACCGGCGTTCCATCGCTCATCACCGCATCGGTGGGATCTTCACCCAACAACCACTGCATGAATTCCGTTTCCACCAACCATTGAATGCCGTCGATGTACCAATGGAAGATGGCCGTAATCCACAACACGCCCATTAGATTGAAAATCACATGGAAGTAGGCTGCGCGACGAGCATTCGTGGTGGCACCGATCGAAGCTAGAAACGCAGTGATGGTGGTACCAATGTTTTCGCCTAAGACCAGCGCGGCAGCGGTTTCGTACGAAATCAATCCTTGCGTTGCCAATGATATCGTGATTCCCAGCGTCGCGGACGAAGATTGCACAATCACCGTCAGAAAACAGCCCACCATGGCGCAGCTGAGCACGCCCAAATACGTATCTGCTTGAAAGCGCTGAAACCAAGCTTCGAATTCCGGCAGGCTCTTGATGATGGCACAAGCGTCCTTCATGATTTCGAGACCAAAGAAGACCATGCCAATGCCCATCAGCGCCATCGCTCGATATCGCCACCGATCATTTCGTGAAAACAGGTAGACGAACGCGGCGACGCCCAACAACGGCAAACCGTACTTGCCAATCTTCAACACCAGAATCCAACCGGTGATGGTTGTCCCAATATTCGCGCCCATGATCACGCCAATGGCTTGCGACAACAACATCACGCCACTGTTCACAAACCCGACAACCATGACTGTGGTCACCGAACTGGATTGGACAATGCACGTCACAATGACGCCGACACAAGTCGCCAACAATCGATTGCTGGTGGCCACCGCAATCATTCGGCGCAAACTACTGCCTGCAACAGCCTGCATGCCTTCCGACATGTACTTCAATCCCAGTAGAAAAATCCCCAATCCGCCTAGGATTTCACAAATCAGGTTTGTGATGGTCGTGATATCCAAGTGACCGCCCGCCATTAAAGTGAATATTTCGTGAATTTTCCATGAACATTCGATGATTCTACGGGGCGAGCCAGATATTTCAATAACGCGTACTGAAGTCGGGGCAATTAAGCGGCAGAAGTACCGAAGAACGCTTGAAATTTTCGGTTCGAACCCGAGCTAACGGGCACAACGCGACTAAACGAAGACATGGCCGGACGGGGCTCTTTTCTTCGCAAGACCGTCGCTGTCCTTTGTGTTCCTCGTCCCCTTTCCTGTATCACTCACAACTCGGCCAAAAATACGATATCAAAAAGGCCGGTAACAACCTATTGGGACAACCTCCGAAAATCAGACGGATGAGTATCCAAAAAAACAACAAAGGGGGACAATTAAGCAAATAGGCTCGACCAAAGTATAACGCGCCCGATTCCGAAGAGACAACGTAAGCAACTGCCGCTGACGCCGAACACCATAAAAAGGGAAACGTCCACGCCCGACCTGCCGCAGTTAATATCACGATGGGCCCGATTAATCCAGCCAAGATATTGGGAAGAAGCAACCGGATATCATTCTCCACGTAGTGGTAGTTTCCCGTTGTGGAACAAAGATGTGAAAGGCTGAAACTTGTAAGGTCTATCGTCCGCAACAAGAATGCAGAAAGACCAAACAGCCCCACCACGCCCATAAGGGACTCAAGTGAAATTGCCCTGCTTTCAGTTTTTGGTCGTTTGAATCGAGGCAGACGACTACGGAAGCGGACCATGAAAAATACGAAGAAGTAAAAAGGAGCAATGAAGATCGCCAACTCCAGGCATCGCGTAGAGGACGGCTGCAGCTGCCGACCAGTCGCCAAAGCGTCTCCGACACCGATCGTATAGTTTCCGATGGCTATACTAAAGACTGCGAGGGCAATGCGAACAAAAATGTGCGTCGTGTCCGAGTATACCATCCAGAAGGCGACGAACTGGATCTGGGCGGAAACCAGCGCTGATTCGGTGTAAACCAAAGAGTTTCTTGTTATGCTCGGATACTGGGCTACCAGGCACGGCATAGCAATGTTTGCCACAATTAGAATCACAATAAACCTAATCATGTAATTCTGATCGTCGCTGGTTCGCCTAGCCCTGTCAACGTCTGTAGCCGCATCAATGTCTTTCAGATTCATACGCAGATACCACCTAGTAAAGAAACGGGGACGGGGGTTGTTATTGCTGCTGTGCGTTTCTGCCTCGGCATGACCTGCGAACCTGTGAGACGAGTGACGGCAAAATCACAAATCTACTACGGGCTGACGCCACAAACAAACCCCGTCCCCGTTTCTTCGCCAATGCAGACAAGCGTCAACAAAAAAAACTAAGTCACTCATGTTCAGTTGGGCCGATTCGTAGCGTCTGGAACAACAGATCTCCTGGCAAGACCGGCACCGCGTGGAGTTCCATTCGTGCCGTCGATCGCCAGCTCTTCGGTTGCCGTTGATTCCACCACAATTCTGCATTCTGGGTGGCGACGTTTGAAAGACTGACGCCAATCCGCCGATACGCTCGTATTTCGCAGCGCGTAAGCAGCCTTAGATGCTCAAGTTGGTCCAAAGCGTCACAATCTTGGTCCGTGTATTGTGGTCCTACCAAACGGACAGATGTTGTTCGCTCCCAATACTTGGCAAAAGCCGAGCGATTTGGTCGGTTCCACGATTTCGGACCTTGCAATGCCGGGGCCAACACCTGACAGCGATCCAATTGCCGTCAGTGTAAAACATATTCGTACGAAGCGAGTACCCAATTGTCGTGAAAGTCCGGCAGACGACTCAATGCGGCTGCGTTCCGAATGCCAAATTCGAACAGGCCGCAACGCAACCGCCGCCATCATGCCAAACACCGTGAAGCACACCAAGAATGTTCGTAAGCTGGATTTGAACGTCTCATAAGTGATGCGTACGCAAGAGGCCTGGCAGTCGTTCGGCAACAACCGAAACACCTGTGCGGTTTTAGTCAGTTTACGTTCAGCTGGACTGACGCCGCACATTGCAGCAATACGAGTTGCACAAAAAAACAGGGACAATCCGGCCCTATTTCGCAGACACGACGCTGGCATGAGACTTGCCGTTCAGTTTATTCAAACGGCCCACCATTCGCGTGTAGGCAACCTCAATATTTGGAGGCGAAGACCAATGATCGCCGCATTCTGGTTGGAATTTCGATCGGATGTATTCGTTGTCGGCCACGTATCATGCTGTCGAAGCGCAAGCAGACAGGAGCAGCGTTGACGGCGGTCAGCGTGATTGATTACGCCAGCCTCGGGATGTCGGGCCGACGACCATGGGATCTGGCTCTCTACGGCACTTCGTCGCGAACGACTGCAATTGGCCGAAGAAGTGGTGAGCGACGCTGTAGACGCCTTTGAACGAATTTGTCAGGAAACGTTCCGCATCAGGTGGTTCGCGAAGACGGTGATCCGCTTGGTACATTCATCCAGTTTGCTCGCTACTGATGACTTTGGCTGTAGTCGGTCTGCATCGGTTGTTCGAACATGCGTGGTGGAAGATCCCACTGGACGAAGTGGAACGCTTGGTTTCTGGCGGCGTACGACCGTTGTTGTTGGCGGCTGCGCCCGAATTTCATCCCATCCGACGCGTGCTGATTGCTTTTAAAGGGTTCCGCCGAATCCGCTAGAACGATTCGACAATTCTGCGCAAATGCATTACTTGTGGGATGACTTGACGGCACATGTCGTGCATTTCCGGTCGAGAAATCGGCAGCAGCGAACAGATGTTGCGTGACACCGCCAACTATCTGTCAGACCATGGTCTAGATGCAACCACAGAAGCGGTGGACGATTCGCCCAAACGACTACTGGCCTATGCCGCGGAGTGGGACGCCGATTTGATTGTCATGGGAAACAGCAACCGAAACTTGCTGATGAAGCGAGTGTTCGGGGACACAGCGTTGATGGCCATACGAGAATCTCCCAGTCCGTTGTTCCTGTCCCAATAGACAACGACACCAGCGAGCACGTGGCCTTACGCGTCTAACGTGATTTAATGGAGTTGACGCCGTGATTCGGAAAACGCGATGTTAGGTCGCGTATTCTGATTTCGTGAAATCGGCTATGCTTTCGGCCCCGCTTTTTATCTCACGGATGTATGGGCCTCATGGCTCAGGCAAAAAAAAACACTCTAAACGACTTGGTGCGCTGTGTGTGGTACCCAAGTTGCGGCTTGCCGGGCATGAACGCGTGTGTTCAGGTTAGCCACACGAAGCAGTGAATGCCAAGCGGTTGCTTGCAACCGGGGATGCGCTGCTACAACCAGCCGTCACTACCAGTCTTCAAATAACAGATTTTGAATCAAGCACTTTGGATGGCGTCGCTGAAAACGCTGTCTCGCGCTTGTCGTCACGTCTTTCGGTATTTCAAGGATCCGCAGTTTCGGCAGCGTAAGCGAATCCAGTACTCGATCGTTTATGGCAATTCCGACTATTAGGTCACGCAGTACCGGTGGCCGAAACTCTGACAAGTCAACTCCGACAAGTGGTTCGTCTGCAAACACAGGATGCCCCGAAATCGAGAGATACTGGAGATTCGGTAGGGCACCAATTTCCGAGTAATTTGTACACGCCGAATGTCGAATTTCTAGAGATTGCAAACTAGGGTGATAATCCGAAACGCGATAAGCTTGAAACGTTACGTTCGAAGCCGACAGGTCGAGCATCTTTAGTCCTTTCGAATGCTGTACTCCTAGTGACAGCAACTCAGTGTCGTCCAATTGCGAGTAATGTAGTTGTAGCTTAATCAGTTTGTCCGAAGAAAATCGCGTTTTCTTGTACCATTTTTCATCCAACGAGCACGTAAGCTCTTCCAGGTTTGGCGCAATTGGCAATAGCTTCGGAATCACCAAACTATCTCCCGAGAGGGAACGCAGCTTTGGATACGTGTTGCCGACGAGAAGGTCCCTTTGAGAACCTTCTGCCTTAAATGTGTCTATTTGTTCATTCAGAACTATCTCGTCGAGCGCGCCAGAACAGCGTTCGAGGCTAAGATCTTCGAGGTGTTCCATATTCTGGATAGATGCGGCCATTTCTGAGGTAATACTGCAACTTGACAACCTAAGCTTTCTTACATCGCACATTGTCTTAAGTGCCTCGGCAGCCGTGATCTGGCGATCGCGTTCCGCCCAATCGCCAACACTTGAAATGCTTAATTCATCGGGACGAGGATAGGCTCCAAATACATAGCGTAGCACGCTGGAACGAGGAGCAACCGTCTCGTCGAAGGCGATGAATCCAAGCCATTCGTTCTGCATCGTTCGCTGTAAAGACAACAACTCGTCCCAACATCGACGACGATATTCGCAATAGCCCAGCCAAATGGCGATGAGCGTCACAATAAAAATCAATGTTCGAAGTTTAAGCTGCGTGCGTCGGGTTACCATCCCAATCCCTTAAACAAGTCATCCTGGTAAAGAAAAAGGGACGGGGGCAATAGTGTTCGGCACGGGATTGATGGGCGAGTGGCTAAGTTGATTTGGTCTGGGATTTCGTCGCACGGGACG
>JAWKTK010000045.1:0-15832 GCA_041399205.1 Pirellulaceae bacterium | reverse complement strand
ATAGATTTGGCTACGTTGCCATCGAGATTGGAAATTGGAAACGAACGGTTTCACACAAGAGTTACCGTTCGTTTTCTCTTGTGGCAAACGCAAATCACATGTGTCCACAACAAATAGGCTAAACACATTGGGCCAGTCGCTGGCTCTGGTACCGCTTGCACATTGGGACGCGGTCCCAGTTCATAGCCACCGCCGATGAATGCTTTAACGAAATCGCTGCTGGTAAATTGTTCGTCTCCGTCCCAGTCTCCTTCTTGCCAATTCGCTTGCTGTTGCACTTCAAATCGCTGTGCGGTGAAAACGACCACAAAGTCGGAGCTGTTAAATTCGCCGTCCAGATTGGCGTCGCCAAAATACGTATTGGCCAAGTCCTCGACCCACACATTTCGATCGTCTTGATCTACATTGCCGTCGGAATTCAGGTCGAACGAAGGATCGGGGCTTTCTGAGCGGACCTGGGCGGAAAGCAAATTGATATCGGCCACGTCCAGGGCTCCGCTGCCGTCGAAGTCACCCAACAGAGTTGGCAGATATTCGCCTTGAAATCGAACTTCACCCAGTCCCACAAATTCGTTGGGTTCGCCGGAAAGAGCGGAAATGATTTCAAAGCGAACTCGCCAAGCAATCACGGGATCGTCGGCCAATCGCAGTACTTGCGCCGGCACATCCGAATTTCCTAACTCCGGTTCCAAGGCAAACACTCCCAGTGACGTAAAGTTGTCACCCGAGGCTACTTCGGAAATCAAAATTTCCATCTCGTCAACGCCTCGCAGCGGCGCCAGCGGAAATTCGAATCCATTTTGATTTTGTTGCCAGACGTATGCATCAAACAAGACCGCTTGTTGACCTAAGTTGAATTCTAGAATCTGGTCTTCGACCGGGGCCACGGTGAACGGGTCACCGTCTGCATCGGTACCGCCGGGCAGCCCAGCGTCAAAATCGCCGCTGTGCCAGCCGTTGTTCCAGAAGGCGTCAAAGTCATGCAGATCGTCCAACGCGTCGTCGGGCGTTCCGTCAATGTCAATCAATCCGCCGCCATCAATCAGGTCGATGGCAAAGACATCGGATAACCCAAAAAAATCCACCGCCCCAAATTCGCTGGTTGCAATCACGGAAACCGGCTTAATTTCGCCTGCGGAACAATTGCTTCCAAGAAAAGGCAGGCAGGTCAGAAGACAGACTAGTCGCGATGTCACGTAGCGGTCCAAGTGAGAAAACAACATAATTTCGCCTCGAAGTAGGACGTTCCTATTAAATCGAGTTCATTCTAGCGGTCGTCCCGGGCGGCACAACAACTTTTTCCGTTTCTGGCGATGGTTGGTTACGTGAATTCGTTCACTTTGCTATCCTCTCGCCGTATGAGATCTCCTGCACAAACCGTTTAGCACTAGTTTCATGCCGAAATTATCTGGACGTATCGTCAAATATCCGGCTCGAGCTTCCTTTATTTGGTACTCGGGACTCATTCTGCTGGGCAGCTTGGCTTTGCTGCACCCAGCTTGCCGAACCAATTCGGCAATGAAGATTTCGGCGTTAGATAGCGTCTTCACGTCGACCAGCGCGGCCTGCGTAACCGGTTTGGCCGTTCGATCTACGGAAAATGACTTTTCGTTTTTAGGGCAGGCCGTCATTCTGCTGCTGATTCAATTGGGCGGCATTGGCATCATGACGGTCACCACATTTGTGTTGCTGAGTTTTGGGCGAGGTGCCAGTTTGCGGAGTCGACTGGTGATTCGCGAAACCTTGGGTGGTGGAACGAATTCCGATTTGGGCTGGATCTTGCGCCGAGTCCTCTTGATTACGGCCTTGAGCGAAGGCGCCGGTTTTCTGATCTTGGCCGTCCGGTTTCTGTTTCAGCTTCCGTTTCCGACTGCCCTATGGCACGCGTTGTTTCATTCGATATCGGCGTTTTGCAATGCTGGCTTTGCGTTGCATGATGACAGCCTTTCGCTGTATCGCACCGACCCCGTTGTCAATTTGACCATCAGCGCGTTGATTATCGTGGGCGGCCTTGGCTTTCCCGTCATCTTGGATTTGGAACGCAATTGGAACGGAACGCTGAAGGACCGTTGGTTAGGAATGGGGCTGCACTCCAAAATCATGCTGATTGGTACGACGGCGTTGTTGGTCTTCGGGTTTTGTAGTTTTTGGGACTGGAATGGAACGGAGTGCTGAAGGACGACGCCATTTGGGCTAAGCCGTTTATCGCGTTGTTCTATTCGGCTTCGTGTCGAACGGCTGGTTTCAATACCGTGGATTTGACTAAGCTTTCCGAAGCGACCATCTTTTTCACCATCTTGTTGATGATCGTCGGAGCCGGGCCTTGTTCGACGGGAGGTGGCTTCAAGGTTTCGTCGATGATGGTGCTGGTTTTGCGAGCGTGGTCGACATTTCGTGGGCGAAGGCTGATTTCTATCTTTCGACGAACGATTCCCGATAATGTTACGGATCGAACCACCACGACCGGCATGATTTTTGGCACCATTGCCGCGCTGGCGCTAACCATGCTGTTACTGACCGAAGAACATTTTAATTCGCAAGCTGCAAATGAATTTCTGGCGTGGCTGTTTGAAGTGGTGTCGGCATTGGGCACAGTTGGCCTAAGCCTGAACAAAACCAGCGACTTGTCCGTGATTGGCCGAGTCATCATTATTGTGCTGATGATTTTGGGTCGCTTGGGACCGATCAGCGTGTTTATTGCGTTCTCCAAAACGGAACGCAATTTACCCATTGAATACAGCCACGAAGAACCATTGATCGGATAATTCGAATTGTGCCTGCGAATCACGGCCAACGGGTAAATTCGCAATATCTCCAGCTACGAAAGCATAACTACTGATGGCGGAAACCAAACATTTTGTCGTGATTGGACTCGGTTCTTTCGGCACCGCGTTGGCTTTGAAGCTGGCGGAAAATGGCTGCCGAGTGACTGGGATGGACGCGTGCGAACATCGTATCGAAGACGTTTCCGGTCAACTGTATGAAGCGGTCATTGGCGACGCCACGGAACGCGACGCCTTGGAGCACCTTTCGCTAAGCAAAGCGGACGCCGTCTTTATCAGCTTGGGCGAAGATATTACTCCGTCATTGTTGGCTACGCTACACGCCAAAGAATTGGGCGCCAAGCAAGTAGTCGTGAAAGGTGTCACACACGAACATGGCCGTTTGCTGAAGTACTTGGGCGTAGAACGAGTGATCTTTCCAGAAGAAGAAGCGGCGCGAGAATTGGCCGATCGCATGACTTGGCCCAGCGTTTTGGACTTCTTGCCTATCGACCCGGAATACAGCTTTATTGAAATCGCGGTTCCGGATTCGTTCACCGGCAAGACGTTGCTGGACTTACAACTGCGCAAACGATTCAACATTTGGGTCGTCGGCGTGAAAGATGTCTTGTCCGGTAAGCTCAATTTGTTCCCGGAAGCGCAATTCAAATTCGGCACAGAACAAGTATTGTTGGTGGTCGGCAAGCATGCCGATATGACTCGGTTTCGAGAAATCAAATAACTTTAGCTGCGTCGCTCTCCTGACTTTAGCCTGATAAGCTTTGGAAATCAAAAAAAGCCGCTCGTCTAAAATCAAAAGACGGCGGCTTTCCAAATCACTTGGGCAATTGCCCAAGTGATCAAGCGTAATCGTCGGAAGTTACTTTCTACGTCGGCTGGCCAAGCCCAGCAGGCCCAGGCTCAGCAAGACGCAAGACGATGGTTCCGGTACTGTAGCCGGAGTAGCTGGACGAGGTCCTGATTCGAAGCCGCCGGATGAAAACGCCAGTACGAAGTCGGCCGTGGTGAAGTCACCATCGCCGTTCCAATCTCCTTCGGCCCATGTCGAATTCCCGGTGGTGGCGTCTTCAAATTCGCCGGCGGTGAAGACTTGTACAAAGTCGCTGGTGTTGAATTCGCCGTCTAGGTTGGAATCGCCAAAGTACGTGTACTTCAAATCTTCCACCCACACTCGGCGATCTTCGGCATCGGCAGCCCCGTTGTTGTCCAAATCAAACGCAGCGTCACCGGACATGATGGCTTGGTTCAGCAAATCAATGTCTGCCGCGTCGAGCACTCCACTGTTGTCAAAGTCACCCAAAATTCCGCCCGGGATGTTGATGGACAACGGAGATGTTCCGGCAAACAATGCGGCCACGTCCGATTCAGGTAAGGCAAAACTGAAGATAGAAACATCGTCAATCAGTCCTGTGAAGTTGCAGCAATCTGCCGCTCGTAGCACTGAACCGATCGACGTAATGTCAGCGTCAAAGTCTGGCACAGACGTGTAGTCAAATTCCGAATCGAATTCGCCGTCAATGTATAGGCGACCGATATTGTCTTCATCTACCCAAACGACATGATGCCATTCGTCATCAAAGGCTTCTTCCACGGAATAGACATGTCCGACGACGGCTCCGTTTCGCGCATAGAAATCGACCGTTCCGTCAAGGCCTTGGTTTTGCGTCCCTAAGTTGAACAGCGGAGTGTTGTCGATGGAACTCCCTTCGGAAAAGATGCGATCATCCACATTGTCAATAGTGCCGTCACCTTTAACCCACATGGAAATCGTGAAGTTTTCATGCGATGTCACCGGCATCATTTCATTGTGTTCAATCTGCACGTGTGTATCCGCAAACCCGTCAAAGTAGGCGGAAGTGCCTGCGCCAATCACGGCTGGGATGTCTGTTTCAAACGTTACGCCGCCTGAAATGGTGCCATGATTATTCTTGCCAGATTTGTCCTGAGCATCGCCATTGAAATCCCAATAGCCAATCAAGGCGGGGATAGATGGCTGTGGGTCCGGATCTGGATCTGGTGGATCAACAATGATGGGTGGCGCTTCCGGAACCGCTCGTAATTGATACCCACTTAGATAATGCGAACCAGCGCTAGCCAGCGAATAGATCTCCTGTGACGCAGCATCGGCCAGGAAATAGCCAGACGCAAAACCGCCCACTCCCGGAGCGCCGTCAACGACGGTAACAACGTTGCCATTGCCGTCGTCAAAATCAACCGTACGATTAGCATTGATATGGTGATAATAAAATTCGACCTGATAGCCTTGGCCAACGGTCAGCCCTGTCAGTTCCATGAATTGATCGCTAACTCCGCCTTCGAAAGCCAGTCCACCGATCAATGCATCCAGGCCTTCTTCGGCTTCTGTATGGCCGAATTCACCGTTGTTGTAAGTCAGGCCTTCCAAGTGTTCAGGAAAGATTTCCTGGAACGTGAAGTTTATGGGGATAAACGTCGTACCATTTACATCAAACGGTGTGTCGAGCGTATAGCCCAGCGGCAACGCATTGTTTTCTCGTTCGCCAGTAAACGCAAAGGCTTCGATGCCGTCTCCAAAATTACTGACTTTCGTTTCGTCGTCTAGCAGACCTGACTGCCAGACGATCTCAGCACCTCGAGCAATCGTGCTCGAAGCAATGAATAGAATAAGGCTCAACCAAGTTACCCGCATGTGAAATTGCTCCTCGATACTTTCCTACGTAGAGTGTTATAACCAGTGTGAGGCCAGTATAAGCGTTGTCTGGCGAATTGCCGAAGAGACGACAAGCGATCAACCTGTGTTCAATTATTAAACACAGGCGTTATTCTCGAGTGCATTTCCGATCCGAGAATTGAGCCTATTTCGCGGTCCAAATTCGCTGGTTTGGCAAGACGCTATCGAACCAGCTGTAGACTTGACGATGCCTGCCGGTCGAACGCACGAGTCCTGGTGTTCTTTATAGGGCGCATGCAAAAAAGGCATCCGAAGTGACGGATGCCTTTTCATAACTTTTCAGCGAACGATTGTCGCGACGCTGGGCTATCTTCGCAGCGAACGCACCTGATTGCTGTTCGGTTTGCGCAACTGTGCTTCTCGTTGGTGATCGTAGTTCTTGAAGAACGAAGGAAGCCGTGGCTTGGCAGACGGAGTGACCGGTTCTTCGTAACTCATTCTTCGAACGCCGCCGCCAACCACTTGGCCGCGAGCACTCCGGTTCTGCATCACGCTACGGCTGGATGTACCGTTCGGAGCATCGTCAATAAACGGATCTGCGTTGGCACCGGTCATGGCGGGCGGCGCCGGTTCGGTTTCCATTAACGGAGCGGGGGTCGCCGCAGGCGTCGGCTGTCCCATCGATTCGTAGCCATTCGTCACGTAACCGGCATCACAACCACCACAGCCTGAATCGATCATCATGCCGTCGCAGCCACACCCAACTCGCGATCCACACGTATTGCAACAGCTAAAGACCGAACCCAACACTTGCGAAACGCTGGTATCCACGGCGTTCTTCAACCCGCAAACCATGTCTGCCAGGAATGTGGTGCGACACGGGTTCGGGCAGGGTGGTAACAGTCCGGGACGAAAGCCACAACTGGGGGCACAACAGGACGAACCCCAAATGGTGCCACTGTCGCAACTGGAGTAGCCTCCGCATCCTTCGCAAAACGAAGCAGGATGAACCTGCGAATCCTGAATTGCGTGGTTGGCCGATTGAGCCCAGCCCAATGACGCCGATCCCAACAGCGACAATCCGACGGCAAACGCCATGAACGAAGACTTCATTGAAAACTCTCCCTGAGTATTTCTCTGGTCGAAGTGAGACCATCTATCTTTCTTTTTTCCGCCGCTATCGATCCAATTCGAAACCGGCCCTATTCCATCACCTTCCTTGCGATGAAACTTCGCTTCCAGGACAATCCATCGAACCATCAGGCCGCACGCAATCAAAAGTTTCCGAATTCGCGGCACAGACCGCCTGGCTTGCCAGGATTGACAGTCGCAGATCGACGTCTGAATCGGGCTTCAATTGCCGCTTTTTCTCGTATGACCAGACATCGGTCGGCTTGCTGGCAATCTGAATTGCGGTAAATTTGCCGTTTTGTCACAATCCTCTTGAAGGTGTTTTCCAGAATGAAAGACAGATCGCTTCACGACGGCCGTTCCGATGGACTGCAACCACTGGAAAGCCTGGGGCTAGACGGCGTGAAATCCTTCACTGACCTCGTCACCGCGATGTCTCGCACTGCATTCGGCGGTCGACAGCTGGGAAACGCTTTTGATGTCATGCTGGAAACCGCGCGGAATCCCCATTGCAATGTCGTGCTCACCTTGTCCGGAGCCATGACGGTAGCCAAGCAGGGCCGCATTGTATGTGACATGATTGATCGAGGCTTAGTACAAGCGGTGGTGGCCACCGGCGCCCTGATTGCGCACGGCTTGACGGAATCGATTGGCCTGACCCATTATCGCTACGATCCTACCAAGTCCGACGAAGATCTGTTCAAGCAGGGCTACAATCGCATCTATGACACGTTGGAGATGGAAGCGAACCTGAACGACGTAGAGCGAATCGTTCGTATGGTCTTACGAGAAAATTCGCCGGAAGATGGCACGTGGAGTTCGGCTCGGCTTTGTCACGCGCTGGGCAAGAAGCTACACGAATTGGATCAAGGCCCAGGCATCTTGAAAAGCGCGTTTGAAAAGAACGTTCCTGTCTTTATTCCGGCGTTTACCGATAGTGAAATGGGCTTGGACGTGTCGACATGGGCCATGTCCGAAGCGTTGGACGCGGCCAATTCAGATCTGACCAAAATGACGCCCGATGAAGTCTATCAAATCACGCCTCAATTCAATCCGTTTTTGGATCTGCAACAATACGCCCGCTTGATCGGAGCCTCTAAGGAATTGGGCATCTTTACCGTGGGCGGAGGAGTGCCGCGCAATTGGGCACAACAGGTCGGCCCCTACTACGACATCACCAACGCTCGGCTGGGAACCGACCTAGCGGTACCTCGCTTCAAATACGGCATTCGAATCTGTCCCGAACCGGTGCACTGGGGCGGTTTGTCGGGCTGTACGTATTCAGAAGGAGTAAGCTGGGGAAAATTCGTTCCGCCCGCCGAAGGAGGCCGGTATGCCGAAGTCTACGCCGACGCCACATTGGCCTGGCCTCTGCTGATGAAAGCGGTCTTTGAACAACTGGACCGTGAGAACTAACGCCGCCGCAACGTTCCCTTCGACCACGGCAATACACAGAACGCTGACCTGCGATTTATGCAGATCAGTCGAACACGAGCAATCGTATTTCACCTAGCCGCGCCCGGCTAAGACCGGCGTTGCCGAATCGACGCCGGGAAATCCAGGTTCTTTCTTGCTGCGATCTTGACGGAATTTGCATACGAAGACTCGCGCTTCCGCCAGCTCAATTCCGCAGAACCATTGCATTTAGCGAGGGTGGATACTGACGCACCGGGCTAGTTGATGAACAAACTTGCCGTAGTCCGTGTGACGCTAATCTCGGCGCCGCGGCGTTCGTCGCGAATCACCTCGACCACGACCTCGTGACTGCCGAGACCGATTCGCTCGTTGAGCGATATTTGAATCTACAATATCGGACACTGCATCCAGCCAAGTTGGGACACTAATCCTGGCTCGCTGACGATTGGCCTTCCCGACCTCGGCGTCATCCCAGTCATCATCCGCATCCACTTCTGCGGCCCGACTTGGTGTTGCGTCCACATCATCCGAAGCAGGTGCTTGGCGTCGTGAACGAGGACGGCGTTCTTGTTGATCGTCTCGATCATCATCACGTCCTCTACGACCACGACGTCGGCGACGCGACTTCGGCTCGGATTCCGCTTCTTCATCCCGTTCCCGATCGTCGTCTCGCAAACTATCGGACTCGAAATCGGTATCGTCCAATTCGTCGTCTCGCTGATGTCGCCGGCGTTGTGGCGTTTCTGATTCTTCGTCGCCGTCAACGGTGCGTGCCGATTCTGGGGTGCGACCACGTCGACGTGACCGGCGGCGCCGACGTCTACCACGACGAGCCGTTTCTTCGTCCTCTTCGTCGCCTACATCGTCCAACGAGTCCGCAAACTCAGCGGCGTGTTCGGGCACATCAGCCAGGACATCTTCCAACCCTTCGCTGGAAACAGCTAACTCTTCGCTAGGTGAATCTTCCGAGCGACGACGGCGCCGACCAGACCGACGTCGACGGCGTTTTCGTTTTGCGCCGCTTGGTTCATCATCTTCAGTTTCAGCCGACACGCGTCGCTTCGGCTTTTCGTCGAAAACGTCCGATTCATCCTGGTCGTCCAGAAAGTCTACATCGCCTCCCACGTCGTCCACTTGGCGAACATGGCGTTCTTCCGGAGGTTTGGCGTTATCGACCGAGAACAAATCGTTCAATACGTCGGGCTGCTTTTCCGCAGGCTTCCCAGAATGGAAAATGCTGGTGATTTCGTCTACCGAGCCAGAACTGAACGTCACCGATTCCTTTGGCGGTGCTTTCGGCGAATGTGTTTCCGCTACCGGTGCAGGTACTTCGGCCGGTTGCTGATCGCCAGCGGCGGAGATCTGCGGATCAGTGGCAACTTCAGAATGCGAATCGTCCGATTTCAGTCCCAATGACTTGGCCACCGACGCCCAGTTGCCATTTCCCTTGCCTTTCTTAGGCTTGGGAGTGGCTGACGCCTTGGATTCAGGGGGACGAGCAGGTGTTTCGTCTTGGGAGACCGGTTCTGATTTTTCCGTGGCATCTTCGGCGGGCTTAGGGGGAGCTGATTTTCCTTCCGCACCCAACAAATTTGCTAGAAACTGCCAATGACTTTTCCTGTCTTGATCACTCATATAATTAATCGTCGTTTCTGCGAGATGGCCACCGAGCCCATAGTGAATGTTTGCAAATTGGGAAGCCAAGGATTATAGCGTTTTTGGCAAACAGCGGGAATACGTCTCGTTTTGTGGACACTCGCTTGGCTAGAAGCCACACGCCGACCGTGCAAGCATTTGGGCAAGCTGCGTGTGACAGAGAAAGCCTGAATTGATTATCCGCAGGCACGTTTGCCAACACCGCGTCGCTTTGAAGCCAAGCCTGGCAAACTGAGCGTCAGGCAATCGCGTCCCGTCACAATCGATCCAAAACAACTGAGCGAAAGAACCCGACACCGCGAGGGTCCGGATGCTGCCAAACATCCGCATCGGTTGCGAAGGCCCGATTTTGGAGTGTCGTGAATTAAGCTATATGTTGGTAAGGCACGGGAAGACCAAATGGAAAATGCTGGAAAAATCCTCGGCGATGACGGCAGGAGCCCCAGCCGATTGCCTTAGACCGCGTTGCATTCGACTATTTTGATGTCCGCTGTTGACTACTTGATACGCCCCGTGGAACCGCCATGAGCTCGAATCCAGAATCGTGCAATATCGTAGCATTCGAACAATTTTCGAATGCGATTGTGGAATTGGACACAACAGCCGGACTCCTGAAAGCTTCTGTTGCAATTTCGCGACATTTCAGCGAGCAAGGTGACTATCAGTCGGTTCGAAACGAACTGGACGAAATTGCCGAAACCGTTCGCAAACGAGTCTCTAGTCGCCAGCAACGGGCGTTCCTGGCGCATCTGCACGACGTCTTGTTCCACGAATTTGGCTTTCAGGGAAATCGCGAAGCTTATTATTCCGCCGAGAATAACCTATTGCCCAGTGTCCTGCGTTCTCGCCGAGGCATCCCAATTACGCTGACGCTGGTTTACAAGGCGGTTGCCGAAGACTTGGGGCTGAGCGTCCAAGGCATTAACGCGCCGGGACATTTTCTGGCCGAAGTGACGACCGACGATGATTCGTTCATTGTTGACGCCTATTTTGACGGCCGACTTCTGACTCGCGAAGAAGCGTTTGACCGTATTGATCAAGTGACGGGCCAATCGGTACCTCGTTCGGACGAACTTCTGTTGCCTTCGTCCAACGCGCAATGGATTAGTCGCATTTTGAATAACTTGCAAAATATTTTTGCCGCCACGGGAAGTCGTCGAGACTTGGTGGCGATGACCGAATTGGATTCGCTGCTGCATCGTTCGCAAATCTAACGCACTTGCCAATCAGCCGAGTCACCGACATTGGCACTGTAAAACGGAGCGCAGGTCCGTTAAGATCAGAGCTCGGTCCACGGTCATTTTTCAGGGCAAATGCTGTCCGCTGCGTTTTATCGCTGGTGCAAAAATCCAATGCAAGTTGGCCTGTTTATTCCCTGTTATATCGATCAGCTGTACCCGCAAGTTGGGATGGCGACGGTCGAAATCTTGGAACGATTGCAGATTGATGTTCGTTTCTGTGACGCTCAGATCTGTTGTGGCCAGCCCATGGCCAATACCGGCTGCAATGACGATGCAGCGCCGTTAGCCCGTGATTTTCTCAAGAACTTTGCAGATGATCAGTACGTGGTTTCGCCCTCGGGCAGCTGTGTGGCCATGGTTCGCCACCACTATGATCATTTACTACCGGACAACGCAGACCTGCCGGCACTGAAAGCCAAGACGTTTGAACTGTGTGAGTTTTTAACCGACGTGGTTCATGTAGAACAATTTGACCACGCATTTCCGCATCAAGTGGGACTGCACCAAAGTTGCCACGGCTTGCGAGAATTGCGGATGGGAAGTTGTTCGGAACGAGTTGAACCAGCATTTAGTAAAGTGCGGCAATTACTGGCCAAGCTAGACGGGATTCGCTTTTCAGAACTCCGGCGACAAGACGAATGTTGCGGTTTTGGTGGCACGTTTGCCGTGAACGAAGAATCCGTTTCCTGCCTGATGGGGCTGGACCGAATTGCCGATCACGAATCGGCCGGAACGGAAGTCTTAACGGCAGCAGATATGTCGTGCTTGATGCACTTGCAGGGGCTGATTCGTCGTCAAAAGAAAAACATCAAGGTCATGCACGTGGCCGAAATCCTGGCAGGCTACCCCGCGGAGTGATCATGCACGCAATCGAACACGCCAAAGAAGCCAAAGATTTTATTGAAAGCCGAGGCCGCGCGGCGTGGCATGATTCGGCCTTGTGGTTTGTTCGCGCCAAACGAGACAAAGCCGCTCAATCCTTGCCGGAATGGGAAACACTGCGAGAAACCGCTTCGCAAATCAAACAGCACACAGCGTCGCGACTGGCTGACTACCTGGAACAGTTTGAAGCGAACGCCACTCGGCTAGGCGCGACGGTACATTGGGCAGCGACTGCCGACGAACACAATCGGATTGTGATGGAGATCCTGCAGCGGCACGACGCCCAAGAAGGTTGTCAAAAGCAAATCGATGCTGACTGAGGAATGCCACCTCAATCCACACTTGGAAGCTGTAGGCATAGAAGTGGTCGATACTGATCTGGGCGAACGTATCGTCCAGCTTCGGCAGGAACCGCCCAGCCATATCGTGTTGCCTGCCATACACATCAAGAAGGCTGAAGTAGGAGAAGTTTTTCACCAGCACTTAGGAACCGACGCCGGCGCCGACGATCCAGACTATCTGACCGAAGCTGCTCGTCAGCACCTGCGCGAAAAGTTTTGTGCCGCCGACGTTGGCATTACCGGCGTCAATTTTGCTGTTGCCGAAACAGGCGAATTTGTCGTCTGCACCAACGAAGGAAACGCCGATCTAGGCACGTCGCTGCCGCCAGTACACATCGCTTGCATGGGCATCGAAAAGCTGATACCTCGGCAAAGAGACTTGGGAGTTTTCCTCAGACTGCTGGCTCGCAGCGCCACGGGACAGCCCATTACCACGTATTCTTCGCACTTTCGCGGTCCGCGATCCGGATGTGAACTGCATATCATTCTGGTGGATAACGGTCGGAGTTCGATTTTAGGCCGAGAGGACTTTCGGCGGTCGTTGAATTGTATTCGCTGCGGAGCTTGTATGAACACGTGTCCCGTCTATCGACGCAGCGGCGGTCATAGCTACGGCACCACCGTGCCGGGTCCGATCGGTTCGATCCTGGCTCCTGCTCGAGATCCCGGTCAACATCACAGTTTGCCGTTTGCGTGTAGTTTGTGCGGTTCCTGCACCGACGTTTGCCCGGTGAAAATTGACCTGCACCATCAATTGCTGACCATGCGATCCGAAGTTAAGAAAGCCGGGCACTTGCCGATTCTGAAGCGTTGGGGCATGTGGGCCATGGGGATCTTGTTGCGCCGAAATTGGTTATACGGTTTCCTGGGCAGCGTGGGACGCAAGTTATTACCGTTGATGCCTCGGCCGCTAATCTACAATCGAATGAACATGTGGGGCAGGCAACGCGAACTCCCACCGACACCTGTCAAAAGCTTCCGGCAACTTTACAAAGAACGTTATGAACGCAAATAGCAGCACAGATCGAGTGAAAATCCTGAATGCGATTCGTCAGCACAAAGTTGCGGACGTTGAATTACCCGATTTGAATGCCGGTTGGATTGAATATGATTCGCCTGTGGATCAGTTCATTCAGTCATTGGAATCCGTAGGCGGCAAAGTGGTTCGACTCGATTCATTGGACCAATTGGGCTCGAAACTTGAGACTCTGGAATCGTTTTCAACCGCCAAAGTACGTTGCTCGCTGATGGAAGGGCAGGGGAGTCCTTCGTTCGACTTAGACCAAGTGGATGATCCACACGATTTGAAAGATATCGATTTTGCGCTGCTTGCGGCTGAATTTGGAGTGGCCGAAAATGGCGCGGTGTGGATGACGGATGAGGGATTACGACATCGAGCGGTCTTCTTTATTGCACAGCACTTAGGCGTGCTGCTGTCCGCGACTCAGATTGTCAGCAACATGCACCAAGCGTATCAACGGTTGGAGTCCAGCACCGCGTTTGGCTTGTTCATGTCTGGTCCGTCTAAAACCGCTGACATCGAGCAATCATTAGTGATTGGCGCCCATGGTGCTCGATCACTAACCCTGTTTCTTTTGCCCTGAACCGGATCAATGGGATTAGATGACAAATACAGATCAACCCGACACACCCGTCGGCAAACGAAAGTTCTCCTTGTGGCCTTGGATATTGGGTTGCACCTGGGCAATCGCGATTATTACCAACGTTTGGTGTCAAGTTGATCCACGCTGGGGCGCCGGGTTTCGTACGGCATTTATCTACATTGGTGTATTCTTCGTTGGGCTGGTAACGTGGCTGTGGTTTGTGTTGGGCAGCAGCGCGTCGCGAAGGATTCGCCTTGGCGTGGTTATCGGTTCGGTACTAGTTTTGGCGGCGCTGCTGGGATCGTTACGCTTAGAAGAAGTCACCGGCGGATTGATTCCCAAATTCCGTTTCGTTTGGCAGAAGCCGAAAGACACGTTGTTGGACCCACTGAAATCAGGTGTCTCCGATGTGCCGGAAGGCATTGATCTGAAGTCGGTCACGACGCACGATTTCCCTCAATTCTTAGGGCCGAACCGAGATTTGGACTTGCCAAACGTGGAATTGAATCCCGACTGGAATTCGCACCCGCCCGATGAAATTTGGCGAAAGCAGATTGGTGCCGGCTGGTCCGCGTTCGCCGCAGTTAATGGCTTTGCGGTGACGATGGAGCAACGAGCCGACGCGGAGTTGACGACATGCTATTCGATCAACACAGGCGAAATCGTCTGGTCAAATGCTACGACAACTCGGCACGATACCGTGATGGGCGGCGTGGGACCGCGTTCGACCCCACTGATCTACAACGGCTTTGTTTATACACTGGGCGCGACGGGCGTTTTCCGCTGTCTGGACGGCCGCAATGGACAAGAACGTTGGAGCCGAAACCTGCTGGCGGAATTCGGGGTTCCTCAGGAAGCTGACGATCTGAAAGGCGTCGCGTGGGGACGGAGCTGCTCTCCGCTAGCCGTGGGAAATCGGATCGTGGTAGCCGTGGGCGGTCCGGCTGGCGGCGTGAAAATTTCTCTGCTGGCCGTGGATCATGAAACAGGTGAGACCATTTGGCAACAAGGAAACTACCAAGTCAGTTACGCATCTCCCGTCTTGGCGACGTTGCTGGACCGGCAAGTCATTTTGCATTTAGCGGAAGACCGACTCGTAATTCACGATGCGGAATCGGGCGAAGCATTGTGCGAATATCCTTGGCCTGGCAATTCAGCCGCCAACGCCAGTGTGTCGCAGCCGGTAGCTATCTCCGACAATCAGATCTTCTTGTCGAAAGGTTACGGACATGGCAGTTCCTTGATTTCAATCAGCCAATCCAACGGCCAATGGCAAGCGGACGAAGTTTGGCATGAAGCTCGCTACATGAAAACCAAGTTTACCAACGTGGTTCGGTCGGGCGATTACATTTACGGCTTGGATGATATTCGCTTGGAGTGTTTGCGGTGGGAGTCGGGCGAAGTGGCTTGGAAGGGAAGAAATCGTTACGGCTATGGACAGATCTTGCGAGTCGGTTCGCACTTATTGGTGATGGCCGAATCGGGCGAACTGGCGCTCGTGGAATTAACTCCAGATGGATTCAATGAAATCGGCCGGATTCCGGCTCTGAACGGCAAGACCTGGAATAACTTGTGCCTATTCGGAGACCACTTGTTGATTCGCAACGCAGAAGAAGCCGCCTGTTTCCGCTTGCGTCTTGCGGATTCGCCCAATGGACTTTGAAAATTGCCGGCTCCAAAGCACCCTGCCGAACGCGGTTCGTTGGCAAGCGGTCGTTCTTCCGCCCAGCCCAGCAGGCGAAACATCTTTGCCGGTGTGCGTCAGCCACCGGTCGTCGTTCTGCCCCGCTCCTTCAGCCCAGCGGGCGAAACATGCGGATTCTCACAGACGCCTAACATCACAATCGACTAGAAACTGCGCGAAACTTAGCGAGAACTTAGTGCCAGGCACTTTGAGCAACGCTGCGAAATACGCTTGCAACTATAGGGTTCAATTAGCCAGCTACGCCACCTGCGGAGACAAATTCGCCGTCCGTTTGCCTCGATTCGAAGCGAATTCTTGCAGCGATTCTTTGGTCGAAGCGAAGAAGGAGCCTCGGAATGAACCTGCTTGCATCATGCGTTGAATTCGTTCAGTCCACAGTTCGGCCGAAGAATCGATGCGGTCGAAGATCTCTTTCGGGCCAGC
>JAWKTK010000044.1:0-16896 GCA_041399205.1 Pirellulaceae bacterium | reverse complement strand
CCAAAAAACAAACCCCGTCCCCTGGTATGTCCCCAAAACTCATTAAAAACCAACACGAGGACAATCTAGTACTTCTATTGAAGGAATTTGCCCAACCTTCAATTAGGAGACATGCAGATGGTTGCGAAGACCAAGAAACGAAAATCCTCGGGCTCGAAAAAGCGATTTATTGGTAAGCCGACGGGACAAATCCAGGAGCGGGTTCAAGCTGTCGGGCCAGAGCACTTTGGCGTCGTGGCGGTCGACTGTGCGAAGCGGCGCTCGAAGTGGATGCTTTGTGATTTCTATGGCAAGGTCATCATCGAGCCGATGACCGTCGAACACACATCCGGCGGACTGCGAGTGATGACGCAACTCGTCAGTGAAGCGTGCAAGTCTGAAGAATTGACCGACTCGATCGTGGCTGTGGAAATGACCGGCGTCTATCACAAACCGGTCCAACGAGCCTTCCGCAAAGCCGGCTTCGACACGCGAGTCGTGCATCCCTTCGCGTCGAATCATTTTCGCGAAGCACTCCACCCGGGAGACAAAACGGATGATCATGATCTCGAAGCGATCTTTCATGCGGCGATCAAAGGTTACGGTTTGGCGACGCTGCCGGTGAGTAACACGTACTTGTCACTTCAAGCAATCTCGCGGCACCGGCATAACTTGGTCAAACAACGAAGTCGATTGATGGTGCAGATCAGACGATTGCTTCATCTCGCGATGCCAGGCTATGCCGATCTGTTCGACGAGAAGCTTTATCAGAAATCGATCGCTATGCCAGTGGCTCTGCAGTTTACGTCGGCAGACGCTATTCGCGAGGCTGGAATCCATGGCATCGCGGCTCATCTGCGCGAGTCAAAAATTCGTTTTCAAGCTCGCACGATCGAACGCATCGTTGCTTGGGCAAACAACGCGGCCGAGTCCTCTGAACTGTCGGCGCTGCACACATCGCAGTGGCAGCAGCTCAACGAGGTGCGAAAAATGTTCGACCAGCAAATCGAATCTGCGGAACGCGAAATGGCCCATTTCCTCGTGAAAACGCCGTATATTCTGCTGCTCAGCGTAACGGGCATTAATGTCGTTTCTGCTGCCAGGCTCGCCGGCGAAGCGGGTCCGATCGAGCACTATGCATCGGCTCGTGCGATCAACGGACGAGCCGGATTGCACCCTTCGCGTTACCAAAGTGATGAAGTTGACCACGCCGACGGCAAGCTCATACGTCAGTGCAACCGCAAGCTCCGCGGTGCCGCGATGCTCGTTGCAGAGAACTTGATCAAGTGCCATCCTTACTACCGAGGGCTGTCGGCATTGTGGTCGAAACAAAAAGTCGATCCGCGCGATCGTCGATGCCGCGTAGCGAATCGCGCGATGCGAATGGTGTATCAATTGGTCGGCGGGCGCCAGTTGTGGCGAGGCAAGGGAGTCGATCGCGAATACCTCTTGGCAAAGCTGCAAGATTTTCATCGTGTTCACAAAACGCCGATCAACCAATCGGTCCGAGACTTGACTGAAGCGTTCCAATGGCTTCCCACGTCGGCGTATGCCGAGGAAGCGAAACCGCTCGCCGAGCTCGCTCGCAAGAAACGCCGCGGCCCCAAGCAGATCGGAGAATTGTTAACACCGTTATTGATTCGGCTCGGCGTATGCGACGAAGAGATCGCGAGCGTTGCAGCTAACACGGAGGAACAAAACGAAGTAGAATTGAAATCGTCCGAAGCTCGGAGTTGAGCCTGGCTTGTTGTTGCTGCAAGGCACACTGACAACAACGTCTTGACCCCGAGGGTATTGGTAGTCGATCGAATTATGTTCGGTGGTCTGCCGAGTCAGCCCGTGTGAAAAGCGTGATGCTCTGTCAGCGGTTCCAACGCCGGATGAGACAGTGTGAGGCTTTCGAGCTTCGGATATCTACCAGGGTGGCGAGAACGAACCGACCCAAGCTGACAGATTCGTGTCAACAGCTACCAAGTCACTAGACCCAAGCACACAAAAAAACTACCCTGCAGTAGTTGCGCTGAATGTACGCGCATCACTCAATTCGCAAATTCCAACATGACAGTGCTTATTGACCCTCATCTTATTGCTCTATTTCGGCGTGCTTTTGCACTTCGGCGAATAGCGTGAGGCACCCCGCGTCAGTTGGCGACTTTCTCAGCGCTCTTTCTAGGAAAATTCTAGCGGC
The DNA here is from genome assembly GCA_041399205.1 of Pirellulaceae bacterium. GTDB lineage: Bacteria > Planctomycetota > Planctomycetia > Pirellulales > Pirellulaceae > JAGQOZ01. Next base: position 14,729 of record JAWKTK010000044.1, on the reverse strand, counting down.
AGTAGGATCTCGCAGCTTCCGATAGTGAACCTCGTAGCATGGGCCCATGGCCTATACTAATCTACAAAACGGCGACACATCGGCCATGGGCCCATGCTACGGGAAATCAAGAGGAGGAGGAATCCAGCATCGGCTTGGAGGCATCTTGTTGGTGCGAGTTGGTGCAGAGTTTCGGCAGGCTTTTCAAGCGAGCGGCCGGCAATGCATCAAGTCTCGCGGACGAAGCAGCTCGCCGTTGCATTGGTTACATGCACGCACCCGGCTCGAACATGATGCTGGCCGAAGACAGCTGACCAACAGCGGCTCGTGCTATGCTTTCGATTGACGAGGCTTCGTTTCTGCTGTGCGCCGATACTGCCCTCTCGTTAACATCAGGCTGTCATTGACTGCCTCTGGAACCAGCCATTTCACGGTCGGCCCTGTTGCGCCCTGATGACCTTCAGTACTCAGCAAGTGCTCCCGATAAAGCTTCCCTGCCGAATCAGATCTTCGATCGACCTGGCAATTCAACTTTAGCTGTCTTCTTGTTCAGCCAAAACATCCTGGCCAATATGCGGGTGTCCCTGTTGGGTTCGCCTGTTTCCCTGTTGGGTTCGCCTGTTGGGTTCCTGCCTGTTGGGTTCCCGCTCATGGGTTCCCGCCTGTTGTCTCTCTGTTCTGACCGAGGAAATCTCTGGCGGCGAAGACGGCAGCTTCTTTCATCCTTTTTTCATTTGGTCGCGGGGAAAAGTTATCGATCAGAATCATAATCGCGGTATCAACGAAAATGATTGGATCAGGGAGTTACTGCAGCTAAATCCCGAAGTTGAGATCAAAGTGGAGTTTCAATACGTCGCAAACGCCAACAGCTGATTTCCTATTTAACAGATCAGCTTCAATCAGTTGCCAGCGTGAACCAGATTTTCGCGAGTTTGACACATCGACGGCATTGGAGGCGTTTCTGCACAACTTGATAATGGAGCTATGTTGGATAAACGGGCAACGCGAACGCTGGGAGGAAGCACGCAAAAATTCTGGTACGCGCCGGAGGGAGCCTTTGGAATGTTCTGCTTCCAATTGTATGGTGTTGCGCAAAAGCCGACAGGAAGTATACCGTCTCGCTCGCAATTCAGTTTCGGCAGAGATCGCGTCGGTTTACGCTGAGGTCGTGCAATTGGCCCGGGTATATTGAAGTCCCGCAGTCGGTTGAGAAAAGACTTACCTTCAAGCAATCTACCACTATTGCAGTCAACATGGTCGCAAGGAGAGCATCGCCGATGAGCAGTCCATTATTACGGAGTTTGGGCCTCCGTCTTGGGTTGTAAACGGAAGCACTCGCGTGGTTATCAGTGGTGCTGGCAGTCAAAAATGGCTGTTCTTTGATCTTGGTGGACGATTCACTGCGCGGGACACGATACACCATTGATAACGCAATCCGATTCTTCTGGTTGGCGGGCAACAACATGTCTAGACGAATCGATGTTGACGAGTATCGGACATGGATCCTAACGCGTTTGCACAAGCGCATTAAGTGGCACAAAGAGATCGCGTTTGATGTGTATGCGACGTCAACCATCTTGCAGTGGCACCTTGAATCCTTGTGCTGGACTGACAATAGCCAAGATGTTTGGGAACGGTTTCGCATTTATTGGGACAAAGATTACTTCGATCTGCATAGCTTAGCGGCCAGCGGACCACGACTGGCAAACAATACTAAGATCAATGGCACTTTGAAGCCGTAAGTTGCATGGGATACATCGTACCAGAGCGATCGCTGAATGACGAGGAAATGAAGCAAGTGGTAATGTCAGCAGAACGATTAAATGCAGCGACCGTAAGCCCGCAACAACTTGTTGATTTCATCGGTGATCCAAGCTGACTACGGTAGTAAAACGGCGAACTCGGTCTATTGCTATGCACATCCGCGCAAGTGGGTGTTCTTTGATTTCGTTGCCCATTGGAAGCCAGGAATGGTACGGGGTGATTGATCTGAGATCCCGATAAGCATTCGCGATTCGTGGGACAATAGCCCACGCTTTACGCCGGGGAATCAAATCTGATGACGCACATCGGGCATGCCACTGGGATGTATGAAATAGTGGCGGTGTCCACGGCAATAAAATCGCCGCTTCAGCAGAATTGGGTAATCTGGTCTGTGCGTTCGAGGTTGTGATACAAAGCGGTTTCGTAGTTCGCGTTCGAAATCCAGCAGCGATTTTCTGCGATCAGTTTTAGTTTGTTGTTGAATCCTTCGACGATACCCGGTGGAGATGGTTCCACCGGCACGAAACCAGTTGAGAATCAACTGCGTTTTTGTATGCAGAGCCTGAGCGACTTTCTTCATGGGTTCGATCTGCTTCGCATTGTTCGAGTACACCATTCATCCAAGAATCGCCCGGCCCAATAAGGGCTGTGGTATTCCTAAAGACGCTGGAAGTCTTCTTCATTATGACTTCGTATCGATTTGAGATTGTACTGCAGCAGCTTCAGCGAGCTTAACCGACTGCTTGTCGGTGAGGTTTTCTGACGTTTCAGAAGAAGCCATCTCGCCCCTTTAAGACTGGTTCGTAGCCATCGGCTTCTTGAGTTGCTTCCACTTCGGCCACGCGGACACGTTGATCGCTTTGCCGATGTGTTGCATGACGGAACCGGTCAAGGACATGGACGGCGTGACCGGCTTTCTGCGAATCATTTTGATGTGCGCCTGCCACATGTCACTGCAAATGAATTGCAATTTGGGCGTTCGTTCTTTGCCCAGAAATCGAAAGCGAAGGGTGCTGTTTTGGCGGTTCGCTCAAAATCGATCCAAAGCAAACGCTTTTGGTTCTCATCCAGTTGATACACAACGGTTTGGTAGCGATGTCCTTTTTTCCATGGACTTTATCGATGCTAATCGACTCAATATGATCCAGGTCGCGATGCCAAACCTTGCGGAAACAGCGTATTTAACGGCTTCGGTAGATGATGTTCCCCAGCTAACGCGAAATGCAACCGTAACGTCCTTCCATGACATGCGTCGCGCCCAGCGAACGAGAAACCATTTATACTCAGTCGAGTGAACTTCGCCCCGCCCAGGGCACGTTCGACCTTCACACCACAGTTCAAATTGAACTCGCCGCATCTGGCACACGAAGTACACCAGGTCCCCAGAGCGGAACAAATTCGAACCGTCGTGGTTCCGGCATCGTGTCATATCTCGGACGGATTTCTGACCACAACCGGAGCAAATCCGTAGTCCGTTGTATGCGGCACGATCCGTACTTCGACAGCCGGCGACAACGAATCCTCCAGCCAGGTCACTTTCTCGAACACGAACGACTTGTAATCTGTCACGTGATTTAGCGACAGCCAGTTGCATTCTGTGGGTCCCGGTTCTCGTTGCGGCAAGTCTGCAAACTCACCTTTATAACGGAACCGCCACAGGATGCGATCCCACGGACGTTTGTTTTCGACCAGGCTCGTCGTCTCTTTCATCCGTCGGGGCTCACCCCAGCGCAGCGAATGGCCCCGACGGATGAAAGGATGACGGAGCCGGTTCAACATCGATCCACTCTAACCATCATTAGGCTTTGTTGTGCAGATTCGAGGGGCCTCACTACAATCTCTGATAACCGTAAAAATAAAGAGGGACATCCAATCTTCTTGACCGGTCTGGGCGATACCGTAAGATGCTGCCAGAAATCAAGAAAAAAGGAGCGGCTATGCCTCGCCAAGCTCGTGGCAGGCCACGTTAATCCGGATGAAGTTCAGATCCTGCATGTCGTGAACCGTCGTGTTCGTCGAGCTTTCCTGTGCGGGAATGATCCGCTCACGGGGCAATCGTTCGAACATCAGCGCGAGGCGGATTCGGGACCGGCTTGAATTTCTGGCCCGTATCTTCGGAATTGATTGTTTGACGTACACGGTGATGAGCAACCATATCCACCTGATCCTGCGTAGCCGCCCGGACGTCGTGCAAGAATGGTCGACGAGGAAGTCGCACGTAGGTGGTTGCGTCTCTTCCTTCGATTCGTCGTGAGAAAGATGGTTCGCCGGCCGAACCCGAAGATTTCTGAAATCTCGGAGGATGATCACCAAAGACAAAATGGAAGCTGGCCGAGATTCGCACGCGACTTTCGGACGTCAGTTGGTGGATGGTGGTGCACGGCGGAAAATACTGCTCATGCAGCAACAAAGAGGATCAGTGCACCGGCCGATTTTGGGAGGGCCGCCAGCGCTCAAGTGATTCTGGACGAAGCTTCGTTGCTGGCCTGTGCGGCGTGTATGTGATCTCCTGGTACGTCGGAACTTGCGTGAGCGGCCATGGCGAAGACGCCTGGAAGAATCCGAGTTCACGGGCAAGAAGGATCGAATCGATGATCTCGCCGCACGTGAATCGAAGTCCGCCGATACGCATGCTTGGGAACGCAGTCGCCGTCGGTCCAAGAGCGGTTGGCTGAGTCCGCTGGAGATCAACGAACGAACCGATCCCGTGGAGCGGACGCGAGTCCCGTTGTTCGTCGAGCGAGTTTGAAGGGATTTCTTTCGATGTCTTTGCGGACTATCTGGAGTTGCTGGATTGGACGGGGCGCCAACTTCGCAGCAAACGCGGAGCGATCCCCGATCATTTGGCTCCGATCTTGGAACGCATCGGCCTGGACATCCTGCTGGTGCGAGTTGGTGCAGAAGCTCGCGCTCTTCAAGCGAGCAGCCGGCAAAGATCAAGTCCTGCGGACGAAGCAGCTCGCCGTTGCATTGGTTACATGCACGCACCCGGTGCGAACATGATGCTGCCCGAAGACGCCTGACCAAAGGCTCTTGCTACACTTTCGACTGACTGGAGAAGCGCTAGTTGGTTTCGCGCGCCCATGCTGGCCTCTCGTTATTACCAGGCTGTCATTGGCTGCTCTAAAAGAAGCCATTTCAGGGGCCTCCTCCGATGCTTGCGCCCTGGTCGGCCTTCAGTACCAGCAAGTGCTCCTGATGCTTTCCTGCCGAATCAATCCATCGGATCGACCGGCAATTCCCAATCCGTCCTTTTTGTGTTCTTTCGGCGTCACGTTTCACCATGCGACAAAAACGTCTTTTCGTGGTCGAACCGAGCAAAATATTTGAACACCCGAGCTATACTCTAGAAAATCCCGGGCTGGCCCAACAACACCAAAGGACCAAATGGAATTCCAAAAGGATTTTGAAATCTGCTATTGACTTGAATTAAGACCGTCGCTGTCCTTTGTGTTCCCCGTCCCCTTTCCTGTATCACCTGCCAACCCCAAATAAAAATACGATATCAAAAAGGCTGGTAACAACCTATTGGGACAACCTCCGAAAATCAGACGGATGAGCATCCAAAAAACAACAAAGGGGGACAATTAAGCAAATAGGCTCGACCAGCATAACGCGCCCGATTCCGAAGAGACAACGTGCGTAACTGCCGCTGACGCCGAACACCATAAAAGGGAAACGTCCACGCCCGACCTGCCGCAGTTAATATCACGATGGGCCGATTAATCCAGCCGAAGATATTGGGAAGAAGCAACCGGATATCATTCTCCACGTAGTGGTAGTTTCCGCCAGGGAACAAAAAAGATGTGAAAGGCTGAAACTTGCAGGTCTATCGTCCGCAACAAAAATGCAGAAAGACCAAACAGCCCCACCACGCCCATAAGTGACCTCGGAAAATTGCCCTGCTTTCAGTTTTTGGTCGTTTGAATCGAGGACGACTACGGAAGCGGACCATGAAAATACGAAGAAGTAAAGGAGCAATGAAGATCGCCAACTCCAGGCATCGCGTAGAGGACGGTTGCAGCCGCCGACCACGCCAAAGGTTCTCGACACCGATCGTATAGTTTCCGATGGCTATACTAAAGACTGCGAGGGCAATGTGAACAAATGTGCGTCGTGTCCGAGTATACCATCCAGAAGGCGATGAACTGGATCTGGGCGGAAACCAGCGCTGATTCGTGTAAACCAAAGAGTTTCTTGTTACGCCGGATACTGGCTACCAGGCACGGCATAGCAATGTTTGCCACAATTAGAATCACAATAAACCTAATCATGTAATTCTGATCGTCGCTGGTTCGCCTAGCCCTGTCAACGTCTGTAGCCGCACCAATGTCTTTCAGATTCATACGCAGATACCACCTAGTAAAGAAACGGGGATGGGGGTTGTTATTGCTGCTGTGCGTTTTGCCTCGGCATGACCTGCGAACCTGAGATTGAGCATTTGCAAAATCACAAATCTACTACGGGCTGACGCCAAAAACAAACCCCGTCCCCGTTTATTCACAATGCAGACAAGCGTCAACAAAAAACGGTCACCTATGTTCAGTTGGGCCGATTCGTAGCGTCTGAACAATGGATCTCCTGGCAAGACCGGCACCGCGTGGAGTTCCATTCGTGCCGTTTCGATCGCCAGCTCTTCGGTTGCCGTTGATTCCACCATTACCCTGCATTCTGGGTGGCGACGTTTGAAAGACTGACGCCAATCCGCCGATAACGCTCGTATTTCTGCAGCGTAAGCAGCCTTAGATGCTCAAGCCGTCCAAAGCGTCACAATCTTTGGTCCGTGTATTGTGGTCCTACCAAACGGACAGATGTTGTTCGCCTCACACTTCTGGCAAAAGCCGAGCGACGGCTGGTTCCACGATTTCGGACCCGCAATGCGCCGTCAACACCTGACAGCGATCCAATTGCCGTCAGTGTAAAACATATTCGTACAGCGAGTACCCAATTGTCGCAGAAAGTCGGCAGACGACTCAATGCGGCGCACCTGAATGCCAAATTTCGAACAGGCCGCAACGCAACCGCCGCCATCACGCCAAACACCGTGAAGCACACCAAGAATGTTCGTAAGCTGATTTGGAATCGTCTCATAAGTGATGCGCAATGCAAGAGGCCTGGCAGTCAGTTCTGGCAACAAATCGAAACACCTGTGCGGTTTTAGTCAGTCTTACGTTCAGCTTTGACCGACGCCGCACATTGCAGCAATACGAGTTGCACAAAACAGGGACAATCCGGCCCTATTTCGCAGACACGACGCTGGCATGAGACTTGCCGTTCAGTTTATTGTGTTCCGCCCACCATTCGCGTGTAGGCAACCTCAATATTTATGAAGACCAATGATCAAGCGCATTCTGGTTGGAATTTCGGATCGATGTAGGCCTGTTGTCGGCCACGTATCATGCTGTCGAAGTTGCCACAGACAGGAGCAGGTTATCGGCGGTCAGCGTGACGATTACGCCAGCCTTTCGGATGTCGGGCCGACGACCATGGGATCTGGCTCCTACATGGCAATTGGTCGCGAACGACTGCAATTGGCCGAAGAAGTGGTGAGCGACGCTGTGGACGGCTTTTGGAATTAATTTCTGGTGGCTCGTGAAAAACGTTCCGATCAGGTGGTTCGCGAAGACGGTGATCCGCTTGGTACATTCTATCCAGTTTGCTCGCTACCACGACTTCGGCTGTAGTTTGGTCTGCATCGGTTGTTCGAACACGGCGCAGTGGAAGATCCCATTGACGAAGGAACGCTGGTTTCTGGCGGCGTACGGACCGTTGTTGGCGGTGCTGCCCGAATTTCATCCCATCCGACGCGTGCGATTGCTTGATAGCGGTTCCGCCGAATCCGCTAGAACGATTCGACACCTCCTGCGCAACTGCATCACTGGTGGGATGACTTGACACATGTCGTACATTTCGGTCGAGAAACTGGCAGCAGCGAACAGATGTTGCGGTGACACTGCCAACTATCTGTCAGACCATGGTCTAGATGCAACCACAGAAGCGGTGGACGATTCGCCCAAACGACTACTGGCCTACGCCGCGGAGTGGGACGCCGATTTGATTGTCATGGAAACAGCAACCGAAACTTGCTGATAAAGGAGTGTTCGGGGACACAGCGTTGATGGCCATATTGACGAGAATCTCCCCATTCCGTTGTTCCTGTCCCAATAGACAACGACACCAGCGAGCACGTGGCCCACACGGTCTAACGTGATTTAATGGAGTTGACGCCGTGATTCGGAAAACGCGATGTTAGGTCGCGTATTCTGATTTCGTGAAATTCGGCTATGCTTTCGGCCCCGCTTTTTATCTCACGGATGTATGGGCCTCATGGCTCAGGCAAAACACTTAAACGACTTGGTGCGCTGTGTGTGGTACCCAAGTTGCGGCTTGCCGGGCATGAACGCGTGTGTTCCAAGTCATTACACGAAGCAGTGACGCCAAGCGGTTGCTTGCAACCGCAGATGCGCTGCTACAACCAGCCGTCACTACCAGCCTCAAATAACAGATTTTGAATCAAGGGTGGAGGAAGTAGACCTGTGCGCCAAAGCTGGCTATGACGCCATTGAACCGTGGATTGGAGAAATCAATAAGTTTCAAGAGCAGGGCGGGGATCTAGCAGATTTGGCCAAGCGAATTCAGGACGCCGGTTTGACGGTGGAGAGTGCCATTGGGTTTGCCAAATGGATTGTGGATGATCCCGGCGAACGCCAAGCGGGTTTGGAACAAATGAAGCGAGACATGGATGTGCTGCGCCAGATTGGCGGAATTCGCATCGCGGCGCCTCCGGTTGGTGCGACCGATCGAACCGATATGAATTTGTTCGAAATTGCTGATCGGTACCGTGACCTGTTAGAGCTGGGGAAGCAAATGGAGGTGACTCCGCAACTGGAGCTGTGGGGCTTTTCTAAAACGCTTAGTCGCTTGGGCGAATTAGCGTTTGTCGCCACAGAAGCCGCCCATCCAGACGCGTGTCTATTAACCGACGTCTACCATATCTACAAAGGCGGGTCGGACTTTGCCGGTTTGCAGATGTTGAATGGCCACAAGATGCATGTTCTTCATATGAATGATTATCCGGACATGGAACGAAGCAAAATCAACGATGCAGATCGAGTTTACCCGGGAGATGGTGTCGCTCCGATTTCGTCAATTTTGCAGTCGCTGTTGGCCGCCGGTTTCAGTGGAGTCCTTTCCGTCGAATTGTTTAATCGAGAATACTGGAAACAAGACGCACTGACCGTTATTTCCACATCGCTGGCCAAAATGAAAGATGCCGTAGCGGCAGTGGCTTAGCAGCAACGCCAGTCGGTTGGCGTGACGTTGTTCCATGTGTGTCGAAGATTACGAATGCTTTTTCTTCGCCACTCGGTTGCCACGGAAGTACGCCGGCAATTTGGTGTCGAAGGTGCCCAGGTCATACTCGGTCACAGTTCGGCCGACGTTACTCAGGTCTATGTCGAGCGAGACCTAAAACTCGCCGAAGGTATCGCCAGAAAACTTGGATGACACAAGAGCGACTAGCCCTGGCTCTCCGATGGCCAGGGCGGCCTGCTCTAAGCCTAACTTGAAACGAAATTTGACGGATCTTTTTCGATTTGAGCCTTTCATTGTAGGCTCAATTGGCTGTCGGGGGCGGATTTGAAATGCGCGGGTTCTGGAACACGCGAATGGTTGGCGGTTAGTTGGCGGTAACGCCCAGCAGATCGAGGACGTGTTGTTGGTACGGGGTCGCCAGCGTGAGTTTGTCGAATTCTGAATCGAACTCGGGGATGCGGATACGGTTGCGGCAGAGCGTGCCGAGGTCTTGCAGGATGTCATGGAAGCTCTGAACGGGGAAGTCGTCAGATGTGCGGCGAGTGGCGTCTTTGCGTTTGGCAGATTCCGAACGCTGGGCCGGCGCCACGATCGATTTGCGAGCCGCCTCTGCTGACTCTTGGTCGTCGTCGGCGAACAACACGGGACGCAATTTTTCTCGCATGTGCCATTCGACATAGTACGCCAACATACAGATGAACACGTGCGACCGGATCCGTTCTTCGTTGCGATGATAGATCGGACGCAGCGATAGATCGACCGTCTTTATGCAACGAAACGCGCGTTCGACTTTGGCAAGGCTCTTGTAGTTTTCGACAACTTTGTCCGAGTCCATTCGCTTCTTGTCGACGCTGCTGCGGACGACATACAAGCCGTCGAGAGCCGCCTCTTCGCGAATGCGATCTTCGTTACGAGCATACGCAAACGAAGTCTCGGTGATCGTAAGATCGAAGTGCTTCGCCATTTTGTGTTGGCCAATAACTTTGCCAACTCGAAGGCTGATTTCTTTCTCGCCGCGAAGTGGATTTGTTTTACGCTGCGTGGCGATTCGAATCGGTTCGAGCTTCTTTTCGGTCGCTTCAAGCAACTCGTTTCGCTTGCGAGCACGTTGCTCGGCGAGCGCCGGATTGCGACAGACAACCAGTCGCTCGTCGGGAAAATGTTCCGATGTCACCTCGGCCAGATCCTGTGTGTCGAACAGAGACATCTGGATCGTGCCGGCTGCGCACAACTTGCGAATTCCCTCGGTACGCAAGGCGGAAATCCAGTCCAACCCTTCGACACCGCGCAGGTCTTCGTTGATCCGAGCCGACGTGATCATGCCGCGATCACCAACGAAAACGAGCCGGTTGATGCCGAAACGTTTACGAGCCGTCGCGACGATTTGAGTGAATGTCGGCGGGTCGGCCGTGTTGCCCGGGAAGACTTCAATCGCAATCGGACGACCTTCCGGATCGCACAGCAAACCGTACACGATCTGAGGGCGATCGCCACGATGATCGCGACTGTAACCATGTTTGATCAGCGGACTTTGTCGCCCCGTGTAATAGCTCGAAGAAACATCGAACAGTACCAACTGCCCGTCCTTCAAGTGCTTCTTGGCGAGCTTGTTTTCGATCCGCGCTTGACGTGTCGCCAGCCAATCCATCGCGGCATACAACTCATGGACATCGACGTCGCCAATCGCCAACTCTTCAGCCAACGTGTGCTTGGCAGTCTCGGTCGTCAGCGCCGTCGTGGTACTTAGCTTAGAACGCGGCGAAAGCACGCGTGCCACGACCAATGCCATGATTAAATCCCGCTGGCGGCACGATCGCGAGGCCAGTAAATTCTCCAGCCCAAGTTGCTGCGCTGTTTGCAGCACGGCCGCCACATTCCCGTGCGGCAGCGAACGAGTGATTTCAAACGACGAGTGCGGTGCGTCGGCTTCCAGTTCACCAGCAAGTCGCCGCTTGATGAACTCGATGACATCCGGTGGCAACCGCGTGAGGTTCCCCAGCGTCTCGTGCTGGACCTTGCCGTCCTTGCGAAAACTTCGCCGCAGCAGCACCGAAGTGTAGACCTTCCCTTTGACCGTCTTGCGGACCGTTTCGACTCGCAGTTTCCCTTGCTTTGCACTCATGCCAAGTGTTGTACACGAGATGAAATGGGCTAGCTAGCCCATTTCTGTAGAATTCGTGGCAACAATCACGCATTTTATATTCGAGCGAAAACGCCTGCTAAAGTAGCCTCAAGTCGCTGTTAATGCCATGATTTTCCGTTCAAGTTAGGTTTAACGTCGACTTATCAGACGATCAGAAACGCCGGGATCATTTCCGCAAATCGCATTCGTGCATTTCTGTTCGTCATCTGAATTCCTCTGATTCGGTCGAGAATATGGATGTGCCGTTTTAAACGTGCCATATCAAATGATTCTAGCGACTTAGCCGGCCCGAAATTCTTTCCGCGGACTGGAGGCGATCTGAACTGAAGATACATGTCGAACTGACCAGCAAGAACCTGGCAGAGAATCAACAGCTCGATGCGTTTGAGCGAAACCTTGTTGCGCATGTCGCTCAGATGGAAAACTGGTCGGGCGTGCGGCTGATGATCGAACTGGGTTGGCCTATCGACGCCGTCGGCTGGATGGAAGCGAGGCCGTTGACTTGGGCCCTGTGTTTCGGGAACGCCGAAATGGTCGATTTTCTGCTGAGCCGAGGTGCTTCACTTGCCTCGGCAGGTAACTACTTTCAAACTCCCTTGCATACAGTGGTCCATTGTCGCTGGGAAAAGCGAGATCAGCCGGCTTGTCTTGCGAGACTGCTGGCCGAGAACATTCCGGTGCCCGCCGGATTCTATCCTTGTGGCATCGCGGAGTTCGATGCGATATTGAGCGATTCATCGCGGTAGATGCAAAATGTAACCGAGTCGAAGAAACTCGATTCGGCGACGAATTTTTCGATGGGCTACTGCGTTTGCTGACGTTCATCCACGGTATTGCTTTATGGATTGGATGAATCGATTGCATTTGGCTCCGCGGAGGCAGGGCCAGTGCACATCGCTTTGATTCGTTTGAGCTTCGATTTTGAACCTCGACTGGTCACTTCATTTAGTTCGCCTGGCCCGAGTGCAATAGACGATTGGTGGCTCGCGGCCGTGTAGCTACCCGTTTGAAAGGCAAATACCATGTCCGACGTGTCAAATTCCCCGTCGCCATTCCAGTCGCCTGAGGCCCAAATCGAGTTATTCGGCGTGTTGTCTTCATACTCGCCGAACTGAAAAACTTGAATCAGATCGGTTGAGTTGAAAATGCCATCCAAATTGGCGTCACCAGGAATACGGTTCACCACAATGGGTTCGATCTCGAATTGAAATCGAAACGATTCCGCCAATCGATTTCCGAATAGATCGGCAACCGCACCGGCATCGATCACAACTTCGTATTCTCCGGCCTCCGCCGTCGGGCTCATGATCAGGACAAGAGCTCGCTTTTCGGGGAGGTACAACCATTCTTCGACAGCAGCAGCTTCATTCGTGACTTTGGCACGAACCAGAATGTCATCTGTCTGCAACGACCCCGCAATGTCTTCGCTAAAGACGATCTGAAAGGCGGTGAGTTCACCGAGTCGCATTGATTCGGCCGATTCGATCGTGACCGGCGTCGTGTCCGCAGGCTGGACCATCTCGTAGTCGATGCGATAGTCGAACGCGAACGCATCTACACTACTCACCTCGCCCGGCATCAACTGGACCGTCATCAAGTAATTCCCGGCGTCGGCAAGGAGGCTTAGTTCGAGCGTTGCGTCTAGCCGGCCAATACGCGACATGATCTGCTCGTCAGGTTCGATCAAGCCGTTTTGATTGTTGTCCTGCCCGATGGCAACTCGAACTTCCGGCGTGCTCGCTCCTTGGCTGTTCGACGGCGAGTCCGGGCTCAGCTTCAGATTCAACTGCCCAGGCTTGTCAACCTTAACCGCGTAGTATTCCGCGTGTCGATGATTGGCAGCATCTTCGGAAAAACGGAGCAGGCCGTGTACGAACGATGGCTGTTCCACCGCAATTTGACGTGGCAGCTTCGGGTCGGTTCCCTCAACACCAAGCGTAATCGCGTTGCGAAAGTGTAGTTGGTAGGAGGCGAACAGCACATTCGACTGAGGATTCAACACCGCGCTAAAGTAATACGGCGATGTGTCGCCCGATTTGACTTCGAATTTCATCTCGCGACCAGTTGCCACGATTTCACTGCCATCGATTTTTCCGTCTTGATTCACATCGTGTATCACTTGATAGTCCACAATCGCGGGGCCGTCTTGCTGAATCTCGAAATGCACGGGTCCGGCGGGGAGGATGCCGAGATTGATGAATTCGAGAGGAGAATCTGCGCTAAGTTCATCGTTGAGTTGCACTTCATGTCGCGTCAGTCCCAGTTCGCTTAGGGGAATTCCTAGGTCGGCGAGCGGCACGTCTAGGGTTGGGCGGTACCAATCCTTAGCGAAGCGAAGCTCATAGTTCGTGCTGCTGCCCGTTCTACCATGGACTTCCAGAATCAGAGGTCTGTGATCCGCGTTGATCAGCGGATAGTCGACGATGCGGACGGGAGAATTCGCCGGAATAAAGCGTGTCTCGATCAGTTCCTCTGCGTCAATGACATTGTTTCGATTCAGATCGTAGCCCACTCGCAAATCCACGGGCGTCGAATACGCCGTGAGCGTCGCATTGATCGCATACTCCAAGGGACGCCAATCCAGGTTGGCAACAATCGGATCGGTGTCGCCGCTGTTCACGTAGCCGTAGATCGGCCAGTATTCACGCATGGGCGGCAAATTGCACTGGCACAGTCCAGCGCGACGATTGTCGACATTTACGTCCAAAGTGTAGCCGGTGCCTGTACCGGCGAAGTGCTGCACGCCAATCAGGTACTGGATGCCGGAGGGCACATTCGGAATTTCAAACGAATAGGACTCGGCAGCAGTCCCTGGTTGCGTCCCGCCGAAAAGAATTCGGTCAGCTCGCGAATTGTAGTAATCGAAAACGTAAAGATTGGCGTCGGCCGCTAAGGGATCGAGTCGCACACGGACCTGCCCCGGGCCCTGCGGCTTGATTACGTACCAGTCCCAAACATCCTGTTCGCTGACGAAATCACTGATCACGTGCCGGCCCCAAGTCAGCCCCAGCGTTCCGAGCGAGTCAGGGGAAACCTCAGGGATGCCAATCAGACGAGTTGCTGTGACGGGACTGTCATCGTTTTCCTGACCGATTGCCACGTCCACCGAATACTGTCCGATGCTGTACGCGTACTCCGGATTCGCGGCGGAACGGACTGCAATGAAGTAGGACGACGCGACCGAGCTTTCGATCACGACCGTTTCGTCGTAAACGCCCGTTGTTTCTGACGATCCTACCAACGTGCCGTCAACCGCATAGACCTCCAATCGCGGATCCAACATCGGGGCAAATTCATTCGCCCTGACGCGAACCGTCAAACGGGTCCCAGAGGCAATTGAGCTGATGGAGTAGAAATCAACGTCTGTTTCGCGTTCCAACAGTCCGTCGGCCGCAAAGCCGAATTCCGTCACTTCCATCGGGGTCGCGGTGGCGATGCTGTTGCCTACCGCATCCGGGCGCAGTGCCAATCCGTCCGATTGAAGTTTCGCGATATCGTCTTGCGGCGAGCTGTCTCGATCGATGCTGCC
>JAWKTK010000043.1:0-18461 GCA_041399205.1 Pirellulaceae bacterium | reverse complement strand
TTCCACAATGTCGATCGTCGCAAAGACCTTCGGTTGGCGATCGTCGTTGTGCGTCAGGTACGAATCGTCGTCGGGGCGAGCGAACGGAAGTTCCGCAAATGGCATCCCGCAAGCGGTAGACAACGCCTCGATTTGCTTTTCCGTCAACTCAGCGGCCAACTGGCGTTGCAAATCCTGACCCAGCGCCAGCATGGCATCCGCAAAGTCTTGGCGAATTTTCTGCTTTTGCCCATCGGCAATCAGCACGGAATCTCGATGCCGAGCCACCACTTCTGCGAATTGTTCGTCCGACAGGTTTAGCTGTTCCAGGCGCGGATCAATCGTTTCGCTCTTCAAGACCCAGACGATTCCACCTTTACGTAACCGCTGCTGCAAAGTGTATTGCCGCAACTTCTTTCGCTGCGTGGTGGTCAATAGCGCCAGGATGTCCTGTCGCAATCGTTCGCGCCGCTGATCGACCAAGTCTGATTCTGGTTGATATCTTTGGTTCGGATCAGCTCCCTTCATGATTTCGGCGACGTCGCGTCTCGCAAGCTGCCTAGCCTCCAGGACTTTCTGCCGTTGCGTCGACGACATACCTAATTCGGCGTCATCCAGGAAGACGATATCGTCGTAAAACGTCAATGGCGGCTTCCAATCTTGAGCCATCACCGAAACACATGGCAAAGCCGCGATGACACACAACAATCGAAGAAAGTTCAAACACATGACCTATTCACTCCACTCCTGCTCAGTTCTGTTCTAACGCGAGTTCAAAACGTGCCACCAGCAGCGTCGTTCGATTTCGCTCACACGAGTCCATTGCCGCTGGGAAACAGCCCATCCGCGTGTTTGCGAAAGCACTTTCCCAACCGTTCGGCCTATTCGGCAAGCTGTTTACGGCAAGTTTGCGTCAAAGGTTCGTCGCCTGAACAATTCAATTTCACGGTTGCCCCGTAAATGCTTCGGTCGTCGAATCACTTTCGCTAAGGCTGGATAACTACTTCCGCCACCACGGGCAAATGGTCCGAACCAACGTCGTCTTGCACTTGGCAAGTTCGCACCAATACTTGTTTGTTGCATAAAATGTGATCAATCCGAGTGCCGAATTCCAGCGGTCCCAGCGGAGTTTGCTTGGTGTAGCCAAACCCGCTGCCGACTTGCGAAAACGCATTAGTCAACCAGCTCCACGATTCATGATAAATCCGACTTTCAGCCGCTAAATTGAAGTCGCCCATCACAATCAACGGATGATGAGCTCGCTTACTGACCCAGTCCGCCACGCGGCGTGATTCCAGACGGCGGCGAGTCATCTTGTCATTCATGTTGCTGATGTTTTTCGTGTCGATGCCGGTTTCGCGATCCAAGACATCGCGAATAGCATGCTGTGGCGAAATCAAATGGACAACCGCCAACTGCACCGTGTCGCCATCCACTTCGATCGAACCGCAGACAGCGTCTACGTAGCTCCATGTCTCTAATTCACTGGCCGAATATGCTGTCTCCTGCAGCGGAAAACGAGACGCCAGAACAATACTCCCTTGCCGCACCGCATGCCAACCGTCCGGAATATACTGCCTCCAATTGCTGGCCGATTCCTGCAAGCCAATGACGTCCGGTTTGGTTCGCTGTAGCAGCAAATTCCACGTGTTCGGCGAAACAGCGTTGGAATAGATGTTACACGTCAGCACGGTCAGATGTCGATCTTCGCTGGATGCAACGTCTGATCGAAGCAGCGGTGGCCAACACCAACCCATGATCGGATCACACAACACAAACAAGCCAATGCCCAACAGAATCAATAGCCGCCGACGCACGGCCAAGGCCCACGGCAACAAGATCAACAGCGGCAGCCCCAGCAGGAAACGAGGAGCGTACAGCAGCAGCGTGGCAGGCCACCACACGCCGCCCAAAAACGGCATCCCAACCGCAATGACCGACAGCCCAATGACGTACAGCCAGCACAACCACGTCAACAATGTGTGACGTCGTGCCGGAACGAGTGTGTCGGCTGGTGGTGTCGATTCGTGGATTCGAACGTGCGCCGAGTCTGCCAAGCGGAGGCTCCCAAAAAAGGCGGTCAGTGTACGAACAAGATTGTAGCGAACCGGTTCGATTTTTGTCGAAGGGGCCGCTATGCGCCAATTCGACGCAAACTAGAACTCGGCTAAAATGGCGACCACAGCTCGGTTCGGCCCGTTTCTTCCCGGAAAATTCTCGCTTTTTTGAATAAATACTCGGCGGTTTCGGGTCTTACTCGTACGGAACCGAAACGCGGAGCGGTGATGAAGGCATTGAATCAACGATTGGCGGCAGGCCACCATGATGCATTTGCGGAATGGTATGACGCAATTGCGAATGCGGTCTATCACTATCTGTTGGTGCAAACCAATTCATCTCATGACGCAGCCGACATTTTGCAAAACACGTTTGTGCGGTTGTACAAACATCGCTCTGGTTTGAAAACCGTAACCAACTTGCAAGCCTATACGTTCCAGATGGCTCGGAACGAATGGCTTCGCTGGAAAGACAAGCAACCACCAACCGACACAACGCTAGAACCGTGGTTCGAACCGATTGCGGCAGACGACAATGCTGGCGAAAACCAAATTGCCGATGTGCAGCGAGCCTTAGCGCTGCTGGATGACCAGTATCGCGAAGTGATTGAATTGAAGATTTTTGCTCGCCTAACATTCGCCGAGATTGCCGAAGTCCTGCAAACTCCGGCCGGAACCGTGGCGACGTGGTATCGTCGCGCGATCTTGGAATTAAGAAAGCGATTGCCCAACGAATGAATCAACTATCACCTGACGAATTCGCCGATATTGAATGGCAACTGGAGCGCTGCGTGCCAGTTCGTCCAACGGCAGAATTGCGAACGCAAATCTTGGCCAAACTGGCGACGCCGACCCGTCCGACCGCGCGAACCAATTTGGTGTGGACCGTAGTCGATTCGGTCAGCCTACCCGCTTTGGCGTTCACGTTACTGCTGGCGTTGATCGGCTGGTTCGGCTCGATTTGGGCCGTACACACAAGAACACAAGCGATGCTGGGACCATCGTACGCATCGCGACAAGCAACTCAATTAGCCAACGACTTGGCACCCGTTTTGGACGAAAGTCAGTTGGCGGAAATGCACACGTATCTTCAGCGTTTTGCAACTCGTCGATCAATTTTTGCGTGGCGAACACCGCAATTGGAATATCCGGACTGGAAAGAAATTGAAGGCCTGCTGGCCGAATGGGAGCAACCGCATGGGGAAGAGAATTCTAAAAATCGCATTGATCACCGTCACGATACTACTGGTTGTTGGCGCCGGGGTTACTTGGCGAGCACACGCGCAGATGGAAGAGACGATTGCTCAACTTCGCGAAGACGGTCATCCCGTCACTCTGCAAGACTTGAAGCGTGATGTTCCGGCGGAAGAAAACGCGGCTACGTATTTGTTTCCGGTGGCGGCCGAAGCAGAAGAGCTGTATTCGCGGATCTATCCGTTCGCACACGCCAATATGGAAGACTTCGATTGGAAAAATGGACTGACCGACGAACAGGTCGCCAAGACGGCGGAAGGCTTGGACGCGTTTCCAAGAGTCCTAGAGGCGTTGGACAAAGCTGCCGAATGCCGTGATTCGGCTTGGCCCATGGATTTCAGCAAACCGTTCAACGAAATTTCGTTGGAGGCGACCAAACCAATGCGTCAGTTCGCAAGACTGAATGACTGTCGAGCTCGTTATTTACTGTCGCTGGGCAAACCGGATGAAGCGGTTGCCGTTTATCTTCAGCAGCTGCGTCTGTGTCGCATGCAAGACAAAGAACCAACGCTGGTGCTGTTTTTGGTAAACACAGCCTGCCGATCGATAGCCGTCAGTTACCTCGGGCAACTCATGCAAGCACACGATTTATCAGAAGCTACCCATCAAGCCATTGAAGCGGAATTGGCTTTGCATGACGCCATGCCGGGATACGTGCATGCGTTGCGAACAGAAATCCCGGTTGGCATGGAATCGTTTCAGCGACTTCCCGTGATTGGCACCAAGTTTGCGAACGACTATCTTCGCTATGTAAACGAACAAATCGAGATTGGAGCTGAAGAGCAATTCTTGTATTCGCAACGCAAGCCACCGCAGGTCACAGGACCGGCGGCGACATTGGTCCCAGCGATCGAGGCTAGTCGAGAAGCGATGAATCGTATTCGCGCCCTAATGCGTTGCCTACGAATCCTAAACAAGATTCACGCTGGCGGATATGAAACAGGGACACCCATCTCGCCGGCAATTTTGGGACTACCCAAAGCTTGCACGATCGATCCGTTCAGCGGCAAGCCGTTGATAATCAACACGACCGAATCAGGTTGGACGGTCTATTCGGTCGGTCGAAATTTGCAGGACGACGGCGGCGACTTGAAGGAACTGGCCGACGTTGGCTTCGGCACGCATTAACGAATCCTCCGTCGGGCGCTGGCACGTTCGATTCCGGAATTGCGAACGATGGCCGACGTAGATCCGTGGAAAGGCGCCTAGCTGGGTAGGCTGTGCGGGTGCTGGCTGCAGGCACGCGGCAATAAACTTTGCCTAATCGGCACGCCGCTGCAACTCTTGAGCGAAATGTTCAATTCGCGGCAGGGCTTAACCGATGAAAGCCGTACACCCTTCCCTTCCGTTGCTCCATAAAGAATCCCTTCCATGAGCAATATTCGATCTTCGCACAACACATCTCTTCGAACTCCTCGGCACCCAAGTCGCCGCAACACAACTCCGGCCTGCATTGGCGATTGGCAGTTGGAATGTTTGGCAGCCAAGGGGACGATGACCAACATCTACTTTGGTCGACCGTTGGGCTGTCCGCCCGATTGGCCGGCCGACTACGCCATCAAGGTTCTGTTCGCTCCGCACGATCAAGATCCGCTATCGATCAATTTGATGAAGCGAGAAGCCGAAGTAGGTCTGGCGTCATCGTTTTCGCATCTGGTTCCTATTTTGGACCAGCATGTGCATCAAGCGCCGTACTTTATTGTGATGCCCAAGATTGACGGAGCGCCGCTGTCCAAAGCCATTGCGGCCATGGGCCGAGTTACCGTGCCGCATGCATTGTGGATTGTTCGACAGGTCAGCCAAGCGTTGGGACATCTTCATCAGTCCGGCTGGATTCATGCCGATGTCAAGCCGGCCAATATAATGGTTTCGGCCGAAGGACATGCAACGTTGATTGACTTGGGATGCGCATTGCGAAAGCACGAATCGATCTTTTCGTGGGACCGGCCCATCGTGGGCACGCTTCACTATGTGGCTCCGGAAATGTTCACATCCACATTGCGTACCGATGTGCGTAGCGACATCTACAGTCTGGGCGTCACGCTGTTTGAAATGTTGACGGGACGCAAACCGTTTTCCGGATCGGATCAAGGTAAATTGGTCGAAGCACATTTGTCGGAAACGCCTGCCGACGTGCGTTCTATTCGGTCGGAAATCCCTGAATCCGTAGCCGATTTGGTACGACGCATGTTAGCCAAACAACCGTTGCGGCGACCTCAGAATACAGAAGACTTGATTGACGAATTGACGGCATTGGAAGTTCAAACCATTGGACTTCGCTTGGCCAGCTAATCGAATCAGCAGCGGATAACGGACTGATCAACGCGAACGAATTTGGCTAAACTAACGGTTGTCGTTCTTCGTTCTGTTCTACACACAATCTGCTGATACGGATCACGCTGCCATGCCGGGCAATACTTTTGGCCATACGTTTCGAATTACCACTGCGGGCGAAAGTCACGGTCCGGGCAACGTCGTCATTATTGACGGAGTTCCCGCGGGACTGGCATTGAACGTGGATGATCTTCTGCCGGACCTGCAACGCCGCCGTCCTGGTCAATCCAAAATCACCACGCAACGTGACGAAGCGGACCATCCGGAAATTCTGTCGGGCGTCTTTGCAGGCCAGACCACCGGAACGTCCTTGGCCATCTTGATTCGCAATACCGATCAGCGTTCCAAAGATTATTCGGACATCCAGGACAAGTATCGTCCCGGCCATGCGGATCACAGTTTCGACGCCAAGTATGGGATTCGAGATTACCGAGGTGGTGGCCGTTCCAGCCGCGAGAAACGACCGCTCGTGTTGCCGCTGGCGCCGTAGCCAAGAAATTGTTATCGCATTGGCACGGCATTCAAATTGTGGGCTACGTCAAACAAGTGGGTGACATTGTGGCTCAAATTGATCATCCGGAAGACGTGACGCTGGAACAAGTGGAAGCCAATATCGTTCGCTGTCCCGACGCGACGGTCGCAGAACAGATGGTGGCACTGATCGATCAGCTTCGCAAAGAACAAGATTCGATTGGCGGAGTGTCAGAGCTGGTGGCGACCGGTGTTCCGGCTGGTTGGGGCGAACCGGTGTTTGACAAATTGAAGGCCGATCTAGGCAAAGCGTTTTTTAGTCTGCCAGCGGTTTTGGGAGTCGAATATGGCGAAGGCTTTGGCGTGGCGTCACTACGTGGCAGCGAAAACAATGACACATTTGTGTCACAAGACAATACCATTCGCACGGTAACGAATCGACACGGAGGATTGTTGGGCGGGATTTCCAGCGGCATGCCCATTGTATTCCGCTGTGCCATCAAGCCAACTTCGTCTCTTTCGCAAGAACAGCCCACGGTCAATCGCCAAGGCCAACCGACCTCCATCAGCACCAAAGGACGCCACGACCCATGCCTGCTGCCACGCTTTGTCCCAATGGGCGAAGCGATGATGGCCATCGTCTTGGCCGATCATGCTCTGCGGCAAAGAACGGTTCGGTTATAGGAAACGACAGCTGAGCGAAACGGCCTGAGCGCCTTTTGTCCGCTATTTATGCGCGTCACTTTCGCGAACCAGCGAGAACAGAACTTGCCCGGATTTGGGCGCAATTTTTTCGCCAGCGGTGATAATATTCAGCTGCTTCGATTCGGTCAGCACGAACAGAATTTGTACGTCTTCTCCGTAGCGAGCCAAAAAATCTTCGTATGTATACGAATCGGTGATCTTTGACTTCTTGATGATCGATCCGGTTGCAAAACGCAGCTCCAGCGAATCGTAGTTGGCATCATTCGCAAACAAATAACGACCTCGCAGATGAGACGGCGTTGCTTCGCGCCGACGACCTCGTAATTCGCCCGGCGGTAATTGATACACTTTCGCTCGTCCAAAAACCGGAGCAAACTCCATGGCGGCCAACGTATTCAAATCGTGATTGGGCGTGGCGGCCAGCAGTCGGCCCAAGCCACCCAAGTCAATGTCTTCCATGTGGTCTGACACAATGCTGGCACAACGACCGGCCAGCCCCTCCATTCGCGCTGCAGCGATGTTTTGGTAATTCGTGTCCACCAGCAAGACCGGGATGCCTTCGTCATGGACAGCTTTCGCTAACGCGCGTACCCATGGCGTGGCTCCGGCAAACAGGATGCCTTGCGGGTTCGCCACGGCAAGTCCCAAACGTTTGGCCAGCGGCGATGCGGCCAAGCCATAGATAGCTACCGTGCCGACAATCACCAAGAACGTGACTGGCACAATCATGTCCGCACCCGGCACGATTTCTCCGTCATGCGCGTGCGCGGCTACCTCTAAGGCAAATACACTGGAAACCGCCGCCGCCACGATTCCTCGAGGAGCCAGGAAGGCCAAAAACCAGCGTTCGTTCTTGGTTAGTTTGCTGCCAAACGTCGATGCGAACACAGCAATCGGACGCACCAGCAGAATTAACACGGCCAAGAAGACCAGTCCTTGCCAGCCAATATTCAGGATGTCACTGGGCCGAATTCGCGCCGCCAAGACGATGAACAAGCACGATATCAAGAGCACTCGGAGGTTTTCCTTGAACTCGACCACATGCCGAACCGCAACGGTTTTCTGGTTCGCCAACGCAATTCCCAAAACGGTGACGGTCACCAAGCCCGCTTCCGGCGCCATCAAGTTGGAAGCGGTGAACGCGGCCAAGGCAACGGCCAAGAACACGGGGTTGTGCAAAAAATCTGGAACCCAATAACGTCGCAACACCTGGACCATGGCATAGGCTAAGGACAATCCCAGGAATGCGCCAATCGCCAAAATCTTGGCCAGCGCTATCGCGGCGCGCTGTGGGTCGCCTTCGATGATGGCGTCAAAGACCAAAACGGCCAGCACCGCGCCAATGGGATCGATCACAATTCCTTCCCATTTCACAATCGAACCGACTTTGCGCGAAGGACGCACATGCCGCAACAAGGGCCAATCACGGTCGGACCGGTCACCACTAAGATGGCACCGGTAAGCAGCAATACCGTTTTCCATACCCAATATGAATTTAGCACTGCCGGCGGCCAAGACCCATGTCACCAGCGCTCCGACGGTAACCAGTCGCAGTACCGTCTTGGCGGATTCGTGGATTTCGTGAAAACGGAGCGTCAGTCCGCCTTCAAACATGATCACGGCCACGGACAAAGACACAATGGGAAACAGGAGTTTCGACCCCAGCATTTCATCGGTAATCGTGTCGCCCGGCACGTCGGGGTTGTCTCCCGAAAACACACCCACCATAAAGCCGAACGCCAGTAACAGCAGGATGGACGGCAGCTTCAGACGCCATGCCAGCCACTGCGCCGTAATTCCCAAACCCAGAACGGCTGTTAAAAATACCAGCGGGTTATTCAACGATGTCTCTCCCCAGATCTTCGAATGTTAGACGTGACGGGTGACCTGAAGAATAACAGATCCCAGAGATGACGGGAACGAGGGCCCAGACATGCGTCAGAGCCACAGCCGATTTGTTTCCCAGCGAACCGATCCTTGTAAAACGAAAAAGAAGCGGTCTCAGTTTCCCAAGACTCGCTTCTGTCCCCCCGGACATTTTGCGGTTGCTAAGTCGTCATCGAAGCCGCGAATCAACGCAGCGGATTTCTCCGAGACGCAGCGGGCGATTCAGCAACTTCGTCCGGTTCGTCCCAGGCAGCGGGTTCGTTGACAAACCGCTGCGAACCAGAAAAAGGTGGCTCCACATATTCTGGTTCATACCGGTCACTCGGCATCGGTCGAACCGGACGATAGTATTCGAATTCACCTTCATAATATTGTTCTGGCGGCGGAGTGTATTCGGCGGTTCGCAATGGATTGGCACCCGGTGCAAAGTACCGTTCCGCCGGCGCGTCAAAACTGGCTTGCTGAGCGTAATACTCTCGGTGTTCTCGAGGCTGATAGTCCGCACCTTGGAAGCGTTCATAGTCGTAGTCAGCCGCGTGTCGGACGGGCCGGCCTTGGTAGTCGGAATCATATGACGAATAATTGGTTCGGCTCCGGTCCGGCGACGGACGACTGTTTCGCATTCGCATCCGGCGGTTGGGCGGCGGCAGAGCGTCTCGACGCGCCGTATAGGTGTTTGCCGCTGGCCGGCGTTGCGAACCCAAGTCGTCCAAGCTATCAAAGTCAAAACCGTCGTTGGAATCAAATCCGTCGCCGGCATCCAGCGGATCATTTGAATCGGCAGGCGTATCAAGATCCGGTAGCGGATCCAATGAATCGAAAGGCGAACCGGCGTCCAGCGCATCGTTCGGTCCCGTCGGTTCGTCCTCTAAGTTGGGAAGCGGATCGCTTTCTGGCAACGTTTCCGCTGCGGACGAATTGCCAAACGGTTCTGGCTGAACAACGGGGCCAGGAGTTCGATTCGGCGAAGGCAAAACGGACGACGATGACGCACCAGATTTGGGCGGTTGACGTCGATGTGGCATGAGTGTCCCTTCGTCTCGCGAATCAGGGACCATTGTGTCCGGAACGTCTCCGCCCGGTTTGATAAACGGCGACATGTCATGGCCACCAGCTGCGGACGACAAAGGTGCCGCATCGGGGCCCGGCCAACGACGCCACTGTTCGACCCAATACCCATACGACGCCGCTTTGGGTGCACAGCCTTGCGGACCGCACTGGGTTCGCATGCCCGGCATCGCCATGTCTTCGGCAAAGGGAGGCCCCGTCATCTGCGCCTTGCCGGTCGAGCCTAGTAGGCAGATGCCCAACAATCCGCTGGCGGCAAGCTGTTTGGCCACAACAACTCTTCTTCGTGACATCGGTCGATCCTTCTAAACTGGATGAAACAGTATTCGGGGTTAGGGTTAACAGTGCGTGACAATGGTTGTCTGTAGTGCAAACCAAACGGTTTCCGTCTCTACACCACGCGGTGGTCTAGAACGAAAAGCTTCCTCGTGGAAAACGTTGCATGAACTGGATCGATTGAGCTCCCAGCAGCGAGAAGCCCAACATGCGTTCGACAGGATTGATGACCTTCGAAACAAACGAATTGGCCGCCACCAGTCGATCTTCAGCAATGTAGACTCGATCTCCGGGCAGAATCTGGTAATTCGTGCCGGTCGATGCTCCTCGAGTAATCGCGAACCAATCAATGGGTAATATTTGGTCGCACGCCATGCCTTTCGGAGCTGGTCGAGCGATCCAGATTTTCTTACTGGAAACTTGCTGCAAGCCACCAACATTGGCAATGGCATCAAGCACCGTTTCATTACCGGTGATGGGAAGCTTGTTCAATTGATCACCAAATCCGGCACCTTGAGTAATCACGTAATAGTGTTTGCTGTTGTAAACCACCACGTCCACCGAGACCTTCGGCTGATCCAAAAATTGGCTCAGGTGTTTTTCAATGGCCACTCGCGCTTCATTTACGGTCATGCCGGAAACGTACACCGTGCCGTAGACACCTAAGTTCACGGTGCCATCCGGCGCGATGATGTGTTCGCCAAAAATCGGCTGAATGCCGCTGGCTTGCACTACGGACAATGCCACTTGAGGCTGTACCAAGAAACCAGACAACTTGGTGGAAATTGCGTTGATCGCTTCGGCTTCGGTCAAGCCTTCCAGCTTGACACTTCCGTAAGTGCCACCCAGATTGACAAAGCCCGAGGAGCTGACTTGGAATGGACCGGCAATCGGAGCTTCTGGCAATGCGTTGGTGACCACGATGGTCAGGAAATCATTCGTTTGAATGGTGTACGGCGACTTGGGCACCGCGCGAATCCCTTGGACCATTAAAATGTCTGGAGGTGCTAAACGGTATTCGGGCAAACTGACTTTGGCCAATTCGGACGGAGGCGAACTTTCCGGCAGATTGGTCTGCCCAACCACCTGACCGTTGGCGTCCAAGATCGGTTCGCTCTGCGGTCCGTTCAGGGCGGGATGTGTCACCAACTCCATTGGCGTGGTGCCCATCGGTGCTGTTTCTACCATCGTGCAGCCGGTGAGGCTGGCGAGATAGCTTGTTAGTATCGCCAGCGATACCGCTCTTCGCCAGCCTTGCAACGTTCTAAACATCCTGGTCGTCCTTGACTTCGGTAGGGGTTCCCGAATGACAATCGCCTTGCACTTCACACGGCACTGTGATCGTCATACTTACGTTAATCGTCAAACCTTCACAGCGACTTTGCCCTGGTTTGCAGAAATGTCCGAAAATTCTTAACGTCACTCCGTTGCATCTACGCAAAAAAGCCCGACGCTTGGCCGGGCTTCTTCGTGTTGGACAAATGGGTCGAATTCGATTCGCCACCTGCGAATCGACTACTGGAACAAACTTCCTCGAGGGAATCGTTGCATAAACTGGAAGGCTTGAGCACCTAGCAGCGAGAAGCCGAACATGCGTTCCACGGGATTGATAACTTTGGAAACAAACGAACTGGTGGCCACCAATCGGTCTTCCGACACGAACACACGATCCCCCGGCAGCACCTGATAGTTGGTTGCCGTGGATGCTCCTTTGGTAATCGCATCCCAGTCGACGGGCAGGATTTGATCACAAGCCATGTCTTTAGGAGCCGGTCGTGAAATCCAGATCTTCTTACTACTGAACTGTTGCAAGCCGCCAATCTGAGCAATCGCGTCCAGCACCGTTTCATTACCGGTGACCGGAACCTTGATGACCTGTTCGCCCAAACCGGCTCCTTCGGCCACGACATAGTAGAACTTGCTGTTGAACACAACTACGTCCAGTGACACTTTGGGATCGTTCAGGAATTCGCTTAGATGATTTTCCACGGCGGCACGAGCTTCGTTGACGGTCATACCTGCGACATACACCGTCCCGTAAATTCCCAAGTTGATGGTGCCATCGAGTCCAAGCATATGTTCGCCGAAAATTTGCTGCATCCCGCTCGGTTCGCGAACCGTCAACGCTACCTGCGCCTGTCCCAGAATCTTGGACAGTGACTTGGCCACCGCGTTAGTCGCTTCCTCTTCGGTTAATCCTTCTACTCGAACCGATTCATAAGGCCCGCCCAGACTCAGATAACCGCTGGCGTTGACCTGAAAGACAGCTTGAATGGGTGCTTCAGGCAGCGAATTGGACACAATCACGGTCAGGAAGTCGCCCGATTGAATAATGTACGGAGACTTGGGAACCGTTCGGACGCCTTGAATCATCAGCACGTCCGGGGGGGCCAAGCGATACGCGGGCAAACTCACTTTCGACAATTCTGTAGGAGGTGATTCGGGCCCTAATTCTGCCTGTCCAACAACCTGCCCATTGGCGTCCAAAATGGGTTCGCCTTGAGGTGCTAAGGCGGGATGCGTCACCAGCTCCATCGGAGCAGTGGCCATTGGCGCGGTGGAGATGGCAGTGCAGCCCGAACTGAGCAGCGTGCTGGCAATTAACAGCAAGCAAATCGTCGGCCGGTACCCATGGAAATTAGCGTTGTGCATGATCGTCCGTCCAAACTCCGGTCCATTCAAAAAATTCCGCCGCTGTCGCGCAAGGCAATAACCGGCACAGCTACACTAATCGGCACAGCCTTCCAGCGGCTATTGTTTTTCTTGGTTGATTCTTGGAAAAAGTCTCAAGCGACACGAAATTCTATTCGTGCAGGCTCGGCCGGTTGTGACGAACCAGGAAGAAAGAACGCCAAAGATTCAAGGATGGTCAGCCAGGTAAGTCGGGAGGCTTTCGTCTATACTGGCGCAATCGTCGCTAGCAAATGTAGTTTCGCTTATCGCATTTAATCGCTACATTCGACGGTTTCACTTAAGACTTGTGGTTGCACGATGCGTCGGTGAAGTTCGCGGGAAAGCACACCTGGACGGTGATCTTTTCTGGCTGTCACGTCGTAGAATGCAGTTGCGGCGTAGTTATAAGTTTCTCTGGCACGGCTGCCGGACCAATTGGGACGGATTCGATCCCCCTGATTTCCATTTCATTCAAGCCAAATCCGGCAGGTTTGTTCGAGGCAAAATGAGACGATTGAACATCAAGCTGATCTTGGGACTAGTTATAGGTGGTCTTGGCCTAGTTGTGGGCATGCATTTTACTCGCGGGTATATGCTGAGCCGCAATTCCGAACGTCTGCTGGATCGAGCTGCCGTTGCCAAAGAAGAAGGGGATCTGAAGGAACAAGTACGGCTGATGAAGCGGTATGTTGGCTTCCACCCGAAAGAGCAAGAGAAGCGGCGGGAATTATTGGATGTTTGGTTCAAGTACATCGCGTCGGACGAAGAAGCCGCTCGAACCGAATTTGGGCCATACTATAACGCACTAAAAAAAGCTCTACGGGACTTCCCAGAAGACGACGAACTGCGTCGCAATGCGGGCTACTTGACCTATCGAATGGGTGAGCCTGCGACCTCATTGGAATTCATCCGTGAATTAGGAACACTCAACGCGAACGACCATGTCTTGTGGGCTCAATGCGACTTACAAGGCGGCAAGAAATTTGGTTCGATCAATCGCTCAGCAGATGGAGACGTGATTGATCAAAGCTCGCTGGGTGCCTTCGAACGTCTTGGCATGGTCATTGGTTTTGACACCGAGAAAAAGGAGTTCGTTGGCGAACCAATGCCCGATGCGCCGTTGACCGCTTACAGGATTTTGGCCGACAGCTATCACGTGAGCGAACAAGATGCCGTGACGGCGCAAAAGATCGTTGACCACATGGTGGCCGTCAATCCCGAATCAGCGGTCGCCTATGTCACGCGTGCACAGTTTACGCAAATGGTGGGAAGAGGCAGTTCCGACGCACTGCAAGCATCCATGGCCGATGTTCAAAAGGGCTTGGAACTTGACCCGGACAATCCAGGCATCGCCGTATTTGCGTCGGATATTCAAAGACGGTTAGGAGAGGTGGACAAATCACTTGCGTTGCTGGAACAGGCGGTGGAAAAACATCCCAAGAATGTAGCAGTGTTGGAAGCGTTGGCGAATGTCAAGAGCAGCCTGGGAGAAAAAGACGAGGCGTTGAACCTGATTCAGCGTGCGATGGAAGTCAGTAGCCTGAATCCTGATTTGATGTTTATGCGAGCCAGTATTAATTTGGATTCGGGCGACGTGGCCGCCGCTAAGGAAACCCTTTCTCGACTCCGGCAAACGGGCGCAACGCCGGTTCAAATTGGCTTACTACAGGCTCGAATTCAGCTGGCGGAAAACAATTTTGTCAGTGCCAGCCAAACGTTAGAAAGACTCAATCCCGCGCAGAATTCGCAGGTTCGCGAGCTACTGTACAAATGCTACGTAAGACTTGGCAAAACCGATAAGGCGCGTGAACTGACGGCAGCGGCCGAAACAAGTCTCAACGGTAGTTCCAGTGATGCATCGGTGATTATTAACCGAGCCCGTTTGGCACAGGACAGCGGTGACCTCCAATCCGCATTGCGGAATTATCAAGCGCTTTGGGAAAAACACCAAAATATGCTCACGCCAGAGGGCAAGGAAACAATTTTCAAACAAATGCTGGATATCCGTATCGAACTGGAATTAGCCAAGGACGAAAAGGCGCGCGATTGGTCCGGCGTTGACAGCATGGTGGCATCTTGGAAGACAAATCCGAAGCTCTCCAGGGACGACGTCGAGTTGTTTGAAATTAGCATCATGAATCGCAAAGGCAATGTACGAGAAGCGATGGAACGAGTCGAACAAGCCAAAATGCGCAATCCGAATTATTTGGCCTACTGGATATTGCATAACACCATGATCACCGATCATGAACAGGCCATGAAGGTTCTGAATTTGATGCAGCAAAGATTCGGAGATATTGCGATTGTACGGCGTTTAAAGCTGGGTCTTTTCGCCAGGATCGGCACCGAAGACGCCTTGGCTCAAGCCGAACAATTGCTGAACGGCATGGACCAATTCGAAAAAGAGGATCAACAGGCCATCAAGCGAATGGCGGCCGAGTTCAACATGCGGTTAAAGAAGTTCGACCGCGCGATCGAAATTTGGCAAGAACTGAAACAGGCGAATCCTACCAGCTTGACACTCCACGCAGAACTATTGGATTTGGCCATCCAAGCCGGGAACGAACCATTGATCACGGATACCGTTAACGCCATTGGTGAACTTGCCGGGAAAGATTCCAGCGATTGGCAACTGGCTGAAGCACAACGGATTATTTGGCAAGTCCAGAATGAGCGGCGAGACGCATCGGCCATCGCAGAAATCAAACGCTTGCTGGCGGACGTTCAACGCTTGCGTCCTGACTATCCATTGCTTTACAAGGCTTTGGCCGATCTTGCCATTTTGGAGAAAGACCCACAGGCCGCCTTCAACGCGTTGCAAACCGGTCTGCAAAAATCAACCGGCAACACTCGATACGTTTTTCTAAAACAACTCGGTAGTTTGCTTACGCAGATGGGACGCGTTCAGGAAGGCCAGCACTTCCTGCAGCAATTGCCAGAAGAGATGCGAGGGCGTCAAGACGAACTGACGGCGCTCGTCATCCTCGCTCAACGAGATCCCAAAGCGGCGCTACAGAAAGCCCAGGAATCGATTTCGCAGGACACCACCAACCCACGCGAATTGAGCATGTTGGCCGACCTTTATTTTGTAAATGAACAATACGACCAAACCGCTGCGTTAATGAAACGAGCCACCGAGCTTGATCCAAAGAGTCCGCAAGCTTGGCAGCGCCGCGCCACAATGTTGGTACAAATGGACCGCAAGGACGAAGTGGACGCCTTGCTGCCGTCAATCCAAGCCAATTTAGAAGACCCCAAGAAATCGCTGGTGCTGGGCCAAATAAATGCCGTGCTCAAGCTGCCCCGATGAAGCAGAACGCTGGTATCAGCAAGCTCTGACGGCAGCCCAAATGATGTCACCTTGCTGCGGAATATGGCGCAATTCTATCTGCACAGGGGAATTCAATCGAACAGATAAGGCATGGCCGATTCTGGAACGCATGGAACAACTAGATCCCAGTATGCTCTGAACGCAGCCAACAGCCAATGGGCTCGGCAGCAGTCGGCGTTGCTACTGGCACAATCCGGCACCTTTGAAGATTTTCAAAAGTGCCATCCAAAAGCTGGAACAGAATGCGAAAGGCGGCAAGCTCACCGGTTTGGATCTTCAACTTTGGCTGCAGATTTAGTGCCGAACGCCCCGACGCTACTTCGCGAAAAATGGCCGCCGACAAGTTAGATGAAATAGCGTTAAGCCGAGACCTTTCGACGAACGAAATGATGATGCGAGCGAACTTGGCAAACCAAAGTGGCGATTGGCAGCAGACTCGCCAAATGTACATAGATTTGATAAGCCGAAATGCCAAAAGCGAACAAATAAAGGCCAGCTACTGCGCCCAGTTGATTCAGCGTGACAACCTTAGCGAAGCCAAACGCTGGCTGGCCCAATTGACAGACGGGTCTTCAGAGAAAGTTCAACTCCAAGCCCTGATTTTTGCGAAAGAGAATAAAGCCGCTGACGCTCAGAAATTGTTGGTCAGCTTCGCGCAACATGTTCGCAAGGAGACTCCCGCAGCATTAGCTACGGTCGCATTGGCTGCCGAAGCCGCCGCTAAGAATGACGCGGCCGCAACCAATGGTAAGATGTCACCGCTGTGGGGCCTAGCAGAACAACTGTGGCAAGCTTTTGACAAAGACAATGCGGAAAGCGAATCAGAGCTGGCTCTGTTCTACGCCCGAGTGCCCCAGGGCAAACGCCTGACTCAAGCCTTAAAGCTATCGCGAAGTGAATTGCAGAATGCCCTTAAGGAAAATGACGAAGCGGCGTGCATGGACTACATCACCGTGGGCATTATTGGATTACACAATAGCCGTGAAGCCCTTGGATCCAATTCGAAACCGTTTGACGAAGTAGAAAAGTGGATCAATGCTTGTCGAGCTCGTGAAATCGCTTCGGAATACAATTTAGATCGTAAGCTATCAGAGTTATTGGAAGCCAAACAGGATAAAGCTCGCTTAGAATCGCTCTACAAAAAGCTGATTCAACATCCCGACGCGTCCAAATTGGATCAAGCCATCTTCCGTAACAATTTGGCGTATATGCTGGCCGTTTCAGGACGAGGCCAAGATGCGCTGCAAGTTGTTGAAGGGGCCATTGATCAACTAGGGCCACGAGGTGACTTGCTGGACACGCGAGCCATGGCGTACATCGCCGCTGGCGAACATGCCAAAGCAGTCGAAGACCTGCAGTCGATTGACAATCGAGGCGAATCGACGGCATCGACGCTATTTCATTTAGCGTACGCTCAAAGTCAAGCGGCCGATGCTGATTCCGCCAAAGAAACGCTTAATCGTTCAATTGAAATGGGACTTGATAGTGACAGTCTGCCTCAAGAAGAACGGCAGATGCTAGATTCGCTGGTGAAGCAATTGGGCATTTCGTTGGAAAAGCCGTCACAGGGGTAATTCCTTGTTCGACCAGATCGAAGTGATTCGGCTCCATGACGGGTAGCCGCATTTGCTGGTCTTGACTATAATTTAAACAACACAGTATCGAGACAACGTCCTCTTCGAGCTGCATTTTTCAGCCCGAACCGCAAGCCAATGCTGCAGACGGAAACCACCGAAAGCAAGTATTGCATGTTGGTGAGGTGAACTTTCGGTGGAATTTGGCAGCCCGAATCGTAAGGTTTGAAGTAGCGTTTTTGTAGCCCGATACGTAAGTAAGACTTCAAGAGTTTCTTCAGTGAAGGAACCTTTGTTTTTTTGCGAACGGCGAGGAAAATTGGGCGTTGTCAGATTAATTGGGGGCGAATTGGATTCGACCGGATTATTAAAGTGTAGATGGCGTGTCGTGGTTGATCAGTTGGCCACGTTAAAAGCTGATCACTAAATTTATTTGCAGAAGGTAACTTCGCACTGGCTGCCTAGATATAGGCATCCCCGGCTGAGGAGGTTCGTCGGAGACGTCCGAAAGCTGGTCACCAATTCCGGATCGCTCAGAGTCATGGCGAGCACGCTTTGAGTTAAAACCTGTTCTCTCCTAAGCTGACATGGACCCGGTCGACAGGGGCCAAGACGCCGACAATCCAAAGAGTCGAATACACACGTAGAAGTTTGCATGGCGAAGTCGCGGGACGCGGGTTCGATCCCCGCCGCCTCCACTTTTGACAATCGCTGTCAGACGGCGATTTTTGGCGATAAACCCTGTCACCGACAGGGTTTTCGTCGTTTAGGGGCAAACTCTTCCCATTGCCACCAGATGACACATTTTGACAGGCAGAGACCACCGGCGCGTGGCCAGAACGTGGACACTTT
>JAWKTK010000042.1:0-21709 GCA_041399205.1 Pirellulaceae bacterium | reverse complement strand
CAGTAGCTGTAAGAATCTGTGTTTTCATATTTTGTTGACCCGAAGTTGACCGGCTAGTAGAATCCGCGTGGCCTACGTCATGACGGCTAATAGCGACATGCGGCACGGTAACGAACTCGAACGGAAATGCGGACGCGATGGCCGTTGGTTCTTTGGCTTTACTGGCGTGCAAGTGATGATCCTCGCCATTGCGTGCGTACGGTTTTGTAGAATGGACTCGCGTACATCATCGGTCCACTGCAAAAGTGGGCAGTCCCTGTTCCCTCTTACCCACAGAAACAATGGCATGCGATTCCATTCAAACAAGCGAAGCCCCGCCCGTTTACTCCGTTTTGAAACATTTGAATCGCGATGCATGTTGGCCGCAAATGTTGTGATTAATGAGATTCATTACAACCCCCAAGATAATCAAAGCCTTTCCGAATTTATTGAACTCTTCAATGCCGGGGACGAGTCGGCTGACGTATCAGGTTGGCACTTTTCCGACGGTGTCACATACCAGTTTCCTGCTGGTACAACGGTCGCCGCAGGTGACTATCTGGTTGTTGCGGAAAATGCCGAGGCCTATTCGGCGGAGTTCGATATCGGATCAGGCCCATTCGTAGCTTATGAAATCGAAGAAGGAACCAGCGGCCGGCAAAATTTCGGTGGCGCCGTGGGGATGGACTTTGTTGTTCATTCGCCCATTTTTGTGACCAGCCTTGCCGCGTTCGATAGTCGTTCGGACGGTATGCGAAGTAGTATTACCGTGCAGTTATGGTCGCGAAACGATGGCGATACACCAGATACTCCCAGTGACGATCAAGGCGACCAAATCTTGGCCGAATCAACCTTCACGGAAGAATCGCCAGGGGATTTGATTGGTGGTTCACGCTTCAAGACGCTGGCTGAACCACTTCGGCTTGAAGCAGGAGCGTACACCATCGTCGCGTCGGGTTACAGTTCGGCAGAACGATTGCTCAATGGTGCGGCCAGCGGCGCCGGGATGGTCAATGATGGCGGTGGTCGCATTTCGTTTGTTGGGTCGTCGCGATTCGGCAACGCTGCAGATGAATTTCCCAGGACCATTGACGTCCACCAACATCAGTACGGTGCCGGTTCATTCCAGTTTCATTTCGAAACGGATGTTGTGTTCCACGAAGCCGACGGAGAATACGCCGGAAAATTAGCGAATTCGGGCGAACGCATCACGCTTCGCGACAATCTTGGTGGGCTTATCGATACGGTTTCTTACCAGATCGGTTTTCCCTGGCCCACGGCTGCAGGCGGAGATGGTCCGTCCATGGAATTGATTCATCCGTCGCTGGACAATGATCTGGGTGGAAGTTGGCGGTCGGCTGGCGATCAGATTTCGGGACGACCTACTCCGGGGACAGTCAACAGCATTTATTCTACGAACGCACCGCCTCAGATTCGGCAGGTGGATGTCGACCCAGCTCAACCGATTTCCGGAGTTGACGTGGTGTTGACGGCCAAAGTGACAGATCCGCAGGGAGTTTCCAACGTCACGTTGCAATATCAGTTGGTGGATCCGGGAGACTACATTTCGAAATCGGATACTCGATATCAGACCGAATGGACCAGCTTGCCAATGTCAGATGATGGAACCGAAGCCGACGAGACCGCGCTAGACGGCATTTATTCGGCTACGCTTCCGGCGGAACTGCAAACACATCGTCGATTGGTTCGCTATCGAATCAGCGCCACCGATGTGAATGGAACTTCCGTTCAGACGCCCTATGCCGACGATGTGCAATCCAATTTCGCCTATTTTGTTTACGACGGAATCCCTGAATGGACAGGAGCAGATCGGCCCGGTTCGACCGAACCTGTGACGTATTCAACCGAGGCCACTCGGTCACTCCCCGCGTTTCATCTGATTTCGCGCCAAGATGACGTCGAAAACAGCAATTACCGTACGCAGTTTAACACCAACGAATTTCGATTCGAAGGAACATTGGTTGTTGGTGACCAAGTCTACGATCACATGCGGTATCGGATTCGAGGACAAAATTCCACGTATGTAACCGGCAAGAATAAGTGGAAATTGAAGTTTAATCGCGGGCACGAATTCCAAGGCTATGACCAATACGGCAATCCGTGGCCAGAAAAACTGCGGACACTCAATTTTGGAACTGCGGCTTCACCATGGGCGCCCGCAAATCGTGGTTTGGCGGGCATGGACGAAGCGATTGCGTTTCGACTATTCAACATGGCGGGTGTAGCAGCACCGAACATCAGTCCGTTTCAGTTGCGAGTCATCGACGACGCCACCGAATCATCGGCCGACGGCCAATACGACGGCGATCTATGGGGACTTTACTTGGCGTTTGAAAATCCCAGCGGTGACTTTTTGAGATCACACAATTTGCCTGATGGAAATCTGTTCCGCATGCAGAATACCGCCAGTGAACTCGAAAGCCACGGCTTTGGGCTGCCAGACGACAAGTCAGATTTGGATGCGTTTACTTCGACGCGAACAGGCTACAATCGTCGCGAAGTGCAGCCCATGGAATGGTGGCAAGAAAACGTAGATTTAGACGGCTATTTCAGTTATCGCAGTGTTGTCGAAGCCCTGAATCATTCGGACATTCGCGACCGTGAAAACAGTTTGCTGTATTTCAATGGTGAAACGGAAAAATGGTCGATGCTGCCGTGGGATGTCGATCTGCTGTACGAAGAATTCGACCGCTGGGGTCCCGATGGAGTCCAGAATGCGTCGCCGCTGGAGCAGTTTCGCCGAGCATTCGAACATGAAGAACTGGAAATCGAGTTTCAGAATCGAGCTCGCGAATTGCAGGATCTACTATTAAACGCCGACCAAGGGGCGCTCGTTGTTGAAGAGTATGCTCGGCATGTGGAAGCGTTCGCAGCAATTGACCGAGCGATGTGGGATTACAACTTGCGATCCAGGCGTTCGCCCGCAAACGGCCAGCATTACGGAGCGTTCTACAATGAAGTCTATCGGTATCCTTCCGGGAACGGCGCTGCGGGCGAAGTGCGTCGAGCCATCAGTCCCGTCGGGTTTGAAGGCATGATCAATTGGGTCAAAGAATTTATTTCGCAAGATGGTTTTGGTGGCGGTCAGTTGGCAGTACTAGCCGAAGACGCAATGATCCCGGTGACGCCAACCGTCACATTCGTCGGAGCTGACCAGTTCCCGGCGGATGACCTTGTCTTTCACGCCACCGATTTTCAGGATGCACAAGGCGCCGATTCGTTCGCGGCCATGGAATGGAGACTGGGGCAAGTCCATCATCCGGGAACGCCATCCTACACAACGGGTGATCCGTGGGTGTACGAAATTGATTCGGTTTGGACAAGCGGGAAGCTGACGACGCTGGATCATCGAATGCAAATTCCTGTGAGCCAAATTGCCATCGGCCAGACATATCGAGTGCGAATTCGGTATCAAGACGATACGGGACGCTGGAGTCATTGGTCATCTCCCAGCGAATTCACTCCGACTAATCCGATCAGCACGATCGGGGCTGGGCTAAGGATTGCCGAAGTTCACTATAATCCAGCGTCGCCGACGCCCGACGAATTGGCTGCTGGGTATTCTGACAATAATGCTTTCGAATTTCTAGAAATCCTCAACGCGTCTGACACGAACGTGGATCTGGCATCGGTCATGATAACGGGTGGAGTGTCGTTTCGGTTTGCAGATAGTCTTGTCACTGAACTTGCCGGTGGTGACCGAGTTGTCGTAGTGGAAGATATCGAGGCGTTTCAGCAGCGATACGGCACCGATATCAAGATCGCAGGCGAATGGGCCGGGCAGTTATCCAATGGCGGAGAAACGCTTAGTCTATTGGTCAATGCCGTGCCAATCCAACAATTCACGTACGATGACGCTTGGCATCCAACGACCGACGGCGGTGGCTTTTCGCTAGAGCTGGTCCATGCGTTTGCTGCCAACATCGACTACAACAGTTCGCAGGCGTGGCGAGCAAGTTCCCGTGTTGGTGGTTCGCCTGGCGCCGATAGCCAGCCTTTACCTGGCGATTCGAACCACGATGGCATCTTCAATTCGTCCGACATTGTCCTGGTTTTTCAGTACGGCAAGTACGAGGACAATATTCCGAATAATGCGTCCTTTGAAGAAGGCGACTGGAACGGCGACGGTGACTTTACGACTCAAGACTTCGTGTTTGTCTTTCAACAAGGAACCTACGTCGCTACGGCAGAATCGGACCGTCATGATGACAACTGGTTGGTCGCATGGGCTGCCGATTTGAAAAGGCGCCGATTCGACAAGTTTGGTAGTCCGTTGATTTGATTGAGCCGAGCCTTACCGACCAAGTTGACGGATCTTTCGAAATCTGACGCGTAAGCGAGTCGGTCTCCGGCACCCAGAGTCGGCCATTCTGTACGATTCGAGTTTTACGTAACTGGTTGCCATTTGCGCATGCCCCGCTACAAACGTCTCAATCAACATACGAATCTGCCGTGACCGATTCTTCGACAAGTTTGCATTCGGGAAGTGATTCCAAGAAAAAGCGGCCGTAGTATTTGGTGCGAATCCGAGGATCTAGGATGACGACAATTCCCGTATCGGATCTGGTTCGAATTAAGCGTCCGAAGCCTTGTTTGAGTTTAATAATGGCTTCCGGCAATTGATGTTCTTGAAACGGATTGCCGCCGCGCTTTCGAATCGCCTCTAACCTTGCTTGCAACAGCGGTTGATCCGGCACGCTAAACGGCAGCTTGGTGATAATCACGTTGGACAGCGCTTCGCCCGGAACATCCACGCCTTGCCAAAAGCTGTCGGTCCCCATCAACAGAGAACGAGGATTGGCTTTGAATTGGTCCAGCAAATGGCCTCGAGACATCCCGGCTTCTTGCGTATAGATGGCAATGTCTTCTTCTCGCAAGGCCGGTGCAATTCGCGATGCTACTCGGCGCAGCATGTCGTAACTGGTGAACAACGCGAACGCGCGGCCATCGGTTCGCTTCACGTAACGTTCGATCATGGCCGCGGTCAGTCGTTCATAGTCGGCCTTGCTGGACGGATCCGGCATGCCTCGCAGCACAATAATCTTGGCTTGTTTTTGATAGTCGAACGGACTGTCTAGCTGTAGCGAACGCGTTTGCGTCAAGCCGATACGATCTTGGAAATAGTCGAACGACGCCATCTTGCCGACGCTCAATGTGGCGCTGGTCAAAATGCAAGTTCGCTTTTGTTGGAACAGCTGTTCTCGCAACAGAGAACCGATGTCAATCGGCGCCGCTGCCAGGCTGATGCGAGGTGCCTGACGTCGAGTTTCAGTGCGTTCCATCCAATAGACGCCGTCGTTAACGTGTTGGCCGAGCCAATCGGATAATTCGGTGGACAAGCCGTCTAACCGGTCGGCGGCGGAAACAAAATCTTGGCGGTCGCTTTCGTTGGAAAGACTTTCGCCTTTGGTTCGCACCATGCGAGCCAGTTGGTCCAGTTCGGGCGAAAGACCATTCGGCACAATCTGTGTTTGTGCAATGCGACCGTTGAAGTTTTCGCCCTGTTCTTCTCGCCAATAGTCCAAGTCGGTGAAAAAATCACGAGCTCGTTCTCGGCAACGATTCACTTGCTTTTCTGCTTCGGCCAAGTGACGACCGACCAGAATGCCTTTGTTGGTGCGATCGTTATACAGTTTGTTCAGCGTGTAATCGATCTGCCCCGAAGTCACTCGTAATCCCATGTGATCACTAGCAACCGCTTCCAGGGTATGTGCTTCATCGAAGATGACGGCTTGGTAGTCGGGAATGATACTGGCTTTGACTTGCCGCAGTGCCAAGTCGCTAAAGAACAGAGCGTGATTGACGATCAAGATTTGTGCGTTTTTTATGCGATTTCTAGCCTGATAATAAAAGCATCGCTTGAACGTAGGGCATTTTCGACCCAAGCAATTTCCGCTGTCGCTGGCCACTTCGTCCCAAACACTCGCAGTGGGGCGAAAGGGAAAATCGGCCAGTGAACCGTCCGTGGTATTACGAGCCCACGAACGAATCTCTTGCAGCAGATCCGCATCTTCTGGACGGTGAAACAACGTGCCGCTGCGTTCCAGCGCGTTGTGCAGGCGTCGCAGGCTTAGATAGTTGCCTCGGCCCTTGACCAGCACGGCGGAAAACTCCAACGGAATGATGCTATTGAGAAACGGGATATCTTTTTGAATCAGCTGTTCTTGTAGACTGATGGTGTGTGTGGAAATGACAATTCGATTTGGTTCGTCTTGGCTGCTTTGGTTCGCTTGTTCTTCGCAAACTTTCAGAATGGCGGGGACCAAGTAGGCAAAGCTCTTTCCCGTGCCGGTGCCGGCTTCCACTACCAAGTGTTTTTTGGCTGACAAAGCGTTGGATACGGCGTTGGCCATTTCCAATTGCTGGTGGCGGACTTCGTAAGACTTGAGTCTTTTTGCGACAAAACCATCCGGACCTAAGATGTCGTCGGGGCGAAAGGCGGGAGACGTACTACTGCTCAATGTTTCATCCTTGCAAAACCAATTTTTGGCCGGCGAACCAACGGTGGCCAAACGCTTTCCAAACAAGTCCAACTTAGTTGGCTGAATCCGTGCCTTCCGAAGATGCCTGAATCAAATGATCTTCCGGACTACTGGCGGTAGCGTACAGACGCTTGGGAATGCGACCAGCCAGATAGGCCAATCGTCCGGCTTGGCAAGCCAAGTTCATGGCCTGAGCCATTTTCCTAGGATCTTTCGCGTGAGCAATGGCGGTATTCAGCAAAACACCATCGACGCCCAGTTCCATGGCAAATGCCACATCGCTAGCCGTGCCTACTCCGGCGTCCACAATCACAGGGTAGTCCGGATCATTGTCCTTCAAGTATTCGAGACAGATGCGCAGATTGTTGGGATTCAAGATTCCTTGGCCCGAACCAATTGGACTGCCGGCCGGCATCACCGCAGTGTCTGGCCTGTTTCAGGCGAATCGCCACCATGGGGTCATCCGTGGTATAGCACAGGACGGAAAAGCCTTCTTGGACCAATTGTTCCGTGGCTTCGATGGTCGCCATCGGGTTGGGCAACAAGGTCTTGCCGTCACCCAGGACTTCCAGCTTCAGCCAATTCGCACCGGGATTGTTCAAGCTGCGCAGGATCTCTCGTCCTAGACGAGCAGTTCGGACGGCGTCTTCGACGGTGTAGCAACCGGCAGTGTTGGGCAGCAAGCAGTAACGATCCAGGTCAATGAAATCCAGAATGTTGTGGCCTTTGCTGTCGTACAGACGTTCGCGACGCACGGCCACCGTGATGCATTCGGCGCCGGAAAGCTCCAAGCATTCGGCCATCTCTTCGCCGGTTTGGTAGCGGCCCGAACCAACGATCAGGCGGCTGGTAAACGAATACGGCCCCAATTGGAACGGCGAATCAGAAATGGCCTTTGACGCTGAAAGATCCGACGCCACGTTAACCTCCACCCACTAACGTTACAATTTCCAAACGGTCTCCGTCTTGCAGTACCAGTGACGCATGCTGCTGTTTGGGGACAACTTCCAAATTCACTTCGACTGCCACGGCTGGCGAATGGATCTGCAACTGCTGCAGCAACTGCGCAACGGTCGCTTCCGACGCGACATCCGTTTCTTGGTTATTGACAAACACCTTCACTGTTTAAAATCTCGCTCTTCAATTTCCGCGAATTATCACCGGACCGTTGCTATTCGACCACGACGGATTCGCGAGCCCTACCGTAGTCCAGCACCACCAATTGACCCGCCTGCGCGCTCCGACCGACGCCATTTCGCCCCGCCATGGCAGCGTGTAGACGACAAAGTTACCCGTATTGGAATCCAGAACATACACGGCCGATTCGGCAACTCGCGCCGGCGATGCTCCGCGAGGCAGCGAAATTCGTCCCGTGACCATCAAATATTTAGGATTCTGCCCGGCGCCCAAATCCTTGACCACATTGGTTCGAAACAGACCTCGGAATTTCCCCGTCCGGTAGTTCAACACGGCACATTGCAAGTCGCCTGTCAGATAGTCCAAAGTGTAAAAACCTTCGACATCCTGGTCGATGGGGCCTGTGGCTACGGCAAATGCATCGTTGCTGGAGGCGGCGTCGGCAAACAGCTTGGGCAGATCCGCTCGGCCCGCCGATTCAACCGCATTCGAATTATTTGTTCGATCCGCTCGGCCCGCCGATTCAACCGCATTCGAATTATTATTTGTTCGAACTGCTCGGCCAGCTGATTCAATCGCATTCAGATTGTCTGTCGGAGCCAGCATGTGGCGAATCGGTGGACCCCACCAAACGCCACAGATAAACAACAAGGCGGCTGTCAGAAACGAGTAACGAAGTTGCCAAATGCGGTAAATCATGGTCGAACCTCCCATTTGTACTGGAATTCGAATCATCTTGATCTTGTACGCCGGCACTAAACTCCCTGCCAATCCAAGTCATCTTGGAATCTCCTTAGCATAGCGGAAATTGCTGCCAAAAGCGTTGCTGGAGACGGTCGACATTGTATTCACCGACAATTCGTTGGGTAAATGTAGCCACGAATGATCGCCAACCATTTGCCTAACCCGATTAATCGGTCGACTGGCGAATTCAACCAATTCTGCTAAAAAAGGTGTTCGCTGGACGTTCGCCGCCAAGCAGCTACCCGGCAATTGGGACATATCCGCAGCAGTTGGTCGAACCCGTTGGTCAAGCCTGTTCCGACTTGGCAAACGTAACAGAATTTGGTTATTTTTCTCGAGGAGGAATCATAAACGATGGCTACGAATGGTGATTTGAATCGCAAGTTGCGAATGGCGCTTGTCGGAGGCGGACAAGGTTCGTTTATTG
Source organism: Pirellulaceae bacterium (assembly GCA_041399205.1). Taxonomy (GTDB): domain Bacteria; phylum Planctomycetota; class Planctomycetia; order Pirellulales; family Pirellulaceae; genus JAGQOZ01. The sequence goes on along the minus strand of JAWKTK010000042.1, from coordinate 12,919 downwards.
GCCGAGTCCATTGTACGGCGGCCGTACTGGATAATCGCGCGGCATTGGTGGCGGGTGCCTTATCGTCGAATCCGGAACGAGCCAAAGCGTCGGCGCCCGATTATGACATTCCAGTGGATCGAGCGTATGGTTCGGTCACGGAAATGCTGGAAGCGGAAAAGGCGTTGCCAGAAGATCAACGCATTGACTTCGTTTCCGTTGCCACACCCAATCACACGCACTTTGCCATCGCCAAAGCGGCTGTGGAAGCCGGCTTCAATGTCATCTGTGACAAACCAATGACATTCGATTTGGCCCAGGCAGAAGAACTTCAGAAAACGGTCGAAGGGTCGGGCGTTGTGTTTGCCGTCAGCCACAACTATACGGGCTATCCGCTGGTTCGTCAGGCGCGAGAAATGATTCAAAGTGGCGAACTGGGCGAAATCAATGCGGTTCGTTCGAATTACATTCAAGGCTGGCTGCGTACTCGCCTGGAAAACGACGACCAGAAACAAGCGGCTTGGCGAACCGATCCGTCCAAGAGCGGTGCGGCAGGCTGCTTTGGTGACATTGCCACGCATGCCTACAACTTGGGGCGATACATGACTGGTCTGCTGCCCGAATCGATCAGCTGTCACTTGAAGACATTTGTGGAAGGTCGCAAATTGGACGACTACGGTACGGCGGTGATTCGCTTCGAAAATGGAGCATTGGGGACCGTAACGGCGTCGCAAATCAGCCATGGACGAGAAAACGATTTGTTCATTGAAATTGATGGCACCAAGGGTTCGCTACAATGGCGACAAGAAGAGCCGAACCAGATGATCGTCCGTCAAAACGGCGAACCGCACCGCATTTATACTCGTGATCCCAACGCTCCGTTCATGAACGCGTCCGGACAGGCAGCGTGCCGGTTGCCATCCGGTCATCCGGAAGCTTTCTTTGAGGCGTTTGCCAACGTCTATCGCAGTGCGTACGACGCCATGGCAGCTCGTGCCCTGGGCCAAGCTTTTGAAGCCAAGAATACAGTCTACCCGAATGTCTATGATGGCGTGGAAGGGATGTATTTCATTCAGCAATGCGTGGCCAGTAGTCAAGAAAATGGTGCTTGGCTGCCGCTGAAACACGCGTCCGCTCGGAAATAGCTGCCGCCGTGTTGGCCATGATCCATGACCGTACGAATCAGAACGCTCGGTGAAACTCGCCGAGCGTTTTTACATTTCGCGATTTTGCGTACTTCAGCTATTTGAACTCGCCGAGCGGTTTTTCCTTTCCGCAAACCCAACAGTGGAATGGAGATTGGAAACGAAGTTAGCCAGAAAGGGAGTGCAGTGTGTCAGAAACGAAACGATTGATTGCGATCACGGGCGTTTCAAAAGGATTGGGACGAGCGATGGTAGAAGAATTTGTGCGAAAGGGGCATCGAATTGCCGGGTGTGCTCGTTCTGCTTCTGCTATTCACGAATTGACGTCTTCGTTCCCGCAGCACCGTTTTGATGTTGTGGACGTCGCGAACTTTGACCAAGTCCAAGCGTGGGCCAACGACATCGTGGCCACTTGCGGAACGCCCGATCTGGTTATCAACAACGCGGCACTGATTAATTCAGACGCTTGTCTGTGGGAAATTGCGGCGGACGAATTCGCGTCACTGACAGCGACTAACGTCAATGGCACGGCGTTTGTCTGCAAAGCCTTCTTGCCGGCAATGATGCAAGCAGGTGTCGGGGTCATTGCCAATTTCAGTTCGGGCTGGGGCCGGTCGACTTCGCCCAAGGTGGCGCCGTATTGTGCTTCGAAGTGGGCTGTCGAAGGGATGACTCGCGCGCTTTCGCAAGAATTACCTCGAGGCCTGGCGGCTGTGGCGGTGAACCCGGGGATCATTAATACCGAAATGCTACAATCTTGTTTTGGGGCAGGTGCCGCTTCGTATCCATCTGCGTGCGAATGGGCTGGTACGGCCGTGCCGTTCTTGTTGCAGCTGGGCGCGAATGACAATGGCCGTAGCGTGAATTGTCCGTGACGCAGAGTGGTTAGATTCGCACTTGTCCAGACTACGCGGATATCGGACAATTTTTTGCCTGCCTTGGTCCGCTTCCGAAATCGAAAGGTCCGCTGTGTTTCCCATTGGTGATGACAATCATGATCGAACCACGTTTCCTATCATCACGATCGGCTTGATTGTCATCAACGTGCTGGTCTTTTTCGGGCTACAGGGCGGCGGAGGCAATGCAAATTTCACCAACGCGTTTTCCACCGTTCCCGCCGAGATTTTGACGGGCAACGACATTGTGACGGATGATCGCGTTGTCGTCTTTCAAACAGATTATGGCACCGAACAGTCGTTTCCAGTTCCGGGGCTGCGTCCAACTCCCGTGCACGTTTATCTGACGCTATTGACCGCGATGTTCATGCACGGCAGTATCGCGCACCTGGGCGGCAATATGTGGTTTCTGTGGATCTTTGGCGACAACATTGAACACGACTTTGGGCGAATTCGATATTTGCTGTTCTATTTGGCTTGCGGCTTGTTGGCCAGTTTGGCTCACGTTGTGTTGAATTCGAATGATGCATCACCTTCGTATCTAACACCCAGCCTAGGTGCGTCTGGCGCGATTTCGGGCGTGATGGGCGCCTATTTGATTTTGCACGCCAATCGCCGAGTGACCGTGTTTCTGTTTCGCTTTTTGATGGACGTTCCTGGTTGGGTTGCCGTCGGAATTTGGTTCCTGTTCCAAGTTATCAACGGGCTCGGAATGCTGGGCGGTCGTGGTGACGGCGTAGCGTACGGCGCTCACATCGGCGGCTTTTTGGCTGGCATGCTGCTTTCCCAGTTATTTCCGAAGCTCGCCCGCGACACGCTTGGTACTGGTTCTCAAACTTGGTAGCCAGCGTTTTCTTTTTCCCGGTTTGCGTCTGCCAATCTTGGTCGTTGAGCCCATTTAACCACGATCCGGCGCGCTTCGAATGCAACCGATTGCCGTTGTCTCTACCGGCTCGCGCAGGTGGAATCTGCTAAGAGTTCTTTACTCCGCCCCTGTAATCTCTGGGTCTGTTTCGTTCCTACAGTGCTTTTGGCGGATTCGCAATTGACTTCCTGGTCAGGTTGCTTAAGTTTAAAGCTTACGCAATCAGAAGATTCTACGTATTTGACCTAATTCAACAGAGAAGTTTCAGGCACGGAGGTCTGGCCGTGAGCTCGATTTATGAGTCGGACCCTAACATCTTGGAAAACAGCGCAGGCTACGACGGTTGCTACACTACTCTTCGTTTCGACGTTAGCTCAGTGTGGTTTCTGCGACTTTGTCGACGCGCCGCGACGTCCGCTCGCCAGCAGTAATTATTCTGCTTCGGCTGGCATCCGATCCAATTCGGCTACCATTTCACCTTCGATCACGCCAGAGGTTACGACACCGAGTCGATTCGCTTCGAACCTAGTGATCGAATCGGTCGGTTCGTCGGTTTTAACGGCGTCAGGAACTTCGGCGTCACAAGGTGGCGTCATTATTAATCCTCAGCCGGTTGACATCGTTCCGCTGTTTCTTTCGGGCAGTTTGTCGACGGACACCACCACAACCACTACCAACAACACATCGCCCATTCAAGTGATTCCAGACTACATGTCCAAGCGATCACTGTTAGGTTCTGCCTTCAATCCAACTATTAATGGCGGAGGCGGTTCGAACCCTGAAAATCCTTCGGCGGTTCCAGAACCTTCCGCATTTCTGTACGGCGCAATCGTCTTGGGCGTTTTCTTGTTCGGCCGACGCATTTGGCCGCGCCGCCGCAACTAGGTCTCGTCGCGTTCGCTTTGCCTCTTTACAATGCCGTCGGTATCCTACATCCGGCAGCGGAGACGCAATGTGACCAGGGACAACGCAAATCAAGACGATTCTTCGGCAGCTTCTGGCTCTTTTCCCGCAGTGGTATTGGACGGTGTAGCGTTAGTCGGCATGTCAACGGATTCGATCGAGCGCCTTCCCAATTTCAAACGTAAGACGCACCACGTGCCGGACCAAGTGAATTCGCACACGCAGGCGTTTGTCGCCAAGTTGGCGGCAGACCAAGTTCAATCCGACTTGGATTCGGTCTTTGCTTCGCTCCGAAGTACCTTTCGGTTTACTCGCAAACAGCTGCAATCCACCGACTGGGGAGATGGCACCGGTTGCATCTGCACTCCGTACTTTCGTTACAGTAGCAGCGTCTTTCAAGACGCGGACGCACCGGATCAAGCGACCTGGCGCCGCGAAGTGACTCAGATTGAAGACTTGCGGCACGTGCTGGACGACCGTTTCAATTCTGTCTTTTGCGAACAATTTGATACGGTGGAAGTCGTTCCCAAAAACGCCATTGACTTAGAGGAGGTGATTGATCGCTTGGAGTCTGTTCAGGACGAACGGATCTGGGTCGAATACGATCGTCATATCACGTTTTGTGAAGTGACATTGGATGACCATCCCGAACGAATTCGGATCACGCCCGAAGCGTTCCAAATCATTCATCCCGACCGTCCAAGTTCAAAGACGTTGTTCGATTCATTGTTTCGCATGCAGACCAAGTTGTTGGGTGCGAATGCGCCGCAGGACGAAAGATGATGGCTCAATCCTAATTGCAGTGAATTGCCGTCAGCAGTAGTGCCGCGTTGTTGCCATCGTTCTGTCATAGCCCAATACATCAGGTTTGAAGTTGCGCATTTGCGTTTTTCGGCGGAATTTCCTAGCCCGAAGCGTGAGTTTTGAAGTTGCGTTTTTGCGTTTTCTCGGCAGAATTTCTTAGCCCGACGCGTTAGCGAGAGACCAGAGAAACACTCCGTTTTCCCTCACTTACGTTTCGGGCTATGAAAAAGCGCAACTTCAAAAAGCGTGAGCGAGGGGACTGCAGAATCGCTCAATTTTCCCTCACTTACGTTTCGGGCTATGAAGAAGCGCAACTTCAAAAAGCGTCAGCGAGGGGACTGCAGAATCGCTCAACTTTCCCTCACTTACGTTTCGGGCTATGAAGAAGCGCAACTTCAAAAAGCGTCAGCGAGCGACCAAAAAAACATTCAATTTTCCTTCGCTGACGTTTCGGGCTATGAATTGCTCGCAACGTCTAGAAAATGGCAAGTCACAAACAACTTATCATAGTGGGTAAAACGCTAGGTCACTGTAGACGTCAATCGCCGAGCAAGCTGTGGGGACGATTCGCTGGCGTTTGTAACCGAAAGTGAATGGTAGTACAGTAAAACACTATCTGGACGGGAGTCGACGGATGAACAGCAACCGCAAATCGATTGTGGAATGGTTGGAAAGTCGTCAGTTGCTGACAGCGTTTCAGTTTGAGGGAAACAGTACGCTACTGTCGTCCACGGCCGACGCACAAGTCATCACGGCCGATCTGAATCAGGATGATTCGTTAGACGTCGTGGTGGCGCAAGCCAATTCTGGGCGGATTTCCTGGTTCGCCAACAACGGCTTTGGCCAGTTTCGGGACGGTCGCCTGATTGCCAGCCTGCCCAATGTTCATTCCTTGTTGACTGCCGACGTGGATCGAAATCAGGCACTGGACGTCATCGCGGTGTCTGATCATCAGATTTCGATATTCATGCAAGATGACTCGGAAACGTCGTTCTATTTGGCAGCGAATTGGCGTTCGACCCAACCGCTGGGACGTAACGCTCTATTTAGCGAAGATGGAACGACCCGAATCGTCGTCCAGCATGGTTCGTCAGAAATCGCGGTGCTCAGCTGGCAGCTTGATCAAACACTAGCGGTTGACGAGACGATTTTAGTGCCAGGCACCGTGTCGGAAATTCAAGTCGGCCTCTTCGCCGGCAAGCAAGGACTATGGGTTTCGAACCAGAGCGGTGATCTACTTCGAATCGATCGAAATGCGACGGACGCCGGTTTTACCGCTCCGAAAATTGCCGGACACATTCCGCAAGCCGCCGAATTTCACGTCGCCGATGAAGACGACGACGGTCAGGACGAACTAGTTGTCGTTATGGATGACGAAATTCAAGCGTGGGAATGGTCTGACACGACGCAACAATTTGCATTAGATCGAACCATCGTGACCGGCCAATCCACAATCGATTCGCTGCAGCTTCACGACTTTGATATCGACGGCGATTTGGATCTGGTTTTTCGTTCGGGGCAACAGAGTTTTGTGATTGCCGAATCGTTGACCGATCCGTTCGGCGATCGATCCTATGTTGAAATTCAATCCCTACGGGCCAGTCAACAGACAGACAACGAACTGCGTGTCGCAGACTTAGATCAAAACGGCGGCCTGGATCTGTTGCTTTGGGAAGATGCGAACAACGCAGCTACGTTGGTTGCGTACCGAAATCAACGACGGCTGTCGGCAAAATTTGAGCCCATCAAGCTGGACGCAAGTTTTTGGGACGCAGGAGATGTGGACGGAGACGATCAGATTGACGTTGTCATGTCCACCGCCGACGGACTTGTCTGGCAGTCCGCATCCACCACGCCATCCGACCACGTGATTCACATTATCGATTCACAACCGATTCGCCTGCGCGACGTTCGCGTGGGTGACGTCGACGGCGATGGGGATCTGGATGTGCTGGGTTCGTCCTACCGAGATCATTCGCTGCTGTGGTATGAAAACCTGGATTCGCAAGGAACGTTTGGTGATGCGGCCGTGATCGATGGACGTAATCGAGTGAACCATTTTCAACTGGCCGATCTGGATGGAGACGGCGACCAAGATATCGCCGCGTTGGCTCGAACCGGTACGATTGCCTTCGAACAAGCCGCTGTATGGTACGAAAATCAGGGCGAAGCTGGCTTTTCCGCACCTCGACACATCGATACGGGCCTCTACAGTTCGCAACAAATCGAAGTGGCGGACATGGACCAAGATCAGGACGTGGACGTCGTGATCACCACGTCGCTGGGCATTCAGTTGTACAAGAACGACGGAAGAGGTGGCTTCGTCGGCGGTCGAGTCATATCGGCGTCACCGGGTGGTAGCTTCAAAGGGTTGGCTCTGGATGACATGAACCGAGACGGCTGGACCGACATTGTGGCGGGGCCGATTTATCAGAATCGAGGTTTTGCGAACGCGTTTCAAGAAATTGCAGCCGCACCAATTGGGCAGAATTTTGAAATTGCGGATTTAGATTCCGATGGAGTGTTGGAAATCATTACCAGTCACACTGGCATTTGGGTGGCCCAACAAGATGACAACGGCCAATACGCGTTGACTGAGACCTACCGGACTGGCGATGGGCGGCAATTAGCCGTGGATCGGGATGGCAACAGACGCTTGGAGCTATTGGGGGCCGGTCCAACAACGCATTCGCCTTCGGGTGACTCGATACAAGCCACCGGCTGGTACCAATTGGAGTTGCGCTGGTTGAATTTGGAACGAGGACAGCCGTTGATGTCGATCGGCAACGACGTGGTTCGAGGCTTTCAAGTTTCCGATATGGACGACGATCATCTTGACGACCTGATTGCCATTCACGGCACAGACGTCATCTGGATGAAGAACCCAGCGTCGCCAAATTGGGACGGCACTTCCAACGTGATTGCCAGCTGGCCCGATGGAGCGAACCGATTGTCCGTCGCTGACATTGACCGTGATGGTGATGGCGATGTCCTTGTGGTGCGCGAAACCGATCGGTCGGTTACCATTTTGACTCAACAGACCTCGACCGAATTCGCGCAGAAGCAGCTACCGCTGAGCAGTTCTGTGATTGCGAAGTTTGCCGAACTGAATGCGGACGGAGCTGCCGACGTAATCGGTTATCGGCTTGGCGAATTATACGCGTGGTTCAATGACGGCCAGGGTGAGTTTCCTTTGATCAAGCAAATCGCCAAGATTCCGGACAACATCGCTGATGCCTTTTCGGCCGATCTAGACGGCGATGGGCTGGGTGATGTGATCGTTCAAGGTCCGAACGAAGCCTACTGGATTCGCAATCAAGGAAACCAACAATTTGAAATTGCCCAGACGTTCACCGGTTCGGCCAGTTTGGCGTCAGAAGAATCAATCATCATCACACTGGGCGACAGATCTTGGCTGTACGAATTTGACTCGGCATCCAATCAACTCTTAGCTCGTTCCGTACCTGCCGACGGCCAATTCGTGGATCTCGATGGTGACGGCCACCTAGAATTTGTCGCGAACCAGAACCAAGGCCTCACCAGCACGTCCATGTTGACCGATGGTGCGTTCGGACGTCCTGCCACGTTAGCTGAACGAGGCGAAGTGGCATTCGCGGATTGGAATGCGGACGGAAAGTTGGACATGGTTCATCTTTCGCCCGATCGACGCTCGCTGACTCTGCGAATTCAAGATTCGGTCAACGTTGCCTATTACCATCAAGACGCGGTTCGTTTTTCGACCGAAATTTCCGAACTGCAACTCGGCGATCTCGATGGCGACCAGCAGTCCGACCTGCTCTTTGTGGACGCCGATTCAGATATGCTGTTTTGGCGAAGGAATCTGGGCCAGGGCAAATATGGACCCGAAATTCAGATTTCCGATTACAGGATTGATGACCTTCAAGACATTCTGGTTGCCGATTTAGACGGAGATGGCGATCAAGACTTGGTGACCGGAACGGGTGATGAAGGAGCAGCGGTCTGGTACGAAAACATCGACGGCAGTGGAGCCTTTTTGCTGCGAACCATTTACCCTGTCGGCGACGAAGACGGTTTGCATATCGAATTGAACGATTTGGACCGCGACGGAGATTTGGATCTACTGGTCTTGGACGAAGAAGAAGACGTTTACCAATGGTTTGAAAACGTGCCTGACGCAAATCGCTTTGAGACTAGCCACCTGATTCCGGCGGTCGAACTGGGCTTGTTCCCACAAATGCTGGCTGACGTCAACGGCGACGGTGCAGCAGATGTAGTTGGTTTTCAAATTGGATCAGGTCAGCCTGGCTATTTGCCAAATGATGGCACAGGAGGCTTTAGCACGCTGTTGGAAATCACAAGCAGTATTGCGTTTGCCGATGCCGTTGCTGTTGACTGGGATTGGGACGGAGATGACGACTTTGTGTCAGTCGCAGGTCAGCAAGTATTGCTGTTTATCAACCAGCAAGGTGACCTTGGCGACGGCGCAGCATTGTTCCAGTCGGACGATTTGTTTCCCTGGGCACGGCTGCGAGTTGAAGATATCGATGTGGATGGAGACTTTGACGTTGCCTTATGGAACGACCGTCTGGCGGCGGTCTACCTGAACGACAACGGCCAATTCGGTTCGCCCGCCGAGATCACGCCAAGCAGGGGGCTGGTCTTTGGAGACGCCGATGGCAACGGCACTGTAGACGCCTTATCTACCAACGGCAGCCAGGTTTATCTTTCGACACAGCAACAGCTGCATTTTGAGACAGCGCCGCTGGATATGATGGGCAGTCATCTAGGGCAGCTTAGCTTGGGCGACTTGAATAACGACGGGCAACTAGACATCGTTTCAGCAAACGGCGGTTTGCTTCAATGGACTTCCGTTCCGTCGAATCCACTGGAGTCCGACTTTCAGCCGATCTCTGTCGGATCATTTGGTGAAATCATGGTCTGGGACGTAGACCGTGACGGCGATCAAGATGTGGTGGCGTTGTACCAAGACCGACGGTTTGGAAGCGGCGGTCAAACGGGTCCGCTGGTTTGGCTGGAAAACCGAAATGACGGTCAATTCCAGCCGGCACAAACGATCTCCGATTCGGCAATCGATTTTGGCGTGGGCGACGTGAGTGGAGATGGTCGAACCGAGATCGTTGTTATTCGAATGGACAGTCGCAACGAAGCGGTCGTCGACGCGTTTCGTAAGACGCCTGCCGGTTTCGAACGCACGTCGCTTGGTTCGCTTGGCCTGTTCACGCCTCGGTTTGCACTCGGTGATCTGGACGGCGACGGCATTGACGACATAGCCTATTTTGATTCCACAAATGGTGACGTCGGTCTGGCAACTTGGACGTTGCGCCGTGGTATGCTTACATTGGCAAAAAGAACGTCGGGTTTGGCGACATGAGCACGCTCAGTCCCTTCACGCAATCGACGGTGTGGCACTATTTTGCTGCCTTGGCCGAAGGAGTTGGCGTGGGTTTGCCGGGATCAATGGAGGTCGAGGAATTCGAGTGGCCGATTCGACGTCGCGCGGCACGCTAAATAACTTTGCGGCCAATGCGTCCATCACGCTGGGAAACGCCGAAGCATGTCAACTTCGAATAGGCGGTGGATTTCTGCGAGGAACCATTTACGATGGCCTGGCAGCGGAACACTTGGACACAAATCAGTTTGGCGATTTCTTCAATAGTGCTTGGGACGTCAACTTTCGCTTGGACATTGGTCGGCTGTCTTTGGCGGGCGAATTTGTGTCCACGATCGAACCATGGCCTGTCACAAACGCCCGCGTTTCCGCTTACCGAGCCGAAGTGGCGTGGAGTTTGGCGACGGCGTTCCCGAGTCGCGTGAGTGTCAGTTGGAGCGAAGGGCGGCAGGGGCCCAGTGGCAGCGAATTCGAATTCAATCGTCAGCTGGTGGTCGGCTACGCGCGTGGCTTCATCCTTCGGCCTTTTTGTCACTGGAATACGTTCGCAGCACGGGGTTTGCGCATTAATTGGAATTACCACGGTTAGCGATCGCAACGTAGCTCAAGACAGCCTGGTGTTTGGCATGAATCTTGTCTACTAGAATGATGAATCACTCACCGAATTCTTGTTATCCGGCGAAGAAAAAGACAATCGATTGTGCGGCAATGATTCGCAGGATCATGGTCAACGGATAGACAGCTGCATAGGCCGTAGAGCTGGTTTCGGATTCACTTTGCGAATTAGCAAAAGCCAACGCCGGTGGATCCGTCATGCTGCCGGCAATCACGCCGCAGATGGTCAAATAGTCTAGCTTGCCCCAGAAGCGACCGATCATTCCCGTCGTCAACAAAGGAATCATGGTAACACAAATCCCTGCGACCATCCATTTTGCACCATCCGCGCTGGCCGCTGAATGAAAGAAGGCAGGACCTGCAGCTAGCCCGGCACATGCCAGAAACAAGATGATTCCTAGCTCTCGCATCGCTCGATTCGCCGAGGGTGGTACGTACCAGACAAAATTTCCGACGCTGCCAACCAGGCTGAAGGCAATGGCGGCAATCAACGGTCCGCCGGCCAAACCCAGTCGAACTGGAAACGGCATGCCAGGAATGGGAAGCGGTGTCATTCCGAGAATGATTCCTAATGCGATACAGACAAACAACGGCATGAAGCGAGTTTCGGAAAGTGATTTGCTGGAGTTGCCCAAGAACTTGGAAGCTCGATCCAGCGAACGTCGATCTCCAACAACTTGCACAATATCGCCGAAGTGCAATTTGCTTGATGCGCGAGCCGGCATTTCTACGCCCGTTCGATAGATACGCGTGATTGTCGCGTTGTACATTTGATCCAACGATAGTTCTCGTAATGTTTTATTTAACGCCATCGCGTCCGTGACACAAATTCGACGAAAATCTGCATCTCCGGCGCTGGTCATAAGATCAATTTCGCTGGGATGACCAATGACCGGTGTAAAACGGTCGAGGCCGCTGCGAGGACCAACAACTTGGATCACGTCTTTTTCCTGAAGGCAGGTTTGTTCGTTGGCTGGATGGACAATACCTTCGTTTGCTCGCAAGATTCGAGACAAGCGAACGCGTGTTTCTTCAATTCCAGGAATCTGGTTGAACGGTACGCTTCGAAAGTGTCGGTTGTCTACCACAATGGCTCGACGTTCGATCGGTTCGTTGTGAATTGACTCTTCAAACTCTGCTTTGCGAACTTCCTCCTTGACGTCGATCCGAAAGATTCGACGAATGATTAACATGGAGGCAATAATCCCCATAATGCCACCCGGATATGCCACGGCGTAAGCGGCCGTTAGCGAGCCGATTTGTGAGTCAGTTTGGTTCGCGAATACCATCGTAGCCGCTTGTTCTGCCGCCCCTAACGACGGCGTGTTTGTAGTTGCCCCGCTAAAAAGTCCGGCCGCAGCGACGACTGGAAGTTTCAACGTGAATAGAAAAAGAATGACCAGCAACGCTCCCTGTACCACGATGCTTACCGCCAATGCATTTAGTCTCAGGCCTTGACGCTTCCACAGCTGGACAATTCCCGGTCCCAACTGCAATCCAATCGTCGAGACAAATAAGATCAATCCAAATTCTTTGGCAAACTCTGCTACACCTTGATCTATGCTGGCTCCAAGGTTCCCGAAGACAAGCCCCGTAAAAAGTACGCCAGCGGTACCGATCCCCACTCCACGAAATCGCAGACTTCCGAGTGCTAGTCCGGTGAGAGCAACTAGCGTAATAATGAAAATAGCAAACGATATCGGTGACAAGGCTGGCCCCATAACTCTAGTGTTCACGTAGTTCGTTTGAAATCTAGCATGCGCCGTACCGAACCCTGGCTAGTTACGAACCAGTTTGAGCATAGGGCCAACCAGATACGGATTATCGCACTACTATTCTGCAACTTTTGGGAACGGAGAATACGGATCACCGAAGCCATACATCCGTCATCGCTCGATCATTGAGCACGGGCTGCTGCTATTGCTGTCGAACAGTTGCGTCCCTTTTTGGCGTTGCGGGCTCACATCGGATTCAAAAGTGTTCCCGTGTGAAACAGATTTGTGCGTAGTAGCACAATTAGCTGCCTTGCACGTGTCCGTGTAGTCAGGTGAGTATTTTGAATTCGTGCACTATGCAAACGATTGATGGTGATTGGTAGTGCTAACTTGTGGCTTGCCGCAAGCTTTGCAACTGAGATCAAGTCATCTAGGCGGACGCGATTCGATTTTCATGATCGGAAAGGACAATAGAATGAACTTTCGGAAGTTTCTGCAGGAGGGACGGGTGCGTTCACTACCGCTTAGGGAGCCCGCGGTGGTGGATTCGCATACTTTGGTTCGAGCTGCCATTGCGGCGATGCGCACCAAATCGTTGGGCTGCG
>JAWKTK010000041.1:0-24190 GCA_041399205.1 Pirellulaceae bacterium | reverse complement strand
TCCGCCTACGGTGGCAATCGGCTGACAGAAGAAGCGGTGCAAAACGGACTGGAATGGCTTCGGAAAAATCAACTCAAAGATGGCACGTGGAGTTTGACCCGACCTTACAGTTCTGCCGGATTGAATGATGACAGAACGTCGGCTACTGCCATGGCGCTGCTTGCGTTTCAAGGAGCAGGCCACACTCATCAGACCGGCATGCACCAAAAAACGGTGGCGAAAGGTTGGGATGCCTTGCTGGCCATGCAGCGACCCAACGGAGATTTTTGGCGAGGTTCCGTCTTGCATCATCGACTTTACGCGCAAGCGCAAGCGACGATTGCCATCTGCGAATTGTACGGCATGACTCAAGATTCGCGCTTTCGCGATCCGGCTCAACGAGCGATCGACTATGCCGTCGAAATTCAGGATGTGCGAGGTGGTTGGCGGTATACGCCTGGTTCGGATAGTGACACATCAGTGACGGGCTGGTTTGTCATGGCGTTGCAAAGTGCGCAGATGGCCGACTTGAAAGTGCCTCAGCGTACGTTGGACAATGTTGCTCGCTTCTTGGACAGCGTTCAATCGGAGTACGGTGCCACCTACGCTTACCGCCCTGGTGAACCAGCCACCTTTCCCATGACCGCCGAAGCATTGCTTTGTCGCCAATACTTGGGCTGGAAGCGTACGGACGACCGATTGGTCACCGGCGTCCATCAGATTGGCACGACTCCGATCGATTGGGCCGACAAAAATGTCTACTACTGGTATTACGCCACACAAGTCATGCACCATATGGAAGGAGATGCTTGGGAAGAATGGAATGCCGTGCTGCGACAAGTCATTCCCGCGCATCAAACCAAAGACGGGCCCGAAGCCGGTAGCTGGTCTCCATCCGGCGATCGGTGGGGAGGGCAGGGCGGCCGGCTGTATACCACCTGTTTTTGTATCTACATGTTGGAAGTCTACTATCGACATTTGCCCATCTATTCCAACGCATTTCGCTAGAGGCAATAGCGTTTCCACTGTGCCAACGTACATTGGGCCGGCAGATTCGATCGTCGGCGGTGCGAGCCAATTTAGCCATTGTTAGGCAATCGCCATCAAAAGTGGCATGGTCGTTGCGCTGCATCTGGCTAAAGTCTGAATTGTTTGCGTCAAATGATTTCATTCAAAGGATGTGGTAGCAGATGATTCGAAAAATGTTGTTTCTCTCGTTGACGGTGGTTGTTGCGTTGCTGGGTTCGGTTGCCTTTGCTATGGCAAATCGAGCAGGGTACGAATCGGCCGAATACAAGGTAATCGAGTCAGACGGGGCGATGGAAATTCGCGAATACCCCGATTTACTGCTCGTTTCGACCACTTCCAGAATGGACTCTCAAGGGCGTGACGGAAGCTTCATGCGTTTGTTTCAATACATTAGTGGCGCGAACGCCGGCGAGCAAAAAATTGCCATGACAACGCCCGTTTTCATGGAAGGCGAATTCAGCGAATCTGACGTTGCGATGGGATTTGTGATGCCCAAGGAAGTTGCCGCACAGGGAGCTCCAGCTCCCACCGGCGACAGAGTGAGCATGCGGCAGCGGAAAGGAGGCCGGTTTGCCGTCATTCGATTTTCAGGCCGCTTAGATTCTGAACTCGCTAAACAACAAGAACAAAAACTTCGCGAATGGATGGAGCAGAAGGATTTAGACGGCCACGCATCGGTCGAAGCGGCTGGCTACGATCCGCCTTTCACGCCAAGCAGACTTCGAAGAAATGAAGTCCTGATCCGACTCAAGAATCAGCCGGAAGAGGCTGCCACAAATTCGTCTAACTCGAACCAACCCTAGACCGTGCTTTCATAGCCCAAAACGTAATTGGGGCAAAATTAATCGCTTCTGCAGTCCGCTCGCTCACGCTTTTTGAAGTTGCGCTCTTTTATAGCCCGAAACGTAAGTGAGAGGGAAATGCAGTGTTTCTGCAGTCCCCTCGCTGATGCTTCGGGCCAGGAAAAACCGTCCAGAAAACGCTAACGCAACTTCAAAAAACTGGGCGAATGACGACAGGCCACAATGAGCCTTAAGACAATTGCCGTACCGCTTCATATGCGACAATGGCCACGGCGTTAGACAGATTCAGACTTCGCACGTTTTCGGTTGTGGGGATGCGGAGCGTGTTGGCTGCATGTGTTTCTAGAATGTCATCCGGCAGGCCTCGAGTTTCACTGCCAAAAACCAAGAAATCGTTTGGGTCGAATTGCACATCGTACACGTTGTGTGACGCCTTCTTGGTCAGAAACCAACATCGAGTGGGATTGGCCTGTTGCAGAAAATGCGTCCAGTTGTCACACACTCGCAGGTCCAAATGAGGCCAATAGTCCAAGCCCGCTCGCCGCACGCGTTTTTCGCTCAAATCAAAACCCAACGGCCGAATCAGCCACAACCGAGCGTTTATCGCGACGCAGGTTCGCGAAATATTTCCTGTATTCTGCGGAATTTCCGGCTGATACAAGACAATGTTCAAACGCGGAAAGCCGGACATGGCACTTGGCTACTTTCGTGCTGGCTATCGGCTTGCATGGTTTGCCGCGTTGCGATTTTTGAAGAACAGTTGCACGGCTACGGGCACCAGCAGCTGCTCCAAGACCGTTCGCAATCATGTCGCCCACATCAAACGCGTCCCGGAATATACGCTTGGCAAAACTCCAGGCCCACGCCCATGATGACTAAGGCAAACAAAATGGGCAGCAAACGCTTGGAATAGAGAAAGCCAACTGCCCCAACACATCCAACAATGGCGTAAGCCAAGAAGTGCGCTACTTTGTCGTTTATCGTGGAGGCCGACACGTATTCCGCTGGCAAGACGGAAACGAGAACAATTGCTACGACGCCCAAGACAAAGACACTGCGAACTGCTTTGGAACCGGCCCAGGAGTGTATCATGGAATTTCACCTGAACGAATCAGTGCGATCACATTCGCTGGCCGAGAACTATTCGCTGGCCGAGGATTTAGGCTTGGATTCGCTTTTAGGTTTCTTGGCGGATGCGTCCGACTTTTTCGAACCAGAATCATTGGATTTGTCGTCCGCTTTGGCTGCCTTCTTGTACGAATCACTGCGATAGTCGGTTTGATAGAATCCAGAACCCTTAAACACAATGGCTCCGCCGGTGCCAAAGAGCCTGCGCAGTTTCTTCTTCTTGCATTCCGGGCATTTGGTTTCTACCGGCGCGGTAATGGACTGAAACAATTCAAACGTATGACCACAGGCATCACATTCGTAATCGTAGGTTGGCATAAACCAGCTTCCACAGAAAGAAATACCAAAAATTGTAAACGACGGGCTGTTGCCCCGGATTTAGTTGCGCTACGCGTTTTGTCCCTTCGAGACAATCACTTGCGCCGGTCGGATCACTCGATCATGCAAGCGATAGCCTTGGCCTGCTACCAGCATGACTTTGCCTGATTCGTATTGATCGCTGGGCTGGTGGCCGATGGCTTCGTGCATGTTAGGGTCAAAGTCTTCACCTAACGCTTGGATACGAGGACAATCGTGTTTTTCCAATATCGCTAATAACTGGCCAGCAACCATTTTGACACCATCCAGCAAGCCGCTTTGATCTGACGATTGCTGAGCCGATTCGATGGCGCGTTCAATATTGTCCACGATGGGAAGCAGGTCGGTCAAAAGGGGCTGAGCGGCAAACTTGCGTTCGTCCTGCATTTCGCGACGCATACGCCTTCTGAAATTTTCTAACTCGGCCTGACTTCGAAGCACACGATTGTTGGCTTCTTCTAACTCTGCTTGCAGTTTGCTTACGCTTTCCGGCGTTTCTGACGAAGTAGCTGCGGCGTCATCACAAAAGGCTTCGTCCGTACTGTCCGCTACGAATTCTTCTTCTGGAATCAGGTCGTCGTTAGTTTCGTCTGCCATGTTTTTTCACTTTCTAAAATTCAGTCAACGTCGCTATTCAGAGGGAGCCAGATATTCACGCAGCTTTGATAGAAAACTATTGCGTTTGGGGCTCACGTTGGCGTGTTCAATTTCCGCCAATTGCCGCAAGACCTCTTCCTCTTTTTGGCTTAAACGTTTGGGAACTTCTACGTAGGTCTGCACCAGCAGTTCGCCATGGCGGCCGTAACTGCGGGGTTCCTGCATGCCTCTTCCAGGAATACGAAACACTTCGCCCGATTGCGTTCCAGGCGGCACTGTTAAATGATCGGGGCCGGCCAACGTAGGGATTTCAATTCTTGCGCCCAATGCGGCTTGCGTGTAAGAAATGGGAATCTCCACGTACAAGTCCATACCGTCTCGCTTAAATAGCGAATGAGGCTTGATCCCGATAAAGCAGTAACAGTCTCCCGGAGGCCCACCATCGGGCGACGGCTCGCCTTCACCCGACAAGCGAACTCGCATGCCTTCATCTACACCAGCGGGAATGGCCACGTCCAGCTCTTTGCGTTTAGCCACAAACCCACGTCCTCGGCAGCCTTCACACGGATCGGTGATGATTCGTCCCGAACCACTACACGACGGGCATGTGGTTTGAACTCGCAGAATCCCGGCAGATTGGACTACTTGACCGTGTCCGTTACAGCGACGGCAGGTTTCGCCGGTCGAACCAGGTCGGCTACCGGTTCCGCGGCATTTGGCGCATGCTTCGTTTCGTTCGAACCGAACCGTTTTGGTGACGCCGGTCGCTGCTTCTTCCAGCGTCAAATGGACTTCACACTTCACGTCAGCGCCGCGATGTTGTCGGCGACCACCGCCACCGCGACGACGGCCTCGACCACCAAACATATCGCCGAAGACGCCGCCAAACATATCGCCGAAGGCTTCAAAGATATCTTCGGCATCGGTGAATCCACTGCCACCGCCTGGCCCGGAAACGCCGGCATGACCATACTGATCATATGCCGCTCGTTTCTGAGGATCGGTCAATATTTCATACGCTTCGGCCGCTTCCTTGAACATGGCCGTCGCTTCTTCATCGTTAGGTTTGCTGTCCGGATGATATTTGATTGCCAGCTTCCGATAGGCGCGAGAAATATCGGATTCCGAGGCGTTTCGTGGAACCCCTAACACCTCGTAGTAATCTCGCTTTGTGGCCATCACGATCGGCTCTCCTTCCATCCAACGCGGCCGGCCAAATTGCGTCGTGCCGCGTCAAGCGTCAAAAAACGATAGCCACTTCCTGTTGTCTGAAAGTGGCTATCTGAAGCATCGTCATTCGGAACTGTGCCGATACGAATTAGCGAAATCGGCACGTCAACGTCTCGCAAAGAACGATCGCTGTTTTAGCGAACACTTCCTTCGATCTGCTTTTCCTTATCTTCGTCTTCCAGATTGGTGACCATGGCTTCCGTGGTCAGCAACAAGCCAGCAATACTGGACGCGTTTCGCAAGGCCGTGCGAACTACCTTCACTGGATCGATAATGCCCGCTTTCAACAGGTCGGTGTATTCGCCCTTGTTGGCATCGTATCCCATGTTGGCAGACTTCTGACTGACTTCGTCCACAACCACTGAACCATCAATGCCGCCGTTGTCGGCAATCTGCTTCAGCGGAGCAGACAAGACATTCAAAATAATGTCCACGCCAATCTTTTCGTCACCCTTGGCACTGCTTCTAGCAGCTTCCACGGCTTGCGTGCAACGCAGCAATGCCACGCCACCACCCGGCAAGATGCCTTCTTCTACCGCAGCACGAGTCGCATGCAGGGCGTCTTCTACTCGAGCCTTCTTCTGCTTCATGTCGGCTTCTGTTTCCGCACCCACCGAGATAATCGCAACACCGCCGGTCAGCTTGGCCAAGCGTTCTTGCAGTTTTTCACGGTCATAGTCGCTATCGGTCTGCTCAATCTGCTTCTTGAGCTGAGCGATGCGTTGCTGTATGTCCGCGGTCTTTCCAGCGCCTTGTACAATGGTTGTACTGTTTTTATCGACGCTGATCTTCTTCGCTCGACCCAATTGATCCAGCGTCAAGTTTTCCAGCTGGATTCCCAAGTCTTCGCTGATCATGGTGCCGCCGGTCAGTGTAGCGAAATCGGCTAACATAGCCTTACGGCGATCTCCAAAGCCGGGTGCCTTTACTGCACAGATGTTCAAGACGCCTCGCAGTTTGTTGACGACTAACGCCGTCAGCGCTTCACCTTCCACGTCTTCGGCAATGATCAACAATGGCTTGCCAGTCTGGCTGGCCTTTTCCAAAATGGGCACCAATTCACGCAGATTGCTGATCTTCTTTTCGTGAATCAAGATTAGTGCGTCATCCAGATCACAAGTCATTTCGGCAGGGTTGTTGATGAAATAGGGCGAAATAAAGCCCTTGTCGAACTGCATGCCTTCTACCAGTTCCAGCGTGGTGTCGGCGGTCTTGCCTTCTTCCACGGTTATCACGCCATCTTTGCCAACCTTTTCCAAGGCATCGGCCAGAAGTTCACCAATCGAAAGATCGTTGTTGGCGCTGATTGCGCCCACGTTGGTGATCTGTTCTTTGCTGGAGACCGGTTTGGCCAATTCGAACAGATACGATTCGGCCGCGTTGACCGCTTTTTCAATACCTCGTCGAATGGCGGTCGGATTGCTGCCGGCAACAATATTGCGAATGCCTTCTTTGAAGATCGCTCGAGCCAAAACCGTGGCGGTCGTGGTACCGTCACCGGCCAAGTCGGACGTCTTGCTGGCAACTTCGTTCACCAGCTTGGCGCCCATGTTTTCGAAGCGATCTTCCAGTTCTACTTCCTTGGCCACCGTGACGCCGTCCTTGGTAACCGTGGGGCCACCAAACGATTTGTCAATGATGACATTGCGACCCGTAGGCCCCATGGTGACAGCAACCGCATTGGCCAATTTTTCAATGCCCTTGAGCATCTTGGCACGAGCGTGATCTTCAAAAAGTAACTGCTTTGCCACTGTATTAAATCCTCTACTAACGTCGTTGTTTGATTCGATACTTGCGTGCCGGCCAATAGATCTAGCCGACAACCTTGGCCAAAATGTCGCTTTCGCGAAGCACCTTCACGTCCACTCCGTCAACTTCAATGTCGGAGCCGCCGTACTTGCCGTAGATCACTTCATCACCGACGGCTACCGATAATTCACCTCGGTTTCCGCTGTCCAGCAACTTGCCCGGACCAACGGCAATCACGGTGCCGCGCTGAGGCTTTTCCTTGGCCGAATCGGGAAGCACAATGCCACCAGCTGTGGTTTCTTCTGCTTCAATCGGTTCCACAACAATACGGTCATCCAACGGTCGAATTTTGATCTTCTTAGCCATTTCTGTATTTCCTTAATCGTCTATCTGTCTTTGATTTAAATGAGTCTGGGAATTTACGAAGCAACACAAGCGGCTTACATCATGCCGCCCATACCACCCATGCCTCCCATGTCCATGCCGCCCATTCCTCCCATGCCACCCATGCCGTGGTCATGATGATGATCGCCACCCGCTTCCTCTTCTTCGACAGGAATTTCGGTGACAAGCGAAGACGTGGTGAGCAGCAGCGACGCGACGCTGGCCGCGTTTTGAAGGGCGGATCGAACCACCTTGGCAGGATCAATCACGCCGTCTTTGACCAAATCACCGTAGGTGTCTTTGTCTGCGTTGTAACCGTCGTTCTTGCCCTTCATCTGGCGAACTCGGTTGACAACCACCGCACCGTCAATGCCGGCGTTGGTCGCGATCGCTCGGAGCGGGTAATCCAATACATTGCGAATGATATCGACCCCCAACTTTTCATCGCCTGTTGCTTTGATGGAGTCCAGCGCTTTGCCGCAACGAATCAGAGCCACGCCACCGCCAGGAACAATGCCTTCTTCCAAGGCCGCTTGCGTAGCCGCTTTGGCATCTTCCAGCAATGCTTTGCGTTCTTTCATTTCCGTTTCAGTAGCCGCACCACAATTGATCTGCGCGACACCGCCGGCCAACTTGGCCAGGCGTTCCTGCAATTTCTCTCGATCATAATCGCTGTCGGTATGCGAAATTTCGGCACGAATCTGTTCCGCTCGTCCCGCAATTTCATCCTTTTTACCACCGCCGCCAACCAAGGTCGTTTCGCCCGAAGTGATCTTGATCTTCTTGGCTTTGCCCAGGTCGTTCAGCGTAACGCTTTCCAGTTCAATGCCCAGATCTTTGAAAATGGGCGTCGCGCCGGTCAGCACACCCAAGTCACCCAGCATCGCTTTGCGACGATCGCCGTAGCCAGGCGCCTTCACGGCACAGACGTTCAAGATGCCTCGCATTTTGTTGACGACTAACGTCGCCAGCGCTTCTCCTTCGACATCTTCGGCAATGATCAACAATGGCTTGTTGGCCTTGCTGACAGCTTCCAAAATGGGAACCAGCTTCTTGGCGGTCGAGATCTTTTCTTCGAATAGCAAGATCAAACAGTTTTCCAGTTCGACCGTCTGTTCGTCTTGATCTGTCACAAAATGGGGCGAAAGAAATCCGCGATCGAATTGCATGCCTTCTACCACTTCCACCGTGGTCTCGCTGCCTCGACCTTCTTCCACCGTAATCACGCCGTCCTTGCCTACTTTCAAAAAGGCATCGGATAGCACGTTGCCAATCGAAGGATCGTTGTTGCCCGCGATCGTGGCAACTTGTTGAATCTCTTTCTTGTTCTTGGCATCAATCGCCGTGGCCATTTTCAAGACGGCGTCCGAAACCGCTTCGACCGCCTTCGCGATTCCTCGAGAAAGCGCCATGGGGTCACCACCGGCCGCAATCATCTTCAGGCCTTCGCGATAGATGCCTTCGGACAACACCGTTGCGGTGGTCGTGCCGTCGCCCGCCACGTCGTTGGTCTTGCTGGCGGCTTCCTTCACCAACTGGGCACCGAGATTTTCGAACGGATCGTCCAGGTCAATGTCTTCCGCTACGGTAACACCGTCCTTGGTTACTTTGGGCGAACCCCAACCTTTGTCCAATACAGCATTTCGGCCTCGCGGACCGAGCGTACTCTTGACGGCTCGTGCCAATTTGGACACGCCGGCAAGCAGAGGCTGCCGAGCTTCATCATCAAAAACCATTTGCTTTGCCACGACCGGTTTCCTCCTACAACGTGGAAATGGAGAATTCATCTCAACCGCCAACACAGCTTCAACTGCCCAGCGGAACGGGAATCTACTTCGATTCGCTACCTGCATGGTTCGCACCTGCAAAATGGCAGCGACAACATTTTTTTGCCTTTGCAATGCAAGCACTGTGCCAAATGCAATTGCCAGAATGTAAGTGGCTCTACAGTAAGGACTTATGAGCGAAAATCAAGAATGGGTTCGCGCCCCCATCCCACCTGCCAAACTGGAATATGCCATTTTGACAGCTTGGCGAGAAGTGGCGGCGGCGAACGGCATTTCCCTCCCAGCAGTCAACTTCAAACCTAGCGCACGACGCCTTTTGTTTACCGTTCGGTTTAGTCGTCTTGAGCAGCGTCTGGGATCGCAGCAATGCCGTCCCGCCACGCGAGTTCGCCTTCCATTTTGTCCCAGAAGTCAGGCGGCACGACAATCGAACTGTTGAATCCAGCTAGAATCTCGATGGGAATCGCCAGCTGTTGTGGGCTATCCGCAGCAATGCGTGTCCATTTCACGTCCACATGTTCCAATAAGGCAAGTTCTTCAAGGTGTTTAAGCCCGCGATTGTCAATTCTGTTTCCATCGATTCGCAATCGTCGAAGTTGACGTAGTTTACTTAGGTGTCTGAGGTCGTCGTTTTCAATATCGGTCATTTGAAGCGACAGGCTTCGCAGTTGCGTGAGTCTGGCAATGTGCTCGAGCGTCTGATCATCGACCTCCCGACGGAATACTCGTGCCAAGCTTATCCGATCGTCTGGCAAATAGTCCGGAGTTGCCCAGCCCTTCAGGTAAACGGCTCTGATGCGATGGAAACACTCTTCTCCCAGTGCTTCGAGAGCCCAAGATGGAACTGACGATTTGCCGTCTTTGATATAGTCACCGTTTTCATCAACTTCATAATCGAAGTTGACGGTTCCGCCTGCGGACTCAATGGCCAGCCTCGCCTTTCGTTCGATCCTCGTCTGCCGCGTCTTGAGGCCGAGTCCTATGCCACCAACCGTAAATGCGAGCAAGGCTAGCTAAGACTGAAACGAAATTCGAATTTGCGTTTTGCTTTCTGCATCGTCGTCCGGTTCCACGTAGGGAACAATGGAAAGGATCATTGCGGTCGCGTGGTGACGCGCGCCTCCTTATTCTTGTTGGCAGATTCTGGCAGTTTGTGGGTGTCCTGGCAAGGGATTTTTCGGCAAGTTGCAGTGCGATCGATGGCGATTATGAGATGAAGTTCGGTTGGTGCCATGCACACAAATTGATTGTTAAGGTCCATTGCCGAGAATCGGCCGTGGTCTGCATATAATTTCAGTTGGTGCCATGCACCCAAATTCATGCTGGGAATTTCCGTTGGGGGAATTTCCGTTGGTGCCATGCACCCAAATTGACTATGCACCCAATTTTGTTGTCGGACAACCCTCTTCGTAGAACGCCGAGACCACGGCCGATTCTCGGTGAGCCGACTTGGCAATGGACCTTCATGGTCAACGTGCTAGATTCGGAGTGCCAGCCGCGGACGGACGCTTGATTGCTGGTTGATTAACGAGCGAAAATTACTCGCCACGACCAGATGTCGCTGAACGTTCGTTTCACTCAAGGTTCGCTTGCAATGGAACCATTTGTGAGCGAATTTGGTGCTGCATCGACCAAGGTAACGAGTCTTGGCTGCTTCTTCATTTCCATTTTTTCGTGTCGGCTTGTGGGAAGCTCGGAACGTTCGTCGGTACATTAACGATGTGCACGTCCATTCGCTGATTCGACAATGAACTGGATCCACGACTTAATGCTAATTCTTGAACCGCCTTCAGTTTCGGGCCGATTGCGTGTCATAGACCAGATAGTCCGCATTGGCAAAGCTGACAGGAAGATCCAGCTGCGGAAATGGGCGGTGACGATCCAGGATAATGTAGCGGAATTGATATTGTTCGGCCAATTCCAGCAGCCGCTTGTGTGTGGCACGCTTGTTTTGAAACTGCTGGGCTCGATACAAAAACTTCCGAGCATCACTCAGGCGATCATACCATTCCAAGATCCCCTTCGCGTCCTGCGGAATGTCTTTCCAGTTCACCACTTCCGATCGAGACGCGTACCACTTGAACGTTTGATGCCCAGGCAAGGAAAAGAAGCGAGCGTCCGGCGCGGTTCTGGTACGAGCCCATTCGCAGACCGATTTCCAGTTTGCCAAACGTTCCCGAGTGGTGATGTTGCCTTGCCAATTGGAAGACGGCGTCAGCTGCTTTTCGCGTTGCCAAACAGTGACGGTGGCATTCGTCAACACAGCCAAAATCGAAATGGTGGTTATCCATGCTGCCAACTGCTTTCGCCCGCGAAGCCGATCGTCATCTGCGTCAAACGCTGCTTGGACGAAATAGACAATTGACAGTGCGACACCAAGCGGCACCATCACGTCGGTCATGCGAAACCAATAAAACCGCAAGAACTTGGCGGTCACAAATGGATTGGTCGTGAACAGATCAATCCCAATTCCAATCAACGCTAATACGACAAAGCCCAGGACAAATTTCACTAGTCGCGAATGGACCGCCGACTTTCGAATCAGCACCAATGCAGCAGTCAACCACAACGCCATCATCACAACATGATTTGCCACAAATTCCCACGCAAACGCTCGGAACACCAAATGATGCTGTAACCGGCGGAAGACATAGATCCTGGCTGCGTAATAAGCATCGTCGGAGGACACGCCCATCGAAAGCCAGACGGCGGGAATCAGTCCAACGCAAGCCACCAAGCCGCCCGCAATCAGTCCTACAGCCAAATTTCTTAGCAAAGGACGATGCGATTTTCCTTCGAACAGCAACGCCATACCCGCCGCTAATACGCTCCAACCACCGACCAATACATGAAACGCGGAAGCACAGCCCAGCCAAAAAAAGGTTCGGCCCCAATGAGCGAACAGCAAGCTGCGACAGGCGAGCAACACAAAGAAATACGCAAAGACTTTAGCCTCAATGCCGCCGATGACCCATTCGCCCGACATCTGACAGCGGTCAATAAGGGACGCCCATATTCCAGCCGAAAGCAACGCCATGCCGAACCGTGACGTGATGGCCGCCACCATTCGTTGCCAGCCAATCGCCAGCAGAGTCCAGCCAACGAAGCGACCAATCCAGGCTGTGGTTTCCAACGAACAGAATTGCGTAACCCAACCAAACGCCCAGAAAAACGCGCCATGCGCGTCAGCGCTGGAAAAGAAGTGATCGTTAGGGCACCACTGTGGGTTCCAAAAATGTTTGGCTTTGCCCAAATACTGCGGTTCGTTCACCTCGGGCGCTGCCCAGCCACCAAACACAAAGAACAAAACGACGATAAAAAAGACTTCTAGGCCCGCCGCCATTTTGGGATTTGGAAGATCGGCGGCGGGCGGCGGCTTGTTCATGCTTCAGTCGTCGATTCATCACGGCAGGATGAGACGGATTCTTAACGAGTTAAATCTTGCGTGCTATCGCATGACATCGTGAAAGACATCTTGCAGTTTTTTTAGAGCTCGAGGTCCATCTGCACCTTCCACCACCACGTTCACTCGTACTTCGCTGGTGTTGATCATCATAAGGTTGACGCTACCTTCGGCCAACGCTTTGAACATGCGAATGGCTACGCCGGTATGGCTTCTTAAACCGATTCCCGACACCGTAAGTTTGGCCACTTCTTCGCTGGAACTGACTTTGCCACAGCCTAATTCCGAAGCCACTTTTTCTGCTACTTTGACGGCGGCGGCAACGTCTTTTCTGGGTACGGTGAAGCTGAGATTGGCCAGTTCTTCACTGCCGAAACTCTGCACAATCATGTCCACAAAGATGGACGCTTTGGCAATTTCGTTAAACACGTGTTGAGCCATACCTGGTTTGTCAGCCACTCCATGAATCGTCACTCGACCTTGAGTGTCATCCATATAAATGCTGTCGATAGTCAACTGCTCCATGTCCAATTCCATTTGACGCAATCGCTCTACGACGTTGACGGCATCATCTTGTGAACGGAGTGGCACGGCAGACTTGGATGGCTCGCCAGCGGTGACTTCGTCCGGGGCTTTTTCCAATTCAAAAGCCCCGTGGACCGCTCGCAAAGCTTTCAATGCGTTTTCGCGAGAAACCAACGTGGAGATCTTGATTTCGCTGGTGGTGATCATCTGAATATTGATTTCGTGTGCGGCGAGTGCTCCGAAGACGCGTCCGGCCACACCCGATTGCGTGGCCATGCCGTGTCCGACGACAGAGACCTTGGCCACTTGCGAATCATGGTCGACACCAAAATCGCCGATCGCCAGTCTGGCCGAATCAAGCGCCTCGAGCGTCACTTTCAATTCACTTTTAGGGACCGTGAACGAAATCTCCGCAACACCGGCCGAACCAACATTTTGCACAATCATGTCCACGGTCACGTTGCAGGCGGCAATGCGCGAAAAGATTTCGTAGCTGGTGCCCGGCACGTCGGGCACATTCTTGACGGTAACTCTCGCTTCATCTTTGGTAAGCGTCGCGCCGCTGACCGCTCGATGCTTCATTTCCGGTTCGTCCACAATCATCGAACCGGGCGTATCGCTAAAGCTGCTGCGGACGTGAATCGGCACATTGAACTTTTTGGCAAATTCGATGGAACGGCTGTGCATCACGCCGGCTCCTAGGCTTGCCAATTCCAGCATTTCGTCATAGCTAACCTGGGAAACTCGTCGTGCTTCGGGCATGATCCGAGGATCGGTCGTATAAACGCCGTCCACATCGGTGTAGATTTCGCAGGAATCCGCTTGCAGCACGGCGGCCAACGCCACGGCCGTGGTATCACTACCGCCTCGTCCCAGCGTGGTGATGTCCCAATTCTCGTCAATGCCTTGAAATCCAGCGGCGATGACAATCTTGCCGTCGTCCAGATGGCGACGCATGCGGTCGGTAGAGATGCTACGAATCCGCGCTTTGGTGTGAGTGCTATCGGTACGAATACCAATTTGACCGCCGGTCAAGCTGACCGCTTTGTACCCCATCGAATCGACCGCCATGGCCATCAGCGCGACACTGACTTGTTCGCCGGTGGACAACAGCATGTCCATTTCTCGAGCGGGCGGGTTTTCGTTCACTTCGTTGGCCAGTTTCACCAACAGGTCGGTATTCTTGCCCATGGCACTGACCACCATGACCACTTGATTGCCTTCATTATGAGCTCGAATAGCTTTTCGAGCGGCAGCCAAGATCTTTTCGCTATCGGCAACACTAGTCCCGCCGAACTTTTGCACAATCAACGGCATAAAACGACTCGCTTGGATTAAACATGTGTTTGCAAACGCACTGCATTGCAGACCACCAGCCAAACTTGCCGCTTGGAATTCGGCTTGCTTTTCGAAATTGCCTGAAAACGCACCAGCAGGAAACTTAATCCTGCAAAAAGTGCTTCATCAACTGAAAGCCTTCGTCAAACCGATGACCGGTGCTTTCCGCCGCGATTTCGTCGTACGTAGCGGCCGAATCTGCGGTCACGCCTGCCCCTGCAATGGCATAAGGAACAAGGCCATGACTGTGGGTCTTGGTTCGCACCGGCGTCGGGTGGTCTGGAGACACTAGGATGCGATAGTTCCCGGTTTCTTTCAAGGCGGCATGCAGCGGACCGACAATATCTTGGTCAATTCGTTCCAGTGCTTCCACCTTGGCATCCGCTCGACCTTCATGCGACGCTTCGTCCGGCGCTTCGACATGTACGCAGATAATGTCAGTCGAATCGAGTGCCGCAATGGCCGCTTGCCCCTTGGCGGCATAATCCGTATCCAAATAGCCGGTGGCACCCGCGACTTCAATCCGATCCCACCCAATCAGTGCCGCGATTCCTCGAAGCAAATCCACGGCCGTGATCATCTTACCCGTTTTGCCGTAAACGTCCTTAAACTGGGGCAGCGACGGCGTTTTTCCCAACCCCCACAGCCAGATATTGGTGGCAGGCAACTTCCCGGCCGCCACACGTTTTGATTCACCGGATGCGCGCAAAGACGTCCACGCTGCGACTCATTAAATCGACCAGTAAATCGCTGCCGGGGCCACGAGGATAGTCGCTGGTGACCGATTTGTCAGTCAAATCATGCGGCGGAGTGGTCCGAGTGTCTCGGCCAAACGGCGCCGCCTGCGAAGCACCTCGATACAGCAGCAAATTGCGATAGCTCACGCCCGGCACAAATTCCAGCGGCGAACCAGCGACCGTCTCTTGCAGCGCCGCTAACAATTCGGCAGCTTCTTCTGTCGAAATATGACCGGCCGTAAAGTCCTTCATTTCCTGGTCAATGACGCTGACCAAATTACAGCGTACCGCCCAATCTTCACTGCCTAGCTGGATGCCTTGCGCAGCCGCCTCCATGGGCGCTCGACCAGTAAAATATTCGTTGGGATTGAAGCCCAATAGACTTAGATTCGCCACGTCGGATCCTGGTGGCAAATGCGCCGGAACGTTCGAGGCCAAGCCTACTTCGCCCGCAGCGGCAATGGCGTCCATGTTCGGCAATGAAGCGGCTTGCAAAGGTGTTTTACCACCTAGAGATTCAAGTGGTTCGTCCGCACAGCCGTCGGGAATGATGATGGCGTATTTCATGTCGATTGGGTTCGAAGTATTCGCAAAAAATTTGTTTGTGTTATTCGTCAATCACGGGAAGTCGAACGGCGGGAGCCAGGACCGAATC
The DNA here is from genome assembly GCA_041399205.1 of Pirellulaceae bacterium. GTDB lineage: Bacteria > Planctomycetota > Planctomycetia > Pirellulales > Pirellulaceae > JAGQOZ01. The sequence continues at coordinate 8,489 of JAWKTK010000041.1, read as the reverse complement.
AAGCTGATTCATCGCCGAGATCGCTCGTACTGCCGCGCCTTCTTCCGCTTCGTGCGTCATGATAACCAAAGAGACGTCACTTTCGCGACCGGTCTGATCTGGCATTCCCTTTTGAATCATCGACGCAATCGAAATCTGCTCTTTGCCCAAACAACCAGCAATCTGAGCCAGCACGCCCGGATGATCCTTCACGTTCACTCGTAAATAGTATCGCTTCTTCACTTGATCATGTTCCGACAGGGTGACTCGAGGTTCATGTTGCGACCACAGTTCCAGCGTTCGGAACGTGATTTCGGTTCGCCCCACGGCCGTGTCAATTAAATCCGCTACTACCGCGGAAGCCGTCGGAAGTTGTCCGGCTCCCAGCCCGTGATAGAAGACTCGGCCCACCATATCACCTTCTACACTGATTGCGTTGTTGGCTCCCAGGACTTCTGCCAGCGGAGTGCCAACTTTGACCAGCGTTGGCGAAACATGGAGATCCAACACATCTGCGTGCAGTTTGGCGGTTGCCAGAAGTTTAATTCGATAGCCCAGCTGTTTGGCCCAGCGCAGATCGGCCGTGTCCAGCGAATCAATGCCCATCTTGGGAATCTGATCCCAGTGAACTCGCGCGCCAAACGCCAAGTGCGCCAGAATTGCCAATTTCTGCGCTGCATCAGTACCGTCAACATCCATGGACGGATCGGCTTCCGCGTAACCCAAACGCTGCGCCTCTTTGACCGCGTCATTGTAGTCCGCGCCTTCTTCCATTTGCGAAAGGATAAAGTTGCTGGTCCCGTTCAGGATGCCTCGGAGCGAAGTAATCTGATTCGCCGACAAGCATTGGCTAATGTTGGCGATAATTGGCACGCCACCCGCAACGCTGGCTTCGAAGGCAATGGATCGGCCCAGTTCGCGAGCTCGATCAAACAACTCCGGACCGTGCACGGCCAGTAGCGCCTTGTTGGCGGTGACAATATTCTTGCCGCTCTCCAGCAGTTGCAGCATGATGGTTCGCGCCGGCTCCAAGCCACCGATCAGTTGCGCGACGACTTCAATCTCCGGGTCGTCCAGAACCTCTTGCAGCTTGTCCGTAACCACGCCGTAAGGGAGATCACAATCCCGAGGCTTCGCGAGATCTCGGACGACCGCTTTCTCCAGCCACAGCACTTTTCCTGCGTGCCGTTCGACTCGCTCGCCGTGATCCAGCAAAATTTTGGCGACACCCGCGCCCACCGTGCCTAGCCCAACAATGGCAACTTTGGATTTGTTCATGCTTTGTCAACTCGGTTAACTGTGTCTCGGAATAGCCTGACCGTTATGCCTGATTGCCGGGGGAACGATTATTCCTTTTTTACTGGCGTTCGTACAGCGGCAGTCGATTTCAGCTGTGAAAACATACGCGACGGTATGGCTGGACGAACCAAGTAGTCGGCAGAATAATGGCAAACTTGGCGTCGTACTCCATTCGGCTGGATCAGCTAGAATTCGTGACGTCGACGTCGATTCTGGCGAATTTCCGCTTTTTGGCGATTGTTTCGAATTAAAGTACCGTTGGCAACAAGGAACCGCAGGGATGAATGACGCAGCGTTGGACTTTTTCAAAAATCTATTGGAAACGCCCGGTCCGTCTGGATTTGAAGAGCCGGTGCAGCGAGTGGTTCGTGAATATGCCGAATCTTTCGGAGCGAACATTGAAACCGACTTGCACGGCAACGTGATCTGCAGCGTCAATGGCCAAGCCAAGCGTCGACTCATGTTTGCCGGTCATTGCGACCAAATCGGCATGCTGGTCACACACATTGACGAAATGGGATTTGTCTACGCACAGACCATCGGCGGCTGGGATCCGCAGCAGTTGATTGGTCAACGCATGGTCATTTGGACGGAAAATGGACCCGTCCCCGCCGTGATTGCCAGGAAACCGATTCACTTGCTCAATGATGAAGAACGCAAACAAGTGGTCAAACTGGAAGATCTTTGGCTGGACATCGGCGCTGCCAACAAAGACGAAGCGGCCGCGCAAGTTCAAATTGGCGATCCCGTGACATTGGAATTGGGGATTCGCATGATGCAGAACAATTTGGCCAACGCGCCATGCATGGACAATCGAACGGGCGTTTGGGTGGTGATCGAAGCCCTGCGCCGTTGCGCCGATGCAAAATTGAATTGCGGTGTCTTTGCCGTGTCGACCGTAGCCGAAGAGATCGGATTGCGAGGTGCCAAGACCAGCGCGTTTCGCATTGATCCGGAAGTCGGCATTGCCGTGGATGTGACGCATGCCACCGACTGTCCGACGATTGACAAACGGCAGCAAGGCGATATTCGCTTGGGTGGCGGACCGGTTGTTTTTCGAGGTCCGAATATGAATCCCAAAGTGACTCGGCGTCTGTTCGATTTGTCCGCTTCGAAAAAGATCGAAATCCAGCGTTCGGCCATTGGTCGAGCTACACCGAATGATGCCAACAGCCTGCAGATCAATCGAGCAGGTTCGGCAACGGGCTTGGTAGCGATTCCCAATCGTTATATGCACAGCGCAGTCGAAATGATTTCATTGGAGGATATTGATCGAGCGGCAGATTTGCTGGCCAAGTTTGCAATCAGTTTTGCTACCGATGACGACTTCACACCCTAAACCCCAACGCCGAAACGTCCTTCTGGGTTGTCTGCTTGGCGTGTGCAGTTTGATCACCGCCGCGCCAGGCATTTGTCTGATTCTACAAGATCATTTTGGCTACTTCGCGAATGTCATGCTGCACGACATTCACATCGCTTCGGTTCCCATAGCGAATTCGATCCTCATCGCATTTTCTTTCGCACTCGCAGCAGCATTGAGTATTGTGGCAGCAAGGCAGTTTCAACGCGAATGACGTTCGCGCGCAATGGCAAGGATTGCCCTACAAGCCGACCAAGGGCATCGTGGTAGCATGGGCCCACGGCCCGTGATGTTATTGTTCGAGTCGATAAGGAGAATCGGCTCCGAGTGCCACTGCATAGCTTGGACGGAATTGTCTGCTTCGGCAAAATCGGTTGCAGCCCCTATTTTATTGAAAAGATCGATGCCGAGCAGCAGCTTCGCGACGCTGCCGCCTGGTATCAACAGGAAGCACCGCATGTGGCCGATGCGTGGTTCAATGGATTTGTCACGGCCATTGCGTCATTGGAAGTGCTGCCCCGTCGCTGTGGATTGGCTCCGGAAAGTGAATCCTTCCCCTTCGAGCTTCGTCAGCTACTTTTAACGGCTCGGGCGACGTTATTCGCACCGAGCCTTGTTTGTAGTTCATCCTGACCGCGTGGTTGTCCATGCGGTTCGCCATCTAGCCCAGCGTGAGCTGACCGAAGACGATATGGGCTAAACTAGCCGCATTGCCCGAAGAAGGCAGGTAACCTAAGTCTAGGTTCCGGCAAGAGTTACAGCAAGTTGCGGGGGCCAGATTTGAACTGACGACCTCGAGGTTATGAGACTTGCCCAGAACTGTTCAGAAACCCTTGTTTTTCCGAGGTTTTTACAGTCTATAAATCTCGCATTCTTTGTCAATCGTTCGCATTGATCGCAGTATTTCTATTAGAGAAGAAATCATCCTAATGAGATTGCGAAAAGATATGTTCGGAATCGAATAACACTCCGCAATTGACGACTTGAATTTGAAGCTCCGGTAAATCGTGCCTGCGCCGATTTCGACCGGATCTGATAATTTGTGCACTACAAGACGAAGCTCTGTTGCAAGGATTGAAAACCGGTTGCCGCGACCAGCTTTGCGTGTGACCTTTACATTCGCGAGTACAAAACTCAGGCTGATGCGTTTGACATTTGCGTGCTGCGTGGCATAGTTTTCATTGTGGCCACGCCGTGATTTGGCGACTTGTGAACGATTTGCGGCAAGCCAATTTTTTCGCGAACCACTAGGGCGGCAATGCGTCCTTCATTTCAGAGTCAGCAACGCTGGAAACAATAATTGGACCGAAATTAGGCGAGTAGAGCTTTCTGATGTTTACCAAGCAGCAATCAAATCAACTCGAACGGATACACGAAGGGATTGCCTTCGGCGGTAGCGATTGGTCCTTATCCAATACGTTCCTGCCCGGTAATAGCCCGGCGTATCGATTGCTCACGTGACACTCGCTTAAAGCGAATTGCTTTCTACATGAAGGCTCGGTGTCACGCAGGCATCGAGCCTTTTTTCGTGTCCAAACCCGGACAACCCCAACAACCCAACATGGGCTGGTAGCTGAGACGGTCTAGCGGCGGTCTGAAGAACCGCAGACGAGGATTCGAGCGCCTCCCGGCCCACTGACAAGGAAGATATGCGCCGACAGAATCGGCAACACACATCGGATACAGGTGCAGATGGAAGCACGCCTGCTTTGGGAGCAGGAGGGTCTCGGTTCGACTCCGAGGTGTCCGACTTGAATAGGAACCACATGGTAGTCGAGGGCTGGTTGCCCAAACACGGCTGATAACCGAGTTGCGCTGAGTTCAATTCCCAGGGCTACCACTCGCGACAACGAACACGAAGGAGAACCAGACATGCTTCAGCGATTGAAACGCATACCCCAGATCATTCTTGGGGTTGTGGTGTAACTGGCAGCATGACGGACTTTTAATCCGTTCGGTGAGAGTTCGATCCTCTCCGGCCCCACTTACGGCGCGTGGCTCAGTGGTAAGAGCGGCGTCCTTATAAGACGAGGGTCGAAGGTTCAATTCCTTCCACGCCGACGAAACAACGACAACAGCACAATTTGGGATTGTGGCAGACAAGGTAATGCATCGGTCTCTTAAACCGAACGATGTGAGTTCGATTCTCACCGGTCCCACTGAAATACAACAAGCACTGATCGTCTAGCGGGAAGATTCCTCCGTCGTAACGAGGAGACGTCGGTTCGATTCCGACTCGGTGCTCTTAGGATGCCTCGTGCATTCGTGATCTTTGACAATTTGGTTGTGATGCAATTTTGCGCCCATGATGTAGCGGTAGCCTGCTGCCTTGCCATGGCGGAAGTGTGGGTTCGACTCCCACTGGGCGCTTTGCGGGATGGAGCAGTTGGTAGCTCGCCAGGTTCATACCCTGGAGGTCGATGGTTCGAGTCCGTCTCCCGGCACTTTACATTCCGGTGGGTCCTGTGTTGGTACGGGAGGGCGACTGTTAATCGCTTAGTCGCAGGTTCGATCCCTGCCGCCGGAGCTTTCGTTTTGAAGATCTCAATTCTCTCCGGCGCGTAGACGCGACGTGGGCCTTTGAAGCCCGCTGATCGCGTGCGATTCCCGGACGGAGTGCTTCTTGAAAGTTGAAACACCGAGGCGGCAACTGCTGGTCGTTGCACCTGGCTCTGAACCAGGCAAACACAGGTTCGATTCCTGTCCTCGGCGCTTGTTAAAGAATTGCGGGTATAGCTTGGAGTAAGCGGTGTGGTTTGGGACCACGCATGGACAGTGTGCGACTCACTGATACCCGACTGTGGCCAGATCTGGTGCTGGTTTCCAGAGACTCACTGTGAATGAGTTTGTCGCCGGTTCAATTCCGGTTGGTCACCCTTTTCGAATGCCGCATTCGACTACTGGCTAGGTCGGTTGCTTCTCAGGCAACAGGAAGGAGATCGATACTCCTATGCGGTACTCGCTTCGAATGAAGCATTTACACGGCGTGGTAGATTCTGTTGGCAGAATCGTCTGGTTTTCATCCAGGAGTTCGCGGGTTCGATTCCCGCTCACGTCACTGCGAGCAATCGCAACACTCGGAAGTCACCCGGCCGGATGAGGACACTGTCTTGAAAACAGCTGCGGGTCAAACCGTTGTGGGTTCGAGTCCCACGGCTTCCGCTTCAACTTGGGAGCGTTTCCACACGGGAGGTTGTAACCCTTCTGCCTTTAATTGTGTGGTAGTCGGCACCACCTCAGCGCACTACGCTCGTTTGTGGATGACTTGCATGAACTCTTCGAGATTCGCAGCAGCAAGGACCAAGCGTGGAAGATCCGGCAACGGATGAGACGCAATAAATCTTATCCGAGTAATGAACATCTGAGCGCAGCCCTTGAGCGCTGAGCAAAGCCTTGCTGCGAGTTGAAGCAATCGAGTGCTCCGCTACCTGGAAAAGTTACAAATGGCGACGCCGAAAAACGATCGTCCGCCACATCTAATTGCAGTTCGAAAATTGGATGAAACGCAAGGAAAATACGGCTCAAATCCCACACTAGCATGCAATTCTAAGTGGCGATCAGCGAGAAGTGTCGAATTTGCCACTCGTTTTGGTTGCATTGAAAACTCATTTCAGGTGTTTTATAGTAACCAGCAAAATTATGTCCCCATTCACCAGAATTCAAGCCGCAGGCGCCTAAAATGGGAAAAAAAGAAATGCGACTAGCAAAGCCGCTGCTCGCCGCCGTAGTCGTCTACATGCCAGAAAAGCCGCAAAGTTTTCGCAGCCCGAGTCTCTTGAGGCACGCATTCTGCTGCACTCTGAACACTTAGGCAGTTTCCATTTTGACTCGGACCAGTGGGTGCCCGACGCCCACTTTTCAATTGCCGGTCTTGAGTTGGTGGCCGATGACTTCTCAAAGGTCTCTGGTCAGGTTATTTTTCTCGACTTCGATGGGGCAGAAGATGTCTCCTATGACGGACCTGTGCACATCGACGGTATTTCGATTCCGGCATTTGATACGAGCCCCATTGGATTAGCAGGACTAGAGCCTGAGATAATCGCTTCCGTGGTAGGGCAACTCAATGATCAGTTCGGTCCACTTGATGCTCGGTTCACTTCAGAACAACCGAGCTCTGCACCTTACTCAACTGTCTATGTCGGCGGCGACGAGTCGGCGTTTTCTGCATTCGGTTCCTACGTTGGCTTAGCTGAAGCAGTAGACGTCGGAAATAAGAATCGAAACGACGAGGCGTTTGTCTATAGCGAGAAATTGATCGCCCGCGGCGACACGGTCTCAACGGCTGCTCGAAAGATTGCCGACGTGGCTGCTCACGAGGCTGCCCACTTGGTCGGGTTTAAGCACGATGAAGTCCAGCACCTTACGGGACATACCGTACTGTCGCACGTCGCGAGTGAAACCTTTACGCAAGACCTATTTGCGATCCAAGTGGTCGAGGGGGGGGCGAGCTACACCGCATACCTAGAGAGCAGTACCGCAGAGGTTACTAGTGCAGGTGGTAACCCTTCGTTTAGCGGAGATGTCATCCTTGGGGTTTACGATGAAAATGGTACTAGGACGCCTCTGTTGACTGTTGATGGTTCAGTCGAATGGATTCTTGCCCAGGACGGTTCAATCAACCAGGTCAATGCAGACGGTGCTGTAACGCTGGGCTTGCTGGATCAAAACGTTTCGGTATTCAGTGGCAAATTTTCGGTTCAGCCGAATCAACGAATTGAAGATCTCCTCAACGATTGGAGCGCCCCGTTCGAGGCTACCTATTCTTTCTTCGGGGCAACTGCCACTCTAGACACCCTGGACTTTGAAATTCCGGAGGGAGCTGGCTTGTCTGCGTTGCAGTTGCAAGTCCAGGGAAGCCTTGAGCTCAATTTGCCGCTAGGAGACTCTGGTGGAACTGCCCCAAAGCTCGATCTGGGCATAACTGGTGATAACTACTTCTTGTTCGACAGGAACGGGGCTTCTCTGTCGGGTGCTGTTGCCTCGCTCAGCGACTTTGATGGTGACATCAAAGGACTTCACGTGCAGTGGAGTGATATTGTCGCGTCCTTTGATAATCAGGCTCAGTTCACGCACAGTATCGCTGGCATGGTGGGCGGCAGTGTGTGGCGATTGCAGGGCAAAGTTGTGCTGCCCGACGTATACAACGTGACTGCGGATTTCTCCAACGACAATTTCATCGAATTGCGCGTGCCCGATCAAGTGCCAGGCGAACCAGCACTCAGTTCTGAATGGAGTATCGTTGGCGCAATCAGTGTCGAGGACGTTAGGCTGGGCAGCACCGGCTGGGGAATCGACTCCGCGCAAGTCACTTTCGATACAGACAACGCCCAGTATTCCGCGACAGGCAAAATTAGCTTACCCGACGGTACCGTGGTGGACGCGACTCTCGCATTTGTTGGAGGTGAAATAGACGGTATCAATCTGAATGTCAATCTTGACGCCCCTGGAAAACCTTTGGGTACTTCGGGTGTGTTCTTGCAGAAAGCAGGCGGTGGGGTGAACGGCATCAGTGCTGGTGCTGAGATTGTCGTGACAGGAGCAACGACGCTGACCGCTGGCCCAACAGTTAGCTTCGATTTGCCCAATTGGTTAGACGGGGGCGACGCGCCAGAACCGGTATCCCTGGTTTCAGTAAGCGGCGATCTCACCGTTGACAAGAATAAAATCTCCGGAGCAGCGACTGTCACGTTGTTGGACGGAATGTTCGATGACTTCGTTTTTGCTTCTGGAACGCTGAGTTCAGAACTCAATTGGCACAAAGGCTATTTTACTAGCTCGGGAACGATTGGCTTATTTGATTTTGATGGGGCTCCGGAACCAGGCGAAGCGCCGAATAACCCACCACTGCTTA
>JAWKTK010000040.1:0-26113 GCA_041399205.1 Pirellulaceae bacterium | reverse complement strand
TCGGTTCCGTGTATGTAGACCAATGGCCAATTCCTTCCGCCGACCAATCGTTTCTGGGTACCAATTTCTTGTAGGGAAGTCGAAGTTCGCTGCCCGCGTTCAGAAACGGAGCACCAAAGTTGATGTGATACAGCATTTGAATTTCCGCGTCCGATGCTGACAGATTTTCAATTTCGTCATGAATACGAATGCCCGATTCTCCAAAACGAGTTTTCACGGTGGTGGTCAAACGCAGCTTGGCAAAGTGAAAACGAATTTCTTCTACTACGCCTACCACCGAAATTTCGTTGCCATCGATGTGGACATCCAGCTTGCGAGCTGGACGATTGGCAATCTGACCATGCAGCGGATAAACCAGTTGGCCGTTTTCGCCGAATTCGGGCGCACCGTTGCTGATCAGCCCGCAACGACACAGGAGTTCGTCAAAACCGTCCAGCCAGCCAAGCCCGGATGGTTCCGTCAAGGGAACGTACTTCGGATGTACCGGTCCTGGAACCGGACTTTGCCAACCTAGTTCCACGCCTTCGGACCAAGCTTTCCAAATTCCCATGCCTCGAGTCGGCACGAGAACGAAGCGAAATGCACCGTTGTCAATTTCCAGCACGTCCACTCCGTCCGACAGCCCGCCTTGCAGGCGACGAAATTCCATGGACGCGCCGGCGGAACCCAGATTCTTCCAATGCTGAGGTTTCGCGTGCGTGTTGGTGGCTTGGTCGATGAGCGAAAAGGTTTGCGAGGCCATGTGGGTTGCTCCTGTTCCAAAATATAGAGCCCACATGATACCAAACGCGTCTCGTGAGAGAAGCCTTGAAGCGAATCTGCCCCGCCAACGTTAATTCGCTTGATATCCACCGGCCTGAAACGCGGCCACCAAATCGGACGTGCCAAATTCTCCATCGCCGTTCCAATCGCCCGTAGACCAAGTGGAATTCAGTGGCGAAGCGTCTTCATATTCGCCGGCCGTGAAGACCATCACCAGATCGGTCGAGTTAAATAGTCCGTCCAGATTTGCATCTCCAAACGAAGTGCCCAAAATCTGTTGCAGCAAGAACAATCGATCCACTTCGTTGGTCACTCCGTCATCATTTAGATCGAACCGATTCGATTCATTTCGAATTGCCACCGCCAGCAAATCAATATCGGCGGCGTTAACGATTCCATCTTGATTCAAGTCTCCGTTTGTCTCGATCGAATCAGTCCACTGTAAGACGTAATCGCCACGTCCCGCTTGCCGCACCACTTCCACAGAATACGCCTGCGTTGCCGTGGGCGTGAATCGCAAAGTTTGTTGCAAATCATCACCCGAGCTGACCGCCAACAGGTTGCCACTGGAATCTGACACTAGCAACTGTACCGCCAAATCGCCGGACAGCCCCGTCCACCGCCCCTCTGTTTCTAACGTCAGCGTGACAGGCTGATTGGCCGTGGCGGGCAGCACGTACGTGTCCGACGGATGTTCGGCCGAGACGGCTCCGAGCAGCAGGACATTCGGGACGAGCGATAATGCGGGCGCTTCGTCAGCGATCGTATGTTCTGATTGGCCGCTGGGCAGCACCATGATAGCGTAATCACCTTGACGTTCTGTCGAAAAGCGAATCCGATATGGGCCCGCCAAGCGAGGCACCCAATTCAAAACGGCCAAATCGATTTCCGCATCGGCCGATGCTTGTCCGACTGCCAATACATTGTCATTGGCATCGACCACTTCCAGCAGCGACGCGGCAAACGATGCGTCTTGGCTGCCCGTCAAAAAGATATCCAGCGGCAAATTGACTTGTTCTGCCGCGATGGTGAACGCATAGGAATCGATTTCTGGCAATTCAGCAATTGCACGCAGGCTCAATTGAAAGCTGACGTCCGAACTGGTGTCGGACGTTTGATGGACTTCGGCCGCAATCACGTTGTCACCGGGTCGAATCAGATTCAACGGGATTTCAAATTCGTCAAATGCATCTTCGCCACTGCGATTGCCCAAGGCAAAGTCGCGATATCCGGCGTCCGTCGCCAAGTTTTGTCGAAAGACTTCGGTGCCGTTCAAATAGACGGCGGCGCCGTCGTCGAATTTGATGCGGCCCAATATTTCGGCGACTCGTCCTAGCTGATTCGCATCAAAGGTCTGACGAAAACAAAAGTGCGAATTTTTGCCGGTTGGCGTCGGAAGTGGGCAGCACGGTGCGTTCACAACATTGTTCCGTAGCCTGAATTCGCCACTCCGGTATTCCACGCTTGGTCGTTGAATGAGACGCTTGTCCAAGCGGTGTCCGGAGCATCAGCGCTGGCCCAATAACTCCAGCGACTGGTTTCGGCAATAACGTCGGTCACGTCCGCTTCGGTTGGTTGATCATTGGCGGTCAGCATCAATTGAAAACTGACGTCGGAACTGGTATCCGACGTTTGATGTACCTCGACAGCCAAAACATTGCGACCGTTTTGCAGCAACGCCGGATCAACGGCGGACAGGAAGAATTCGCGTTCGTTGGCGGTTTCGTCGGCCAGCGTGTTGTAAGTTGCGTTGGCCGCCAAGTTGTCTCGACGGATTTCGCGACCATTCAAATACACCGCCGCACCGTCATCCACCAGCAAATGCAACGCCAGCGTTCTCAGCCGTTCCAGGTCAAAAATGTCAAATTCGTGTCGAAAGTAGAACGTACGAATTCGATTGCCTCGACCGTCCAATTCGTTCAACAACGTCTGTTCATCGCCATCGCCGTAACCGAATTGGCCGATGCCGACGTTCCAGTTCGAATCGTCGTAGTTGGTGCTGCGCCAGGCGGTTCCCAAATTCGTTCCCGCATCGGAATACTTCCAGGCAGCTCCCGAAGAAACCAGCGTTTCCGCGGCATCAAACGGGCCGTTGGCACTTCCCACCACGGTGCGTTTATTGCTCAATCCGTCGGCAAAGGCGGCGTCGATGACAAGTGAATGTTGGTCGGTCGTGCCGGGAAATTCGATTTCTGAATTCAACGCCAACTGCAATTGATAGTCGGTGGCCCGATCGCCAGAGATTCGCAACGTCAACGGTGCACCATCGGTTCGAAACGAAGGTAGTCGAATCGCCTGGCCCGCTCGCACTGCGGCGACTTTCTGCCCTGTTTCCACCATCTCTATCTGCAGCGACGCAGCAGCGTCTAGCGGCGTGAGAACCGCTGCGACGAATTGACCCGCCGCGAGCGACAGCTGATAGTCGTCGGTATCGTTGGGATAATTGATGGCGCCCAACAACGGTCCGCTGTGATAAGCCAAACTGCCAGGAATCACGGACGGACCGAATTCGATTTCCGTTTGCGTCGGTGCGTCCACACTGCCGGTCAACCGATACTGGCCCACTCGACCATATTCGCTTTCTGGCTTCACCAGCAGCGTGTAGCGGCCGGGCGGCAATGCCGTTTCCAACTTAGCGCCAAAGCTGGTTGCTGGCGCGTCGGACATGATGGTTTGTCCCGTTGCGTCTTGGAGTTCCAACACGGCATCCAGGTTGTTGCCCACTTCCGCAACGTCCAGTCGCACCGAAATACCGGATTGCGAAGGATCCAATTCGAACGTAAAGGCGTCCACATCATTGTTGCGTTCAATCACGCCGTCCACTTGGATGCGATGCACGGCGTCGACCAGTTCGGCCGCCGAATTGGACGTATCGCCGAAGTCATCTTCGCGAAGCCCAAAACCGTTCCCTGAAGATCCAATGATCCGCATATCGTCTTGCCGCGAATTCACACTGTTGGTCGGCCCCAAATGCCAAGTGCTAAGCGCTTTGCCGTACGACACGCCCATGATGGGCGCCCAGTTACCTTCGCCCGGATGATATTCTTCCAATTCTTCGCCCGTATCGGAATCAAACAGGCTCTGATGCGCCAGACCAAATGCATGGCCTGCTTCGTGCGAAGACGCTTCGGCAATACTTTGTGTGCTGTTGCCAACGCTTTCGGCAAAAACGTACACCACTTCTCGTCGACTCATGCCGAACGAGCCCACAAACGCGACACCACCGGCGCCGCCGCCAAACCAATCGTTCGAAGAACCGCCGATGGCGACATGGACCGTTCCCGGAGCGTCACCGTAGCCAAATTTCGATTCGCCAAGGGGCCAGTTGGCATCGTTGAAGTCGGCTTCGCGCCAAGCAGTGCCTTGGTTCGAACCGTCGTCCAGATAGCGCCACTCCGATTCTGCCGCCACCAATTCCGAATTCGCTTGTCCCGCAACCGTGCCGACCAAACGCAAATCCAAAACCGACGTCACTGCTGGTATGTCCGACGCTTGATGCACTTCCACGGCCAGCACATTGGTGACATCCACTACCCGATCCGGCGAAATGTAAAACGATAAAAAGCGACTCTCTGCCGAACCACTTGCCGTGCCGTTGGCCAGTGTGTCAAAGCCCGCGTTCGCAGGCAAGTTGTCTCGTACCACTTCCTGTCCATTCAGATAAACGGCCGCACCGTCGTCTCGTAGCAACTGCACGGTCAGTTGACTGACTTGGCTGGCGTTGTCGACTTCAAATGCATGCCGAAAATAATACGTGCGAATCCGGTTGTCGTCGGCCGAGATCGCTTGCCGCAAAACCGTTTTGCTGTCCGTTGGATCTGCCGTGGTCACATCAATATTGAACGGCGCGTAGTCCTCGGCCACTCGCTGCCAAATCTCGCGAATATTCCGCAACTCTTGGTCGCTAAACGAATCAGGATCACCGTCAATATCGTACGGTGGCGTATAGACGTTGGAATTGCCACCCCATGATGGTTCGAAGTTGCTGTCAAAGTCCAAGAAGACTTTCGCCGCCGCGCCGGGTAAGCTGTGCAGCAGCGGCAGACCGGGGATGGCGGCAAGTGCCGATTCCAATTGCGACGAACGCGGTTGTAGCGAATCGTTGTGGTTGTGGTCTTCCAGCGTTTGTTCTTCCAGCGGCTCCCAGACCATTTCGATCGTTTGGTCTCCGTAATACAATCGTTTCGTATCAAAACCGATTTCTTCGATTCGATCCGGCGATCGTTCTTCCAGCGAACTGGGCAGCGAATTCGATTGCCATTCGAAACTGGTCAGATCGATTGCCAACAGGCAGCGATCTTCCAGTGCTTCACAGCAAAGCCGATGCGGGCCGCTTTGTCGAGTTGTCCGGTTGGTTCGAAAAAAATGCTGGAGTGATTCAAGGGCTTGGCGAACGTTTTCGCCGGTTCCCAGATGTCGCATGTTGGCCTCGCTGTCTGTTCCGTCCCCCCGGAGTATTCTGACAGTAATCAAAGTCGGCAAATTCGACAAGGAAACAACGGGGCGCACTGGCAAGTGTTAAGACGCCGATTCGTTGTATCGCGCGGATCGTCCTTTCGCTTGACGAAAACAGGGTTCGAAATGGACGTATGAAACTTTTGAGTTTTCCGCCAGTTTCTACTGTACCGGCAAGGCAATGATTGACGATAAGGCAACTACTGATAGCACTCGCGTGCTAGCTGCTATCGTTTTGAGGGTTGTTGAAACTTGATTTTAGGTGCCGCATGGTTCAGAATCGTCCCCACTTTTTGCTATTGTCGGAGGCGACGGACTGCGAACAGGGTTCAGGAGGACGTTGGCATTTCTTATTGGAATCGGTCGACGGCGAAACCATCGTCGAAGCGGCCGATGAAGAGATGGATACGGAAGGCGAACGTCTGGAGCTATTGGCGGTGGTTCGCGGATTAGAGGCGTTGGACCAACCGTCTCGTGTCACGTTGGTGACGCCGAGTCGCCGAGTGAGCTTGGGATTTCGCCGCGGTTTAGATCAGTGGCGAACCAACGGTTGGCAGTGGGAACAATTCGGTCGGAAGGTTCCGATTAAGAATAGCGACCTGTGGCGTCGAATCGATCATGCCATGAAATACCATTCTGTCGACTGCCGGATGTGGCGTTTTGATTCTGGTCATCTAGCTCCGTCGGAGACACTCGCGGAAGTGCCCGTCGCAACGAACCGCCATCAGTTGCCTCCTTCCGAAGATTCGGCCAAGGCTCGCGAAACTTCGTCCTTTTCCAACTGGCTTCATCGAGTTCGCGATGCCGTTCGAAACACCGTGCCGCTGCGGACCGCTTCGATCACGGGAGCGTAGCCCTACATCCCAACCGCATTCGAAGCCGGATCCATGCGGAACGCCGGAAACACTGTTATTCGTGATTCCCCACCCCTCAAGCCCCTCACCGTCAAAGTTTGCTTTTTTCACTCGCAATGACCTTGCCTACGATAACGCCGAAGGAGATTCTGGTGCATAATGCCGTTAAATTAGAGAGTATAGGAGCCTTAGTTCAAGGTTGTCATGAGAACCCGTTCGAGCTGCTAGGCCCCCATTTGGTCGAGAATCGAGGTGAGAAGTCGTTGGCGGTTCGAGCCTACTTGCCTCATTCCAAGCAGGCTTGGGTGACCGCAGGCGGTGAAGCTCGAAAGCAGGCAATGCGTCGGATTCACCCATCGGGATTGTACGAAGCAATAGTCCCTTGGTTGCATGACGAACGCGGACCAAGATACGAATTACACGTGGAAGACCATACAGGACGAACGACCAAAATGCATGATCCATACGCGTTTTCGCCATTGCTGTCGGAATTTGACCTCTACTTGATTGGCGAAGGTCGCCATTGGCGAGCGTACGACAAGCTGGGTGCGCATGTTCGCACGATTGATGGCGTGACCGGCGTCAATTTTGCCGTCTGGGCTCCTAACGCCAAGGGCGTGGCCATCGTCGGTGACTTCAATCAATGGGATGGCCGTCGGCATCCTATGCGAAAACATATTCCTAGCGGCGTCTGGGAATTGTTTATTCCTGATCTGGACGTCGGTAGTGTCTATAAGTTTCGCGTAAACCAAAACGGCCACTACGTGGACAAGACGGACCCGGTTGGTTTTGCCGCCGAAGTTCCGCCGCGAACCGCTTCCATTGTGGCCGACTTAGACGCTTTCACTTGGTCCGACCAACACTGGATGCAACGCCGAGCGGATACGAATTGGCTGGAACGTCCCGTCAATATCTATGAAGTTCACTTGGGTAGTTGGCGAAAAGATCCCAACAATCCGTCGGGCTGGATCGGATATCGCGAACTAGCTAAACAACTGGGCGACTACTGTTCGGATATGGGCTTCACGCACGTCGAAATGATGCCAGTCAGCGAACATCCGTTTACCGGCAGCTGGGGCTACCAAACGGTCGGCTACTTTGCCGCCACCAGCCGCTACGGTTCGCCGGAAGACTTCATGTACATGGTCAACTATTTGCACAGCCGCGGCATCGGTGTCATCCTGGATTGGGTCCCGGCCCACTTCCCCAAAGATGATCACGGTCTCAGACGCTTCGATGGTTCGGCACTATACGAACATGAAGATCCCAGACAAGGCGAACATCCCGACTGGGGCACGCTGATTTTCAATTACGGCCGAAGTGAAGTTCGCAACTTCCTCTTGTCCAACGCCCTGTTCTGGCTGGACAAGTATCATATTGATGGCTTGCGAGTCGACGCGGTGGCGTCCATGTTGTATTTGGACTACAGCCGCGAAGATGGTCAGTGGATTCCCAATCAGTATGGCGGACGAGAAAATCTGGAAGCCATTTCCTTGCTGAAAGAATTCAACGAACAAGCGCACGCTCAATTCCCCGGCGTATTGACCATTGCCGAAGAATCTACGGCGTGGGGCGGAGTCTCCAGACCGACGTTCACGGGCGGTTTAGGTTTTTCATTGAAATGGAATATGGGCTGGATGAACGACACGCTTCGCTATATGCGTGACGATCCGATCCACCGCCGTTACCATCACAACGAATTGACCTTCAGCATGATCTATGCCTTCACCGAAAACTTCTGCCTGCCACTTTCGCATGATGAAGTGGTGCACGGCAAAGGTTCTTTGCTGGATCAAATGCCGGGTGACCTATGGCAAAAGAATGCCAACCTGCGTTTGCTGTACAGCTACATGTGGACGCATCCGGGCAAGAAATTGCTGTTCATGGGCAGTGAATTCGGTCAATGGAACGAATGGAATTGTGATGACAGCTTGCAGTGGGATCTACTGCAATGGGAAATGCACCAAGGCGTGCAAAAGATGATTCGCGACTTGAACCTGCTGATCCAAAATGAACCTGCGTTATACGAACAAGATTTTGTGGGCGAAGGATTCGAATGGATCGACTGCCAAAGTGCGGACGAAAGTGTTTTGGCCTTCTTGCGAAAAGGCAAGGACCCGAATGACACGGTTCTGGTGGCCATGAACTTCACACCGGTGCCTCGAGAATCCCATCGCATCGGCGTGCCTCAGCTGGGCTGGTACCAAGAAAAGTTCAATTCGGATTCTTCGCACTACGGTGGTTCCAACCTGGGTAACTACCCCGGCGTTTCGGCAGAAGAAGTGGAATGGCATGGCCGTCCCTATTCGATCCAAGTCAAACTGCCTCCGTTGGCTACGGTAATCTTCAAACCAGAATAGATGCCTTTGTCAAATTGAATTCATCAAGCAAGCGGGTTCAGATGAACCCGCTTGTTTGTTTTTCTGGGTGACCTCTTGGCTTCTTGCTTTCTGTTTCTGGGCCGCATTACGTCTATCACCGCGGCCATTGGCACCAAGCGGTGCCATCCGGAAAACAATCGTCCTTGTCCGCGCGATGTTCGCATGCGCCTTTTGAATTCGCGTCAGCACTCTTCTTGCGTGGACGACTCTCGGCACGTCGACATTCATTGACTTCTTGTCCTGTTTGGGGATTCTGTGTCGTGTCGTAATGCGTCCCGCTGGTCCGTATTTAAGTTGTTTAACATTACATTGGCGGCTATGCGAACGCAGGTAGAATAAAGTTCTTGCGTGTCGAAGATCGGACAGGGCACGAAGAATGAATTTCCGGAGCGAAAACCTGGTAATGTTACACAGATGCATTTTGACGACTGCCATTTTGCTTTGCACTACAGTCATCGGTCGCGCCCAGATTACTCGTTGGGACAACGGCCAAGTGATTCCGGGGACGGAAGCCATTACGCTGGGTTCCGGGGTCGACTTAGACAATTGGAATACGGATTCGCACAATTTGCGACATGCCGACCTTGCCGGTTTGGGACTGTCGTTTAGCAAGATTCGATACACCTGGCTTGATTTCGCAAATTTTCAAGGATCCGAGCTTTACGGAGCAAAACTATTTTTTTCGACACTAACAAACGCGAATCTAAGCGAAGCCAACCTCACCAACGCGGACCTTTCTTCGACGACGCTTTCGAACGCGAATTTGACAAGAGCCAATCTCAGTTACGCCGACCTTTCTTCGGCGACACTGATCGATACTCGGCTGGACGGCGCGAATATCAGCAACGCAAATATGCAACTTGCCAATTTGACTAATGCGTTACTTACGGGAGCCAATCTGAGCAGTTCGGAGCTGATGGACGCTCATTTGACGAACGCCGACTTGAGCGGAGCGGTGATTAGCCTTGCCGATTTTTCCAACGCCCAAGACTTCACTCGGGATCAACTCTATTCCACGGCAAGCTACCAAGCCAAGAATCTTCAGGGCGTTGGCCTTACCCAACTCGACCTCTCGGGATGGGATTTCAGCAACCAAAACCTTTCGTTTGCCAATATGTCGAGCACAAACCTAACCGGCGCAAATCTGAATGGCGCGGATATCGCTCGTGCGGATTTTTCTAACGCCACGGGCTTCACTCAGGATCAATTCTATTCGACGGCAAGTTACCAAGCCAAGAATATCGAGGGCATTAGACTCGACGGAGTCGACCTTTCTGGTTGGGATTTCCGCAATCAGAATCTTTCTTTCGCCTTCCTGTCGTTCTCGAACTTGTCAAATGCCAACCTCAGTGGGACCAATCTCACCAGTGCACGCGTTTCTCGGGCAACGCTCACAGGTGCGAACCTGAGCCACGCGAATCTTGCTGGCGTTGACTTCGGCTTTTCAATGATGGCCAATGTTGACTTGGCTGGATCTAATCTCAGCAGAGCGAATCTTGAAGTAGCTCGACTGAACGATGCCAATCTTAGCGGAGCCAATCTTAGCGACGCAAATCTTGCTCATGCAGCAATAGCAAACGCCGATCTTAGTGGCGCTACGATTTCGGGAGCAAATTTTTCTGGTACGACAAGCTTAGGCTTTACCCAGCAACAACTCTATTCCACTGCCAGCTATCAGGCAAAGACCTTGAAGGCCATCGGCCTCTGGGGCAATGACCTAGCTGGATGGGACTTTGTTGACCAGAATCTTAGCGGGGCAAGCATGTCCGGTTCAAATCTGACCTCGGCAGACCTGCGAGGCGCAAATCTTAGCGGATCAAACCTTTGGGCAGCTAGTTTATCGGGTGCAAATCTTAGCCGAGCGATCGTGACTGGCGCCAATCTTGCTGAAACGACGTCTATTGGATTTACGCAGGCGCAATTGGTGTCCACGGCCAGCTATCAAGCGAAGAATCTGCAGGGCATGAATCTTCGACAGAATGATCTTAGTGGCTGGGACTTCCGTGATCAGGATCTTGGAGGCGTAAATCTTTCTGAATCAAATCTCAGTAACGCCAATCTAAGTGGGGCGAATTTACACGCTGCCGATCTGTCCAATGTGAACTTAACCGATGCTAACCTGAGCGGGGCAGTCGTTACGCTCGCCAATTTGTCTAGCGCTACATCTCTCGGATTCACCCAGGCTCAGTTGCTCTCCACGGCCAGCTATCAAGCGAAGAATCTGCAGGGAATCGACTTTCGGTATAATGATTTTAGCGGCTGGGACTTGAATAGTCAGAACCTATCCGATGCAGCTCTGCATGTTTCGAATCTTACTTCCGCCAACTTGAATCATGCCAATTTGAATGGTGCAAGTCTGTGGACCGCGACATTGCGTGACGCCAGCTTGATCGGTGCGATTGTGACTTCCACCGATCTCACAGCTACAACCACCAATGGATTCACACAGACGCAACTGGAATCTACGGCTAGTTACCAAGTGAAGAACCTACACGGGATTACATTAAGGGCAAACGACCTAAGCGGCTGGGATTTCAGGGATCAGAATCTTACGAACGCAAGTCTTGCCTTCTCGACACTGACCAACGTAGACCTGACTGGCGCCGTTGTGAACGGAGCAAGCTTCAAAAGTACGACGGACTCTGGATTCACGTGGCAGCAATTGGCATCCACTTCCAGCTTTCAATCAAGGGACTTGCAAGGAATTGATTTGTCAAATAACAACCTGCAGGGCTGGGACTTCCATGGACAGAGTCTATTGAACGCCAATCTGACTTTCAGCAATCTGGCGTTCGCCAATTTCGAATCAGCAGATCTCCGCGGCGCATCATCGGTCGGTGGATCACTTCACATGGCGGACCTGAGCGGCGCAGATCTTAGAAATGCGGATCTTGGCTTTTCGTCCGATCTATTTTTCTCGGTCATCTATTCGCCTGCCACGGTTTACAACCAATGGACTGTCTTTCCCGAAGATTTTGATCCAGTGGTCGCTGGTTTGACGTTGGTGGTTTCTCCGCAAGGTGACTTCGATGCGAATGATGAATTGGACGTGACGGATGTGGACGCGTTGCAAGATCGAATTCGTAATCCGTTCGAAGAACCTTGGTTAGCGAATGCCATGTTCGATTTAAACGGCGACCAAGACGTTACTTTCGCAGACCTGGAATCATGGGTTCGCAGCGCCAAACAGACGTGGTTTGGCGATGCGAATTTGGATGGCGAATTTAATTCGACGGATCTGGTGGCGGTGTTTCAATTCGGTCAATACGAAGACGACGAGATTGGCAATTCCACCTGGAGTTCAGGCGATTGGAATTCGGACGGTGAATTCGACTCCAGCGACTTCGTCTTGGCGTTTCAGGATGGCGGCTATGAATTGGGGCCTCCAGCGGAAGCGACCGCCGTGCCGGAATCGCAGAGTAGCGTTTGGCTGGCATGGTTCGGCTTACTTGTTGGAATCAAGGCAGTCCGACGAAAACGCTGACCGCTCGAAGCAACACGTTTTCGTGGGCGCACGGATCGCATTGGTCACGAGCGCAAATAAAAAGGGTCCGAACCAATTTGGTTCGAACCCTTGAATTCTAACTTGATGGGCAACACTTGGATTCGCATTGCCACGACCGAACAGACTACTTGCGGCGACGCAATGCCAACAACGGAATGATGGCCAAAGCTGCCAAAATGCCGGTCGAAGGTTCTGGAACAGCAGTCGTGAAGTTCATTTGGTAAGCTCGACCATCCGCACCCGATGCGTGACCCGAAACAACTTCATCACCAATCGCGGGAACGTAGGTCGTGCCATCTTCGTTTTCTTGGAACATGCCGCTTCCACCGGTACCCGCAAACGATACAACACCACCATCGGTGTCATCTACACCGGCATTCCACTGCCAAAAACCGGGGTGATACACGGCACCGTCATTCGGCACAACCGAGCTGCCCCAGCTCATAGAGACTTCGCCACCTGCGGTTGGCGTGTCTACGGGACCAACGTCATAGATCGAAAAAACACCGCCATCGTTCTTGATGATCAAAGGCTGTACGCTTCGATTTCCGTCCGCTCGACCATCAGAAGCATAGTAGTTTACGGTAGATACCGATTCGCCAGCAGGAAGTCCGCCATAGCCGTCCATCACGGTGATGCCCGACCAGCCGTCTACACTACCATCTGCCAAAGGCGACGCTTCGCCCACAACTGCCGCACTGGCTGATACTGCCGTCAATGCAGCAAACGCCAAAGCCAAAACACAACGCATGATCCAAGTCCCTCTCATTAGTGCTCGACAAAGTAATCTAGGAAATTGTCTTCGTGAAAATGCCGAAATTCGGCCCGATTTATCGACAACAAGCAGTTCAGCATGAACCTCAGAAGCATGACGGAACTACTTGAATTGTCTCAAAGAAAAACGCGACCAGATGGATTTGCCATCCGTCGGCTAAAGTAGCTCCTGTGAAAGTTAAATTCGTTAACTAGCCATTCCTCGTTAATGTGGTTCTCGTTCCGAATTCCAAAGCTATCCGCTGCGACGATGGAAAACAAGTGTTTTTTCGATTCAATCGTCGTAAAAATCCGACAAAATCTCCGCGTGTTTCAGCATGTTTACTCGACCATCCATTCCGCCCCATTTTCAAAGGCGGCATCAATGCGATCTGAATGTCCTGATCGTTTGTTCGACGCACCGGGAACATCGTTGGCACTCGCCAACGTCAAGGTTTCTAAACGAATGGCGGCCGCCACGTAATTGCCTTGTTGGAAAGCGGCGACAAGATCAGCCGTGGTGAATTCGCCGTCTTGATTCCAGTCGCCTTCTTCCCAGGTCGAATTGCCGAGAATGGCGTCTTCGAATTCACCCGCCGCAAAAACTAGCACCAAGTCGGACGAATTAAACACACCGTCTCGATTTGCATCACCCGGCAGTGACACAACTTCGTCACTCGCACCCGGACTTCCGCCGCGCACACCACTGGCCCGCCATCCACTGGCGACGTTCCACGCGTCCAAAGATTGATCGACGTCTGCCACGACCAACGACGAACCGTTTCCGTCGGTCGCAACGTGCCAATCGTCTCGATAGGTGAATTGCTGAACCAAATCATCGCCGGCCAGCACCGTGATGGTTTCTGCAGCATTCGACAATCCGCCCGACCACTGTCCGGCCACGTTCAGCTGGTTGCCATAACGAGCTTCGAAGGCGGAAACATCTTCTACCACCAAGACAAATTCGCCCGGACGCAAGAACGTGTCATTCGCTTGAGCGAACGCAAACGTGACACCTTGTTCCGCACCATCCAGCTGCAGTGTGGCGAATCGCAGCGAACTCAAATCGACCGTTTGCGACGAAGTATTACGCAGTTCGATAAATTCAAAATCGTCCGCATCATTGTAACCTTCCGCCATTTCTTCCGGCGATGGATCGTACGGATGATAATTGATTTCCGTGATGCGAATATTCGTTGCGTCCGCGGTCACGACATCGACCAAGAATTCGGCTTCGCTGAGCGCCGACCATTCGTCATCCGTCTTGGTTCGCGATTTCACCACCGTCGATTCGGTTAACAATACGGGCGAACCGTCGTAGACCAACGCGTCGGGATGAATGTCGCCGCCAGGGAGACGAGGATCTTCGCCATTCAACATATAGTACGTGGTGCCGGCCGCCGCGACCCAATCCAACGGTGCATTGGACGTCACATTGCCGCCGTGCTGTCGCACACCATTGACTGTGTATTCGGGCGCATCGACGTCGGGATACGCGTTCGCTCGACGCAGTTGACTAATCACCGTTTCCGTTCGATTGGTACCAGTCTGCGGCAAAAACGTATCGAACATCCATTCGATGGCACCTTCCCAAACGGCCGGCGTGTAACGAAGTCCGTTGAAGCCTCGCTGGCCCCAGCGAGCGGTTTCGGCAATCACAGGCAAACGAATCTGATCGGCCAGCGCTTCCATATCCGCACGCACTCGATCATTCGTCAGCATGCCATCGTTGTAGAACAACGCGTGAGCTCGATCCGCCATCAACATCAAGAATTCAGGATGCTGACGCATCCCGCCGTTGGCGTTCCAAAGATTGCCCGGACCGCCGCGAGTGATCACGTTGGCGGTGCGAGTCGTCCGCAACAACAAGTCGCTGTCCCAATGAAAGAAGATGAAGCCCGAGTCATCCAACCTGGGACGAGCGGCGGCCCAGTTCTGAGACGTATTCCAATCCCAATCATTGCCGCCATAGAATTGCAGCAACATGTAATTGGCGTAGTTTTCTACATTCAGTAGTTTTTGCACTTCTTGGTAGTCGTCAATCACTTCGTTGCGTTGCAGCATCCGCCACGCGTCGGTGTCGCCATCAATGGCCGTTCCCGCATTCAAAGCGTCATAGTCTTCCGGTTCGCCACCCAAATAAGACGCCATGAAGGCTGCGTCGGGTCGCTCCATTAGATGATGAATGCCTTCGTACTTGCCGTTGATATAGACTTGAACATGCCGACCGTGCGGAGCCAAATCGCCGAGCTCCAATTGACGGTCAAATGCCCAACGGTTGCGGAGATAATGACCCTGGCCACCCGCCGGATGCACCCAGAACCAATTGTCATGCGAACCGGTTCGCAGCAACAACTGGTTGAATTCGTCCGTCGCTCCTTCGCCGAAGAGATCGAACTTCAGCGTCGGATCACCGTAGGCGGATTTGAAACTCAGCCGCATATTTTTCTTGGGCGAACTTAAACTGTGCCCGCCGTAGTGTTCTACGCCAGCATCAATCTGAAAGCCCTCTTCGCCATCCGGGAAAATCATTTCCACGGACGTCCCGACTTCACGCGATTCCGAAATTCGCCCGTCCAGCACCAGCGAAATCGCCGGCAGTGACAACAGTGAGTCTTTCAATTGTGGACCCCAGGTAGGATCTTCGGTGATCGTGTCCCACAAGCCAGACTGTTGCACCAGATCGTCCGCAAAGAAATAGGTTTGTGTGTCGACGTTGGTCGGAACGTATCCGTCCTTAAACGCAGCAACTCGCAGCGTGGTCGATTCGCTGATGTTCAGATTCAATACCGGAGCCACATCGGGACTGGCGGCCGGAACGATGGTCCCTTCTTCCAACGTGGGGTTCGAACCGTCGGTGGTGTAGACCAACGACGCGCCAACCGTGGGCGAAGTGACTTGCAGTTCGAATGCTTCGTCAAAGTAGCCTCGCTTCACACTAAACGAAGTATCTTCCACCAAGCCCATCAGACCTGCGCCATTAGGTAGACCAGGACTGGGCGAATCATAATAGCGGTATTCGCTGCCGTTCCAGCCGTACGAAACGTCAGTGACTTGAGCGGGATAGGTAGGCGTGACTTCGAAGATGACGTCACCCACTTCATTGGCGATGGCCAAGTATTCTCCGTCTGACGAAAGATTGAAGTTGGTGTGCAGGAAGCCGTTTTCGTCCAGCGTCGGGTCGGTGATGTTTTCGCCAGACGCAAAGACAATCAAGTAGCCATTGGCCGGGACCACGGTACCTGCGGGAAATTGCCAAGCCGTCAGATCGTCGGCGGAATCGGTCAGATGCATGCCGCTGATGTCCAACGCGCGGCCACTCGGTTTTTCAATTCAATCCAATCGGGCGTCATCGTGTCACCTCGGAATGCATCATCGGCGCTCGAGCGCACACGAGTTGTCAGGCCGGAGGCATTGGTGGCGTGCAATTCGCTGATCAGAATCGGCCGCGAAGAAACCGTCAGCGTAACGCGAGTCGGTTCGCTCTGTTGAATCGAATCACCATAAACATACGTGAACGCATCTTCGCCTTCAAAGTTAGCTTGCGGCGTGTAGACAAACGAACCGTCATTGTTCATTTGCAGCGAACCGTGTTGCGGCGCCGAAGTGACCGTGACGACCGTCGCCGGGCCATCCACGTCCAAATCGTTGTCCAAGACACCTCGTTCTGCACTGACCGTCAGCGGCGAATTGGGCAGCGTGAAGTAACTGTCTACGGCTGCAATCGGCGCGTCATTCACGGAACGGACCGTGAGCTGCACAGTCGCTTCGTTGGACGGATCAATGCCGTCGGTAATTCGATAGGTGAACTGATCGGTGCCAAAAAAGTCTTCGACGGGGCTGTACACAATGGAACCGTCGGGGCCCAAACCAATGTCACCGTGCGCCGTTTCGCTAATGATTTCGACGGTCAAAGTGTTTCCGTCTGCGTCAATGTCGTTCACCAGCACGCCTTGATCTGGACCAATCGTCAGCAGCGTGTCTTCGTCCAACTGGTACATGTCCGCAATCGCTTGCGGCGGCGTATTCGAGGTAATGGTAACGGTGGCCGGAGCGGAATAGCCCGTGCCATCGAAGATGCGATACGTGAACGACGCCGTGCCTGCAAAGCCTTGCGCGTTATAGGTAAACGTGCCGTTCGGTTGTAGTTGCAGCGAACCGGCGTTGACGTCTTGCACCAATTCGACCGAAAGATCAGCGTTGTCTGGATTCAAGTCGTTTAGCAATAGCGAATTCGCCGGACTCACCACCAATGCTTCGTGCGGAACCGTCTTGTACGAATCAGCCGTTGCCACGGCCGGATCATAGACCGGTGTCACATTCAGCGTAACGGTGACCGGTGCCGACGGCCGGAAATCAACCGCCGCATACGTGAATGAATCAGTGCCAAAAAAGTTTTCATCGGGAACATAAATAAACGAACCGTCGGGGTTCACGCCCAGTTCACCATGTGTTGTTGTTTCTATCAGCTGCGCCTTGAGTGCATCTCCGTCGGCATCGGTATCATTCAGCAGCAGCCCATTGTTATCGCCAACTAAGAACAGATTGGTGTCTTCGGCCAAAGTGTAGATGTCCGGATTGGCTTGCGGAGCTTGATTGTCGTAGGTGGTAGTGAATTGACTGTACAGATCGGCCAGCTGTGTTTCGTCCAACGCACCGTTGTACATGCGGACTTCAGCCAAGTAACCGTCCAGCGCCGCGTCACCTCGTTTCTGTGCTCCAAACGCTACGTCCAAAGTACTCAGCGGATTCGAATTCATGGTCGACGTGACGAACGCACCATCGTCCACTCGTATCGCCACGTTATTTCCTGTGCGGCGCACAATGGCCAAGTGCGTTTGCCCGTCATTCAGTCCCGTTTCTTGCGAATACACGTTGGTGGGATTCGCCAGGAATCCGTTGCCCAGCCCAGCGGCCAGTCGACCATTGGCGTTGATAGACAGTCCCCAGTCGTTGGCCAAACCTTGACTGTTGGCGTCCACAATCGCGGTGTTCTGAAACCAATTGCCTTCCGCACCCTGCAGATTGGACGAACTGGTGGCAAACACCACGGCCAACGTGTAATCACCGATGTTACGAAACGGACTATCGACACTGGTGACCAGAAACCAATCGGGCGAATCAGCCGGATCCAGGCGAATCGCCGGTCGACCTCCCAGGGCAATTTCTTCTAGGGTGGGTGCACCTTCCGCACTGGCCACAATGCCGCTGACCGAATCGGTCCATTCGCTGATGACCGCTCCGTTCTCCAACTGATCAGCCACCACTTGTGATTCCCAGTGCGCCACCAAATCGCCAGCCAATAAATGTCTGGGCTCCAGTGGTTCGCCAGCGAATGTCTTCTTGGGAAAGCTTTTGCCAACAGTGCGTCTGCTGGGAAATTGAATCTGTTTTCGGATCGTATTTCCGTACATCGATTACGTTGCCTAAAAAGAACGGAACAAGGGAAAGAATCTGCCGCATGACGGTGAACTGGCCAAGACAAATCTGCACTGACACAAGATTGTCTTACTGCCGCTGATCTATATGCCAGAAAGCACCGTTTCGTATTGTATCCGCAAATGGGGCGCGATGCTGGATTTTGTTGCGACTATTGAAACGCCACGCAAAGAAATTGCTTGCTTTTCGAATTCTGGTTGGCTAGTTTGACGGACGTTGTGAGTCCTGAACGATGGTTTGAACGAGGGAGTTTGGGGATGAAGAAGTTCTCTTGGTTAATGGCGACCTTGCTTGTCGTGTCTGGAGCGGGGCGAATCGAAGCCCAAGTGGTGGCGGGGAATGACTCGCTGACCGGAGCGGGATCGCCCGACGGTTGGACCAACATTCTGTATATCAATGAAGACAACCCATTCGATTTTGGTGGTGGCCAAGGAGTCTTGACGTACACCAATTTTTGGGCGGCGGGACAGTTCGGGATGGTGACTCCGTTTGTGGCTGAACCGCAATCCGATTTTCCCGAATTCGGTGATGACTTTGTGATTCGCGCCATCGGGACTACTCGGCAAGGTGGGGTCGACTACACCTGCGCTGGTGAATACCAATTTCCGTTTCATGACACGGAAACATTCGAAGTAGAAGACGGCTGGGTCGTCGGCTTCTTGACATCGGATCCCGCTGGTGAAAGCCTGGACGCTCGATCGCCCATTCCATTTGTCGGTTCGGTGGTCGAAGGTTGGTTAACCGGTTCCGGCGCAGCTGGTCAAGGATTGCCGGCGATCGAATTGAATCAAACGATTCTGGAAGGAGCTAGTGGAACGGATGTAGATGCCTTCGGATTCCGGGAATACGAATTCAACGTTTCGGCTGTGGCGGGCAATACCAAGCCGCCGCTGGACGCTGGCGGAAAAATTGGCGGTGCCTGTCCCGCGCCTGTGGAAGGTAGCTTCGGTGCGCCGCTGCCGCTGACCAATGGTACTCCGGACGGTTGGTCAGGCGTGCCGGTGATGTACGGCAATGATCTTCCGGCCGGGGAAACGGTGGATGTAGTTCGCTATTACGCGGCCGATGATCGAGCGTCTGATGTGGAAAGCGAACTGTACACGGTGGTGCCGCTGATTGTTCGCCAGGAAGATGGCAGCGTAGAAGGTGGCGAAGGTTTCTTTTCCATTTTCGAAGTCGGACCCACGCACATACCGACTGAAGCCGGCGAAAACGTCATCGAATGGGGCAGTTCGCCCATTCCGGACGATGGCAACTTGTATCATCCCGCCGCGCTGCAATGGTTTGACGGGGCAGACGACGCCAACGGAGGCGTGATTGCTTTTGCTGATGGAACGGGCGATGGCATGCACTATTTCAACGTGGATACAACGACGTTCATTCCGGACGATGATATCGGTGAAATCGAACCGGGCTTTGAACTGTCTGCCTTAGACATTCATACGTCAGCAGCGGGTGGCCGAGGGTATCAGCTGAACTTTCAGATGAGTTCTGGTGGTGGTGGCGAACCGGGCGACTTCAACGGCGATGGCAATCTAGATGCAGTGGACATCAACGATTTGGCCGAACAGATTCGTCTGGGCGAATCAGCCGCCAAGTACGACCTGAACGATGACGGCAACGTCAATCTGGATGATCACAGCCAGTGGGTCGTCGATCTGAAAGGGACTTGGTACGGCGATTCCAACTTTGACGGCGAGTTTAACAGTAGTGACTTTGTCCAAGTCTTCACTTCGGGCTTGTATGAAACCGGCCAAGCCGCCAATTGGGAAACGGGCGATTGGGACGGAGACGGCAAATTCGATAGTAGTGACTTTGTGGTGGCCTTTACGGATGGCGGCTATGAACTGGGGCCTCGCGGCGGTGTCGCGGCCGTGCCCGAACCCGCTGGCTGGTTCGCCACGCTGTTGGGAACAGTCATGCTGTTGGCGGTTGGGCGAAAACATCGGTTTTCCAGCCGTTAAGCGGTCAATCGGTGTCATTCGGCGCGAAATGAGCGGTCGTTCATCTTGAGCGGCCGTTTTTCATGCGCTGCGGGTTCGAACCTGTGTCACTCGACCGCACACCACTCGTCGAATTTCCAGTCGAATGTTACAACCATGCTTCTTGAAGACGATTGCGAACCTGAGGAAGCTGGTCGACATGCAGAAAACGGCTGAAAAAAAGAAAGCTGCTTTGGCGTTCATTCTGGTAACGCTGTTCATTGACATTTTGGGAATCGGCATCATCATTCCGGTTCTGCCTGAATTAATTGAACACTTTGTGCGCGGCAATACATCTCTGGCTGGCTGGTATGTCGGCGTGATTGGTGCTTCCTACGCCCTGATGCAGTTTCTGTGTGCTCCGATTATGGGCGCGTTGTCGGATCGCTTCGGTCGACGGCCGGTCTTATTAGCCGCGTTGTTTGGGCTGGGTGTCGATTTTCTGATACAGGGGTTTGCGCCGAATATTCGTTGGCTGTTCGTGGGCAGACTGTTGGCTGGGGCCATGGGAGCCAGTATTACCACCGCCAACGCGTATATTGCGGACATTTCCACCCCGGAGACTCGAGCCAGAAACTTTGGCTTTGTCGGCATGATGTTTGGCTTGGGTTTTATCATCGGGCCCAGTCTAGGCGGCGTGCTGGGCGGCATCCACCTGCGCCTACCGTTTTTCACGGCCGCGGGACTGGCGCTGATCAACTGGCTGTATGGGTTCTTTGTGTTGCCAGAATCGCTGTTGCCAGAAAATCGGAATTCGCTGAGCATTGCCAAGTTAAATCCGTTTGGTACGGTCGGCCGACTGAAGGTCTATCCGGTGGTCGCCGGTTTGGCGATGGCGTTTTTCTGTATGTCTCTGGCACAACGAGGCCTAGAAAACGTCTGGGTGTTGTACACCAAAGAGAAGTTTGATTGGAGCGAACAGACCAACGGTTTGACGTTGGGATTGGTGGGCGTGATGGCCATCATTGTGCAGGGCGGTTTGGTCCGTCGGTTCATTGCCAAATACGGCGAACGAAAAGCATTGGCCGTGGGACTGGCCAGTTCTTCGTTGGCGTTTCTGGGCTACGGGTTTGCGACACAAGGTTGGATGATTCCGCTAATCATTGTGGCTGGTTCGCTGGGACAGTTGAGCCAACCGGCCGTGCAAAGTGTGGTGACTGGCGCGGTTGATCCGAAAGAACAAGGCGCAATTCAAGGCGCGCTGACTTCGCTGCAAGGACTGACGTCCATTATTGCTCCGCTGCTGTTTACGTCGGGCTTGTTTCGTTACTTCACTTCGGAAAGTCGACCATTTTATCTGCCCGGCGCACCGTTTCTGGTGGGTTCGTTTCTCTGGATGGGCGCGTGGTTCATTTCGCAAAACGTGTTGCGAAAGTATCAAAGTGCCTAGCACCAAACTCGCCCACCTTATCGATTCAACACAGCGCAGTTCAGGACCCAGATGTGGCGATCGCGATTCATGCGATTGTTTGTCTTGATGACAAGTTGATTCTCTCCCGCTTTCAACTGCGCGGCGATGTTTACCGTTTCAAATCCATTCGAATGATCGAATCTGCCAATTTCCGAGCCGTTCAACCAGACAATCAGCCAGTCGTCGGCGGCAAGGCGCAGCGTCACATCTCGGTCGCCATCACTGTGGAGCGTCGTTCGCACAAAATATGAATGGTCCGTGGGCGGGTAAGCGGGTCGATGCTGGAGTGTGTGTTCCAGCCGCAGCCAGCCTCGTTCTGCCACCAATTGCCGCGGTGAATAATTGGCCGATTGGTGTGTGATCGTTTCTGGCAACTGGGACTGCGACATGGTCTGAACAATTTCAATGGCCGGTTTGTGGAACTTGTCGAAATCACCTCCATCGTTGAACAAACCGACGGCAACCCAGTTGCGTGGAAACTCTGTCGTTGGGGCTTTCGAATCGATGACTTTGTAGTAGTAGGAAACGGCTTCATAGTCGTCAGGACGCGCGTTGGAAGAGAACAGCAATGATGAACGAAACGGAATCGGATCGGGACCAAAAAAACGATAGAATACTCCGTCTTGATCCGTTCGTCCTCGGTTGTCGCGATAAGGACACCCGGTCCAACGAGTTTGGTACTGATTGAATCCCCACGAGAATCCGAAATCATCTTCGACATTATGACCGCAAATAACATGCGGATCCGTTTCGCCATCAATCAGCATGCGCGAGCCACTATTGTGGAAGACCATGTCCGCGTGGTCGCGCTGGCGCCATCCCATGACGTAGCCGGCTAAGAAGCCGGTCCCCTCGGCCGTGGCAATGGGGAAAGGACGCGTTGTTGACGCTGGTTCGGCAATGTTTCTCTGTGCATGAAAGCGCAGCGGAGTAAGCTGAACCTTGCCCAAGTATTGCTGCCAGTCAATCATTGCGGCGCCTCGCTTTGGAGTCTTGCTGTATAGCTTGATCTGACAGCCATGGGAAAAGGGAATAGGAAGGTATAGATTCCAGCCGGGCTGAGCCTTGGGCGAAATGAGCGGATCGTTCGTGACTGTAAAGTTGGGATAGTTCACGATACCGGCGCTGTTGATGAAATAGTCTTCGAAGTCTAGGAGTTCGCCAAAGAACGAGCGAAATGGCATGCGAACCTGCGCTTGATCCTTGCCGTCGACCTTGATTTCGATTTCTACGTCTTCGATCTCTTTTTGACCAAATACGAACCACATATGGCGAATACATCCGGCTCCTTCGACATCCAAGATCGTCATCGCTTCATCATCGGCGGTGGCGATGGTCGCGGTGGTTCGGCGAGCTCGAAAATGGGTGGGAAGTTGCAACAACGGAACGGCTGGATCCGCATAAGTGCTGGGAAAGGGATCAACTGCCGGGGCAGCGTCTATTGGGCTTACTTGGGAAAATGCCAGAGCAGGAAGGACTGCGTGTGCGATCATCACAAAAGTGATTGCAGAGCAATTGCCAATCGTCATTTTTAGCCACCTTTACACAGTAGGGATGAAGACTACTCGACTGGAGGGAAACGCCCGAGTGCCCAATTATAGAATAGACGAATCGCTCGATTCGTGGCCTGGCAGCGTGCGGAAAGTGAATATGAAACAAACGCAGTGAAACTCAACGACACTCCCGAGCGAATTCGGCTGGCTGACTTCTCCACTTCTCAAGGAATCGACGCAACGATTCGTTTGACAAGAGAACACGGGGCGCGTATTGCGAAAAAAAAACGAGCTTCGAAAATCCGGAAGCTCGTTACTATTTCAATCGGTTAATTGGTCTGTGTAACGTTACTTCGCTGTACGACGGCGGCCCGCGGCCAGGCATAGCAGCATGCCTACCATCAACGTCAAAACGCTGGATGGTTCGGGCACTGGGTAAAACTGAACTTCGCTCAGGCCAACAAAATTGTTGTCGCCTCCCAGGTTTCCGCCAATGTCCAGTTTGATGTAACGAGCGTCCACGTTAAGGTCAATCGATTGTCCGAAGTCGACGTCTTCCACGCCGGGAGCAGGGTCAAAGACTTGTCCAGAGATCAGCGTCGTGAAGACCAAGTCATCGCCGGCAACAAGGATATCTGCCGAACCGACGCCTCGGCCTAACAGTTCGGGACGTCCCGTCAGCGTTTCGTTGTAGTTCCAAACCTTCATACTGCCGATCGATTGGACGGAACCAAGATCAAATGTAATCTCAGGTTCCAAGTCATTTGGCGGCAAACGTTCCGTTGTTCAGCCACATCGTCCCTTCGGGATTGATAGAATGCGTCCCCGCAGAAAAAGCCCGCCCCGTTCACGACATGTTCCGCCGTACGGTCAAAGCCGGAAACGTCTTTCAAGTTACTGGAAACGGAATAGATGGTGGCAGGAATCTGGGCAACAGTTTGATTCGAAAAAACGGGCAGCAAACACAACACGGCCATGCCGCTCCACATCTGATTCGTACTAATCCTTTTCAACATCATTGGCTCTCTATTCAAGGGTTACGGGATTAACGTTAAAGCCGAATCGACCGGCGTTCGCGAATGCAACCGAACAAGTTCCGGCTCGCGATCCGGGAAATCTGGTCATCGCAACACGTCACAAGCCCCACATCCTACCGGCCTGTTTTCGCGAAACAAGCAATAATCTGCTGTTTTGCCGAAATGTTAACCTCGCTGACCATTTGCGAATTGACCCAAGTCGACGGATTCGAAAGGGGTGAAGGGATCGCATCGGCGTAGGACGCGCGAACTCCAGGTGGACTCGCTTCGTAAACGCTCCAGTGTTAGACTCAGGCGTTCGAATAAAATGAACTGCATTTCGATTGTTGTAACTACCTAAATTCGTCACAAAAAAGATGCTGTCGCTTTCCCAAGTCAAGAAATCATTCCCGCAGCCTGATGGTCAGCGTTTGCCTATTTTGGACGTGGAATCGTATGCGCTGGACGCGGCCGAACAAGCCGTTTTGGTGGGGCAGAGCGGCGGTGGCAAGTCAACGTTGCTGCACGTGATTGCCGGCATCAGTCGCCCCGATTCCGGAAGTATCGTCATTGATTCCGTTGATCTTGGGAAGCTGCATGAAGCGGGTCGAGACAAATTGCGAGCGGACAAGATTGGCTACGTCTTTCAGACCTTCAATCTTATGCCCGGTTTCAGCGCCTTGGAAAATGTCTTGCTAGGCATGACGTTTTCTAGAATGAAGACCGATGTTGGTCGCGCGAAAACGTTGCTGGATCGAGTTGGTTTGGGACATCGCTTGACGCATAAGCCAAATCAGCTTTCCGTGGGAGAACAGCAACGAGTGGCCGTGGCACGCGCGCTTGCGAATCGTCCCAAACTGCTATTGGCCGACGAACCGACTGCCAATGTCGATCCGGCCAATCAGCAGCAAATAGTCGATCTGATTCGGCAAACGTGCGAAGATGAAAACGTGTCTTTGCTGTTGGTGACCCACAGCATGGAAGTAGCCAACCAGTTTGGGCGAATCGACCGCTTGGACCAAATTAACAAACTGGCCACCGCAACCGCGGCAACTTCAGGAGAATAACGTCATGCCGCTGTGGAAGATTGCTTGGCGGAGTGTCCGCCGCCGTTCGTTGGCTTCGATCCTGACCGCACTATCCATGGCCTTAGGCGTCATGTTGGTAGTAGCCGTGTTGGTGATTCACGGCGTTGTG
The DNA here is from genome assembly GCA_041399205.1 of Pirellulaceae bacterium. Taxonomy (GTDB): domain Bacteria; phylum Planctomycetota; class Planctomycetia; order Pirellulales; family Pirellulaceae; genus JAGQOZ01. Next base: position 865 of record JAWKTK010000040.1, on the reverse strand, counting down.
GCGGAATCGTTTCGCAGCAACAGTAGCCTCGGTTACAACGTCATTTTGGGCGCTAAGGGTGGCGATCTGCAGATAGTATTGAACACGGTTTACTATCTAAGCCAACCGGTGGAAAACATTCCTTACACCGTCTATCAAGATTTCTTACCGGCGGATCAGCGCGCGGACGGGCAGAACGGTAAGTGGACCGACTTTGTCACGTTTGCCGTGCCGGTTTGCATGGGTGACTATTTTGGACAATACCGAGTGGTCGGGACGACGCCTGATTTCTTTGACTCCATTATCTTTGACGAAGATGAAGGTCGAACCTATGAGTTTGCGGAAGGTCGGAACCTTCAGACCTGGAACGAAGAACACGGTTTCTTTGAAGCGGTTGTGGGTGCTCGAGTAGCACAGGACCGGCAGCTGAAGGTGGGCGATATGATTGCGCCTACCCACGGTTCTGAATCGGGAGACATCCACGACGAATTCTTTGTCGTGGGCATTTTGGAGCCGACCGGTGCGCCCAATGATCGAGCGGTCTTTGTGAACATGGAAGGCTTCTATTTGCTGGATGGCCATGCCAAACAGGTCAAATCGGCAGACGAAGATACTGACGACAACTCGGCCGATGTCAGCGACAACGATGATTCGAACGAACCGATCGCCACTACCGCCGCTTCGCCTGAGACGCACGATGGACCGTCTCATCTGACCAAACGAACTCCGCTTCCCGTCGAACAACGCGAATTGACAGCGATACTCGTTCGCACCATCAGCCCCGTGGTGACTCCTGGCTTTACCAACACCATCAACGAAGGCGAAATTGCGCGAGCGGTCCTGCCGATCAAAGAAATTACATCGTTGTTTTCCATTATTGTCCAAC
>JAWKTK010000039.1:0-38745 GCA_041399205.1 Pirellulaceae bacterium | reverse complement strand
GCGCAACCGACAAGAAGTCGTCCGTCAGCACCGTCAAGGAAACCAAGCCAGCGGCAGCGAAAAAGAAATTGGACGAAAAAGCGGACCAAACCCCGCCGATCGACTTTTTAGCGTTCGAACCATCGGCACCATCGCTTCCCATGGCCAAGTTGCGAATCTGGACGGCGGTACCTTCGGAAGTCAAGTCGCTGAATGCGTACGAACCGTTCATGGTGTGGCTAAAAGCTGCCACGTTGTGCGGTGCAGTCATCGCCAGCCCGTGGATCTTCTACCAGATTTGGAACTTTGTGGCGGCCGGTTTGTATCCGCATGAAAAACAATACGTGCACGTTTTTCTTCCGTTCAGCCTGGGGCTGTTCTTGGCGGGATGTTCGCTGGCTTTTTTCTTTGTCTTTGAACCAGTCTTAAATTTCTTGTTTACGTTCAACAAATCGATGAACATTGATCCGGACCCTCGTATCAATGAATGGCTTAGCTTTGTGCTGATTTTGCCGCTGGGTTTTGGCATCAGTTTCCAATTGCCCCTGGTGATGCTGTTGGTGGAACGCTTGGGCATCGTCACGATTTCCACTTACTTGGAAAAATGGCGAATCGCCGTTCTGGGCATCTTTGTTCTTTCAATGGTCGTCACGCCGGCCGATCCGATCAGCATGTTGCTGTTAGCAATACCGCTGACCATCTTATTCATGCTGGGAATTGCCATGTGCAAATGGATGCCAAAGCGAAAAAGCCCTTATGGTGAAGGTTACGACCCTTAGTGAGCGTGTCGACTGAGCGGCATGGATGTGCCGCGCAAAGCGAATTTTGCGAAGGGCGATACGCAGCGTCGCTGGAAATGATGCGACCAGCCTGTAGTTTTTGGGCCGGTTAATTCGTATAATCGAGGCCTTGCCTGCTCGCTTCGGTCCCGCCTTCCCTTTCGAATTTTCGGTTGCCTCAACCATGCGTTTCTTCTGGCCCAACAAGAAACTTTGTTCGCCCATCCTTGCCACGCTGTGCACTGCCTTTGTGTGCTTGGTTGTCCGTCGGGACATCGTGGCAGACGAAGCAAAATTCGAATTCTTCGAGCAAAAAATTCGTCCTGTGTTGGTCGAACATTGCTATGAATGCCACAGTGCCGATGCAGGCGAAGTGAAGGCAGGTTTACGTCTGGATCATGCGGAAGGCATACTCAGTGGCGGCGACTCCGGTCCGGCAATCGACCTGAGTTTGCCCGAAGAGAGTTTGATCGTCAAAGCGTTGCGCTATGACGAAGATTTTTACCAGATGCCGCCCAAGGCCAAACTAGACGATCAAGTGGCGGCCGATTTTCAACAATGGATTTCGCAAGGTGCGCCCGATCCACGAACTGCAACCACGTCCACAACACGGGAACCGCCACCGGCAGATCACAACCAACAACTGCGTGATTCGCATTGGGCATTTCAGCTTCCGCAAGTCGCTTCGCTGGACGACCAACCGCCATCGGATTGGATTCGCAATGGTTTGGATCGGTTCGTCTTGGCTCAATTGCGTCGTGACCAAATTGAACCATCGGCAACCGCAAATGATGACACTTTGGTTCGCCGGTTGTATTTGGACTTGATCGGCATTCCGCCAACCTTTGAACAAATCCAACAGGTTCGTCTCGGTGGAGCCGAAAGCTACGACGCGTTGGTGGACCAACTTTTGAATTCACCGCAACTTGGCGAACGGTGGGCTCGGCTGTGGATGGATGTAGCTAGGTATTCAGACACCAAAGGCTACGTGTTCACGGAGGATCGAGCTTACGCGGACGCTTACCAATATCGCGAATGGTTGATCCAGGCATTCAATCAAGACCTGCCGTTTGATCAGTTTGTGTTTCAGCAACTGAGTGCCGATCGGTCCGAGTTTGCAGATGATCCGGACGAATTGGCCGCCATGGGATTTCTGACCTTGGGCCGTCGTTTTTTGAACAACAAGCATGACATCATTGACGATCGGATTGACGTGGTGACTCGAGGCCTGTTGGGTCTGACCGTCACGTGTGCTCGTTGCCACGACCACAAATACGATCCGATTCCCATTGCGGACTACTATTCGTTATACGGCGTCTTCGATAGCAGTCGCGAACCAAACGATCCGCCTTCGCGATTGCGAATGGTCGACGACGCGAACCCCAAAGATGCGCCGATCTTCTTACGAGGCAATTCGTCGAATCCGGGCGAAGTCGTGCCTCGGCGTTTCTTGCTTGCCATCGCCGGAAAAGACCGTCCTGCGTTCCAAGATGGAAGCGGACGTAAAGAATTGGCCGAAGCGATCGCGTCCAAGGAAAATCCGCTGACTGCGGAGTCTTCGTGAACCGAGTTTTTGGGCGCTTGACCGGGACGTACTTGGTAGACACGCCCAGCGATTTTGGGTTGCGCAGCGAGCCGCCGATTCATCAAATGGCATTGGACTATTTAGCAGTGGAATTCATCAACCATGGTTGGTCTACCAAGTGGTTGATTAAAGAAATCGTCACGTCCGCCACCTACCGACAGGTCTCGAATGTTTCGGCCGAAATGTACGAACTGGATCCAGAGAATCGCTGGATGGCGCGCATGAATCGACGCCGACTCGATTTTGAAGCGATGCGAGATTCCTTGTTGTGGGCGGCGAACCTGCTGGACGATTCTGAAACGGGAGGCAAGTCGGTTGATTTGGCAGACAAGCGAATGACATTTCGCCGATCCATTTATGCGTATATTGATCGCCAGAATTTTCCATCGCTGTATCGCACCTTTGATGTGGCGTCACCTGATACGCATGCGCCCAAACGGTTCGACACCACCGTTCCTCAGCAAGCATTGTTCCTCTTGAACAGCCCCTTTGCCAAAGAAGTCGGTTTGGCCATCGGACAAAGGTACGCAAATGACACGCGTTCGGTCGACCAGCGCTTAGACGCATTGATGAAGCAAGTTTATTCGCGAACTCCGACCGATCAAGAATCGGCATGGCTACATGAATTTGTAGAAACGGCAGGAGCGAACGACGCCAAAGCGTGGAGCCGATTAGCACAGACGCTATTACTTTCCAACGAATTCTTGTTCGTAGATTGAGACAACGCTATGTCACAGTGGGAATCGACTGCTGGAAATTCGCTTAGCCGACGACAGCTCTTGCAACGTTCCGGTATGGGCCTGGGAAGCCTGGCCATGGCAGAATGCTTAGGTGTCCGTGGCGCGCAGGCCGACATTGCGTCGCAATCACCCTTAGCCGCTCGCGCACCTCATTTTGCACCCAAAGCCAAACACATCATTCACCTGTTCATGAACGGCGGGCCATCTCACGTTGATACCTTTGACCCCAAGCCAGCGCTGGACAAGTACCACGGCACAGAATTGCCGATGAAGAATTTGCGAACCGAACGCAAGACCGGCGCGGCATTTCGGTCGCCCTACAAGTTCAATCAGTTTGGCGAAAGTGGGATTCCGGTCAGCGAAATCTTTCCGCATGTGGCGCAGTGCGTGGACGATATGTGCGTCATTCGATCCATGCATGCTGACGTCCCCAATCACGAACCGTCCTTGCTGCTGATGAACTGCGGGCAAGCTCGATTGGTTCGTCCTAGTATGGGCAGTTGGTTGACCTATGGACTGGGAACGGAGAATCAGAATTTGCCGGCATTTGTGGCGATGTGTCCCGGAGGTTATCCGATTCAAGAATCACAAAACTGGCAATCGGGATTCTTGCCAGGAATTTATCAAGGCACTTATATCGATACCAAAAACACGCGAATCGACCGGTTGATTGAAAACATTCGTAACAAATGGCAAGACCACGATCAGCAGCGAACCCAGCTAGACCTGTTACAGAAGTTGAATCGGCAGCATGCTGCGGTTCGAGATGACGATCCACAACTGGAAGCGCGAGTCCAATCGTTTGAATTGGCGTTTCGCATGCAAATGGAAGCGGCCGATGCGTTTGATGTCAGTCGAGAATCGCAGTCGGTCTTGGACGCCTACGGCCCCGGCGTGCAAGCGAGACAAATTCTGATTGCGCGACGTTTGGTAGAACGAGGTGTTCGGTTTGTCCAAGTATGGCATGGAGCGGGACAGCCGTGGGACAATCATGACGACATTGAAGTGAACCATCGTCGGCTGGCGAAGGAATGCGATCAGGCCATCGGCGCGTTGTTGAAAGATCTAAAATCCCGAGGCCTGCTGGACGAAACGTTGGTGATTTGGGGCGGCGAATTTGGCCGGACGCCTACCGTCGAATTACCTAAGAAGGGTTCTAACGCTGGCAAGATCAACGGTCGCGATCACAATCACCACGGTTTCACCATGTGGATGGCTGGTGGTGGCGTTAAGGGGGGAACCATTTTTGGTGCGACAGATGACTTTGGTTTTCGAGCGGTTGAAAATCGAGTTCATGTGCATGACCTGCATGCCACGATCCTCCACCTGATGGGGTTTGATCACACCCAGCTAACATACCGCTACGCCGGACGAGATTTTCGTCTGACGGACGTCCACGGCCAAGTTGTTCCGGAGATCCTCGCATAGTTCGTCTTGGTATGGCATAATCTTCCCACGTGGAATTCACGTTTGTGTGGTTCTGTTTTATCATCCCACCTCACTGACAACGTGTTGTCTCACGAAGAGGAAATCAAGCGACGAGGGACGTGCTTGGCCAACGCGAATTAATCAGAACAGGACGGCTCCTTGATTCCTGATGCCAATTTCGATTCTATCATTGACTTCTATGCTCGTTACTACCCTGACATACTTCTGTCACTGTTAGAGCGAAGGATGCGAAGTTCACTGCGTGTCTTGTTACCGTTGGGCGCGGTGCAAGATTGGAGTCTTGTTCTGACCAACAGCACTCGATGCGAAACGACTGCCACGGACGAATCACCACAGTTTGCCATACGCTTTTCCGCGTCTCCCGACGCAAGTCCAAGAAGCGTTAACTCCACGCGAATGCGAAGACTTGAGCGATTGGTTGGAATCCGTGGATCATTCAACCAAGTCGACGGTGGTTCTTTCGGCCCCAGAGACGCCCGTTCCTGCTTTGCTGCAACGCGCGTTTAGCGGATCGTCGTCGCGTCCATTTGATGCAAATTCGTTTCAGATTGTTTCCAAAATGTCGACTTCGCGCGAGCATTGCCGCTGCAAGGCGATCTTGGTGGCTTGGCGGGATCCCGATGCCAACTGGGCGTTGGAAGTCCGTGACCGATTGGCAGCCGCGTTAGAATTTGCCTTTCAGATTGCCTTGCATGATGCCGTGGAAACTCGCATTGCCCAGCAAGTGAGTGCATGGACGATCAGCCGATTTCGCGAACACTTGCCGCTGGCCGCACGTGTCTTTGTCCATATGCTGAACAATCGCTTTTCAGGTATCAGTGGCAATGTCTTTTTTTGAACTCCGTCTTGGGTAATGATGACGAAGTCAAGAAAGGCATCGACAACATGACGGATGCGGTTTCGGTGATTACGGAAATGAACCGAGCGGTCGCGGCGGCTATTCTACGATCCGATAGTCCCTTGCAGCGTTTTGCGGTTCGAGAAGCGTTGTTGGAGGCGTGCGAATTGTGTCTGATTTTCACGGGAGCGGCGGTGGAGTTTCGCGCGGATGTGTTGGCAGCAGATCCGATTCTTGCAAATGGTTCGCGATCTAGTTTCGTTTACAGCATCTTGAATCTGTTGGTCAATGCACATCAGGCACAAGGCGCAACGGACCGGCGGCCTTTGGAATTGGAACTGATTCGCTGTGACAATGAATTGGCAATGCGTCGAGGCCTAAGGCGTCCCAACGAAATTGCCTACTTTTGTGTCACGGTAAAAGATCACGGGAAAGGCTTCTCGAAGGAAGCCCGGCAACGCCACTGGAACTCGGATTTACCACACAGCCTAATTCTCAGGGCGCGGACTTTCAGTGGCGGACGAAGTGGTGCGTTCAATGCAAGGCCGTATTTTGCTACAGCCAGTCGAACCGTCGGCCAAATGGGGCGGTGTTGTCGAAATCATCGTGCCTGAATGGACCGAAGACAAACCGTCTGTGTCTGTTTGAGTTTAACGCGTCGTCGCGTTGTCGCCCGCAGCCAGCACCTTGGTATTCCATTCCCTTCGAATGTCCACGATCCGCTGCGCGTCACCCACTGGCAAATCCACATGGTATCGATGGCATGTGGTACAGGAACTGGACGCAGCCTGCTTGGTGTGGCAGTCCGAGCACTGGGTTTTGCTGATAAACACAAAACCACTGGAATGCCGATCACTCGATACTTCCGCCGACGTTGGTCTGGCCGAGCGATCTAGTTGATGGCAATAACGGCAGTCGCGTAACTGCGGCTGAATCAAGTGCTGTTGGTGATTAAATCGAGTAAACGATTTGGAGAACTCCGTCCGATTGCTTTTCGCATTGTGCCATACAATTTCTTTGTGCCGCACGTCGTGGCATGACGCACATTGGCCCGGCGCTGTCGGACTACTCCACTGTTCGAACAGATACTGGGACAAGCTTCGGACGTCGGCATCGGCCGACTCCGTGGTTCGCATTAAGATTTCATACCAAGCCTGCAGTACTGGGTCGCCATGCCCTTCTGCTGAATACAACAATTGGAATGCAGTATCATTGGCACTCCACCGGGACGTTGGTGACGCTCTGTGATTCTCCGCTGGCTGTCCGCCGAACCAACGTTGTCTAATTTGGTCCCAACGTTGGCCATCCAAACTGCCAGAAAACGCCTGGATCGTTTGCTCATTCACCGTCGCAGACAATTGGCGCAGTCGGTTTTGAATCGCTTGACTGCCCTGCAACGCCAATTCGTTACTGAATGCCTGCATCGCGGATACAAGTCGCTTTGCCGTTTCCACATCTTGTGGATCGTCCGGATCGACGTCGGTCAGCGAATAACCAGGTCCGAATTTTCGCAACATGAAATGAGCTGCTGGGTCACTGGCCAACAGCAATTTCATAAAGTCTGAAACTTCGCCGTCAAAGTCAAATTGCGCATCCTTGGGCCATTGCTTCGGCGCCGACGCCTGGGACACCAACGAGGATTCGATGGTCGGATAGCCAAAGAACACGACACCGGACGCGAGGCTAGATTCAATCTTGCTCCCGTGACAGGAATGACACTGAGAATACCCGTCCACCAGCAGCATCGCACCAGACTCGGACACCGTATGACAGTCGTTGCAGCGAAACTCCTTGTCCTCTTTTGAAAAGTGCTTTCCGGCGTGTGTCATGTGATCAAACCGAAGACGGTTTCCATGACGATACGGCCAATTGCGAAACTGGGGATGGTCATCCGCAAAACTGTCAAACGACTTTAGGTGACACGTTTGACACTGCTTGTCGGTCAGCGCGGCCAAGTTGTGGTGGGCGCCGTGATGTTCCTTGTGGCACTGAGCACAGGCGAGCTCCGAAATATTGTGCGATTGGTTGGTGGAGACTTTTTGGAAGGGATTTTTTTTCGAATCACTGGCAGCCAGCCGAGTCAAGATGTCCAATTCAGACGGGGCGACCGAATGAGGACGCAAGGCAAACTCCGTAGGAATCGATTTGTCATGACATTTCAGGCAGCGTTGGTGTTGCGATTCGTTCAGGTGACCGCCATTGGTAACGGTATCCACCATCCAGTCGACGAAGTGTACGGTGCCCGCTTGGTGGCACGCGGCGCATTTTTCTTCGCTCTTGGCACCGTTCAACAGCTGGGCGTGATTGGCCGACAGCGGGCCAGGAGCAAGCGCCGTGGTGCGCATTTGTGTCGATGTGATAATACACAAAACGCCCAAGGTTAAGGCAAAGCAGCCGAAGATGAATCGACGTCGCTGACTGCGCAACGTTCGCTTGGGTTGGCACGGTTCGCGACGACAACAACATTTTCCCTCAGGCGTCGGCCCTTGATCACAGGTGCCACCAAGGATGGCACTGCGATTACACGTCCAACGTTCGTTCACCAAGACCGGCGAGCAATCATCGGGTACTCGGCAAACGCCACGACCATTCGGTCCCAGCGGACACGGATTTCCTTCCGCCGCGTGGCCGCAGACCCACGGTTGGTTTGGACGATCGTATTGCGATTGCGGCTCGCCTTGCAAACGTCCTCGGTTCATCGTAATCCTCCGTGAAACGCGTGCGCCATGACCGCATGATAGATAGCGACCAACACCAACGAATAGGTCAAGCCGATATGAGCGAACAGCCACAGCTTGAGCTTTCCCTGCAACGCCCAATGGTAGTCTAAGTCGTCTTTCTTTCGAATCAAACGGAAGAATTGGTCGCTGATGCGGCGTTCTTCGTTCGACAGATATCGTTGCAGGCTGGACAGTTCTGCCATTAGCTTTTTCGACGACGACTGCCGGGAAACAGTCGGTACAGGACACTTCGTTGCTGTTCAAAGAAATTGCTCAATCGGTTCGAATAAAACTCAGCCAGTGTCGTTTCTTGGACTTGCTCCATGGATGCAACCGCTAACGAAGAGGCTTGTTTTCTGATCTGATACTGAAACGCTGGAATACGTTCAAATACAAACTCTTCGCTCAGATTGCTCAGCCGCTTGGGGTACACTCGCGTTATGTACAACCCATAAATTCCGCTGACAGCGGTGCCGCTAAACAGGATTGCCAGTAACGATTCCAATTGGCCGTTGGGAAATCGAAATCCAACGTGTGCCAAGAAGATGACGATTGCCACGTACGCCACGTAGATATGGATTTGCAACCAGGTAGACGATTTCCCCAGCGGCAAGAACGAAAGCTTCTTCCGAAGATTATAGGCAGCCAAGAACAAGACCGCTGCAATCAGCAAATAGCCGCTGGTAAACGAATCATACTTCAAACGTTGACGTTGTGATTCCAGCAGAAAAAGCAGCGACAGGGCCACCAGCGTCGCGAACAATCCGTTAGTGATCCGGCGACGAAAAAACGTGGTTATGAGTCCGTTCATGAATTCGAATTCGTTATCTAGAAAGCCATTGACGAAGGAAATCGGTTTGCTCTACATCAATCCGAATCAGCGCGTCGTGTGGACACGCACGTTCGCACGCAGGTCCACCCAATCTGTCAACACACAGATCGCACTTAGTGGCTTTGACAATCGGATGAGCTTGGTCTGAATCTAGAATGAACGCACCGTCATCATCGCGAATGCCGACCATGCGAATATTGTCGTAGGGACAACTGTTGGCACACGTCGCACAACCAATGCACGTCGAATCGTTAATGGTCACCGTCCCCGAATCGACGTCGCGACCGATGGCGCCCGTGGGACAACCGATCATGCACACCGGATCGACGCAGTGCATGCAGGCGTTAGCAAACATGTGTCTGTCAAAAATCTTGCCGTGGCGTACGAATCGAGGATTGTTCTCGTGCGTTGCCGCACACGCTCGGACACAGTCATCACAGCGAGTGCAGCGGTCCAAATTGATGATCATGGTTTGCGTACCATTCATCAATCGCTGGTCTACCACAAACTCTAACATGGCCGTATCGTTTGCTTCAGTTGCGGTAATACGATCTGATGCAACCGCTTTGGCAGCATCTTGCCAACCTTTGACTTGCTGCCGCATCGATTCCAGTTGAACGTCATCCAGTGTGGGCAACACGTGCTGTTCGACCAAACTGGTTGGAATGCGCAGGATGTCCACATAACCTACGGCTCGCAATGATCGCTGCAGCGAAATCTGGTCGTGTTCGGACCAATTGTATGCGAGTTCTTCCAAGCCAAACGCCTGCCCTTTTCCCAGATAAGCTTCGGTTTGGTGGCCGCTGCCTCGCTTGCGACTAAGCCTCGCGAACCCGGCACGAATCAAGATCAAGCCGTTGTGGTAATGACCTTCTTGCGCGATAACCGGTTCCGCCAGGATACGTTCCGCCGGATCGGCATCAAGCAATTCGCTTTTGAAAGGCCGCTGCCATTCGAACGAACCAAATGATTCAAAACTAGTTTCGCGCACAATCTCTTGCAACGCTTCATCCGGCAACTGACTCAGAAAGGGCGTTTCGCGGAGATGCGACAGCAGGCTGTTTTCGCGATATTGTTGGTGAATGTGGTCTCGCAGCGAATGATCTCGCTTCATGATATCGCGAAGACCCTGCCAGCGAATCTCCAGCAATTCCGTGTCATCCGAATCAGCAAACACGGTGGCAGATCGTTGAGATCGAGTCAGCGCGGCGAGTTCACCAAAGAACTCGCCCGTCGCTAATGACACCGTCTGGAATTCATTCAGGACGCCTGGCACGTCTTGCAAAAAGACGCGTTGGGAATCGCCCTGCATTCGCGATCCCACCATAGACGATGAACGGTCCGTTCGCGAATAGTGGCGAACCTCTGGATACCGATACTGTTTCCACATCTGCGAAAGCGTGCGATACCAGTTGCTACGGCCAGGTTCGGTTCGGCCCAACGCTTCGGCCGAGAGCGACTCCAATGTCACTCGCACGGAACCTCGCAACACCAAGAACGCACTGTCACCATAATCGCCTTCGCGCACAACCAGATCGCCCACTTGATAGCGGTTGATACGAGTATCGTTGCGCAGAATATCAGGCAACGAACAGCTGATTGGAAACGCATTCCCATTCATTTGGCTGAATGGCGGCGTTTGCAACAAACGATCAACGTCCTGGTCGGACATATCTTGTCCGAACGGCACGTCCCAGCAACAGGGGCCGGGTGATCGACACTCCTTTGTGCAACATGGATACCTACCTCCTCCATGAGCGTAGGTGGACGCTACTTGTATTGCGATGGTGGTGGAATTAAGTCGTCAATGGCGGCAAGTGTAGCACCATCGGACTTCTGCGCGAATATGAACGCGGCGGAACCCACTTGATCCGCCACTTGCTCCAGCACTTCTCGGTTGTTCGGCGTTAAGCGAACCACTTTGATAGCGTCCAACGCTTGCTGAATATGCGGATCGTTTAGACGTTCTTGCAGTGATAGCAGTAGCAAGCGAGCACGGTTGGCACGTTCTGCATTCGCAATACCGAATTTCGCTTTCTCCGTCGCCTGCGCTGTAGCTCGTAAACTGTATTCCAAGTCTGCCATCACTCCTACAACAAACATTTGACGCAGTCGCGCCGAATCGGACGTGTTATTGGTCGTCCCGTTGGAACGCACAAAATTGTGACGCACCATCCCTTGCGACCAAGACACCAGTTCAAACGACTGGCTGCCTGCCGGGTGACCACCGACATTGACCAATTTCTCCATGGGAGTGGTGTGGCAGTTCAGGCAGCTTCTGGCAACCAGGTACAGATTTGTCGGATTCCGCATGCCGTTCTTCATGCTGGTCAGGCGGCGTTTGCGCCGATGTGCGTCCGACTCCATTTCTTTGGTCACATCGGGGCCGCCGTAATCATTGTGAATGGTCAACCAGTCCTTGGCCGCGCCATGACACGATTCACACGATACCCCCGAAATCAACTTGGAACGACTACCGTCTTGCTGCGCAGTGTAGTGGCACTGCATGCAAGTTTCATCGCGTTTGATAGAACGAATCCCCATTCGTTCTGCAATCTGCTGCGCTTCCGGCTTGCGATGCAATGTGTCAAACGTGTGAAAATGAGGCGTCTGCTTCCAGACGTTCAATTCGTTTTGGTGACACTTGGAACAGTTTTCGGCGCCCACTACCTTGTGTGGATCGTTCGCCAACTCCGAATTGACTTCACTATGACACGTCGTTTCACAACACGTCCAACAAATCAAGAACGAAGCAAGAAAAATTACGGACCGAATAGAACCAGACATGACAAAAGACGCTCGTAGAAAACTATTATGATGGAAAACGGAACTTTCCCAAACATAGCTCTCAGAACACGACTGCTACGCGTCTAATACCACTGATCCATCTGGCGAAGCAATACAGGGCAGGCAACAACCGTCATCAACGTCACAACCCGGAGCTTGCAAATACTTGACCGAACCCGATTTAATGGCGGTCAAGCACGTTCCGCAGTTCCCGGCGCGACACCCGGAATCGATTGGAATCTGAGCGGCATCAGCCAGGTCCAACAGGTTGGCAAGACTTCCGTCCCAGGTTGCCACGCGATTCGATTTGGAAAATTGCACCTCGGATTTTTGACCTGCCACTGGCACTGCGTCACGTTTCGCTGTTCGCCTAGGGCCAAACGCCTCTTGATGGATCGACGTTTTCGGAACGCCCCACGCTTTTAGCCCAGTCACCAGCGATTCCAAAAACGCCGGAGGCCCGCACATATAGAAATCGTAGTTACTAACGCCCAAATACTGCTTGACCAAATCCACGGTCACTCGGCCCTGCACGTCATAATCGCGACCTTGCTGGTCATTCGACCGAGGTTGCGAATAGCAGGTAACAATCCGAACGTTGTCTTGGGTTCTAGCAATTTCGCTCAGATGCTGACGAAACGGATGATCCAGACCGTTTCGGACCCCCAAAAAGAAATAGACTTGGCGATTCGAACCCACATCCACCAAGTAGTTCAGCATACTCAAGACCGGAGTGATCCCCACGCCTCCCGCTAACAGAACCACCGGAGTCTCCTTGTCCGTATGCAAATAGAACGTCCCGGAAGGCGCTTTGACATCTAAAATATCCGATTCGCAAACCAGGTCATTCACATACGAACTGACTTTGCCCGATGGAGCATCCGGCGAGTCCGGCGGAGGTGTCGCTTTTTTACGCTAAGCCGATAGTAGTCCGATTTGGGCGAATCTGACAGCGAATAACACCGAATCGTCGGGCGGTCATCGCCGGGCAATCGAACTGAGAGCGTCAAATACTGACCAGGCCGAAATGGTGGTAGCGGCCGGCCGTCGTGTGGCACCAAATATAACGAATGAATGCCTTGGCATTCGGCCACCTTCCATCGAACTCGGAATTTCCGCAGCCCTTCCCACGCCTTTTCACTGGATTGCCGCACCGCAATTTCACGCTTGGTTACCAGAATTCTCGCGTCCAACAGCTCCAAATCACGATGTCGGCGCTGGTAGGCCACAAATGCATCGGCAACCGTCCGTAAAACTCCGGCGCCCAATTGTGCCGTAACTAACGCTACCATCGCCATGCCACCGTAAGCAAAGAATGTCGAGAGTTCCATGCCAATTGTGTCCTCTGTGCCAACGGAATGATCTTTATCACCGCAATCAACGGCATAATCCGCCTACCTTGTTGGCCGCGGCCTGCCTACTTGCAACGTACGATTTCTAGTATCGGCAAAGCAAACCAATCTGGTTCGCGCTTGTTCGCTTGCTACTGAAAAACATTCACCGTTTTGCAATCTCATTTTACAGCCATGCTTACTGCTTTTCTCTATTCGCCCCGACATCATGCTTTCACTTCCATTGACAGCGAACCGACCGTGGTCTCACTGGCGGAATTCCAAGACAAAGATTCGCCCCCGATCTTGTTGCAACTGCGGCAACTGGACGAACAGTCCGTTTGGATTCAAAACCTCAGTGAACGAATATGCGAGTTTGGCGAACAACCCTTACGCCCCCAAACTTCCACCACGCTATCTCTACCCATCACCTGCCAAATCGACGACGTCCACGTGCTGCTCCAGAACGATGCAGACGATCCGGCCGCCAAGACCGTCGTCGCGTCACTCGCCAGTTCTTCCAGTCGAGGCCGTTCGTCGTTGTGTTCGCTGGGTAAGCCTCCCGGTGTCCAAACGTTACAAAGCTGGTTTGAGGCATTAGGAGATCTGCAGCGCAAAGCCGCTTGCTCGCACCTGTTTTACTTGGAAGCAGCCACGTTTGTGGTACAACCTGGTGGACTAGACGGCGGGCAAGTATTGATGCTTCGCAATAACCAATGGGAAATTGATACCAGTTTTGTCGCCAAGCCACCGTACGGGACCAGTATCTGCTTTGCATTGCTGGATCAGATGTTAGCATCGCGTCAGACCGTCTATCATTCGGCAGAAATGATGACGCCAGGAGCCACGCTTGTACCGCCTACCAGTTATGTTTGTTCGCCGATTTTTGACCGAGACGCGCGAATTGTCGGCGCCATGGTTGGTTCGCGCACGTTGCGTTCGGGGAATAACCGAGTGGGCATACGAGCGTTAGAGGCGCATTGGGTCCAGCTGGTCGCCGATGCCGTTAGCGCTGGGTTCGTTCGACTCCAAAACGAAGCCGACCAAGTGCGAACTCGCATTCTATTGGAACAGTTCTTTTCGCCCAATGTCGCTCGAGAACTAGAGCGAGACCCGGCGTTTTTGGGAGGCCAACGCCGCGAAGTGAGCGTTCTGTTTGCCGACCTCCGAGACTTCACCGCTTTAACGGACCGCTTGCCCACGTCTACGTCTTACGATTTCTTGACCCATGTGATGGATGTCTTCACCGAAATTGTCGACGAACAAGATGGAGCAGTCATAGACTACTACGGTGACGGATTGGCCGCCATGTGGAACGCGCCAACTTCACAAACGAATCATGCAGAACGAGCTTGTCGAGCAGGCCTACGCATGGTCCAAGCAATGCAGCAAATCAATCAAGCATGGTTTCAAACGCTCGGCACACACCTGCAAGTCGGTGTTGGGATTCATTCAGGAATTGCGGAAGTGGGTAACGCCGGAAGTCATCGCCGCATGAAGTATGGTCCTCGAGGTGCCACGGTGAACCTAGCCAGTCGTGTCGAAGGTGCGTGCAAGCAACTTCGCACGTCGGTGATAATTTCGGAAGAGACATTGAAACGCCTCCCTGCGTCGGCCGTCACGCGTCGCATCTGCAACGCGCGACTTCCTGGTTTTCAACGTACCTATAGCCTGTACCATCTCTGCGAACTCCGCCCAGACTGCGTCAGTCAACGAGTGTTGGATCGCCTCGATTGCTACGAACAAGCTCTCCGCAGTTTTGAATCAGGCGACCTAGAAAACGCACGACAACAGTTGGAAAAACTATGCCAGAATCGAGACGCCGGGTGTGATTTTGACATCTCCGTTTTGCAGGAACGGGTCATTCGAGCCAGTCAAGTAACCGATCAAACGCAGCGAACCGATTGGGCCGTTTTCGATCTGTCAAAATAAACCGGTAATTCAATGATTTCGGGGGCATTGACCCAACAGCACGTTGTCCGTAATCTATTGTTTCGAATCAGCCAGAGTGGCGGAATTGGCAGACGCGCTGGATTCAAAATCCAGTGGCCGCAAGGTCGTGAGGGTTCGAGTCCCTCCTCTGGTAGTCATTGATACTAAAGGACTTGCGACGTTTTGTCGCGAGTCCTTTTTTTGTGGGTTTGCACCTGAGGTGGGCAAAAAGGTGGGCAGGTCTTCGTTGGTGTTGCATTGGTGAGGCTGGGCTTCAGGGAAAGCGTCGGGAAAATAAAAATTCCAATTAGACGCAAGGAACCCCTTCGATGGCCTGGTTACAACGCAAGAACAAGGGCAGCAACTTCCTCATCCAATTTCGCTTCCAGGGACGCAAGTTTTCACGATCTTTAAAGACAAACTCCGAAACGGAAGCCCTTGCATGTAAGGCTCGACTAGAAGAGACAATTCGGTTTGTCGAAAATGGCCGCATCCTGCTGCCGACGCCGTGTGATGATGTGGCCGGATTCCTGCTTTCTGGTGGAAAAACGCCGGCTCGTACCGAACCGCAAAAGCTGATCGCGCTGGACCAAGCGTTTGACGGTTACCTGAAAAGTCTTCCTCGAAACTCGTATGAACCCAGTACGTTAAGTATCACCAAATTCCGAATGAACGTCCTGCGACGTCTGCTGGGCAAGAACACACCTCTACGTTCACTGCATAAAAGCAAATTACAGGAGTTCGTAAATCGACGCGCTTTGGAAACGGGAAAACACGGGCGACCAATACACCCGTCTACAATCAAAAGCGATCTGCGGGTCTTGAGTGTCGTTTGGACGTACGCCGAAGATGAAGGATTTGTTGATTCCCCATTTCCCGGTCGACGACTGCGGCTACCGAAGGCCGTCGCGAAATTACCATTTCAAACCGTCGAGCAAATACGAAAAATCCTAGATGGCAAATCGTATACAGTTCAGGAACGCAAAGTGGTTTGGCAAAGAGTATTCCTAACGGTTGATGAAATCGATAATCTGCTCAATCACGTTGCCGCGACAGCAGAATACCCGTTTGTCTATCCCATGTTTGTCATGGCGGCCCATACCGGGGCTCGGCGTAGCGAACTCATTCGATCCTGTTGCGACGATGTCATGTTCGAAGCCCAGCAAGTATCGATTCGTGAAAAGAAGCGAGTACGAGGGCGGCAGAGCATTCGAACCGTTCCAATGTCCTCTCGCCTGCACGAAGCGATGTCAACTCTGGTTTGCCATCCACCCAGGCGGTCCGTTCACGTTTCAAGCTGACGAGCATCTTCGCAATGCGAATAAGACGCGTGCAATAGGCGATGGAATAACACGTGACGAAGCTCATAATTACTTCAAACGTACGCTGGCAAATTCACCTTGGTCTGAGTTGCCAGGGTGGCACTGCCTACGTCACAGCTTCATTAGCAATTGTGCTGCGAAGGGGATCGACGAACGAACGATCATGTCGTGGGTTGGACACGTGACGGCGGAAATGCAGGAGCGATATCGCCATCTAGTGCCATCGCAAATGCAACAAGAGTTGCGTCAAGTATTCGATTAGCCTGGTGGGGGTGACTATCCGTCAAGCAAGCCCTCCGAGCGAATACGAGCAATTTCGCTGGCTGAAATCACCCACTCAAGCTTGCCGCCACGTCGCAGGAGCCGCTTACTAGCGTAGATTCGACCATTGTTGCACCACTGGCGCACTGTAAACGGGCGCTCGATCTAGCAAACTGGCTGCCTCTTTTACGGAATAGTAATCCCGCGGACTCTTATCCACAATGAGACGGCGAATTTCACTCAATTCACGGCGAATTGCCAATAGCTCGGTAGCCAGCGTTCGAGATAGGCGTCGATGTCTTCGCGTCTGAAACGAATCGCACCGCGCCCGTTTCCAATACGAAAGACTGGTAACTTGCCGGACTCCACAAGCTGATACACAAGACTAGACGACACGTTCAGATACGTGGCAACGTCCGACACGTTCCAAAGCGAGTCCGTCATTTCAGAGCGAGTTTGCATCATTAAAACAGCCTTCGTTCCACTTGGTTTCCGTAGATCGTCCAGCCGGTGTTTGGTTGTTCTTCTCGTCCGTAGAGTTCCAGGTAGGGACCTGGGCTAACTTGTTCAATCAATGCGCGAAAACAGAACGGCTTGCGGCTGTGAATGGTGCGAGGGGCAAGCAGCCAGCTCGGTGCGTCCTTGCGGCCGAAGGGAAGTTTGCCGCGTGTGCCCAGAAGCAAGTATTCGTGCGAGACTCGCCAGTAGTTTCCCATGCCCATGTTCGGTTTGACCCAAACAAGGCATGATTTGTATTCGAATCCCCACGCTCGCATCACCCGGAAGGCCGATTCCAGAAACGCGTTGGTTGTCCAAAGATGAAGGTGGGCGTTGTCAGCCGCGAGTTGGGTTACAGGTTCGTCACAGATTTGTTCGACAGACATGGTGACATAGTGGTTTTCGGCGGCGCCACGAGAAGCGGTGTTTTCGTACCGCCACGGCGGGTCGGCCAAGATGGTGGCAAACTGAAGGCCCTGGGTCACAAGCTGCTGTAGGTCTGTCGCAATGTTCGGTCGAATCGCCTGCTGTCCACTGATGGTGTGGTTCGACAAAGACGACAAGTCGGACATACGGGTCACCTCGCTTGCTGAAGAATCCAAGTGTACGCTTCGTCTAAGACCAGGCGCACGAGCGGAATATCGTCACGACCGAACCGAGTCGACTCCTTCCACTGATCGCCGTTTCGATAGAGGCGAACGGTGGTCAGCGAATATCGAACTCCATGCTTCGTATTGCGTCGATGGATTTTGGCCACAATTAGTCCGCGACGAATTTCATGAGTGACTTGAGCCATTCGGTCCTCGATTCCACTTACTGGTAACTGCATCGAGCTCATGCCACAACTGCGTCAGCTCTGTGCGGCAATCATCACTGACCCATCCGTCGTCCAAGATGGCGAACGCCATCACCTGGCAAAGCTTGACCAGTGACCGCAAATCTTCGGGGCGAAAAGAAGGGACGGCTTCCGTGCCGTCCAAGTCGACGCGAAGGATGTCAAATGCGTAAACAATCGAATCTGCATCCGGTGCCATTCGAAACAGGTGCGAAACCAGTTCGTCAGCCCCCATCACTGCACAAAGCGGATTTGGAGTACCGCGGTGCTTACGCATGATGGCCTCCCTGATCTGACGACCAGATCCAGGAGTAGGCCATATCAGCAACCTTCGCTACCACCGGCAAGTCGTCGCGACTAAACGACGAAGTCGTCTTCCATGTATCGCCTTCTCGATAGAGGCGAACGACTTGCACGCTGAACCACGCTCGGCCGTCGTTCTGATTCCGCCAAATCGTGGCACGAATGCGACCGATCTGGATTTCATGAACCGGGCTGAGCGAGTTCGACATCTCTTTATTCTCATCAAAGCGTTGGCAGGTCGTGATGGCGGCCAAGAAGCATTCGTTGGCCGCTGATCCCATAGTCGCCTAAAACGGCGATGAAAAAAGTCGATTTTGATGAGGTTCTGGTGTGGTGCCAGAACGCAGTGCATCAGACGCTATTCTGGCGAATTCGAAGCCGTTTCATCTGTTTCACGCGTCGTCTCGGTTGAATTCACAGCGTCTGGTGGCAATTCGTTCGCCGAAGTTTGACGACGTTGGCGTTTGGGTTTGGTCAAGGCCTTGAGAGCGGCGTTCAACGACTTGATAGATGCGCGAATTTCGCGTCGTTCGTTGTCGATTTGTTCGAGTCGTTCTTGGGCGGCTTGTCGGGCACGAACCAGGGATCGCTGGGCCTCGGTCAATTTGCCGGTCATGAATCTGTCCTCCATTCAGAAAAGTACTTGCGAAAAATAGAACACGAATCTGAACGTATTCTGCCGGCTGAGGAATGCCTCCCAAGGCGAATCTGACGGGAGTCTCGTTCCAGAATGGCGTCCTAGAACCAACGACGAAGCACGCGCAGAATCGTCTTCATATCGTCAGGTCGCTGGGTGCGTTGAATTCGCAAAGATTGCTGGACGATGTCACGAACGACGTCGGGCACATCAACCTTGCCTACATCTTCGCGTCCTGGTTCGTCCAGCTGACCTGTGGCGGCATGGACTAAGATACGAGCCCAGCTGTAGATGTCGGCGCGGTGGTCGACGGGCGAATTGCTGTCGACTTCCAACGCTTGATAGGGATTCGTGGGCCACTGGCCGGTGGAAACGGTGGGGCTTCCGCCGGATATCTTCGCGAGCTCCATGTCGGTGATCACCGGTGTACCGTCCGAATCCCGTACGATGATTCGTTGCGGCGAAAGTTCTCGCAGCACCATGCCAGCTTTATGAGCGGCTGCAATGCCCTCGGCCAGCCCTATCATCAACACGCGGAGTTCGTAATCAGAAAGTGGTTCGACATTCAGTCGATCGGCCAACGTCTGGCCCGCTTCCCAAGTGTCAATGACCCACCAATTGCCAACGACGAAGGCGGCCGTAAGATTCGTGGAGAGATTTCTGTGTTGCCCGATTAGGTCGCAGGCTTGGACATGACGGCGGAGAAGGTTATCGACGCGTTGAACTTCGATTTGCGACATGTGCCGCAATTCGAATACCTTGGCTCGAGCCAATCGGTCGGGCAAGAACCGATGTCGCAGCTGTACGAGTTGGTATTGCAGACCGTTGGAGGTGTGATTCCAGCCGCTCAGGTAGGCTTCAATTTCCCATTCCAAAACTTGGTTGGATGGCGGCTCCAGTCGAATACCAAGATTCGCAAGCTCGTCAATGTGTAACAACGGAGTCACATCGTCCATGTTGAAGACACTTTTGGCGGCCGTCGTGAGCGAACTGAGAAACACCGGATCGCCACGCAACATTTTGGCGATGGTGGCTCGGTCGAGTCCGGCGATTTCAGTGAATTCTTTGACGGTCAATCCAGCGGCAACACGCAGCCGTTTCAGAGCCAAAGGATCTGCGCGAAAGCGACGTTGTTCCGCATTGATGGTGTTCTTGTTCGGCATCCGGCGGTGAATCCTCATGAGTGCGGTTGGTCAAAAAAGTGCTGGCCGCACCGAGACGAATCTCAGTGCAGCCAGCGGAAAAACTAAACAAAAAACGAGTCGCTTCAGATACTGAGAGGGTCTTTGCCTTCTGTTGCATCGTAAGTCGTCCAAAACGGAGGCAAGTCGTTGCTCTCGATGTAATGGCTCACTAGCGAAGAAATCGCGCCACCATCACCGACAACGCGGCTCAATTCATACGCCGAGCAGCCTCGCCATATGGCGAGCCACATGACACCAATGTGCGCGTCCTGTCTTAGCCCAAAATCGGTTTCCGCTGCCGAACTTGGATGTTCCATGTTCCTCAGCGAATCGATCAGGTCATAGGCGAACTCGATGTTCAAATTGGGACGCCGTTTCGTCTCTGCGAATCGGAAGCGGCGTAATAGTTGTAGCGGAATGACGCGTCCAAATGACGGCGTATCGATGACCAGCGTGAGGTTGTGACATCGTTGACACGCCAGCGTTTGACTCCAATTTTGGAAGTCCTGCACGGTCATTCCTCCACCGCACTTCCAACAGGTAACCGTTTTGCGCAAAGGACGCTCGCGATACATGTCGAATGGGTCGGCAGACAGTCTGCGTTCGATGGACCAAGCAAAACGCTGTATGGCGTCTTGGGCTGTGATAGTTGCATTCATGAATCTGTTCATGATATGTCTCCTTTTTCTTTCATTTATTCGGGCACACGGAACTAGCTTGGGGCCGTGTGCCTAGTTCATTTCCCCGTTGAAGCAATCGCCTCAGCGGAAGAATGCACGTTCGAAGTGGATGAAAGTCGAACACTGACAAAAACCTTTGGGGAGGAGAGTCGCTTCTCTCCTCCCGTTGTAAAACCTTGAAGAAACCTCAGGAATTCACCTAATACTCGTCCGGAAGCAAGGCGGTCGTGGCAGATCGGTCTGCTTCCGTGATGATCCAAAATCGCACTTGATTTCGGTCGGTGTACGAAGAGAGAATTCGAGTGCCAATTTCGCACGCTTGCTCATTGGCTTGCCGATCTTCTTCGCACAAATCGCCCCAGTCACCCGTCACATGCCGCATGAATCCATGCAGCAAATCGTCCGAATGAACCGAACGACGGATGCCTGCGGTGACGTACACACTTCCCAATTCGAATCGAGGCGGAGTTAGCAAGAAGATTGGTCTCATGCGCTCCTCCGTACTCGGTTCTGGGTTGGTGTTGTCGACGTCGGTGTTTGCTGGTCATCGTATTGAGACCAGATCCACGCGTACGCCATGTCCAATGCTTTGGCAGCGATGGGTAAATCATCTCGCCGAAACGTCGTCGTTTCACGCCAACCGCCGTTCACTTGGAAACTCCGAGTGATGGTGACGTTGAACCAGACTTCGTCGTCGGGCTTCAGATTCCTCCAGATTGCTGTGTAGATTGGACCTAATCGAAAATCATGTGCAGGTTTCTTCGCTTCTGCCATGACACCTCCTTTCAAAGCGCAAGCTAGTTCGCCAGTCGAACCATCTTGCTGGTTACACAAAATCAACTGCAACATGCAGTTGAAAAAAGGGAGTTGCCGAAGCAACTCCCAGGGGTTATTTGCGAGAATAAGATCGAGAAGATCTCTGCCCGCGAATGAAATTGCGTGCCATCAACGCAACGCGTGCGATGTCTTCCAAGTGTTCTTCTTGAACATAGTTGGACACCACTAACTCACGACCCGCGGCGGCATTACGACCAAATTGGACATGATGTCGCTTGCGACCGTTTGTGACTTCAACATAAATTGAAGCGATCGCTGATCCGGAGAGGAACTCTTTGACGGGTTTGGGGATCGGTCGATCGAGATAAAGTCTGGAACAACGATCACAAATTTGCTCCAATCCGAGTCTGCGGCGGAAAAATCGCCCGATGAAGGGTGCTTTCTTGTTCCGCCTATGGTTACGTCTACGTGCTCGTCTAAACATTGCTGTTCCTCCAGCAAATTCTGCCGATGCTCTTCAAGAGTCCTTCGGCATACGGTTTGGTGACCAAGTTTACGGCTCATTGGCCAAGAGCAGTTCAGCCCCTCTAAAAGGGACGGAATGCGGGGTCCGGCATCGGCCGGATGAACGGCAGTAGGCTGGGTATCGCCACGCAGCGAAGCGGATATGGCATTGCGCGCAGTTCGCGGGATACCTGGCACGCCTCGGCCAGCCTTGTGGCTTTCTCAGGAAATACCGTCAGTAATGTTATTTCGAAGTGGAATCTCTGCAGCGTCTTTTGCTGAGCATCGTTCTGCAATCGTGCGGCGAACTTGCCGATACGACGAAGGATGCGTCTCCAGTCACCTCGTTCGCAGCGATCAATCAGGAACGCTCCTAAGGTGAAGTTTCCCTGGTCATGCTTCAGGTAGTATTTGGTCGGATTGCCGTTGGCCAAATGTTGCAGGCCGAGTCGTTCTAGTTCGCTTCGCATCAGTCGCTGTTTGCGGGGATGCATGCCGCAGCAAAACTTTAGGGCGGCGTAATGCTCTAGCAACGTGCGAGCGTGACGAGGTGGTGGTATGGTTTCATATCCCTGGATGGTGAGCTTGGCTTGGGCCTCACCGGCCAGGGAATAGTAGTCGAATTCGCGGTGGCGGTGGGTGACGAGATCACCACGGCGAACCAGTGCCTGCAGGCGGAACGCAGCTTGCTTCACGTCGGCGACACCACGCACGCCGGCCTGGAATAGCAATTCTGCATTCGTCATGCCATACCGGCCGATGTGCCGAAGCATATTCAGCTCGATCGGGTGCCAATCGCGTGGTCGTTTCTTGGATTTTCGCATGGCTACCAGAGCTCCAGGAAAAGTTGTTTCGTAACCGCCATCTGGACAAGCCGCTCCAAGCTTCTGATGCTTTGAACCGACAGAGCTCCAAGCAAGCGCGAGTGGGAATTGCTTTCGACTTGTAAGCCGTCGACATGGCTTTCACCCAGCTGGTTCTCTCCGAACGGTACTACCCACTGCCAATCCGTCATCGGCTGTCGTTGGTCGGATGTCAGCAGGATGTGTGAGAATACGAATCGTTGTTGTCGCTCTTCCAAAGAGCGAGTTTGATACGGTTGGCAGCCAAACAGATTGGCAGTCTGTTTACTGGCGGCCACGATTTGGTGTGTAGTGCCGCGTAAACGACACGCGTGACGACGAATCGTTCGTACGCGACGAACATCGAAATTCGCCAACTGGTCGGGCGAAAGTACGACCTGCGGTTGGCGACGTGACGGTATTTCGGTGAGGACATGCTCTTGCAACAAGGTGATCCAACCTGTGCGAACTAAACGTGCAACGCAGCGGCGAACGGTTGACTTCGCATAACCGCGCCGCAGTAAGTAGCCCACCAGACGCCGCTGCGACACCGCAAACGGGCCGTCGGTCAAAAACCTCAGGCACGTTTGCTGGCAGTCGTTCCACGGCGCCCAGTGGGGAATCGCCATTAAGGGCGAATTATTCATCCGACTCGTCTTTCTCCGCCGATTCACGGGATGTATCTGCTTCGTTGGACGATGCGTCACTCGGGTCATCCGTATCGATAGACAACTCGTTCATCGCTTCATCCTGACGCAAGAAGAAGTCAATGATGGCGTCGGAGTCGGCGCGACCGTGGTCGTCATCGCTGGTTTCACCATCAACTTCCACCACGACGATGGACGGTCGTGGTGGTGGAGTTTCTGCGAGAGTCGGCTGAGTGAACTCTCGAGGTACGAATGTACCGGCATCCCCTGACGGCCAAGGGAATTTGCGGCGTTGTTGGTATTCTTCGGCGGAAATGTGGTAGTCAGACCGAACCACGAACGGAAAGCGACCGAAGGGTGCATAACCGCGATCTTTTCCAATCTGCACGATGCTTAAATCGTTGTCGCTGCCGGTGAGATTGATTTCATTGACTGACATCCGCGGAAGGATCGTTTCCGTTTCTGTGCGGGATTCGTTCCCATTCGCAGAAACCATGCGAGAACTGGTCATTTCCACCGTCTGACCCGCCCAACGCAGCACGCGATCCAAGTCTTCCTGGTTGCCAATGTCGAACCATTGACGATATTGACAGTTGGCTTCGATCGTGGAAATCAACGACGACTTAAGTGACTTCAAATCTTCCAGAGACTGGTTGCTAACGACGATGGAAGTATCCAGACTGCGGGCCATTTGGAACAAGTAATCCAAGCTTTGGGCCGAAAGTCGCTGGAATTCATCAATGAAGATTCTCACTCGACATTTGCGGTTTGTTTTGGCTGCCGCGGCCAACAACATACGAATCAGCAATCTGCCCACGATCGGTGCCGAACGCGAACTGATCATCGTGGGCAAGTGAACGTACAACAGTTGTGGCGTCTGATAAAGCGATGCCAAGTCGATGGCGGCGTCGGCTTCCGGTCCCGTGCCTTGCAATGATAACTGCGGATAGCAGGCTACTCGCTTTAGCTCTTCGTAGACGTGACGTCCGGCCTTCATGATTTCCTGTGACAATCCGCTGTCTCGCCCGCTTTCCAGCAATTGACGAGTTCGTTCCGCTAACTCAGAAATCGAACGAATCGGACTGCTGGAGAGTATTCCTTGAACCAGCACAACCACGTTGCGTTCGTCCTCAGTCAAGGCAGC
Organism: Pirellulaceae bacterium; assembly: GCA_041399205.1. Lineage (GTDB taxonomy): Bacteria > Planctomycetota > Planctomycetia > Pirellulales > Pirellulaceae > JAGQOZ01. Next base: position 14,139 of record JAWKTK010000039.1, on the reverse strand, counting down.
CTGCACGATGGCAGAATTGGCAGCACTAAAGTAACCCGCTCCATAGTCCGTACCATGATCAACGCCTAATGCACTGCAGATCAGGTCGGTCTGCTCGCTGACGGTGAGACTTGTCCAGACTTCGTTGTCGAGTAGTTTGATGCCATAGGTCGATCGGTCATTTTCGGTCGAAAAGTACTTCAGCGGCATCATCTGTCCAGTTCGCTGCTTTAGTTCCCTGGCCGCCGCATACTTCGCCGCCAAGAGTTCGTTGGAATCTCCCTTGAGGTCGATCACGACGATGCTCTCGTCCCCAAATCCAATCGATTGCTCCAGCATGGGACAGACACCCTTCGATGTCTTATTACCTCCAGTTCCTCCTAAGATGTGGGCATGTTGATTCTTGACCGAACGGTCAACCAGCAAAGGCATGCCGTCGGACGCCACTTGGCCGTTGTAGTACGCCTGACGAATGGTCGGGTTTTCGGATTGACGCATTGATCGAACAATCGTCCGCCACGGATTGGTCGTGCTCACGCTACGTCGCAGCCGATGGGCGTTGACCAGAATCATGGGCGAGACGAATAGAGGTGTCGCCGCGAAGAAGATCGCCGGCAAAGTCAGCAGAGACAACAAGGAAGGCGCAATGTTAGCTTGGAATAGCCCCACTTCAAACGCCGCCGTAAACGTCAAAGTGGAAAGTAGCAACAGCCGATTTCGCTGAACAAAATCACCCACTGGACTTTGCCAGATTCCCGGCGCCAACCCAGCATGCCCGTAACCGCACCACGAGGTCATTGCGACCAGAGCAATCCGTAGCGGATTGCATTTCGTCAAATAAGCCACCAACGCGATGTTCATGGTGCCCACCAGGCACACAACAAACACCAGCACCAGAGGATTCGACATTCGGTAGGCGGCGAATCCCGCCAGCAAAGGGATCATGGCGTAAAGATACAACTGCCTGCGTCGTACTGTTCGTTCTTGGGTAGCGATCGTGCTATCCAAAGGACTGACCGTGCAACGGTCAATCCAGTGTCGACCAAACTGAATGACAAACAAGGTTGGCAACACGGCCATCAAAATGTAGCTGCTGACAGGATAGACAAGCCCCAAAAAGGCAGTCGTTACGACGATGAATCCGCATGCCAAGATACCCAAAAACATCGTGGCTACATCTGCCGTCACGGTCGTAGCCGCAATGAAGATGGCCAAGGGAACCACCGGCAGCAGCAATGTCACCAATGACGCAAAATAGGAATCGAGCTCCATTCTCATGCAATAGCGAGTGACCAGCGCCCCGCCGTCAATGAGCAACAAAGTAATCAGCAATCGTTTCAAGGCCTTGCGGAAGCCGGCTCGAGTGTCGGCCAGTGACGGGAATTCGAACGGGAGCTTCAACTTGGGCAACCGGTCCAGTCGAACTTGATTACCCACGGGGATGCGGAAGGAATCGCGAAACATAAAATTCTCCTCTTGGTTTAACGAGGTTTCGGAAAGAGTGACAACAAGTCAGTGAATACAGCCAACCGAAACGACAATTCGGCTGGCCAAGACGAACGATCCAGAGACGCCTGGATACGCTTGGCACGCTCCTTCGTAGTGGTGACCATCACCATTTGCAGCGAACGCTCTCGCAGCAATTGACGGTAACCGGCGACCTGCAAGCGAGCCGCGACGAATTTGCGACAGGCACGCACTTGGTAGTCGGCCGTGCCGCCAAAATCGACTCGGATGAGTTCTAATAAGTCGCCTTCCGTCGAACGACGTAGACAGTGCGGAGTCGCCTGAAACACCGGCGGCATCCAGTCGTAGCGAGCTTGCAGTTCTGTCCGCAGTAAACGCACCACGGTCCCTGATGCTGACGTGACATAACGCAGAACTGCCATCTGCTTGGGCAACGCTTGTGGACCGAGCGGTTCGGTGGCGTGTGACGAACGTCCAAACGCTCTGGCTCCTCGACGTCCTAGTCGCAGATACGATTGCGGATGGAGCAAGGTGTAGGAGTTGAGCCATTGTTGAGCGACCAGATCTGCAGTGCAGCGCGTGGTGGTGGAGGGGTGACATCCGGCAAAAAACAACGATTGAACGACAGCGTTAGTCGATAGTTCGTTGCGTGCCACGTGCTCGATAATTTGCCGCCGTAGCGTTGTCATACGGCCTGGAATTTCGTTGGTCATTCGCTCACCACAGTTGATAACTCAGGTTTCGTGCTTGATTGTCGAAGTGAAAGTCTCGAATCCGTTCGCGGCTGTAGGTGCCGCCAAATTCTTGGGCACAGACCACTTCATCATTGGCGTTAACGATGAATGCGTCTGGTAATTTCTGTCTGTACCGAGTTGCAGCCATCACGTCTTCGCCTCGCCAGGCATCTGCCCATCGAGGAGATTGACGTGACAATGTCAGCCACATTTCGCTCACTCCCAAGTCGTGCGTGACTTGAAAGTGTTTGGTGATGCCGTGTCGCCTTACGCCGCCAAACTGGCTGGCGGCAAACTCGGTCGCGACATAGGCCACCATCGTTTGCACGGGTAACGGTCGCCAACGCACTCGACAGGCATACGATGCCTTGCCAAAGTCCGGAGTGGTTTGCCCCGGTCGCCAGCTAATAATGGGACGATCTAGATTCGGCAGTGGCCGGGCGCGAACCGTGATACGTTCCACCAGTCCGAATTCCGCTAGTTGTTTCAAACGGCGACGTGCGTTCGCCGTGTCAGCAGCGAACCAATGTCGGCTAAGTTGCGATTGGCTCAGCAACCGCAACTTGGTCGCCAAGGTTTCCAGGATTTGTTGATCGCGTTGGCTCAAGCGAATCCGCATGCGTCGGTCTCTTGGCTACAAAATCGCTAATTGTTTTGCGTCTATTGGATCGAGCACGGTGTTCGCATGAAATCATTAGTTGTTCCAGTTGGTGTTCCAGTGCGGTAATGGCCGACGATTAAAGGCCGTGTTGGTAATCTGTTTTCGTGTGGTAGCGGCCGACGGTTAAAGGCCAAGTCGGAAGTTTTTCTCGTGGGGTGGCAACCACGCAAAGCGATCCCCACACGTGCAGTGAAACGATTTGCCTAACTGCGTGGTCGTGGTGAACGATCTTGGTTCGGCTAGTGCCGTGGCACTTTTGGGTTTGGTTTTGTATTCGGTTTGCTCGGCCAGCGGACAGCGACGACAGGCGTTTTCGTTGGGTTCTGGCGTACGTCGTGGGTCCTGCTGCAGCCAGCGGATTTCTCGCCGAGCCAGGGCAATACCTTCCCGAAACAGCGACCACGCTTTGTCGTTGACAGGAATCGCAAAGCCTTCATCGGACGCATCCAGCAACACGATTGCCCAAGAGCTCTCGGCACGTTCGCACAGATGCAGCAAGTGGGAATACGCGGCCATCTTGGCCAGTTGGGAATCTCGAAGTTGACCGTAGCGTCGTAACTCGCCACTGTCCTGAGTGGTCGACACCCGCAGGACCGGATAGACGCGGTTCTCGCGATGCAACACGCGCCAGGGACAGCCCGACAAACCGAGTTGGCGGTCGACCAAATTGTCTTTTTCTTCGACCACGAAGCCTGCGCGAACCAAGCCCCAATAGTTGATCTTTTGGATTCGGCGTTCGTCCCAGTTCGGCTCCTGCTGCGCGGCCTGCTCGGCGACGCGAATCCGCATCGTTAACCTATGCAGATCACGTAACGTCCCAACCAACCAGCGGCCAAAGTAGTAAAGTGCCGGAGCCAAACCCATCGCGTAGATGGTTCCCAGTGTGAGCCGGACCAACAGCAGCAGTACCCACACGCCGACGTTGCAGGCGATGGGAATTTTGACGTACTCGAGCAGTTCACTTTTCCGTGCTCGCAGGCGGTCGAGGTCATGCCACGGGAGACCACCGAGCGCCGGCGGTAGTGGAACATCGCCAGCGGCTTCCACGCCACTTTCAAAGGCGATCGTTCCGGCGCGCTTGCAGTACACGTACTCCCCGACCGTGTGGACGTTCAGTGGTGGTGCATCCACGTCGGCGAGCAGTTCGAGATTGATGCTGACTTGTTGCGAAAGTTCTTCGACGCTAGTTGTCATGTTCGCAAAGCTCCTGAAGTTGTGAAACGAGCGGACGAATATCGGTCGGTCGCTGGTGCCAAATGGGGGACAAACACGCGACCACGGCGCGACGAATCTCTGGCTGAGGAATGAACGGTTCCAGAACCCGTTCGTCGTCCGTTGGTTCTGCGCCGTCGGACGAAAAATGGGTTGCGGCTAGGCTGAGATAGATACGTGCGAACGAATAGTAGTCCGCTTGATGGTGGTCAGTCCCCGTCACCACTTCTGGCGCTCGAAAGGGATTGCGTAACCAGTCGTGCGATACCGAACCTTCGGCGTCCAAAAGTTTGCACAGTTCCAGATCAGTCACTAAGACTTGGTCTGCTGCGTTCACCAAGATACGACGTGGCGAAAGTTCCCTCGCCACGATGCCGGCCTGATGCAGGGCGACAATCGCCAGGCCGACTTGTTGCATGATGTAGGCAGCTCGAGTCGACGTCACGTCGGTCAATTCGTCGAGCCAAACGCCGTCGAACCAACGATCGACACTGGTCCAGATGGCCCCGTCCGCAGACGATGTCATCGTCAGGTTGTGAGCCACGTGGTTCACACCGCGAAGTCGACGAGCCGCTTCGGCATGTCGTGTCAACGCTTGGCGGCAGCGATCACGGACGGCCGCAGGCATGCCACCGACATCATAGACCTTGGCGCGTCCAAATTCATGCGAAAGAAGTCGATGCCGAACTTTGGCGGATCGCATAACCAGCCCGTTGGACAACGGCGTGAAGGCTGACAGTGTTGCGGGAATCAGTTCCCACTCGCCGTGGTTCCACGGCGATGCGGAAGATGCTGTTGGTGGTGGCGAAGCGTGCTGGAGCAAGTCGTCCATCGGCACCGCCAGCTTATGGGCAAGGCTGAGAACCAGTGAACGTCGAACTTCCAAGCCGTCGAGCATCCGGTACAGGCTCGTGCGACCAACGCCCATTCGCTCGGCGAATTGTGTCTTGCTGACGCAGCTGCGTTGAATGTGGAATTGCAGCTTGACCGGGTCGACGATCACCAAATCGGACGTGGGTTTGCGTGGGTGGGCGCTCATGGAGATTCCTTTCGACTCAGCCAGCCGTAGGCGGCGGACAGGCGGTCCATCCAGCGTTCCCAAGTCGATGTCAAATCGGTCGTCTGGTGACGGCGTAATTCCAGGTACACCGTTTCCAACGCATCAACCCAGGCGTTCGATGTGGGGAATCGTTCGTTTGGATCAAGCTGCAAGCCTCGAACCACGACATCCTTCACTTGTTGGCGAATCGCACGAGGCAGTCGCTGCACTGCGGACGACGCGATTGAAATGCGCATGTCGATTTGGTCGCGAAATTCCAGCCTACCGGCTTGGCCTCCCAGCCCATCGTAGGGCACGCCACCGGTCAGCAGCTGATACAGTACGCACGTGGCGGAAAACTGATCCACTCGACTATCGATTCGTTCGTCGCCATTGAGTAGCTCGGGTGCCGCATAGACCGGCTGGGAACCGTCTCCTTCCAGTCGCGTCGCCGTGTCTGCAATTTTCCAGGCACTACCAAAGTCGATCATCGCCAGATGAGCCGGTTTGCGCGACAAGATCAAGTTCTTCGGTTTGATGTCACCGTGAATCAGTTGTGCATGCTGATGCAAACGAAGCAGTCCATGTGCTAATCCTCGTACCAAACGGACCGATTCGTAGCTCGAAGGTGCCACGGTTCTCCCGGTGCGAACGAGTTCAAGATAGTGCTCCAGATCAATCCCGTTGAGCCAAGTGGTGACGACCCACAGGGCATCGCTTTGATGTTCGAAATCGAGGATTTCGGGCAATCCGTGGCATTGAGGAAGACGCTGCAATACCTGCAAATGTTGTTGCGAAACGTCATTCTTGTTCAGCTGCAATAACAATCGAGTGCGTCGCGAACTGAGATCAAAAACGCGGTACCGAGGACGATACCAAACCCCGAGTTCTTCGACGAATCGATAACGACGCTTGCGAATCGAAATGATGCGGCCCGGACGGCAATTTTCACGTGCATCGAGTCGACGGAATGTGTTGGAATGGAATTCCTTTTTCATTCGTGGCCTCCTCGTTTTCGTGTTAAGTAACAAGTCGGACGACGTTTTCGCTGTCTTGCTATCTCTGGCCGTCTGCTTCGGACGATCGTTCGCTCATACGGGCACCAAGGAATTGGGGCCAGTTTGCGTTGGAAAACCTTAGGTCGTTTGTGGTTAGGGTGCATGCACTTGGGCAGGTAGGGAGGTCGATCAACGTGCTGCACTGCGTGCAGTACGTTGACGGCCCCGTTGGGAACCCTGGTGCCCGTCCGACTGACGTTCAGGAAGGAGGACAGGCCGTAGCGTCCAGCGGAGGCCGCAGGGGGACCGTCGGCCCCAGCCGACTTACCCCAGAGACTCGCTCCCTGAGCGAGTCGGGCAGCCGTCCAGGCTGACAGCACAACTCGCCCCAGCGAGTTTGCGCTCGACGGTTCACGTCGAGCCGAGCGTTCAGCGAGGCCGCGCCCATTTCCTACACGGTTCTGGTCAAGAATCATGGCGACATCATTCCTTTGTCCACTAGAATTTGACCGTACTTCAACAGCAGCTCTCGAGACCGCTTTAACGCCTGTTCGACATTGGGATTATTCGCGGCGGTACGCGAGTAGGCAGGGAAGCTGCCTCGCGGGCGAAACGTCATGTCACTGCCACCGACGAACAGCAGCCGCTGACGGCCTTCGAGCGAATCGTCCAGCGCACCGGAGCCAGACAGTGCTCCCCAGGACACGGGGCGAAAGGGACGTGATACCGTAATCCAAGTTTTCGGAGCGTTGTCGTCACCTCGTGTCGGTTGACGATCGCTATCGGTGATAAAGGGCTTCAGCAACGAATTGATTTCCGCTTCATCTCGCGCAAATTCATTCATCAAACGTTTTTCGCGAAGTGCCTGTTCTACGTCTGCATTGGCCGCCACGATCTGTTGCCGAGCGGCTTCGATTTGCAGTCGTTCCGCGTCCTCTTTGGCAATTTTAAAGTCAGCATCTGCCGCCATTCGCTCGGCTTGAGCTGCCTGAATGCGGTCTGATTCTCGCTTCGCTGCGTCTCGCAATGCGGCCTCACGCGCGGTAGCATTTTCGTCCGCAAACCGCGTCATCCGGTCTTCTCGCAAGCGTCCCATCGCATCCATCAGTGCGACATTGGCCGGTGCGATTTGACTGCAGTCGGCGATCGCTCTCTGTACAATCGATTGCCGCCGAAACAAAGCCTCGTTGGCTTCGTCGACGCGTTGCAAGATCGCTTCAAAACGGGCCGTCGCATCGTCACCGAGAGCGATGGGAGTCCCTGCTTCATAGGCTTCGATATATGGTCGAGATTCCAGCGAAAGTTGTTCGCTCCAAGTGTCGTAGTCGGCACGCGTGATGTGAGGTTGTGAAAGAATGGCATCGACACGTTCCAGAACGCGGTTCGACGCTGCAATGCGTTTTCCTCGTTCATCTCGGCTCACGTTTTGCAGGTCGTTTTCCCAGGTTTGCAGATAGCGATTGGTGGCGTCCAGCGCTGTCTTGCATTTGTCAAATAGCGCCGTGAGGCTCGCTAAATCCGCTCGTTGCCGAGCGTCATCGACCAGACGCAGCTGAGTCAAGCGTTCGAAATCACCCGGTGCAATACTATCTTCGGACAACATCTGTTCCATGCCACTGATGCGATTTTGAAGTGCCGACATATCGTCGTTCGAAAGGGCACGGGACTCTATGTCCGATTGGATCTCTTTGAGCTCAGCCTGAAGCAAGGCCATGCGTTCATCGGATTGTACTACTCGCTGGGCTGTCTGCTTCTGGGCGGCCGCTGTCTGCATGGCAACGTTGGCCGAATTCGAGATATCTCGGCCCCAAAACAGATAGACAGCAAAGATCACCACGATGCAGCAAGCGATCGAAATCAAAGCGTGTTTCGCTCGTTCTTCATTCATTTGACGATTCCTTGTTCGGAAGAAATAAGGTTGCCAAGTTGACCAAGTAGCAGGTCACACCACCTACCATCATCAAGCTCAGCGACAACAAAAACGTGATCACCGTCCAGGGCCACGCCAGGACCAAAATGCCGGCCAAGATGGACGCCAGTCCCAGCACGCCCGCTTGCATACGCCAGACATTCATGCGGGCGTTTCGCAACTCCAAGTGAATGACGGTTCCAGCCGAAAAGCCGCCGATCGCACACAGAAACAAGGCCACAACAAGCGGAAACCAAAGGCGTGACGTATAAGCGACGGCAATCGAAGCAAATGCCGCTGCTGCCGATGTGACAAACCAGAAACGACGAGCTCGAACGGCGCCCGTTTTGGTCGAAGTCAGCTGATTCGCGGCGTTCATTTCCTCGATATCGCGAGGCCCCCAACCGGTCAGTACATAGGGGCCGAAACAAACAGCCGGTTCATGGCCGTAGAGTAACTCTTCCTCTTCTTCGACCTGAGTAATCGTCGTTTTGCAAAGTTCCTTGCGTGTGATGCGCTCCCGAATCAGATAACCATCAATCACCGTGATGGTGGGACGCATCCAAGACGGAATACGTTCGACAAGATCGGCAACAAAAGACGGCATGGGAACATTGGCGTTCTCGATGCTGGTCTGAATGGCTTCGATAGTGTCGTGACGATGATGGGCCAACCGGGCCGTTATTTTCTTCGACTTGGTAGTCTTGTTGACTCGTTTGAACTGCGGACCTAGCGGAGCTCCCGATCGCTCCTGGACACGACCACGTTGGAAGCGAGTGGTGGTACCTGTCACCTCCGCCGACCGTCGAAAGAAGTGATAGCGAACCGCATTCGTACTTGTCCATTCAGCCAATCCCACCACTTCCCGGTCGACCAGACGGTCCAGTCCAGCGACGATTTCGGTGACAAATCGATTGATTTCGATTCGCAACGCTTGGGCCAAACGACCACGGAGTTCGTCACTTGAGAGACCTCCCAACTCTGCGGTCGCAATGCTCTGAGGCAACGACAACGTGATGCGTCCCGCAGACAAGATTTCGCTGACGAACGACGCTGCATCGTCATCTAAATCGTAAAAGAATGCGGTCGATACCGTGGCCGAAAATAGAGCCATCGCTTCGCCGCGAGAGGTCCTCAAGTTCCGCACGCTTTCCGTGTAAGCGGCGATGATTTGAGTGGCGCTGTTTACGTCCGGTGAAAGATTCGTAAGTGGCATGCGTTGCCAGATTTCGCTCGCCAAATCTTGTTTGACGCGTTTCACCGAATCGTCATGAATCGGCTCGGCACTCGCCATTTCGGCAGAAAATTCCTTTCGTTCGTCGATGGGATAGGTTCGATCTCCCACTACGACTCCGAAGGTACTGGACGTCATCTCGGGCATGGTCATGGCGTAGTCATCTCTTTCTCGCTGGCAGGAAGGAAAAGGAATATTTACGTGAGATTGACAGTGCAGTTGGACGTTTCGAATACGTTACAAGGTCGAATCGTTTGCACTTCATCTGACGTACAAACGTGGGTGCGTAACGCAAAAAATATGCAACTCTGGCTGCGGCTGATTCAGGTAACTAAAATTGCGTGATTACGAAGAAAACCTGGAGAATTTGGATGCCAAGAGAAGACCGGTACGCCGATTACTTGGGGCCGGATGGCTCAACCACACATTCGCTGTTAGATGCTATGTCCAACGGAGACGACACAGCATGGGAAAGAATCGCCTTGGTTTGGGGGCCGGCGTTGGTTCAGTACTTTCGTAGTCGTGATTTGCAGGAAGCCGATATCGAAGAAGTGGTTCAGAATACCTTGTTGCGAATGTATCAAGGCTTAGTCAAAGGTCAGTTTGAACGCAACGGCGAGACGAAGCGGCTGACTTATTGGGTCTACGCGATCGCTGCGAATGAATTAAAGACCTATTACACACGGTTTCTCAATAAACCGAATTCGCTTGGCGGCAGTACTTACCAACAGTTACTGGCCAACGTAGAAACGGAAGAGGAGGCCACAACTCTGGAGTCGCTGGCCGTGACTCAAGTGCTCCAACTGATTGAAGCCGATTTTCAGAAATCAACTTGGGATGCGTTTCATCTTCGCTATTTCGACAATTACGCTTTGTCGGACATCGGCCGAAAACTGGGGATTAGCGAAAGTTCGGTTCGGCAGGGCATCTATCGCGTACGCCAACGACTCAAACAGGAACTGATGCAATTGGACCTGTTTGCTGACCTGAATTGAATCTCTCTGAGTTTTTCCGTTACATGCGTGCGCGTTCGTCTTTTGGGAAAACGCATTCTTCCCGCACAGACACGGTGGAGCTCTTCAATCACGAATGACATTCAAAGCGATAGTCCTATGCCAGAAAGCCTGAAGCCTCGTAGAACCGGATTGCGAAAAGATTCTTGATCACCAATCTATTGCGCGAAACACGAACGCTAACGAGCGGTAACACGGCAGAAAATGCTGTTGATCCCAGCTTTCTTTCACGAATCAAAGATCTACGTTTCATTAAATCGTTGGCAGCGTGAGCATATGCCTTCCCATTTCGGTCCTTACCAGGTCGTCGAGTTGCTTTGCGTAGGGGGAATTGGCGAAGTCTACAAAGTGCATCATTCCTTCCTGAAGAAAGAGTTCGCACTGAAGGTCATCAAAAGCGATCGCGAACTCGATCAACACGCCGTTGCCAGATTCAAAAAGAGAATAGAAGTACTTGGTCGGCTGGATCATCCCGGTATTGTCGCCGCGAGAAATGCAGATGAGCAAAATGGCTTGCTCTATTTGGTGATGGACCTCGTGAAAGGACGTCCGCTTTCTGAAATCGTTCTTGACGCAAAGCGTCAGTCAACCATGCTGCCGATCGCTCAAGTCTGTTCGTGGATCGGGCAAGCGGCCGAGGCGATTGCGTACAGCTCATGCCAATGGAGTCCTCCATCGCGATATTAAACCGGCAAACCTGATGCTTGATCACGCCGAGACGATTCGCGTTTTGGATCTGGGACTAGCCAAGGTCTCTGCTACGAAAGACGGTGAAATTGGTGAAACAGAGCTCACTCGTCAACATCAGATCATTGGTACGCCGAGTTTTATGGCACCGGAACAACTGCAGGGGAGTCGAGACGTCGGTGAGCAGGCCGACGTCTATTCGCTTGGTGCGACTCTGTATTACTTGCTCACTGGCCAAGCCGTATATACCGAGAAGGGGACGATTTTGCAGCGAGGGCTCGCGATTCTCAATGATCCCGTTCCCGACATTCGACGACTTCGTTCCGATCTTCCGGATGATCTAGCAGACATTGTCACTCGATGTATCGCCAAACGCAGTGAAGATAGAATCGGTTCCGCTGAGGAGTTGGCTGAATTACTTCGTCCATTTACAGATGTCGATCAAGGCGATCCTCGCACGAGTGAACCGTCTATCGGGGAATCAAAGCGACTAACTCAACGCGGTTTTGGCGGACGAAAAAGGTTGCCTTTGTGGCTAATTGGCATGGCGTTTTTCGTCATTTCATTTTTCGGCGTCGTATTTCGCTTTTCATTGCCGGATGGCGGCGAATTGGTTATTCAATGTGATGATCCCCACGCGAAAATTACGTTTTCCGTGGTCAGGGACGGCGAATTAAAGTCGCTGACGTTCGCCGCTGACAACCAAAAGTCTGTCCGCCTCAGACGAAGGCATATGGCATGCGACGATTTCGGGGCTGACGCCGATCAGTTTCGCATCAGTAGCGACCGCATCGAAATGATTCGCGGCGGTAAGGCTACCGTGAGCATCCGACGCTTTATGGAAGCTACGACGACGGACAGCAACGACGGGGCGTTATCACAAACTCTACATCCCAAAACTTCGTCTATGCCGTTACCTTCGGAAACAAACTCGATTGCAACCGGCAAGTCTCATTTTGCACTGCTGGGCAACACAATCGTGACTTCACTCCCATTGATTGGCAGACCATCACCCGTCATTGCACGCCGGGACTTTTGCCGCGTTGGCAGTCACCCTAGCCGACGAAAGTGAACTACAGTGGCAATTACGGCCGTGGTTGGAACCAACGGGACAGCCATGGCATCAGCCCTACGTCCGCCTGGCCGATATCGATCCTACTGGAAAATATCTGGGAGTGATCACGGTCGCCGATGCAAAGGTCTTAGACTTGGTTTCGGGAAGAGTAACTCACGTGATACCCTCGCCGAAAACGGGAACCTGGGAAACCATCCATTTGTCCGCGAATGCGGATCAGGTACTGGTCGCTTCTAACCACGATCAATGCGTCGAAGTGCGCGATCGTCGGAACCGGCTCATCAGCCATTGGTACAGGTATGACAGGGCCTGGTATCAATCCTATCTCAATGGCCTAGAATTCATGTCCGTCGCATCATGGGTAGCCCCAGGCAGAACGATCCTCCTGATCACCGAAAAGAGTGCCCTCGTCACGGATATCAACGGCACCTTACTGCACGAAGTAACGGTTCCAGCCGGGATGCGCCTCGCTCCCTACCAACATCGGACGAGTATTTCACCGGATGGCAATTCGGTCATTCTGACTTCGAACGATAACTCGCTGTTCTGCTGGAATCTGGCCAGTAATTCGCTGGCGGAGTTTGGAAACTCGCTTGGAAAGTGTTCTTCCAGCAACATTTAGAGGCGGTGGCATGGTCTCCAGACGGCCAGTTCCTCGCAGTTTCTGGTCGACTAAGCTCCGGGCCAACAATGGCAATCGCCAACCAACAGGGTGAAATTGTGAAGCTGTTTTCTGCCCAGGAGCTCAGTCGAGATGTTCCTTCGGGCAAGAATTTAGGCGATCCACTGCTATTCTGTTGGTCTCCCGATTCGAAATCGATTGCCTTCGATAATGGCAGGCTGATGAATACCGATGGGACTTTGATTCGGCACATCAATGTCTCGGTTACTGACGAGATTGGCGAACGGAGATTTACTGGTTCTCGTGGTGGCGTCTATCCTTTCTGGCGCACTCTTGATCGAATCGATTTTGTTAGCGTTGGTGTGACAACTCCGGGATTTGATGTTCCCCAGTACGGTAGGGCATGTTGATTCCTATTCGCCAACGGGCAAGTCACGTCCCGCGCACAACTTTGGCAACCTGCTCAGGCCGTCCGGGGCAGTACGGTCGAATAAGAATGGCCAGTGGCACACGTTTTATCATCAAGGACGATCACGAGTGACACCGCAGCGAATTGTAACGACGACAAACGCGGAACAGGTTGTTGCGACGGCGCCCATCATCCGTCCATTCGACGATCACTCCAATCAGGCCGTGAGCCAGTGGGACGGGCGAAGTTGGGAAACAGCTCCGTTTTCGCCATTAATCGTCCGAGATATTCACGGCAACCAGGTGGCGGAATATCGATTGCCCGAAGGATGGTCGTTTGGACTGAACGGGGTCTTTGCCAACTCGAATGGCAACTTGGCGATCAGCATAAATGACGACTCCAGCAGTTGTGTCGTCGTATTGGACGAATCGCTGCAAGAGATTATGCGTTGTGACATTCCCATCCGACTTCCGTACGTTGAAATGTCTTGGAGCCCTGATGATTCACTCTTGGCGATTTCCTGGGGAATCGATGGTCAGGCCGGGTTTGGCGTCTGGGATGTGGACTCAGCATATCTGCGGACCGCACAAGAAGTGCCAATGGTTGACGAACCGTCGCCTAATATTGATTTGAGCTGGAGTTCCGATTCGCAACAATTGGCGGTGATTCCGGTCGGTCAAAACCACCAGTTTATGGTTTATCGAAGCAGCACCAATCAAACACTTGCGATTCCTCATGAATTTCATTGGGCCTACAACACCAGCCATCCTGACTGGATCAACGCACGGCAATTGCTATTGAACCATCAACGGTTTGACCTTCCATTGGATTCCGTGGAATCCAGTGTCACACCAATAACTCTGTTCTCGAGTTTGAATCAATACGACACGATTTTCAGTCGAAACGGACAGAACGGATTCGTGATCTCCCGTACATCAGGCTTCGAAACGATTGCCGAGTTTTGGCGTGACGGACAAAAGGAAGGTGAACTTCCTGTACCAAACCTCTGGGGTAGGCAAGAACTTCACGGCAAAGACTTGGTGGCTCCGATTGGTATCCATTATGTCCTTCCAGCGGGAATGTTGCAGGTAAACCTAGAG
>JAWKTK010000038.1:0-40872 GCA_041399205.1 Pirellulaceae bacterium | reverse complement strand
GAACTGTCCATCGGTAAAGAATCCGGTTTTGGTTTCTACCCAACGAAATTCATCTTGCAGACCAATCTGCTCCAGTAATTCTCGGAGATGAGAATCCGACAGCAAGATCACGTGGTAGTGACGGTCCCAGGTAATGTCACCGACTTGCCACGCGTCGGCCAAGCCACCAAGGTTGTGACCAGCTTCAATGATTGATACGGATTGTCCATCCTGTGTCAGTTGATGCGCCAGGCTAAGGCCCATCATGCCGCCACCAACGATGGCCCAACGTTGACTTGCTGCCATGAGGGATATCTTTAAGCTGAGTTGGGCTTACCTGCTGGCCGTCTTTCGGATCAAAGGCAAACACCATTGCGAATGGGTTGATTAACGAAGCCCCAATCGTCTACGAAACGCTAGGCGAAACGTCTGCATGATCGTTTTAAAGACCGGCATCTTGCTGGCACCTCGTTTTTGATCGTAGCGAAGAATCATTGGAGCTTCTCCAAATATAGCTCCTCGTCCATGCAACTTAAGCAGAATATCAACCATGCACGTAAAACCGGTTTCACTGACAAAATCGCTACCGTAGAAATTCAATGCATCACGGAGTGATTCGCAGCGGTATGCGCGATAGCCACATGTGTAGTCTCGAACCCCCGGGATCGGCAGAATGGTTTTGAACATGAGACCAGCACCGATACTGGTGAGATGTCGAAACGGCGATAGCCCAACCACTCGAGCACCGCTGCGGTAGCGCGACGCAATTACCACATCGTTGCCTTCGCTCACAAGCTGGCTCATTCGTGGCATCAGTCCAATGGGCTGCGTGTTATCGCTGTCCATGGTGAACACAATCCCGTTCGGTTCGCCATGTTTGGCAGCGTAGGCCAAGCCCGTGCGAATGGCCGCCGCAAGTCCTCGATTGCGACCATGACGAATCAACTGGATGGGCAGCGAGTCAGCATACTGTTCCGCCAACTCGGCCGTGCGGTCTCGACTCCCATCGTCCACAATGACAATGCTGTGCAAGAAGCCAGACGAAACGAGGTCGGCGAGCGATTCAAATAACTGAGGAAGATTTTCTTCCTCATTGTAAGCAGGAAGTACCAATTGCCGCTTGAAAAGCTCAAGTTGGACGGGTATCAGATTGGCGGTGGCGAGCGTGCTGGTCATAGTCAAGTGAATCAGTGAAGAAAGGAATGTCAATGAGGTAATACAAGATGCCTGTATTGAATCTTTAATCCTATTCACATTCCGTGACTCCGCTAGGGTCTACCTCGCCGAGCCCATCATTTTAGCGGAATAGTCGCTCCATAACCGCATAACCCGGAGTATCGAATCCCAGGTTCTCATAAGTGGCCTGTGCGTTCGAATTGTTAACTTCGACATAAAGCCGAAGACCGATTGCATCCGTAGATTCGTCCGCGTAACGATGTAGGTGTTCGCATAACGCTCGAAAAACACCTCGGCGACGGTAGTCGCGATGAACGTATACGCTTTGAATCCAGAGGATGTTGCCATTCCGCCAGTCGCTCCATTCGTTGGTGTACATCAATTGTCCGACAACCGAGTCATCAATTTCCGCCACAAAATATTCGCCTCGCGAGGGATTGGACAGCAGATTGGCAACGCCCTTTGTGACCGTTTCTTGATCCAACTGTTTCTGTTCGGTTTCTTGGGCCAAACAAAGATTAAAGTCAACAATCGTATCCAAATCGCTGAGCGAAGCCTTACGGATTTTCATTTTAATTTCACCGTCTTCAGTGCGGATGAATGTGCGGCGAGCAGTGTATTACGCGAATGCTATGCCGCGCGTCTGTCCGGCGTGTCGGTCCAATCTGCATCTCGAGGGGGATTTGCGGCGTAATACTTATGCCACAGTTTTGCTTGCTTAAGAAACGAATAAAAGCCCGTTAGTGCAGCCAATTGAAATCCAACCGCTCCATCAAGAAAACCGAGTCGCAACAGATAGTCCCGAGCAAACCTGGCCGGACCCACGGTAGCCAACTTGAAAAAGCGAAACGGTTTTTGATTCTGGAACCAGAGTTCCGCTTGTTGATCGGTATAACGCTGAGTCTTACGTAAGTATTGTTCAAAGTCCCAACAAGTGAAATGCACCATCTTTTGGCGAAGCGTGCCCGTTTCTGATTTGGCGATATCGACTTCCGTATGATCGGTGTATTCCAAGTACCGACAATCGTCTCGCCGAAATAGCCGAATCACTTTATCCGCCGCCCAACCGCCAAACCGCACCGGATGCCCCATGAAATGATTGCGGCGGTAAACCCAATACGCCTTTTTGCGTAGACCAGATTGCTTGAGCGTGTTGATTTCTGTGGCCAATTCGGGCGTGACGCGTTCGTCGGCATCCAGAACAAAAACCCACGCATGGGCGGCCTGAGGAATGGCCCAATTCTTGAAATTGCCCATGTCCACAAATTCGCGTTGGATGATTCGACAGCCACCGACGGCTCGAACGATTTCCAGCGTATGATCATCGGACAGCGAATCCGCGATCAGAATTTCGTCGGCAATGAGGCGAGCCGATTCAATACATTCACGAATATTGTTTTGTTCGTTGCGACAGGGAATTAAGACGGTTAGATTCTCACTCATGATTAGCCTGCCTTTTTCAGCTGAGTGTTTTTGGCCAGCGAACCAATGATCCGAGTGGTAGAGACTCCTTCGACCACGTTCATCAACCGAATTTCCCCGCCGTACGCTTCAACAATTTCGTAACCCACTACTTCTTCTCGACGGTACGTGCCGCCCTTGACCAAGATGTCGGGCCGAATGTCATGCAGCAGTTGGCAAGGAGTATCGTCATCAAAGACAATCACGTGATCAACGCACGCCAAGGCCGAAAGAATGGCCGAACGGTCCACTTCACAAATCACGGACGACTTGGTCCCTTCAGCCGACGAACACTGGCGTCACTGTTGACACCCACGAATAGCACATCACCTTGTCGAGCCGCCTTTTCCTCCAAATAGGAAACGTGACCCACGTGCAACAGATCAAAACAACCGTTGGTAAACACCACACGATGACCTCGTCGGCGATAGTCTTCGGCCAGTCTTGCGGCTTGCCGCGCCGACACCTGTTTGCGATTAGCCGATCCAGCCAACTGGCCAAGTTCTTGTTCAATTTCTTCGCGACACAACACCGCCACACCCGCTCGGTCTACTTCCATGCCGGCGGCTACGTTGGCCAGCTGGAATCGCCACGCTGGCGAAAGCCGAGACGCTGCTACAAACCCAGCACGGAAATCACCATGTCACCGGCACCGGTAATATCAAACACGGCTCGAGACATCGCGGGGACGAATTCGCTTTCACCAGCTTGGTTCACATAACACATTCCGTCTGAATCTAATGTGATGACGGCCGATGGCTGTTGTTGTCTTGGCACAGCTGACGCCCGGCGGACATCGCGTCGCTGGTAGTGACAATCGATTGGCTAACGGCCAGCTGCGTTTCCACTCGATTCGGCTTAATCAGCGTGGCGCCACGATAGATGGACACGGGCCGGTTCCGCCCCGGATCTACCAACACGGGCACGGAATGTTCGTTGCATTGCTGGATGCAGGCGGTTAGCAATGCTTCCGTGCACACGCCTTTGTCGTAATCAGAAATGATCACGGCGTCCACGGTAGGAATGATGTGTGTTAGTGCCATCAGAAAATGAGTCTGCGAGTCTGTGTTGATGGCGCTGGTCACTTCCGTGTCGACTCGCAACACCTGGCTCGGCAGGCCCGAACCGGATCGACCCACGAATCGCTGCTTTAGCGTGGTTGGGCGATCTGATTCTGCCAAGACGTACGATTCGCAAATGCCTGCGGTTCGAAGCAAATCGATCAAGCAATCGCCTGCCGCATCGTTACCTCGCACGCCCATGCACACGACTTCAGTGTCTAAGGCTGCCAGCATATGAGCAACACCAGCCGCCGCCTAGTTTATCTTCTTGCTGAGCAGCTTTCAGGACCAGCATCGGCGCTTCTTGGCTAATGCGGTTGGTCAGCCCGATGTGTAGCGATCCAGCATGAGATCGCCCAGCACCAGAACCTTGGGCCGATGCGATAGTTTTTGAAATTCGTCCAACAACATGCGGATACAACGTCCTCGTCCCAACCCATTTGATTGCACTGCCAGTGTAGCTGAACCTGGCTTCCAACCAAAGATCACTTTGCCTGCCTCGGAAGAACAAACGGAGTGCATGCAAACTCTCCGGACTGATGTTTGCGGATCATGGTCGATGCGCTATAACTTGAACCACCAGCAGCCAGGATAGATGGAGCTATTCAGCCAAGGAACAAGGATGTCGCGTTATCCAATTTTTGATCGAAATCAGATCTGCTGCTTGCAGCGCCGCTTTGCCAGCGAGGACACGACTTGACTCCCGATCATTGCCGGGAACTGAATTGTCCCGACGAATTATATTCGCACCCCGAATTCGCCGAATTCACTGCCAGCTTATATCAGCTAGCAAGCAGGGTCGGCCGATTGTGCTGATGATGGGAGCCCATTTGATCAAGCTGGGGCTTTCTCGGTTTGTGATCGACCTCATGGACAAAGGACTGGTGACGCATGTGGCGACCAACGGTGCGGGGATCATTCACGACTTTGAACTCGCCTGGGGCCAAGGAACCAGCGAAAGCGTGCCGAAGTGGATAAAAGTTGGCCAGTTTGGGTTGTGGAAAGAGACCAGCTTGCTAAACGATTTCATCGCGGAAGGAGCCAGACGTAACGAAGGCCTGGGCGAAAGCGTTGGTCGAGCGATCAGTGAATTCGAATTTCCCAGACGAGATCTCAGCATTGCCGCGGCCGGTTGGAGAAACCGCATTCCGGTCACTTGTCATGTCAGCGTGGGAAGTGACATTATCCATTCGCACGCCAATTGCGACGGAGCCGCATTGGGTCAGACCAGTTACACGGACTTTCTAATTTTCGCTCGCACGATCCAGGAACTAGAAGGCGGCGTTTTTCTAAACGTCGGTTCCGCCGTGACAGGCCCCGAAGTCTATCTAAAAGCCCTGTCGATGGCCCGTAATATCAAACGCCAGCATGACGAACCACTGCAGCATTTCACCACGGCGGTCTTCGATTTGTGCGAACTCCCCACGACCTTTCGGCAAGGACCACCCGGCAAAGATCATCCCATGTATTATTATCGGCCCTGGAAAACAATCTTGGTTCGAACCGTAGCGGATGGCGGAAGTAGTTACTATTTTCAAGGAGACCACCAACAAACGATTCCCAGTTTGTGGTGGCAACTGACTACCAAGCGTCAGCAGGAATCTGATCTAGAACGTGTTGCAGCTTAACGTCCAATGCGTCCGTGCCGCCAGGAAACGCCATCTGAATGCTGAACGCAAACAAAGGACATCCTGCCAATCGGTCCACGTTTAGTTTGACTAGATCTTTGTGCGTGCACACCAAAACGTCAAACGGTCCCGATTGCTGGACCCAACGCTGAATTTCTGCAATGTCGGTTTCGTCAAATATGTGGTGATCGGGAAACTCCAGCGCAGCAGCCACGACCGCTCCGGTTTGCGCGATTGATTTCTGAAACGCAGCAGGATTTCCAATGGCCGAAAAAACGCCGATTCGCTTGTCGGTCAGAAAATCCAACGCTACAGTTCGCCCACTGGAAGTTCGCAAATGAGCTGGCTGGTGTACCGCAGTTAGCACGGGCGTATCTGGAACGATTTGCGCCAGTCGATGCTGAATGGCTTGCAGTTGCGCTGGTTCAACAAGGTCCGAACGCGTGATCACGACCAAGTCCGCTCGACGCAAACCGTCTAGCGGCTCGCGCAAAGTGCCTCGAGGAAACACATGGTCGAATCCAAACGGTTCGGTGGCATCGATCAGCACAATGTCTAAGTCTCGAGCCAACCGCCGGTGTTGAAAACCGTCGTCCAGTAGGATCAGCTGAGTGGCGAGTTCTTCGATGGCCACGTTGGCGGCCGCAATGCGATCGGGGTTTTGCAAATGAGGCACGTCGGGCAAGAGTTGGTCTAGCTGTTTGGCTTCGTCATTTCGTTGCTCGGCCTTCTTCGCTCCGTAACCTCGGCTCACAATCGAAACTCGCACTTCACGCTGGCGAAACCAATGGGCCAACCATTCAATAAATGGCGTTTTTCCGGTGCCACCCAACGTAAGATTGCCGACGCTGATGACCGGCACTTCGACTTGAGTGACGTTGCGTCCTTGGTCGAATCGACGATTGCGCGCCATAACGACCCAGCGATAGGGAACTTCTGCCACGGAAAGCAGCATTCGAGCGAAACAGGCGACGACGCCGCGGGTCCTGCCGCTGGCGATGTCACGAAATCGAGACGCAACGTCTTTACGCACCAAACTGATTTCCTTGGACTTTGGACGCGAACCAATCATAAAAAAGGGTTCGCTACAATGCGAACCCTGTGATTTTTGCGACTATCATTCTTCGATTAGCGAACGCTATGCCATTGCCGCTTTTAGATTTTCGTCCAACTTGGTCAAGAACTCGTTGGTCGTCAGCCATTTCTGATCGGAACTGATCAAGATGGCCAAATCCTTGGTCATGAAGCCCGATTCAACGGTTTTGACGCAGACTTCCTCCAGCGTTTCGGCAAACTTGACGACATCTGGAGTGTTGTCAAATTGGCCTCGGTACTTGAGGCCGCGTGTCCAGGCAAAGATCGACGCAATCGGGTTGGTAGACGTCTCATTGCCAGCTTGGTGTTGGCGATAGTGACGCGTTACCGTACCGTGAGCCGCTTCGGCTTCTACGGTCTTGCCGTCCGGAGTCATCAGAACCGAAGTCATCAGGCCCAGCGAACCAAATCCTTGAGCTACGGTGTCTGACTGGACGTCACCGTCGTAATTCTTGCAGGCCCACACGAATCCGCCGGACCACTTCATGGCGCATGCCACCATATCGTCAATCAAGCGATGTTCATAAGTGATGCCCTTGGCTGCAAACTTGTCTTTGAATTCGGCGTCAAAAACTTCTTGGAACAGATCCTTGAAGCGACCATCGTACGCTTTCAGAATCGTATTCTTGGTGGACAGGTAAACCGGCCAACCTCGTTGTAGGCCGTAGTTCATGCAGGCGCGAGCGAACCCTCGAATCGATTCGTCCAAGTTGTACATGGACATCGCTACGCCGCCGCCCGGAAACTGGAAGACTTCAAACTCTTGCGGTTCGCCACCATCGGCTGGTTCGAACTTCATGGTCAAGCGCCCCGGGCCGGGAACGACATAATCGGTGGCTCGATATTGATCGCCAAACGCATGACGCCCGATGAC
The DNA here is from genome assembly GCA_041399205.1 of Pirellulaceae bacterium. GTDB lineage: Bacteria > Planctomycetota > Planctomycetia > Pirellulales > Pirellulaceae > JAGQOZ01. The sequence continues at coordinate 33,598 of JAWKTK010000038.1, read as the reverse complement.
AATCGGTTGCGTCCAGCCGGGAACCAAACGAGGAACATTGCTGCAGATGATCGGTTCTCGAAAGACCGTGCCGCCCAAGATATTGCGGATCGTCCCGTTCGGCGAACGCCACATCTTCTTTAGATTGAATTCTTTGACTCGATCTTCATCGGGCGTAATGGTCGCGCACTTGACGCCGACACCATGTTGCTTGATGGCGTTGGCTGCATCGACGGTGATTTGGTCATCCGTGGCATCGCGAGCTTCAATGCCGAGGTCAAAATAAAGTAGTTCTACGTCCAGGTACGGAAGTATCAGCTTGTCTTTGATAAACTGCCAAATAATCCGAGTCATTTCATCGCCGTCTAATTCGACGATGGGGTTTGCCACCTTAATCTTGGACATCGACGCGCGTCTCGCTTTAGATAGAGTCTGAACGGGTAAAGTTCGAGACACTAACAAATCGGTCTTCTAGCGTCAATGAAGCGCCGCTGTTCAGTTGGCCGACGGAAAGTCGTTGACGGGAGCGACAGGCTTGGGAACTGGCAGGATTTGCGAAATTTTTAACGCCTGCAATTGTTCTCGAGCCGTCGTTGTCACTTCTTCCAACGCAGAATGGAGCTTGGATTGGGACACTTCGGACAAGCCATCTGCGGCCGCTAGATTGGACGCCATTGGCCCGTCGATCGCTTCGATCAGTTCCAGCACGGAGATCTCTTCCGGCGGTTTCACCAGCGAATATCCACCTTCGACACCTCGAGTCGACTGCAGAATGCCGTGGGTCACTAAACTGCGTAAGACTTGAAGCAAGAATCGTTCTGGCATGCCGCCTTGTGCGGCCAACTTGCTACAGGGTACCGGGGTATTAGAGTCCAATTCGGCCAGCTGAAGCGTGGCCTGAATGGCATATGCTACCGTTCGAGAAAGTTTCATTTACTAGGCCTAACCTATTAATTCCGCCAATATTTGACCCAGCTGTCCCAGTAAAAATAGCAAAATACGGTATGTGCCTCTCCGTATCTGGGGTGATGTAGCTGCACAATATAGGAGGCCTTCTTGCTAGAGTCAAATTATTACGCCCAAAAAAGGGCCTCACGGATTTGACTAGCGTTCTTGGGGCAGCCGAATGCGACACGTCTTTTATTCAGAAACGGTATCACGGTTCGATTTAGGCGAACGAGCTTCGCTTAGGTAGGAATAGACGACAAGGCATCCGGCCCCGATGACAAGCAGCGAATCGGCGATGTTGAAATTCGGCCAAACATGTTCGCCCCAACTCAATCGAATCCAATCACGAACCGCGTAAACGCGTGGCTCCATCCCGACGGACCAAAGGCCCAGTCGATCGTACAGGTTGCCTAAAATGCCACCCAGAACCGTCCCCAGAATGATGGCAAGAAAACGATCTTCGGATGCCTTGCCGGCGGTTAACCAGTAGCCGATTCCAGCGATCGCGACAAATGAAAACGCCGCGAACAGAGCGACTTTGCCTTGCCCTAGACCAAATAAGGCACCTTGGTTCAAGGAAGTTTCAATGCCCACCAAGTCGCGGGCAATCCAGTAAATGCCGCTTTCGCCCGGAAGTCCTAGCCACGAAAAGACCAGGTTTTTACTTACCAAGTCAGCGGCACAACCCAGGACGGTCAGAACCAAAGGTAGAATGAGTGTCTGCCAACGGATATGGCAACAACCGGTGGCAGATTCAGCTTTGGAGTTCGGTAGCACACTTGACACAATAGGGCGTATAGGGAATGGCGTTTAGGCGAGTTTTGGGGACAGCGGCTCCACATTCTTCGCACGAACCGTACACGCCATCTTCGATTCGTTCAAGAGCAGCTTCAATCTTGGACAGTGTAGCGCCGTCGTTTTGCATCAAACTAAGCGTGAATTCTTGTTCGAAATTGTCGCTACCAACATCAGCCATGTGTAACGGGACGGTGGACATTTCGCCCATTTCCGAACGGTTCTTACGAAGCGAGTTTTGTTCCATTGCTGAAACATCCCCGCGGAGACGAGCTCGCAGCATCAGGAGGCGTTCCTTGTACACCTTCATTTCTGCCTTTTTCATAACTCGTTTGACCATCGGACCGCGTCTCCGTCTAATACCCAGTGATTAACTAGCGTTTCATGTCTATAGCCTCGTCATTCTATATTGGGCTTGACAATTGTCAACAAAATGGCTGGGCAAGTTGGTTTCCCGTATCCCAAGGATTTGGTAAACGATAGTGGTTCCGTCGGTCTTGTAGAACAATTTCTTGAACTGTTAAACTTTGCGAGCCAACGGTTGCTGGGACGGTGACGCGCGTTGTTCTGCGATTCAAGTTTGGGGATTACGTTGGTTGTTTGCGTTAACCTGATACTACTGTTTTCTCCTCTGACAAAGTGAACTTGTTGTGCCAATTACCGACGCTGCTTTTCAACGTTGTATTTCGCCAAGCTGTGGACAAACGTATGATGTCGGCGAAGTTCGAGTTTCTTGTGGCAAATGCGGCGACTTGTTGGACGTAGCATACGATTGGTCACGGTTGCCGGTGCCCGACCGCTTGTCTTGGTTCGAACAAAAGTGGTCGCGCCGAACGGACCCGCTGTGCTTTAGCGGCGTCTGGCGGTTCTGGGATCTGTTGCCGTTTGTGCCGGAAGATCGTGTCGTCACCGTGGGCGAAGGCCAGACGTTGTTACAGCAAGCCGATTCGGTGGCACCTTACGTCCATCTACAGCCGGGGTGTCTGTATCTGCAATACGAAGGCATGAATCCCTCCGGCAGTTTCAAAGACAACGGCATGACCGCCGCGTTTACTCACGCTAGCACTATCGGTGCGAAACGAGCGGCCTGTGCGTCCACAGGAAACACCAGCGCGTCGTTGGCCATGTATTGTTCGGTGACGCAGATGATGAAGGCAATCATCTTTGTGGGGTCGGGAAAAATCGCCTACGGCAAATTGTCTCAAGCGTTGGAGTACGGCGCGCTGACCATGCAGATTGCCGGTGACTTTGATGACGCCATGAGCCGAGTCAAGGAAGTGGCAGCCGACCAGGGAATTTATTTGGTCAACAGCGTGAATCCGTTTCGGCTGGAAGGCCAAAAGACCATTATGTTTCGCGTGCTGGAAGCTTTGAAATGGGAAGTTCCAGATTGGATTGTCGTTCCCGGAGGCAACTTGGGAAACAGTAGTTCATTCGGTAAAGCCTTCATGGAGTTAAAGGAGTTGGGGCTGGTTGATCGAGTGCCTCGGTTGGCCATCATCAACGCTGCCGGCGCCGATACGTTGTACCAGCTGTTCGAAAAACGTCAGCTCAGATGGAACCACGGTCAGCCCAATTTGGAACTGGCTTGTCAGTATTATGACGAACTGGACGCCAACAATAAGAAGGCGTCCACCATTGCCAGTGCCATTGAAATCAATCGGCCTGTGAATCTAAACAAATGCATCCGCGCACTCGAATTTTGTGACGGCGTCGTGCGCCAAGTTTCCGATCAGGAAATCTTGGACGCCAAGGCCAAAGTCGGGGCAGGCGGAATTGGTTGTGAACCGGCCAGCGCCGCCAGTGTCGCCGGAGCTCGGTTGCTTCGCGAAGAAGGTATCATTGGCGCGTCTGATCGAGTGGTCTGTATTTTGACGGGGCATCAGTTGAAGGACCCGACGGCTACGGTCGCGTATCACACCACAGACCAAGAACAATTCGACAAAGTCTTGGGTGCTCGAGGCGTTCGACGCGCATCGTTTGCGAACCGAGCGGTGGGCGTGGCGAATGATCTAGATGAAATCGTCAAAGCCATTCAGCTGTACAGTTAGCTTGTGGGTTCCGTTGGGTGCGGAATCGAATTCGAAAACAAACGTGTCGCATTGAACTAGGCTCACAACAGCCTCGGCGACGTCGGTTGGACAAAGGAACGTCAAAGTGGTGAACGAATCAACATCGCCAATTCGCTTGGCAATCAACGGTGCAGCAGGACGCATGGGACAACGTCTGGTCGCATTGTCTCAACAAGATGCCGCCTTAAGGTTGGTGGCGGCCTTGGAATACGCAGGGTCGCCGGACCTGGGCAAAGACGCTGGCCAGAAAGCAGGCGTGGGCGAAATCGGCATTCCATTCACCAGCAGCCTCGATTTTAACGTCGACGCCATCATTGACTTTTCTACGCCCGCCGGCGCGGAAGTCATTCTAGATGCTTGCTTGAAACAGTCGGTTCCGCTGGTCATGGCAACCACTGGCTTAGAGGCCGGTATGGAGCAAAAAATCAAAGCGGCTGCGCTGCAAATTCCGTTGGTGTTTGCACCCAACATGAGCTTGGCGGTGAATTTGACAATGAAGTTGGCGGCCATCGCAGCGGAATCGTTAAAGGACTACGCACCCGGCGCAGACGTGGAAATTTTGGAGCGGCATCATCGGTTCAAGGAAGACTCGCCCAGCGGCACGGCGTTGCGATTTGGCGAAATCATTGCTGAAAAGATGGGGCAAACCAAAGAAGCTCATGGTCGTTCGGGCCGACCTGGAAAGCGACCACACGAAGAAATCGGCTACCACGCCATTCGCACTGGAGACAATCCAGGCGAACACACCATAGTCTTCGGTTTGATGGGCGAAACGGTGGAATTGACGGTTCGAGCGTCCAACCGCGATTGCTATGCACTGGGCGCGTTAGCCGCAGCCAAGTTTGTGGCCAAGCAACAGCCCGGACTCTATTCCATGTTTGATGTGTTAGGACTGTAGAACGCAGCATGGCGAAGTGTGACGAAGGTTATCGCTGCGACGTCTGCGGACAGGACGTTGACAACATAACGCACAGCGATCTGTATTTGCGTTACGTGATTGGCGAAGTCGATCCAGAATTGCTGCACATATTGTCCGAACGCCATATCCGCTGTAACCCGATCTTGGCCCAATTCATCATCGACGATAGCTTTCCGCCGATCGTGGTGGAAGACGATTTTGCCAAAGCCACTTTGGATCCAACGTTTGTGCAGCAGCGCGAAAGTCTGGTCAGCCGAGGTTGGCGGCGCTTGTTCGAATTAGCACAAATGCAAGAAGTGGCCATTCAGGATTATCCCCTGCCGGAAGTACGTCAGCGGCTGTTCCAAAAAGCCAACGACGATTCGTAATGACGAAGCCAGCGTCGAAGTTTGCAATTTACGTCTGTTAGTGTTAGCTTCGTCGCTGATTCGAATAATCGATTGCTCTGAATTGATCCGACTCCGCTGCCGCAGTGGTCGAGTGCGGCCGCTTCTGTTCGATCATTGGACGCATTGAAAATGGAGGAACGACGCATGAGCGATGATAAGGCCGATGATTGTTGGTTCGCTGGAACCGCTTGGCGTTGTACTGGCGAATTCTGATTGCCATGGTCTTGGGCTTGGTGACGGGATTGTTACTGGGGCACCGAGCCATCATTTTTGAATTGCCCAGCAAAGTGATATTGCAGTTGCTGGGCGCATTGGCTCCGCCGCTGATCTTGATTGCGGTCACTCACGTCTTGATGACGACCGAGATCACCGCGCAGACCGCTCGACGCTTGGGCGGACTACTGTTGCTGAATACCACGGTGGCCATTCTGATTGGCTTGAGCGTAGCCAATATCATGCGACCGGGCGAATGGTCACGGGTGGAGTCGCGGAAAGCGGAATCGGCGCAAAGCGAACACGACGGAATTTCACCCGTTGACCTGTTGGTGCAAAATGTGCCGAAGAGTATTCTCGGGCCACTGGGCGACAAACAAAACATCATCGGCGTGATCTTGATTGCCATGGCGTTTGGAATTGCCCTTCGCTCGGAACGAATGAAGCCAATTCATACGGTTCAAGATTTCGTGGAATTGGCGTATGCGGTGCTGCTGAAAGTCTTGCACTGGATCATCGCGTTGGTACCGATTGGCGTGTTTTCGATTGTCGCCAAAGTGGTCGGCACGGAAGGGTTCGGCCCGTTCAAGGCGATGGCGGCTTTCATTGTGGCGGTGATCTTGGCACTGTTGCTGCAGACAACGTGGTATCTGATTCGCATCAAATTGTTTTCTTGGGTGCCGCCGTTCTACATGCTGAAGCAGATGCGAGACGCGTTGGTAATGGCATTTTCCACCGACAGTTCCACGGCGACGATGCCCGTCACGTACGCTTGTCTCAAAGAGAAAGTGGGCGTTCGCGAAGAGTCAGCCAGCATGGGAGCGTTGGTCGGTGCCAACTTCAACAACGACGGTACGGCATTGTATGAAGCCATGGCCGCCTTGTTTGTAGCTCAGTTGATTGGACAAGATCTGACATTAGTGCAACAACTGACAATCGTCTTTACGTCCATCATCGCCTCCGTGGGCGCAGCCGGAATTCCGGAAGCAGGGCTGATCACCATGACCTTGGTCTTCAAAGCCGTGGGATTGCCCATTGAATACATTGCCATGCTGCTGACAGTCGATTGGTTCTTGGACCGCTGCCGAACCACCATTAATGTCTTGGGCGATGTGAACGTCAGCTGTATCCTGGATGGCCGCACCAAACCGGCCGTTTGAAAACAGAAACTACTCGAATGAAACCAGCACAACGACGTCCGCTTGACTAGGACGAATCCCTGGTTTCTGGTATGAATGAGGTTTCCACATTGCAGTGGAAATGGTATGGAACCGTTGCGGACTTGGTGACGAGTCCCAAAGTGGAAGTGCCTGTTCGCCTGGTGGCGGCCGCGGTCTTCAAAACCGTTGGGCCGTATGTAAAGCATGCGGTCGGTGGGTTCGATTCCCATGCACTTCCGCCATTTTTTCTTGTCGAACCGAATATTCTCGCCCCATTCGCATGGTCGCCCAAGTGTTTTGTTTTCTCGGTGCGAAGGGGGGTTTTGCGACAAAGCGTGATGCTTTTCCGGTTCGTTCCAGACTTTCTGACCTTTTTTCTGATACAAGGTTCCTTGGCGTCACGACGAGCATAGCCGGTTTGATCCCTAAGAATTGACATGTTAGGTTACTAGGGCATTTTAGGGCGGTTTCGGAACTTTTGGACGCCGATAACGGTTTAGGCCGAATACGCAGTTTTTGGATAGAGAATCATCTGAATGGCAATCTTTGTCCAAGACGTTCTTCGGGCATTAGTCACTTCATCGGTATGGCACCTAGTCAAAGTCATACGGAGTTGCGTTGCGAAGATACAGTCAACGCTTCATGCCTCTGTTGCTCTGATTCGCCATGCTTGGTTTTGGATATTGGAGAAATTTCAACGGTGAGAATCAATCAGCTTTTTTCTCCGTTTCAACCTCCGTCCACAAACTTTGTGGACCGCCTGCAATATTGGGCTCAGCAATGTCCAAATTCCTTGGCATTTGGTTTCCTAGGTGACGGCGAAACTGTAGACCGAGAGTTAACGTACGCGCAGTTGGATCAGAAGGCCAAGCAAGTGGCTCACTGCTTGCTGGAACGTGGGCTGCAAGGTGAACGAGCTTTGCTGCTGTATCCGCCAGGCTTGGATTTTGTGATTGGGCTGTTCGGCTGTCTGTATGCCGGAGTGGTAGCGGTCCCCGCCTTTCCACCTCGGCGTAATCGCAACATGCTGCGTTTTGAATCGATTGCCGATGATTCGGGTGCCAAGATTGCTTTGGCCGACATGGATGTTTGCGAACGAACCGCTGCTTTTTGGGCCAAGGCCAACGGACAGCTTTCCAAGATGGATTGGCTGGCGACCGATGGGATTTCAGATTCCGAATTGGCCGTCCGTCCCGCCGAGATTGATGCGGACCAATTGGCCATCCTGCAATATACGTCCGGCTCGACCGGTTCGCCCAAAGGCGTGATGCTGACGCATGCCAACATCATGCACAACTGTTCGCTGATCAATCATGCTTTTCAGACGAATCGCCATGACATTGGCGGATCTTGGCTGCCCACCTACCATGACATGGGTTTAATCGGCGGCGTGGTGAATCCGCTGTACGCGGGGCGGTCCAGCATGTTGATGTCGCCGATGATGTTTTTGCAAAAGCCAATACGCTGGTTGCGTGCCATCAGCAAGTACAAAGTCACCATCAGCGGCGGTCCCAATTTCGCTTACGATCTGTGCACCAAAAAGATTTCAGATGATCAGTTGGAAGGAATCGATCTCAGCTCCTGGACGCTCGCTTTCAATGGTGCCGAACCGGTTCGAGAAGAAACGCTGAGTCGTTTCACGGAAAGGTTTGGGCCCTACGGTTTTCGCAAAGAAGCTTTTTTTCCGTGCTACGGTATGGCCGAAACCACGTTGATGGTCACCGGCGGTCGTCGGTCGAAAGCGCCCGTGGTTCGTTGTTTCGACGGAACGCTGCTGGACGAAGGCCAAGTGCAGACGGCTTCCGAAGATGGAGATCGAGGCCGTTTGGTTGTCGGTTGCGGCATTCGCCTTCCCGAAGAAGACATTTTGATTGTCGATCCAGACACGCATACGCTGTGTGCGGACCGCCAAGTGGGCGAAGTTTGGGTGCACAGCAAAAGTGTTGGCGTGGGGTATTGGGACAAGCCAGAAATCACGGCAGAAACATTTCAAGCAACGCTGGCCGATGCGCCCGACGGTGCGCAATACTTGCGCACGGGTGATCTGGGATTTTTTCATCGCGACGAATTGTTTGTCACAGGGCGTTTGAAAGATTTGATTATCGTGCGAGGCGTCAATCGGTATCCGCAAGATATTGAAATGACGGTGGAACGCGCTGATCGCCGAGTTCGCAGTGGCGCGTCAGCCGCCTTTTCTGTCGATATTGAAGGCAGTGAACGATTGGTGATCGTGAGCGAAGTAGAGCGCAGCGTGGACGATCAGTGGGACACCGTGATTGAATCGATTCGACGCGATGTCACCACCGAACATGAACTTCCGCCCGAAGGAATCGTCTTGGTTCGCTCGGGATCGATTCCCAAAACGTCCAGCGGAAAAATTCAGCGCCACGCTTGTCGCCAAAGTTTCTTGGAACATTCATTACTGGAACTAGCTTCGTTCAAGGCCTGGGAGACCAGTGCCGTTGCCAAACCGACCAACGGTGTGTCTCGTCCACAACAGGACGTGACCGAACCAACTGCCGATCCTTCCGAACGCGAGCGAGTGCTGGCGGTGGTGATGGAAAAGGTGCAAGAAATCGGTCAAGAGCGAGCGAAAAACTTGACGGCCGACACCAATATCGTGCAGCTTGGGCTCGATTCTTTGGAACGCATGGAGATCATCAACTTGTTGGAAGAGACCTTCGATGGTCAGCTTCCGGAAGCGGTCTTGCCGCAGATTGAAACGTGTCAGGAAGTCGCCGATGCCGTAATCGAACACATTGGCGTACGTCCCATTCGCGAGAAAAAGAAACGCCGTCCCAGCGAAGTGCCGGTCGAACATTTTCGGTTCGAACAAATGCCGGAATACCTCCAGCTGAAACGCAACATGGAACTATTGGATTCCACCGGTTTGCCGAATCCGTATTTTCGCCAACATCAAAGTGTGACGCGTGATACCACGACCATTGATGGTCGTGAAATGATCAATTTTTCCAGCTACAACTATTTGGGCATGTCCGGCGATCCCGAAGTGAGTCGTGCGGCGCAAGAGGCGGTGGAACGTTTTGGGACTTCTGTATCTGCCAGCCGACTCGTTTCCGGCGAAAAGACCTTGCACGCCGAATTAGAAAAAGAGATCGCTTCTTTTCTGGGTGTCGACGCGGCAGTGGTTTATGTCGGCGGGCATTCCACCAATGAAACCACTATTGGCCATCTGTTTGGACCAGGCGATTTGATTTTGCATGACGCGTTGGCTCACAACAGTATCATTCAAGGCGCCATGCTATCGGGCGCAAGACGTCGTCCGTTTCCGCACAATGATTGGAAAACGCTGGATCAGTTATTGGGCGAACTTCGCCACGACTATCGCCGAGTGTTAGTGGTGATTGAAGGCGTCTATAGCATGGACGGCGACTTTCCAGAATTGCCCAAGTTTATCGAAGTCAAGAATCGTCATAAGGCGTTCTTGATGGTAGATGAAGCACATTCGATCGGGACGATGGGGAAAACGGGACGAGGAATTTCGGAACACTTTCACGTCGATCCTCAGGATGTGGATATTTGGATGGGCACGCTGAGCAAATCGTTTGGCAGTTGCGGTGGCTATATCGCCGGAGCGAACGCGTTGGTCGAATACTTGCGCTACACCGCTCCGGGTTTTGTTTACAGCGTGGGACTCAGCCCTCCGAATACGGCCGCTGCGTTACGAGCGATTCGGTTGTTGCGTGAACATCCCGAACGGACAGGGCAATGCTTGGCGCGTTCGCGACAGTTCCTAGAGTTGGCTCGGCAGCGAGGATTAGATACAGGTCTCAGTCATGATACTCCTGTGGTGCCCGTGATCACCGGCAGTTCGGTGTTGGCGTTGAAGCTGTCCGACATGTTGTTCCAGCAGGGGATCAACGTTCAGCCCATTTTGTATCCTGCGGTAGAAGAATCAGCCGCTCGTTTGCGCTTCTTCATTACGGCAACGCATACGCCCGAACAGATTCAGCGTACCGTGAACGCGGTGGCGGATGCGTTGGAAACGCTTACTGCCGCTCCGGGTGGCATTGCAGCGCCAGAGGCCAATTCTGTTGACCCATTACGCATGCACGCATAGGAACTCCGATTGTTTTTGTAGCGGGAGCAGCGCGACCCGCCCGGTGCGTAATTCGGACGGCTCGCCAGCATCGAGACGAAGGGTCATATTCCACGTTCGTTCGATTTTTGGTGGGGGGGGCGGTACGCAACGACGTTGTTTTTGAGGCAAACGGGACGCCGGAAGGATAAATCGAATTCGCAAAAGTCCAATCAGGTGTTGCCTCAGCGACATCCACCATTACACTAGTAGCTAGGTAGTTGTTTTGTTGTGTTTGATGTGAGGAAACAATCGTGCTAACAGAATCGCAAGTCGAAAGAAGCTTTCGCAAACTTTTTACGGGCGGAGAAGTCACGCCTGACTTGATTGACAAGGCCGAAGAACTGATTGACCGTCATCTGCGGTTAGAAAGTCCTTTACGACATCGCTTGTCCGAGGAAATTGAAGAGCTGCGAAGCTTGTGCGGTGCTGATTCGAATTAAGCGTTGATTTCCGCTCAGAATACAATCGCGAATTTGCCGTACTGATCCAATGAAAAACCCCGTTCGATCCTAGTCAATTCGGATCGAACGGGGTTTTTGTTTTGCACGGGGTGATGCGGTCTGACTTACCGGTTGATGGTGAAGCCGAACGAGCCACCGGTTAGAGCGAACATTTCATCCGTCGTAAACATGCCTCGTCCAATGCCATCGGCAAAGATAATGGTCTGGAATCCGGCTTGCAGTCCAATCGTTTGGGTCAGCGAATAAGTTGCGTTCAAGTGCAACTCGCCACCCCAGACAAAGTGATTGGAATCGTCGTAGAAGAAGTCTCGCGTGTTGTCCAAGTAGACTCGGCTCAGCGCTCCGACTGGAGGAGGAACGAACAATTGCCTATTGCGTTCTACGGCGATTGTTCGCTCGCGACTGCGGAAGTTGTTGAACGCAAAGCCTCGCACATCGGTCGCCAGCGTCCACCGTGACGTCTTCTTGACAAAACGAGTACCAAATTGGCCACCGAATAAGTCGTTGTCCGTGTGGATGAGGTTTCTAACATAGGTGTCTACGTTGACGTATACTTGGTTCAAGTCCTCAATAACAATCGCGTCCGGATCGGCTGGATTAGGGTTGTAGATCCAGGGGTATTCCAGGAAAACGTCAGCGCGGTCCGCGTGATCACGAATGCGAACATATCGAGGCCCTAAGAAGGTTTCGATCATCAGGCTGTCGTTTCCATTCGGCGTATGGCGAAAGATCCGGTTGATTTCAAATGAATACATGTTGAAGTCGTTCTGCGTCACAAACGTTTCGCCGATGCGATCGCCATTCAGGTCCGTGACGGCGCGGTCCAGTCGATTGAAATTGTCTTCGTAGACAAAAGACTCGGGCGAATCAATTTTGGTTGCACCAAATGACCAGCCACCAGTATCTTCGTCGACGTAACCAATTTCAAAGCGGTTGCCCATGGTCCAGTCACCGGAAAAGTCATGAGAATTTTCGGCACTGACGTTTCCTGGCTCGGCAAGTGCTGGCGGCGGCGTCAGAATATTCTCGGCTGGAATCGAATGCAATGCAGATTCTTCATTCGGCCTTGACCCTCGCAGCACCAACCGTTCATACGTAAAGAAGAACCCTGAATTAAATCCGGCTCCGTCGGGGCAATCGCAATGGATTGGTTCGAACCAATTCCAATTGAGATCTTCGCAACAAACATCGGGAAATGGATTGACAAAAAGCTTCTGTGGTTCGCCAGCGTTGATTCGAGTTCCCCATACCAACAGGGAAGCAAACAAGGCTGCGACAGCGGTCCGTGACGAAAACATGGTAAAGTTCCCACCCTTGTGTTCGGTTTCCTACAAGCGACGACCAGGTACACCCCGTGCCCTACGCCGCGGTCGTGAGTAGTATCGGTAGTGACTGTCGTGCAAGTTGAGCAACAACGTTAAACCGTAACGAAAAGATCGATTATTCTTCCCCGGTTGCTGTCATAGCGGCACCTGCTTTATTCGCCCTGACAGAACCGAACACCCGCCTGAAAGCGACCATGTTGGCCTTTAGGCGACGCTGCCAGACTGCCTGCAATCGTTGCCCAATCATTCGAATCAACCTATATTTGTGTTATCTGATACAGGAACAAACGGCATGTAAGGCTCGACGCATCGAGCGGAATGCCGCAAGGAGAATCTGGACATGAACAAATACATGCGGCGAATCGGTATGCTGGCAAGTTTGCTAGCGTTCTTGTTGGGGCAACGATCCTTTTCGCAAACAGCGGTTCTGGAAGTGGATCCCCAGCAGCAGGATACGGCTGCCGAAGCGGAACTGAAATTTATTCGAGTTCAACGGGACGAAAAAGAAAAACCCAAGACGCTGGAAACTTCTATCAGCAAGTTTCGATCGAAGGACGGTTCGCTGCAAGTGGATCTGATCGGAGCGGTTCATGTGGCGGATGAATCGTATTACCGAGAATTGAACAAGCGGTTTCGTGAATACGATTCGGTGCTGTACGAACTGGTCGCGCCGGAAGGAACACGAGTTCCAGCTGGCGGCGCGCCTTCGCAGCACCCGGTGGGCCGATTGCAGTCTGGCATGAAGTCGATGCTGGAACTTTCTTTTCAACTGGATGAGATTGACTATCAGCGAGCCAACTTGGTGCACGCCGATATGTCACCGGAAGAATTTTCCAAAAGCATGAAAGATCGAGGCGAAAGTTTCTTTCAAATGATGATGCGAGCCATGGGGCAAGCGGCTGCTCAACAAGCCGCCGGCAAACAGGCTTCTGACTCCGATCTGTTGTTCGCGTTTTTCGCCAAGAATCGAGCCACTCGTTTAAAGCAAGTCATGGCCGAACAATTCGAAGATTTGGAAGGCCAGATGAACATGATTGAAGGGCCTAGCGGTTCGACGATTATTTCCGAACGAAACAAGAAAGCACTAGAAGTTCTTCAACGCCAAATCGACGATGGACAAAAGCGGATTGCCATTTTCTACGGTGCTGGGCACTTGCCGGACATGGCTGAACGTTTGCAAAAAGCATTCGGCTTAGAACATGCCGGAGACGAATGGCTGGTCGCTTGGAGAATCAAATAGCATCCGCAGGCAAGCCTTGCGTGCAGTCCTAGACGGCGTCATTCTGTGCCGGATTCTGGAAACGGCTAGCGAACGAATTCGCGCATCGCCCGCGTCAATTCGTTGTTCTTTGCTGCTGCGTTGCTTGTTTTCGTGACCCATGAAAAGCGCATGTCTGTTCGTTCGAATGTCAATAGCGAGATAGCAAAAACGAGCGTATTCCACGGCGGAACTTCTATTTTTCCGAGGGGTTAGTTTACAGTTCTCGTTGGATGGTGCATACTGTCGCCCCTTGTCGAAGCGGAACACTTCTAGGAATGTACGTCGAGGTACAACGTCCATGATACGGATATCGATGAATGAGATGACCACCCTGGAATGGTCATTTGATGAAGATATACGACAATTCATCGCCGCTCGGTTTGACGGGATTGGCATTTGGAGAAACAAGCTAGTTGATCATGGCTTGGAAGAAGGTGTCAAAGCCGTCTTGGACAGCGGTTTGCGAGTTACATCGTTAAGCTGTGCCGGTGGATTTACCGGTGCCAACGGATTGACTTACTCAGATAGTCTGAACGATGCATTGAGTGCGTTGCATTTGGCCTGTTGTTTGGACGCCGAGTGCTTGGTGATTTTCACCGGACCTCGTCGAGGCCACACGCTGAATCACGCACGACGTCTTACCTGCAACGCCTTAAGCGAATTGGTGCCCGTGGCAGAAATGTTGCAAGTTCAGTTGGCACTGAAACCCATGCATCCTCGGTTTGCCGATGACTGGAGTTTTCTGACGGACTTGGAAGATGCGATGTCGCTGGTGAATAGCTACGAAAGTCATTACCTGAAATTGGCACTCGACACGTTCCACATGGACTGCAGTGAATTGACCTTTGATCGAATGAAGGACATTGCCGGTAGTTTGGCGCTGGTCCAACTTTCCGATCGAATTGAAGCGAATGATGGCCGCTTACAGCGATGTCGCCTTGGTGAAGGGCATGTTCCCATTCGCGACTTGGTGGCTCGTCTGATCGATTGTGGCTACCAAGGATCTTTTGATATTAATCTAAGCGGCATTTCCGCCAGTGCGGACCAATACCCGGCGCTGCTGGAAGAGTCCCGGCAAGCCTGCATGGAAATGCTCGGCGCGTACGACTAGCCTGGGCGGTAAGAAAAATAGCATTTGTTCCAGCCGCTCGTCGCATGCTGTTAGAGCGAAGCGTTATGGGATGCCAATACAATCGCCCCAATCACGACGCTGTTTTCGTCAAGCTCAGTCGGTTCGATTCGCACGCTAGATACCAACGGTGGAAAAACGTATTGCTTTACGTGACGCTGCACTTGTTCCAAGAACCAAGACCCCGACAGCGAAACGCCTCCGCCGCAAACGACGATTTCCGGAGCTAGCAGCGTGGACATTTGCGCGATGGCCCAACCTAGCGACCGAGTGGCTTCGTCGGTGATGAATTTGGCGAACGGGCAGCCTTGTTCTCGAGCGACCGCAAGCTGCTTGGACGAAAGCGAGTCGATTTTTTCGCCGGCAATTGTTCCAGTGATCGAAGTATCGAATTCACATCCTTCCAAAAGTAGTTTTCTTGCGCGTAGCGCCATTCCCAATCCGCTGGCCAGCGATTCGACCGTATCGGATGCGGATGTGCAATCGAGTCCTGGTCGCAGATGGCCAATTTCGGCAACCGCCGCCGCTCCGGCACCATACAGCGTGCCGTTAACGACAAACCCACCGCCGATCCCGGTGCCGATCGTAACATAGAAGACTCGGCCAAGTCCCCGCCCGGCGCCGTATGTCGCTTCCGCGATCGCTGCTACATTGCAGTCATTTTCAACTGCGGTGGGCAAGCCAAATTGCTGTTCGGACCAAGCCGCCAATGGAAAACGGTCCCAGCCCGACACCTGATGACTTTTGGTGGCTACTCCGTTCTCCACCGGTCCTCCAAATCCAATGCCAATGTGTCGAATCGGATATTGTTCGCATAGCAAGCGGCCGATTCGCTGAATCTGGTCCCGGATTCCTTGTGCCCCGGCTTCTCGTTTCACTTCGGTTCGTTCCAAGCGAATTAGATCGGCAGCTCGATGCGTCGGACACGCCCAATTGTAATTTCGTTCCGCCAATTTCAATTCCTAGAAACATAGAGCTACGCGTAGCGTCCTTCTTGATTGATGCGAGCGAACACGTCGTTCAAAACCCAATGAAACAATGCAAGTGTATGCTTTCGGCCATGCCCATATCCTGCAAGTCAACGTGAAGACCATCTTGCTGCATTTCTTTCAATTTGCCGCCGCTAAATCCGGTCAGTCCAAACGTTTTCAGTTGATGTCGATTGGCCCAGTCAACTGCCTTTAGAATATTAGGACTGTTACCAGAACCGCTGATCGCCAACAAGACATCACCCGGTTGTCCGTAGTTCATCAGTTGCTGCACGAAGATATCTTCGTACCCAACGTCGTTACCAACGGCCAAGATCCAACCCAAGTTGTCCGTCAAGCTCATGATCTTCAGACGTTTCTTGGATTCGTCCTGCAAGTCGCATTCGCGAAGCGAACTTTTTCCGAGGTCTTCACAGATGTGCGTAGCTGTTGTCCCTGAACCGCCGTTGCCAATCACGTAAACAAATTGGCCTTGGTCCCAAGCATCGAATAAAAGATCGGACCAACGATGCATCTGTTGTTGGTCAACGCGATCGAGTTCTTCTTGTAGACGAACAATGTATGCAGCGGTGTCCAGGCGCGCGCCCAGCATGCGGTTCTCCTTGTAAAGCGAATTAAGATTTCAAAGTGAAATTTTTGTTGGGGATACAGACGACGCTTTTTGACGCTACGCTTTTCCTAACCCGAAACGTAAGTGAGGGAAAAGACAGTCACTTCGCAGTTCCTCGCTGACGCGTCGGGCTAGGAAAAGCGCAACTTCAAAACTGACGCGTCGGGCTAGGAAATTCCGCCAGTTGGTCGTTCATCCCCATGGCAAAGATTCTAGCGAATTCAACGACGAATATGGAGGTGCGCAGGCAATGAATCTAATTCGCGAAATCCAGCGAATCCGTACCGCAAAGCGAGGGGCACTTGGCATGTCGTTTTTTCGCGATCTGACAAGAAAAGCCGGACGAATCCGCTTCGTCCGGCCCATATGCAAGTCGTGTCTGACGCTACGAATAGCCCGTTTTATCGTCGGCGCATCTGACTCATCGCCAACAAACCACCGATGACGCTCAAGAACATACTGGATGGCTCCGGTACGGCTGCCACACCACCGCGAGGACCAAGTTCGTAGCCGCCGTTGGAAAACGCGACAACAAAGTCGGTACTGTCAAAGTCGCCGTCGCCATTCCAGTCGCCTTCCGCCCAACTAGAATTGCCGTCAATATTGTCTTCATATTCTCCGGCAGAAAAGACGACCACAAAATCGGAACTGTTGAATTCGCCGTCCAGGTTCGAATCGCCAAAGTACGTGTTCATCAAATTCACAACCCAGTTGGTTCGATCGTCTCCCGTCAGCAGATCAACATCGTTGGCATCGCACACGGAATCCAAATTGATATCGCATGGTTCGCCGCCTTGACCGATGCCAATGTTGTAGTGATTCAGAATTTGCTCGGGTGTCAACAACTTGTCATAGACTGCCAGTTCGTCAATGGAACCAGGAAAAGATTGAACTAGTGAAACTTCGTCCGATTGCAGTCTCGCACCAATGGATGCTTGTTCTGCTTGCCAGAAAACGGGATCGGCATCAAAAACGTCACCTAAGTTTTGGCCATTGAGATACAATTCGGTGGAATTGCCCGAAATCAGCGCGACAAAGTGATGCCAAATCGGTTCGACTTCATCTAACGACAGTGTTTCCGCTTCGGCTGCTAACGTAAACGAAGTGGCAAGGTTGGTGGCATCGCCCGAACCATCTCCTCGACTGGCCCACACCGTGTTGTAGTCCGGATAGCCTGCATTGTTTTGACCTACGACGCCGAAAGAATATTGTCCGCCTTCAAAATTGTTGTAATGAAAAATTCTGGGAAAGGCGCCTTGCGGTAAAACGTCCGCCTGACTTGGTTCGATGCGAAACCAAGCTTCCAGCGAAATATCGCCGGTAATGTCCAGAACACCACCCACGGGCACCGAACCTCGTCCGCACGCTCCACCACAGCCAAATCCAAAACTGTCCGAAAAGAAAACGGATGTGCCCGCTTCGCCCACGATCGCTCCGTCGCCACCGACTTGGAGTCCTCCCGCATCTTCGAAGAAGCCTTCCGCAACATTGCCGGTGACTTCTATCAACGGCGCGTCGACATCGACTTCGTCCAAACGCCAATACGCCACGGGTCCATCGTTCAAAATCGCACCGGCATAGTCGGCCGACGCGGCCGAAGCCAGACTGAGTGCCATTCCCAAAACCAAGACTGTTCGCTTCATGATAACTCTCGTTTCCTAAAAAATGTTCCCGTCCACTTGCCAACAGCTTCGCCATCGCGGCAAAAGACGCTCTGCCAATCACCAAACTTGATGGCAGAATCTGTAAACTCACCGCCGCGAATTCTAACACGGCTCGAATTGCCAAAGCAAAATCTTTTTTGAATCTCGCGAGGCGTGTTGTTCGCACCAACATCGCATCTGTTCTCTGAGGTGATTTGCCGCTACGATTTTATGTTTGGTGATTTCGCAAAAAAACGCGGTCAGGCCGCTGCGTCTGTTAAGTTCGCGGAATTGAAAGTGGGCCCGGCCGTCGATCGATCAATCAAACGTGGGGTACCCAACGCATGAGAATTTCTACTTCACTGCTCGGAATTGTTCTTCTTCTGCTTTTCACGGGAGCCGGACGAACTGAAGAATCGCCAACGTCACAGCCAGCCGCAGCTCGATTGGTTCAGGCGGCGGTGCGCGGCGACCGAGATTTATTGGTGCAGATGTTGGACGAAGGCGTGGATGTGAACGCAACTCACGAAGGCTACACCGCTTGGGCCGCAGCGAAACGAAGCGGCTATCTTGAATTAGCCGAATACCTGGAATCTCGAGGCGCCAAGACCGACATTCCGTTGCCTTCGTTGAATGATTTTGTGGACCAAAGATTGGCCAGCAACTTTGGCGAAACGACTCCGGCTTGTGCAGTGCTGGTCGCTCGCGACGGCAAGATCATTTTGCAACGCGTCGTCGGAATGGCCGATATCGAAAAGAGCCAACCTGCCAGCGAACAGACCAAATTCCGCATCGGTTCTGTCACCAAACAATTTACCGCCGCCGCCGTTTTGAAATTGCAGGAGTCCGGCAAACTATCCGTCCAAGATCCGTTGGCGAAATTTTTGCCAGACTATCCCAATGGCCAAAACATTACGTTGCACCACTTGCTGACGCACACTTCGGGCATTCAAAGTTACACGTCCAAGCCGGATTTCATGCAAACAGTGACGGAACCGACTTCGGAAGAAGCATTGATTGATTCGTTCAAAAACGATTCGCCGGAATTTGCGCCGGGCGAACGCTATTCATACTGTAATTCGGGATATTTTTTATTGGGCCACATCGTCGGCAAGGTGTCAGGACGTTCGTTTGAAGCGTATCTTTCCGAACAGTTCTTTCAACCGCTGGGCATGACCAATACAGGCATCCATGCGACGGACAAATCACTTTCGCACGAAGCAACCGGCTATTCCATCGAGGACGGTCGGCCTGTGGCTGCCATCAATTGGGATATGTCTCGAGCCGGAGGCGCGGGAGCCATCTATTCCACTTTGGAAGATTTGTTCAAATGGAACGAAGCAATTTTCAGTGGCAAGGTCTTGTCACAAGCGTCATTGGACGCCGCTTGGAAACCGACGCAACTGAACGACGGCACGACGTCCGACTATGGCTACGGATGGATGGTCGGCCGGCATCGCGGTTTGAAGACAATCGAACATTCAGGTGGCTTGCAAGGATTCTTGTCGAACCTGGTTCGCTATCCAGAACAGAACGTGACCATTGTGGCTTTTACCAATGTCTTTCCGAATGGAGATTTGCCTGCCCCCAATTCGGTTTGCGAACGATTGGGCGAAACGCTGCTGTGGGAACAGATGGAAAGCCGAACCGTGCGCATGGTGGATGCCACGGTAGACGCGAGTTCGTTTCCCGACTATGTCGGTCGCTATGACTACGGGTCAGGCGTCATCCTGGAGATCACGCTGGAAGACGACCAACTCCATGCGCAACTAACCGGCCAAGCAAAGTTTCCCATTTACCCGCAAGCCCAAGACCAATTCTTTTGGAAGGTGGTTGATGCGGAAGTTGAATTTGTTCGCGACGAAATGGGTCAAGTCGTTTCGGTGATTCATACACAAAACGGTCATTCGCAACCACACAAGCGACTCCCAACACTGGAAACGATTGAATTAACCAATGAAGAATTGGATGCGTTTGTCGGTAAATACGACTACGCGGCCGCGGTCATGACGGTCACTCGCGAAGGCAACCAACTGATGGCTCAAATATCTGGCCAAGATGCGTATCCGATTTATCCCAAGGAGAAAAATACATTCGTCTGGAAGGTAGTTGAAGCTGCAAATTGAATTCGTCAAAGACGACGATGGCAATGTGGTCAAAGGGGTTCATTCGCAAGGCGGTCGGACGTTCGATGTCGCCAAGATCGAAGTCAAAGCCGCGATCGAATTGCCCCAAGAGAAACTTGCCGAATACGAAGGCAATTACAGCTATGGCTTGCTGTCAGGCAAAATGAAAGTCACGGTGGAAGACGGCAAATTGATGGCGCAACTACGAGGACAGCCGAAGTTGGAACTGGTGGCGACGGCCGAAGATGAATTTCGCTGGAAAGATGTCAACGCCAGTATCACGTTTGAACGCGACGACGAAGGCCAAGTGGTTCGCGGCGTCCATACCCAAGGCGGCCGAACGTTCAAAGTTCCTAAAGTAAAGTGAGGACTCTTCGCTGTTTGCAACGCGATGAATCGCGGTTGGTATTGCTTGACGCTTGGCCGCTGATTCGTCCTTGATTTGGAATGATCGCTCGGTTGCAACGACAACACGTTTCGCAGTGCGAGTCTTTTTTTCGGAAGGCTGTCTTTGCAGTGGAAACACTGTCAAACGCCAGCGCAATTCGAAATCGACTTGCTGCTGATGGCTTTCGCGACATAGAATTGAATTGGCGATTACTTGTTCAAGGAGAGTTGACCGTGCCTAAGTCTTTTTCGACTCTGTTTGCGATTGGCATTGCGACCACGTTTGGTGTGTCCATGGCTGTAGTGGCGGACGAAAATTCGATTGATTCCACTGCGAACGCCAAAATTCGCTGGGATGCAAAAGCCGACATCGCAGCTCTTCGCGGCGAATGGCAGGTTCAGCGACTGCCGTTTGATTCAGACGAAGTCCGCAATGCCGAGCGATCAGCCATCGTAAAATCGTTTTACGATTCCACATCGGTATTGCGAATCTACGGCCACGCGTTTCAGATTGATGGCACGGCCATCGCAGGTGCCATCACCAATGACATGAATGATAGAGAATTTGTGCCCAACACGATTTTGAATACGAATGAACCTCGCTTGAAATTCACTTTAGCCGATGGAACGGAAGCGATTGTCAGTTATGTTGTCGAAGAAGACCAATTAGCGTTTCGATATCCAGCCAACAGCTGCAGTCGTTCCGGAATGCGGTTCACGCTGGTCCGGAAACAGACGGAATCGCCATGATTGCAGTGTATTCGCTAAGTTGGGTCAAACTCTACTTCCAATATTCGCCATCCGGAAATCGAAACTGCGCCAGCGATTCGTCTTTCATCTGAATGCTGTAGCCTGGTTGTGAAGGAGCCACATAGTGGGCGTTCTGGATGCGTACTGGATCCAAGAAGTGTTCGTGCAAGTGGTCGACATATTCCGTGATGCGGTTTTCCCGAGTGCCACTGACGGCGATGTAATCAAACAGCGAAAGATGCTGAATGTGTTCGCACAATCCGACTCCGCCACCATGAGGACAGACGGGAACGTCAAACTTTTGAGCCAGCAGCAGCACGGCTAAAACTTCGTTCACTCCGCCCAAACGACAGCTGTCGATCTGACAGAATTGAATTGCGCCCGCCTGCAAGAACTGTTTGAACATAATCCGGTTCTGGCACATTTCGCCGGAAGCCACTCCGATCGGAGCAATCGCTTCGGCAATACGGCGATGGCCTAAGACGTCGTCCGGGCTGGTTGGTTCTTCAATCCATAATGGTCGAAACTTAGCGAATTCCTTCATCCAGCTAATCGCTTGCGGCACGTCCCAAACTTGGTTCGCATCGATCATCAAATGGCGGTCGTCTCCAATCTGCGAACGAACCAAATCGAGTCGATGTAGGTCTTGCTGCAAATTGGCACCGACTTTGATCTTGAAGTGCTGCCAGCCCGCTTCCATGCCTTCGACACAGCGGTCTCGAATATATTCGTCCGCATAGCCCAACCAGCCGGCGCTAGTGGTGTAAGCCGGGATGCCGTTCTGCAACGCCACGGATTCTCGGTCTGCTTTCGTAGCTGCCTTGGCTTGTAGCAGTTCCAGTGCAGCCTCGGGCGTGAGGACATCGGTCAGATAGCGAAAGTCGATACAGGATACAATTTGTTCCGGCGACAAATCGGCCAACAGTTTCCAAAGTGGTTTGCCTTCAACCTTGGCCCACAAATCCCACACCGCGTTGACAATGGCGGCGGTGGCCAAATGAATCACGCCTTTTTCCGGACCCAACCAGCGGTATTGGCTGTCACCAGTCATCATTCGCCAGAACTGGCCCATGTTAGCAGTCAGGTCGTCCAGCGATTTCCCAATCAACGGCGCTGCCAAACGTTGGGCCGCTGCAACGCACAAGTCAGTTCCTCGACCCAACGTAAACGCAATGCCGTTACCTTGGACGTCACTGTTAGTCTGCAGCGTGACATATGCCGCCGAATAGTCTGGATCGGGATTCATGGCATCCGAACCATGTAATCCTTGGGAAGTGGGAAAACGAATGTCTTGAACATCAACGGCTTGGATGCGAACTGTCATAACCAGCGAATTTCCAAGAATTAAAAGAATCAATCGGCGGAACGCATTCCGCGCCCACAACAAAACAGCACTGTTCTACAGTTTGGCCAGCACTTCCGAATTCCCCAGCGCGAACAATTCATCACCCGTTTCAATGCAAGTGGAACCTTCCGGAGCCAAAACGAATTCCCCGTTTTTGCGGCGAATCGCAATCACAATCACTCCTCGCTGCCGCAGGTCGGTATTCATCAGAGCTTTATTGGCCAGCGGAGAACCTTCGGGGACAGGCACACCGGCCAGATCAAAGGCAATGTTGCGGTCGGAAATAATTTCGACAAAATCGTTCAGCTTGGGGTTCGTCAGCAGTTGGCCCATTTTGGCAGCGCCACTTTCGTACGGACTGACCACACAATCCGCACCCGCTCGTTTCAACTTTCGTTCGCTACCATCCTCGAACGCTCGTGACACAATGCGAACCGACTGCGACGCCAAACGCGACGAAATAACCACATACAGATTGTCCGAATCGCTGGACAGCGTGGTGGCCAACCCTTTGGCTCGATGAATACCGGCTTGCTCTAACGATTCGTCATCCGTAGCATCAGCCTGCATGGCAGGCCAACCTTTGGCGCGACAGAATTCGATCACGTTTTCACTGGTATCAATCACTACAAAAGGGATTTTGCGATCGGCCAAGTCTTCGCACAGCAATTTTCCCATGCGACCGACTCCGCACACGATGAAATGATTCTTCAAGGCGCTGATTGTGTCACTCATTTTCTTCGCTTTCCACCATAGCCCCAATTCCGACCGCACGACCGATTCACCCAGCTCGGCAATGCCATACATGAACACGCCCAACCCTACCGTCAAAAAGAAGCAGACAAAGATCTTATCCGAATCGGACAGTGGTTGGACTTCGGTATAGCCGACGGTGCTGAGCGTGATGACTGTCATGTACAGAGAATCAATCAGCGGCCAGCCAGCCACCAAATTAAACCAGCCAACGCCAATCAAAGTCAGCGTTCCCAATAGCAACACAATTTTTACCAGAACGTGCATGGAAAGCCGTTTCCGAACCGCAATGATGAATCATCAATCTCATTCAACGATAGTCTAGCGACTTTCTTGCGTCCTGGGCGATCCCAGTTGGCGATGCCGGTCAATAATCTTGTTTTGTAACCGTTTGACCATCGCGGGATGCTGATCGGCAATGTTTTTCAACAAACCGTCCGTCGCTTGCAGATCGTACAATTCCAATTCACTAGCAGTCTGCAGCGAACCGCCGTCTTGCTTGACCGAATCGACCGTCGTGACCAAGCGATATCGTTCGGTTCGAATTGAAATGGCGTTTTTCCAGTAACTGATGGCCAACCCAGCGTCCGAATCGACCGTTTCTCCAGAAATCAAAGGCAACAAGCTGCGACCGTCCGTTGTGACGTGCGAACCTGTTGCCGCGACGTTCGTCATTTCCAATACCGTGGGCAGCAAATCGATCGATTCCACTACTTGATCCATCCGTTTGCCTTCGTTTTGACCGGCGGGACGAATCAGCAATGGACTCCGCAGCGCCAGTTCCAACGGCGCATGTTTGCCCCACAACTGGCCTTCACCCAAAAACCACCCGTGATCGCTCCACAAAATCACCGACGTGCTCGCATCCAGACCTGACTGTTGCAAACTCGCCAGCACTTTGCCCACTTGCCGATCCACATAACGCACACATGCCCAATACGCCAAAATGGCTTGACGACAACTGTCGTTTGGCAACGGCCGGACCTTCGGAAAAGGAAATTCGTACCGAAAGAACTCGCCGCTGCGATGGAAATGGACTGACGACATTTTGTCACCGATGGGCAAATTCACCGCCCAATCCTGCACTGCTTGCCAGTCTTTTCGAGTAGCCACGAACGGTAGGTGCGGCTTGTAAAATCCCACGGCCAAGAAAAACGGCTGCGTCGAATCGGCTAATTCGTGTAGCTTCTGCACCGCGGCGTTGGCCATTTGGCCATCGGGCAGATCGTCGTCCGCTTCGACCGTAAACTGCATCAAATCGGCGTGACCTTGTCCGTCTTCGCGGTGATGTCCGTTTGCGTACGCAAAGAAGTTGCCCCACGGATTTTGGCTCCAATCTCCAATCGGTGTCGCCAGTTCGTCCCATGCGTCAGGAATCTCGTGCCGACCGTCGCCGGAACCGTCGTACGCAAACAGACGACCATCGGGCGAGTGTGAAATTTTGCCAATGGCAATGGTGTGATAACCTCGCTCTTTCAAGATGCTGGGCATCGTCGGCGGAATGATTTGGCCTTTGTTCTGCAGTTGTGAAAACGCTTCATTTCCCGCCGTGAAACCGCTGCGGTACGGACTATGCCCCGTTAGCAACGCATAACGAGAAGCACCGCAGGTGGGCACCGCCACAAAGTGGTTGGTAAAACGAGCGGCCGTTTTGGCGAATTGATCAATGTGAGGCGAAATGTCGGCCGGTCCGCCGTAGCAACCGAGTTCCGGACGGAGATCGTCAATACAGATCAATAGAATGTTGGGCGAATTCGAGTGTTCCGCCTTCGCTGACAGACCGTGACCGACAAGAAACGCTACGAAGCACATCCAAGCTACTTGCCGAAAGATCATCTGGTTCGCTCCTGTTTTCATGCTTTGCATCGAACCAACTACGGATTCGCCACATAGCTGATTCGCAACACAGAACCGGTTCCCGTCGCGAATTTGTCGTCTTTGACCCACGCGTTACGCAGCAAAACGTACAGGTCGCCGTTATCCGCGAATCGCACGTCCACCGGGCGACGCAAGTTCGTAACCAGTTCGGACGCCGGATCCAATTTCGCTCCGTCCCACGTCCACCGACTGACGCGATGATGTGGATATGGTACCGCCGCTACGTAGCACGTATAAATGAACGGTTCGGCCGAAAATCGGGGATGATGTGTCACGCCAATCAGGCCTTGTTCCCAACGGTCATCCACTGCCCTGGACGCGGCCGCTTTGCCAAATCGTTTTGGATGTGACGCTCGAATGGCCAGCATCGGTCCCGGTAACATTACTTCAATACCATGATGTGTTGAGTCCGAAACCAATTCAATAGTGTTCACACCTTTCCGCAGCAAAGATCGATCCACCGGCAGCTGCGAATATTCCACTTGATGATTTGATCCTTCGGCCACGGGCAGCGAGTGACCGTTTAACGTGAAGTAGTCTTTCACCGTTCCCGCGCCGCCGGTCCAGGTAACCACGTGGAGTCGAGCTTCCTGGATTTGTTCGGGATCTTCCTCCAGCACCAGCGTGCAGACCAGTTTCTTGCCGGCGCGAGACCAAAAGGGACGAGGCAGATCGTTGCTATAGACATGCTTCACGTACGAATCAACCTGGGGCGAAATCGTCTGCGGTTCCGTAAGTCCCGTTTGGTACACCAGTGTCGGTTGATCCACAAAATAAATGAACGCTCGAATTTGAACATTCCGCTGAGCGGGCAGCAGATCGGTGTTCCAGTCCAAGGTATACGGTGCCGACGTTGCCGTTCCCAACATCCCGTACGGCTGACGATTCTTGGTCATGCCGTGCCAGTCATGGTGCTGGCCATTTCCATTTTCATCGAAACCCAAATAGCGGCCTTGATAAACGACCTTGGCAATTTTGTCGGTCCATTCGTCCGGAACATTCAAGCGAAGTTGGAAGCCGTGTTCGTGGGGTTCGCTTTCCACATTGGCCGTGAACGTTTCCAAATGGGCATTGCGAACCACTTGATGAGAATTGGCCACATTGATTCGAATCGCCACGTTGTCCACAATAAAGTGGCCCCAAAACGTATTGCCTTGTTCGCAAGAAAACTGCAGCGAATTATGGCCCTTCACCAAACCGTTCACCGGCAAATGGAATTCCGGATACTGGTGCGTGCAATTTTCCGCTTCACTACCAACCAACGGAAACGCAAACGATTGCCGCCCGTTCACGCTTAGCCGCTTGGCCGTTGTACCGGGATGACCTCCCCATATTTCTGCGTAGATGGACGCCTTGCGGATCGAATGCAGATCAACATCGTTGGCAATCCGAGCCATCCCGCTGGAGCGAACTTCGCTGCGATCGGCAAATTCGGGAATCAGACTCGCTTCGGCCGAATTCACTCGTAGCTGTCGTCCATTGAAAAACGGATTGGCCGTATCCGATCCTTTTTCGTACCAGGTTTCGATCCGGAAACCAGCGTCGTCCAGTGCGGCATATACGAGTTGTTTGAATTCGTCACGAACCCGAGTGTGATCGTACGGAATCACCTGTGTCATCAACACGCCGATCAATTCTTCTTGCGGATCGACCCAAAAATACGTGTTGAACTCACCGCCCCACGAATATGAACCAACCGACATCGGGTCGGCGGCTCGCTCCAAGCTCGTCTTCCCCGCTGCCGTCATCACGCCCAACCCGTAACCAAAGCCGTTGCCGTGCCCGGGTAACGGCATGACGAGTTCGCCAATCTGATTGGTCGTCATTTGGCGAATAGTCTCACGTTGCAAGATGGTTTGATCGTCCAACGAGCCTTGATTGAGCAGCATTTGCAAAAAGCGACTGTAGTCCCAGGCAGTGGACACCAGTCCGCCACCACCCGAATAAAATACGCCTGGTTCGCCCTGACAATAGTCGGCTGTAAACTTCAACAAACCCGCCGTGACGGGCTGCGAACCGACCACTTGAAGCGATCCATTCGCATCCGGCGAATACAACGCAGCTAACCGTTCTAATTTGGCTGGCGACACAAAGAACGAAGTATCGCTCATGCGCAACGGACGAAAAATGCGTTCGTACAGAAAGCGGTCCAATGACATGCCTGACACCACTTCGATCACTCGCCCTAAAATATCAGTGCTGACACCGTAGTGCCATTGCGAACCAGGTTCGGCAATCAATGGCAAGCGACTCATTCTGGCCACGCGATCGGCCAGCGGTTCGTCGATGGGCACAAATAGGTCAGAAATTTGGTTGGCCGAGTACTGCTGGTCTAATTCCGGCGGTCCGAACCACCCGTACGTGAAGCCCGAAGTATGCGTCAACAATTCATGGATGGTAGCGCACGAACCGCTTGCGGTGCCGCATCTTCGGTAACAGCAAACAGTTTCAGACCGGCAAATTCAGGCAAGTAGACCGAAAGCGCGCATTCAATTCGATCTTACCGTCTTCAACCAGTGACAAGACGCCGGCACTGGTAATCGCTTTGCTCATGGACGCGATGCGAAACAACGAATCGACCTGCATGGGCTGTTGGCTTTCGATGTTTCGAAATCCAACCGCTTGCTGGTAAGCAACTTGTCCGTGCCGCATCACCAAACCTACCGCGCCGGCAAGGTGCCCTTGATCCACTTCGCGCTGCAAGTACTCGGTGAGCCTTCCCAGGCCATCCGCTGACAAGCCGACAGATTCTGGCGGAACAACGGACACCGTTCGCATTGGTGTCGTCAACTGGGCGACTACGCAACGCGATACACTTAGCCAGCAACAAACGGCTAAAACCAAGTACACGGTTCGACTCGTTCGACGACGGGACCAAGCGGAATGAATGGTGAAAGGGATCATTACCAAGGTTCCTGACTGTACTTGGTTGCGGGTGCGTTGACGTCGTCACGATGTCGGTGGCGTTGCGTTAGATCGCCGCCAACACTTCCGTCGCAGCCTGGATAGTGGCATCAATATCATCGTCTGAATGCGATCGTGAAACAAACAACGCTTCAAACTGACTGCACGGCATATAGACGCCTCGTTCAATCAACCCCCAAAAATATTTACCGAAACGGTGCGTATCACATTGGGCGGCGGAATTCCAATCAGTGACCGGCCCCGGATGAAAAAACAGGGTCATCATACTGCCAACTCGATGCAGAAAATGAGGTAGATTCGCCTGCGCCGCCGCGTCCGCCAAACCGCTGGCCAATTTCGCGCATTTCTGTTCCAAGACTTCGTATGGAGGATTGTTCTTGAGTTCGGTCAACACAGCAATTCCCGCGGCCGTAGCAATCGGATTTCCGCTCAACGTTCCCGCTTGGAACACTTTGCCCGCAGGCAACACATGATCCATCACATCCGCTCGACCACCATACGCTCCCAGCGGCAAACCGCCACCCACAATTTTTCCCATGGTGGTCAGATCGGGCGTCACACCTTGCAGTTGTTGCGCGCCCCCCAAAGCAACTCGGAAACCGGTCATCACTTCATCATAGATCAACAGCGAACCTGCGTTTGACGTAAGACTTCGCACGGCTGACAAGAATTCGTCAGTGGGCGAAACGCAGCCCATGTTGCCGCACACCGGCTCCAAGATCACGGCGGCAATCTTTTCGCCGAATGCTGCGAACGCGGTTCGCAATCCTTCGACATCATTGTACGACAAGACAATCGTATCTTGCGTAGTGCCGGCCGTTACACCAGGCGAATTGGGCACCGCCAACGTAGCCGCCGCACTACCGGCGGCGACCAACAGGCTGTCGACATGACCGTGGTAGTTTCCGGCGAACTTCACAATCATGTCTCGACCAGTGAATCCTCGAGCAACTCGAATCGCACTCATCGTTGCTTCGGTTCCGGAATTGACCAGCCGCACTTTTTCTACCGAATGGACACATTGCGTGATGAGTTCGGCCAATTGGTTTTCCGCTTCGGTCGGTGCGCCGAAACTGGTTCCGTGCGCCGCGGCCTGTTGGACGGCTTGGACTACCGGCGGGAAGGCGTGGCCCAAGATCATCGGTCCCCAAGACCCGATGTAGTCAATGTAGCGGTTGCCATCGATGTCAAATAAGTACGCTCCTTCGCCTCGCTGAAACACAATCGGATCACCGCCCACCGCCCCGAACGCTCGAGCCGGACTGTTGACGCCGCCCGGCATCAGAGACTTGGCTTTTTCAAACGCCGCTCGGCTGTTTGCCAAAGAAATCGCCATCATACTTCCTTCAAAATGAATTTAAGAAACCTTTTTGCAAATGGTTTATAACCCACGCACCGCAACTTGAAAACTTGGCGCTTCCGCAACGTGCAACCGGGTTAGCAATCCGTTACACTCCATTGCGAAAAGATCAGGCGTGAGTGCGAAAAGATCAGGCGTAGTGGACGAGGTGACGAGTCCTGTGTACTCCGGATTTGTTGCTAGGTCCACGCACGAGTACTAATTCAAAACACGTGAGCGAGCAAGAAACGATGTTACGATTCGAACGAAGTTGGTTCTGTTGGGCAATGTTATCCTGGTTGGTGATGCCGCTTTCGGCTGCCGAATTAGCTCGATTAGATGAATCGAATTGGGACCGCTTGGTGCCGGCCGGCAAAGAAGTCGATGCGATCTACGGCGACTTCGTACTGACGAATGATCAGATTGTGGTGGTGATTGCCAACCCGATCGCAACCAGAAACGCCAACATGACGGTCCGCGATGTCGGTGGCTGCGTGATTGACCTGACTCGCAGAGACATCCAAAGCGACCAACTCAGCTGTTTCTATCCTGGCGCCGGCGCGCTGCAGTGGCAATTCCCACCGAACGCTCGGATTGCCATGTCGCAGCAAGCGGAAACGGTCGGCTTGACGTTGACTTCGCCAACCTCGGAGGGAAAGCCAGAAGTTCAATTGGTTTATTCGTTGACGGACGGCCAGCCCTTTTTGCAGATAGCCACTTCGTTTCAGAATCCGCATGCCGAACCGATTCAGGTCGAGATGCTGGATGGGATTCGAGCAGACCGGAGTTTTTCGTTCGAACTGGACGCCGCACAGACTGCCTTGATTTTCAGCGACGATTGGTGGCGACAAGCCTATGCCTTGGTGCCCGAACAACAGCTGGTTTCCGGCGTCGGCGATTCGATTCAGCGAAACCGGCCGATCTTGACGTATTCAGAATCTACTTTGGCCGAACCTGTCACGCTGGAAGCCGGCGCGGCGACGGAACCGATTGTGCGTCGTCTGATTCCCGCCGCCAACACGCTGGAACTGACTTCAATTCTGCGGCGTTTGCAAGACGCGTCGCAACACGACGCAAAACTGAATGTGGTGGATGCCGCCGGACCTATTGAAAATGCCCTGGTTTTGGTCTCGCAGTTAGCAACGGATGAACAGGACGAACCGGCGGATCGCATGATCGGTTCGGGGCGAACGGACGACCAAGGAAATCTGGCGTTTAGCCTCCCTGCCGGCAACTACGAATTGACGGTTTCCGCCAACGGTCGTCCGACATTGCAGCAGAATGTCGAAATTAGCCAAGACATGCGTTCCACGCTGACAATGGAATTGCCTGGCTACGTTCAAGCGAAAATCACGTGTGACAACAACTTGTCACTTCCCGTGAAAGTGCAATTCATTGGCACCGATGGCACACCGGATCCTGATTTTGGGCCGGATACGGAAGTCGCGAAAATTCGCAATTTGGTCTACTCCGCTAACGGGATGTTTCGCCAAGAGATTCTGCCTGGTTCGTATCAAGTGATTATTAGTCGAGGAAACGAATACGATGCCGTCTTTACGACGCTAAACGTTCAGCAAGCTGAAACCGCGACGCTGACCGCTTCGTTGCAACGAGTGATCGATTCCACCGGTTGGCTCAGCAGCGATTTCCACAGCCATTCCACTCCGTCCGGCGATAACACGTCTAGTCAACGAGGTCGCGTGTTGAACTTGTTGGCGGAACAGATTGAATTCGCGCCTTGCACCGAACACAACCGTATTTCCACTTACGGCCCGCATTTGGAACACTTTGATTGTGCGCGTTTGTTGGCCACTTGTTCCGGCATGGAACTGACCGGCTTACCGTTACCCGTCAATCATCAAAACGCATTTCCGTTAGTCGAACGGCCTCGCACGCAAGACGGCGGCGGCCCCGTCACAGACGAAAATCCCGTGGTTCAAATTGAACGATTGGCCATGTGGGACAACAACGCGGATAAAGTGGTGCAGACGAATCATCCGAATTTGATGCAGATCTTGGGAGATCGAGACTTAGATCAAATGCCCGATGGCGGTTTTGAAAAAATGTTTGGCTTTATGGATGTAATTGAGGTCCACCCACCTTCCGACATCTTTCAACCAGGCATCATCGCCACGCAGGAACGGCGACTGGGAAACGTAATCTTCAACTGGCTGCAGCTATTGAACTTGGGATACCGCATTCCCGGAGTGGTCAACACGGATGCACACTACAACTTTCATGGTTCCGGCTGGTTGCGTAACTACATGAAGCTTTCCACAGACGATCCTGCTCGAGTGGACATCAACGAAGTGATTCATGCCTGCGAACACGGTCACATCGTAATGACCAATGGACCATTTCTCACCGTGCAAGCCAAGTCGCCCGAAGGCACGGCCATTCCCGGCGATGATTTGGATGCGGAAGAAGGTGCCGTCGAACTGGCGGTCAAAGTGCAGTGTGCCAACTGGTACGATATCAATCGAATCCAGGTTTTTGTCAACGGAGTGGCGGTGGACGAGTTGAATTTTGATCGAGCGAATTCGCCGGAAAAATTCAAACCAGGCGTTGTGCGATTCGACGAAACGATCACGGTTCGCCTGGAAAGTGACGCTCACCTAATTGTCGTGGCTACCGGCCAAGGTTTAACTCTGGGTTCGGTCGTGGGCCCAGATCACGCAAACGATATTCCCACCGCCGTGGCCAATCCCATCTTTGTGGACGTGAACGGAAACGGCTTTGAAGCGAACGGCGATCTGTTGGGATTCCCGCTGCCGATTCCATCTGCCGAACCACACGAACATGACCACGACGACCACGAACACGACGAGCCGCTTGGACAAAACGAACACAAGGTGAACGAATAACAAACTAACCTAACTGAAGCTAGCGCAACGGCGAAATAGTCTGGCCGTTGAACTGAGACACTTCACAATGGCGCTTCGTTGGATACCAATTCACCGGTTATGGCGGCCAGATGCGAGTCAGTCGGAAGAACGTCGACAAGTTCAAGCAGCGAGTTCGAGAGTTGACGCGTCGCCGCGTGAGCATCTCGATGACGACTCGTTTGAAGGCTTTAGGCTATCTTCGCGGCTGGACCGGCTACTTCTGTTTGGTCTCGATCAAGAGTTTCTTCGTCACATTAGACAAGTGGGTTCGTCGACGCATCCGGTCTTGCTACTGGAAACAATGGCGTAAACCTTCGGCTCGAATCAGAAACTTGATGAAACTGGGGCTCGACCGGAACGACGCGGTACCCTTCGGCTCTTGCTCACGAGGCCCCTGGTTTATGTCTCGCTGTGAAAGTGTTCAAAGCACTCTTTCGAACAGCCATCTACGACAAACCGGCTTGGTCAATCTATTCGAAATCTGGAGCAAGCTTGCTCCCAAGAGAGGAAACGGCACGAGTAGCGGACCCGCATGCTAGGTGTTGTGTGAGGGGTCCCGGGCAACCGGGCTCCTATCCCGATCGCTTTGTTCGGACTTCCACCTACGTGGTGGGAAGCTAACCGTGTTCCTTTCACGAGACTTAGCGTCGGCAATAATGAGGTCGAGATCATTACCAAATCGTCCCGCCAACTCACGTTTGATTCGAAGAATTTCGTCGTTAATTGCGTCAGTTGTCATTCTTAAGCTCCCAGCAATTCATCAGGCGAGCAAATCGAAGGCGGTGTGTATCCACAATCACGACAAATTTGCTCGATGGTGGCACGAGTCTCCGCGTTTGCGATATGGCGAAAATTCCACGTCAATAAGTATTGTATTCCATTGACAGCCGCAAGGGAAATGTGAAGTGCGTCGCGGGGTTCGGTTTCGGGGATCCCATGTCGCGTCATAAGCTGAACTGCCAGGTTTCTCGCGTCTGCCGACACGTCAAGAAGCTGAATTCCATCAATCAATTCAAGTCGCTCGTTGGCGGCGACCGAATCACCAGCGCTGCATTCGTCAACGACAATTTGCGACACCACTAGTTCGTATTCGTCGCGTATCTCCCACCAGCGACGAGAAGAAAGCTGACGCGCTGCGACGATGATGTCAGCCTGTTGTCGAGCGGCGATATGCCCAACAACAGTCGTTTCAACATACACGGACTGTTTGCTCAT
>JAWKTK010000037.1:0-48292 GCA_041399205.1 Pirellulaceae bacterium | reverse complement strand
TTGATCTATTCTGGCTTCAGCTTGGCTTTTTCACCAAACGCATCGCACGCCAGCAATTCAAGGTCCAGGTACGAGACGGGTTTCATTTGAAGCCGAAGCTGAGCTGTCTCAATCTGCCAGTCTCTTCGCTGTCCCGTCTCTTTTACTTTTCGAATCAGAGGGTAACTCGACCCAAGGTTCATTGAAAAGAGTTCGAAAAACCGCCTCGGCCCAACGCCAACGAAGGGTTCGAAAACCACGCAATCTGCTTCCTCATGTAAAGAGACCCCCGATGCCGAAATTGAGTCGTCGTGGTGAGACAAGGCTTTGCTCTTCGGATAGGGTTCCACATAAACGACACGTCGGATTCCCGCTGCAACAATGTGCTTCGCGCAGTTATGGCAAGGAAACGTTGTACAGTAAAGAGTTGCGTCAACCGTCGATATCCCGTTACGAGCGCAGCTCAATATCGCTTCCATCTCAGCATGGACGACACGCCCAAATTCTGTCAAATCTTTGATGCCGCTCTTCTCTAAAAGCGTCCGAAAATATTTTTCATCAAATGTGGAATCCTCTTGCCTCGCCGCCTTGATAATGCGGTCAATAATCCTCAATTGCTCCGCTCGGTTCGAATCTCCATCGTCTCGTCTGTAGTCCCGCCCAAACGCGTAATCACGCGCGCATCCTACTCCCACATTCGGTTCCACATAGTCTTTGTCAATGTTACCGCTGGGCCAGTACAGTCCACCACCGGCCTTGGGACACTCATTCGCACCGGTTGCCAGAATCTGTGAATCCCTTGCAATCACCGCGCCAACTTGACGCGATAGATCCGCTGATCGCAAAGCCGCAGCAAAAGCGAAAAACATCGCATGCTCATCGAATGTTGGCGTGATGAATGGATTTCCAAACCACAACTCGACATTTCGTTGAATGTCAAATCGAAGACGTTCTCGGTCATTTGTCAGGCGAACGAAGAAATCCGCAAGATGAAATGTTGCGTTGACACGTTGGCCGTGCTTGACCTTGCTCTCCTCACCGTCGCGCTGAAAAAGCACTTTGACTTGTTCGTCATTCATGCCTTCGTCGTCAACGAGATGCTTACGACGACGATCTTCTTCCGCATGAATTCCCACCAGTACGAAACCTGACGGGTAAACTATCCTCAGCCGCTCAACCTCTTCCGGCCGCTTCAACGAATCAATAATGAATGCCGTTTTCGGTAACGGTCCCGACAGCGTGTCACCACCTTGTTCACTTTGGGCATTTCCGTTTTGATTCGACTGGCGTCGTTTTGCAGCGACGACGGTTGCCGCTCCAAGAGCGAGAATGGCGTCGTCAGCATTTTCATCGCCGAGTCGCCGGCAAGAATTCCCGGCGTCCATCAAGTCCGAGTAGCGTTTGAATCGGTCATTTCCGCAGTCTGGCACGTTAACAAGTTGGGGGATTACGTCGCGTGAAATCTTGACAGTTTCCACGTGATATCCGGCTCTTCCCAGTCGTTCTTCGAGCAACTCCACTACCTGACCGCTTTCCGTCCCGACTGCGCAAACCAAGCCAATGATTAACTCGGAATCGAGTTCATCGTTTGACAGGTAGTCACGGTATGGTTGACTCATAAACTGGATTTTCCTGCTCGCTAACCCTACACCGGTTACACAAACAGACACTGATTGTAGCGTTCGCAAAGTGTGCGTACAGTCGTTCTGATCAACACAAGATATAGATATGTAGTCCGGTGCATCTTTTATTGAATTCGCGTCACTCAGCTATCGGCAATTGTCGCTCAATCCAATCGATCATGCGAGCGGGAAAAGCGGCAGGACTCTTTCGGCGGCGGTTCCGCATGCGAAACTCTGCGCATGCCCCGTCCAAACATGTTCGCCCGGCTGGTGATGTCTTCCACTTGCTTAATCGCTCGGTGGCACCGCTGACGATCTTTGAGAAGTCCCGAGCATGGTGACGCCTTTCTCGTCGCCCGCGCGTCCACGGTTGCCTCAGAATGCGGGCGGTTTCCGGTGGACTACAAGTCGTTTGGGTGCAAGTCGGGTCGTTGTGCTCGCACGTGGCCTTCGCTGTAGGGGCAATTTCGGCGTCCGTAGCGATTTATCAAATTCGAGCGCCTTCATCGCTGAATCGAGGTTTGTGGCGAAGCGTTTCGCGCCCTTCGGACACATCGCCCGATTCGACTCCCAGTGCACCAGGACGAACCGCACCGCCCTGAGAACTTTGAAATGAAAGCCCTGATCGGTTCAAGGAAATTATCTTGAAAAACCACCCTGAGCCGGACCTTTTGGCCCGCAATTCGACGGTATATGTGCTTTTGCGGCTCCCCGTATCGAGACCGATTCCACTGGATTCGCCTTTTCCTCCAGCATGTGTTTGATTCTTGTGGATATCTCAGCGGCGTTTTGACTATCTTCCTTGTCCGCCTTGTCCGATGCCAAGGAATGCTTCAGCTGATCGCGGAGTTCGGTGAGTTCTTGCTGGAATGTTTGGTGAATGAAGGGCGTGTCGATGCGGGTGCGATAATCGGTCAGCTGCTTTTCTGAAAGGCTGAGTTTGGATTCGGCGGCGGCGAGTTGGTCGGGGTAGGTGTTGGCAAGGCGGCTGAGGGCGTTGAGGACGGCTCGGGGGCCTTGGTGTTGGCGAGTAAGTGGTTCGCTGCGAATGAGCGTGCCGGCCAGAAAGACGTCTGGAGCCGAATAGGGATTCAGGCGGATGCCGAAACGTAAGCCGTGATATTCGCCAAGTTCGATTTCTCGCATGGTGGAAACCTGAGCGGGGAGTGAATCGAGCTTCTGGCCCAATAGCGAATGCAAATCGTCCGGATGCACCCGCTGCGAACTGAGTGTGATTCGGTCATCCGGATGAGCGGCAAGAGTATCCTGGTCGGCTTTCAGGCCGTGGATGCGATGTTGTAAGCGATCGATCGTTTCGGGTAGTTCTTTGAGTTTGCGGCGAATGAGGAATTGTTCGTCGGTGTGGCTCTTCTTGAGCATCGCCAGGCGTTGCAGTTCGGCATCGGCTTCGGCCAGCGTCAGCACGGCCGGATTGCCGGAGGCGATGGCTTTGACTTCGGCGTAGGAAAGTTCTTGTCCGCCAATATCGTCGGCTCGGCGAACCGCACTGTTGCCGGTCATCACTTGCGAAATAAACCGAGCCTTCGTCTCGAGTGCCTGCCACATATACGCATCGAAGCTGCCTTCGGTGACATAGCGGTAAATGGCCACTTCGGAATTCTGATTGCCCTGACGCAAGATGCGGCCGTCGCGTTGTTCCACTTCGGCCGGTTTCCAAGGTGCATCCAGATGATGCAGGGCGGCCAGCCGCTTTTGCACATTGGTGCCGGTGCCCATTTTCTGGGTACTGCCCAGCAGAATGCGAACCGCACCGCTGCGGACCTTTTCAAACAGTGACTGCTTCTTGGCGTCGGAATCGGCGTCGCCCATCACGGCGATCTGGTCGCGAGGAATCCCTCGGTCAACCAGTTTGTGGACAATGTCATCGTACGCCGAATAGCCCCAAGCGGTCGGCTTGATGCCCATGTCGGCAAAGACCAGCTGCGTACCGCGAGTTGCTTCCGTTTCGTGCCAGATGTTGACCAGATTATCGACTAAGGCGTTCACTTTCGAACCGGCAAAGTCGGTTGCGTCGCCATCCAGCATGCGAGCGTCCAACGCCAGCTTGCGTCCGTCCGTGGTAATCGCCAGAGCGTTATCGATTCGCGGATCAATCTTGTCGGTGCGAAGTCGGTCGTAACGATCGACCAGTTCGCGTTGCGATCGTTCTTGTTCGTCCGACATCGGACAGGCCACGGTGATCGGCTTGCCAGTTTTGAGTTTGGGACGAGGCAGATCGAGCATCTCGGGCGTTTGCACATCGGCGTAAGCTCGAAACATCTGCTGCAATTCGGGCAGATTATTGAACCGAGCGAACCGGTTACGCGGCCTGAGACTCGCTCCGTCGGGTGAAATCTCCATCGATTCAACCACTTCGCCAAAGGTCGCGGCCCAGGCATCAAAATGTTCAATGCCTCGATCAATCAAACCTTGTGGATCCAGAAAGCGTTGCAAGTTGTAGAGTTCCACCATTGTGTTGGATATGGAGTTCCCGTGGCGAAGGTGACTCCATGGCCTGCATGCTGTTGACTCAAGTAACGAGCCTTCATGTAGATATCGAAGGCTCGTTGACTACCGCCGGTTTGAATGCCTGCAACGCGTTCCATCTTGGTCGGCGTCTCTAAGTTTTTGAAATAGTGTGCTTCGTCTATGAAGATGTGATCGACACCCAGTTCGTCAAAGACCAGGCCGTCATCGTTCTTCTCTTCGGAAGCTAAGTCTTTGAGTTTGTTTTCGCGATTGGCCTTTTGCTTTTCGATCGAGTTTGATCAGATTGCGATGCCGATTGGATGTGCCGTCCGTCGCCGCATCGACAATTAAATCGGTGTATTCGTCAATCTGCTGCTGTAGGAATTGCTGCTGATATTGCTTGGACATGCCGATGCGTTCGAAACTACTATGCGTCACCACAATGCCGTCCCATTCGCCGCTGGCAATCTTGGCTGTCAGCCGCTTGCGACGTTCCTTGGTCATGTCTTCTTTGCTCGCAACCAGCAACCGAGCGTTCGGATAGAGCTGCATGAATTCGCGGGAGAACTGCTCTAGCATGTGATTGGGCACCACATACATCGGCTTGTGGATCAGCCCGGCCTGCTTCATCTTCATGCCGGTGGCCGCCATGGTGAACGTCTTGCCGGCACCGACGGCGTGAGCGAGTAGGGTGTTGCCGCTACTCATGCCTCGCCAGATGGCATCTTTCTGATGCGAGCGAAGTTGAATGGTCTGGTTCATCCCGTCGAACTCGAGGTGCGAACCGTCGAAGATGCGTGGGCGAAGATTGTTGTAGGTGTCATTGTAGATGCGAACCAAGCGTTCCGACCGCTCCGGATCATGGAACGTCCAGGTCTTGAACTTCTCCTTGATCAGTTTCTGCTTTTCACGAGCGGCCAGCGTCTCTTCCTGATTGACGATGCGTTCATCCCCGTTCGGCCCCTGAATGGTGTCATAGACCGTCGGGCTTTTCATGTTCAGAGCTTGCTCCAGAAGCTGCGTGCCGTTGACTCGGCCGGTGCCAAATTCGGACGTCGCGGCGACCGATTGCGTGGCGGTGTAATTGGCATCAACACTCCAGATAGCATCCTTCTTCACATGGCCAATCTGCACGGCGTTCGCTTCAACCTGAAACAATTCGGCAGCAAATTGCTGAATGTCCGACTCGGGAATCCAGGGCGAACCGAGATTCGCATCGATCTCGCCGGGCAGCACGTCGGCAGGTTGCACGGCAATTAGGTGTTCGGCGTTTCGCTGAAACTCGGGACCAGCAGCTTGGGCGACAGCGAGTTTTTCTCGAACATTGCCCGACAGATACAGATCAGCCGTTTGCCACTGGCGACTGGCCGGATCGAGAAAGATCAGATCGCCGAGTTCTTCGATGATGTCGGCTGGCGAATGGCGGTAGATGCTGGCGATGAAATCAAGATCGACAATGCCTTTTTGATCGAGCGACACCAGCAAGCCTTCTTCGGCGGAGTTGACCGATTCGATTGTCGGTTTGCGGCCGACAACATCGCGACCGAAGATCGCAGTCTTTTCCGCCTTGGCGGTGACTTCGTCATAGTCTTCCAGCGACATGACCAGCATGGCGTCGGGATCTTCGCGGAACTTCAGCAGGTTCGGCATGCGGCGAATCACCGTGCTGGTTTTGGTTTCGCTGAACGTGGTTTTGTTGATCGGGCCGTAGGCGTTAACGAACTGATCGTAGAGGCGATTCAATTCGGCTCGCGTGGTATCTCGTTCGGCCAGTGGCCAGTCTTCATTTTGGGCTTGCAGCACAAGCCGAGCTGCATCTCGCAAATCAAGCAACGCCGCCATGCGTTTGCCGAGCAGCGTGCCCTGGGCATTAAGTTCCGTTTGACCGTGCATAGCCGGAATCGCTCGTCCGTCTTCCACTTGCATGATCGAACCGTCATCAGCAACGAAGAAACTTCCTTCACTGATGTGACGTAGGGCTGGCGGGCGGATAAATGGCGTTTCAGACGCCTTCTCGGGCTGCTGGGTAGTCAGGGTGGCGGCATGCCGAGGAAGGTGCTGTACGGCTTCGAGAAGCTGATTTGGCAAATCGCCGTTGCTGGCCAGAGAAAAACTAGATGCGGCTCCGTGATAGAGCGAATTCTGGAGGCTCCAATTGCCCAGAACCATTTCCGGATGGTTCAGGAAATACTGATTCACCGTAACGTCGGCGCCGTCGATGTTGAGCGAACCGGTCTTGAGCCAATCATCGTCGATATGCTGAGCCGGTTGATCGGGGGCTCGTTTCTTCAGGAAGACTATGTCAGTGACGACCGACGTGCCTCCGCGTTTGAAGGCATCCGAAGGCAGGCGTATCGCTCCAACAAAATCGGCTTGTTCGCCCAAATATTCACGAATGGCCGCGTTCGTTTTGTCCATCGTGAAATGCGAAGTGACCAGTGCCAGGACGCCGCCGGGTTTCAGGGCATCCAATGACTTGGCAAAGAAGTAATCATGCAGGGCGAATCGCTGACCATGATGTGTCAGTTTGATGTTGGCGAATGGAACGTTGCCGATGACGCCATCGAGCGGCGGGAGTTTGGTATCACGAAAGTTTTCGATGCGAATGTCATGATTGGGATGCAGTTTGCGAGCAATCCGGCCAGAAATATCATCCAGTTCCACGCCGATGAAATGCTGATTCGGTTTAGCGAGACTCAAGAACTTCCCCGTGCCGCAGCCAGGCTCCAGCAATGTTGCCCGATCACCCACACCTAAGCGGCTGATTGCTTGGTGCATCGCTCGGATCACATCGGGCGAAGTATAGAACGCGTTGAACACCGTGCGGCGAGCACTTTCGTATTCGTCCGGAGTGAGCAGGGCCTTGAGTTCTTCGCCCAGCTGTTGCCACGAGGCGTGTTTATACTGGCCGGTGATCGGATCGGGAAAGAGCGTCAGAGCGACCGGGCCGAATCCGTGAAAATGCAACAGAGCGTTGCGTTCTGATTCGCTGGGCAGGCGGTCTTCAGCTTCCAGCGTTTTGAGTGTGCGAATGGCCGTCAGAATATCGCGAGCC
Organism: Pirellulaceae bacterium; assembly: GCA_041399205.1. GTDB lineage: Bacteria > Planctomycetota > Planctomycetia > Pirellulales > Pirellulaceae > JAGQOZ01. The sequence continues at coordinate 41,167 of JAWKTK010000037.1, read as the reverse complement.
TTGGCTTTGTCACCACTGGCTGGTTCGACCAGTGTGGGCTCGGGTGAGGGAACATCGGCTTGTTCAATGAGCGTTGGCGGTGGATGCCGAGTTTCGTCTTTGACGGAGGCGGGCAGCGTTGCCGGTGATTCGAACAACGGACGAAAGCTATCGGCGTAGGTTTTGCGTTTGATCTGATAGCGATCGGTCGCGGTTACTGTTCCGGTGGCAGTGTTTCGGCGATGAGACTTAAGGCGATTTCCAAAGCTTCGTTCTTCAACGCGTCCAGCGGTCGGTGCGGCTGTTGCCGTTCGAGCAGACTGAGTTGCTGTAGGTGCAGGCTCCGTAGTTCCGTGGCCAGTTGATTCATCGTCGAAAGCAATTGCTTGCTGGAAACGAGCTGGCTGTGGTAGGCCGTCCGGCTCTCGAGTAATTCCAGCATGATCGTTTTGTACTGCATCGGTTGGTTCCTGCGGCGTGGGCTCGGGCGAATCAAAGTCAAGCAGACGCTGGGTCTTGGTAGCCATAGAATGGAAATACCCGGGTGCGAGGTTACGTGAAATCGCGGGCACCATGTCACACAAAATCGGTTTTGGCGAGCGTTTTTCTCTGGCGGCAATCGAAGGCATGAGATCAAGAGTGTATTGCATAGTCGAATCCTTTCGAACAAATGGCGAATGGGCCGCATGCCGGACGACATCCGGCCCGGTTGATTAAGATTTGGATGCGTTGGCTTCGCTGAGAATTTCTTCCTGAAGCGGCGTGACATCATCAGCAACCGCCGCAGAAACTCGGGACCAAAGATTTCGGATTTCGACGTTCGAAGTCGCTAACCACACGGTATCGAGTAAAGCTTCGCGTTCCTGCCGAAGCTTGAGGATTTCTCGCCCTTCGTCGCATTGACCGAGCAATTCTTCTTCGTGTGCTTCGACTTGCTTACGCTTTTGTTCGTCGAATTTATGCTTCGACGAATATTGCCCAAGGCGTTGGTAGGTCTCTTCGCCTAAGACTCGGCGGTGAACGGCTTGTTCAATCGCATCCGCCTCTTTGGTCAGTGCTTCGCATTGTTTGCGACGCGTGGTGACTTCGCTCATTTGCGAGGCAATCCCCATAGCCTCCAATGCCTGTGCATCCGCTTTGGTTTTGATGTCGTTCATTAGATTGGGATGACGGCGTTCGGTCGCTTCGATGGCTTTATCGATTCGGCGCTCAATACGTTGTTTCCAGTGTTCTTTTTCGGTGACAGTCAGACGAGACATAGTCGATTCCTTTCGTTGATTAGTTACAGTCCACGACCATCGTGGCCTGCTGCCACCCAAGAAAACCCGCAGCCCAGCGTGGCGCAGCGCATCAGGCAAGGGAAAGGTTGGAGGGGCCGCGCAGCGGAGGAACCGAGCTTTTCCTTGCCGGACACGCGTGCGGGTTTAGGGAGGCCAAGCAGGACATGTGGGCCAATGCGCACGCCCCGAACCGAAGAGCTTGCGTCAAAGGCCTCTACTTAGTATCGCGACTGCCCGTAGTTTAGGGCTGGCGGTCAACCAACGATTTCCAAACAACGCCGCCAATAGAAGAGCGGATATCGAACAAAGATCTGCCGAAGGCTCCGGCACGGGCAAAGCACCATGACGCGGACCTTGCTCGAATCCACCATCTTGAAAGGCGAGAACCAAATCCCCAGACCCAAAGAGGCCGTCCGAATCCCAATCGCCACTCTCCCATCCCGCTACTTGCCCCGTTTCGTACCGTCCGAAGGTGAAAATCGTCACGAGGTCAGTACTGTTGAATTCACCGTCGAGATTGGCATCGCCATAATAGCTAATTGCAATTTCATGCACCCAACGGTCTCGATCTCGAAAGTCGACAATTGCGTCGTCGTTCAGATCGAACAGTGGGACATTTCGATCGCTTTGCAATTCGTTGGCGATGAGATCCGCATCGCCGGCGTTCAGTTCTGCATTACCGTCGAAATCTCCTTCAACGCCTGTGGTGACCACGACGGGGCGATTCAGTCTAACAAGCCATCCGATGTTCTCACCATTAGGACCGTCACCACTTCCCACAATGAACCGACCGTCGGCCGAAATATCCCTGGCCGTCCGCAAATGCCAGCCTCGGAAATCAATTCCAAAATCGTCAACTAAAAGCGATTGCAGATCCTGGCCGCCTCGGTCTGGCGTCCAAACGAAACCGCGTCGGTTCGATTCGGAGACTGGGTAATCCCCCACGACCAAACTTCCATCGCGGTTTACGCCACGTGCATACAAGAGTACAGATGGGTCATCAGTGAATTGAAGTTGGATAATGGATTGATCGAATTGATTTTGAATAAATGAGCCACCAGCAAGATCCTTTCCTTCAACCCGACCTCCCCTTATGACAATATGAGACGCATCGTCTGAGATCATTGTGGCTTGGGGATAAATAATTCCCAAGCTTGTCATCCCCTGTTCATCCCAACGTACAGCGCCGGCGATATCTGACATTCCAACTATGACAGAACCATCGGCGGAAATGTCGTCTGCTCTCGCAGTTGCGCCGTGTGATTCCAATAATTCAAATTCAGCGTCCAGTTCCCAGCGAAACGGATAAAGGTGCTCGCCCTCAATGAATATCTGGCCAACGACAATATTGCCATCGTAAGAGGAGGCTGAAATTGTTCCCATTCCATCCGCGTTCCTTTCCCCTGCATGTGGCCCAAGAAGTACGGCTGGCTTGCTGCCATCATTGTCGTGAAGTGCAGTATTTCCGAAAACGGCAGCTCCATTTCCCGAAATCCCAGATCCAATTCCCGAATTGGCCCCAACTGCAGCTTCTACTAGTAAACGGCGCTAAGAGCTCTACTCGGCCAGTACTTTCCGTCCATATTGCGGCCTGCGGTATAGGATTCGTCTGTACCGCGACCGTGCCACCGTCATCTGAAACACCAAGGGCATACGTATCCAGGACGCCCTCAGGTGCATCGAGTGTGATGAATTCCGAAGAGGCAGCTGCAACAATGCTAAGACAGCAGAACAAGGACGAAGTAATCGCTAGGAAGATTCGCCGATAGGTAGGCAACATGAAAGAAGTCCTTCTTGATATCTTCTTGTTGAAAAGGCTCTAGCAACCGCACTGTCGTAATTCCACTACCATAGCAAAGAAACGCTGCGACGCTAGAGCGAGTTCTATTTACACGAGGATTACGAAAACACATTCCGAAACGTAAACCTACTGGCTCCGGCGTTCGCTCCAATTACCGGCTGACGGGGAGATGGTCACAAAGTTCCATTCCATGGGGGGCGAACTGTCACGGAAATAGCAAATGGTGGTATGAGAAACAAGCCAAGAAGAGTAGAATGACTGGGACGCGGACCTACAGGTAAGGTGCGCCTGAGGTCATACAGCAAATACCGTTTCGCAGGTGTTTCCTCGTTAGACATGTTATCTCATAGAAAATACAAGCGGCGGATGGGCAGGGTGATATCTGCCATTCGAAACGTTCAATCGACTTGAGCGCCGGATCGGGATCGGGACTGGGGGCTTGCAGTTGCTCCTGCATGAACCCTTTCATCCAAGCAACCTGGCCATCCCCGTAAAAATCGACGGGTATCGTCTGATTGAGATGGTAGCTTTGCACGATGGCCACACTCTGTTCCAATAAAGTGACACCGCACCTTAACCTGTCTAGATCGTAGATTCCCTTGGCCCGAGTGAGCAGGTTTTTTGCCTCGCCGTCCGTCTCAGACGCGATGAGTGGATCGAAAACATCTGAGATCAAGGATTTGCCGCCGAATGAATTCAGCACTTTCGTGAGCGAGCTCGTTTTTCCCGTGCCCAGACGGTGGAGTGAACGTGGTTTTTGTGCCAGATCTTGTGGCATGGCCAATACGGTCGAAATAAAGGCTGATCCACCTGTCAGATAGATGCGACGAACGTTGCTAAGGTCCATCTTGTCAAACGCCGCTCTCAGTTCCTGATTGGATGTTCTTCGCAGTTGAGAAACGTCGTTCGTTGTTGCTTGCGCTGCGAAGGTACGGGCCCCAAGCGGAAAATCAGACTGCTGCGTTTCCGTGGCGAATTTCGAATTGCCCCCGCCCACATCAATTACGAGTGTTGATGATCGCAGTTGTTCTTGCTGGACGATACCATTGAATGTCCATCTTGCTTCTTCCGGCGGTGTGACAATTCTGGCGTCACGTCCAATCCGATCACGTACGGCATCGTTTAGCGGCTGTAGTGTGGCGTTGATTTCGCCCGTTTCCGCACCGGCCTTTCCAGCCAGTCCGCTACTGACAGCAACAAACACACGGCTTGGTGGAATGTTCTGACGTTGAAAAGCTCCGAGAAACTCGTCCAAAACCTCTCCCAGAGACTGAATCGCATCGGCTTGAAAACGGACATTGCCGCTTGGTTCGGTCACCAAAGCTCCGACCAATCCGAGATTCGTAGTTTTCTCCTGGCTAGAAACAGATTCAAATACGCCATCGGTCATGTGACCGACGATTCGCTTGACCCCTTCGCTTCCAATCTCAATGCCCCCGTAATCGCCTTGTGCATTGACTGTTGTGCAGCCGTATCCGACTAAGAACATCAACACCGCCACTCGCCAAAAGCACTGTATTTTCCCTGCCATTTAGTAGTCCAATCGAAAAAAGGTCACGTTTCTCTCCAAGTGGAGAATTGCCGTTGCATGAATCCTAGGGCGAGCACAACAACGCAAAAGCGCAAAAGATGCGCATTTGACATGCCTTTTCCAAACTTTTTTTGGCGTCGAAAATCAATTTGAGACTGCACCCAGAAAGGTGCAACGCCACCGACGTGTTTCTGCGAATCGTCTTCCGTTTTGATCGCAAGATGAATTTCATTTGACACCACGCACACGAAAATCTAATCCCCTTTTGGCAGCGGAAGCTGTAACACTTCTTCTTCTCCGTGCGTGTCTTTCTGGACACGTATTTTCTATTTCCTTGCTCCACGTAGGACCATGCTCAGAATCATTCAGAACCGATCTGCCAATAGTGCCAAGTCCTACTACAGCCATGCCGAATACTATGGCGAAAGCCAGGAACTGACCGGAACGTGGCATGGCAATACCGCCGAGATGTTGGGCCTTACCGGCGAAATTTCGCAGTGTGACTTTGATGCGATGTGCGACAATCTGCATCCTCGGACGGGCGAGCCACTGACGGCTCGAACCAATCGAGATCGCACGGTCGGATACGATTTTAATTTTCATGTGCCGAAAGGCGTTAGTTTGGCGTACGCCTTTGGCGATGAACGCATCGGTGATGTATTCGCTCGCGCCGTCAATGAAACCATGGAAGAAATTGAAGCCGAAGCCAAGACACGGGTTCGCACCAGTGGTCGACAGGAAGAACGGCTAACCCGTAACCTGGCCTGGGGCACATTCATTCACAAGACGGCTCGGCCGGTAGAAGGCGAACCTGATTGCCATCTCCACGCTCATTGCTTCGTTTTCAATGCCACGCACGATCCGGACGAGGACCGTTTCAAGGCAGTGCAGTTTCGAGATTTAAAGCGGGACGCCGGCTACTTTGAAGCTCGTTTCCATGCCCGATTCGCCAAGGCGCTGAAAAACGAATTGGGTTACGATATTCGCCGTCAAGGGCGACAGTGGGACATCGCGGCGATTCCTGAATCAATGGTTCGCAAGTTTTCCCGTCGAACCGAGCAGATCGAACGCGAAGCCGATGCCCGAGGCGACCTGTCTGCGGAAGACAAAGCCAATATCGCCGCAGAAACATGTGAATCGAAGAACAAGCATCAATCGATGGAAGAGCTGCGAGAGATTTGGCGAAATCGACTATCGGAGGGCGAACAAGTGGTCATTGACTCGTTGCCCGAGCATCGAAGTCGCGGGCAAGCGGCCGTGCTGGGCGACGGACCGGCATCGGTCGAAGAGGCCGTCAAACAAGCTGTACTGCATTGTTTTGAACGGGACGCTGTGGTTCCCTATCGCAAGGTGCTGGCCGAAGCGATGCGTGTTGGCGTGGCCAATCTGGACATTGACGACGTAGCAGCCGAGGCCGGTCGGCAGGGCGTTATTGCTCGCGAGGTCGATGGACGTTTTTTAGCGACGACGCGGGACGTGTTGCGAAAAAACAAGGTGCTCGAGTTTGCTCGGCAAGGCCGCCACGCGTCGACGGCCATGAATCCGCATTGGCGAATCGAACGTGATTGGATGAGCGATGAACAGAAAGAGGCAATTCAGACGCTAATCCATAGCGAGGATCGAGTGCAGCTGATTCTCGGCGGAGCAGGAACAGGCAAGACGACGCTGATGAGCGAAGCGGTCGCGGCGATTGAGGCGGGCGGACATGAGGTCTTTACTTTCGCTCCTTCCGCGCGAGCCAGTCGTGATGTTCTGCGCAATGAAGGCTTTGAAAATGCAACGACTGTGGCCGAGCTGCTAGTCAGTGACGAGCTGAAGAATGCGGTCGCGGGCAATGTCATCTGGATTGACGAAGCAGGCTTGCTCGGCAGTCGGCAACTCAAGCAAGTATTTGATATTGCGGAACAAGGCGGCTCGCGAGTGATCCTGAGCGGCGATTGGAAACGTCAGCATGGCAGTGTTGACCGAGGTGGCGTGCTGGGTCTGTTGGATCGCTATGCTGGTGTGACTCCGATCCAGGTCAATACGATTCGGCGGCAACAGGGCCGTTACAAAGAAGCTATCAACAGTATGAGCGAAGGAGATTTGCTACGCGGGTTCGATCAACTCGATGAACTCGGCTGGGTACACGAGATTGAGGATGAAGACCGCGATCAGCGAATTGCCGGTGACTTCGCTGACGTCGTTGAGAACAAGGGGTCGGGCGCTGGTGATTTCGCCGACGCACCGGCAGGCCGAACATCTGACCGACGCCATTCGAGCCGAACTTCGCACCAGAAACCTGCTGACAGGCGAAGATCATCAAACCTTCGCCCTGGAACCGCTCCATTTCACTGAAGGCGAACGAAGCGACCCGGCCTTCTATCGTCCGGGCGACGTGATCGTGTTTCATCAGAACGCCAAGGGGTTCAAGAAGGGAGAACGCTGGGAAGTCGATGGTCCGGTTCCTAAACGGATTGTGGCACAAGCGAATCGATTCGCGGTCTTTCGGCCGAAGACGATTCCTCTGGCGGTCGGCGATCAGCTTCGCATCACCTCCGGTGGAAAAACCAAGGACGGCGAACACCGTCTGAATAATGGCTCGGTCTACACTGTGGGCGACATTCGCAAGAACGGCGATATCGAATTGGCGAACGGCTGGGTGCTGGATTTGCAGTTCGGCCATGTGGCAAATGGGTTTGTGACGACGAGTGTCAGTTCGCAGGGCCAGACGGTGGATCATGTCTTCATTGCCGAAGCGGCCGAATCATTTCCAGCGGCCAGTAGCGAACAGATGTATGTCAGTGCTTCGCGAGGTCGACAATCCGCACAGATTTATACGGACCAGAAGGAAGCTCTTCGCGACGCGATTCAACAATCTTCCTCGAAGATGGCGGCGAGCGAACTGGCGTGGGCGGATGCCGACTTGGCCTACCAGCAATACCGACGGCAACAAATGGCCGCCAAGAAGGAACGGGAATTTGAACGAGAAGAAGTAATCACGCCGGAGCTTGTGGTATGAACGTCCGGGCCAGCAACATTCAGGAGCTGCTGACGACTCGACGTCCGGTGGAGCGGGCCGTCGCCGTTGAAGCACCAGTCGACAAGCCGGCCAATCAGGACGAATTCGAACACACGCCGGTCGGCCGTGTCAGCCGACGGCCATCAATGATGTTGATCATTCAGAAATGTACCGGTGAAGGTGAAGCATTCGCCTATGCCCATTTGCGACGTGTCAAATTCGACAATCCGGATCTCGGATTTATCTTGATGTTCGGCGACACCGAAGTGGTCATCACCGGCCGCAATTTAACCCAAACATTCCACTACATCTGCGAACACCGGCAACTCGAGCTCTTCGAAGCCGATCGTGTCAGCCAAATGAATGCCGACGACAACGCTCGGCTTATTGGAGATTCGGTTTCGACTGGCTGGGATGGGGAAGAAGTAGTAGGCATTGGATCGAGTGGAATTGCACCGTAGTCTAATGCTACTTGGTCCCGCACATATTGAAGTTCCTGCTTTTGCCTCAGCACACGGAAGCAAAACGAATTGTGGGTGGGCTGGGAAGTCGACCCAGCTACTACGGTCATCATCGGTTGGTGATTTGTGCTCAGATTCGCGAGCGTTTCACCGACAAACGCGACAATCTGTTAATCGAGGCTCGATGGTTCAAGGGACTACCGTTGTGGTGGCTTTCGCAGCAGCTCGGCATGAAGGAAGCAACGGCCCGCATCAAGGTGTTCCGGGCCAAACGCCACGTGGGCGGAGTCGAACCAAGATGAGATCAGCAACTGCAGCGAGATGCGCCATGACCAACGATGCGGGGACGACTTGAGACTTTTGCAGCGAATTCGCCACACAAGACGGCTCGTAGCACGGGCCGTTTTTTTTGCCCAGATGTTGTTCGAAAAAGAGTCGTGTTTGTGCAACACCCACCCGTCCTCGAGCGTATCGGGGCAGAGAGAAACCAATTGTTGGTTGCTCCGAAATGTCTTTCGCTTTTTGCGAGGAGTTTGGAAATGTTGCATTTTCCGAAACAGCATGTGATGGTTGCCCTACTCGCGTTGGTAGTGAGCATGGGCGGTGTGGGTTCAGCCCACGCACAGAAAACTCAAGCTGCCGGGCAGGATGCTCTGGCGGCCAAGGTCAAGGCCGTCAATCAGGCGGCCGAGTCCCGGTATCAAACGGCCGCTAAGGAGTGGCAAAACTATCTGAGTCAGCTGGGAAGCGTGAGCCACTTTCAGAAAATGGCCAAGGAGGTCGCTTCGTTCGACGAAAAGCTGGCCCAGGGAAGTGACTTGCTGTCGGGCACGACGCCCAATGATCGGATGCGAGCCGCATTTCGGAAGCATGTCCTCAATGAACAAACATTGCGCAAGGACATGGTTACCTTCTTTGACCAATTCCAAGAGGGATTGATCAAGGAGTCGGTCGAGCTGTATGTGGCGGCGGGGGTTGATCGTAAGGTCGCGGAGGATCTGTTTCCGCGTTACCGAGTGGACGACACGTCGTGGCCCAGGGCGTTCGATTCGTTGATCGCCAAGGCCAAGCAGTTGGCACAGGAAGACTGGTGGCGAACCGGGCTGGTCACCATTAGTAGTTCGCTGCTGGCGGACAATGTGGTCGAAGCGGGTCGTCAAACCGGTCTGTGGCAACACGAACGAGGCAGTTGGATGGACTTCCTTGGCGGTCTCATTGCCGACTATGCGACTGAAGCGGCGCTCGACTACGTCACGGATCCGACGGACCAATTCGCTGAGGAATTGCAGTCTCGATTTCGTTCGGCTCAGACGAGCCTGCTGAATGGCAAGGAGGGTCTGCTCGCCACACTTCGCAAGCTCACCGACCTGCATCTGGAAGTTCGAAATCACCACTTTTCCTTCGTTTTGAAAGGAGCGAAGTAACCTTATGCGAAGTTCATCAACCATTGTGATCGTGACCGCCTTGGCATTACTGCCGGCGGCACGGTCGGAAGCGTTTCTGGGCCAGGCGGTTCGGCGAACGGTCAACACCGTAGCCAAAAAGTCGGGCAAGGTCGTACAGAAAGGGACAGCGACGACGGCTCGTCGCGTCGCTCCCAAAACCTTGGCGAAAGGCACCAGCGTCGCCACGAAAGTCGGCGTCAAAGGTTCGACCAAGGCAAGTCGTCCGGTCTTAGCCTCGGGAACCACCGTACTGGCGAAAACGGGAAGTTCGGCATCGCGGCGCGTGGCGAATAACCTGGGCGTCGAAGGAGCAACCGTTTTGCAGCAGCTCACTCCGTCGGCGGGCGAACTAATGGCGGATATGTCGATCCAATTGGCGAAGAGTCCGCATCGGGATGCCTGGTTAAACACGATCGCCAAACATGGTGACCGTGTCGTTAATTGGCTGTGGAAACACAAAGCCAAGATCGCGGTTGGGGCAACGGCGACCGCTGTCGCCCTGCATCCAGACGAGTTCATGGAGTTCGCCGGGGACATTGCCGAGTCCAGTGTGGAAGCGGCGGGCAAGCACCTAGTCGAACCCATAGCGAAAAGTGCGGCGGATCAACTGGCCGTACCGGTGATGGCGGGTGTCGCTCGCATGACTGGCATCGCCATGTTCTGGACGGTAGGTGGTCTGATTGGCTACCTGGTCCTCAATCGTTCGGTCCAATGGGCCTGGAAAAAGGCGAAAGGCGATTAGCTGTCCCAACGCTGTTCGAAAAGCCTCGTGGAACGATCCCCGAGGCTTTTTTTGTGTTCGCATTTCCAACAATTCAAATCCAAGGAGTATCCGTCATGTGGATTTCCAAGTTTTGCCAGTTTATCGAAGCCGTGGTGACTCGCATGAGCCTGATGAGCGGCTACGTTTTGGCCGCCACACTCAGCATCGTCCTGATCGCGGCATCACCGCTGTTTATGATCGCATTGGTTGGCGTGTTGATCTGGAAGCTGCAGCCCGTGCGGCAAATCAATGCGACGCATGGTAGTGCTCGCTGGGCCAATATGAAGGATCTCATTCGAGCCGGCTGTGTGTTTCAACCGTCAGGCATGGTTCTCGGTCGGTTTCGGCAAGGTGTCCCCCTTCGTTTCACCGACGCCTTGTTCGCCCTGTTCTTTTTGCCGCTCAGGCGTTCGCACGAAGCGATTGCGATTGCGTCGCAAGCGAGTGCCAAGCCGGTCGCCGTTAGCGTGGTTCTACCGAATGATTATCCACACATGAGCGTCTATGGCCCGAGCGGTACCGGGAAGTCGTCCTGTTTTGTGGTCCCCGCAGCACGCGAAGTGAGTGACAATATGGTCATCCTCGATCCCAAGGGCGAACTCGCACGTCTGATGGCGAAGCATCGTCACCGTAAATTCGGCCATGAGATTGTCGTCATCGATCCGTTTGGCGTCGCGAAAGGCTGTGGGTTCGAAGCAGCTACGTTCAATCCCGCATCACTGTTTCGCGACAATCACGAAACATTGGTCGATGAAGCTCGGCGTATGGCCAGTGCCGTGATCGTGAACACCGGTGCGGAGAAAGATCCCTTTTGGAACAAGGCGAGTAACGTCCTGGTCACTGGAGTGCTTGCCTTCTTGATGGCCGAAGCGAGTCCCGAACATGCCAATTTCAATCGACTGCGAGATATTTTAACGAATCCGGAACTGATGGAGCAAACCATCAGTTACATGCAGCAAAGCCAGGCGTGTGGCGGGCTGCTGCAACGGCTGGCGGGTCAGATGAGTCAGCTGCAAGGCCAGACCAAGGCATCGGTCTTTAGTGTGGCCAATAGCCATTTGGAGTTTCTGGATAGTCCTGGTCAAGAAAGTCCCCTACGTCGTCCCAGACGGAAACGCCGAGTGCAACCGACTGGCTTTACGGAATATTTCTAATCGAGTTCGCCGAACAGCCAGGTCCGCACGTGATTCGTGACACGTTCCAGTCGCTCACGAGAAATGCCTTCGCGATAGACCGCTGACATATCGTTCGACGCCGGAGCGTGCCCCATAATGTGATTCACCGCAACCTGGTCACCCGTTTCGCCCGCTTCCGTTTCAAACGTATGCCGCAGTGCATAAAAGCCAACGCCTTTTCGGTAGAGATTGGTTTCGTCCAACAGCTTGCGAAACTCCTTGGATATCGGATTGTCCATGGTCTGCTTGTACCAGGAATGTCCGTACTTCGTGATGAAGACACGGCCCTCCAGATCGTCAGACTTGGCATTGGGTCGCGTTTCCAGCACCTGTTTGATCTGATCGATGGTTTCGGGCCAAAGCGGACACGTTCTGGCAACACCTGACTTGGGCCGTGGATAATCGAGCCACGCATCTTTGACGTCAATTGACGATTCGGTGAGTCTCGCTACATCGCCATTACCACAACCACAATTGATGCCTAGCAGTATCATGCCCTTCATCTGTACGGAGGCGTGTTGCAAAAGCGTTTGGATCTCGTCTTTGGAAAAGCGTTTGGGGCTGCTTTCCGCTCGGTGCTTACGCAATACTTTTTGCGAAGGACGTTTGAACGAAGGACCAAAACGAATGGGCTGTTCGATCAGTCCAGCCTCGTAGGCGTATTTGAAGACAACTCGAATCCGAGTGACTTCATTGCCCAGCGAAACGGGGCCTCGCGTTTTGGCGAGGCTTGTTCGCAGCGACACAAAGTCGTCGGCGTGGAGATCGTCGACAAAACGATCAGCCCCGAATGCATCAACAATCCGTTCGCAGCTCTTGTGGTACTCTTGCCATGTACGCTCGACGATTTCGCCGGCGTCGAGCCGATGCTTGCGATCGTTCAGAAATGCGTTGCAGAGATGCCGCACGGTGAGACCATCGCGGTCCACACGAGGTGTCCTACCGGCGTACAGGTCATCGCGTTGTTCCTGGAACCGCTGCAAAGCCCCCATCGGATCATCCCAAGGGCCAAAGTAGTGCAGCTTTCCTCGAATCTTCTTCGCCCAGCGCTTCGTCGCGTGGGGAAACAATGGGAAGTCAGGATATGGCTTGGAAGGCTTGCTGGCCTTGGCACGGTTCGATACCCTTGGTGAGTCTGACATTGTCGAAATCCCTTTCGGGCCGGAAATCCGGCAAATCATCGTGGCTGGTGTCAAAACGGGTGTCACAACGATTATTGAAAGGGTTTTCAAAAGGTCAAGTAAGTCATTGCATGACAAGGACTTACGCCTGTAGCTCAGGGGATAGAGCAACGGTTTCCTAAACCGTAGGTCGGAGGTTCGAATCCTCTCAGGCGTATCTCTGAACTCCCATAAACCCCGGGAAACACTTGTTTTTTCGGGGTTTTGTCGTCTAGGTGGGCCGACATGTGGGCCTCGTTTCCGCTCGATTCCGACAGATTCTGGCCCACCTCAGTTGATGGTTCAAAGTCAGTGTCAGTGACCGTCAGATAGTGCGTCGCGCTGACCGTTGGGCTATGCCCTAACCACGCGGGCGGGATCCTCTTTTACCAAGTCCGTTTCGAAGGATGGTCGCAGATTTTGCCACAAACGAGGCCATGGCGTTTGGCCAGCTTGTTCCATGTATCGCGGGAACTGAGTGCGAAGATTCGTCTCGCGTCACGATCACGGGGGATTACGAATTTTGATTCGTCAAGGAAGTCAACCGTCTCTTGAAGCCAAGGTCGCAGTTTCGGGGTGATCGGGACGTAGCGAATGCCTTTGCCGTGCCGTTCGCTCTTGACGCATTGCACGAAGACCGCAGTGTTACCCTGGAACTGGGCCGAGACGTATCCCGAATCGATTCGAACCTACCGCGAGCAAAAACACCAGCTCCAACAAATGCGCCAACGCGAAAAACGCAAATGCGCGACTTCAAAGCGGACGCTTCCGTTTACTCATTTTCGCCTGCGAAAAGCCAGTCACTACCGTCGCAGAGTGACGCCAAACATGAGCGTGGCGTAACCCAGTCCGGCTTTCTTGTATTGCCGAATTTCGATCCAATCGTTGGCCACTTCCAGATCGGCAATGACTTCCAAGTCACCACCCATGAAGTCTTGCTTCAACAGGGCAGATTCCAGACTCAGGAACAATCCGCCAAACGTATCGGTGTCCGAAAAGACTTCGTCCTTGGCCAGCAAGAACGGATTGTTGATCGCGTCGATTTCTGCTTGCAGTTCGTCGGTGATCTTTTCGTCGAACGATGCCTTCGCATGTCCAATTCGTCCACCAAATCGAAACGAAAACAAGATTTCGGCCGGATCAAACGACTTCAGCGGCTGATAGTAGTAGCCCAAAGCGAAATGCGCGCTGGCTCGTTTCAAATCGGTCATCGCTGTTTCGAAGAAACGGTCCAACTGAGTCGATTGGTTGCCAAGCAAAGGATCAATTTCGGTAAACGTCCCCGAGATGACGCGACTTTCGTCTCGACCAGAATTCGCAAAGTACGAACCACCAAAGTCGAAGAACCATGGTCCGCTGCGAGGTCCGAAGGCTTCGCGAAAACCACCTGACAACGCCCAGCCGACGCGATTGTCATTTTCGAAGAATCCGTCTGCAAATCCGGTGCTCGGGCCCACCTTCAGATACGTCGCATATGTCGGCCACATCCCCGAATCGCAGATGACCTGCGTGTCACAATCGACGTTGCCCATGGTCTGATCAAAAAACTCGGGCGCAAAGTCGGTAGCTTCCACCATCGGTCCGTGCGAGTCCACTAACTCTTGCGCCGGCAACGTGGCACTCCACGATAACAGCAACGACAGCAGCAGACCGGCTGTACGAGGACGATTCGGAAATAACGGCATTCTTCGAGTCACGGGAAATCCCTCCGTGCCAACAAACCTTCAGTGAATAGTCCCCCTACGAGTTTTACTTTTCGACGTGCCGACCTGGCAAACTTTAACGATTGCAGCAACTTTACCGTTGACGTCATGTCAGGGTTATGCTGGCAATCGACTGCTTGCAAGAATTACAAGCGAACGGTTTTCGTTTTTACAATTCGCTTGGCGAAGTCGCGTCGGTGGCAATTCGAATCAAGAAATTTAGACGCTCAGTTCGCTGGAGAACGGGACCGAATTCCAAGTTTCTGCTAAGCGACGATGCTTCTTGGCGCGGTGATTGCAATACAGCGAATCGGCCACGCACGAAATGATTCGTCGCGCCACAAACGACGCCGCACCATTGTCAGGACTGACAATCTTTACGAAAGGGATTTTCATGAACGGATCGTATTGGGAAACGGCAGAAAGCGTAGTTCGCACCGGCTGGGCACTCGCAGAATCCAAGTTCCGCCATCGCTATGGCCGACAGATTCCGATTCGCATCTATGTCGCGGGCACACCAGGTTCGTCCGGTTTGACTCGGTTGATCGCCGCTGGACTACGAGCGGGTGGGGTTCGCACTTTGGCGCAGACATCGAGTTCGTCTGGTAATGTCCTTCTGCCGGACGGTTCGGAACAGACTTCGGTTCGCACCGATCGATCTTCGCTAGTTCAATTGCAACGCACTGCCGCGCAAGCGAACGCGGAAGCCATTGTGGTTCAAGGCCGTCAAGACAATCCGCTTGCCATGTGCTGCGAACAACATCACTTGGATGCCACGCATGGCGTCTATCTGGCCGCTGCTGGCGAAGAAGATGAATCCAATCGTCGTTTGACGCTTCAGGCGTTCGCCAAACGGTTCGCACCATCGGCAACGTTGTTTGTGTCCGATCAAAATGCTTCGTCGACTTGGACACTTGAACCGACAGTTCGTCGCCGTCATGCGAATGTCGTTTCGATCACGGACGACGACATCGCGGCGGTAACGTGGGATGAACTGGACGGTTTTCCTTACGTGGAAACGCCTGACACGGTAGCCACGGCGCTGCGAGTTTGTCAACGCTTGGGTGTGGACCGCCAAACGGCACTCGATGGCATGTGGTCCGCTTCGCCGGATCCCGGCGTGATGACGGTTTTCCATCGTCGCGAAAAGAACGGCCAAGTTTCGTTGATCAACTGTTTTGCATCCAACGGGCTAGAGTCAACTCCGTCTTTGTGGCGAACCGTGACCAACCGTTTCCGTCACTGTGAAAAACGGATTGCCGTGGTCAACTGCCAATCGAATCAACCGGGGCACATGCAGCAATTGGTCCAGTGGAGCGTGGGCTGGCAATCGGCTGACCAGTTTCTGGTGACCGGAGCACATGCGGATTCCTTCCGACAATTTGCGATGAATTCCGGCCTACAAGATCGGCGAATTCGCTGCTTGGAGAATTCCAATCTATCGGCCGTTTTGCAGTCCATTGATCGTGTCGCCGACAACAAGACGCTGGTGGTAGGTGTCGGTAGTTTTTCGGGACTGGGATTGCAGCTAGTTCGCTACTTCCGCCAACTGGAAACAACGGCATCAAACATCGCCTACGTTCCCAAACGCCGAACCGGTGTCGTTTCGAAAGCAGCGTAGCGGAAATGAACAGGATCGCGAGGCCCGGACGTAGTACCTTATACTAGCAACGAACAGTTGCCATCACGGCGCGAAGGAATCGTGCGTTCGTTCTGTTGTACGTCGTTCGTAGTCCCGCCTTCAGGCGGAAATCACCTTGAAGAACCATGCCGCCTGAAGGCGGAACTACGAACCAAGCATGCCGCTGTCCACTTGGTTTGTGATAAAATGGCACGCTTACGCAGGAAGCCCTCGGCAAATCGAGAACGCGGGATTCGACGAAGTTTGCACCAAGCGAATGAGGCTGGAAAGCGAGGTTCTTGTCGTCGGTGCCAGCTACCCGTTTGCTTTCCAGTTCGACGTTCGACCATCGAGTCTGAATTAATGAAAACGCCCGATCGCTACGCGCAAGCATCACCCGGATTGCCTCGGCTGGTTTCGATTTTGATGGGCGCCACGTTGTTCTGGGTCATGTGCATGGCGGCCAGTACCGCACTGAAGCTGCACTTTGCGGTCGCCTTTGTGATGACTATGGCGTTTTGGTTGGTAACGTCAGGCCTACAGATCTGGCTGTCCGTCCGATTGGCCAAGTCAGCGGTCGACGACCGGCGATTTGGACTTGGCACAATGATGCTATGCACCGCTTATGTCGCGATTTACTTGGGTGCGATTCGAGCATTAATGCAAGGCGCTGCGGAACAAACCGGACCATTCAATGTGACGTCCGCTACGCTCCCTCAGTTCGCAATGCTGATGTTCTTCGTCTGCGTCTGTGTATCGCTGGTGCAACTGCACTTTAACGAAGCAATCATGGCCTTGTTGGTTCGAATTCAACAACGACGACAACGACATAGACGCAACGGGTGATTGCTGCATCGAATCAAGGCACAAAGAGATTCCACTTCGCGGGCGACACTTGCCGCGCCGACCGCAAACGCTCGACGGCATTCGCCAGGGAAATGGTCTGGTGCGTTACGACTGGACGAACCGGCGAAATCGAGTTCGCTACAAAGTTTCCGTGCTGAAACGCGAACACCAGATCCGCCGAATCAAAATCGTAGTCGCCGTTCCAATCACCCGTTCGCCAAGTGGAATTGCCTTGAACCCCATCGTCGTATTGGTTGGCTTGGAAAATGATCACCAAGTCGGCACTGTCAAAAAAGCCGTCCAAATTCACGTCGCCCACCGGCGTATCCAGGATTTCGAACAACAGAAATTTTGCGTCGTCTGAATTCACCATGCCGTCGGCATTGAGATCAAACTTGGGGTCGCCGGCGACTCGCATCGCTGCAAACAGCAAGTCCACGTCGCGCTGGTCAATAGTGCCGTCCAAGTTGACATCGCCCAGCGCACCGGTGGCGGAATCGTTTCGATACCAGAACTGATTGAAGACAAAATCGACGTCGCCATCTTGATCAAAGTCACCAAAGACTGGGTTATTTCTGGTGCCATACGTAATGCCCAAAATATCATCATCCCGAACGAATTGTCCATCTTGATTTTCAAAGATGGTTCCGTAAGTTCCCCAAACGTCTGGATGGGGAATGTACGAAAAGGCGACCACATCCATGTCGCCATCCAGATGCAAGTCGACTGCCTGGAATTGATAATCACTGTCACCCGGAATGTCCGAAGACAACGGACCAATTTCATGCGCCGTGCCATATCCCTGATCTAGACGCTCGAGCCATACTAAGTAGACGGAACCGCGATCGTTTTCTTGTGCGGCAAGCAGATCTAGATCGCCGTCATCGTCCATGTCGGCAAAGTCGTAAAAGTAGTTGAAGTACGCGGAATTATCATCCGAAACAATCCGAGCTTCCGTGGCCAGCTGCCCATCTTCATTGGCATACATCTGCAATTGACGTTCGTCAATCAGCGCTAGATCGAGATCTCCGTCGGAATCCCAGTCGACAAACTTGGGATGGCCAGAACTCCAATCAGTTACCTCAAACGTTCGCTCGGTTTCCCATGTCTGCGTTTCATTTAGACGGAGCAGGTCGATTTGGCCCGGTTTGCCAGCTGGTTGATGCCAAACGGCCAGTTCGTCTCGGCCATCCTGATCCAAATCTGCCGAAACCACGGAAGAGACGTAATCGGAAGTCAATATTTCCGCGCTATCGACCAGTCCAGACGTTGACCAATTCGCCCAGCTTAAACGATCTGTTTTCCAATCGTGCCAGATGACGTCGTCTTTCCCATCGCCATCGATATCAGCAAACCAGGAGCGTTCGGGCAGATTACCACCTGACGCGAAGGCAATCACTTCTCCAGTAAAACCAACGTGCGGTTCGGTAGCCAAAAAGCGATATCCACTACCCACGTCGATGTTTCCATCTTGGTCTGCATCAAACGCTGTGTTCAGTGTCGCCGAACCGCCAGGCAGACCAAAACCGACAAAGGTGCCGTCTGATTCGACATGCCCAATCCCATTGCTGGTCGCCCACAACGGTAGCCCCCATTGTTCATATTCGATCGAAAAGACAATGGAAGGAACCGCATCATCACTCAAATGAACGGCAGTGACGTAGCGGATCCAGGTAAAGTTGGGAGAGTCGGAAAACCTGAGCAGTTCGGAATGCTGGTACGAACCGTTGTCGTTGGCCATCAACACGTCCAGCCGACCGTCCCCGGTGAACAGAATGTCATTTTGTCCATCTCCATTCACATCGGCGATGTGCAAGTGTTTGGCAGAGACACGACCGGTCGATTGATGCACGGTCTCGGCAGAAAAATTGCCCGCTCCATCGTTTCGAACCAACGATACGTGCCCGAATTCACCGTGAACGATCGCGACATCCAGATCTCCATCGCCATCCAAATCGCCGATATCGATTCCAGGCCGATCGTCGTTGATCGAATCGAGTAGCACTTGGTGTTGTGAAGAAAACTGGCCGCCCAAATTTTCCTGCCAGTACAATCTGCTTCGTCCGCCGATCACCGCGTCTTGATCACCATCGCCATCCAGGTCGGCCCACCATTTCGCTTCGGCAGATAGGGTAGTTGGACGCAAGATTTCCGGAAAGAAACCGCCTGCGTTTTTCATCCAAACCAAATTCTGGTTGTTGGGAATTTTCAGCAATAGATCCTCGGCGCCGTCCGCATCGATGTCGACCACACGGACCAGCGTGGCGTCTGGATTGGCCAAGATGAGTTTGGTTTCCAGGCGATCGCCTGGGACGACATTTTCGAACCAAACGATTCCGATTTCCGAATCGGCGATCACATCGACATCGCCGTCCGCGTCAACATCGGCGGCTTGAATATTCGAACCAGCGATGTTGGTTAGCGGCTGCGGTGTCGTCAATTCGCCATCATCGTTTTCGTACCAAACAACTCGAGCACTCCCTGCCAGAAGATCCGTGTCACCGTCTCCGTCAACATCGGCGGTCACAAACGACAAAGGAGGTTCATACGCCAAGGGAATTTGCGTCAACGGAATGGATGACAGCATGTGCCGTCGTTCCAGCGTCTCCAATGCATCAAGACGGCTCCGCATTGCACGTCGTGTTTTCCCATTCAACATGTGATTTCCCCCAGGGTTGACGGACTTGTTGTCGATTTGCTTCGCTTCCAGATTAGCGAAACAAAACCGCAGACGCAACAAAATGGGCGGTAGGTGACAGCATTCTTGACGCCAAAAAATGCAGCCGTCTACTATTTTGAGCAGCGTTGCCGACCGCCAGTGGATTCGACATCCACGATTGTGCTGATTCGTAACATGAAAGGTCAGTGAGCGAAAACGGAATGTTCCTGTGGTCGCTCGATCACGCTTTTTGAAGTTGCGCAATTGCATTTCCGCCGAAATTTCCTAGCCCGAAGCGTCAGCGAGGGGACTGCAGAAGCACTCAATCTTCCCTCACTCACGTTTCGGGCTATGAAAACAATCTTCCCTCACTTACGTTTCGGGCTATGAAAACAATCTTCCCTCACTCACGTTTCGGGCTATGAAAAAACGCAACTTCCAAACTCACGCTTCGAACTAGGATGTTCCAATTCTCTCATGCGTTAAGATAAACGCTCTGATCGACGTTTGGTCCATGAATACGAGTACAAGGTTGGTTGAAGTGTTGCGAATTACCATGTTGAATCGCCGAAGTTTTCTGCAAAGGGTCGCGGGCGGTGTTTGCGCGGGTGGAGTTTGCGCGAGCGGCGTTTCCGCGAGTGCAGTGTGGGCGCAGGCCGAGCGTTTGGGGCGAACCGACGTGCCTTGGTTGGCGGAAGTGCAATCGCCCGCGGCAAATGTAGTGGTTCCGAAGACAACGCTTTCGCCGCTTGTTGCCGACAGCGATGGCTTAGCTGAATGGAACATTCGTCGAGACGTCATCCAACAACGTTGGCTGGACTTTTTGGGCAAAATGCCCGATCGGCCCGAGGTGACGTGGAAGCGAATTTCGTCCGACGTAGTGCAGGGCGTGCGCCGAGACCTTATCGAATACCAATCGGAACCGAATTGGCCAACGCAAGCGTACATTGTGCAACCGGACGACAAGCCATCGGCGTTGCGCCCCGCAGTGGCGGTGTTTCATTCGACAGTGCCGCATTCCATTCGCCAACCGGCCGGAGTAGAAGGAAAGCCGGAAAAGGCGTTCGCCTGGGAATTAGCCAAACGAGGCTTCGTGAGCATATGTCCGCGGAATTTTCTGTGGCCTGACAATGTACATATCGATACCGATTTGCAAACAAAGCGTTTTCAGCAACGACATCCGCAAGCAACGGGTATGGCCAAGATGCTGTATGACGCTCGGTTAGCTATCGATATTCTCCAGCGTCTGCCGCATGTGGATCCGTCGCGAATTGGTGCCGTCGGGCATTCGCTGGGCGCCAAGGAAGTGTTGTACCTGGCGGCGTTTGACGATCGAATTCAAGCGACGGTCAGCAGCGAAGGCGGCATTGGCGTCGACTTTTCAAACTGGGACGCCGCATGGTATTTGGGCCCGAAAATTCGCGAACAAAACGATTTGCAGCATCATCAATTGTTAGCGTTGTCGGCTCCAAAGCCGTTCTTGCTGATCGGAGGTGATTCCGCAGACGGAATTCAAAGTTGGCCGTATATTTCGGCAGCAGCGACCGTCTATCAACGTTACGGCCAACCGGTTCGGTTGGGGCTATTGAAATCACGGCCAAGGCCACAGTGTGCCCAAGATTGCAGAGGAGCGAATTTACAGTTGGCTGGAAACGTACCTGTCTTGACGAGTCGACGTTTCATGGCGATGCGTCGAGTCGTTGCCGCGTGGCGTCGAGGTGGGATTCATGGACAGCGATGACGTTGCCTGTTTCCATCCACGGCTTTTCCGTAAACGCCAGCTCGTTGGTCGTGGGATGGTAGGTCGCCAGTTGGAAACCGTGACTTCGCAAGAAGCTGGCAAATTCGTCGGCGGAAAATCCAAACTTTTGCAGCAGCCGGTCTTTCAATTCGATCAGCCACACTGGCGGGTTGGCTTGCTGTAGAGTTCGTTCTGCTTGACGAAAGATCAGCGGTTCGGTCCCTTCAATGTCGATTTTCCCCAACGCAAATGAACGACCTTCCAGCGGCTGTGTCTAAAGTCACGCAGGGAACACTGCGGACTTGCTGCTGGTGGTCTTGCGATTGCACGGCCAAACGATTGATGACGTCCGCGGATTGAATGAATTCCACGGTGCCGTCTACTTCGCCGATCGCCGAAAAACGCGCATCGATCCGTGTCTGGAGCTGATTCAGCTGGATGTTTTCTTTGAAGTATTGGTACGCTTGTTCGCCCGCTTCGAATGCCAGGACATAGCCAGTTCGCTGGACACAGCTGGCAAACAACAGCGAATAGATACCGATGTTAGCGCCGATGTCGACCACCGCGTCGCCCGTTTTCAAATAGCGTTGGACGAAGTGCATTTCTTCATAGTCCGGACAACCACTGGTGTAGATCATGACAATAGAACCAAAGCTGTCCGGATGCAGACGCATCTGAAATTGTTCGAACGCGGGAATGGTCCACACCGATCGAATCAACCGCTTGTTGACTTGCCACGCAACAAACCGACAAGCCGTTTTGAGACGTCGACCGCGATTCGCCGGATGCGTCCAGATCACGCGAGTCACATTCGCGATGACTCGAGGCAATACCAACAGATTCACATTAACATTCCCATACAGTCCAAGCCGTTCTCTGCCAACTTCGTGTCCAAGGTTGCAGGCCTCAGACCCGTTATGGTACCAGAATCGCGACCGTGCGGCAGGCAAAAGATTGCCATTGACAATAGAACTTGTCGCAATAGAACTGCGAAGACGACGCGTCCACGTAAGGCAATCGTGGACGCGGATTGAAATTGCGTTTATTCGAACGTGCCAACTAGGAGCGATACAGGGTGAGCGTGTCCGGCGGAATCACAGCAGGTTCCGACTATTCACCCAATTCCTGTTCGGCCTGATAAGCTTTCATGGCTGCCGCTTCATTGGACAGCTTGAATTCGGGGCCGCGCTGAAATACTGTACGTCATCTTGCAAGTAGTACGGGCTGGGCAACGTCTGTCCCGCAACGTCAACTTGACAACCAATCGAAAGGACACTCGGTACCAACAAGCACAAGCCTGCTACTGTTTTGCCGAAATTCATCTTCTTTGATCCGCAGGAACTCATCGGAAGTTCTCCCCCAAACTCGGGCTGATAAATCGCTACAACCGTTATCGACAAACCCAAGTGCGGGCTTCAGTGTCGAATAGCATTTTCTGAAAAATCGCTACAAGCAGAACCATTCATTTGACTCCAGTTCACGGTCGACACAGTTGGCCTGACGCATTGGCTGATTCGTAAACCGAAGAAGCTACAGTAGTTAGCAGCTTGGAACAGTACTGTTTGCCAGTCGAAAATTCGCTCGCTGCACACCAATCCGCTATGATGGTGAAGGAACGCAAGCACACGAATTTGCTAGCAATCGGAACCGAGGCACGTCATGTTATCAGAACTCTTTGCGCAGTTGTCTGCGCTTTCTTCCGTGGTACGAAGCCAGCCGAGCCTGGCCCTGTTGGTGCTATGGGCCACAGCCAATTCTGCTTTTTCGCAACAAGCTACCGTTCCTGACAATCGCTATTACTTGGCGATGAACTTCTTTTACGCCGGCGAATATGACGAAGCGATGAAGGGCTTTCGTCAGTCGGCTTTAGGAGGCGTGCGAACTCCCCAATGGCGCTGGGTCGACGCAGTCTGCTACGAAACCATGATTGGCGAATGTTTCTTCCACATGGGCGACAACAAAAACGCCATAGATCACTATAACGCCGCCATCCAAGTCTATCTGGCCAACCCGGACTGGATGTCTCGGATTCAAGCCACCAACCAAGTGCGTCTGGTGGGACGCAATCCGGGAATCACTTGGGGACCGAGTCCGCTGCCGTTAGTTCCCGCACAGTATCCGGACACCTTGCACAGCGTGCAAGTCAGCGTCAACGCGGCGGCCGTGGTGCAAGATTCAGCCATCCAGCTTCAGTCTCAGTTGTATCCTATCAACTTTGTGGAAGTTGTTCGCTGCATGACGTTGGCCATGTATCGGCGACATGACATTCTGGGGCCGGTCGCGGAATTTGACACCTTGCTGATTGCAAAGCCGGCCATTTCGCACGATGTGGAACCGGAACTTCGCAAGTTTCCCACCACACTGCCTCCTTGGGCGCGGCCCATGATTGGTGTCATGCATGCCATGGCTGTGGCGTCGAACGGTGGTTCGGACGAAGCGTTGCAACAAATGGAAAAGCACTTGAGCAACGGTCAGTTCGATCATCCGCTCACGGGACTGGGCCTGTTGATGCTGGGAAAACTTTCGCTCGAAAAAGGCGAACTAGACAAAGCCAAACAATATTTCTACGCGTCGACGTTTTCGGGCGCCCATTATTTGCAAGGAGACGTGGTCGAAGAAGGATTTCGACACGCCGTCCGCTTGCATACCCTGCAGGGAGAGCAAGGTGCGTTCGCGCCGTTGGAGCTGGCTACGGCCTGGGCGAATCGAGAGCGATTGCGTCGCTTACAAGTTTCGTTAGTGCTGTCCGCCGCCGAAAACGCAGCCATCTTGCGCAACTGGAACGGCGCAAATGGTTTGCTGACGCAAGCGCAACGAGGCCTGGTGCGGACAGCCATGCTGGCGGGCGATGTGGGTGGACGAGCCCAATATTTGTCGGCGCAAGTTGCGGCTGGGCGAGGAAACCAAAAACAACTGGCCGCCGCACAAAAGGGATTGCTGACCTACCTCAAACGGTCTTCTCGATACCAGTTCCGCACCAGCGTTACCGAACTATTGGCCAAAGCGGACGCGGTCAGTGATCGCCAATTGAACGAACTATATCAGGCCACGCTTGCGGAACCGGCGGGTTTGGAATGGGAAATGGAAACGGCCGAATCGTATGGCCGCATTGCGCTCGCCAGACTACCGGAACTGGAAAGCTGGTTCGCGCTAAGCTTGCGATTACGCGCCTACGACAAAGCCGCCATGATTCACGACCAAATGCGGCGAACTCGATACTGGCAAACACAACCTGATTTTGGCCGCCAACTGTCGCTTCGCTGGCTGATCGAAGGCCCCGAATCAGCGCTATCCAAAGAGGCCTTGAAACAAAAGCAAACCATCTTGGGCCGCTATCCAGAATTGAAGCAGTGGTCAGATGAAATCAAAACGCTGAAAGCCGAATTGGCCAAACTGCCTGCATCTTCTCGGGATACGCGAATGACCAAGCAGACCACATTAGTAGGTCAGCAAATTGAGAAGCTCAGCGAACAGCAAGAAGCGGTCATGCAGGAGATTGTCTACCAACCAGAATCATTCGAACGAACCTTTCCGCCTGCTCGTACCGTGGACGACATTCAATCGACTCTGCAACCTGGCCAAACCGTGTTGTACCTGATGGAATACAACGGACAACTCTATTCGTTGTGGATTTCTGCAGCCAATAACTATGACTTTCGGAACCTGGGGAACATTCGCAGCTTTTCGCAAGGCATTCCCAAACTGCTGCAAGCCATTGGAAACTATGACGCGAACTATGTGTTGGATGTAGAGCACTTTGCCAAGACAGATTGGGAGACCGAAGCGTATCAACTGCAACAACAGATTTCGGGACGAAAAGACGATCTGTGGAACTCCATTCAAGAACTGATTGTCGTTCCCGACGGCGAGTTGTGGCATCTGCCGTTTGAAGCCCTCCTGCGCAAGAATGGCGACGAAATGGAGCCACTGACCAATACGGTCAAGATTCGTTATGTCCCCACGCTGGGACTCAGCCAGAATGATTCCAGACCCATTCCACAAGCTGGCGTCAACGCGATTGTAGTGGGAAGACCGTTTGATAAAAACAGCGGAGCGTGGGCGGCGGAAACAGCGGTGTCCATTCGCAACGCCATGCCCAAAACAATTGCCGTCACCAGCCGCATGGCCTTGCCTTCGCATCTGGCCAAGCTGAGTTGGCGCACGTTGATTACGCTGGACGACATTGATGATTCTCAGCGAGAACTGTACGCTTGGTCACCAACTCAAGTGGACAAAGGAAAACCGGGCAGCCGAATCCTGGATTGGAACCACTTGCCGTTTGGTGGTGCCAGCCAAGTGGTGTTGCCGGCCTTTCACACCGCTGCCGAGACGGGGCTGAAATCAACAAACAACGGCGAAGCCGCTCATGCTGGATTCGCTGCAAATGATGGCCGCCGGAACTCGTACCATCCTGCTTAGTCGTTGGCGAACCGGCGGGAAATCAAGCTTGGAATTGGTTCGCGAATTCGTCCAGGAACTTCCGAACATGGCACCTTCGGCCGCTTGGCAACGGAGCATAGCGCTCCTGCGTCCCTGGAAATCGATCCACTACAAGAGCCGCGAATCAAAGAAATCACCACACAGGACGTACCGTCGTCGCAACATCCGTTTTTTTGGGCGGGCTATCTGCTGATTGACACCGGCGTCAACCAACCGCCGCAGGAAAACGGACAATAGCCACAACGCCCTTGCGCCCCTTTGACGTTTTGGCTCTTGTTAGCCCGACACGTCAGTGCCGGGGAAATAGTATGGTTCCGTGGTCCGTCGCTGACGCGTTTTGACGTTGCGCATTTGCATTTTCCCATGGTATTTCTTAGCCCGACGCGTGAGCGAGAGGACTCCAGAAGCGATCCAATTCCCCCTCACTTTCGTTTCGGGCTAGGAAAAAGCGCCACTTCAAAAAGAGTGAGCGAGAGGACTCCAGAAGCGATCCAATTCCCCCTCACTTTCGTTTCGGGCTAGGAAAAAGCGGCGATTCAAGACAGACGTGTCGGGCTCGGCAAAGACGAGTCTACGAGAAAACGCAATTGCGCGACTTCAAAATGCGCCGCCGGGATTGTGGCTGAGTGCGGTCGGATGACGATATTGGTTTGCAGTTTGCAGCAAGCAAGAGTCAACCACGCCATTGTTGCCGACGTAGGTCAATCAGGTTTATCAATCGGCGTTCAGTGCGTGCGTCCACGAACGTACAGGTCGCTGCCAATGCGTTCGAAGGTCGGGTGCTTTAAGGCCGTGCAATCGGGCATGATTTCTACGCCTTGCCCGCCGACGGCGCCAATCGCTTGATCTCCGCCAGCCAAACGAGGTGAAATAAACACGTGGGCTTCGTCAATGCAACCGGCATCCAAGAAACTGCCAAACGTGCTGCCGCCGCCTTCCAGAAGCACGTTGGTCATTTGCTGCGTCGCCAAATACTCCAAGAACGCCTTAATGCGTTCCACGTTCAGCAGATTCTGGTCCAGCTGATGGATCTGACAGCCGCAAGCTTCCAACGCCGCGCAACGCTCCGCCGGCGCACTTTGGCTGGTGACAATCACCACTGGCTGTTCTTGGCTGGCGGTCTGAACCAGCTGGCTGTGGAGTGGGAGGCGAGCCTGCGAATCGAGCACAATTCGGCACGCGGTCCGAGGTCCGGCGGGTCGGGCGGTCAATAGCGGATCATCGTGCCGAGCGGTATTATACCCAACGACAATGGCATCCATTCGAGCTCGAATCGCATGCACAATTGTTCTGGAATCAGGATTCGAAATCCATTGGCTGTGACCGGTACGAGTGGCAATTTTGCCATCCAAAGTCATGGCCCATTTGGCCAACACCCACGGTCGCTTCTGTAGAATTCGCATGCAGAACGGAGCGATCAATTCTTTGGCGTCTTCTTCCAGCAACCCCACGTCTACGTGAATACCGGCAGTTTGTAATCGCTGGATGCCTTGCCCTGAAACTTCCGGAAACGGATCTTGGACGCCCACCACCACTCGGCGCACGCCTGCGCGAATCAACGCATCGGCGCACGGCGGCGTTTTGCCGTGGTGACTGCAAGGCTCCAAAGAAACGTAGGCCGTGCTGCCAGCGGCGCGCGAACCAGCTTGTTGCAGTGCGACAACTTCGGCGTGCGGTCCACCAAATTGTGGATGCCACCCTTCGCCCAGAATCGATTGGTCGGCCGTGATGACACAGCCGACCATGGGGTTCGGTTCGACCAGACCTTCGCCGCGTTTGGCAAGCTCAATCGCGCGCCGCATCAGGAAGCGATCAAAGTCGGTGTAGCCAGGTTCGGACATCGCCTAGTCCATGCCTGGCAACCAGAGTCCAGATTTTTCTTGTGCGCCGGCGTCTTCCAGGGGTTCTGCATCGGCAATTCCCGACCAGGAGTCGGCGGGATTCTCCGACGCGACAGCCGCCAAGCCTTCCGTCGGTGCGGCGTGACGAGGTCGACCGTGTTCGTCAATCATGCCATGACGCTGCATGAAAGCCACCATCATTTGCATGACGCCTGGTTCGTTGGCATAGCGATCACTGATTTCACGGAAAATGGCTTCGGCTTTGGAAACTTCGTTACGAAGCAGTCGAGTCTCGATTTCTTGGAACAACCATGGCGCGGGGCATTCACCTTGCGCGGTGGCCAGCTTGCGAGCTTTTTCCAAGTAGGCTAGTGATTCGTCTGAATTATTGGAATGCGCAGCCAAGATGTCATATGCCTGCACCTTGTCGATATCGTCCTCCAGACTTTCTCGTTTCACGACCTCAACCGCATGCATCCGAATGGCCGGCCCGTAGTCAAATCCGATGGCTCGGCGATAGGCAATCACCAAGTCTTGATCGGACAACTGCGTCGCATCAACTCGAGGCAATCGGCAAACTGGAATCTTGGACAAAGGCGTGTCAGCCACGTTAATGGGGCCGGCAACCGGTAGGCCTAATTTTTCACGCAAGGCGTTGAAATCCAGCGAGATAATATCATCGGCGTTGGTTTCCAATTGCAGCAACATGGCCAGAATGGGCACTTGGTACTTGCTTTCCGACTTGGCTTGATTGATGGACTTTCCGTCCAGCACAGGACACGGAACATCCAGCCACGGTCCTTCGATACGGCGTCCAGCGTAATCTTTGATGACCTGCTGCCGTTGGTCGACGGGTAACTCTTCGGCCAAACGAGGCGTACCCAGCGTCGAGTACACGAGCCAGCTGATTGCGTCTCCATCGGGCGAGACGGTCGCTTCGGTGCCAAAAATTCCGTCGCAGAATTGTTTGGCTTGATCTACTCCATCGTTCGCAATCACGCTGGCAAAGGCGTCACGATCGGTTCGCTTGGCAAACAAGACGACGGTCGCCACGACAAGCGAGATGGGAACATCGCCGCCGTCCAACGTTACTCGGAAGGCCGCTTTGGGTCGACCATCTGGCGTTTCTTCAAAATCCGCAGCCGAGATGGGATGGAAGTTATCCGCCGAGAGGCATTTTTCCATTACCGAATCCATGTCGGAAATGGTATAGCGGAGCGAATAAATGGTCGTGGTCGCTGGATCTAGGATTTGCGCCAACGCCTCCGCTTCTACTCGGTCATCCAAGTCCAATCGCTTGAGCCGCGCGTATTGTCGAAACAGCTTGGCGGCCAGCTTGTTTTCACACAGCCAGCTGTTGACAATCGCGGCGTTGCGCAGAATGGGTGCTTCGTCCAAAATGCGATTGGCCATGTCAGATAACACAGTGCCACTGGCTGCCCAACGCCCCTGCATGGCATCGCTCATGGCTCGCTGAAATTCGACTCGCCAAGTCACATTATCTGGACAATCCAAGAAGCCCATGACTTGTCGCGCTAACAGCGGAAGTCGCTCGTCGCGGCAAATCATGTCAAAGTATTCCAGGCACTTCTGGTCTTTTCCTTTGGACAATGCCAGCGCGTAATCCAAATGCCCTTTGGCCGCCACGGGAAATCCGCTGGTGTACAGCCGAATAGCCACGGCCAAAATGGCGTCATAGACCATTTTGGACATCACGCCGTCAATATTGCCGATAGCTTCCTGCAGTTGGTCCACCAATTCTCGGGGTGACTTGCGATCCACCAAATCCAAAAAGACGGCCAAGGCGTTGGCACCCGGGTTTTTAGGATCAATTTCATGGAGTTGGTCCACCACCTTCCGCGCTTCTGCGAATTCTTTCAGCTGAATGCGAACCTCCGCCTTCAGAACCAGTAGCGCGGTATGGTTGGGATGCTTCTGCAACAGCGAATCAATCTTGTCCAACGCTGCCAAACGTTGGTCGCCTTCAATCATGCGCATCAAACGTTCCAGTTCTTGCGCTAGATCTCGACAACAGAACTTGATCTTCTTACCGCTGCCGCACGGACACGGTTTGTAAAGGTCGACCGTCATGGATGCTCAAACGGGATCTTGCCCGATTCCTCTATTTTTGTTTCCGCCTAATTCCGAATTGGCTTCGTTGGACAGCGCCACTTTGTGCCAAATCTTCGGCATTCTTAGCCCGAAGGGTCAACGATTGAAATTCGAAGTACCGTTTCTTCAGTCGCTGACGCTTCGGGCTACGGAAGACCAAACCTGGCGCCGCCCTTTTCGTCACACCACACATAACAACGCAGAAGAACACCACGTCATCTGATTTCAAATAGTAACAGAAGCTGCACACGTTTACGAGAACTACCGATTCAATACCACACCCTGAAGAGTTGGCCAAAATTCTCAGCAACTCCGCTGCAGCCCAATTGACAAACTCGTTCCATTCGTTCCGTGCAGACCCTTGATCACACAAGCGATGTTCGCTTTTCCCCAATCAATGCCAACAGTCCTTTCTGCGGGTCGGCAAACTTCTTGAGCCCTTCTTCCATCAGCGTTTGTTCCAGATGTTCAAAGTTGACTTTGGCGTCAATTTCATCCAAAACGGATTGCGGCGGCAGCTGATCAATTTGTCGCTGGAACATGTGCCCGCTGGCTTGCACCGCGTCATTGGTGGCCGGCGGATTGGTCTCAATATCGCTACCGGCGAACGCCTTGACGTATTTTCCGGGATCATCTTCCGGATTCTTCGTCCCGGTGCTGGCGAAGATCATTTCCTGCTGTAACTTCACGCCTTTGTCTTCCCAGAACGCTTGATTGTCTTTCCAAATGCGTTTGGCATTCACAATCCCCACCCATTGTTGAGCTTCCTGCGAAAGGTCCGCACAATGCTTTTGAGCATACACGTCCACTCGAGACACAAAAATACTGTAAACGCTTTTGAAATTGTCCAGCGAACTTCGCTGTTGCGCGCCTTTCCACATGGCGTTTCTAGCCGCTTCATACTGCCGACTGGTAAAAATCAAGGTGACATTCAGCGTCACACCTGCGGCGGTCAACGGAGCAATCGCGTCTAGGCCTGCCGGAGTGGCGGGAATTTTGATCATGCGATTTTGGTGACCTGCAGACCACTGTTTTCCCAATTCCACGTACTTTGACACTCGAACATCATGCGCCGGGCCCTGCTCGACGTCTTCCAGCAGCGGATCCAATTCAAAGCTGACGTAGCCGTCGTTTCCGTGCGTTGCTTGCCACACGTCCCGAAACACGTCTTGCGCGTCTTGGACCAATTTGTCAGTCATCTGCCACGCCACGTCATGGTCGTCCAGGCCTTTTGCCATCAATTCTTGCAATTGGTCATCAAAGCGACCGGTTTTCAGCAGGTCGGAAACAATGATGGGGTTCGAGGTCGCTCCGGTGGCGCCTAACGCACGATTCGAGCGAACCAAGTCCGGATCGATCGAATCGAGCCACAATTTGGTTCCACATGCCACCAACGATTCTAATGACGACGCCATAATCCAGTTTGCCTTTCCATTACTGCGGTTCGCCTGTGGGGCCGAACCGCATTTGCGTTCGTTTGCCAGTCCGTGCCCACATTCTAACGAATTTGCTGTTCGCTTGCAGAGACTTTCACCTCCGCCTGGGGTGTCTCCTGTCCGGTTCGCAACATCTCTTCTAAAATGGTGCGTTTCCTTCGATCGAACAACCTACGCCTATATGCGAATTCTGCTCGTTTCCTTCTTGGCAGATTAACGCAGAAGCCAACATTGAATCGAACGCTATGCCTGCTGCGGACATTGTTATCAAGGGTGCTCGCGAACACAATTTGCGAGACGTCAATCTCACAATTCCTCGCAACCAGCTGGTCTGCTTGACCGGTGTCAGCGGATCGGGCAAGAGTTCGCTGGCTTTTGACACGCTGTACGCAGAAGGTCAGCGGCGTTACGTGGAAAGCCTTTCCAGTTTCGCTCGTCAATTTCTGGGCCAGATGCCCAAGCCGGATGTCGATCTGATCAGCGGCCTCAGCCCGTCGATTTCTATTTCGCAAAAAACGGCCGGTTCGAACCCTCGTTCCACCGTCGGCACCATCACGGAAATCTACGATTACTTGCGAGTTCTCTTCGCGCGAGTGGGTGACGGATGCTGTCCCAAGTGCGGCAAGGCCATTTCGTCCCAATCGCGCGAACAACTGATGGCCACCATTTTGTCCTTGCCATCCAAAACCAAATTTTCCGTGTTGGCTCCGCTGATCAAAGGCCAAAAAGGCGAATACAAAGATCTGTTTGTCGATCTTCTGAAGCAAGGCTTTGTCCGAGCTCGTGTGGACGGGAACACGGTTTCGCTGAGCGACGACTTGAAGCTTGATCGCCAGATGCGGCACAACATCGAATTGGTGATTGATCGTCTGGAAAACAAACCCAGCGTCCGCACTCGTCTGGCCGAAGCCGTGGAACTGGCACTGAAGATTGGCAAGGGTTCGCTGATCATCGAACTGGAAGATGCCAACGCAGCCGACAACTTGTCAACGCCCGTCAACGTCGATTCGCTGGACACGGAAGATTCCGCCGATTCGTCTGATACAAGCAATGACGCGGAAGAAACGGTCACTCGTAAAGGTCGCGGCAAACGATTGGTTCGCAACGAAAATGACATGCTGTTGTCCACGGAATACGCATGCACCGATTGCAATCTGAGTTTCGAACCGCCCAGTCCGCAGCTGTTCAGCTTTAACAGCCCGCAAGGGATGTGCCACGAATGTGACGGCTTGGGCGAATACTTCTCCTTTGACCCGGAACTGATGATTCCCGACGGCAACTTGTCCTTCAAGCAAGGTTGTTTTGCCTACTTGGGCCCCTGGAAAGAAATCGGCCGCTGGCGCCGGCACATTTTCCAAGGCGTGGCAGACACCATGGAACGCAAGCTGGAATTGGAAGAAGGGACGCTGCTGGAAACGGCCTGGGATGATCTGACAGAAGACTTGCAACATCTTTGGTTGTGGGGCACGGACGACGAACACATCACGTACACGTGGCGCAACGGCAAGTCACCGCAAATGTACGGCGGCAAATTTGAAGGCATCATTCCGGAACTGCTGTCCAAGTATCGCGGCAGTCAGAGCAAGATGCAGATTCGCGCGTTAGAGAAGTATATGAGCACAGTCGAATGTGCTTCGTGTGCAGGTCTGCGACTGAACGAACAAGCTCGCAGCGTCAAAGTCACTTCGCTCCATCCGCATTTTGCCGACCGCCCTTCGCTGACTTTGCCCGAAATTTGCAGTCTCTCCGTTGCCGACGCCGCTCATTACTTCACCAACTTGCAACTAGATGACACTCGGCAACTGATCGCCAAAGAAGTGCTGAAAGAAATCCGCGGCCGACTCGGCTTCCTCATGAACGTGGGGCTGGATTACCTTTCGCTGGATCGATCGGCACCGACGCTTTCGGGCGGCGAGGCGCAACGCATCCGGCTAGCCGGGCAAATTGGCTGCGGCTTGGTCGGCGTGCTGTACATTTTGGACGAACCGTCGATCGGCCTTCATCCGCGAGACAACGATCGATTGATTCGAACCCTGGCCGATCTACGCGATTTAGGCAACACGGTTGTCGTTGTCGAACATGACGAAGACACCATGTTGGCCGCCGACCATATCATCGACTTTGGGCCCGGCCCGGGCGTACGAGGTGGTTACGTTGTAGCCGAAGGCCCGGCCGAAGAAGTTACCAAAGCCAAAGACAGCGTGACGGGCAAATTTCTTTCGGGCCAAAACGCCATCGCCGTCCCGACTGCTCGGCGCATCGCAGCCGACACTTCGTATTCGCCCGACTTGCCCGCGTTGGAAGCCATTCGCCAAGAACAAGCAGCCAACGGCAAGTCGAGCCGACGTCGCGCTGTTTCGACCAAACCGGATGAAGTGCGACCCGCGCCGGCAGAAAACTGGCTGACCATCACCGGCGCTCGACACAACAACCTGAACGACCTGACTATCGACATTCCGCTGGGCGCGTTTGTCTGCATCACTGGCGTGTCGGGTTCCGGGAAAAGCTCGTTTGTGAATGACATTCTGGTCGAAACGCTGCGGCGAGACTTAAACCGAGGCGACGGCGAACCGGGTGACCATGATGCCATCTACGGTTTGGAACATTTGGACAAGTTGATTGCTATCGACCAGACACCCATTGGCCGCACACCTCGATCCAATCCCGGTACCTACATCAAGGTGTTTGATGATATTCGAACCTTGTTTACGCAACTGCCAGACGCCAAGCGTCGAGGTTTCAAGCCGGGTCGCTTTAGCTTCAACGTCAAAGGAGGTCGGTGCGAAGCGTGCGAAGGAAATGGTTCGACCAAATTGGAAATGGACTTCTTGGCTGACGTCTGGGTCACGTGCCCCGTGTGCGAAGGACATCGCTTCAATCGAGAAACGCTGTCGGTTCGCTTCAAAGACAAATCAATTGCCGACGTGCTGGAAATGGACATCCAGCAGGCGTTGGAATTCTTCGACAGCATGCCCAAAATTCGACACAAACTGCAGACGCTGCACGACGTCGGTTTGGACTACTTGAAGATCGGTCAGCCTTCGCCGACGCTGTCTGGCGGGGAAGCGCAGCGAGTGAAATTGGCCAAAGAACTGGTCAAGGTCAGCACCGGCAAGACGCTGTATTTACTGGACGAACCGACCACTGGCCTGCACTTTGCCGACATTGAAATCTTGCTGAAAGTGCTGCACGATTTTGTCGAAGCCGGCAACACCGTGTTGGTTGTCGAACACAACTTAGACGTCATCAAAACGGCCGACTGGATCATTGACCTGGGCCCCGAAGGAGGCGCCGGCGGCGGACAGATTGTGGTCACCGGAACGCCAGAAGAAGTTGCCGCGTGCAAGACATCCGAAACAGGACAAGCCTTAGCCAGAACGTTGACGCACAGCACCCAATCGGTCGCGGCCAAAGTCAAAGCGGCTCGAGCGATCGCGGCGGGCAAGAACGGACGAGCGAATGGCAATGGTAACGGCGCGACCAACGGGAACGCAGCGCCGTTCATGGAACGCATTCAGCTACAAGGCGCCAAGATGCACAACCTGAAGGGCGTGGATCTGGAATTGCCTCGAGATGCCATGTCCGTGTTTTGTGGCCCCAGCGGTAGCGGCAAGAGTTCGCTGGCCATGGATACCATTTATGCGGAAGGCCAGCGTCGCTACGTAGAAAGTCTCAGTTCGTATGCTCGACAATTCGTCAGCCAAATGCAAAAGCCGGAACTGGAACACATTGAAGGTCTTTCGCCCGCGATTGCCATCGAACAGCAGAACCTCGGCAAATCACCTCGTTCCACCGTCGGCACCACTACAGAAATCTACGACTATTTGCGCATCTTGATCGCTCGGCTTGGCACGCCGCATTGTCCCGATTGCGATCTGCCGATCGGCACGCAAACGGCCGATCAAATTGTGGACAAGATCATGTCCGAACCGGAGGGAACCAAGCTGTATCTGACGGCGCCGGCCAGTATCGAAGTTGGCCAAGCGTATGAAATGTTGTGGGACGAACTACGAACGCAAGGCTACGTGCGGATTCGAGTAGACGGGTTTACGCACGAATTGGATCGACCGCCGCAGATTGATCGTCGCCGCAAACATGATGTGTCGGTGGTGGTCGATCGAATTGTGGTGAAGGAATCGAGCCGTTCGCGCATTGCGGAAAGTGTGGAAGGAACG
The DNA here is from genome assembly GCA_041399205.1 of Pirellulaceae bacterium. Classification (GTDB taxonomy): domain Bacteria; phylum Planctomycetota; class Planctomycetia; order Pirellulales; family Pirellulaceae; genus JAGQOZ01. The sequence goes on along the minus strand of JAWKTK010000037.1, from coordinate 5,997 downwards.
CTGGCGTTGGGCAAGGGCGTCATGCAAGTCATCTATCCGCAGGACAATACGCCGGAACCTCGTTGGCCCGCACGAACTCATAGTCAGCATTTGGTCTGCGAAAAATGTAGTCGCAGCTTTGAACCGCTCACGCCGCACAATTTTTCGTTCAACAGTCATCTCGGTTGGTGCGAATCGTGCGAAGGCCTGGGAACTCAGACCGGCGCCAATCCCGCAGCGTTGTTGCGAAGTGGCAAGTTTACGCTGGAGCAAGGCGCGATTGCGTTGTGGCCCGATCTAAATCGCGACGTTTCTAAATGGATGTTGGCGGCACTTTCCCAGCAGACGGGAATTCCGCTGGACGTGCCGTTCGACGAATTGGACGGACGGCAGCGACGCCTGTTGTACTACGGCACGGGCGACACTTGGCTGGACGTGTTTTCGCCCAAGTCCAAGCAAGAGCCGCTGTTTCGCTACCAATTCAAAGGCTTGTATCCTGCGCTGGAAGAGGCTGCTCGCTTGTCACCCGGACTCCGCAGTCGCTTAGAACATCTTGTGGACGAAGTCGAATGCGCGCACTGCGGCGGCAGTCGATTGCGAGACGACGCGGCGGCGGTTCGATTCCGAGATATGACGATTGACCAACTATGCCGCCAGCCATTGGGGCAACTGCAAGAGACAGTGAAGCAATGGAAAATGAGTGCTCGCGAACGCAAGATTGCGGGCGAATTGGTGCGAGAAGTACAGAACCGCGTCGACTTTTTGAACGACGTCGGTTTGGAATACCTCACGTTGGCTCGACAAGCCGCGACGCTATCCGGCGGTGAAGCTCAGCGAATTCGGCTGGCCAGTCAATTGGGCAGCGGATTGTGCGGCGTGTTATATGTGTTGGACGAACCGACCATTGGCCTGCATCCTCGAGACAACATTCGGTTGATTCGCGCGTTGCACAAACTTCGCGATTTGGGCAACACGCTGGTGCTGGTCGAACACGACAAGGAAGTGATTGAACACAGCGACTACGTGGTCGACTTCGGTCCGGCGGCGGGCAAGAACGGCGGACAAGTGGTCGCGGAAGGTTCGGCCGACGTGGTGGGCAAGAAACGCAATTCGGTCACGGGACCGTACCTGTCTGGCAAAAAGGCAATTGCTATTCCCAGCAATCGGCGGATTTCGGAAGACACGGCCAATGCGATTTTATCCAAAGATGTGACACAAGCCGCGCCGCCGCATGCCACGGCGATTGCTCCGCCCAAAAAGAAGAAAAAGAAAACCACCAAGAAGACGTCGGCCGACGCGGCAGAAAAGAAGACTTCGGAAGATAAGAAACAAAACCCAACCAACACGGCTGACGTTTTGACGTTGGTGGGTGTGACACACAACAATTTGAAAAACGTGAATGTCAAGATTCCGCTGGGAACGTTGACGGCCATTACGGGTGTCAGCGGCAGCGGCAAGAGCTCCATTGTGAACGACGTGTTGCACGCTTCGTTGGCCAAGACGCTGCATCGAGCCAGCGCGATTCCGGGCGCACACGAACGGATTGACGGCATCGAATATATCAACAAGGTGGTTCGCGTAGATCAGCATCCGCTGGGCAATTCACCTTCGTCCAATCCGGCCACGTACACAGGCGTGTTTGATTTGATTCGAACACTGTTTTCCAACCTGCCCGATTCCAAAATCCGAGGTTACACGCAGCGACGTTTCAGCTTCAACGTTCCCGGAGGTCGTTGCGAAGCGTGCGAAGGAAACGGCCAGCGTTGCATCGAGATGCACTTCCTGCCAGATGTTTGGGTGGAATGTGAAACGTGTCGAGGCAAGCGTTACAACGAAGAAACCTTAGCCGTCACATTCCATGGTCATTCGATTGCAGACGTGCTGGATTTGACGTGTGCCGATGCGGTCAAGCTGTTCGAAAACATTCCGCAGATACGTCGCATTCTGCAAACGCTGTGCGATGTCGGCTTGGATTATCTGACGCTGGGCCAACCCGCGCCGACGTTGTCGGGCGGCGAGGCGCAGCGAGTGAAATTGGCCGCCGAGTTGTCTCGGCCAGATACCGGTCGCACACTGTATCTGTTGGATGAACCGACCACCGGTTTGCATTTTAGTGATCTCGAAAAGTTGTTAGTGGTGCTGAACCGCTTGGTCGATCTAGGCAACACCGTGGTGGTGATTGAACACAACTTGGACGTCATCAAGACGGCAGATTGGATCATTGACGTGGGTCCGGAAGCGGGCGACGGCGGCGGTCAAATTGTCTTTGAAGGGACGCCGGAAATGCTGGTGGAATACGCCAAACAGACGCCGCTGAAAACGACGATTCGCAAGAAAAAGACGGTTCGCAAAACCGCATCCACCAAACCTAAAAAACGGACAACTGCGGCATCGCTGCCGTCACTGACGGGCGTGGCGTTGATTGATGTCTTGGCGGCCGGGCCTTACGAAAAGCGATCTGTCTACGATCCGATGGCGGAAGAAGCACCGCAAGAAGGTGACAAGGCAATTGAGGAGGTAGGCGAAGCGGCGGAAATGCCGTGGGAGACCGACGGGCGCAAGTGGCACACGGAAGATCGAGTGGGACGGAAGGGCGAAGCGTGTCGTTGGGACGGCAAAATCTTGGCCGCCGTTGTCGACCGCATCCAACAGCAAGGCGATTTTCTGGAAACGAATTGGAATTCGCGAACCATCGTAGAAATTAACGGCCAGAAGAAATCACACGGTTGGTTCTTCCACGCCATCACCGGGGAAGCCTGGTTGCTGAAGTTGAAGTTCCGCACCACGAAGGGGACATTTCGCCGAGAAGAATTGCTGAAACGATTAGACTTGCCCACGTTGAATCAAATGGAAGACTTGCCGATCTACGGCAATGAACCTCGCGTTTCCGTCAAGTCGATTCGCGGCCCGTGGCAAGAGATTGAGGTGCGAGCACACACGTGGGAAGAAATTGATTTACCCGAATTCTGGGAGTTCATTGACCAAGCGGTGACCGGTTTTCAGAAGTTTGCTGAGAAGGCCGATTCCAAACCCGATATGCTGGCGCCGTGGAAAAAGCTGGGCATGAAGTGGCACTTTTCCACCAGCGGATTCACGCCCGGTCGTCGTTTAGAATGGGATCACAGTTTGTTGGAACACTTGTGCGAATTGTTGGAAAGTTCGGCACAAGGCGTAACCCAAAAAAGTGAATTCCTGTGGAACAACAAACAGCTGGTGCACTTGATGGTGCCCGGCGTGAATCATCCCTGGGCGACCGTGATCACCAAACGAGCTCAGAATTTGGAACTGACCGTGAATGGCCCGAAAAGTCACTTCGGACTGGGTCGAGTGGCCGAGATTGGAATGGATCGATCGATTGATACTTCGAACCAAGATTACGATTCTATTCGACTGCGTTTTCGCAAGAAGGATGATCTGAACGAATCAGAATTGGTGACGTTCTTAAACGAACATCTGACGGCGTTGACTTCAACGAGTTAGCCGAGCGGAACTGGTGACGCTGCCGCATTTAAATTGGCGACCAAGTGGAGTCGAAAACACGGCTCGGGTGAGACGACACGCAAACGTTATTCATCCGTTGTTACCGAGAGGCATTTCGGATCAAACTCGTCCAGTTCAACGTAGTAGGGATCAATGAATTCGCAGAAATCATCCATGGCACTACCGCCCGAACCATCGCTCCACTGACCGATGGTTCGCACTACCAGAAATTGAATTTCTTCTGCGGACAACGCATCGGTTGATTCGTAGCAAGTCTCGACGAACAGTTTTTCTGCGTCGGCGTCATAGATCAATTCTACCCAGCCACCCAATTTCAGACGGCTGGCCAACGCATTCGCCATCTCACTGCCGTCATGGCAATATTGACTAAACGCAGCATCTTCGTTGTAGAGCGAAGCCAGTTCATCCTTCTTGGAAGCAATCATCGCCAACACCGCTGGGCTGGAGATCTCCTCTTCGTCCTCTTCAAGATGATTTTTGACGACTCGAGCCGAGCCACGTAGCACTATCTTCATTCTGTCCTCGTGTATTGCGAAGGTGCCATGCTGCCATCTTCCAAGGAATACGGATTTGCCGTTTCACGGACGAATGGTACCAAACGTGCAACGACCGGGCAACGGAGATTAAGCCGGTCTGCGTCGACCAACGGTGCGCGTCGAACACTTTTCCGGCAAAAAAACACAATTCGGCGGTTTTTGTGACAAACTAAACGGTTTCGATTCGTGTATCTCTCCAGTAGCTTGTGCCTGCCGTTTCGTCAACGTTGTTCGCTTTGCAACCGTCTCTGTTTCGCTTGGGAAAATGATCGTGACGCCTTCGCCGGAAACTCGACCCAGTCTGCTGGTTCGCATCCAAGATGCGGACGACGTGGCTGCTTGGAGCGAATTTTCGCAGCTTTACCAGCCGGTGATTTATCGGATCGCTCGACGTAAAGGCCTGCAAGACGCGGACGCGCGAGACGTAACGCAGCACGTCATGACCAGCGTGGCCAAGTCGATTCATCGCTGGACGCCGGATGAGGATCGAGCTTCCTTTCGGACGTGGTTGAATCGAGTGGCCCAAAATGCGCTGATTGATTTCGTGCGAACTCGGAAACCGGATATCGCGAAAGGCGGCACCAGTGTCTGGCACTGTTTGGAATCGCAGCCCGACCAACTTTCCATCGAACAGGACGAATGGGAATGGGAGCAGCGCCGAGAAATCTTTCGCTGGGCTGCTCGTCAAATTCAGCACGAATTCACCGCACCATCTTGGTCGGCATTTCAGCTAACCACCGTCGATGGCCTTTCACCCGCGGCCGCTGCAGAGCAACTAAACATGACCGTCGGTAGCGTCTACACGGCAAAAAGCCGCATCATGCGTCGACTGAAAGAACAGGTGCAGCAATATGAGTAAAACGTCTCCTTGCCAACCGCAACGCGTCGCCGATTTTCTGAACGACAATCTTTCCGCGACCGATCACGCAGCCTTTGAACAGCATTTGAGCGAATGTGATGCCTGCCAAGCCAACTTGTTGTCACACAGCGCGTCCGACAATTGGTGGCAGGCTGCGCACCAGTTTCTAAGCGACGACGAATGGGACGCACAGGCGGCTGCGTTGGAGGAAACTTCGGCCGGGCCGCAACGCCGCGGTCCATCGGTCAGTGAACGCTATGTGATCGATTCACTGGCACCGACCGACAATCCCAGTATGTTGGGCCGCATCGGTTCGTATGAAGTTGCTGGCGTGATTGGTTCGGGCGGAATGGGAGTTGTTTTGAAAGCGTGGGACGGTTCGCTCAGCCGATTTGTCGCCATCAAAGTTTTGTCGCCGCATTTGGCAGAAAGCGAAGCGTCGCGACGCCGGTTCGCTCGTGAAGCTCAAGCCGCCGCCGCCGTGGTGCATCCCAACGTGATTGGCATCCACGGCGTGGCCGAAGCCAACGGTCTGCCGTATCTGGTGATGTCGTACGAAAAAGGTGCTTCGCTACAGAAACGCCTGAACCAAATGGGGCCGCTGTCGGCGGTCGAGGTGTTGCGAATTGCGTCGCAGACGGCGCAAGGGTTGGCGGCCGCGCATCGGCAGGGGTTGGTGCATCGAGACATCAAGCCGGCGAATCTGCTGTTGGCGGATGGAGTGGAACGAGTGGTCATGACCGACTTCGGGTTAGCTCGCGCCGTAGACGACGCCAGCTTGACTCGGACCGGCATCATCGCCGGCACGCCGCAGTATATGTCGCCGGAACAAGCGGCGGGCGCTGACATCGATTTTCGCAGTGACCTGTTCAGTTTGGGCAGTGTGATGTACGCCATGTGCACCGGTCGGCCGCCGTTCCAGGCCGATTCGACGCTGGGTGTGCTGCGTCAGATTTCGGAATCGCATCCGGCAGATATTCGTTCGCAAAATCCGACTATTCCGATTTGGCTATGTCAGATTATCCAGCGGCTGCATCGCAAAGATCGGAACGAACGGTTCGCCACCGCGGAGGAAGTGGCTGATTTGTTGGAACGCTGTTTGGCTCACCTGCAAAAGCCAAG
>JAWKTK010000036.1:0-53204 GCA_041399205.1 Pirellulaceae bacterium | reverse complement strand
TTGTAGTTTGCGAACGCAACAGCAATTCTGTCGAACCAATGCTGCCAGCAGCCAGGATTACCATTTTCGCGAAGACACGGCCACGCCGTTGCGTTAGTCCGTTTTCGGTAGAAATCCATTGAACGAATTCCACACAATAGCCAGCCGAGGTTTTGTGGATGCTACGCACCTCCGTTTGCGGATACATTTCCGCGCCAAACGATTTGGCCAGCGGTAGATAGTTCATTTGCAGAGTATTCTTCGCGCCGACGTTGCAACCAGTAGCGCAGTCGCCGCACATGGTACACGGACGCTGCAGCATGCCTTGGCGATTTCTTCGGTTCGCTGATAGTCCTCGGCCCTGATGCGTCACGGCGACCAATGCCGGTTCGCTAGGAATGTTGAGTGATTGGCCGATGCGTGCGAGTGCTTTCGTCTTAGCGGTATCGCATGGCGAGTATTGCAAGTTCAATTCGTAAGCGGCCAGACGAAATCCCAGATCCAGTTCCGTGGCGTCGTGAAAAACGCGAGGCCAAGGATCTTGCGCAAAAACATCTCGATCTGGAACAGCGGCCACATTCGCATTAACCAGCGAAGTTCCTCCGAGCCCGCTGCCGCTGATAACATTAATGTCTGGACTACTGCACAGATCCAGCAGCCCCAGCGGATTCTTCAGTGAGAGCGCCGCCGATGAAAACGGTCGCTGCCGCAAGTCCGCCACACAGCCTCGCAGCGTATCGGGAAACGTTCCCGGAAGACACTCGCGGCCTCGTTCCAAGACAATCAATCGTCTGCCAGGGTACAGTCTTGGTGCCAAACGAGCGGCCAGAATGGAACCACCATAGCCCGAACCAATGACCACTACATCAATCGACTGTGTATCACGCAAAAGTTCATCCGGCGAATTCGCCAATTGTCCTCCAAACCGAGCCAAACTGGTGCGATAGTCCGCCGCCGCTGTTCGTTTCAGAACGGTCGAATCAGTCTGTCCCAATTTAGCGCGAATCCGAGCTTTATTCTCGGACACGCTCCGGGCCTGAGTTGCGTCAGTCGAAGAAACCACAGTTGTTGTCGCGGCAGCCAGCTTCAAAACGGCGCGGCGGTCCAGCTTTGAGTTATTCATCGGCGATCCATCGTCCGTTTCTGTTTTGATGCACTTGCCCGTCGTCGTCGATTTGTCCGTCCTCGTCAATATCGGACAATACGCTCGGCCCAACCGCCACAGACAATTTCAATACGAACGAACCCGATAGTCCGCATGACCGGCGCGGCAGAGGTTGCCCGTTCGTTAGATTTTGACACCAGATGCCCGCTGATCGAAGGGACGGAACCGGTGAACTTCGCTTAGAAAAGCGTATAAATGAACGGCGCAAAGCTCGTGCCGCCCAGCACAATGAGGATGCCCATTAGCAGCAAGATTACAACGATCGGAGTCAGCCACCATTTGGCATTGTAACGCAAGAAGTCAAAGAATTCGCGGATGATACCCATCTTGGGTTGTTCTGATTCGTCCATGAAATCTTGTGGGCGGCGTTCGTGATTCATAATTCTAGGATTCGCAAAACAAAGATCGTCAACGTGATTTCTAAAACTGGCGAAAGTAAGATCTAGCGTCGCGTGGTGCCGACCGTGACTGCCAATAGGTTGTCACGGTGCCCCGTTGTCTTGGAAACGAACTGACGCCGCAGATCTTGACCAACCAACCGATTGGCGTGACTACCAAATAAAAGACCAGCGACATCGCCACCAGTGACACAACATAGCCGATCGGGGCCACCGCCAACAGCCAAGTTCGATAAATCTTGGTCTGCCAAGTTGGCATCGAGTAGTACCAAATCACGATCGCCACCACCGCACCGGCCCATGGCCACACCAGTACGCCAATTTCGAATCGCTGCCGCAGCATCACGTACAACAGGGCGTGGAACATCAGGAACAGTGGACCGAACCAGCGTCGATCTGATTGACTGAAATCTTTTTTTACAGGCAGCATCGTGACGCGTCCTCTAGTCCAATTCGAACTGATTTAGGTATGCAGCGGCATCCACGGTTATTGGGTTGCGTTGTTCGCTCTTCAAGACAACACAATTTTCCAGTACTAGGCAATCGATGTTGGTAGCCAGGAAACAGCGAAAGGCATCGTCGATGGATCCCACAATCGGTTCGCCTCGGACATTGAAACTGGTATTCACCACCAACGGACATCCGGTCAAGGCGTGAAACCGCTGGACCAACCGATAAAACGAGCCGTGCCGCGCGGGGTCAATGGTTTGTAGGCGAGCGGAATAATCGACGTGGGTAATGGCTGGCACATCCGAACGAACTTCGTTGCGTCGTTCTAAACCTGGCGCGCCCGACGCACTTTCAATTTCGTGTCTGCGATTTTTCGCCACCGGCGCCACGAATAACATGTATGGGCTGTCCAAGTTGTCCCTAACTTCAAATACGTCCGCCGCATGATCGCGTAAGACGGCCGGCGCAAACGGACGAAAGGATTCGCGAAACTTGGTCTTCAAATTCATGCTGCGCTGCATGTCTGGGTTGCGCGCGTCACCCAGGATGCTGCGCGCGCCGAGTGCTCGTGGGCCGAATTCGGCTGCACCTTGAAACCAGCCGACAATCTTTTGGTCGTTCAACTGCTTTGCCACAAAGTCGCACAATTCCGCTTCGTCCTTGAATTGACGAAAAACCGCGTCTTTCGCTTCCAGGAACTGTGCACATTCGTCCGGCGAAAACTGGGGCCCCAAGAAGGAACCTCGCTGCGAATCCAGCGCATCGACTTCGCGTTCATTCTTCAACAATTGGTACCAAGTCAACAGCGCCACGCCCAATGCGCCGCCCGCGTCACCCGCCGCCGGTTGCACCCATATTTTTTCAAACGGGCCTTCGCGGAGCAACCGTCCATTGGCCACGCAATTCAACGAGACACCTCCGGCCAAACAGAGATTACGCTGCCCGGTTTCCGCGTGAACGTGGTTTGCCATCGCCAGCAGGATTTGTTCGGTCACCAATTGGATCGACGCTGCTAGATCCATATCCAAAGGCGTGATGGCTGATTCGGGCGAACGAGGCTTCCGACCAAAGAGTCGATGAAACTTGTTCGACGTCATGGTCAGACCTTGGCAGTAATTGAAGTAGGACAGGTCCAGCTGAAACGAACCGTCCGGTTTGATGTCAATCAAGTGCTGGCGAATAGTGTCTGCAAAACGAGGTTCGCCGTATGGTGCCAGGCCCATCAATTTGTATTCGCCCGAATTGACTTTAAATCCGCAGTAATACGTAAACGCGGAATACAGCAGTCCCAGCGAATGCGGAAAGCGAAGTTCGTGCGTTAGCGAAATGGTATTGCCACTACCCACGCCAAAACTAGTCGTCGTCCATTCGCCTACACCATCGCAGGTAAGGATGGCGGCTTGTTCAAATGGAGACGGAAAGAAAGCACTGGCGGCGTGTGATTCGTGATGTTCGGCATAGACAATGCGGCGACGATATCCGTTTTGCAATCCTTTTCGAATCTGCCGATCCAAGAACAATTTTTCGCGAAGCCATGTGGGCATCGCCTGGCAAAACGACGCCCAACCTTGCGGGGCAAACGCCAAATATGTTTCCAACAGACGATCGAACTTCAACAGTGGCTTTTCGTAGAAGGCCACCAAGTCCAATTGATTTGGCGTTATTCCACTCGCTTCCAGGCAAAAGTCAATGGCGTGCTCAGGAAACGAAGGATCGTGCTTTTTCCGAGTGAATCGTTCTTCCTGCGCGGCAGCCACAATCTTGCCGTCGACGATCAAGGCTGCGGCCGAATCATGATAGAATGCCGATATTCCCAAAATGGCGGTCAAATTCGAATTCTCGCAGTAACAGAAGTGACGACATCGTTTCCAATCAAGCCGCAAATTTTGCGCACAAATCTCAGGATAAATCAGTCGTGTGTCAGCCTCCATTGGAAAGAAATCCAGATTCAACGAAACAGCCACCCTCGGTAGCCCGGCGCTTGATTATTCGTTTTATTCGCTTTTATCAGATCGGGATTAGTCCCTTGCTGGGCGCGAATTGTCGCTATTCGCCCACGTGCAGCCAGTACTGGATCCAAGCGATGGAGAAATACGGCACGCTGGCCGGTTCGTGGAAAGGGATCAAGCGTATTTGCCGTTGCCACCCGTTTCGGTCAGGCGGCTTTGATCCGCCTTAAGTTGGCTTCCAAAATCATGCTCGGCCACGCTGACTATGTTTCCGGCGCGAACGACACCAACACACTCTCGTCCGCTTCGTCGCGAACCGCAACATCCACGTTCAGAAAACGCTGGATAATTTCTAAGTGCGTCAGACCATGCGGTGTGAGTCGACCGGTTCGAAACGAACTCGCGGCACCTCGCCTAGCAGCCAATGCCATTGGCAACATCAGTTGGTCTGCCAGATGAGGTCCGACGGGTTGGCGTCCGGCTTGATAGTCTCGAGCTTGCTTGAGTGCGTTTCTGGCCACGTGTTCGGCCTTCTTGCCAACTTCGCCAAACGCGATGAATAGTTCATTCAGTTGCGCTGAATCCAGCTGAATCATCACTACATTCCCGGGCCCTTGCGGTTTTTCGACTTCCACTACGCGAAATGCTTCTTCCGGCCAGCCCGTCTTCCGCAGGATGGCTCGACATTCTCGTTCCGCAATCGACCTGGGCAAATCGGACACAATCGCCGTCACGCTTGGCGAACACTCGTCGATCGCGTCGACCAACTTGATGCCTTGCCAAGCGGCCGCCGGTTCGATTCGTACGGTCAGCTTTCCGCCACCTGCGGGATAAAACCCGTACGACTGCAATGAACATTGCATTGTGGGGCCCATGCGATTTACCAGTGGAGTGAACACATTCGCAAGATAATCAAATGGCGGCGCAAGCGGATTGTGGGTGCCTCCCGAAACAATTAGCTGTGACGGATCGTCGGCTAGCCATAGTGCAGGTAGCACGGTTTGAGCAACCAACGTGGCGCTGCCCGCGGATCCGATTCGAAATTCAAAGTGACCGCTTTGAATGGCCTGCGGATGGAATTCCAATTCGTTCGAACCCAATACGTCGCCACGAACCGTCGCGTTACAGACGCGCGAAATCGCTTGCACGGCGGTCAAGTGCTGTCGTAACAAACCAGGTCGTTTCCGTTTGGCACGAATTCGCTTGATACGCACGGGCGTTCCCGTGACGGCTGAAAGCGCTAGTGAACTGCGCACGATTTGACCGCCGCCTTCGCCCGCAGATCCGTCGATTTCAATCATGGCTTGTTTCCTGTCGTTACCTGGCGAATTTTCCTGCTGAATAAGGCGAGATTGGCCACATGGTTGTAATTCATAGACCAGCAATCTTCACAGGAGTTCACCAGCCGGTTCCACGCCAGCCGTTCGCCGCGCCGCACAATTCGGCGCGACGAACCTGCCGTTCATTACGTCTTAATCATCCGCGTCCGAAGCGTCTTTGATGACGAATCGAGCTTCCAGCCGAGCGACCTCGGTGGCCAAATTGGCCTTTTTGACTGACGACAAAACTTCGTTGAAATCCTTGTAAGCTGCCGGCGCTTCATCCTTAGGGTAGGTTCGGCAGTTGGTCAGGATATCGTGTTGTTCGAACTTTTGGTCGATCGTCGCTTGGTCCAGCGTTCGCTTGGCTTGTCTTCGTCCCAGCATGCGTCCGGCACCGTGGTTCACACTGTAACAAGACTGTTCCGCTCCTGCCGCAGCCACCATCACCGCCGAACCATCAACGGGATTTCCCGGCAACAGAATCGGATGTCCGGTATCTTCAAACGGAGTATCTCGCAATGCATGATGCCCAGCCGGGAATGCTCGAGTTGCACCTTTGCGATGCACCCACGCCGGTTTTCCATCCACAATTTCCTTTCTCGCAATGTTGTGACTGATGAAGTAGATCAAACGCCCTGTCGTTCCCGGCAACACTTCTTGAAATGCTTCCAAAACCAACGCATTGATCAACAAGTGATTCACCGTGGCGAAATTGGCTCCTAATGCCATATCATCCAAATAGGCGTCCGCTTCACGGGTCCCCAACGGAGCGTACACCAATTCTTTATCGTCTCCCGGTAACGGAATACTCCACGCTGCAAATTTTGCTTGCAGCGTCTTGAACTGGGCTGATGCCAGGTTGTGTCCGAATCCTCGCGAACCGCAGTGCGAAAGGAACGCGACATGTCCGTCCTGCAGGCCAAACGTTTTTGCAATTCGTTGCGAATCTGTATCGTCGGCAACACGCACCACTTCACATTCGCCAAAATGGTTGCCACCACCGTACGAACCAAGCTGTTGCATCTTATCCGCGAAGTTGCTCATGTGGCGTTGCGACAACAGCCAGTCCAATCGATTCGACAACGCGTCTTGACTTTCGTCATGCCCTACGTGCGATGCGTCTTCGCAGCGTTCCGCCCATTCGGCTGGAATTCCTAACTGCTGACAGACATCTCGGCTGGCACCTTCCACAACCAATTGCTTCCCGAGCTGTTTATCTACTCGGCGCGACTTCGGCACACTACGTTGGCCTCGACCAGCGCCCGTTGGTGTTCGCTGACAGATGGCAGAAATGATAGCGCGACGTGTCTTGCGATCTTGAATCGCGTCTTCCGGAAGGTCCAATTGCAATAAGCTCATCGAACACTTGATGTCGACTCCAACCGGTCCGGGATAAACGTGTGAAGGCGAAACCATCACGCAACCCACCGGAGCTCCGTAGCCCAAATGCGCGTCGGGATTCAATACCAAGTCGGTCACTCCAGGTGCCTTGCGAGAGTTGATCGCTTGCTGCAAACAGACGTCGTCAAAGGTCTGGCGAATCGCTTCGGTTCCCACAACGGTGATTGGTACCATCTTGCTACCATCGGTCAGCATTGCTGTCGCTTCGCCCGTAGGAATCATGCGAAATTTGGAATCGTTCTGCGGCAACGTCGTTGTCGTCGTCATGTTGATTTCTCCTGATTTGGTTTTGTGACAACGCAAAGAACCAGCCGCCGTTCGGCCCGGGCCTCGTTTGTCGAAGCGTCCTATTCGCATTCCAGATGCCAAATCGATCCAAAAAGTTGGAATGTTTTGTAACTGTATATACATCAAAGACTTGTGGCATATTTGACTGTCATCTTGACGGAGATTTGCAATTAGGAAATTATCCATTTGTATCGTAAAATAGAAATATGGATAAGCATCGAAAAACCGTCGTCATCGGGCTAATTGGCAGCAAACTCGACTCAGGCCGGGAATCGGACCGGTGGAGCATGTGGCGGCCGACGGTTTCGCTGTGTCAACATGAAGACTTTGTGGTTGATCGGTTTGAATTGCTTTTCGGTGCGAACGAACAGCAGTTGGCCAAACAAGTTTCTGCCGACATGCGATCCATTTCGCCCGAAACGCAAGTCATTCCTAACCAAGTTTCCGTGAAAGATCCGTGGGACTTTGAGGAAGTGTTTGCGGCGTTTCACCAATTCGCTGTGGACTATGACTTTCAACCGGATGAAGAACAATACCTAGTCCATATCACCACCGGCACGCACGTCCAACAGATCTGTTTGTTTCTGCTGACCGAATCGCGTCACTTTCCGGCGCAATTGGTCCAGACGTCGCCCGCGAGATTCAAAAACAAGATACTGCCAACTGGCAAGATGCGGATCATCGATTTGGATCTGTCCAAATATGATTCGCTGGCCACGCGGTTCGCGCAAGAACAGCAGACCGACCTTTCGTTTCTGAAAGCCGGCATTGAAACTCGCAGCCCAACATTCAATCGAATGATAGAACGGATTGAACAAGTGGCCCTCGCTACGTCGGCTCCCATCTTGCTAACCGGACCGACCGGCGCTGGCAAGACGCAATTGGCCAACCGTATCTTTCGCTTGAAGAAAAAACGGTCCCAGGTTGTTGGCGAATTCGTTTCTGTGAATTGCGCCACGTTGCGAGGTGACCAGGCGATGTCCACGTTGTTCGGACATACTAAGGGCGCCTTCACGGGCGCACAGCAGGCTCGTCCGGGACTACTGATGGCCGCAGACAAAGGCGTTCTGTTCTTGGACGAAATCGGGGAACTTGGCCTGGACGAACAAGCCATGCTGCTACGCGCGATCGAAGAGAAGGAGTTTCTGCCGGTCGGCTCCGATCAAACCGCGACGAGCCATTTTCAGTTGATGGCTGGCACCAATCGAGACTTGCGGCAAGCGGTAGCGGAAGGACGATTCCGAGAAGACTTATTCGCCAGAATCAATCTGTGGACGTTCGCACTTCCTGGGCTCGCCGAGCGAACGGAAGACATTGAACCGAATTTGACGTATGAATTGGAACGATTTTCGAACGAACAGGGCCGCAAGGTCACCATCAATGCCGAAGCCAAGCAAGCTTTCCTGCGGTTCGCGTTAGAACCTTCGACCACTTGGAGCGGTAATTTCCGCGACCTCGGCGCCGCCGTCGTTCGGATGGCCACATTAGCGCCTGGCGGTCGGATCAACTTGGAAATCGTTTCTGAAGAAATTCATCGACTGCAATCTCTGTGGCAGCCTGCCAGTGCCGCTCCTAAGAACGATGATACAACGTTGCTGAGTGACATTCTGGGCGAAGACGCGGTAGACCGAATCGACGTTTTTGATCGAGTCCAGTTAGCCGAAGTGATTCGCACTTGTCGCCGCTGCAAGAACCTGTCTTCCGCTGGACGAACGCTCTTTCAGGCGTCGCGACAATCCAAAGCCAAACCAAACGATGCCGATCGACTTCGCAAATATCTGGCCAAGTTCAACCTGACGTGGAGCGACTTGTCGGGTGAGTGAATAGTGACACGTAGGTCGCAAGCCCAAACAGCGATTGCTTGGTGGAGAGCATTCGAGAACGGAATTTTCGAACCATCTTCTTGGAACTTTGTATACCGCCGTCAACTCTGCTAGACTACTGCGTCAAAACGTTCCAATTTAGCTGCAAGAAACCCGCGGAGGTGGCGTAATGTCATTGTGTTTCAATCGTCGAAAGTTCTTGAAAGCGGCCAGTACGTCAGCAGCCGCGTTTACGATTTTGCAGGCCGGTTCGGCGCGAACGTATGCGGCCAATGAAAAGTTGAATATCGCTTGTGTCGGAGCGGGTGGACGGGCGGGTAGCAATATTCGAGGCGTCGAATCACAGAACATTGTGGCGTTGTGTGATGTGGACTGGCAACGAGCGGCCGAAGGATTTAAAAAGCTGCCAAACGCCAAGCGATTCAAAGACTATCGTGTAATGTTGTCCGAAATTGATTCCGAAATTGACGCCGTCGTGGTTTCCACTCCGGACCATCATCACTTTCCCGCATCCATGGCCGCGATTCGACAAGGAAAGCACGTCTACTGTGAAAAGCCGCTGACACATTCCATCTGGGAAGCTCGCGAGTTAACCAAGGCGGCTCGCGAGGCTGGTGTGGCGACACAGATGGGCAACCAGGCGCAAGCCAGCAAGGATACTCGGATCATTCAAGAGTTTGTCATGGACAACGCGATTGGGCCGATTCGCGAAGCTCATATTTGGACCGATCGACCTTCGCGAGGCCCGTATGGAGAATACTGGCCGCAAGGCGTTGCTCGTCCAACGGATACTCCGGCCGTTCCCGGCCAATGATGGCTTGGGATTTGTGGATTGGTCCAGCTCCGGCGCGTCCGTATCATCCTTCGTACGCTCCGTTCAATTGGCGAGGCTGGTGGGATTTTGGAACCGGGCTCTTGGCGATATTGGCTGTCATTATTTCGATCCTGTTTATCGAGCCTTAAAGCGACAGCTCCGATCAGTGTGGAAGCCGTTTCGACTCGAGTGAACACGGAAACCCATCTCAGGTTCTGTGGTGACGCACCAGTTTGCAGCCCGCAACGAAATGCCGCCTGTGGATATTTGCTTGGCACGACGGTGGCTTACGACCGCCCTCGCCCGGACGCTTTGAAGCGCGATGCGGATGGCCGCGAATGGCGTCATGCTTGTTAGATGAAGGCGTGATCTTGACCGACTGGGACCATGGTTGGCACTCTCGTTTCGGAAGAACGAGCGAAAGACTGCGGAACGCCGCCCGAAGTGTTAGCTCGTTCACCCGGACATCACGAAGAATGGATGTTGGCGTGTAAATGGCCTGCAGGCAGGTTCGAACTTTGATTGGGCAGGCCTCCTTGACCGAAGGGGCGCTCTGTTGGGCAAACCCTGCTGCGGTCCTCAAAAAGGACGATCTGACCCAGAAAAATTGCTTTTGGGATTCGGACAAGTTGTCATTCACCAATCATGACGCGGCGAACCAGTTTCTGCAAGTGCGAATATCGCGATGGCTGGCAGATTTAAGGAGGCGACAGGGCTTTGCCTTACGCAATCTCCGAATCGAACACTGCACCTTTGGCCCAGCCGTCTTTATTGGCGGCGATGAAATCGCCGCCGAGGTGCGACTTGGTAGGCGTCGTGCGATTCTTCTGAATCAAAGACCAACCAACGCCACGTCAAAGTCGCGGTCATTCACGCCTGGTGAGTGTCCGCCAGGCTGCCCGGCGCTGAAGTAGACAGTTCCCGGGTGATCGGAAAGATATTTCACCGCAATCAAGTGTGAAACGGTTTCCGCTGTGCGTTCTTTCAACGTGAAGTAGACCATAAAGGACCAAAATGGACCGCCTGCGAATTTGGACTTGAATATTGGCTTGTAGCGTCGAAGTTTTCCAAATGAAGCCAATATGGTAGCAATCCGCACGAATTCTCGGAAGGACGGCGATGGCTTCATTCGAACCGTACGCGAATTCACGCCAACATTCCACGAATGACGTTTCCCTTGACGTCGGTTAGGCGAAAGTCGCGACCGGCAAAGCGGTAAGTCAAACGTTCGTGGTCAAGGCCCAGCAAATGCAGCATGGTGGCGTGCAGATCGTGCAAATGAACTTTGTCTTCGGCTGCAAAGTAACCAAATTCGTCCGTCGCGCCGAAACGAATTCCTTGCTTCACGCCGCCACCTGCCAAGAACATGGTGTAGCCCACATTGTTGTGATCGCGACCATTGCCGCCTTGCGAAGTCGCCGTTCGCCCGAATTCGCCTCCCCACAACACCAGCGTGTCTTCCAACAAGCCTCGCTGTTTTAGGTCCCGCACCAATCCGGCCATCGGTTTGTCTACTTCCAACGCGTTGCGACGATGATTGTTGGCCAAGTCACCGTGGGCGTCCCATTTGTAGCTGTGTGTCACTTGGATGAAACGGACACCAGCTTCCGCAAAGCGTCGCGCCATCAAGCATTGAATCCCAAAATTCTTGGTGACGTCTTGATCGATCCCATACATGGATAGCGTCGCTTCCGTCTCGTGCGAAATATCTTGCAAGGCCGGCACGGACGTTTGCATGCGAAAGGCCAATTCAAACGACTCAATGCGACTGGCCAGTCGATCATCTTCGGGCGAATTTTCCAAGCGATGACGGTTTAGCGTTTGCATCAAATCTAGTTCGCGCCGCTGCCGGAGTTCGGAATCGTGTGGCGGACGAATGTATCCAATCTTGGCTTCTTCCGCCTTGATACTGGAAAACCCAATTGGCGTGCCCGCATAATGTGCTGGCAGAAATGCACTGGACCACGCATTGGAACCGCTGTGCCCCAGTGTGGGGCAGATGGTTAAGAAGCCCGGCAAGTCTTGGTTTTCCGACCCCAAACCGTACGTAATCCACGACCCATGCTGGGCCGAATAAACGTGTCACCGCTCGGTATGTAATTCCCCATCAAGCGCAGATCCGTGTCGCGAATTGCTGCCGTGGATCGAATTGACAATACACAGATCGTCCACCAGCTGACCGGTATGCGGAAAAATTTCGCTGACGTGAATTCCCGCTTCGCCGAATTGACGAAACCGAAACGGACTGGCCATCAGCTTGCCCGTTTCGCTGGAAACAATCCGAGGTTTCGCGTACGGAAATTCCTGGCCGTGTCGTTTTTGTAATTCCGGTTTATAGTCAAACGTGTCTACTTGCGATGGCCCGCTATGCATGAACATAAAGATCACACGTTTAGCTCGAGCCGGAAAATGCGGCAATTTGACGGACAACGGACCTTCTTTCGCCCGACACTGATGCCGCCGTTGCCGCCGGGCTGTCGGCAGCTGCAGCCTGCCAAGGCCAACGACCAAAGCCGGCGCCATTTTCTGTAGCCATTCGCGTCGACTGGAAGCGGTTTGTGCATGCCAATGGGGATTCATGGTTGTTCGTGTTAGTAAACATAGCGAAATTCCGGCAATTTGAAACGTTCAGTCAATACAAATAAATTCGTGCGTTGACATTAATGCCGGCAAACCGATTGCCAGGCCGCTACTTGCTGTCGAAGTCCGTATGGTTCGCACCGGCAAGCCTGGAAAGAAAGGCTTCGGACCTTACGTTGTTCAAAAAAGCCGGCGCGGAAGACGAGCGAACAGTAATTCATAAAGTAAATCGATGCGTCTGGCAGCACACGCTTCTTCGGTCAAAAATTGACGCGCCAACTTCTGTGAAGCTTGATCCACCAGTTTGCTGTTCATCATCAGCAGTGCCTGCGCGCAACAATCGACTCTGCGATCGCCATTTAACGTCGCTGGATCCGGAAAATCAAACGCGGGTCAGCAAGTCAGACACGCGCTGCGCAGATACAGACGCTGCCGAGTGTTATCAGACTGACTGACGCTGCTGGCGGTTCTGCAATGTATTGTTTGTCTCTCTGCGTCATTAGCGAACCAAACATGGTGCGATCTAACTGGCCGCTGACTGGCCAAGATGTTGTCACGAATGATTTCTGCTTCCATTCGACGCTGCGGAATTGCCACCAAAATCGATTTTCTGGATCGATTTCCATGGTCGGGAATTTGCGGCGGATTGCATTTGCAAGTGGCAGATATCAATTATTTCGCTGTGTAGCCATTTCATCGACCATGCGTCCTGATGCAATGTCGCCGAGCGAGCCAACTAAGAGCTGAGGATGTGTGTTGCCCGCCAAGCAGTCCGAAATTGTCTGGTGTCCTGACAATGCCTCGGCCGAATCGCCAACGCCAGATGCGGTTCACAATGACGCGTGGTGTCAACGGATCAGAGCCGTCCATCCAAGTAACCACTCTGTTTCAAATTGAAGGCGACCACTTTGGTCTGTTTCAGAGGAGTCGCGGCTGTTCACCGCCAAAGATGGTAGAAATTGGCGTCGAGTTGGTTCGCCGGGCGTCGGCACTGTTTCTTCCGCAGCGTCGCATTCACCGGCAAGTCGACCGACTCCTGCCCTTGACCGCCATGACAATAAATTCCGGCGGCTTCTGTGGTACACTTCGCCCAAATGCGCCTTCTTGATCGCTGGTACTGCTCGTTCGTGCATCGCCAGTCAGATTCTGAAGGACTGATTGCTTCTTTCTTCGCCTCCGGTGCATTCGGCCTCGGTCAGTCACCTGGTTCCGATTGAACGGGCCGACGTTTTGCGGCTTCCCATTCGGCAAGCTGGGATTGGGCGATACCGCCACGGAAACGAATGTTCGGGCACTCAAGGACGACACCTAGATGCTCGATGTGTCTTGGTCGAACGAAAATCCCGGTTACTGCAGCATAGTAGTCCCACTGCGGGATCGGATCGAACTCAAGGTCATGGCAAACGAGCATATCCTGACGGTGAGTTCATGAACGCCATATAGTGCTGTGGTGTTCAGCTGTTCGGGCGACAACGTCCGCGTCTTTTCGTTGGATCATCGTCGGCTACCACTTTCGGTCCCACCTACGCGAACCCCGTCGCGATCACTCGATCCACATACGCTTCAACGCCTCTGCTTCGATTGCGGAATGAGGCTCTGGCCAGTTGCTCGACGACAAACTGTTGAAGGGCATGTCGACAAAGTTGGAATCGCCGCGAATGACCCAATCGCGATACTTGTAGATGAATCAGCAGCAATGTTTTCGTCCAGCCCGTTGCTGTCGGCATACGCTGAGCGACATCCAGCCAGTGCCGTCCTCAGCGTCGCCGCACGCTGCATTAGCCAACAGGTTGTCAATCAGTTTCAGGCACGCGGCGAAGTATCGTTCAGGAATCTGCAACTTGCTGCGGCGAAGGAGGCAGGCCAATCAAGTCAAAATACGCTCGCCGCACCAACGTTCGCTTATCTGCCGTCGCAGCCGGCGAAAGCTGATTCGCTTCCAAACGAGACAAAACAAAGGTAATCAATTTCGTTTTGCGGCCATTGTGTGTTCTTGACGGTTGGTAGCGTCGGTAAAGCAGAGCGGCTTGAAGGCCCAAAAGCTTTTTTGTTCGTCTGTAAAGAGCGAACCAGACGCAGCTTCTTTTGAAGATTCGGCAACATATTCAGGCGAATTCGGCCAGACGGCACCTTCGTCAATCCATTTCTTGAGCACGCCAATTTCTTGCGCAGAAAGCTTGTCTCCTTCTGGCATTTGCAAGTCGGCTTCACCATGTTCGACCGCCAAAATCATTAAACTCCCTGCGGCGTCTCCCGGCTTCAACGCCGGGCCTCGTTCACCACCCAGCAGCAACGCTTGACGAGAATCCATGCGCAGACCCGATTCCGCAACGTCCTCCGCGTGGCAGTCCCAGCAGCGAGAAGACAGCAGAGGGCGAACATGCTGTTCAAAAAACGTTTCGGCAGCCGGCTGAGCCAACGCTGGAGACGCAACAAGAAACAGGAGGGCACTGCAAACGAACCAGCAACGACGATCGGACATAATGGATGCTCGTTACGAACAACAGGAGGCAGGAAGGAATGGTGCGTCATGCACGCAAGGGGCGTTCCATAATATAACCGATTGATCGTGGATTTGCGAATCGGCGACCAGTTAAGTAATGGAACGCACGGGCTTCGTCACTTTAGGCCAACGACTGGGTTTGTGATGGCGGCTTCGCATTGGGAGATGGCAAAATAGATCAACATTGGGAAGCTGCAAAACATTCGCCGTTTACCACTACACCAACTTAGCGAAGTGTTTCCTGTCCTAAAATTTCGGCCGCATCAAATGGTCATTTTTCTTCGTCGTGTAGAACTTGATCAATGACGATGGCAGCGCACAGGATAGCAACGTCATCTTCTCCGTCGGTGATGTCGATGCCATAGGTATCGGTCCAAGCCCAGTAGGCCTTTGAGACTTGTGCGACAGTCCGTCCGGCGCGAAAGAATTCGTAATCGTGCAGCCAAAACTTTCCTTCAATCGAATAATCGTTGGGACCGGGCACGTCCAGAGTAAAGGACTTATTGAACCAAGTGAATTCCTTGACTACTTCGGCGAACAGTTTGCCGTTGCGATAGATTTCGTAGTGAGGCATCCAGCTCAACATCTTCTGGCTGATAAACGCCAGTTCGTTCCCTTGCATATCTTGAAAGGAAAGCTTGTCGCCCCAAGAAAACGCTTGTCCATCGATCAGAAACACGGGTTGCCCCTGAGGGTCATAGACGTGAAAATCGTCTCCCCAAGACCAAAAGCGTTCTTTGATCACGTATTTCATGGTAACTCCTCGTTTAATAGGTCAGGACAATTGGTATTCGACAAACGTCGGCCCATCTTGGAAACCTTCTGGCACAAGACGCACTCGTCTCGCGCTGGTCACTCGGGCAATCGTGATTTACAATCTGCCCGTCGGCAGCAACATGTCATTCGACGGACCGCGAGACAACTACAAGCCAAACCGCACCAAAGGATTTTTCGTTGCGAATTTTACCAACCGTTTTTGTTGTGTTTTCCGCGGCATGGCAAGCGACTAGCGCGCAGAACTTGTCTCGCGAATTCCAAAACGTCATTTCCGACCCGCTGCTGATCAAAGCATTCTATCAGCCACCAAACCGATTGGTCGGTACCGTTTCATCGACGGGTGCGGTCAGCGTGAACGCCGACTGGGAAGCAGGCACCGCTGAGAAGTGGTTTATTGAACAACAACGCGGCGCGGAGCAGATCTATTGCAAGCGGGCCTCGTGGTGCGCGACGCAAAGCTTATTCGGCAAGCCATGTTGATAGAATCTTGGGGCTTGAAGCAACAAGCACTCGACGGTTCGTTCCCTAAAACCGGCGACGCAGTCTCAGTACATCTCTGTTTCTGGAGGCGTCCGGCCGCGCCCATCTTGTTGGCTCGAGCGTGCCAGCATCCTCAGCTGCAACAAATCGAACATCATTGGTCGCCTCGAGTCATCAAGATGGCGGAATGGATCGGGCAGCCCGAGGTGAGCGAATCGAAACGCGACGTCAATTTGGAACCGTTCACGCACCGTTATTTTCTTCGCGGATTGGGGTTGTTGCTGGCAAGTCGAGTGGAACGAACCGATCGATTCGACCAACAAGCGATTGAATTCGTTCGCCAAGGCTTACAACAACAGAAAGCCGACGGCACGTTGCCGAACGCCACGGTTTTGATCTTAGCTACCAATCGCTCGGCATGAACTACGCTGGGCGGTTTTACTATTTTACAAGTGACAAAGAAATTCAAACTCAGATTGCCAACATGTTGTCACAGTCTTTGCCAATCATTGACGATCACGTTGATGAAGCGGGGAACGTGCGGCTGGACGACAGTAGCCGAAGTAACGAAACCAGCCGGAGTGGCAAAGTCAAACGCTTTGATTACTTCAACGCGGTCCAAGCGTATTTACTGGCGGAACGAATCACGGGCCAAAAACGCTCCGAGAACTCGCGGAGCTATTAGCGCAGGCATATATGGCCAAATGAGTCCGTGATGTGGCCGAGCTGAACAGTCCAGTCGTTTGACTGGCTGTCACCAAGGATTTTTCCCGGATGCGTCACCTTGTCCACGACGATATCTTGCTGGATACGGATATATTAAAGATTCGTCACCACGCCTCGGCTGGCTAGATCTTTCGCCAACTGAATGTGGTTAACGTACTGCACTGCATCGATACCGGCATTGATCGCTCCTGCCACATTTTCCATTCGGTCATCCATGAAGAAGATCTCTTGCGGATCACACTGCAGCTGTTCGATCGCCACTTGATAGATCTTGGCGTCCGGTTTCATCGATTGTTGTTCGTAGCTGAGGATGCGGTTGTGAAAGCAATGCGTCAAAATGTTGTAGCGACCGCTGGCAACGTACTCCCAATGCCCGCTGCACGTATTGGAAAGGATTCCCAAGCGATAACCGATGGTTCGCAAATGCACTACTAGCGAAACAATGGGCGAATTCAATTCAAAGATAGCTGCGTTGGCATGAATGATCTGAGCATCATCCGCCGTCGAGCCCGTGATGGCGCGAAATTCATGGCAGAATTCCGCTGCATTCAGAAGGCCCGTTTCAAATTTGTCTTGCAGCCCACTTTCATAGATTTGCTGCTGAATTGTTTCCGGCGAACTATCCGACAATTCACTTAACGCTTGACAAGCAATCCCGTGGTTGAACGTGACCAACACGTTTCCCAAATCAAAATAGATATGCCGAATGGGCATGCGATACATCCTTTTCAAATCCACCGAATACCTGTAGCTGTTTTCGCACTGCGTTAATCGAGCGTGCGGATTTCAATATCCTTGTACCACGCTTCGCTGGGCGGTCCGCCGTGAATCTGAACCGCAATCACGCCGGACGTAGCAATGTCGGCGTCTTCTTCTTGGTAATCCACTGTCTGCACGCCGTTCAGCCACAGCTGGATACGATTTCCTTGGCAGCGAATCTTGTAGTCGTTCCAGTCATTGGTTTTGACTAATTCACTTTCGTCTTTGTCGTGCGAAGCCAAGACTTTGTTGCGTCTGGACTCATCGTATAGTTTGCCCCACCAACCGGCACCCACGTCGGCTTGGTAGCCACTTACTTCGTGATGATCGGGAATGCGCTTGGTGCGAATCTGAATCCCCGCGTTCGCTCCTTCGCCCAGAACCTTTACCTTGAGCGTCAATTCGAAGTCACCGTACTCGTTTTCCGTGCACAAGAATTCGTTGCGTTGTACTGGTTCGTCCAAGCTTCCACCGACAATCGCACCGTCTTCAATCCGAAATACATCCAAATTCCCTTCCCAACCGTCAAACGTCTTGCCATCAA
Organism: Pirellulaceae bacterium; assembly: GCA_041399205.1. GTDB lineage: Bacteria > Planctomycetota > Planctomycetia > Pirellulales > Pirellulaceae > JAGQOZ01. The sequence goes on along the minus strand of JAWKTK010000036.1, from coordinate 35,246 downwards.
ACAGGTTGATCGCAGCTTGGGATTCGACCGCCGTGGGCGGTTCAGTACAACCAGCCAAGCAAATCACGTTAATCAATACCATCAGCGGTAGCCAACGCTGGGAATTACAAACCATGATCAGAAGCCTCCGAATGAAACAAAATCGAACGAACGGAACGACGCATTTTCCAGCCAACTATCCTCGCGTTCACAATTCGGCTTGTCTACCAGACTAAAGCCCTTCGCCGCTACCCTTGAACGCCATTTCGAATTACAATCGCCGGTTTGGACGACGCACGCTCAAGCTAGTTATAGCAAACGCGTTAGGGGAAAATAACGCTTGACGCGGGAAGCTTTGCTTCGCAAATGTGCCAAACACAGATAATGTGGTTCGTCCAAGTGTTGCCAGAAAACAAGCCATACGACCCAGCGATTCGCCCGTTGCGAATCCACAGGTCCGAACCAGAATGCGGAGTCAGATCCAGATGACCGACGGTTTGAATAAATACAGTAGTCGAATTACGCAACGCAAGAGCCAAGGCGCGTCCCAAGCGATGCTGTACGGCACCGGCATGTCCGATGATGACATGAACAAACCACAAGTCGGGATCGCCAGCGTTTGGTACGAAGGCAACACCTGCAACATGCACCTGCTGGATCTGGCCGCCAAGGTCAAGGAAGGTGTGACCGCAGCGGATATGGTGGGCATGCGATTCAATACCATCGGTGTCAGCGACGGCATATCGATGGGCACCGAAGGCATGAGTTATTCTTTGCAATCTCGCGACCTGATTGCCGATTCCATTGAAACCATCATGGGTGCTCAGTGGTACGACGCATGCGTCACCATTCCCGGTTGTGACAAGAACATGCCGGGTTGCTTGATGGCCTTGGGGCGACTGAATCGACCTGGCTTGATGGTCTACGGCGGCACCATCAAACCCGGTCTTCTCAATGGTGAAAAACTGGACATTGTTTCTGCGTTCCAGTGCTACGGGGAATTTATTACTGGCAAAATCGACGACGACAAGCGACAAGAGATTGTCAAAAAATCATGTCCTGGCGCGGGTGCCTGCGGTGGCATGTACACTGCCAACACCATGGCCAGCGCCATTGAAGCCTTGGGCATGTCACTGCCCTACAGTGCGTCTATTCCTGCCGAAGATCCCGACAAAGCTAAGGAATGCATTGAAGCGGGTAAGGCAGTCCGTTTGCTGCTGGAAAAAGATCTTAAGCCTCGAGACATCATGACTCGCGATGCTTTCGAAAACGCGATGGTCGTCGTGATGGCGCTCGGCGGTTCGACCAACGCCGTGCTGCACTTGATCGCGATGGCTCGATCCGTCGATGTCGAATTGACCATCGACGATTTCCAAGCGGTTAGTGATCGAGTTCCTTTCTTGGCAGATTTAAAACCAAGCGGAAAGTTTGTCCAAGAGGATCTGCATTCCATCGGCGGCACGCCTGCCGTCATGAAATATCTGCTGGACAAGGGCATGATGAAGGGTGACTGTCTGACGGTCACCGGCAAGACGTTGGCGCAGAACATCGAGCTGCTGCCCGGACTCAAAGAGGGCCAAAAGGTTTTCCACATGCTGGAGAACCCCATCAAGCCGACCGGACACATTCAAATCCTGAAAGGCAATTTGGCTCCCGAAGGCGCAGTAGCCAAGATCACCGGCAAGGAAGGCACCAAGTTTGAAGGCACTGCCAACGTGTTTGATTCGGAAGAGGACATGCTGACGGCGCTGGAAGAAAACAAGATCAAGAAAGGGGACGTGGTGATCATTCGCTATGAAGGCCCCAAGGGCGGACCCGGTATGCCGGAAATGCTAACACCGACTTCGGCCATCATGGGCGCGGGACTCGGTTCAGATGTCGCCTTAATGACGGATGGTCGATTCTCTGGCGGTTCGCACGGATTCATCGTCGGACATATCACTCCGGAAGCACAAGAAGGTGGACCACTGGCGTTGGTTCAAACCGGCGACAAAATCACGATTGATGCAGAAAACAACCGCCTGGACATGGATGTCAGTGACGAAGAATTGGCCAAACGCAAAGCCGCCTGGACCGCTCCGGCTTATAAAGCGACTCGAGGTACATTGTACAAATACATTAAGAATGTGAAGTCTGCGTCGGAAGGCTGCGTGACCGACGAATAAGGCCGTTCGTGTATTCGCGCATGAAAATGAGGAATAAGCGAAACGTCTGCGTCGAACGATTAGATCCGCTGGTAGTGAAGATTTTTTCACGGAAGAACCAGCCGAACGGATCTGCAATGGCGCGGACTGGCCGTGACGTTTTTGTGAAACGTCTTCACGCCAACAGCGAATGCAGCACATTACCCGCCACATCGGTCAGCCGATATTGCCGGCCGTTGTGGAGGTAGGTTAGCCGAGTATGTTCGATGCCTAATAAGTGCAGCATCGTCGCGTGCAGATCGTGGACGGTGACCGGATCGACCGCGGCTTTGTAGCCAATTTCGTCCGTTTCGCCAAAGCTGGTGCCCCCTTTCACACCGGCGCCAGCCATCCACGCGATAAAGCCTTGCGGATTGTGATCTCGACCATCTTTCCCTTGCGAAACCGGCATGCGGCCGAATTCGCCGCCCCAAATCACCAGCGTCGATTCCAACAAGCCTCGCTGTTTCAGATCCGTCAGCAAGCCGGCAATCGGCACATCGGTCGCTCGGCAATGACCCGTGTGATTGGCCGTCAAATTCGAATGAGCGTCCCATTCTCCGTCACTGTAAACCTGGACAAAGCGAACTCCGTCTTCCACCAAGCGCCGAGCTAACAGGCATTTCGAACCGTACGATTTGGTTTCCTTCTGATCCAAGCCGTAAAGGTCTCGTGTGGTTTGCGATTCGGTCGAAAAATCGATCAGCCGTGTCGCGGCCGATTGCATGCGGTAGGCCAGTTCAAATGATTGGATGCGGCCCAACAAGTCCGCTTCGCCGGGCCGCGCTGCCAAGTGCTGCTGGTTCAGTTCGGCCATGAGATCCAATTGACGACGCTGATCTGCCTGGCTCACCGCACGCGGCCGATTCAAATTCAGAATCGGCGTCCCTTCCGGCCGAAACAATGTTCCTTGATACGTTGACGGCAAGAAACCGGAATGCCAATTCAGCGGCCCGCCTTTGATGCCTTGATTGTTGCCCAACACCACAAAACCGGGCAGATCCTGGTTTTCACTTCCCAACCCGTACGTTATCCACGCTCCGGCCGCGGGAAAACCAGGTCGAGCGATCCCGGTGTTGATCTGATACAACGCCGGCACATGATCGTTGGAATCACTGTGCAAAGACTTGATGAATGCAAAGTCATCCACATGCTTGGCCACGTTGGGATATTGATCGCACACCCACGCTCCGCTTTGGCCATACTGTTTGAATTCGAACGGCGACTTCATCAACGGGCCGGGATTGCCGTTAAAGACATCGATGGAAATTCGCTTGCCATCGTTCTTGGTCAATTCTGGTTTTGGATCGAACGTATCGACGGCACTGGGCGCACCTTCCATGAACAACCAAATCACCGCCTTGGCCTTGGCCGGAAAATGGCCCGCTCGAGATGCCATCGGATTCTGCGAACGATCATCCGCCGCCAGCAATCCTTCTTGCGACAACAAATCCGCTAACGCCACGCCGCCCAAACCGGCTCCGGCCTTTTGCAGCAGTTGACGACGATTGATGATTGATTGGTAGCGACCGCAATGAGAACGAATGTGATTCATGTCAAAATCAATCTATGAACCGAATTTTCCTGACTCGAATATCCTGTCATTGTACACTGTATGGATGCGAATGTGCGTGGCAGCGTTTCTTTGTCTCGATTGCAAAAAAGGTCGGAATTTGGCGGATTCATCCCAGCTCGACGACGAGACGCCTGCTCAACTAGGGCAGCCATGGCAGGTGAAGATTTCCAGTTTGATTCTCTCTTCACTCGTTGCAGCGTCTTTTTCGAACAATTTAGCTTGGTGGGCTTCCGGAAAGAGCTTTGATCGAGACATTAGCCTGACACTAGCGGCGATCCTACTTGCGACGACGTACGCATTCCTTCGCATATCTCGGTTGGCCTATGTCGCCTTGACAATTCTTTGCCTTATTTCGTTCCTAGTATCGGGCTCGTACGTCACATCTTTATTGGTTTTTCGTACCGAGCAAGTGCGGCCCCGTCGAATCTCGGACAATGCACTATTCTTGGTCGCAATCATTTCTGGCGTGCTACTATATTGCCTTTTGTCGGAGGCGACTTGTCAATTTCTGAAGACTGATTCCACACGGCGACGACGCTGGCAGTTTTCAATCGGCAGACTTGTGTCTTGGATTCTTATAGCGGCCGTATTTTCCGTATTCTTTGCGAACAGCAACGCGTGGAACCAGATCCACTGGGAACACTACGTTGTGAGCGAGAATGGTCGGCCGATCGGATTTCATGCGTTTGGAGTTAAGAACCCATTCAAAGGAAGCGGTCGAGTCAATGGTGTTTGGTTTTGCGATGACAGTTCTCTATCAGCTTCACTATTCGTTCATCAGCCACCGGGATTCGTCGCAGAGTGTGACGGAAATACGGTGCTAAGGGCCAGCCGAATCGAGGTTACATGGACCGACATCGACGAATACAAAGCGACTGTTGCTTCCAAGCAGTCCAAGCTGGGATATGACGAGTTCATTGCCTTCGTCAAGAATCGGCGCCAAGCTGTCTCGGCATCGACAAACTAACAGTCATTCTTCGGCTTCCTTTTCACGTTGAAAATTCGGTCCGCCGAGTTTCCCGATGTAGCTGAGCAGGTGCTTGGTGTGTTCTTCGTTACGTTGATGCAACCATTCACGCATGGCGTCTTTCGCGCCTTCTGGGCCATATTGTCGAACAAAGTTGGCATACAAAAAGCGTTCGTTCACGCGCAGCAAGTCCCACCACAGTCGAACCGAATCTGCACACGGGACCGCTCGCGATCGCTGCGGCTGCGAACCGGCTGATTCCGCCGAATTGCCGGATTCGGCCTTGTCTGAGTCATCAAGCTGGTCATGTTCCAATTCGTCATTCATCAATTTAGTCGCCGCAAAAAAGTCGAATGAAATGTACATTCGTGAAAAAAACTTCCGCCTAAAGGCGGGACTACGAACTTAATCACCTAAAGGCGGGACTACGAACTTAATCACCTAAAAGCGGGACTATGAACTTAATCGCCTAAAGGCGGGACTACGAACTTAATCGCCTAAAAGCGGGACTACGAACTTAATCACCTAAAAGCGGGACTATGAACTTAATCGCCTAAAGGCGGACTACGAACTTAATCGCCTAAAAGCGGGACTACGAACTTAATCGCCTAAAGGCGGGACTGCAAACTTAATCGACGTACAAAAACTCGTTTAATCCAAACAGCACTTGGCAAAAGTCCGCCAACGCTTCCTGTGTCGCCTGCTCTAATGTCAAACCTTTCGTTCGCTCATGTCGCTGACGAATCTGCTGTTGAACGAACGCTCGCGACGACGTTAATTCACGTTCATTCGCATGGCGTCCCAATGACAACTGAAACGCTCGATCGATCGTCTGGTCCGAAGTCGCGTCCACCTGCTGTTCGGCGGCTTCTCGCATCAACCTGTCCGCGAACTCCAAGGCGACGGTTCGAACAAATGGATCGTTCAGCAGTGCCAATGCCTGCGGAGCCACCGTCGTGACATCTCGGCGACTACAACTCTGCTGCGCATCCGGTTTATCGAATGCCGCCAACAATGGATTCGGGACAACTCGTTTGTGAAACATGTATACCGAACGCCGCCGTACTTCCGGGCCGTCTTTGATGTCCTTTGGATAGCCATCTTTCAGGTTTCTGGCCAGAATCGCTTCCGCCGCGATGGGAGCTCGCACGGCCGGACCGAACTGCGCTTTGTTCAGCGTACCCGACACTGACAACAAACTGTCACGCAAGATTTCGGCTTCCAATCGACGCAGCGGCATGAAACTCAGCAACCGATTCTGCGGATCGACGTCCGGCGGCGTCTTGCCGCTGGCCTGCAAATAGACGGCACTTAGCACCATCATTCGCTGCAGACGTTTCACTTTCCAACCGTGCGAAACAAAATCGCGAGCCAGCCATTCCAGCAATTCCGGATGCGTTGGCGGTTCGCTCCGCACGCCAAAGTCACCTGTCGTTCGCACTAGACCATGTCGAAAATGGTGATGCCACAAACGATTCACAAACACTCGAGCCACCAGCGGACCGGCACCATCATCCTCATCGGTCATCCAATCTGCCAACGCATGACGTTGATTGGTGCTATTGTTGGCCTGACTGGTTTCTTTGGCATGTCGCCAGTAGATATCCGGAGTCTTAGCCGATGTCATTACCGAAACGAATCCCAGTTGCACCGGTTGGTCGCGATCATAATAGTCCGCTCGTGCAAACAGCCAAGTTGGAGCAGGTTCGGATCGAGTTTCCGCGAAGCCGAAGATCTTTTCCGACGAATCACCTACCTTCAATTCTGCTCGTTCTCCCGTGTGAAACGCACTGAGCAATCGATAGTAATCTCGCGACGGAATGGCATCGTATTTGTGATCGTGGCAACGGCAGCAACCAAGCGTTAGGCCTAACATGCCGGTGCCCACGGTCGACAGCACGTCGTCCAATTCGTTGTAACGATTTCGCAATCGTTCATCTTCCATCAACCGATCGGGCAATGCCGCAAACGGACCGGCAACGATAAAGCCCGTAGCCGCGAACGCCTGCGGATTGTTCGGTTCGATTTCATCGCCGGCCAATTGCCAACGCACAAACTGATCAAACGGCATGTCGTCATTGAAAGCCTGGATGACAAAATCGCGATAGTGATACGCCGCCGGGCGATCGCGATCGCTTTCCTGCCCATCACTGTCGGCGTAGCGAGCCACATCCAGCCAGTGCCGACCCCAGCGTTCCCCGTAATGCGAACTCGCCAACAGCGAATCCACTAACGACTCTACCGCACTGTCCCAATCTCGATTCGCAGCTTCGACAAATTCGTCCACTTGTTCAGGCGATGGCGGCAAACCGATCAAGTCAAAATACAAACGCCGAATCAAGCGACGTGCATCGACGCGTTCCGACGGCGAAAGTTCGGCAGCTTCTAGTTTGGCCAGCACGAACCGATCAACCGGCGAACGCACCCAATCGTCGTGCTGCACGTCAGGCGGAGTCACCGCGTGCAGTGGCTGAAAAGCCCAATGGGTTTTGGCTTCCTCCATTCGAGGATCCAGTATGTCCGTCCCATCCGGCCACGGCATTCCCTGATCGATCCAAGTTCGCAACAGGCTGACTTCTTGGTCCGTAAGCGGATCGCCTTCGCCATCGGGCGGCATGCGAGCGACATCGTCCAGTCCGGCCACCATATGGATCATGCGGCTGTGTTGGCTGTCACCTTGGATCAAGATCGGGCCATGTTCGCCTCCTTCGACCACTCGCTGGCGAATCCCCAGGTTCAACCCGCCTTCTTCGTTTCCGGAAACGTGACAGTCAAAGCAGCGATCCTTCAGCAATGGCTGGATGTCTTTGACGAAGTCGACCGACCGGTCCAGCGGTTCGGGAAGCAAAGCGTTGTAATCCATTCCGCCGGGAATGCCTGCGGAAAAGTTCTGTTGCACTTCCGTCGCTGACAAACTTCGGTCATAGATGGCCAGCAAGAAAATGTGGCCTCGCCAAGGTCGATCGCCGGAAACTTCATTGGCAACCGCCATGCGAAATTGTTCGTCCCAGTTTTCTAGCGAACCGGGTTGCTGTTTGGCCGCATTTTCCTGTCCGTTAATGTACAGGATCGAATTGCCCTGTGCGTTGCGAGTAAACACAACGTGTGTGCGTTCGGTACTGACGGCGTTCGACTGGCTGGCCAAAGACGGCATGCCGTTCTGGTCGGTGGACGAGGTGCGGAGTCGCACATCAAAGCGATCGCCGTCTTGGCCGAGCGTCATGTTTCGAGCGGACGGGCCGTCAGAAATACTGAAGATCCGAGCCGGACCTTTTTGCTGCAGATCAGCCGGTTGTAACCAAACTTCCACGCTCAATGCGTTCGATTTTTTGACGGCGGCAATCACGTGTTGCGGAGGCGTATCGGATACGATCATGGCCGACGCGTGTACCGCCATGCCTCCGTCTTGGTATTGAATTGCCTGCGGCGAATGAATTCGCAACGCCTCTGCCGCATTCAAGTCGTCGGTAATCACGGCGTTGGTCGGTTCGACAAATGAATAGGCGGCGATTAATCCGTTGTCGATGCGTGGCGCTGGTCCGTCGGCTGCATGGACCGAATGGACCGCTACAATGCACACGAAGTGCATCCACCAACCGACGTTGCGAATCCTGCAAAGCGACCAACGCATCAGGTGAACCATCAAACAGCTCCAACGAATTGAACAAAATGTATGCAAACGCGGCAGGGTAAGATCTGGGGAAGCAACACGTTATTTTAGCAAACACCGGCATGAATGGCGACAACAACGATGCGACGAAAACCTCGCAAACTATCCTGGAATTCAGGGACGACTGTTTTTAGTTGCGAAGGACACCATCTCACTAACATCAAGAATGTCGAATATTGCACTGCGGCTTTTCATCCAATGGCGATCTCGCCGCCGTTCGACTCAGCGCAGCTTTCTTTTCGCCGAGCCTGATCTATTCTCGCTGGTCGATTTCCGCGAACGAAGGTGCGCGAAATAGATACAAACCAGTACCGCCGTTGACCAAGAGAATGGAGTTGTCGTCGGGCAGCCAGCGGATGTAGCTGGACGTCCAACCATCCACATAGAGTGATATCAATTCGCGTCGCGATTCAAAATCCCAAATTTTCAAAGCATCGTATCCCGCATTTCCTCCGCTGGCGATTCGTTTGCCATCCGGCGAAAACTTGACTGCCATGATGTGTTGCGTATGTCCCGCCAATTGGCCAATCGGCTTTTTCGCCACAGCGTCCACGATTTCGATGCGACCCGTCAAATTAGTGCCGGCAATCACGGTCGATCCGTCCGGTGAATAGTCAACACACCAAATGGTCCCTGGAGTTTTCTCGCTTTGGCCACCCATAATCACATGCATGGGATGGTCTAGATCAGCAAGCGACCAGAATCGTAAGCCGTCCTTGTGTCCCGTTACCACTTGTGTTCCGTCGGGTGAAATCGCTCCACAGACCGGCGGCATAGCTGGAGTCCAGTTGGCAATCTGATTTCTGTCTTCTACCGAATGGATCACGAGTTGCTTCGGAACTGGGTGATTCGAATCAACCGACTCGATGCACGAAAGCAGCCGTTTTCCGTTGCTTTGAAAGTGCAATGGATACGTCACCATGCCCTCGTCGGCGCGAAGCGTTTCCGCCCGAATGGTCTCGGGCTGTTTCGTACGATTCAGATCGGCTGAGTCGAAGTCGATCAGCTGTAACTCGCCATTCTCAGTACTAATTGCCGCCAGATTTTGCGTCGGCGAAAATATGAAACCTTGAACGATGCCATGAGACTCCGCGATGACGTTCCGCTCGCTCAAGTCGTCGGTCGAAAAAATAGCGATGCCCGGTTGCGGCGTTCTCCCCGATGATTTGGCAGAACGCGTTGCCGCCACAAAGCGGCCATCCGCCGAACAAGAAATCGCGGAGCCGGGAAGAGACCAGGCATGATCGGTATCGCGATAAATCGGCCAGTCCATATTGTCAACATCGGACAGATTCCAGACGCACACCTTACCATCCTGTCCGGTGGACAGCAGTCGACTTCCATCGGGAGTGAATTGCACGTCAATCACGCCCAAGTCATGTTCTAGAAGTTCCGCTACGACTTTTTGATTCCGCCAATCCCAGAGCAACACAGTGCGGTCCATGCTGCCGGATGCAAGCCACTTGCCGTCCGGCGAAAATGTCGCGTCGATTGCTGCAGCCGAGTGCTGTTCGAGCTTAGCGACGAACCGACCGTCGACACCGTGAATCATCACTTCAGGATTCGCCACAGCCATCACACTAGCCAGGTATTGGCCATCGGGCGAGAATTCGACACCGCCTCGCCCGAGCCATCTTGGCGTCTCAATGGGATCGATCAGTGTTTCCGCCATGGTGTTCAAATCGACGATTCGCATGGGACCCGCCTCTGGATTCAGGCCCGTTTTCGGTCCCGTTCCTAGCACCAGTCGTGTACTATCTGCTGAAAACGCCAGAGGGCAAGCCCAACCGAATTCTGGTATCGTCGCTTTTGGCTTTTTCGATCGCGTATCCCAGATTGTCACTCGCCCACGATCCCATCCTTGCTGGCTGCCGGAAAACGTGGCCAGTGTCTGACCGTCCGGTGCCACGGCCAATTCGAGCCGATGGTTAAAAGGAACGTCATGGCTTAGCTGAAAATCGGCAACTGAAAAATCGGGCAGTTCCCAAGCTCGTACCACACCCGTTCGATCCACCGCATACAATCGCTTTCCGTCGGCAGTGAATTCCGCTCGCGCGGAACCTTCGGTCGGTAGTTCACGCTCGGTCGATCGCGTAGTGAGGTTCATTATCAGGATGGAATCCTTTCGGCAAATTGCCACCCGGTTTCCGTCAGGATGAACGCTCAGATTCCCAATCGGCTGGTCGCTTTGGAATGTGAATTCTGCGTTGCCCTGGACCAACTGCCAGAGGGCTCGCCATTCCCAGTGGCGTAGCTCGTGATTCGGGTCGAGTGCAGCGGCTTCGTCAATCAGAATCCGAGCCGTTCCCAGATCCTTGAGGCGCAACGCGTGATGGGCCGCTTGAATCTTCGCAACGTACGCCTCCTTGACGGCTTGGTCCTTGGCGGTGGCCGCAACTGCTTTGGCTGCCACCGCCACGTCGCGCGCCTGGGTCGCATCGGACAAAGCCGCTTCCGTTTGAGTTACCTGGTCGGCCAATTCGCGTTCTTTTTCGATGGCTCGCATCCACCCCCACAGCGAGATGACCGTGCCTAAAATGCAAACCGCCAAAAACGCCAACCCAGTTAGTGCGGCAGTTCGATTTCGCTGGATGTACTTACGTAGATAGTAAGCCGCGCTCGGTGGGCCCGCCGTGACCGGTTCGTTGTTCAGATGCCGCAGAATGTCTGAGGCGAACGCGTCGGTCGTGTTGTATCGCCGCGCCCGATCCTTATCGAGCGCCTTCATGATGATCCAGTCCAGATCTCCTCGTAGCCGAGACGAAAAGTTCGCCGGATCCGTTCGATGCGAATTGGCAAGCGTAACTTGCTCGACGTTCGAGAATGTACTGACTCGCTTTGACGGAGTCGGCGCGGTTTCTTCGCGAATGCGCCGACACGTTTCGTCGAACGACGTCGATTTCAGCGAATCTTTGTTCAGTGGCGTCGTCCCTGTCAGCAATTCGTACAGCAGCACGCCCAGCGAATAGATGTCGCTACGAGTATCCACATCAATGCCGCTCATCTGAGCCTGTTCGGGGCTCATGTAGGCTGGCGTGCCGATGAATTGATGGAACTGCGTAAAGAGCGTTTTGTCGGTCAGACGCCCTTGCGTTGCTTTGGCGATACCAAAGTCGATGACCTTCGGAGTTGGTCGATTGCCGTCGTCGTAGACCAGAATGTTCGTCGGTTTGAGATCCCGATGAATAATGCCCTTTTGGTGCGCGTGCCCAACCGCGTCGCACACATCCAAGAAAATCTGTAGGCGTTGGTCGGTCGAAAGTCGCCGCGAGTCGCAGAATTCGGTAATCGGGATGCCTCGGACCAATTCCATGACAAAGTAGGGCCGGCCCGCCGCAACACCGTCGTTGGCGGACGTCGTGCCGGCATCCAAGAACTTGCCGATGTTCTTGTGATCCATGAGCGCGAGCGCTTGCCGCTCGGCCTCGAAACGCGCGATCACTTGTCGCGAATCCATGCCCGGCTTAATGATCTTGAGCGCGACTTTGCGAACCACGGGTTCGACTTGTTCGGCCATGTAAACATCGCCAAAGCCACCTTCGCCGATCTTTTCCAGCAGCTTGTATCGATCAATTGTCTGGCCGACTTCACTGGCGAAAGGAGTCGAACGTTCCGCTTCGAACGAATCGGCCGCGCGTTTGGATAGAAATTGGTCGGCGTGTTCGAAGGCGTTCAGCAGCCGATCCACGCGATGGCGAAGTTCGGCATCTTGTCCGCAAGCATCGCGGACGTACCGATTCCGTTCGTCGCGATTGTCAATCTCGACCGCTCGATCGAAAATCAGTTTTTCATCGTCGGGCATGGGTACCTACCTACGGGGAATTCCACATGAGACAGCGCAGCGAACGCCACCTAACATACTACATGCGAAAATCGCGATGCGAATTTCCCACGTCCTGACGTTTTTTTGAAAAATCTTTCGATGGCCATCCATTTGACGATTAGTTCAACGCGTCGTACAGCCATGCCTTGGCAAAGACCCAATGTCGATGGGCCGTGCTACTGGAAATTCCCAGCAGCCGACCGGCCTCGCTGAGATTAAAGCCGCCAAAGTAGTGCAGCTTGACCAGTTCGGCAACTTGCGGATGTTGGTCCGCAAGCTGATCCAGGAACTCATCGATCTGCAATATTTCGTCCGGTTCTGGGCCGTTGGACGGGATATTCGATGTCAGTTCGCACCGATTTAGCGTTCCGCCTCGTTTGATGGCGTGGCGACTTCGTGCTCGTTCGACCAGAATTCGCCGCATCGATTCGGCCGCGGCGGCAAAGAAGTGTGCTCGGTTCTCAAAACTATGCGCATCGCCAACCAACCGCAAATAGCATTCATGCACCAGGGCTGTCGTTTGCAGCGTGTTGCCCGGCGATTCGTGCGCCATCTGTCGACTGGCTAACTGCCTGAGTTCTTGATAAACGACCGGCAACAGTTCGTCAAACGCTTGATGATCCCCATTTTCGATGCGCTGTAACAGTGCCGTCAGATCGTTCATCGTTGCCCGCGTTCTTTGCGAATCGACGTTTTTTTATTTTGTCTGGGAAAACTAACGAGGCATTTTCGCATGTACAAGTCGAGGGATCAAGGTTGCGAAATCCCGATTGCTCGCCGACACACGGCAAGATCGAACGATTCACACAAATTAGACGGGAGAGAAATTCCATGAGATCGAAAAACACGTTTTGGCTACTTTGCGTTCCGATAGCTGTGACTCTGCTACACAGCTTTGCCACCGCGCAAGAGGTTTTGTATGACAACTTGGATAACGTGCGACCCTACGAACAGGATAGTTGGCTCACGCCTCTTGGCCCTGACGTGAAGTATGCACAGCAGTTCTTCTTGGGAGATCAAACGAATATTGACCAAGTGACCGTTCTCTTAACACGCCCGCAAGCGGGGACAACCGGTGACGTTCGATTCGAATTATGGCGTGACGACGGTAACGGACGGCCAATGCCCGTCGGTGATCCAACTGGAAAGATCGCAGACCTTGGCTCCGTTTTGAAGATTGAAAATACCGTACCCGTCGGAGAGTTCGGTGCATTCACACTCGACAATCTTGTTTTGGGGCTCGAACCCAATCAACCCTATTGGATTGTCACCGATCATTCGGCTGTTCGCGGCATTGCAGGTGGCGAGAGAAGTGTCGGGATCGCTACTCCCTACGGAGGTGACCCTCGGTTTCCAGACCCACCAGGCTACGAGCCTACGGCCGGAACCAACGGTGCAGGATTCTTGCGAGGCTACCAAGGCTCAAATGATCCATGGCTAGATCTTACCGACTTCTTCGGCCTCAGTCATTTCTACCAAGCACTCAAGATTGAAGCGATGAGCGACGATGCCGCCGAACCGACGTTGACAAAAGTCGGCGAACCGATTTGGACCGTCGGCGACATTCACCATTTTTCTGCGGGTGCCGGTTCAGATGCAGGATTTCGAGCCACGGTGGACAAGGTGTCGCCGCCGTCGACGCATTGCACGCCTCGCGATCTGCCACACGATGACCTTTGGGCAGACAGCATCGTCAATGCCGGCTTCACGGAATCGGCGACATTTGTTCCGTCCGAAATCGACGGGGTGCCGAACGGCGTCTATACGACTGTTCGCCTTCTTCCAGATCCGGGCGAGACGGGATCGTCGCTTGACGCGGAGTCGGGGCCAATCATTCCCGTCGAGCTGTTGGAGATCGGCGCAACGTGGAGCTGGTCTCGCAACGGTAACATCTTGGACAGCTTTTCTGGAAACTTCGCCCGACCCGATTGCCTGATTAACGGATTCGACGGACTCAGCTCGTTCCAGCAAATCAGTGAGATCGACGCGAGCTTTTTCCCGCCGGGAACGGAACTCGTTGGAAGCTATGCCACGGAATTGCAAGTTCGCGACAGCCAAGGCAACGGTTGGGATGTGTCGATGCCCTTCGAGGTGGTTGACGAGATCGCAGGCGATATTCGATTCGACGGCCAGCTCGATGCAACGGACATCGACATGCTCTCGTCCGCCATCCGTCAGTCGCTATCGGATCCCGACTTCGACCAAAACGGCGACGGGCAAGTCAACTTGGATGATCGCACACACTGGGTCCACGATCTCGCCAACACCTATTTCGGCGATTCGAACCTAGACGGTGAATTTAACAGCAGTGACATGACGCTGGTATTCAGTGCTGCTGAATACGAAGACAACATCACGCTGAATTCCACTTGGGCCGAAGGGGATTGGAATGGCGATGGTGATTTTGATTCCAGCGATCTCATTCTGGCGTTTCAAGACGGCGGGTACGAACAAGGGCCTCGCGCGGACGTGCAAGCCGTGCCAGAACCGACGAGTGTTTCATTCGCATTACTGAGTCTGCCTTTCGCCATAGCCCGATTACGACGACCTCAAAACCGGCTGTAGCAAACCAAGCCGTGAGGTCACGGCAGACCTTGCGCATAGGCCAGAACCGTTTTGTGTGTCACCGCACGCGTCGAACGCGTGTTCTGGCCTTTTCACGTTCTACCAATTTCGGATGCGAAACGTTTTCTGAATTTTGTGCGGGAAATGATCCTGTTGGTTCCCGCATGTAGTTACAGAGGAAGCGAGTTTCCCGTTTGTCTTGCTCGCATTCGAAAACACTGAGTTTCAGTACATAAGGTGAGAAAGCCGATGTCCATCCAATTCCGATCGAAACGAAGGAAACAGATCACGCAACTGTCATTATGCTTCAGCTTATTGCTAGTCCAAGTTTGCTGGTCCGCCGAAGTAACCCTTTTCGACCATTTGGATCCACTTCGTGACCCGGATGCCGATGCATCAAGATGGCGAACTTGGCCAACGGAGTCACTTGAATGGCTTGTCCAGCCTTTCCTGACGGGTAACGCGAATAATGTTGCGTCGGTCACCATCGACTTTCTTGCAACAGGTAACCCTCAAGGAGAATTGACAATTGAGATTTGGGACGACAACGGAAAAGGTCAACCGGGAAACGTCGTCGGTGTTGTTGGTTCGCTTGATCTCGCCGACCTTGATGGAGCGGGAGATGGAATCGGGGATTGGGGCCATTGGGGAGACTGGGAGTTCATAACTTTCGACGATGCGGTTTCCGGTCTTCTTCCGAACTCGACGTATTATGTCGTGTTAAATTCCACCGACACGGTTATCGACGGCAATAACACCTTCGCGAATGGATCAAGCCGTTCCGATGAGGGAACATTCGGCGCGGGCGTCGCGATGGGAGGACCGCAAGAAGGCTGGGAGGAAATTCGAAGAATCCTCAACAATGCCAACCTTTCCTATTTCGACATGACCATAATCGCAAACGACGAGCAATTGCATGGAGATTTCGATCAGAACGGACTTCTCACATCCGACGACATCGATCGACTTACCGCCGAATTGCGCGACCCAACCGGTAATCCTGCTTTCGATATTAACAACGATGATCAGCTCACCAGCGACGACTACGAATATTGGGTACACAATCTTGCCCACACCTACTTCGGCGATGCGAACCTGGACGGCGAGTTCAACAGCAGTGACATGACGCTGGTATTCAGTGCTGCTGAATACGAAGACAACATCACGCTGAATTCCACTTGGGCCGAAGGGGATTGGAACGGCGATGGTGATTTTGATTCCAGCGATCTCATTCTGGCGTTCCAAGATGGCGGTTACGAACAAGGACCTCGCGCCGACGTGCAAGCCGTGCCAGAACCATCGTCCGTTTCATTCGTATTGCTGTGCCTGCCTTTCGCTATCCGACGATTACGGCGAACTTACCGCAACTAGTTGGGGCGTTCTGAATAGACCAGGGCGGTTACATGTTGACTCCACTCGCATGAAACGCGTTCTGGTCTATTCACTTTCCACTGCAAGAAAGATTTGCGTAAGTTGTTTACTTCGTTGCGTCGGCTTCCTCGTCCAGTCGTGGAGCTCGGTAGATTCGCACCGTCAAATACTCGGAGCCGTCTTTGAACTTCAGGAAAGCTCCGTCTGGTCCCAATATGTGATCAGAATGCATCGCCGCGCCACCCGCCGCACCAATGGCCAAAGCTGTGCCGTCTGGCGAAAACTCCATGTGGCTACCACGAAACTGGGCGACTTCTCGCTGGGTCTTGATGTCCCAAAGGATTACCACGCCGTCGTCGGCGGACGAAGCAAGCCGAAACCCATCACGTGAAAACGACAAATCGTTCAATTGGTTCGTGTGTCCCAGTAAGCTTGCCGTCGGGCTCCACGTCTTGGTATCCCAAAGAATCACTTGCCGATCGTAGCCGGCAGTTGCCAGTAACGCACCGTCGTGCGAAAACTCCAGCGACTTGATGTCACCAACCGCCGAAGTATGTCCCTTCAAAGTTGCGATTTGCTGCCCGGAGGCCACGTCGTAGATAAAAACGTGCGATGCACCGAAAGCACTGGTCGGCGCCCCGGTCGCAATCATTTTTTCCGTCAGTGATACGGCAATCAAGCTGGCATCGGACGACAAGGCCAGGCACCCGATGGGCGCCGTTTGCGAAATCGACCGACCAACGTCCTTGCCTGTTTTTGCATCCCAGAAGCGGATCACCGATCTCCCCGAACCATCGACGGACGTGCCGGTAACGATCACTGATTCATCCGCCGCGTAGGCGACGATCGTGACACCTCGGACATGTTGAAGGCGAAAATCAATCTGTTGGGTTTCCGCGTTCCACACGTCGACCCTCTGTTCGTCATCGGCAGTCAAACAAGCGATGTGCCGACCGTTCGGATTCACGGAAAAGAACTCAAATTCGAATCGATGACTATCTTCTCTTGCGTCTTCGGGAGCGGCAAGCACGGCCGTTCGCAATCGAGTGGACAAGTCGTAAACGTGGATCGCGCCATTCGCCGTCCCCACGACCAATCGTTGGCTGTCACCGGAAAACTTCACGCGGGAACTTGGCCAAGCAAGTTCGATGGGCTTCGATTCTGCTCCCGGCGCTGCGTTCCATCCGATGACTTTTCCATTGCTGCCGACGGAGACAATCGACTCGGAGGTCGGCGAAATGGCCGTCATGTTCTGTTGAATGCCATCGCGATAGTACGTTGTGATCGGCTGCCATGTTTGCGTGTCAATCAGGTGAATCGCGCAATTCAGTTCGGAAACGACCAGTGTCTTGCCATCGGGCGAAAACTCCGCGTTGATCGTTTCACCGCCGAATACCAGGTGCTTTATCTGCTCGCCTGACGCGACGTCCCAAACGGTAACGGTTCCCCAAAGTCTGGGCACAGTGGCCACCAGTCGCCCGTCGGGAGAAAACCGAGCTCGCTGCATACCGTTTTGACTTGGCGGTTGGATTTCCTTTGTTTGTTCCGTTTCCAGATTCAGGATCTTCACCGCTCCGTCGATGCTGGCCGTCACGATTTGCATTCCATCGCGTGAAACTTCGGCACACCAAATGGAATCGGAGTGTAGTTGGAACGACGAGGGTTCGCCCGTTTGGATATCCCACATCCATAACTTGCCTGCCGAGCTTTCTGGCATGGGTGCTAGGCGGTCGTTCGAATCGCCTTCACCAGCGAATACACGTTTTCCGTCCGGTGTAAATCCCACGGAGCGCAGGCCAGTCAGTCCGCCTGCCGGAAGACGCTTGACGATTTTCTTGGTTTTCAGATTCCAGATGACAACTTCTTTTGTTCCCGACGAACAACCGGCGATCAGCGATTCGTCCGGCGAGAATGCGACAAAGACATAACGCAGCGGATGCTTCTCGTCGTGCGAATCGATGGGAATCTGGAATTGCGAAATCTGCTGTTTCGAATCCATATCCCATACTCGAATGCAACCGCCTCGTGCCGAAGTGGCGAGTAGCGTTCCGCTGGGCGCGATATCGACATCGAACAACGAATCATCCGTGGGAATCGAAAACAGTTCGCGATGCGTCTGATGCCACAAGTATCGCCATTCGAAACTTCTTAAATCGCGTTCGCCGCGTGCCGGAATGTACCGTTCAAGAATCTCCTTTACGCGGTCAATATTGCCAGCCGCCAACGCGGTCTGAGCGACGCTCATTTCCGCAATATAGAGATTCGCAACGGCTTCCTGCTGACTGGCGGCGTTCAAGGCAGCCAACCGACTCGCCCGAATCGCCTGCCAGGTGCTGACCGCTGTGGCGACGACAAGAATGGCGGAAATCAACGCCACTGTCACTATGGCCGCGGCGTTGCGGCGCGCCATTTTTCGTAATCGGTACAGGGCACTCGGCGGTGCGGCGCGAACCGGTTCCTGCTGCAAGCATCGCGTTATGTCTTCCGCCAGGGCGCCCGCGGATTCGTACCGGCGAGTTCGATCTTTCTCCATCGCCTTCATGATGACCCAATCGAGATCTCGTTGGATCCCGGCCGAGAAACTCGCTACTTCGGCACCTCGGTTCGCGGCCACGGTGGCCAACGTGTCGCGGTGCAGGCCACTCAGCTTGGAAGAAGGCGTGAGCGGGTCTACTTCTCGGATCTGGCGACGAACTTCGTCAATGCCGGCGCGGGCGAGTTCCGCGCAGTCCAGCGGAGTCTGGCCGGTCACCAATTCGTACAGCAACACACCGGCCGAATAGATGTCGGTGCGCGTATCGATATCCAGACCGCTCATTTCCGCCTGTTCTGGACTCATGTAAGCAGGCGTCCCCAGAAAATGTTCGAAGCGCGTAAATAGAGTCTTGTCGGTCAGTCGCTGCTGCGTGGCCTTGGCGATTCCAAAGTCGATGACTTTCGGCACGGGCCGGCCGTCGTGCAACGTCACCAGCACATTCGTCGGCTTGATATCGCGATGGATAATTCCTTTCTGATGTGCATGCTGAATCGCGCTGCAGACGTCCAGGAAAAGTCGCATCCGTTGCCCGTTGTCCATCCGTTTTTCGTCGCAGAATTCAGTAATCGGTTTCCCTCGTACCAGTTCCATTACGAAGTAGGGCCGTCCATCGTCTGTTTGCCCGGCATCGTAGATCTTGGCGATGTTAGGGTGCTCCATCATGGCCAGGGCCTGCCGTTCGGCTTCGAATCGAGCAATCACTTGCTTGGTGTCCATGCCCGGCTTGATGATCTTAATGGCAACGCGGCGAACTACAGGCGTCTGTTGTTCGGCCATATAAACGTTGCCGAATCCTCCTTCGCCAATCCGCTGCAGCAGTTTGTAGCGATCGATCTGCTGAGAGCATGAATCCGTTTCGGTTAACACGCCGCCAACGGCAGCAGATTCCATGAATTCGCCCGCTTCATCGTAAGCCAGCAACAGCGAGTCGATTTGCGACCGAAGTTGTTCGTTACCTTCGCAGACAACGTTCAGGTATTCCTCGCGGCGTCGTGTATCGGAAAAACCGATTGCCGCGTGAAAGATTGTTCGAGCATTTTCGTTCGAGTCGCCCACGAAACACCTTGTTCATTGGGGAATTGCGCAGTTACCAATAATATAATGCGAAATCGAGCGAACCATTTTCCCAGAAAATCGCGGTTTATTTGGCCGAAGGCCATTTTCACCGAAAAACGTCGCGATGCATCGCTTTGGCCGAAGGCCATCATCACCGTAGCCTAGGCGATCGATGCACATGGCCTTCGGCCAAAGGGTTCATCACTCACGCACGGAGGCTTCCTGGTCATCTATGAATGGGAAAGGTTATTCCGTGTTCCGTTTATATTGTTGGTAGATCCATGTCTTGGCGTAAGTCCAATGCCGATGAGCCGTTGTTGGCGGGATTCCCAGCAGTTTGGCCGCTTCGTTGGTATTGAACCCGGCGAAATAGCGAAGCTTTACCAGTTGCGCCTCGACAGGATGATCGACTTCGAATCGCTCCAATAAATCGTTGACGATAATCACTTCTTCCGGTGATGGTTCCGACGAATAAAGCCCGTCATGAAGCAGGGCCCGATTCATTTCTCCACCTCGTTTGATCTGCTTTTTCTGTCGAGCTCGTTCGACCAGGATCCGCCGCATCGCCTCGGCCGCCGCAGCAAAGAAGTGCGCATTCCCATCCCAGTGCTGATCGGACCCGACCAGCCGAAGATACGCTTCGTGAACCAGTTCCGTTGTCTGAAACGACTGCCCGGCACCATCTCGAGCCAAGCGAGCATGTGCCAGTTGACGCAGGTCGTTGTAAACGATGGGCAACAGTTCCTCGGCCGCCTGCGATTCTCCGGCAGCAATACGGCGAAGAATCTTTGTGGCGTCAGACATTTTTGAAAATCCTGGAAATTCGGGGATACGAACTTCGCATTATATGGCAAGCACGCGAGGCTTGCACTTGCCTCGCAAGCGAAGGCCTTTTAACTAACGTTCGACCCGGAAGGATGCTCACAATGCCGTTTACCGAAATATTGCACGAATCTCAATCTCTCCTGAAACTAGCGAACTTTGTCCGAACAGGTTATCTGGCAACCGTCATTCGACAATTGCCAATGCTTCGTTTATCAATGATTACTTTGGTCGGAACAGTATTTTGCGCCCATTTACACAACGTCCAAGCTCAGCAAACGATTGACTACGTCAACGCGAGATGGACAACGCCGATTCCCGTGCCCGGCGTCAACGATACTTGGGAGGGGAACCCATCTATTTCAGACGACGGACTTACGATGTACTTCGCTTCCGCGCGTGGACTCTCCGCACTCGGACTGGGCGAACTCGATTTCGAAACGATCTGGATCGCGAATCGCGACAATACAGATACGCCCTTCGACACCCCTCAGCAGCTTCCGCTACCAATTTACTTGCCTGGCGTGAGCGAAGTGGAGCCTGATATAACCGCCGACGGACTTGAGCTGTTTTTCGTTCGAGACACGTATGACTTATTCGACGGCCCCAATGAGTCTAACGATGACACGCTTTGGGTCGCTAAACGAGAAAGCGTCGATGCCCCTTGGGGTGAACCGACAAAGTTGTCTGACGCCGTGCATTCATTGGGCTGCGTCTCCGATCCCAGCATTACGGCAGATGGTTTAGAACTATATCTGGACATCGGCATCGGAAGCTGTAACAACCAGTCGATCCACGTTGCGCGACGTTCTTCTAGGTCTGAGCCCTTTGGCGTCCCGGAACGAGTCCTGGCCGACGGATTATTGCCGGCCATTTCTCCCGATGGCTTGACTCTGTTTCATCGATCATCGGCTGGAACTGCCTTGCGAGTGTCGTCGCGTGCATCGCGAGATGAACCGTTCGGACCAGCTCAGCGCATTGGCCATCCGTCGCCGTTCGGCAGCAGTTTCTATTCCGTGGACCTTTCCGGCGATGGAAAAACGCTCTATATGACGTCGATGCGAAATTCAGGCATTCGCAATCCCGATTGGCCATTTCCTGGCGGCATCGACTCGATCTGGCAGTCGAGCATTGCTGAGGCCTGTGATCTCAACGCCGACGGTAGCTGTGACGTCCGCGATCTGAATCTGCTGAGCCGTCGAATTCGTTCTGGTACCGTCGAAGACTTTTATGACCTAAACATGGACAGTACAGTTGATCTCGAAGACCGTGTTTTTTGGGTCCACGATTTCGCCAACACCTATTTCGGCGATGCGAACCTAGACGGCGAATTCAACAGCAGTGACATGACGCTGGTATTCAGTGCTGCTGAATACGAAGACAATATCACGCTGAATTCCACCTGGGCCGAAGGGGACTGGAATGGCGATGGTGATTTTGATTCCAGTGATCTCATCCTGGCGTTTCAAGATGGCGGTTACGAACAAGGACCTCGCGCCGGTGTGCAAGCCGTGCCCGAACCGGCGTCTTCGACGTTGTGGTTGCTGAGTCTATTATCCGTGGTGATTCCACTTCGGAAAAATCGGAACCTTCGCTCGTAGCGGGATCATGGAGGTTCGAGTGCCATCGGCCGGGACCGTTGCGTGTTGACTCCACTCGCATGCAACGGCCCGTCCTGTCGCCGATGTTCGTGTTTGCTTATTCCTGCCTATTTCGTAGGTTCCCGATAGGTGTTGCTTCGGCGCGATCGAGCAGTGGTGCCGCGTGAAAAACAGTCACACCGTCGTTCTTGCCCGCGACGTAAATCGTGTTTCCATCGGGTGACATGCCGACGGAACTCAGCCAGCCAACGTCCGATTCGATCAAGTCGCCGACATTGTCCATGACATGCAGATTGTAGACACGGACGATTCCGCCCAAGCAAGACGCGATCAGGCTTTTTTCGTCAGGCGTAAACGCAAGACCTTGAATATTCGAGACCATGCCCGTGAAAGTGTGCTTCCACTTCAACTCGCTGACATCATACAACTCGATTGTGTCACGCAAACCGCAAGCCAAAAGCCTGCCGCTGGGCGAAAATCGAATTGCTTCGACTTCTCGGTTTGTCTTTGCCGACCAGATGACCTTGCGTTCCGCGACATCCACCAGCGAAACCGTGAAATTGTCTCGTCCGACTGCCA
Organism: Pirellulaceae bacterium; assembly: GCA_041399205.1. Taxonomy (GTDB): domain Bacteria; phylum Planctomycetota; class Planctomycetia; order Pirellulales; family Pirellulaceae; genus JAGQOZ01. The sequence goes on along the minus strand of JAWKTK010000036.1, from coordinate 12,518 downwards.
GTAGTTTGCCATCGGGCGAGTACTCAACCGACAGAACTCGACCGTCGTCGACAATCGGGGCGCCCGCTGGCCCGCCGTCGACCGCATTCCAAAACACGGCCGCCCAGCCTCTGGCGGTCACAATCGTTTTGCCGTCTGGCGATATCGCAATATCGCGAACAGTCTCAGGAATGGCGCTTGGATGTTCGTCCAGCAAGAATCGCGGCTTCCAAGTCTTCGCGTCAAATACGGTTACCGTTTGATCGCCGTTGGCTGCGGCAAGTAGACGACCATCCGCGGAAAAGCACAACATTTCCGAGTGCGGATATTCCGCGATCCGATCACCAATCACGTCTTCATGTCGCGGCAGCACGGCAATTCTTTGTTCACTGGCTGTGTCGAAAACATTCACAATACCGTCATCGCCTATGACTGCTAGCGACTGGCCATCGGGCGACAAAGCAATCTCCCAGACGGTCTGTTTCTTCATTTGATCCAGGTCTGACAGCGTAGGAAAAGAAGTATCCCAGACCTTGAGTTCACCCTGATTGTCGGGGTCGTCTTGGGCGCCACCGCTAACCAGCCGGTTACCGTCCGGCGTAAATGACAACTTCGCAGCCGTGATTTCGTGAAAGTAGCGTGCCAACATATCCGGTGGCCGATCACGACTGGCAGCTCGCATATCCCACACGACAACGCTTTGACCAAGCGTGGAGACAGCCAGACGCGTCGCGTCACGGGAAAAGCAAAGATGCCGGACCGGTGGCCGAACCCTTGGCGTTGCTTCAAAAGCCAAACGCTGTTCGGGTTTGTTACGGACATTCCAGACTTCAACGTTACCGGCATTTGTACCCACGGCCAGCGACTGTGAATCGCTTGACCAAGTCAGGCACCAAATCTGTTCCGCGACGTTGAACTCGTCGACGATCTGTAACTCGGGGATCGAGTAGATAGTCACGGTCGCACCGTAGCACGCTGCCGCCATCCGCTTTCCGTCGGGCGACATCTGAATGCGCTCCGGCTGATAATCCCAGAAGTGAACGAAAAACGGAGCGGATTGACCGAGTACTTCACCGGATTCGACGTCGACACAGCGAAACTGCTTGGTGTCCCACGACTTCTTACCAAATAGTTGTGAGATGAGCTTCGCAATCGTCGACTCATTATTTTGCGGCATCGTATTCGAGTCGAACGCGTTGTCCAACAATCGGATCAGCCTGGCACGAATTTCGCTCTCGCCTGCCAGTTGAGACTCAGGCCGATCGAACTGCCGGCTTTCCGTGTCGAAGACTCGGAAGTGGTATGTACCATCAATTTTCGCGACGATGATCTCGCCGTGCCCTGTTGTGCGAAGCTGATCAATACTGTCCACCGATCTTAGAACCACTCGAAAGCCGTTACGCATTCGCACGATCGATTTGCCACGCGGAGAAATTCGAGGTGGCCCGCCGGCATGTTCACTATGAGTCGTCCGCGCGCCGGTCTGCAGGTCGATCAACGTCACTCGACGGTCTCCCGTGTTCGTCGACTCGACCGCAACCAAGCTCGTACCAACGATTGGGGTGAGGCCGGAGATCCAGCCGACATCTTCTAAATGATATCTTGCCGTCACCGCCATCGACAGCGGATCGACAGCGGCGACCGATGCATCTACGGCCCCCTTCTGATTGGCCGCAACCAGAATCGAATTGTCCAGTGGCGAATTGGCGATCTGTTGGATCGTGGCACGAGGATGCACGGCAACCGTCGCGAGATCTTGGTGAGTCATCGACCAGAGATGTCGCCACATCCAGCCGCGCCGATCGGGCGCTCGTCCGTCGGGAGTGTGTTTGGATAGCAGTTCCAGGGCGTGTTCCGCGTTGCCTCGATCCATTGCGGTTTTTGCCAGCTTCATGTCGGCCGCAAACACGTTGTCTTGTGCCAGACGTAAGGCAGCTCGCTCGCGCATGAAGAACACTAGCGCCACGCACAGGCCGATCGCCAATGCCGCGAAGACCGCTGAGACGACAGCCAGCAACGCCCGGTTTCGTTTGGCGATTCGGGTGCAGCGATACCACGTGCTGGGCGCTGCGGCGGTCACTGGCTCGCCCGCAAGGAAACTGTTGATATCGGTCAACAACGAATTGGCCGTTTCGTAGCGCCGGGTCCGATCCTTTTCGATCGCCTTCATCACAATCCAATCGAGTTCTCCGCGAACGATCCTGCCGATTTTCTCTGGCCGCGAATTTCGATGTCGGGCTAGGGACTCCCTGTCATCGTGCGTCATCTTGGAGATACGCGTTGACGGTTTGATCGGCTCAACTTCCCGAATTCGTCGCCGCAGTTCGTCGAATTCGCTGTTCAGAAGTTGTTTTGAATCGAGCGGCGTTGCTCCCGTCAGTAATTCGTATAACAGGACGCCAAGGGAGTAGATATCGCTGCGCGTGTCGACGTCGACAGTGCTTAACGCCGCCTGTTCGGGGCTCATGTACGCCGGTGTGCCAATCATCTGTTGAAACTGCGTAAAGACGGTCTTTTCGGTCAGTCGCCCTTGCGTTGCTTTGGCAATTCCAAAATCGATTACCTTGGGTAGTGGATCGTCCGCGTAGGTTGTTACCAGGATGTTGGTCGGCTTGATGTCTCGATGGATGATGCCTTTCTGGTGAGCGTGATGGATGGCCGAACACACATCGGCGAACAACTTCAGACGCTGGTGGGTAGAGAGACAATGTTCATCGGCATACTCGGTGATTGGCAAACCGCGAACCAGCTCCATCACAAAATAGGGACGGCCGGAATCGGTCTCTCCGGCGTCCAGCACAATGGCGATATTCGGATGGTTCATCAGTGCCAACGCTTGGCGTTCCGACTCGAACCGAGCGATCACCTGTTTTGTGTCCATGCCCGGTTTGATGATCTTCAGAGCGACTATGCGGACGACCGGAGTCTGCTGCTCGGCCATGTAGACCATACCAAACCCGCCCTCACCAATCTGTTCCAGGATCTTGTAGCGGCCAATCTGTTCCGATGGCGATTCCGAAGCTGCCTGACCGAAGGACTCGGATATCGCTGAAGCGCACTGCAACTTTCCATCCGCCGCTTCATCCGCGGCAAGCAAACGGCGCAGGCTCTGCAAAAGCTGATGATTGTCACCGCACGCTTCGGCGACGAACGCAAGACGCTGCTCCGCGTCATTCAGCGAGAGCGCTTCGAGAAAAATCGCTTTTTCGGATTCGGACAGTTCAGGCATTTTGGGGGTCTCGGTTTTGGTCTCACTTGATATCCGCCACCAATACATGCGAAAACTGCCGTCGATTTGTCCGGAAAATGTTGAAGTTTCCCGCGTCTCAGTTGCTCGCCGCCGCCCGCGTCTATCAGTCGCGGTCCTGCATTTCCGCGACGAGCCATGCCCGGGCGAAACGCCAGCGATCGTGCGCCGTGCTGGACGGGATTCCAATCGCTTTGGCGCATTCTCGAATACTGAATCCGGCAAAGTAGTGCAGCTTGGCGATTTCCGCTTCGCCGGGGTGATACTGAGTCAGTCGATCAAACAGGTCGTTGACGATCAGCATTTCGGCGGCGGTCGATTCCTGTTCCAGCGATTGTTCGTTCAGTTCAATTCGTTGGAACTGTCCGCCATGTTTGACCGAGTGTTTACGGCGAGCACGATCGATCAGAATGCGCCGCATCGATTCCGCAGCAGCCGCGAAGAAATGTCGCCTGCCTTCCCAGGTCCGATTCGGGCCAATCAATCGCAGATATGCCTCATGAACTAACTCGGTCGTTTGCAGCGACTGATTTGGCGATTCACGCGAAAGCTTGCTGCGCGCCAATTGTCGTAATTCGTTGTAGACCAACGGCAGTAATTCGTCGATGGCGACGGGGTCTCCGCTTTCAGCACGCTCGAGAATTCTGGTTAGTTCACCCATTTGTCACGTCGGTGATGAAATCTGTCAACAATCTTCGGACAGCGGACCTTATTTGTTCGCATGTATTAAGGACATCAAATTCGTGCACTTGATTGTGCCGAGTAGCCAAGCGAATTCGATCTTTACCGGCAGCTTTGCCTATCCTACTTGACAAATATGGGAGTATTCAAGATGCGTGCAGTTTCAGTTCTAGCCGTCTTCACAGTCGGATTGCTGCTTAGTGGTAAAGCCGGTGCCGATTGGTTTCAGGATTTTGACGATGGTCATGTACCGAATTGGGAATTCCTGCCATCGCCATTTTCTCCGTCAGATACCTTTTCTGCGGACGCGTCGAATGGATATCTTTCGTTTGCGGAATCGAGACTGGGGAACCAAGGGGGAACCTACGCCATTCGCGCAATCAACACGGCAGAGGCATTCAGTGACGTGCGCGTTTCCGCGAATGTGAACATCGACCCATCGATTGGAACGTTTATGGGGTTGACTGTCGAGAATCTGACGGATGCGTACTTGTTTGGTGTGGATTTCGCCGTCGATGGCGACGTTTGGCTTGCGCAGGCAGGCCCAGCCGTCAACGGAATCGTGCAGTGGGGAAGCAAGTCTCACTTCGACATTCCGACTGCGCTGGCTCTGGACGGCAGCTATTTCTTGGAACTGGACATCGTCGGCGATCAAATGACCGGCCGAGTCTACGATACCGCTGGAGGTACTGAGTTGATCAACATTTCGCATGCGATTCCTAGCCCTCTGCCTGGTCCACTGTACGCGGGCGTCTATTCGGACACGACGTTGGGCATCGAGCACATTCACACAGGCGGCTCGTTCGACAACGTTTCCGCCAAATCGTTGCCGGTCACGCCGCCGGCTCGGCGTTTCATTTTTTCCGAACCAGAAAACGTGCTGTCGGTTAGTTCCAACCGGTTTGAGAACCTTCCGCACGTCTCCAAGGATGGCTTGCGAGTCTATTTTTCCAGCGACTCTGCCGAAGCCAATGTCAATCAGTTTGGCGAATTGCCAGAAATCTATATGGCTGAGCGGACATCGGTGGACGAACCGTTTGGCGAGCGTGTACGCTTGGGAGGTCGCGAGGGCGAAGTGATGTTTCTGGGAAGCGTCAGCGACGACGAACGATCGATCTATTTCTCGAGTTTTTCGCCCGCCGGAGGCCCGGAACCGCTGTACGTCGCCACGCGTGAATCAATGGATGCCCCGTTCGATTTCGCCAACGCCGTTGCACTCGCTGAGCTGGGCTCCGGCCAGTTCGGTCACGTTTCCAACGACGGGCTGCGAGCCTACTTCTACCAAAACGGACCGCGCGTTGCCACACGGCCCAATATTGACTCGGCGTTCACCGGCGTTCAATCAGTTGGGGCGGATGCAAACCAGTTTATCGAGTACGAAACGAGTGACGGTTTGACGCTGTTTTCCTGGACGCGAAGCGGTGGCGGACAAGGCGCCGCGGACCTGTTCGCCGCGTCTCGATCCAGCACCCACGAGCCGTTCGGTCCATTTCAGAATCTGGGGCCAGTGATCAATTCGCCAGCCGACGAAACGTTTCCGTTTTTTCACGAAGCAACGTCGACGCTGTATTTTTCGTCCGACCGCACGGGAACCATTGTGCCACAGATCAGCAAGGGACAAGCGCCCGTCCGTGATCTATGGCAGTCTAAACGGTCCTTCGCGGGTGACACTGACTTTGACGGCCTGCTCACTGCCGCCGATATCGACATGTTGTCCGAGGCAGTTCGCAGCGGCGAGTACCATTACAACTTCGACAACAACCAAGACGGTATCGTCGACCAGGCGGACCGAACGCTATGGGTTGATGACGAAGCATTCGCCAACACCTACTTCGGCGATGCGAACCTGGACGGCGAATTCAACAGCAGCGATATGACGCTGGTTTTCAGTGCTGCTGAATACGAAGACAACATCACGCTGAATTCCACCTGGGCCGAAGGAGATTGGAATGGCGATGGTGATTTTGATTCCAGCGATCTCATTCTGGCGTTTCAAGATGGCGGCTACGAACAAGGCCCGAAAGCGGTTGTGGCTGTGCCAGAACCATCATCGTTCGTCGTAATACTGGTTGGAGTATTACTTGGTGCCATCCGCCGTCACTGTTCATGATTTGCGAATTCAATGCCCGACTGTAGCCAAGGGCAGGCGTTTTTGTCGATCAACGTTTCACAATTCAGTAAGCGATAGTTGCTTGATTCCCCCATTTCCATCCGTTAAGCTTGTGGTATGGGTGATGCCACGCAAATTCTTCGACAAATAAACGATGGCGACCCATTCGCGGCCGACGAGCTTCTCCCGATCGTTTATGCCGAACTTAGGAAGCTGGCGGCTGCGAGACTGGCAAAAGAAAAGCCGGGCCAGACGATTCAGGCTACTGCGCTTGTTCACGACGCGTATATCAGACTCGTGGACGTTCAGCAGGCACAACAGTGGGACTCTCGTGGACATTTTTTTGCTGCCGCCGCGGAATCGATGAGGCGGATAGTTGTCGAGAACTGTCGTCGGAAATCTCGCCAGAAACATGGCGGTGACCGAAGACGCGTTGATCTTAATGAAGCATGCTTGGTAAGTCGGCAACCGAGCGACGAGCTGTTGGCCATTGATGAGGCGTTGGAGCGTTTCTCTCGCGTCGCACCTGAAAAGGCCGCCGTCGTCAAGCTCCGATATTTCGCGGGAATGACAATTCCTGAAACCGCAGACGCACTCGGCATTTCTCGCGCAACCGCCGAACGCTATTGGACTTATGCTCGGCTGTGGCTTTATAGCGAGTTGGAGCAAGAAAACGGGGACGATCTGGATCAGAACAATCCGATTGTCTGAGGTGTTTTTCCTTGATTTGTCGCATTGCCTGTTGTTGGATTGCGCGAACACAGAGACAGGACATTGGCATGGACAATGACGAATCCCTAATCGAATCGATCTTCTTTGCAGCGGTTGAGATAGATTCGCGTAGCGAGCAACTGCGATACCTCGAACAAGCCTGCTCAGGGGATCCACGGCTTCGACAACGAGTCGAGCGACTGCTGAATGCGCGTTCCAAAGTGGGTGACTTCATGGAAAATAGTGTGGAACACTTTACGCAAGGAGTGAACGACACTTTGATCGAAGAAGCCGGTGATTGGATCGACTCCTACCATCTACTTCAGGAGATAGGTGAGGGAGGTTTCGGTGTCGTGTTCCTGGCGGAACAGGAGCAGCCGGTTCGGCGAAAAGTCGCGTTGAAAGTAGTTAAGCCTGGAATGGACACTCGCGAGATCATTGCGAGATTTGAGGCGGAGCGTCAGACGCTGGCCCTGATGGAACATCCGAACATCGCATACGTTGTCGATGCAGGAACAACTGATAGCGGTCGCCCGTATTTTGTCATGGAATTGGTCAATGGCTGCCCGATCACCGAATACTGTGACAAGAATCAAGCGTCGATAAAAGAACGACTAGCCTTGTTTGTGACCGTTTGCGGCGGTGTAGCGCACGCTCACCAGAAAGGGATTATTCATCGCGATCTCAAACCATCCAACGTCATGGTAACGCTGCATGATGGGCATCCTGTCCCGAAAATCATCGATTTTGGCGTTTCCAAGGCACTGAACCAAAGGCTCACTGAAAAGACCTTGTTTACGGCTTACGGACAACTTGTTGGCACCCCACAGTATATGAGTCCCGAACAGGCAGAGATGAGCGGATTAGACATCGACACTCGAACGGACGTTTATTCGCTTGGCGTTTTACTGTACGAGCTCTTAACCGGTACGACGCCTCTCGATCAGCAACAGCTAAGAGCAGCTGGCTTGGTGGAAATGCAGCGCATGATTCGCGACGAGGCGACGCTTCGTCCAAGCGCAAGATTTAGCACTCAAGCCGACAAATCGATCGTCGCCGCCAAACATCGAGGCATGGAGCCAAGCCGACTGCTGCAATTGTTACAGGGTGAATTGGATTGGATCGTTATGCGAGCAATCGAAAAAGAAAGGGTTAGAAGATACGAAAACGTAAGTAGTCTGGCTGCGGACATTGAACGGTTTCTCAACAACGAGGCTGTTCATGCTTGCCCTCCGTCCAAGGCATACCTGCTGCGCAAATTTGTGCGGCGTCATGCTGGAACCGTGATAGCTATTTCCGCGGTCTTTCTCGCGTTGCTCGTCGGCCTAGTTGCAGCAGGCCTTGGGCTACTCCGAGCAAACCGTGAAACGACGCGGGCTCAGTTGGCAACGCAGACAGCTATCGCCGCGTTTGCCGTTGCGGATAAGGAAAAAGAGAAGGCATTCGATGCAAGTCAGCAGCTTCAGTATCAAATGTACGTGCATCGTCTGGCAGAAGCTCGACAACGAATAGAAAAGAGACAATACGGCGTTGCTGCTGAACTTCTGGATGCGTGCCCTGAAATCCACCGTGGTTGGGAATGGTGGCATCTGAAACAACGTCGTCGCACGACGATTATTCCCACCGATGAACAGCTCCAAGACAACTGGGTTGTGTTTTGTCCTGATGGTCAGTTCGTTGTTTCAACCAGCGGTGGCTGGATTGCCAAACTACATGATTTGTCCACCGGAAAAACGGTTCGTGAGTTCATGCATGAAAGTCCACTTTGGACCATTGCCGTTAGCCCGAACGGTGAGGTTCTGGCGGGTGGGACGACTGTTGATGAGGAAGAGGAAGGACGAGTTGTCCTCTGGTCGATCGAAACGGGAGAGCGTCTTTCATCGTTCAAAGGATCGCCTCATGGAAACCGAAAAAAGAGCGGATGCTGTATTGAGACGATTGACTTCAGCCCCGATGGGCGTTTCTTGGCCTACTCTAGCCACGACAAATCTATTCGGATTCGCGATATCTCGGACCCGTCGAATCCGACAGAAGTAAAGATGCTGCTTGGTCACGACAAACTAATCGAGGATTTGGAATTCAGTCCAGATGGTCAGCGCATCGCGTCAGCGAGCCATGATGAAACAGTCAGGATTTGGGATCTAAAGAATGACGATCATCGCACGCTTCATGGGCACGTCCACTATGTGACCTGTGTAACCTGGACTCCCGATGGCAAGCAGGTGATATCCGGAGGATGGGACGAGACTATCCGAATCTGGGATTTGGAATCCAACAGTCATCGCACGTTGCTCGGCCACAACGGACACGTTGTTCAAGTCGCTATAAGTCGCGATGGTCGACGCCTCGCTTCTGCAGATTTGTTTTCCGCAAAACTCTGGGATATCGAGAACGGTACGGAACTCTTGAGCATGGAAGGCAAGGATTGTGTTGACTTTAGCGGTGATGGCCAGAAATTGGCATCGATGGATCACGGCCAATCGATTGTGGTTTGGGAAGGTTGTCCAATCTCGGAAACTAAGGACCGGTTGCTTCATACGCTGCATGGGCACGATCGCGGGATCATGAGCTCTACGTTTAACCCTGATGGATCGCTTTTGGCAACTTGCGCCATGGATCACACGGTTCGTCTTTGGGACACGAATCTAGGCAGACCGGTTCAAGAACCGTGGAGTGCGAACTTGAGTTTGTACAGCGTGGTATCGTTTAGTCCGGATGGCAAATACCTGGCAGCAGGCGGCAGACCATACTCGCTTACTGTTTGGGATCTACAGACAAACCAAGCGAATCAGTTTAAGGATCCACCAGTATGTTTGATATTTGCGCCAAACGGGCTCTTAGCCTGCCCGTTACATGGGAGGATACGTCTCGTCGATCCTACAACTTTCGAGGTCCAGGGCAAAGTATTTGGGGAACGAACGGACAATCATGCGAGCGTCATTTGGTCGATTGCCTTTAGCTCCGATGACAATTATGCGGCCACGGCCGGTCTCGACGGAACGGTACGGATCTGGGACGTCAAGACTCGGCGTTTGCTGCATGCGCGAGCCGATCATGGAGGGCACGTTTGGGAGGTTGCCTTTTCACCGGACGGATCAGTCCTAGGTAGCTCCGGATTAGACGGAACTGTCCGATTGTGGGATCCGAAGACAGGGCAATTGTTGCGGACTTTGCAGAGTCATTACGACGCGTCCCACGGAGTTGCATTTCACCCGAGTGGACAGTACGTAGCTGCCGGAAGTGGAAGCACTCGCCGAGGACGGATCGTTATCTGGGAAATGTCAACGGGTGAGGAAGTCTTGGTTCTCGATGGGCACAGTCGGAAAGTCATGGACGTGGCGTTTCATCCCGGCGGTCACCAAATGGTGTCGGCTAGTGCGGATGGCACGATCAAAGTTTGGGACATCTTCGATTTAAGCCAATGAATTTTGTCAACAATGTAAAAAAACTGGCTTGATCATGTGATCTAGGCATGCGGCACTTCTTTCCATCCGCCCTGGTTAGTTCTATTTTCTTTCACTCAATTGAGATTGTCATCGGGTGCACGGAGGTGTTTGGTGTTATTGTTTTTGCCTTCTTATGGCTGAGGTCGATCGGGAACGTAAATTCTTATTGAGGTGATTGCTCCGCGAAAATCGCATTGTGCTAAAGAGATGATTTCGCTGGGAAGTCGTCCGTTAGTCAGTAAACGAGAACGAGGAGCCATCAAAATGTTAATCCACAATTGTGTTCGACAAATCAATGCAAATTCGTCCCGCGAATTTTCCCCTACAACCCCGCTAATACTTGCACTTTCGTTGACCCTATTGGCCTCAATTGCGTGTTCCGAGGAAGTCGTGTACGACAATACGCACTTGTCTCACAATTTGGAACTCTTTCTACCACCCCCTTTTGCCAATTTTCATGCTCAGCCCTTTGAGCTCGGTGACAATGATTCCGTATCGTTAGTCGAACTAGTATTGGGCAAGCAAACTCTCGGAAGCCCACTCAGCGGTACCATACACGTTTCCATTTGGGATGATAATGGCCGAGGATTACCGGGGCAGCAGGTTGGGGAACTCGGAATCATCGAGATCACGAACCTCACTGACTTTGGGCCACCTGCTTCCCGGGATTGGGTCCTTGACACCATCGTTTTTGATTCACTCGTGACCGGGTTGACGCCGAGGGAAACCTACTTCGTGGTTGAGGACATGAGTAACGTGATAGGGCGTAATGACCGTGACGGCCGACCTGGAAACATCACCAGCACCTTACATCCTTTTTTATCGCGTAACGAAGGCACGTTTGATGCGGACCGGCTTATCGTCGCAGATGGGCAGCCAGAAAACTGGTATACAATTCCTGGAGCTGGACGACGACACATGCAAATGTCTGTTACTGCGACATTGACCCGAACGGAAGGTGATTTCGACGATGACAGTCAGCTAACGGCGAACGACATCGACCTACTCGCAGCAGGACTACGTAATCCGCCCATCGATTCCGCCTTTGATGCCAACGGAGACGGAGTTGTCAGCGTCAATGATCATGCTTATTGGGTTCACAGCCTTGCCAACACCTATTTCGGCGATGCGAACCTGGACGGCGAATTCAACAGCAGTGACATGACGCTGGTTTTCAGCGCTGCTGAATACGAAGACAATATCACGCTGAATTCCACCTGGGCAGAAGGCGATTGGAATGGCGATGGTGATTTTGATTCCAGCGACCTCATTCTGGCGTTTCAAGATGGTGGTTACGAACAAGGACCGCGTGCGGGCGTGCAAGCCGTGCCGGAACCGGCGTCTTCGACTTTGTGGCTACTGAGTCTACTATCCGTTGTGATTCCGTTTCGGAAAAATCGGAACCTTCGCTCGTAGCAGGAACACGGAGGTTCGAGGGAATAGGCTGGGACCGTTGCGTGTTGACTTCACTCGCATGCAACGTATCCCGGTCGATTCCGTTTTCGCCCAAGTTTGTTTGCAGTTCGAAAAAACTCGCTGCTTTACTTACTTGCTCGCCAGATGCGAATCGAATTGTCGGCCCCAGATGACACTAAGATGTTGCCGTCTCGCGACGCAGCTAAGCCGGTGGCGTAGCTTGAGCCGTGAGCCGAAACGGATACGACGTCCCGTCCTGATTCCAGATTCCAAAGCGTGACACTGCCGTTGGAGTTTGTCGTGGCCAGTGTCTTTCCGTCAGGCAGAAATTCCACGTTCGAAACTGGTTCACCTTCAAGCGTTTTCCATAATGTCAGTTCCGGTGATTCGGGCCAGCCTGTTCTTAGCAGGTCAATTCGGTAGCCTCGTGCCCAGGCAAGCAGTTTGCTATCCGGAGAAATCGCGACGTCAACTGAAAACGAGTTTTCACCGTAGGATGCGAGTAAATCTAGAGATTCGGCGTCGCGGAATTCGACGCCAGCCCGCGTACCAATCGCTATTACTTCACCGTCCGGTGAATACCGTACGCTCCGAATGCCATCTTTTCCGACTGTTTGTACGATCGTTCGGCGTTGCTCAACATCCCAGATTCTCACGGTCCCTTGCAAATCGCCGACCACGATTTGTTCCGGATTTGACGGACAAAAGTCGATTCCTCGCACTTCATCTTCAATCTCGTCGATGTAGTAGTCTTGCTGCCGAACGTTCAGGTTAACCAAAGAGACTCGCCCCATCGTCTCTTTCGGGTGGCTCGTCGTGTCGTATCGCCATTGTCCAGCGCAACTGGCGAGCCACTTCCCGTCGGGTGAAAGCTGCGCCTCGTATGCTTGGAGATCGTGCCGCTTTTCATCGAACAGCTTCTCCTGTG
>JAWKTK010000035.1:0-57424 GCA_041399205.1 Pirellulaceae bacterium | reverse complement strand
GGTTTCGTCATTGCCAATGGTTGGATTCTGACCAACCGCCATAGTGTCGTCAAAGATGATGAAATCATACCGTACGATGGATTTGAAGCCTTCTTTGGTCCTGCCTATGATCAGCCGGTACGTGTGACGCTGGAAGATGCTGATTCAAGTTATGATTTGGCGTTGCTTAAGTTCGAACCGAATTCCACTAGCTCGCCAACCCCTTTGCCTGTATTCAATGGCGAAGCAAACAAATCTGATTCGCTGATGACGTGTGCTTTTGTCAAAGGGGCCGACATCGATAAAGCGGTAACCACTTCTGATGGACACATCCTGCGACTTCCAGCGTCCGATGTTCGCGAAGGTGACCGCAGGTTCGAAGAAAAGACGGCGTATTGGCACAACTGTTTTGACAAAGCCTATGGAGATGGTTCGCCGCTTCTCAGTCCAACCGGAGTGGTTGTGGGTATCAATTTTCGTTTGATTGACCCGCAGGCAGTTCGTTACGCAAGCGTTCGATATTCGCAAAAGGTGGCGTTGGCGGTTCCCAGTTCCAAAATCGTAGATTACGTAACGCAGCAACTTCCTGATTTTCAACCAGCAACGACTCTGCAAAGTGGCGTCAACCAGACCATCGCTTCCAATTCATTGGTATTGCTAGAAACAAAAGCGATGCGCGTCATCGAAAAGCTACCCAGAATTCCGATTCCCAATGTCGCTGTTTCCGCAAACCCTAATCTGCAGCGTGAACCACACGACTTTCATGCGTTTGAAGACCGAACATGCCTCGCGTGTGTCGGTTCCAGATTCTTGAAATGTCCTGATCGCGATTGCAAGAACGGCAGTTATGTCACCTATGTTCAAGTGCCATCGGTTCAGTACATCAACGGACGCCCCGTCACCATCTTTAAGAACACAAAGAAACGGACGCCTTGCAGAACGTGTGGCGGGAACAAGACGGTCACTTGTGCTTTTTCTGAATACGAAACGGATCATCGATTCGAACAACAGACTCGCTTTCAGCGGTAACTTAGCCATGCACCATTCCACATCGAATATCTTGGTCGTCATTTCACTGACCGTGTTCCTAGCGGGTTCGCAGTTCGGTTGCTCGTGTAACAAACAGCCCGAACAACGTCAGCAACCGGAAGTTCAGGACGAATCTTCGGAACAGCGTCCACAGAACGAAGAAGAAACGCAGCCCGACGCAGAGACCATGGACGAACCCGACATCGATACCGCAAACGAAGAATCCACAACCAATGAATCGTCAAGTCACGCAACTTCATCAAAAAACAACCAAGCGGAATCTGGCGAACCAAGCGACGCGGAAGGTCTGACGCAAGCGGAGGCAATTGCCAAAGCCGTTGACCAAATGAAGCAGGCCGGCAAATTTGCGTCCAGCGGTCAGAATCAAGCGGCTTACCAAGCAGCATTGAGCTTTGGGAATCTGTTCAGCCCTATACCAGACAATCCGCGAATGCAAGAGTTATCAGAAAAAATCATGCCGTATTTAGAGCAGTATGGCGAGTCAATTTCGGCCCGGCTCCAGCAACCCCGGAAAGATGATCACCATTGAATAAGCACCATGTCCGCATGACTGATTCAACACTCCGTCTTACCATTCGGAATCGAATAACTTGTCCGCATTGCTGGAACGGATTTCCGACGGATGAAATTCGTTGGATTTCGGAACACGCAATGTAATCGGCGACCCCAAACCCGGTTCGGACGAACAGAAACGCTTTGCCTAGCCGGTTCGACCCCAACGCGGAAGTACCATTGATTCGAATGGAGCCATTTGCCAAACCTTGGCATGTCCTCTTGCCATCTTCAGATTCCCAAACCCTTGCTGGAAATCACGCCCACTTTTTCTCCATCATTGGCTCGCCGGCCTGCGGAAAAACGTATTTTCTTGCATCCATGATTTGGCGACTTCGTCAAATGATGCCTCATTGAATTCCATATCCTTCACAGACGCAGACCACAGTCAACAAAATCATAAGCGAATACGAAGATCAGCAGTTCTTTAATCAGGATCGTGACAAAGTTGTCAGAAACACACCAAAACAGAAGAGCAAGGAACTTGTACGACAATGTGCTGTTAGACAACCAGCCAGTCATGCTGCCGTTGCCGTTTATGTATTCCATGCGTCCCGCGCAAAGCACCCATCCTTTGAAAATGCCAGAAAGGTGTCTCGTATTCTGACGCTTTATGACAACGCAGGTGAATCGTTTCTACCCGGAAAAGACACAGGGGCGAAACCGAGTCACTCGCCATTTGGCCAAATCACAAAGCTTGCTCTTCTTGTACGATCCCACTCAAGATCCGCGATTTCGCGAAGCGTATTGCCCGGCGTTCCAATGACCCTCAACTGTCGAAGACAATATTGTACTTCCGACAAGAAATTCTGCTGCACGATTAGCCGACCGAGTTCGCCGACATGTTGGCCTGGAACAAAACCAAGCCTATTCGCGACCGTTGATCGTGGTCGTGACGAAGTGATGCGTGGTCATCCTTATTGGACGACGATGCATTGGAATCACCAGTCATTCGCCGAACCAATGTTCCGTGGACCGCTTTGAATCTGGACGCCATTCGCGAGCGGTCTGAGCAGAATTAAAGCAACTGCTTTGGAAGTTTACGCCCGAATTGGTCTCCAGCGGCAGAATCGTTTTGTTCGCAAGTCTTGTTCGTTCCTGTCAGCACTGAACGGGCGTCGCACCGGAACGAGATCCAACGACCGGAAATCTGGGCATTCGGCCATCGGCTATCGATCCCAAATGATGTGAAGTTCCCATCTTGTGGACCGTTTCGCAGCATTATCCCGGACTGATACCCTTTGTCGATTCACAAAATGGTCCGGTCGGCTGATCCTGGATCTGAATAACGGAGTGGCGTCATGATTCAGAAATTGATTTATACGTCTGCACCAAAAAGGCCTGAAACCGGAAGTCGTGGCTTTTGTACCGTTGCCGCCACAAAAGGGCTTTCCAAATCCATTGCTGACCGGCTTGAATCGCGACGGTTACCGCCATCTTTTCGCATCCGGAAGCAGTGATGCATCTTTGAATCCCGTCAACTATGCGCACTATCGCTTTGAAGTGCATGGTCACCACTATCATTCGTTGACACGCATCGCAGACGCAGGGCTGGATTATTCACAGCGAACCAACAAAATCGTCCATCATGGTCTTTGATCAAATCCCTGCACCCAGTCCGGCTTGGTGGCTAAATCAACCCAACGAATTCCGCACAGCGTGGACGGAACCACCGCAAGAATTGGACGCACGCCGATTTTCCCGCAGGAACAACCACGCCAAGCCGTTGCCAATATTGGGAAAGCATCACGGGAGACGCCGGCTGGGCAGGTCCGGCTGTTAGAAACGGCAATGCAGGGCGATTCGCATTTATGCGTTCAATACGAGCTTGGCACGGATGCTGACGTTTGATCGCGGAAGCGATGGCGCCTGCCACACGCAGCGCGTTGGCAAACGACCTTTAGTTCGTTCTACGCCAAATTGCCATGGTGTTGGAATGCCAGTGGCGGTTCGTTCCAAATCATCCAGATATCGATCTGCTCAAGTCGGTTTCTGCCGCAAGTGTATTGGACCTGACACGTCTTCGCGGCCAAGTATTTTCCAGCATTTACAGCGGCTGCACGAGAAGGAACGGCAATCGGGGTTTCGTCGTTCGCTCGTCCTGCAACTCGCTTAACCGACCAAATGCGATTGAACGCGGACCAGAACGATGTTGAGTACGACAAAGATGACGCTTTCGAACTCGAGCGCAGCATTACCACCGTCGCATGCGCAATCGCTCGCGTCCACCAGCGCTTTAACAATTCCACGCAGCCGTTGGCGAACTGACATCAACGAACCGCAATACCGCCAGCCCTCTGGCAACCGCTTGCCATCGGCGGCTGCCGTTATTTTGATAACCGCAATGCTGGTTATGGCCGGCACACTTGGATTCGAAGCTTTGCGAAGCGAAGCACTAACGAACGTGCCCAAACTGCGCGCAACGAACTATGAGTCCGACAGTGCAATCAAGACGACGGCAACTGCGTCGCCACGAACAGACTCAGAGTTCACGATTCTGAGGTTACGACTCTGAAAACAACCCGGATACTCAAGACAACAGCACTGTTTCGCACGACGGTACCGTCGGTCGGCCATTCACCGTGCCGGACACAAGAGCAGGACACCAGTACAGAGCGGCGCGCATCGGCGGGCACCTCAGGTTGACTCCCCGCCGTCTAATGCAGTATCGCAAACAACAAACGAAAAGTATCAATTCATCTTCGAGGACAATAGACCTTATGATATATCACGTCTCCCCGACTTTACAAAAGTGAAACTGCTCGATGCGAAAGTAGCCGCTTGGAAACATGGCCTGGCAGAATTCTTGTTTCGTAGCAGTGGTTAATTCTTCAAGAAAGACACGCGTACGAACGTAAAGGATAAAGAGCTCGTTCAAATTGCTGCTGTTTCTCGTGACAACAACCATGTTACCTACGCTTGGACGACGGCGAAGAAAGCAATGCCGCATTGAAGAGTTTTTTTGCTGCACGACAGTGGTGATTGTTTTTCCCGAATCGCAAACCATACCGCTAAACAGTCAATACGCGAGAAAGAAGCACGAAATATGGACTTGGAGAACAAGGGCACCTGGACAATCGATCTATCAGAACTCCCAATTGGCCTGTCGCACCTGTTTTTGACAAAGGCGATTGTGGATTGTCCAGGTGGGACGAACCGCCACTTGTCGTTATTGGGGTACGAATTGCTGTCCCGCGTGGGAGTCCAAATCTCGGTCGGGCGACGATTTTGCCTTGAGTATGCAAATGGAAACTCAAGAGTCGCTTGGTAATTGCACTTAATGCATTAAACAGAAAAAAGAAACGTATGACCTCATTTGGAATGCCAATAAAGCCAACCCGGTCGTCCACAAATGGAAAAAGCAACGCAACGAACGACGTAGTGCAATTGATGAACTGGAAAGCTGTCGCAATGCTGACACGCCGCAAGAACGGATGAAAATCCTTTGCCGAACTAAATGGCCTTCCCGGTAGTGATCCACTTTATGAAGATATTGGTATACGGCAGGTCGACTTTGGTAACTTAGCAAATACCATTGAAACGCAGCAATTGTGTGGATCAATATTCGGAATCTCTAATTGACCTACTAAGAGACAGCAACTTCGTCCCCAGCTCTCCTCACCATCGTCCGTAAAATCACGACACCCGACGGTGAGGTATTCGAAGTACCCTATTTACAGATTGGATCTGCGGAATGATGGAACTAGAACGCCTAGTCGCGATATCAATGATATTTTGGACTCGCCCAATTCGGCACTTGCTGAACATGTCGCCGATGTTTCGGCAAATTATTTTCTTGCCTGCGAGCAAGTAAATCAACGACTGCAAGAGACGCCGGCAAGCTGCTGCGAGATGGTGATTCGTTCGGAAGCGATCGAACACTGTGAAGTGGCTCCGAATCTTTTGGATGCCGTCGCGTTGCTCGATTCGATTGACCACGAATCTTGGCGTCAGGTTCAAGTAACCCACGAAATGGTCGCTCCGCAGGCCTGCAGTTGGATTTTGGCAGCTGAATTGAATGAAGCGTATTCACCGAAGCGGCCCCTTCAGACTCTTTTGAAAAAGCATCGCTTGTTAGCGGCGTTGGCTCGTGCGCGCGCTGGCTGTGCGACTTGATGTCTTGCGTTTGCTGGCCAAGAAAGATCCTGCGAATACCGCTTGGACCGAAGATCCTTCAAGCGTATGAAACAGCTCGTATCCTTGGAACTCAAGCTAAGTCTAAGCAAGGCAATTGCGCCGACGATTTTTCTAGCCATCAAGCGGTCTCGGACGAATTAGCAAGTCAGCCGTGGTCCGTAAAGCCACCCCCACAAGACATGGCGCAGCAACTGAAGAGAGCAAATTCCGGCGATTGGAATCCAAATACGCTGCCAGCCGTTTGGCCGAAATCGGCCCGCAACTCGTTTCTGCCCATGCGGAAATGGATCTCGATGCCAGCCGTTTGCTGACCAAGATTGGAATCAATGGTTCGCCAAGTGGTTTGCGCCGACAGACCGATTAGTCGAACCGATTCTTCCCGTTGGAATGGTTAGAACAGAAAGATGCGGAAGAAGCGAATCAAGCTTCCTTTGACCTAGCGGCTCCAATCGATTGGAATCCTCGCTGCTGGAATCGGAAACGGATCGAGTTCCCTTGGAACGTCAATTCGAAGAAGTTCGACGACACGATCAACCATTTAAAGGTGGTTGTTCAACGATATCGCCAGCGGATTGCCGAGTTCGACCTGATGACAACGCGTCGCCGTCGCCTGCTCTGGGAGCGTGGCGATTATCGGACTCGCGATCTTGACCACCGGAGTTATGCTCGGCTTTTTCAAACTTCGTCATAAGCGTGAACGCAATGTCGCGATCGACAAGTTAAACGAATTGTAACCAACCATGCGTTTGAACCTGGATTGCAATTCGTTGCCGATTTTGGAGAAAAGCGCATTACGCAATCACCCGATTTCAAAATACTGGTAGGTAAATTGCAGGATCTGAAAACGGCGGAACTGCAACGGCAGAAAAACTGAACACGTTGATCCGTGAAACTCGCGAACTGGAGGACAGATCACTTCTGGAGTGAAGCAGAAGCACTGGCCCGAGGTGATGACGAACTGGCTATGATCGAAGAACTTCGTTCCGAGTTTCGTAAGTTGGACGCAGAATCCCGGCAGCAACAACTGGAAATTTACAATGCCGAACTTCAACGGATTCAATCCAATCTTCAGAATCTAAGTCCAAGCAAAAACGTTGACCAATGACTTGCTACAACCACTGCTGGACCGCCTGGACGATTTGGATCGCACCAATGGAAACATGTCCGGAAACGCTCGAATAATTTGCTGTTGCTTCGAGCGGGTACCGGAGCGAATCGAAACGACAACCGCTGCGAAGGAAGCAAATGAATTTGAAGGATCTAATCACTTTGGCCGTTGGCGACGTCGATAAGTTTGTTGCTCAATTGAAGTTTCTGGCAAACGTTTCACCTTCGATGTACCGATTTAGAGCGAATTACGGACGATTCGCACCTTGCTGTTTGGCGACAGATGGACCGGCTAAGCGAGATATTTGAAGAAATTCCAAATGGTGATATTTCCAGCCTCACTCCGGTTCGTGCTCAACTTGTTGTCGGAGCAACTTCGTCCATGTTTGGATGGACCATTACCTGGAAATTCTGACGATTGGCAGAACACGTTTCGAAGTGTCGACTTGATTTCGGCGCGACATCCGGAGAAAACGGTGACGCACTGACGTCGCGCCTTTGATCGACGTTTACAAGCAACCTGTCATGCAGCTTTATGTGCTCGGACCGAAAGACAATGAGCCAATATTACCTTACAGAACCCGGCTACGATGAGTTTCGCAGTCAGAAACCTGCCAATATTCGACTGAAGTTCAGATACACCATCTCAATTCGATGGCGCCCGATTCCGGAGCAGAATCTGCGCAACAACTTTCCGAAGTATTTCCGTATCTCCACCTTTTAAACTTGGCGGACAGATTGCCAAAGCTCTGGGGGCTATAAATCAGGTGACCGCTTCAAATCGATATGCCTGGGAAAGCAAAATTCTGCAACTGTATTCGGCTGACCTTAGAACAAGATGAACTGGAACCGATTCTGAAATACACCATGTTAAACGACCTGATCTACATCGGCATGTCGGGCAGCCTTCCCATGGAATTGGCGTTTGGGGATTTGCAGAAAAAACTGGATGCAGTCGAAGTCGACGATCGTGCCAATTGGCTCAAACCCGATGATCTAGACGCCGCCAAGTCTCGTCAAATTGCACAGGCGTGCTTGGACAATGTCTCCGAATTAACGGCCAAGGCCATACAGAATACGGCCAAGCATTGCCGCCAAGATTTACTCGATCCCCATGCCGCCTCTGGTTTGGTCGGGTTGGCTTGGGCGCCAATATTGGGCATGGGTCTATGAAACTTCGAATCGCAATGTCGAAAGGAGTCTGTTTGTCGCTTTGCCTGGTCACTTTGATTCGCCAATTCGCATTGCGCAAATTGGCAGCATTCAGAAGATGACCAAATCAGCTGGGATTCGTCTGAAAAGAATTGGTCGAAGGACTTCCCGTGTACCTACATCAAGTCAGAGTAGATTGACGATGAGCAACTCATGCCATGTTCGGTTAAGGGGCAAGATTGCCGGCCCATTCGATGAACAGAAGCTTTGGAACTGGCAAAACGTGGTCGGACGGCCGATCCACGAAGTTTCTTCGAATCAACAAGAATGGCAGCGAGCGGGCGATGTTGTTTTCGTTTTTCCAAGCGAAGAAGTCCTCGCGTGACGCTTCATCAAGCCATTCTGATCACCGGAATCCACAACAGCGAATGAAACGAATGCGAATGCTCCCAGCGAATCGAGTTGGTACCTGGCCGGGTGCCGAGTAGGGCCGATGACGTTCGCCGAACTAAAGCAACGAGTAAATGCGTTAGCGTCGCCTCACGATGCGTCTGTCTGGCGACAGGGCTTTCAAGACTGGCAACCAGCAAATTCGATTGACGGATTGGTCGTCCGGCGCGATCCACTTCGATTCAGGAGACAAGCACTCTCATTCGCAGACAAGCGAATTGCTTCGCACCACCGCCACTTCGTCAGCACCTTGGGCCTTGGTGACGGTCATGCTTAGCTATGTTTTGCCGCGTTTCAGATTGTCACCGGAGTGGGAGCCGTGGTTCTTGGGTTCGAAAAAACGCGAGTGTCGCCATCGCGGGCGGAATGTTTACGATTGTATTTGGAAGCACGATCCTCACCGGGACAGTTTGCTTAGTAGTATCGAGCCAAACTTGTCAAAGCCGAACGATTGGAATCGTCGAAGCTTTAAGCGAAGCGTTGGGTAGCCTGAAAGCTTTTTTGGATCTTTCTGTATCTGCAGTCTTCATTGCCATTGCTGCCTTCTTAAGTGTTTTTGTGATCTGGATCTTTGCGGTCTAGCGCATCATTGAGCGGTATGGGTAACAGAATGTCAACTGAGGATATGCCGAGCCTTTGCTGTCCTGGTCCAAAAGCGATATTGAGCTGAGTCGATTGGTTTCCGCGGCGGTAAATATACTCGAACCAATAACCTGCTCGTTCTTGATCGGAGCACTCTTGACCGCCATCTTCTTTGGTGCTGCGATGCCCTTTGTGAAGGTTCGGCGTTTACAGCATGTTCACGCAACGCGGCCAGCACCTTATGTGGTGGTCTTTCTCTTCTTTTGGGCGGCTCGCAATTTTGGCACTGAAATGGAGAAAACTGGCGTTGAAACAGGTCTTCAAGCTTGAACTGATTCCTGACGAACATGATTTGTCTCTGTCACCCTCCACTGCCAGCAAACTGATCGATCACATCCATATGGTGGTAGACAATCCAGGCCATTTCATCTTGCTCAATCGCATCGTCGTTGCACTGGCGAATCTCGCAAGAACATTGGTCGAGTAGCAGACGTCGACGATATTCTTCGTGCCCAGGCAGAACACGAAGAATCATCACTGGAAACCAGCTACTCACGTTAATCCAAGGATTCATCTGGGCCATACCGGTGCTGGGATTTATCGGCAGTACTCGGCCTGTCCTCGGCTATCGGCGGATTCGGTGGGGTGCTCGAAGCCGGTTCAGGCGGCAACTGGAGCAGATTACGACCGCTCTAAAAAGCGTTACGGCCGGACTGGCGACTGCGCTGAGAACGACACTTGTCGCATTAGTCGCGGCGTTGTTGTTACAGCTGATTGTTGTATTTCAAAAAAGAGCGAAGAAGAATTTCTGGACGCGTGCACCACCGATTTCTGCACGTCAAACGTATCGTCGGACGATTGCGAGTCTCATCCACTTAGGGCGTACATGGCACGACGTAGGAAACCGCAGGCGACGTTTTCGCTCTTTTCGTTTCAGAGACATCATCACATCCGTGACCGGTATTTTCATTCTGGTCACGCTGGTACTGGCACTATCGTTAATCAGCAGAAATCTTTGGCACCACAAGTTCAAACCGACTTGATTGCCGACGACGCGATTCTGCCATTCAGTTACTCAGCGACGAACTGGATGCCATTCAGAATAATGTGTCCACGTCGTCCGTGTCACTAAATCCGGGTAAATCCTTATCTCCCGAAAACATTGCCAGAGATCTGAGATACTGAGCCAGCAGGTTGAATCACTGAATGCCGAGAATCAACGGCTGGAATCTCGTGATCGGCTTGTGGCGGAAGAGCAGCGTTTAGTGACGAGCCAAGTCGAGGAAGAATTGGCCGGACACGCTGAAACACTAAGGGAGACGCAGCAGAGCATCGAACTGCTAGAGCAGCAATTGGAAGAGCTGGAAAACTCAAATCGCATCATCTACAACACACCGTCGCAAGACGGCAAATCACAGTGGATCGTTGAAATTCGAGCGAACCAGATTGGAATTGCTCAGCGGTAAAAGCAAAAGTCGGTTGTGTTCACAGGTTCTGACTGTGATTCAGGATCAAACTTGGATTCGTCGAAACCTGAGTTCCAATACCGACTACTTTCTGTTGGTTGTCACTCCTAAAAAGGCATTTCACGTTTAACGACTTAGAAGACATTGTTAAACCAAGCGGATATGCGTTTGGTATTGAACTCGTTCCCGAGGATGCAACCGTTCTGGACTCGGTCACAGGCGCAGGGATCTGATACCATGCGACGCAGGCACGCTGACTCAAGTCTGGAACTCCTCTTAGACACCATGACGAATGCATTTGGCGGCATTCTTTTCTGGCAGTTCTGATTGCCATATCACTGGAATCACAAAAAGATGAACCCATCGACATTGTCGTCAAAGAATCCTCTCGTTTGGAACTCGTCGAACTCCAGGTAGGCTACAGAACGCTTGCAGGCAATGAAACGAGAAACAGAAACAAACCGTGACCTACAAGAACAAATTAGCGAACGCCTCCAACAGGGCCTGAGCGACGCGAAACTGACGCAGAATTAAGTCAACTGTTCGAATCTCAATCGACATTAATGAAACGGCGGACCAACTTGGTTTCCGAGATTGCGGCAAAGCAGTCAGGAATAAATGATTTGGTGAAAAAAGTGGAAGACGCACGAGCCTGTTGGATTCGAAACGGGCGAAATGTCCAACCTTCGTATTCTCTTTGCGACTCAGGTGAAGACGCGTTCCAAAACAACAAAGCTGCCACGCCTTAGGGCAACCACCAAAGCGAGTTTGCCTTCAATCCTTCGCTTTGGGCGGATCCTATGCGATGTACGAAGGCAACGGCGACTCTGGTGTTTTGAATTACTCAGAGACTTTATCATTACGCAAGAATCCTTGACGAAGTCACTGCGACCCCCAAGCCCTATCAGGGGGTCCGTCAGTAATAGCTCGCGATTTCAACGTCAATTTGATTCGTTACTAGATCGCGTTTCGCAAGATACACACTATATCATGGTGGCCGTCGGCATGATTCATTCGAGCAATTCGAGTTCGTCAAGAACGCATTGGTAGAATCTAGCTGAAATATCAGCGGCTCATTCCCGTAAAAGTCGATGGTGGCATCATTACCAACGCGTCCGGGCCGCAGTCTGTACAGTAGCCGGTATCAAGATGTTGATAACAGGTAGACGACTGTGACGGTCCATCGGTTTTGGGAGTGTATTTGACTAAATCACAATTCGTTCAATTTCGTCCAGGCTCACGGTATCTGACGTTCGAATCGTATCATGATCGAAGTGGGCCAACTTCCGCTCGCTCGGACAGCAGGCCCATACGTGCCGAGTCCAGGTAAAGTCGCGTAGGCATTTCTACCTGGATCATACGGTACCGTTCGCACAGATCCAGTCGTTGAAACCCACGCAACTGAAAATCGTGTGTTCGTCGATTTTTGGGCGGCAGTGGATCCCATATGGCCAACCATCCGCGGGTTTTCGTATGCTGATGATTGTTGGCCCAAGAAATCGGACCTACAAGGAGTACCATGATGGAACCACCTGAAATTTGGATTGAACAGTGCGAGGCGGCCGAAAACATCGAGAATGATTTTTGGCACGCAAAAGGCCTGGATTACTTGATCGGCGAAAAGTTCTTAAATTTTCTCGAGGCTGCCGAATCGGATACTGACTTTCGGGACGAGCTTCCGGATTTCCGTAGCCAAGATCAAGACGATCTTTGAACGCTGCAACTGGCCCAATATCTGGAAACAGCTCGTCAGACGGAACCCTTCGATCCCAGCTTGTTCGAACCGAGGTCGCACTCTCTGTTGGGAGAAGAGGAAATCGAGTTCGACGCCGACGAAATCGAGGAAATGCGGAAAGACGACATTCGACGACGTACCGCGATTTGCTGCTGGTGGAACGAGCAAGGGATTGGTTGCTGGAGGTGGAAGCGTGATAAACGACAAACAGAATGATCACGAGACCGGCCAGGAAGCGTCAAGGCCAGCGTCCGGCCTGCGGAGGCCAACTCGTTGAAATCCGTGCGAAACTCCCAATGTCTCTGCCACACCATCTGGCAAACGTGTTGCGTGAGAGGCCGAGGATGATCTTTCGCCTTTACGCAGAAGCTTGGCACTAAGATCAAAGCCGGGCGGTTGTCAGAGAGTCCGCTGGACGAAAATCCCTTTGCCAGATTGGTCGTGTAACTTGTTCACAGCAGGACGAACGCAGTACACCATCGTGTCGAACACGGCTTCGCTGTATTCTTGCGTAATGCACGGTACGAATGAAGGGCGTTTTGTTGAACAGACTATTCGCGAATTCATGGAAGCGGACGAACAAGCGTTTGCCATCAGAAGTTCACGTGCCGGCCAGCAGCTCTGTAATATTCGCCAAGTCGTTAAATCGGTCTGTCACCGGATCGATGAACGACCTCAAGTTCGCCAAGCATTGGCTGGCCGAGGGATCTTTCACCGCACGATGTCGGCTTTGAGCTTAACGACATCTTGCTTTCCGGCTCTGGCGACAACGAAGTCCCAAGTTTACGGTAGGCCAAACGAGGCATTCAAGGCGATGCTTACATCACATTCTGATAACGATGAGACACGAAAATGAAGCGAGCACGTGATCACCTAGGCGATGAGGTAAATTTCCTTGCACCTCGCGAACTTCCTGCAATCTGGCGGGAAGCTCGAAGTTGGTGAAGATTTGTCGATGGGAGGATTCCGCCAGAATTCGCAAAGGCAACCGGATCGTTTTGGTGGATACCACCTATCGCGACTTCTCGCGGCGAATCGATGGATTCGCAGGCACGGGATTGGGATGTGAGGCCGCCTGAATCTTGGCCCGAGGAATCGGTCGAATGACGTGGATGGAGTGGTACAGCAGCTTGTGGAAACCGTCCTGGACACCGCTGCCAGCGACGATCGGCCTGATATGGCAGATTCTTTACCCAGTCATCGTGCTAACCTTTTGGCTTCGTGCTGGGCAGGCATGCAGGAAAGAAGCTGTCGTGGACCATCGTCGTGCCGTTTGTCACCAATCTTGTGGCGAACCTAATTTCTCACGCCCATCCAATTCGGCTTGGTGGAACTGCCGTTAGCTGCCGGGATATTCTGATTGTTTGGGGAACGATTATCTGGATGATGGTCGCCATCTGGAAGCATTACAAATGGGTTGCCTTGGCACAGCTTCCGTAATTTTCGTCTGGGTCTCGATTGCCACGGTCATCCAGCTGAGTATCACCTGGATGAATCGATGATCCAAAAAAACCAGACAAGAATCTCTTCCACAGATCGCTTGCCTGTTGATGCTTCGATTTTATTAATTCAGATAATTGCGGCCAGTCTGAACAATTGCCACCCGACAATCGATGCCGAGTCTAACTCGCCGTCGTCCGTTTCAATCCTTGTTGTTTTGGATTGGCGTCGAAGACACGATGGCACCTAAGTTGGTGTATCCGTATTTATTGGAAAGTTTCAATCCTTGTTGTTTTGGATTGGCGTCGAAGACGTCGAATGACAACACTTCCCCGATACTTGGCGCTGAGTTTCAATCCTTGTTGTTTTGGATTGGCGTCGAGAACCTCCCTCAGACGGTAGGTCATTACGAAAACATACCAGTTTCAATCCTTGTTGTTTGGATTGGCGTCGAAGACCCAACGCATCAATATACTCGATCATATCTTACCCGTTTCAATCCTTGTTGTTTGGATTGGCGTCGAGGCTGCCCGACTGCCCGCCAAGTGTATCCACTTTCGTCGTTTCCAATCCTTGTTGTTTGGATTGGCGTCGAAGACCATTACGGCCGG
Source organism: Pirellulaceae bacterium (assembly GCA_041399205.1). GTDB lineage: Bacteria > Planctomycetota > Planctomycetia > Pirellulales > Pirellulaceae > JAGQOZ01. The sequence continues at coordinate 43,163 of JAWKTK010000035.1, read as the reverse complement.
GGATAGGTCGTTGAATCGACGGGGTTTCAATCCTTGTTGTTTTGGTTGGCGTCGAAGACTTTGCGGAGATACGCGACTGGCGTGAATACGTCGACCGGGTTTCAATCCTTGTTGTTTTGGATTGGCGTCGAAGACCAAGAATAAGGTGCAGAATCGTCGGCAGTGTTATTCCCGTTTCAATCCTTGTTGTTTGGATTGGCGTCGAAGACGATCTGAACCCGATTCGTTGCGGTGGCTGAGTCAGTTTCAATCCTTGTTGTTTTGGATTGGCGTCGAAGACGATAACGCATGTAAAACGGATTCTCAGACACTTCCGCGTTTCAATCCTTGTGTTTTAGTTGGCGTCGAAGACTCCGCGAGTGCTCATCAACCATGATGCGTTGTAGTTTCAATCCTTGTTGTTTTGGATTGGCGTCGAACCCATTGACCGATTTTGGAAAATCCAGGCTCGTTCATCGTTTCAATCCTTGTTGTTTTGGATTGGCGTCGAAGACAAGCCAATCCGCTGTTCAGTAAATGTCGCTGAATTCATGTTCCAATCCTTGTTGTTTTGGATTGGCGTCGAACTCCAATCCTCAGCCGGTTCGACAGGCCGTGCAGGTTTCAATCCTTGTTGTTTTGGATTGGCGTCGAAGACGAACCACCGCTGGTCAGCCGTGTTTTATCTGGAACTTGTTTCAATCCTTGTTGTTTTGGATTGGCGTCGAAGACAAGATCCGAATGCGAAAGTGACTGTCGGAACGTACGTTTCAATCCTTGTTGTTTTGGATTGGCGTCGAAGACGTAATTGGGAGATTCTTGGCCGTCCGGATGATGGTTTCAATCCTTGTTGTTTTGGATTGGCGTCGAAGACCCCAGTCTGATCCGCGACGATAACCTGACCAATCCTTGTTGTTTTGGATTGGCGTCGAAGACCAGGGTCGGGCCTGCGCACCTTGCGCTGTGCCGTTTCAATCCTTGTTGTTTTGGATTGGCGTCGAAGACTCCGCTTTAACTAGCCATTAGCCTCTGCGACTTTGGTTTCCAATCCTTGTTGTTTGGATTGGCGTCGAAGACAAGACCAACAGGATTATTCGCGGTTGCCAATCCTTACCCAGTTTCAATCCTTGTTTTGGATTGGCGTCGAAGACTTCGCGAATAGAAAATCCTAAACTGCTGCATTTTTCGTTTCAATCCTTGTTGTTTTGGATTGGCGTCGAAGACAAGAATCTATCGTTGGAAACGTTAGGCTCAAGAAAGTTTCAATCTTGTTGTTTTGGATTGGCGTCGAAGACTTTCCTTGTCTGAAAATCCTAAACTGCTGCATTTTTTCGTTTCAATCCTTGTTGTTTTGGATTGGCGTCGAAGACTCCCCTATCCATCTCGTCTGAGGTGATCAGTTCATGTTTCAATCCTTGTTGTTTTGGATTGGCGTCGAAGACAGCACGCTTCAAGCAAGGTGTGAAATTGCAGCAGGTTTCAATCCTTGTTGTTTTGGATTGGCGTCGAAGACAACAAGGATGAAATCATTCCTTATGTGCTTGTTTGTTTCAATCCTTGTTGTTTTGGATTGGCGTCGAGGAGCCGAAACCAAGAACAACTGAGTTTGATCGACGATCAGGTTTCAATCCTTGTTGTTTTGGATTTGGCGTCGAAGACAATTGCAACACAGGAGATTATAACACAGGAAATTGGTTTCAATCCTTGTTTTGGATTGGCGTCGAAGACAACCAATCGGGGATTTCCATAGCAATACTCCCAAAAGTTTCAATCCTTGTTGTTTTGGATTGGCGTCGAAGACTTCTCTGGGCAAAAGTTCTTTCTCCAAACGACCTTGATGAAATTCTGAATGAGTAGCATAGCTGACTCCACTCCACGATGCCATGTGGCGTTGCGGCGAGTTCTCGCAAAAGAAAATCACCGCAAGCCTTTCTGTGGCAACAAGATACACAACCTGATTGTCAAAGAGCCAATAATTTTGCACGAGTCGATTGGACTGAATACTGCTTGCCGGGCCTATCGAATGCAAACTTTTCGGTAACAGCAATCGACGCACCGATTTTGCTGCGTCGTCGGTAACGGTAAAAACCCTTGTTCGATGACTTGCAAGACCTCCTCGACCACCTGCAACGCGGCCGTTCGAGCTCGCGCCGTGATCGGGACCTCGACGATCTTATAATTGTCCCGAGTATAACACAGATAGCCGCGATTGACCGGCACCTGGAAGACTCGTTCGATTAGCATGCCGTACAGCACACATTGCAGACGCTGAGTTCGATACGTCTTCTTCGGAGCTATGGCGAACTTGTAATCGAACGGCCCCATCGTGCCATCGCCAAACGTCAGCACTTCGTCAGCCACGCCTCGCACGCGTAGTTCGACATCCGCCAGCGGCACGTCGAACTCTCGCTTCACCACATTCAGCTTCTTGCGCAGGTACGACTTGTTCACCTTCGTTCGTTCTAAGTGCACTTCGCGTCCCTTCTGCACTTTCCAGCGTTTCTCTTGCCGTTCCGGCATGGCTAACACGTATTCGAAATAGGTGAACCTGGGACAAAACAAGTGTTCTAAAACGTGTGTGACCGTGATGGACGGTGTGGTCGTTTCCATGGCCAGTTCACATCCCGTATGGCAAGCCGCGTTGCATCATGGCCGTCGTTTCTTGGACATCGAACCGATCGAAGTCATACGGTCCACTCCATTCAAGCATTTCGTCATGGCTTGGATGCGAAGGATCCGAGATCGCGTCCAAGAAATCCGAGAAGCCCCAAACGCCGCCCACATCTTCTGGCGGACAAGCATGAACGCCTTTGAGGCAGCGAGGGTAGTCGCCGGCCGAACCAGTCAGCGGAGTTATTTTTTCGAGAACAATCGTATGCTCCCAGCCGTCGCCAAAGTCGTATTCATACAAAATCAGTTTTTTTCGGCCCGTGCTGGCGAACGAGATCACTCACGCGAATTCCCATAGTCGGTTGCCCCTAAATCCTCGTCGACCATACGATTATCCGCATATTCCAGGTCCGCCACTCGAAACATATGCAGATGCGAATTCGTCCACCCACATCGCGGTTTGGATCAATCCATGCAGCTCGGCAAGGTCACGTGGCGTTTCGATCCTTCGCCAGATCGATGGCTTGAAGTTGTTCAGCGAGAAATCTTGAATTGATAAACATTCGGCGTTTCCCCGGCTTTGATTTTGACCTCGACTTCCTTTTGCCGTTTCGCTAATCCGTTTCCGCATTGCGATGCGAGACAATCGACTCCATGATTGAGCTGTGCCTGTGACGCGTCGACGCCCCAAGAACTGGAAATTGCTTTTGAGCTTCTTCTTCCACGCCATCAACGCGGTCCACCAGAATCTCCAGAATCGACCGTGCCGCGCCCAGCTTCACGTTCGATCAATCCATTCTTCTCCAGCGTCTTCAGCATTCCATTGACCGACAGCGAACTCACCTTCAGCGCTCGGCAATCTCATGCATCGACGGCTGCCCAAACCTTCAGTGTAGGCATGAATGAAGGACAGGTATTTTAATTGGGTTTGGTAGGTGCCGGCATTTTCGACTCCCTTTTTCTAGAATATGAAGTTGCCTGGATCGCTAACTGCAGAGCCTGAGATTCTAGCCGGAAGAAACGTGCCTCCGAAAACTGGATCGTATTCCATTTGGCGAAATGGACGAACAATTCGTCATCGAAGCGACCATACGGATTGCCCATGTCATCAACTGTTTTCACATACCAGAGTGGCATTTTCAACTCGTGACGTCGCCGATCTTTTGGTGTGCAAGCTTCTGTGGACAGCCTGTACGAAATTGTCAATGTCGGGGATGACCGATATTGGGGATAGTCGATCAATCTAGTGGTCAAGTCCGGAGTCTTCCTCATAAGGCCGAGGATTGTCCAATACTCCCGAGAGTCAGTTGTTGCGTAAGGACTTTGCTTTGAACTCGCTTGAACGAGTCGTCCTCCGCAGATCGTAACCCTGATACGCCGCTTCGACCAACTCCAGCAATCTGTTCTCTGTCAATAGTCCGTTTTGTCTCTGTCAGTAAATCCACGTCCGCTGAAGCACACCTTCGGGATAGTCGTAAATCTTGTCGCTGTTTTCTTCAGCTTGAAAACCACAACGTTTCCCGGTTTCGGTTTTCGCGCACAGTTTGATACGACCAACCCGCTGGACCAACGCATCAATTGGCAAAATTCAGTCATCAGCAAGTCGAAATCAATATCCAACGACACCTCGACGACCTGTGTAGCCTTGATCTGGACGGTTGAATCATCTTCCGTGATGAGTTTTCGAGCCTGTTTCGATCGTCAAAAGTGAACTTCGAATGAAAACAGAATTGCGTTGAAATGCTTACGAACCGCCTTCGCAATATCTTGACATCGACGAACGGTATTTGAAACGATAAGTACACGGTTGCCATTTTCGACTTCCAGTTCCAGCAGCTTCAAAGCTTCGCCGGAAAGTTCGATTGACTACCGGGGCCGTAGTGTCAACCACATCGAATGGCAAGCATTGCTCGTCTTTCAACAGCCATTCAGTAAGACCTACATCACGCACTTGCCAGTTGTTACGCACGCTTGTCCAATAGCTCGTGGTCGGAAACTTCATGCAGCGGCAACGGATGTTTTTTGAGTAAGTGATTGCCTGACGATGGCTTTCATGTCTTCCGGCATCGTCGCACTCATGACCATGAATCTTCCTCCCGCTTCGCTGATCTGGGTTAACATCAGTGAAATCAGTCCGGCAGTGTGCGGATCGTAGGCGTGGATTTCATCAATGACGATTGCTGCGTTCATCTGCAAAGTTTTCAGCGGCCATCTGCCAGCATGAAAAAGTGAATTCAGTAGCTGGTCGACTACGTTCGATCGTGACGGGATTGAAAAAATGACGTTCCGCAAGCGGGCCGCCTTGAACTGTGAGCATGTCTTGTTCGTCATCTCCATTGATGTTCTTGTCGCTCGAACAAGATCGGCAGTTGAGTGGATGAGCCCAGCCTCATGGCCATACTCATCTTGAAAAATGCTTTAGCCGCGTCATACAAGCTGTTGGCAGTCACCATCGTTGGAAGAAAAAGCACCTTTTGGCATACGCCTGATTCGACTTGGTTTAATGCCCAAAGGCCGCCTCCGTCTTACGCTTCCTGTCGGTGCGATCGCTAACACGTGCCCCGCCGATTCTGCATTCCTTCTGAAACGCACGAAAATCACCGGAAACTTCTTGCCAACATTTTCGACCTTGCTTTAACGAATGGCGAAGCGACGTTGTCGGAATCTACGCTGCCAGATGCCGCATTCAACGCATTTCCGGGAACTCGATTCCGGAACTGGCACGCCAATCAGCGACCATCAACAGGCCCTTTAACACTGCGAACACATTGCGAAACCTAGGATGGTTGTCATCGTCAAGGCAGGCATCACGAGCCGCCTTCAGTCGAGCGAACGGAACGTTTTCGCTTTTGTTCGACAGAAGTTCGCGTTGATTCCGAATGCTTTTTGTGATAGGTAGTTCCCAGCCTAGTTGCGAGAACATCACCTGAGCAAAGAGACTCGATGCAACAATGGCATCGTCGATGCCGTAGTCGTCCCACCGGATCAACTGATACCGTTCCGAATTGAACAAGTAATCGTCAGCCAGAAACATTTTGCTTCTACATAATGCCTCAAATGGCCGTCGGTTAACACATGGCCGTGTTTTTCATTAAGCTTCTGAGCGAAGTAATCAACCAAAGGTAGGCTGATGATTTCGTGGTAGTTTCTACGCTGGGCGGAACGATATGCTGTCTTCGAAGTCGCATTCATCATGTCTTGGAGTTCGATGACAGCTTTCCAAAATCGTGAAACGCAACGCAGAGAAGGCTTGATTGAAGAAATCCGTTCAGTTGTCAGCCAGCATTCAGTAGCGATTCGATCAATTGTAGGCCGATGCAGATCGATTAACTGGCGGCAAACCAGGTAGACATCCGTAACGTGAGTGAAATAGCTCTGTGGCTCGGTTGATTCACCGGTTCTCCAATTCCTTTCGACTTTGCCAACGCTGAATCAAGAATGTCCTGATATTTCTGGTGCTTCGAATCGTAACGATGCACGGGAATTGATAAAGTCTTGAAGTTCCATGATTGTAATTCTCTGCACTGATTGCAGAAGTGGATGGTTCAACGTCAAGTACGCATCTACAGGCTCATCGTCGTCCGCGAGCGCGTACGATCGCCGATAAACGTCACGAAAGTGATCGCGCAGCCAACGAACGGCTACCAGCATCATTAAACCAGCTCCGGTGCGATTCGTTCGGTTGTAGGAGCCTGCAACGAGCATCATCGGTTGTGATTCCAATACCGACGCGTCAACTTTGTAGTTAAGCGATGTCTCGATAGACCAGCGTGAACGCAAACTCTTTCGTAGGGTTAGGCGTCTCATCACGAACTGAGACGCGTCGAGCGTGCAACAAAGCGTCACTGACGCCAACAGTTAGGGATACGGTTCTGGAACGCTGCTGCCACTTGGTCCGCAGTTTCTTGCGAAGGAGTCTCGATCGCAAAAATCAATCGCGTATCTACGAAGTGTTCTCGCAACACGATATCGTGATTAATTTCCTTTCGGATCTGCTATGGCTCGGCTTTGACTTCCAAAGGTCACGCATCCGCCCATTGTGCCAACCGCCTACGCCAAGCTTTAATTCCTGTCGCGAACGTAAGCAAATGCGTCAGGCAATGCCATCAATTGCCGCTCCCAGAGCCCAACTTGGCTCGTGTAAGGTGGCAATGGATACGAGGATGATAGTTCTGAGCTTCGGGCGGTCGCCAACTCGACGTCGGAGCGACAGCCTCAATGACGACGATGAGCATTACTCAACTCCATAGTGCTTGTTTACCCAACTAGCAATCACCTCGAACGCTTCACCAACAGTCTTACAATTTTCCGGAGCATCGCCACCAGACATGCCGTTCTTCTTGCCATAAACGGATTCCAGGAGGATGCTCTTCGAGTCAACAAGAGTTTCGCTGAGCAAGCTTCCTTTGTTGATTCCGTTCTTTGTGCAAATAACGCTTTCTAAGAAAATCGGAACTTTGGCAGTCAGGGCAGCCGCCGCGACAAACTTCGGGCTTATATCCGAAATCGCGACTGTCGCCCGCTGGACCACAAATGCTGCAGCGCTGCAATACGGCGATCACTCGTGCTGCTTTGTCTTTTTCGCTAACTTCCCATGTTTCTTACCAGGAGTTGCCGTCTCTTTCGCCTTGGCATTCTCTTTCTCGCCATCGCGACTCACGCCGACCGCATCAAGTTCGATCAAATTGTGCCTCGGTAGAGACCATATGGATCTCCGTTTCAAAGATATTTGGCGTTCCCCCCGCATCGACCGACATGTAATTAGTGCCGAAGTCTAGATCGCCTTCGTAGGCATCCATCGCTAAAAGCGGAGAAACGCGAACAGGACTGTTGCGTTTCATTGCGTGCCGGATCTGGCAGCATCCATAAACCCAAACAGGTCATCGTCGATATATTTTTCGGGCTCACGCATCGCCGCCTTGAAAAGATTCCTTTGCTGCGACGCCTTCCGAAGTTCATGCCCCAGAACGCCCAACTGGTCACGAAGCTTGCGCGCACGGCTTGGCTAGACATGTAGGGAAAGGTGCTCGAACCACGAGGTCAACTTCTTAATGCTGCTAACGTTGTCCGCTTCCTTATCGCTACCGTTAAGCGAACCAAGCGAGACGTTCGTCAAGAACGTAACCGTAATCGCCTTTGCGTCTTTGATAGTTGTTGAATTTGCCATTGGTTAGTTTCCTTTCGAATCAGTATTGGGTTTCATTGCGTACAGAAAGCGGTTAAGTGCAGACACGACACAAACCACGAAAATCGTTGAACGTCTCGAAGTTCAAGCATACTCCGTCCGCGTCTTTAGGGACATCAATCCCGTAACGGAACTGGAGTCGCGCGAGTTCATTCACGAAATCGCCGATAGTTCGAGTCTTTCGTAAGCGATGAATCGCACCCTTCGCACGACCTGCCGATTCCCGAGCGTCTCGCTGAACGGCTTCAGCAACACTCTTGCCAATATTGCCTCTAGCCAGGTCTTGATTTCAACCATTTGTTTATAGGTTTCTTCCATTTCGGTTCCCTTGAATCTCTCCAGGCTCATAGATTGAAACAAACTTCAACAATGGCCCGACGCGCGTGTTGAGTTTGCTAGATTCTCGATTGATGTGAAACGCGTGTCGCTCGATCAACTTCAAAACGCTACGTTTCTGCAATATGGCTTCGCAAACGCTATCTCGCAGCAAGGACTTGTCTTTGCTTTTTTGGTGAATCCACTAGCGAGTTGAAGAATGCTTTAGGGAACGCATGATTGTATGGACAATTTCATCAACTCGTATGTTCTCGCACGCTTGCATTCGCTGAAACAATCGAGCGAGATAGACAATGTCGTTGAAATTCCAAAATGACTTCGGCATCAGACGTTACTTGCTGGCCAGAAACAATTTCGAATGAGATCGCTCCTTCAGTCATGACTTGCTTCGCAATTTCGGCCGCGTCAATTGATTGTTCATTCGAATCGACAGCATCATCATCTGGAAAGACGTCGTACATCGTCAGATTCCGAAGATGTACTGACGGAGTCGTGTTGCATTGCCGCTTTTAAATGCCTCCTTTTCGGACAAGACGGCGAAGGCTCGATGCAGGAACGCGATGGCAACTTCGGCCCGTCGTTCAAAGAAACCGCCGAGTTTGTCTTCAAAGTTGCGATAAAGATTATCCTGCACTTGAACCATGTGCGTGAGTTGTGACGCAATCTTGTTAGTCAGCACCAAGCTGTTTGAAACAGGATAAAACAGATGAATGTCGTCGTTCTGCTGCATGAAAAAGCAAATCGCGGGAGTGAACTTGCCGACGAAATCGATCTTCCATCCAACCTTCGGATTGTCGGTGCTGCCGTTCACAAACCCACGGCTTCCACCGAGCAGCGGAAACGCCGTTTGTTTGGCTTCACCGAGCCCCAGTGAGTTTTCGCCTTCCAAATAGCAAGCGTCTTCTGGCAGTTTCCCGTCGAGCTTGATTTTGAACAACTTCGGACGTACCTGGTTTGCACCATCGACAAGCAATCCGGCTGGTGGGCCTGCCTTCAGGCCACTAGTTTTGAGAAACTCGTCAAGTTTCCCTTTGGATTTCAACGTATTCCTCCTTGGCTGGCCAAAACACCTGGATTCTTTTTGTCCTTCGCTTGATTTGCTCGCCCGATGGACGCGCTGCCTTATCAAAGAGCAAAAGCGCCGCACCAGCAGGTTTCGACTTGGGAAAGTCTCAGAAGGATCCGCTTTCCGTGTCGTAATAAGTTGAATGCTTTCTTGTCTTCGCGTTGCTTTTTCGATGAAAGACTGAAGTAACATTCGATCCAGTCGATCGTAGTAAAAACGCTTCGACAACCGGTGACTGACCGGTGATGATCAAATCCGTTGGATTCAGTTGCACCGCTATGTCGCGATACTCATCCAGTTCTGTGAGTGACTTCTGGTCGCTTCCGGATCCGTCTCCCAAATACGCTGCTGCGAGTTTTGTTCCGCGTATCATTCGGTAGAGCCCAACGATACCGGCGTCGAGCCATGAGTTTCCCGTTCGGGAAAACACGACTGTGACCGTCTCGGGTTTCGCTTGTTTTGCCTTGGCCACTTATGCGTCCTCCTGTTCGATAGTACCGAAACCGCGTGCACTACTTTTTCCAATCCCCCAGCGATATGGCAATTGAAAGTTGATCGCAAATCGACCCGCACAAATCCCAACAACTTTACGCCTGGCTTGAGGTCAAATGTTGTAGTTGGATTCACATCCAGCTCCGTTACTTCAATTCGTTCAATCACATGGTGTCCGATTGATTTGCACAATGAGATGTTGCCACAGAGAATTCGAGCCAGCAGAGAATGTTGTTCGTCAGCCGACGATTTCAGCCAACGTTTGCGGTTCTCTTGATTAAGCGGTAACCAGGGAGAGGCGAAGCGATAGTAAATGAACTGCGTACTCGAACCAACTTCAATGCGGTTGGACTTCGCTTGAACGTCAGTAACCTCGAAGGACTCATATCCGAGTCGTATCTTTGTTGGCGGTGTGAATGCTCGAAGCAAGAAACTGCCTTCATTCAATCCGCGGATCGCCGCTGTTCCATCACTTGTGTCGTAGCGAATGAGCGGATGTCGATAAACTACTAGATTCATCGTGCTGGTGAAACTCTTTTCGCACCTCACGTGTACCAATCGCACCACGCAACCAACGTGCATGGCGGATATCGAGTTTGACGCCTAAAGACATTTCAACGTCGGTCATGTCGATCAGTGATGTGTTTTGCATGGTAGTCATCGTTCTTTGTTCCAATAGAAAAGCGGAACGCGGACTCGCTCGGAATCGTTTACGGTACCGTTTAACCGCTTGTTGTTTTGGAATGGATAGACGAGTCCGCGTTCTCCTTAGTTGCTGCTATATCCGAACTCATATGCACGCTTGCGGATTCTTTGCATGCGGTCACGAACTGTCCGTGTGCATACGCCAAGGTGATCCGCAAGCTTCGTTTCGTTGGACGCTCCAAGACGGCGGAAAGCGTGTCTTTCAGAGAATCGTCCAGCGATGAGACGAACTCTGCCATCTCAAATTCCTTCCAAAAATCGCCGGTCGAACAAACCTTTTCGGTCATAGATTGGAGCCTTCGAAGTTCGAACAATCTCGCTTAAGGCTCTTCATGGCCCTGGATAGTGCTCTTTCTGAGGTATCGCGGCAGAATCCCCGGTTAAGTAGGTGCGAAATCTTCGTTTCGTAAATCGCATCGTCGCCGCGTTCTTCTCAGAGCCTCCAAAACCATTTCCTGAGCAACGTCCTCTGCGAGTGGTCGTTGAAATCCATGCCTCACCAAACACTTCACCACACTACCTGCGAATTGTTCTAAGACCACGACATTACCTCCTTTACCAATCTCAATGAATCATTTACTGTACACAAAATAACATTGTGCTGCTTAATACCTGCAAAGCGGAGGCGTAAATTGATATTTTTTTCAATGAGTGCATGTTTGCACCAAACCCGCGGGGAAACGCTTTTGCCGAGGCCGAGGTGGTTGGGGGAGGTGGAGGTTGATGGAAAATGTGCCGACGAAGCCGATCATGCCCTGGCCTTTGAGTGTGGTCTTGATGCTGTGCAGGCCGTGGCAGTCGGCGGTGATGGTCGGACAGGCGGATGCCGAGCGATTTGCACATGCCCAGACAATTGCCGACGAGTGCGGTTGAGTTTTTCTCGGCGGAATGATTGGCTGCGGCTTTGGGTGTATTCCTGGAAATTCTTTGGTCTAAGCGCCAGCCACGGGAGACGAACCGATAACGAAGCGATTCGTCGGTGACTTCGAACGAGGCGGATTCGGTTTGTAAATCGGATTGCAGGACGCTGAGTTCTTCGTTGCCGATCCGCGTTTGATCGATGTCCAGCCAAAGTCGCTGCAAGAGTTCGCTGCCTTCGTCGATGCCGATCAGGTAGGCGAATCGATCGAGCACTTTGAATTGGACTCGCGGATACTCGGTAGATCAATTGATCGTTCGGCTCGTGATTGTGCATCAACACCTCGTCTTCGAACTGATTCCCGAAGAAACCACGCAGCGCAGGTGCCTCGCCGAGTGCAACGGTCGAGCGAGTTGTAGGCGGAGGGTGGTGAGGTTTGTCGATGTAGCCATGGTATTCATACTGTGTGCGCCTCGCTTTTCAATCGGGATTAGGGTGATTGCATTGTTATAGTGTTCGCTCGTGTATCGCATGGTATTTGCCGCGAGTTGAATAGGCGTTGCTGTCGCCGCTTCGCGGCTAACGACAACGATGGCAATGGTGGCCCAGGTTATCGCTTCGCGGCTAGTGGTTCGTGTGTTTTCGAGGTTGTATGCCGCTTCGCGGCTAGGGAACGGATTTAACCGCGGAGCGGTGCACTTAGTTGCGGGCGTGAGCCCGCAGATCGTTGTCCATCTACATCCGCAAGCCGCGAAGCGGCGACAGCAATCACAGTGATGCTCCGATTCATGGGAATTAGCTCGGCGTTTGGTGTGTGCGAATAGTTGCTAACGCCGCTTCGCGGCTAACGACAACGATGGCGATGGTGTCTGCGGCTGACGCCCCGCAGCTGCTGGCTATCGCCGCTTCGCGGCTAGTGGTTCGTGTGTTTTCGGGTTGCATGGCATTTCCGCTTCGCGGCTATGGGGCTACGGTCTTGGGGCAGCGGGCTAACGCCCGAGCGAAGGTTCTTGCCGCTTCGCGGCTGGGGAACGACGGGTGCATAAATCGTTACCCATGATGCTCATCCTCAAACAAATGCTCGATGCGGAATGCAATTTGATGACGGCGTAAAATCTCCATGTACTCTTCCTGGAAAGTTTGCTCTCTGTGGTGTTCCGCCTTATTCTGGATGTAACGTCGCACTGTTTCGGTGCAGAAAACTGACGGTGAACGCACCATATCCCTTTTGCCATTCGAATCGATGCAGCGTGAGCATGCTGATGCATCCACGAAGATGAATTCGCTTTGGTATCGCGCAAACTGCTGGCAATGGTAACGGTGGGCGAGAGCTGTGCGAGGATGTGTATGCGGATTCATGTGCCGCCGATCTCAATCATTCGGCCCTTTTAGCGCGAATGATGCCTCCGATGTATTCGTATAACCGCTCTCGACATGCTTCGTCGATCGTTGGTTTGCGATACTTGGTTGCGAACACCATGATAGGTCAACTGTGTGTAGCTGCCCATGGGATATGGCATCTCCAATTCAGCGTGAAGGTTTACTGTCGCTTCGCGGCTGCGGGGAAATTGCGTCGATAGGTGTCTGCGCCCACAGCAGGGCTGTCGCTTCGCGGCTCGGCCTGTGACATCATTCAAATCACCTTCGTCAAAATCTCGTCGGTTACCAATTGTTCGTCGAATCCCGAGCCCACAACTCTGGCGGTCGATAGGTCGTCTCGCTGAACAGGAATCACATACAGCTTGTCGGTTTCTGCAAGCTGTGATTCTGCGAACAAAACCAATTCGTCCAGTCGGTTCTTGTCGACGGTTCCCAAGAAGACGCTGTATTGCGTGCGAACCAAGCCCAAGTCCAGCAAGTGATCGGCAACCTTCTTGCGTGCCTTGTCTTGGCTGATGTCGTAAATCACCAGTGCTAACATCGATCGTGTGACTCCCGGAAATTGGCGGTTGTTTTTGGTGTCGCTGAATTCATGTAGTGCTCCCGGAATCCGTTTGGCCCTCGCCGAACAGCGAATCGGAGTCAACGATCTTGGGCAAGTCATTTCGCCCGAGCAGTCGGTTGGCCAGCGCATGAGCTTCGTGCTGGATGGTCGCTCGGAGCTTGACGCGTCGAAATTTCTTGCCGCCCGGTTTTTTGATTCGTTGCACCGGATACTTGACGGCCTTGTCCAAGCGTTCGTTTAGATTGCTGATCAGCGCCGCGCGGCCATCGGGCGCGAGTTCGATGCCGCCGGGGACTTCGCGGAAGAACTCTTTCTTGACTCGTCGTCCCGTGAAGAACAACACGGTGGCGCGTTCGGCAATAATGCGAAACGGCTCGATCATGTCGAAGACCAGCGAGCGTTTGTTGTAGTTGTCGGTGTGCAGAAAGCCGATGAACGGATCGAGACCGGCCAAGATCAAGGCGATTTCCACGTGCGAATAGAGCACACCGTAGCCGTAATTGAGCATGGCGTTGAATGGATCAACGGCGGGTTGGCGACTGCGGCCCGAAAAGCGATATTCGGCGGGCAAGATCTTTGAAAGACAATCAAAGTAGATACGTCCGGCCGTGCCTTCCCAGCCCATCAGCGTACCGCGTTGTTCGGACACAACGCCCGACAAGCCACCAATCTTCTGTCGCAAATCATTAAGCGATGTGATGACCGATTCGATGTCGGTCTTATCGGCGGGGCGGCGTTTGGCCAATTCGGTTAAGAAGCGAACTTGGTTATCAATTTTGCCGCCGACCCATTCGGCGGCGATCTGAAGCCCTTCATCGGTTTCGGCGACTTCCAACTGACGACGACGAATACTGGCCGTGCTGCCGAGTTTACATTGCCATACTCGAGACGTAGGCATGCCCGATCTATCCAAGAACACAATGTCGACGTTATGTTGATTGGCCAGTTGGATAACGTCGCTGGTGAAGTGCACGCCGGTCGCGACAACAATGGTGTCGACCTTGGCTGCAGCAAATTCGTGAGTGACATCTTGGCGCCGCAGCAAGAATCGCTCCTTGCGACGACGAAGACTGGTTCCGCGTGTGTTGATAACGAGTTGCATGATCCCCTCATGCTGAAAAATGTACACCAATCGTTAGTGTGGAGAAACCGGTGGACACGTTTGGTCACGGAAATTAGAAAAACACGAAATTTCATCACGTTTCTTGTGCGAATAGAGAATAATCGTGTAGGCCCGGCGGTGCAGAGTTGGGCCTAAAGGAAAACCTAGAACGGAGTCTCGACACTAGTAGGCCGGTGCTTGATTCGGAAAAGACGGTGCCACAAGATCCAGTCGATAATCGCCCTGGCACTCGCGACAATCAGGGCGAGGAGCGACCGACTAGCGACAACAATTTCCGTTCTGGAACTCGTCGATTATCGACCGTCCACGCCTTGGGCCGAAGCGTCTTCTGCATACGATCCGCAGTTTGTCCGTTTCCGCAGCGGTGAAAATCACCGCCGACAGTCCGGGACGGTTAAAAACGTCATCAGTCTGATCACGCCCGACAACGCTGGCGGCCTCGATAGGACGCTTGTTCGTGTACACGGTCGAACCGGTGGTAAGCGGCGTTTTCAATGCCGATTACCAAACCAGCAGTGAGCGTCATGTGCACATGACGACACATGCCACGCCGACTTTGCGCACGAAATCCGGTTCAAGCATTCAAACTTCGAACAATAGCGCGGTTCCGTCGTCAATCTGACTGCGTCAGTGCATTTCTTGCACGTTCACAGTTGATCTGAGAAGAAGTCGAGTGGTTGCATGATTGTTCGATCGGCATCACAAGTAGTCACCGATGGCGAATTCGCTTGCAAAGCGTACGACCACCGCTTGTTCCAAATGTGTTTGAGCCAAGATTCGCAAGATGGTGTCTGCGGGACATCGCCGCTTCGCGGCTGGGGGACCGATTCTTAACGGCGAAGCGGTGGAAGCATTCAGCTGCGGGCGTCAGCCCGCAGTTCGAAGACGATCGCACCGGTAGCCGCGAAGAAGCGGTGATAGCAGCCCAGGATTCATGCTGAGTCGTTGTGGCATCTAACCCCAGACAGTCGGTCGGTTGCTGCCGCTTCGTGGCTGAGCGAGTACTGGGACTTGACCTGTTCGATCAGTTGATCGACGTCCTCCGATGTCTTGAGCAGGTCCTCGGTCTTCGCATGAATAGACACGCAAACGTTGCCGCCGCAATGATCAGCGCATGCGAATTTGGCTCCGGAACTGCGGTGAACGTGTTGGTAAGGTCCGGTACAAAATTGCCATTCGCATCATTTCGCCCGAGACGAACCGTGATTTGCTCGCCGGGCGCGAGCGGTTCGAGCATGAACCAAAAGCCGTCGACGACTTGCAGCCAATCACCAGGAGGGATTTCCCAAGGATTGTTGCCGATGGTCACAGTAGACTGAAAGCTCACTCGCTGTGCAGCGAGTCGCTCTTGCGTAAACAGCTCGCCGCCAATTTCCGCAACCAACGGCCCGGCCCCGTCCAGATCCTCGACGAATTCGTCGTTAAGCAAAGCAAGCTCGGCCAGCAACGCGTCTGGATCAGGCTGTCCAAAATCAACCATCGGGTCACCGGTTAGCGCCGACGGTAGCCCGCGAGCATCCAGATCTTGCGGCGCTATGTCCCAGGCAAAGTCGAGTGCACGCTGCAGAATGGGGCGATCTGCCGGAACCAGAAAGCTGTCGTTAATCGGCAAGTCAAGCGGAAAGAAGTATCCCGCGCGAAAGTAGACAGAACCGTCGTTGTTGGCAGCGGCCAATCCGCTGGGAGGAACGTTCCGAGCTTCCTCGTCGGACAATCCCTGATCGACGTACCACCATTCCCAGTTGTGAATCTCGGCCACCCAGTCGGTTAAATTCTTGCCTTCGACGATCGCATCGGGCGGGAAAACCTGAGCTTGGACCGAGGCGGTTGCGATAGTCAATCCTGTCACGGCGAACAACACCGGGAAAAGACTTGCCAGCGTGGGAAAGAAGCAGAACGGGTTGATCGATTTCATCATGGTTGCCTTTCATTGACGGTTAGAAATTGCTTAGTGAGAGACGGAGCTTCCGGTCTCTGATTGAATATGCGAAAAACCACCGTTGAATTTCCCAGAGAAAATTGAAAAAAACTTCAGTTCGCCAAGGACATCACACAGAACAATCCGAAACAACTCGCCGAATCAAAATCACACAGAATGTTAGGCTCAACAGCGACAGCGCCCGGGACGACGGTTCTGGCACGGCTTACCCTATGTTCGAAAGGAAATAGACCGGAACACGTTCGTTGCCCGTGGAGCCACACGTTACGGTCCCGGCCTATTTCACTCGAACCTCCGTGTTCCTGCTACGAGCGAAGGTTGCGAATTCTCCGAAGCGGAATCACAACGGATAATAGACTCAGCAACCACAACATCGAAGACGCCGGTTCTGGCACGGCTTGCACGCCGGCGCGAGGCCCTTGTTCGTAGCCGCCGTCTTGAAACGCCAGAATGAGATCACTGGAATCAAAATCACCATCGCCATTCCAATCGCCTTCGGCCCAAGTGGAATTGAGCGTGATGTTGTCTTCGTATTCAGCGGCGCTGAAAACCAGCGTCATGTCGCTGCTGTTGAATTCTCCGTCCAGGTTCGCATCGCCGAAAAAGGTGTTGGCAAGGTTGTGGACCCAGTGTGTGCGATCCGTTTGATCGAGCATCCCGTCGTTGTTCAGGTCGAACGAACGATCACTCGGAACGTGGCGAACTTGACTGCTGAGCATGTCGATGTCAACTGTCGAGAATTCTCCGTCGAAGTCCCAATCGCCCACAACCTGAACCGCTTCGATCGACATGTGGAGGAAGTTGGGGCAATGTCCGTTGGTAGGATTGCAGCCAAAGAAGGACGGATCTGAAAGGATTCGCCAGTTGCCACCAGTATCGGTAACGAGCGTCATTGCCGCTCCATTGGTCCCTTCGTCCTGCACATCACTCGTATGGCCACGAACTCCGAACTTATAGGAATTATTTGCGGATGAGATGTTTGTGTCTTCGTTGTTCAACACTAGGTGGTAGCGAGAATTGGGACTAAGCTGCGTGATCAGAGCGTCAAACTCCAGCACCTCGGGAGTTGTCGATAGGGTAGCGACGTCAAAGCTGCCCACAGTCGAAATCAAAGTACCTGGTTCGCCTTGCCCACCATCCTCCCAGATCTCGACCATGACATTACCGCTAGGCGATCCGACTCGCTGTAGACGTAAGGCAATACTACTGATGTTGTCAGTGTTTCCAGTTACGAATTGTTGCGCAAGCGTCTCTCTGCGGCTGTCAAATCTGGGACCGACATCTACTTTATCAAATGGGAACTCAAGATTGTCGAACAACGCTACCGTTTGCGGTTCAGCCACTTCCATCGCTTCGATTTTGAGTGCTTGGTAGAAATGACTGAGGCCGAAGAAGTCGGTAAGATCTAGCCATGGATCACTTGAGCCTTGGTAGCCTCGCAAGAATCCCGCACCGTTGGCCGTACTGCCTGGTGGGTCTGAAACCGAGGGTCTGCTCCGTAGAGTTGCGACTGATATTTGTTCCGCGAACGGCGGAATGATCGGTGACAATCCAGTACGGTTGATTGGGTTCGAGCCCCAAAACAAGATTGTCGAGGAATGCACCGAACTTCCGACGGGTACGGTATTTTCAATCTTCAAAACGGAGCCAAGGTCTGCGATCTTTCCAGTTGGATCACCGACGGGCATTGGCCGTCCGTTACCGTCGTCACGCCATAATTCGAATCGAACGTCACCCGTTGTCCCCGCTTGCGGGCGTGTTAAGAGAACGGTCACTTGGTCAATATTCGTTTGATCTCCCAAGAAGAACTGCTGTGCATACTTCACGTCAGCCAAGAGGCGTAAGCCAAATCATCCTGTTCGTAGGGTCGCACGTTATCCAAGTTGTCATACAAAACCTCTTAGTGGTGGCAAAGCTGTGTAGCAGAGTCACAGCTATCGGAACGCAGAGTAGCCAAAACGTGTTTTTGGGTCGCATGGAATTTTCTTTCCCGTCGAAATTGTGTGAATTATTCGATCCTTATCCCGTATCGATGTCCGAACGATCTCGTGCCAAAGACATCCCTACCTTTCACATGCGAAAAGAACGTCGCAGAATTCCCACGAAATTTTCCGGTGTAATCCGAATTCGGGAGAACCGTGACCATGACCAAGGCGGAAGAATTCGACGAATGACTGACGCAGGGTGATGCCATCGCTTCGAACGAAATGCTGAATTGGTGTACGACGAACTGCTTCGGATGGCCAAGTCTCGATGCGCGAACAGTGGTCGCCCGATTACCACCCGATTCGCTGCAGACGACGGCGCTGGTCCATGAGGCCTACTTGAGGATGGTGGCCTGCAAAGAGTTTTGCGTTTCGTTGCCGAAGAGAACTCTGCGCTGCGCGAAATGCTTTGAATGATACCGTAGCGGGAAAGTGGATCGGCTGGAACGCGTTGCATGCGAGTGGAGTCAACACGCAACGGTCCCAGCCGATGTCACTCGAACCCATGATCCCGCTACGCGCGAGGGTTCCTACCTCCGAAGGAATCACAACGGATAATAGACTCAGCAACCACAGCACCGAAGATGCCGGTTCTGGCACGGCTTGCACACCGGCGCGAGGTCCTTGTTCGTAGCCACCGTCCTGGAATGCCAGCACCAAGTCGCTTGAATTAAAATCACCGTCAGTGCTCCAGTCCCCCGTGGACCACACGGAGTTGCTTGTAATCATGTCTTCGTTGACGCCAACCGGGAAGTCTTCTGCATGGCCGGCCTGGAAGACTAGCACGAGGTCGGTGGCATTGAATTGACCGTCTAGATTAGCGTCGCCAATCCAGGTACGCTTAAAATCTGTGACTCAAAAAATCGAGATCATCTTTGTGTCACATTGCCGTCATTGTTCAAATCGAACATTGCATCGGGCAACCAAGACGGATCTGAATAAAGATCGAGAATTCTGGCTTGCAGCAAATCAATGTCATCGATTTCAAAGCCACCATCTCCGTCAAAGTCACCCAACCGAGACGGGAATGTATGCGAGCCGATGCGATGGGTCGAATTCTTAATGGGAATACGGTCCATTGATTATAGGTCGCCGAAGGGCGAAAAAGTTGCCGCCACCAATTCGAGATCAACGGCAGATTCAAGATTGGCAGTATTGAGATTTGCCCCGGCCAAGTTCACGCCTCGGAAAGTCGCATAACGCAAGTCGGCACTTGAAAGATTCTGTCCGCTGAGATCCCATCCGGCGAGGTCATTGTACGAGAGCTGGATCCCTTGTAGGTCTTTTTCCACATAGCTCTGAGTCGAATAAAATTGTGCCGCCGTGAAGCCCTGAGATGTGGTACCGGCCAAATCTGTACCTCTTACCACTGCACCTGTTAGATCGGCACCCGCGAGCTTGGAACTTAATCTGGCTCTTGATAGGTTCGCCCTCGTCAGGTTTGCGTCTGTGAGCGTGGACCCCGAAAAATCGGCATTCGTGAGATTCTGCCCGCTAAAATCCCAAGCGGTGAGGTCGTTTGATGCCAGTCCGATTCCGTGGAGGTCTTTTGAGGCGTAGCTTTGGGTCGCGTATAGCTGGGTCGCGGTAAATCCACGAGAGCTTGTTTCTGTCAATTCCGTTCCCACTACCAGAGCCATCGTAAAACTCGCGTCGATGAGCACAGAACGTGACAAGTTAGCACTCGTCAGATTCGCCCCGGTCAGGTCAGCGCCCACCAAGTTAGTATCTGAGACGTGCGCGCCCGCTAGACTGGCCTCTGAAAGGTTGACGCCCGTGAGATCACAACCCCACATAAAGGCGCTTGCCAAATTGGATTTAGCTAGGTTTGCGTCTGTGAGCGTGGACCCCGAAAAATTGGCATTCGTGAGATTCTGCCCGCTCAAATCCCAAGCGGTGAGATCATTGTCTCCGAGACCGATTCCATAGAGGTTTTTCGCGGCGTAGCTTTGAGTCGCGTAAAACTGATCGGCAGTGAGTCCTCGTGAGGTAGTGCCGGACAAATTGGTCGCCGTCACCACCGCCCCCGCCAAATTCGCGTCGGTAAGCGTTGAAGAAAACATGACGGCACTCGATAAATTTACACCGGACAGATTGGCCCCGGTCAGGTTCGTGTAGGAAAGGTTCGCATGCCCAAGCATGGACGAACTGAAATCGGCGTGGTCTAACCAGGCGTTTTGGAAAATCGCCTGCGACAAATCGATGCCGTCAAGTTGAGCATACCGCAGATTGTGCGATTCCTGGAACCAACCGCTCAAGTCAACCTCTGGGCCCAGTGTTATCAACTCCGTTCCCGGAATCACCTCTCGCGTGTCACACCGAACGATCTCAGCCCAGCCAGTTGACACGACAGCCGAAATTAGCGCGAATGCCACAAGAGGTCTCTGTACGATCACAATTTGCACTCCGTGGTGCGAATGATGTTCAGCGAATTGGATAGAGATTCAGTATTTCCCTTGCTCAGCTAAACTCATGGGCGGCCAGGATCGGAAAAGTCGCTGGCTGCCGCAAGGCGAAAGCTTGCGGCAACAAGGTTAAGGCCACCAAACAGCTGGTTAGGGCAAGACGTCCGCGACATCATTATCTTCGGATGTGACATTCCTGAGCGATAATTCGCCGGAAATGTCAATGAACAATCCATGCCCACCGTCGCCTGGTTCGAATTCCGTATTATTCGCGACGACTACGTTGGTAATCTTAACGTCTTCTACGGTCGTACCATCTTCTTCCATGATTTGAATGCCATCGCCAACGTTGTTGGAGAAAACACTGTTGGTGATATTTACGCGTCTAATGACCACAATATCATCGTCGTCTGCATCATCTTCAACTTCAATCTGTAGTCCGTGGTCACCATTACCGATCGCAGCAATCCCCGCGATTCGAATGTCCAATGTATCATCAATATCCAGCCCGGCCCCTCCGTTGTTGTTGTAATTGCCACCCATGACTTTGATCTGGCCGCTATCGTCCACTTCAAGCCCTTCGTCACTGTTGTTACTTGCGGTGATGTTTCGAATGTCGATTGAAGCGATCACCTCCAAGTCAATTCCGTCGCCGTCGCTGGAACCGTTATACGTACCGCCGATAATTTGAACGTCGTCGGCATTCACGACCCTCAAGCCGTCATCGGCATTGTCGGAGAGATTTGCATCAACAAGTCGAATCTTACCAATGTCCTCCGCATCGACGCCTCGATCACCGTTGCCAGTGATATCGACATCGATAAGAGTTAGATTGTCAATGCCTTCCGCCTGCACACCTTCGTCGTCGTTGCCGGAAGCCTGAACGTTAACCAGTTTGAGCGAACCCACGTTGTCGGCTCGAATTCCATCGTCGCCATCGACGACAACCAGATCCCGAATCGTGATGTGAGCTGAATCGTCAATTTCGATGGTATGTTCTTCGTCACCCGCCGCCGACTTGACGGTGGCACCATTGCCCTGGATCGTCAGTTTTCCAGAGTCTTCAATGACCAGGTTTTCATTGTAAATTCCCGAGCTAATATGAACTGAGTCGGGACCATTTGATGCCTCGGCCGCTACGATGGCCTTCTGAATCGTATCAAATGGGTCATTCGGACCACCTGTTCCGCCGGCCGCCGCGGCACCATCGACAAAGTAGGTGGTTAGCATAGCGCGTCGTTCAAGACTCTCGAAAGTTGGCCGGTTACAACGTGTAAACAATCTGCTGATTCGTTTCATGGATCGTAACTCCGAAAATTGTTGTGATTTCGACAGAAGGCGAACTTTGAGCCGCCTAACATAAGGCAGCAAGCTGGCAGACGTTTCCGTCTTCAACGCCTCTGCCGGACAATCAGTCATACGAACTATTGGACCCTCAATTTTTCAGCAATTGCAGAAAAACTTCCAAGGCAAAAAAGTCTTGATCGATTCACTGCTGGAGAATCACGAGCTGCCATCGAATCCAACTTTCCATAATTAAATATGCGAAAAAAGGTGGCCGGTTTTCCCAAACAAAATTGGATAAAAGTCGATTTTTCCAGAAGCTACATCAAGCGGGACGATCCGATGACGCTGGCGGAACACCGCACTCGGTTTGTCCGCAAGCTATAAGTTGCGTGAATTCTGTCACGAACAATGATCGTCGCGCATCCGACGAATCGCCCTAGATGGCAATGTCGAGTGGATCGTCCGTCAAGTCACATGCGAAAAGCGAGTCGCAGAATTCCCACGAAATTTTCCGCTATAATCCGAATTCGGGAGAATTCGTGAAAATGACCAAGGCGGAAGAAATCTACGAACGGCTGGCGCAGGGCGATGCCATCGCTTCGAACGAAATGTTTGAATTGGTGTACGACGAACTGCATCGGATGGCCAAGTCTCGTTTGCGCGAACAGTGGTCGCCCGATTCGCTGCAGACGACGGCGCTGGTCCACGAGGCCTATCTGAGGCTCGTGGGGCGCGAAGATGATTGGAAAGGGCGATCCCATTTCTTTGGCGCGGCGGCCGAGGCAATGCGGCGGATCCTGGTCGACCGAGCACGACATCGTAGAACGCTCAAGCGAGGCGGCGATTGGCAACAGATTCCCTTCGCTGAATCTATACCCGACCGCGAACTTCCTGCCAGTGAACTGTTGGCCGTGGACGAACTTTTCGATCAACTGGCAGAACAACATCCGGCGGAAGCCGAGATCGCAAAACTTCGCTACTTTGCTGGTTTTAGCGCGAAGGAAGCGGCAAGCATCCTTGATATTCCGGCTAGTACCGCCTATCGGCATTGGCAGTTCGCCAAAGCTTGGCTGTTACGAGAAATGGGAAAATAGAACCGGCTCTATTCGAAAGATGTGCCGAAATTCCAGATTCGGTGAGAATTCTAGTCGCAATTTCGCATGAATCATTGGTGGAGTCTGCGACTGGCAAAAGGCTCTTCAAGTTGAAACCTTGCGACGGCAGCTGGCTCCTCTGAAACGGACGCCGGACGATGAGGGCAAAATAGGAACGGACGAATGACTGCGGCCGACGACGAAAAACGCATCTTCTACGCAGCGCTGGCCGTAAGCGATCCGAACGAGCGTACCGAACTGCTTAATCACCTGTGCGAAGACGCAGATCTGCGCTCGCGAATCAATTTTGCTGCATGCGTGCCGAAAGCCAAGACTTAGAACATTCGGCGTTCGCACAAGACGTGGCGGAATCGGACAGCGGCCGCCAGGACATTGGCAGGATTATCGGCCACTACAAATTATTGGAACGCATCGGCGAAGGTGGTTTCGGCGTCGTCTATATGGCCGAACAGCAAACGCCTGTCGTGCGAAAGGTGGCGCTGAAGATTATCAAACGCGGCATGGATTCCAAGCAAGTGGTCGCCAGGTTTGAAGCCGAACGCCAAGCGTTGGCACTAATGGATCATCCGCATATTGCCAAAATCTTGGACGCGGGCACCACCGATGACGGACTTCCATTTTTTTGTCATGGATCTGATTCGAGGAACGCCCATCACCAGAATATTGCGACCAGCGCCGACTGAATACAGAAAAGCGTCTGCAACTGTTTGTGAACGTCTGTTCGGCCATCCAGCACGCTCATCAAAAAGGAATCATTCATCGCGATATCAAGCCAACCAATATTCTGGTTTCGACCGAAGGCGACCAACCGGTTGCCAAGGTGATCGACTTTGGCATCGCGAAGGCCACGCAGGGACGACTGACCGACAAGACACTCTTTACGCATTTTCGACAATTCATCGGGACGCCCGAATACATGAGCCCGGAACAAGCGCAAATGTCCGCAACCGATGTCGATACTCGCAGTGATATTTATTCGCTGGGCGTCTTGTTGTACGAACTGCTGACCGGCAGAACGCCCATCGATTCGGCCGAGTTAGCTCGGTTCGGCTACGACGAGGTGTTACGACGAATCCGCGAGCAAGAACCGGTCACACCATCCAAGCGGATTAGTTCGCTCAGTCATGTTGATCTGACTGAATTGGCCGTGCGTCACGGCGAATCAGCCGCCAAGTTTCCTCTCCGACTGCGCGGTGACTTGGATTGGATTGTGATGAAGGCGATGGAAAAGGAACGGTCGCGGCGCTACGATTCCTGTAGCGGCTTGGCTGCCGATGTGCAGCGATTCGTTCGCAACGAACCCGTGCTGGCCGGGCCGCCGAGCCCTTGGTACGCCGTTCGCAAGTTCATATCACGACATCGTTTGGCTGCGTTCTCTGCTTTCGCGATTTCACTTTCGCTGATTGCCGGCGCGATCATGGCCGGGGTCGGCTTTACACGAGCCGTACGTTCTTTGGCGGTGGCGCAACAGCAGACGAAGCGAGCGGTTGCGGCGGAAGCCGACGCCCGCAACACGGCCGATGCGTTGGCAATGAGTGAAGCAAATCTGCGTCGCCATCTGTACGTAACCGAAATGGCGGCCGCGAAACGGGACTTCGATCAATCGTCGGTGCTGCGAGCGAAAGAGACGCTGGACCGCTACTGGCCAAAACCGGGCGAACCGGACTTGCGCGGGTTCGAATGGCGCTGGCTGTGGAATCAGTGTCAACGAGAAGCGTTTCAGTTGGAGGGTGGTCCTCGGTATGTCCAGGAAGACGAGTATGGCTTTCGCGATATGCGATTCTCGCCCGACGGAAAGCTACTGGCCACCGGCATGACGGACGGCTACGTGCGTTTGTGGAATATGGAAACCAGGAAGCTGCTGTGGAGTCATCAGGGAGGCGCACACTGCAATGCGTCCGATATCTCGCCAGACGGCCGATATCTGGTTGCGGGGTTTTTCTTGCCGAAGAGTGACCAACGCATTTGGGATATCTCAGACCCCGCGAATCCACAGCCGGTCTACCCTGGAATTACCGGAGCACGGTTCACTCAAGACGGAAAAGGGGTCATCAAAAACGACGGCAGCGCTGTCGCTTTTGATGGAAGTCAGATTCGCGAACCGTTTATTCTCACACCCGAACCAAATGGCCAAAAATGGCCACGCGTTTTTTCGAAGGACTGGAAAACGCTGGCGACGTTCAGTCGAATTTGGGATTTTCCCAGTGGCGAACAACTGGCCACGCTGCCGACGGCGAATGCGTTTATGGACGTCGGGCCGACCGGCGTGGCGATTTCTCCGATCGATAGCAACTTGATTGTGACCGGTTGCCCGAACGGAATCCAAGTGTGGAACCGAAATGGCGAACTGCTGCATGACGTTCAAGGAACCGATGGCCTGCCGTACGGCTGGTTAAGCTTCAATGCCGACGGAACTCGCTTGGCGGCGCGGCAGACGACCGGCGCCGTTCGCATCTTTGAAACGGAACACTGGACTGAAGTCGATTCAATTCCGATTCCCTATCCAGACAATTCCGTGCAGTTTTCACCAGTCGACAAAGATCTATTGGTCGCGGATTTGTGACGGTGTTATCCGAGGTTACTGGTTGTCCTCCGAACGAATTCCTGACGTGTCATTCGAACGTTCGTCGAAATCTGGGCACGAAGTTTTCGCCAGACGGAAAATGGCTCGGCGGCGGTACGCGGGATGGTTCCGTACTAGTTTGGAATGTCGCATCCAGAAAGATTGCATTCACGACACCACCCAAAGAAGAGTTGCAGCAGGGTTTTCGTGGTTCTGGCAGCTACGTTGCCGACTACTTTGCGTTTGCGCCGGACGGCCAACATCTAGTCATTGCCGGTTCGTGGACCATCGAGATCTGGGACGTCCAACGCCAGGAAACCGTCAAGACGTGGACCAATCCGGAAGCGAGAGACCCCGCACATTTGAACTACAGTCGATACACCGCGCTGTGCTTCACTCGCGACGGGCGCTATCTTGTCGGAGCACGTTTCGGCGGGGGATTGTTTGTTTGGGATTGGCAGGGAGCGAACACTTCGTTCGAACCCCGATCGACGGCCGAATATGGCACACGCAGCTTCGACGTAACGGCAGATGGTATGCTGGCCGTTGCCGGTTCGCGGGCCGGCTATCGACTTTATACACTTCCGGACTTAGATGTGGTTTCGGCCAGCGAAGATAGCCCGCACGGCGGTATTGATGTGGATCCATCGCCAGATGGCAGTCGCCTGGCATTTTGTGTCAACGACGTGAGTATCTTCAACCTGAAAACACAAACAATGGAAGCACGGCTTCCGCATTCGACCTATGTCGAGCACGTGGCGTGGCATCCCGATGGGACTCGGATCGCGGCCTCTGATACCTACGCAACGACTAAGCTGTGGGACGTGGAGACGCGAAAAGTGCTGGCAACGTTCCGTGGTTCGATTAGTACCTTTTCACCGGACGGAACAATCCTGGCGGTTGGCTCGCAGGGCTCACAGTTCATCGGTGACACGCGAAAGATCGGCCGAGTAACACTGCACCATGCGCCGACGCTGAACGAAATTGATCGCCCGTAAGCATTGTCGAGATCTTACGTTCCCTGCCGAAGCAAACTTCCGCAAGATATATTTCGGAGGATGCCGTAGCGGGAAAGTGGATCGGCTGGAACGCGTTGCATGCGAGTGGAGTCAACACGCAACGGTCCCGACCGATGTCACTCGAACCTCCATGATCCCGCTACGAGCGAAGGTTCCGATTTTTCCGAAGTGGAATCACCACGGATAATAGACTCAGCAACCACAACGTCGAAGACGCCGGTTCCGGCACGGCTTGCACACCGGCGCGAGGTCCTTGTTCGTAGCCGCCATCTTGGAACGCCAGAATGAGATCGCTGGAATCAAAATCACCATCGCCATTCCAATCCCCTTCGGCCCAGGTGGAATTCAGCGTGATATTGTCTTCGTATTCAGCAGCACTGAATACCAGCGTCATGTCACTGCTGTTAAATTCACCGTCTAGGTTCGCATCGCCGAAATAGGTGTTGGCAAGATTGTGGACCCACGCCACACGATCGGCGTAGGTAAGAACTCCGTCGTCGTTTATGTCGAATGAAATATCCGAGGACTCTAGTCGGACTTCGCTGCTCAGCCTGTCGATACCAGGAATCGCTTCAACGGACATTTGCAGCCAACGATCTCCAAGTCCAAACGAAGCGAGTGAGAGCCAGTCGGTCGCACCCCGATCAATAGTCAATAACGGTGCCGCAATATTAGTTCCAGCAATGGAACGAGGCACTCGTTGACGAGATTATTGCCGATACCTTCTGTACTCACGGCGTCAGAAAGGTCGAGATGTAGGAAGTAAGTAGAGTTGGGTTCGAGGTCAATCAGAACATCAAACGAAGTTGTCTCCAGAACTGGTTGCCCCCGCGCAACGAACGGAAGCGACGCGAAGTCGTCAATCGTACCGACCTTGTTGACGAGCTGTCCAGGTAACCCGTCACTCTCGTTCCAGATTGACAACTGTAATTCGCCTTCCGGTTGACCAACACGTCCTATTGCGAGTTCAATCGCTCTAATTGTTGTGTTTTGCTCGTCGGTTCGGAACGGCTGGGCGAACATCCAAACGATATTCGGATGCGCAAGTCGTTCCCCTTCGCCCAGCACTAAGTCGGTGTTGTCGTATAGGGGGCTCTGCGCCGCTATTTCGTGACAAATAACAACAGCAAACAAATATGCGATTGACGCATGGAAAAGTCGCATCTTGAATTCCTTATTCTGTCCTAGTTCGAAAGGGGTGC
Source organism: Pirellulaceae bacterium (assembly GCA_041399205.1). GTDB lineage: Bacteria > Planctomycetota > Planctomycetia > Pirellulales > Pirellulaceae > JAGQOZ01. The sequence continues at coordinate 15,348 of JAWKTK010000035.1, read as the reverse complement.
GATATGACCCTGGGCGTTGAATGATCAAGCCCCAATCTCGGCAGCGATTGCTGAACAAGCTGGTTATCAGCGACTTCGTTCATGAACGAACGCAACTGCCCCTTCGAGTTCATGGTCGGCCATTACTGTCGTGTGACGCAATTCAGTGTGCTACAATGGGCCGTCACAAGTAGGTTGCGTAAAAACGATCTCGGATTTTCATTTTTTCTTTTCGAGAACCAATCTTTTCCCATGTCGGACTTGCAAGCCATCATCGATCGGATCAACGCGAGCGAGGCAACTATTGATGAAGAACTGTTGCCGATCGTTTACGACCAGCTTCGTGCACTCGCCAGTCGCCAACGAGCGAAAGAAGGAGTCGACAGCCTGCAGACAACGGAATTGGTTCACGAAGCGTATCTTCGGCTTGTCGGGAGCGATCAGAATTGGGAGGGGCGGGCCCATTTTTTTAACGCAGCGGCAGAAGCCATGCGGCGAGTCTTGGTCGACCGGGCGCGGCGGCGGAAAAGCCAAAAGCGAGGCGGAGCTCACCAACGAGTCTCGATGCGCGATTCCGCGATGGAGGCAAAGGAGTCTCCCGTCGAGATCCTGGAAGTGAACGACCTGTTCGATAGGCTGGCGGAAATGCACCCACAGCAGGCCGCCGTGGCGAAACTGCGCTACTTCGCCGGACTCAGCCTAGCCGAAACGGCCAACGCGCTCGGTATCTCCGTCGGAACAGCGCACAAATACTGGGATTTTTCCAAGGCGTGGCTGTATAGGGAATTGCAAAAACCGTAGCTGGCCTGCGTTCTAGGCCTAACCGGGCGAATTTGAAGATTCCGTTGGGCAATACCTCTTTTGCTCGAAATTAGGCGGTCCGTTTTGCGCAATAACTATGGGTGGCTGGACCAAACTCGGAGTGATACCAATCGTCATGCGGAAATGGGTGATGAACGAAATTGAGTCAAACGAACGAGCGATTTACATCGAAGCGGCTGGGATTACGGACCTCGATCGGCGCGACGCGTACTTGAACGTCGTCTGCAAAGGAAACGAACATCTGCGAAATCGCGTTCAGTCTCTCCTTGATGCACGAGCCGCTGCGGGCGATTTCCTCGATTCATCTCCCATCGAATCCGCGATCGCTGATTTCGAAGAGGGCCAAATGCAGGTCGAGCGATTCGCCAACAAGCAAATCGGCCCCTACAAGTTGCTGGAGGAGATCGGCGAAGGCGGCTTCGGCGTCGTCTACATGGCCGACCAGCTTGAGCCGATCCAGCGACGCGTGGCTGTGAAGATTATCAAGGCTGGAATGGATACCAAGCAGGTGATTGCCCGCTTTGAAGCGGAACGTCAGGCACTCGCTCTGATGAACCATCCCAATATCGCAAAGATCTTCGACGCGGGAGAATCCGATACGGGTCGGCCCTACTTTGCCATGGAACTGGTTCGCGGCACCCCGATCAACGACTATTGTGATAATCACAATCTTCCCACCGATCAGCGTTTGCAATTGTTCGTCGATATCTGTTCTGCCGTGCAGCACGCACATCAAAAAGGAGTCATTCATCGCGACATCAAGCCGACGAACATTTTGGTCTACAACAGTGGCGACCGTGCGGTACCGAAGGTCATTGATTTCGGCATCGCGAAAGCGACACAGGGGAAACTTACCGACAAAACGCTGTTCACTCAATTTCGACAGTTCATTGGCACGCCGGCGTATGTGAGTCCAGAACAAGCTCGAATGAGCGGCGTCGACATTGACACTCGTAGCGACATCTATTCGCTTGGCGTGCTGCTGTATGAATTGGTCACTGGAAGAACTCCGCTTGACCCAACCGAATTGCGGGCGGCCGGATTCGAGGAACTGTGTCGACGTATCCGAGAAGATGACGCTCCGAAACCGTCGCAGCGGCTTAGCTCGCTAACGCACGACGAACTAACGACGGTGGCCAAACATCGATGTACAGATCCAGCTCGATTGTCGACCGAACTTCGCGGCGATCTCGATTGGATCGTGATGAAGGCCGTCGAAAAAGACCGCGCTCGTCGTTATCCAACCGCGGACGCCTTTGCCGAGGACATTCGCCGACACCTACAAGGCGATGCCGTATTGGCCGCACCGCCGACTGCGATGTATCGTCTGAAAAAGTTTGCGAACCGAAATCGGCGCCTACTGGCCACGACCGCATTGGTCGCAGCATCACTGGTGATTGTGACCGCCGTCAGCGTCTGGGCCGCGATCGATGCGGACAGAAGGCAACAGCTTGTTTTGGAGGCGTCCGTCGCAAAGGACACCGCGATCGCGAACGCAATAAGTGCGAAATACGAGGCAGAGGAAGAGCGAAAACGAGCGAACCACGTTTCTTACGCCACCGATATGCTCGGCGCCTTCCAGGCCTTGCAACGGAATCACCTCGGATTTGCCAAAATGTTGCTTCAGCGGCACGGTGACACATCGGCAACGGCGTCGCTGCGGAATTGGGAGTGGAAAGCACTTTCGTTCTTGTGCCAGCCAGACAGCCTAGATACTCTCGTGGGCCAACGTTGGACCTGGGCGATCTGTGACGGCGAATTTGGAAGCTGGCTTGCTGCGGGCTCGGACGATGGAATGGAGTTTCGACATTTGGCCACAAGGGAATTGGTCAAGAGAATCGAAACGGGCTCGGTATCACAGCTCGCGTACTGCCAGACGACCGGGATGCTTGGTGTCGTCGAACGTGCAAGTGACGGAAAACGAGGGTTGATCAAAGCATGGTCGATTCCGTCTTTGCGCGAACTTCCGTGGGAAATCCCCGTCGACGACGACGTGAGGGCTTTGAAGTTTTCGCCCGATGGCGTTCAATTGGCGGTGCTAACCGTAGATCGTGTTACGGTGTATTCCGTGGACGGAATGGAGCCCGTGAAAGTAGTAGCAAAGGACGGCAACTTTCACGACATGCATGGACCGATTGACTACTCGCCGGACGGTCGTTGGCTCGCATTGACTCGTGGCAACGAGATATGGTTGTGCGATCCAGATACCCTTGAGCCAGAATACAAGATTTCATCCGGAGGACGATACGCCGTTAAGTTTTCTCCCGACGGAAAAATGCTGGCAGTTGCGAAAAACATCACCGACACCGCCATTGCTCTCTTTCGAGTGCCGACAGGCGAACCAGTTGGATCGCTTCGAGGTCACACCGAATACGTCCACGACGTGGCCTGGTCACCAGATGGCAAGACGCTCGTGTCTGCGGGTGCCGATCATACGATTCGGCTTTGGAACGTGGATGAACTCGTCGAAGACCAGGTACTATTAGGCACGACGGGTGAAGTCTACAAAATTGCCTATTCCGCAAACGGTGCTTTCATCGTCAGCGACGGCCCCAGCAAGATCGAGAGCCAGCGTTGGGAGCTGTGCGTTTGGCACGGCGACGGCAAGCAGAATTCCAATTGGCCGAAAACGATGTACGAGATGGGCAGCGGAGAGTGGCATCGTCAGTATTCCATTTTGAGTTGTTCACATGACATGAAATGGCTGGCAACTCGAAACCAGAATTCGAGTGCCAGCTTGCGTGATCCAATCACTTTGGACGAGCTCGTTCGGTTGACGACGACCGAGCATGTTTGGGGAGTTCGTTTCTCACCTGTGAGTGACTTGTTGGCGATCGGAGAAAAAATGGCCAATTGACCCTGTTGCGAGCCGATAGTCCAGACGCCAAGACTCGCCTGCAGCTCCAACCAACTGGTCTTGTGTCACCGGTCGGTTTTGCTGCCGATGGAACGTCATTGTTGGTCGTCGTGAGAAGCGAGAACGAGACTACGTGCATTGTCCTGGCAATCGATGAACAAAGGAATCGTTACGAAACATCGCGATCCTGGGTGATTCCGCAACGTGACGAAAGCGCGGCGATTTCACCAGATGGTCGTCATGTGGTCACGGGTCACGAAGACGGTGTCCTTCGTATTTGGAGAGTCGAAAATCCCGCTCAGATGACGGATGTCCCTATCGGCGGGATGCAAGGCGGTGTCGCTTTCTCACCTGACGGGAAATACATCGCTGCCACCGGCGCAAATCTTTACTTGCTGGACGCTGCATCTGGAAAGATCCTTAACACGATGCGAGGTCACAAGATGGGCGTCCATTCGGTCGCGTTTTCGCCGGATGGACGACGCATCATCACTGGCGGCGGTAGTAGCCATGAATCGGTGAAGATTTGGGACGTGGCAACCGCGCAGGAGCTGATGACGCTCAGCACACCGGAAGGCAATTACTCTATTCGGCATGTCGAATTCTCATCCGACGGCACTTCGATCTATGCCGCCGGTGGTCGGAATACGTTGAATGCTTGGAACCTGCCTCGGGACGTCACTTCGGCTCGATAACTTCCGGACGCCGGACTCATGGACGATTGCGTGTGCATCTGACGATCGCCAACAGGCCAAGACTGAACAATACGAATGTGGCCGGTTCCGGCACGGCTTGCACGTCCGCGCGAGGCCCTTGTTCGTAACCGCCATCTTGAAACGCCAGAATGAGATCGCTGGAATCAAAATCACCATCGCCATTCCAATCCCCTTCGGCCCAAGTGGAATTCAGCGTGATATTGTCTTCGTATTCAGCAGCACTGAATACCAGCGTCATATCACTGCTGTTAAATTCACCGTCTAGGTTCGCATCGCCGAAATAGGTGTTGGCAAGGCTGTGAACCCAGTGTGTGCGATCGTGCAAGTTGACCTGTCCGTCGCCGTTTTGGTCGAAGTGGGGATCCGACAGTGACTGACGGATGGCGGACGAGAGCATGTCGATGTCCGTTGTATCGAGCTGGCCGTCGAATCGAATATCGCCTGCGATCTCATCGACCACCTCGAAGGGTATCGACACGTCCCAGCCGTTTCCTTGACTGTCGCGAATCTGTAACTCCGTTGCGTAGCTCGCAACCAGTTCCGTTTCGGGGGGGAAATAGTTCGCGTCAGTCGCACTGATCTGCTGAAACGAGCTGAGTCCGTCGAATCCCTCTACAAGACAATCGGGGCGGCCGAAGTCACTCGAGAACCCCTCGTCGACCACTTCACCGTTCCGTATCCACTTCCATGTTGAGTGAATCTCCAAGAGTTCGACGGGAATGATTGGCCCCGACTCCGCGCTCAGCGATGATCCAACTTCTCCCGGATCTGGAAGAAGGCGAACAGTCGTATAGATACCGTTGGGCGCGCCGTCGATGTCGGACGGAACAAACGTCGTTGTATCCGTGAATCCAAAGTTGGCTATGCTTTCTGCCCAAAGATCATCGTGCGGCAAATCACGAGGCGTGCAATGCGTATCTGGAGGCGATACCTTATCGACAGTTGCTTGGAAGCCCGCATCCGATCCGAAACTCGCAGAAAAATGGTGCATATCTCCGACCGTCCAAATCGGTTCGCCGACTTTCCTCAGCGTGGGCTGCGCGATGTTTCGTTCCATCGCCTCAACTGTCATTGCTAAATAAAAATGATCTAAGCCAAAGGCCGCATTCAAATCGTTCCAGAACGGATCCTGATTCCGATAGGCATGAAAGTGCTCGGCACCATTCGTTCCAAGCGTCGCATCGTATCCGGGCGGATCAGGATACTCTGGGTCACCACCAAACACGACAGCGAATCCGATACTTTGATGGTTGTTTCCAATCCCACGCACGTCCGCATAGTCAGCGACGACCCAATAAGGCTCGTGTGGCTCCAGGCCGAGAACTAAGTTATCGAACGTGAATTGCCCGAATTGTCCAACTGGGATCTGCGTGACATCGACGATCGTACCAAGGTCCGCGATTTTGCCACCCGGATCAGTTACGGGTATTGGCTGACCGGAACCGTTGTCGCGCCAAAGCTCGAACTTGAGGCTACCTGACACCGCGGGTTGCGGCCGCATCAGCGATACGGTTACCTGATCAACACTCGGGCTGTTGCCAAGCAAAAACTGTTGTGCAAACCGACGATCTGAACCCTGTGCCGACTGCCAGTCCTCGAAACTTCCAGTGGATCGCACATTGTTCAAGTTGTCGTAGAGGGCGACTTGCCCAAAAACGCCTTGTGCATGAAACACTGACAGTAGTCCGACCACGCAATAAGTAACAAGTACTAATCTCATCTTTACTCTCCGTCTAAGTTTAAAATCTGGCGGCAGAAATTCGCGCAACATTGACTGGACTGGCACTACGATCAAAGATCTCATCGATTGAAGTCATCCATTTAACCTCCAGGCTTTTGGGGTCGTACGGCGCCAATTCCACACAAATCGTGCTAGGTGCCCCAACGCATTCGCTGGCTGTAGTACAATTCGAATTCGAACAACGTTTTTCCAAGAATTTCCAAACCTTCGGAGAAAATCTGTGAATGAGGCAGCGCGGATCATCGATCAGCTCAAATCAGGTAACATGGCTGCTTCCGAGCAATTGCTGCCGCTTGTGTATGACGAGTTGCGACTGCTTGCCAGTCGAAGATTGGCTAAGAACCCAGAACAGATTCTGCAGACGACCGAGCTGGTTCACGAAGCGTATCTGCGTTTGATCGGGCCAGACGTCCAATGGGAAGGAAGAGCCCACTTTTTTGCCGCAGCGGCGCAAGCGATGCGAAACGTCTTGGTTGATCGCGCGAGACGTAGGCAAAGTCACAAGCACGGCGGCAATCATAATCAGGTGGAGCTTCATGACTCTGCGATTTCCGCTGGCTACGATCCCGATGAGATTCTTGTTGTCCACGACTTGTTTGACCGCTTGGCCGAACAGCATCCATTGGAGGCGGAAGTGGCAAAGCTGCGATACTTTGTCGGCTTTAACCACCGCGAAACGGCCGAAGCCCTAGAAATATCGTTAAGCACCGCACACGCGCGCTGGGAATTCGCCAAAGCTTGGCTCTATCGCGAATATCAGAAAGAATGAGCCAAGCACACGGCGGCGTGGCGATGGAATTACCTTCGGCAATTTCGCCCAATTTTGCAAGTTGGCAGAATTCCCTGGAATTTCTCGCGCAGAAATCGGATTGACCTTTCGCACATAGTGGACTTGTCCTTCGTACCTAACTCGAGACCCGGCGATGGCCAGCAGCGACAGTAGTCAAAACGAGAAAGCCATCTTCTACGCGGCTCGACAGATCAAGGACGATTCGCAACGTGCGATCTACCTGGACGCCGCGTGCGGATCGAATCCGGGACTGCGAGCGGCAGTCGATGAATTGATCGCCGCGTTCGCGGATGCAGGCGAGTTTCTCGAACGCTCGCCGGTGGAAGCACCAAACCGACACGCGGACCAAACACTGACCGGCAGCATGGTCGGCCCCTATAAACTGCTTGAGCGGATTGGGGAAGGTGGTTTTGGCGTCGTCTACATGGCGGATCAAGTTACACCCATCCAACGTCGCGTCGCGATCAAGATCATCAAAGCGGGAATGGATACCAAACAGGTCATCGCAAGATTCGAGGCCGAACGTCAAGCACTCGCGCTGATGGATCATCCGAACATCGCCAAGGTCCTGGATGCTGGGACGACCAAAATGGGCGGCCCTTATTTTGTTATGGAGCTTGTGCGAGGAATCCCCGTAACCGAATATTGTGACGATCGAGGACTAACCACAGTCGAACGGCTCGAAGTGTTCCGCGAAATCTGCTCGGCCGTCCAGCACGCGCATCAAAAAGGCATCATTCATCGAGACATCAAACCCACGAATATCCTTGTAGCGACGAATGGTGATCGACCTGTACCGAAGGTGATCGATTTTGGCATCGCCAAGGCGACCCAGGGACGGCTGACAGACAAGACACTATTCACCAACTTTCGGCAGTTTATCGGGACGCCTGCCTACATGAGCCCGGAACAGGCACAGATGAGTGCAGTAGATGTCGACACTCGTAGCGATATCTACTCCCTAGGAGTTCTCTTGTACGAATTGCTTACTGGGAAGACACCGCTGGACGTCACAGGATTGGAGCAGGCTGGCTACGAGGAACTGTGTCGGCGAATTCGCGAGGACGACGCCGCGAAACCATCCAATCGATTGAGCTCTCTTTCGCATGCCGAGATCTCGACACTGGCGAAAAACCGTCGCGCCGATCCTGCGAAACTTTCGGTCGAGATAAAGGGCGACCTCGATTGGATCGTAATGAAGGCGGTCGAGAAAGATCGGACGCTTCGTTACCCAACAGCGGAAGCCCTGGCAGCTGACGTCGAGCGGCACTTGTCAAACGAACCGGTCGAGGCGGGGCCGCCAAGTATCGTGTATCGAGTCCGCAAATCCGTTGCACGCAATCGTGTTGCCGTCACCACCTTTGCCATCGTGTCACTGGCGCTCCTCGCGGGGACAGTCGCCAGCAGTATCGGGCTAGTGCAAGCTCGGCGTTCCCATCGGAGAATGCAAGAATCGCAGGCGAAACTAGTGAAGCAATTCGCTGCGACCGATGCAGCTCGAAAAAGCGCTGAAGTGAATCTTTACGCGGCGGAGATGAATCGAGCTGCGACGGCTTATCAGCAAGGCAGTATTTCACTGGCGATGTCGCTGCTCGAACGCCACCAAGCGACACGTGGTGATCGGTTCGAGTGGAGACTCATTCATCAGATGTGCCAACACGACGATTCGGCTCACACGTTTCGCGAACACGCCGGCGCCGTTCACACTTTGGCGGTATCTCCGCAAGGACTGCTCGCCAGCGGCAGCGCCGACCGCACATTTCGCCTGTTTGATATCAACAAAAAGAGAGAAGTTGCCAGCCAAACGATGCCGGACGAGGTGAGGGATGTGGCCTTTTCGCCGGACGGCAACGTGCTGGCGATCGTCACAAAGAATAACGATATCACGCTGTGGGATGTTGCTTCACGCTCAATCCTACGAAGCCTACCCGGAACTGCGACCGATGCTCTCAGTTACGTTCGCTTCTTTGACGATGGCGAAACACTGGTTGTCGTCAGTAACTCGCAAGATCCAGACCACAAGGTGCAATTGTGGAAGTGGCACATTCCGGAGACGTCTCCGGTCGCTTTCGAAAAAACGTACGGACGCGAATTGGCTGTCTCTCCACAAGGTAGAACGTTCGCCATTGCCCAAGTTGGCAACGTTGCTATTTGGCGAGCGGATCAGGGTGACAGTCTCCGACAGACCGCCTTTGTTCGGAATGCTCACGACTGGAGCATCAAGAGCATTGTATTTTCGCAGCCTGCCGGACGGTACCTCGCGGCAACCGACGGAGCCAGCTTCATCCGAATTTGGGACACGGACCAGATCGAAGGCGAAACAGGGATATTTCCGGCGCTTGCCAACCTCAACTCGCGAGCTGAATCGCTTGCTTTTTCGCCGGACGGACAATATCTGGCCGCGGGTGGCGATAGTGGCATCGTGGAAGTCTGGCCCGGAGCCCCGCCGTGGAAAGCAAGCGAGCGACCTCTTTGGACGATGCAAAGTCATAGCGACCAAATCAATGCAGTAGTGTATTCACACGATGGCGCGTGGATCATCACCGGTAGCAGCGACAACACAATCAAGATCTGGCCGTCAAAGCAGCCTGGCATCGCTGCGAACACTCTGATGGCCGACGATTGGGTCTTTAACGTCAGTCTGTCGATGGACGGATCAAAAATCGCATCCGCCGGATTTGATGGTCACGTAATCGTCTGGGACGTCGAAACACAGGAGAAGCTGTTCGATGAAAAGCGGCACGATCTCCAAGCATACGAGGGCAGCTTTCACCCGACGGGAAGTGGCTCGCCAGTTGCGCTGGACAATGGCGATACGACACGACGAGCCACCCGAAAGAGACGATGGGGCGAGTCTCTTTGGTTAACCTGAACGTTCGGCAGCAAGACTACTACATCGACGAGATTGAAGATGAAGTGCGAGGAATCGACTTTGTCCGTCAAATCCGGAACAAATCGTGGTCGGCGATTTGCAAGGGACCGTGAGAATCTGGGATGTTGAGCAACGCCGAACGATCGTACAAACAGTCGGAAAAGATGGCATTCGGAGCGTACGGTATTCACCGGACGGTGAAGTAATAGCGATTGGTACGCGGGCTGGCGTCGAATTCCGCGACGCCGAATCTCTAGATTTACTCGCATCCTACGGTGAAAACTCGTTTTCAGTTGACGTCGCGATTTCTCCGGATAGCAAACTGCTTGCCTGGGCACGAGGCTACCGAATTGACCTGCTAAGAACAGGCTGGCCCGAATCACCGGAACTGACATTATGGAAAACGCTTGAAGGTGAACCAGTTTCGAACGTGGAATTTCTGCCTGACGGAAAGACACTGGCCACGACAAACTCCAACGGCAGTGTCACGCTTTGGAATCTGGAATCAGGACGGGACGTCGTATCCGTTTCGGCTCACGGCTCAAGCTACGCCACCGGCTTAGCTGCGTCGCGAGACGGCAACATCTTAGTGTCATCTGGGGCCGACAATTCGATTCGCATCTGGCGAGCAAGTAAGTAAAGCAGCGAGTTTTTTCGAACTGCAAACAAACTTGGCGAAAACGGAATCGACCGGGATACGTTGCATGCGAGTGAAGTCAACACGCAACGGTCCCAGCCTATTCCCTCGAACCTCCGTGTTCCTGCTACGAGCGAAGGTTCCGATTTTTCCGAAACGGAATCACAACGGATAGTAGACTCAGTAGCCACAAAGTCGAAGACGCCGGTTCCGGCACGGCTTGCACGCCCGCACGCGGTCCTTGTTCGTAACCACCATCTTGAAACGCCAGAATGAGGTCGCTGGAATCAAAATCACCATCGCCATTCCAGTCCCCTTCGGCCCAAGTCGAATTGAGCGTGATATTGTCTTCGTATTCAGCAGCACTGAAAACCAGCGTCATATCGCTGCTGTTGAATTCGCCGTCCAAGTTCGCATCGCCGAAATAGGTGTTGGCAATAATGGAATCATGAACCCAAGCCAGAAAGTCGTCGCTTGTGGTGCTCCCGTCGCCGTTTATATCGAACACAGGATCGCCGGTTGGATTGCGAAGCTCGGCGGCCAGCAGGTCGATATCGGCTGCGTTCAAAATGCCGTTGCGGTCAAGATCACCGAGCAATTCTGCGCTGGATGCAGTAATCGACATCTGAAGAAAGGCGCTGGTTCCGGTCACATCCCCGACGTTAAACCAATCCGTGTTGCCGCGTGTATGTGCCAAAAGTGTTCTTGCGCCGTTTGTGCCTTCGGACGGGAAGACAGCACCGTTGCCCACGTTGTTCATTATTCCATTCGAAGAACGAAGATTCGTGAGATCGACGACAAAATAGTAGGTTGAATTCGGTTCGAGGTTTCGCAGATTCGGCTCGAATGTTGTCACCTCGATCGATGGTGCATCCGGGCCAATGAAGGGCAAATCTACTAGGTCCATCAACAAGCCAACTTCGCCAACCAAATTTCCAGGTGTCCCGTTGTCATCATCCCAGATTGAAAGCAGAACTTCGCCTTCGGGCAATCCAACCCGGCCGATCGGCAAATCGACGGATGTAATGTGCGTATGCAATTCATCTGTCCGAAACGGCTGCGCAAAGCGTTGTGCAATGTGCGGGTGAACAAGCCGTTCGCCTAGATGCAACTGCAAGTGCGTATTGTCATATAGTGCTGCGGTTTGAGCTCTTGTTTCTGGGCAGAATGCAAAGATCAAAAGCAAGCTGGTGCCTGTCAGGCTCGCTCGCTGTTTCAACGTTGTTTTCATCGTCAATTCCTTGTCTGATATGTGTCCCATGATCGCCGTTGAAGGTACAATGCGATGTTTCGTGTGCGATTTTCACAAATTTTAAAATTTTTTGACGAGTGCTCGCGTGTCTGACATCGAACGCATCTTTGAACAGATTGAAGCGGGTAACACACTTGCTTTCGACGAGGAATTAGTGCCGCTTCTGTACGACGAATTGCGTGCACTTGCCAGTCGAAGGCTCGCCAAAGAACCGGCGCGGAGTCTGCAAACAACCGAACTGGTGCATGAAGCGTATCTGCGACTTGTCGGACCTAATCGACAATGGAATGGGCAGGCTCACTTTTTCGGAGCGGCAGCCGAAGCAATGCGACGAGTCCTTGTGGATCGAGCGAGAAAAAATCGACGTGTCAAACATGGTGGCGAAATGCAGCGAATGCCGCTGAACGAATCGGACTTGGGCGGTAATTCATCATCAGTGGACATCCTGATCATTAACGATCTGTTCGACCGACTTGAGCAACTTCATCCGAAAGAAGCGCAGGTGGCCAAACTACGGTACTTCGCGTCTTTCCGTTTGGAAGAGATTGCGGACGCTCTGGATATCTCGGTGGGTGCGGTGCATAAATACTGGATGTTCGCACGCGCGTGGCTCTATCGCGAGTACCAAAAATAAAAACTAGCTTTCCGCGAAGAAATCGTGTTATGTCGTGAAAATTCCGAGGTATATGTCGCACTGACTCTCAATGACGAATCCTCTGCCTGCGGACACTCGACAATGAATCGCAAAGCGAAAACGGAAAAGAAGGTCTATTTCGAAGCGCTCGCCATCGTGGATCCGGACCGACGCCAGGCGTATCTGGATGCTGTTTGCGGTGAGGACTCAGATTTCCGGTGCGGTGTCCAGGCGCTGCTGGACGCCAATAATGTAGCTGGTTCGTTTCTGTTGGAATCCCCGCTGAGTTCAATGGTGGAAGCGCAACGGGACAAGAATCGGGAGGAACCGAACAGTCTTGAAAGCACAATGATCGGTCCCTATCGCGTGCTTGAAAAGATCGGCGAAGGCGGCTTCGGCGTGGTTTACATGGCCGAACAACTTGAGCCGATCCAGCGACGAGTTGCTCTGAAGATCGTTAAGGCGGGAATGGATACCAAACAGGTCATCGCCCGTTTCGCAGCAGAACGTCAAGCGCTTGCTTTGATGGACCACCCGAACATCGCTAAAGTGTTCGATGCGGGAACCACCGAGAATGGTCGCCCATATTTCGTGATGGAATTGGTCAAGGGAGCTCCGGTGACCAATTATTGCGACGATCGGAACTATTCGACGTCACAGCGGCTGAAGTTGTTTGCCACGGTTTGTGCCGCCATTCAACATGCGCATCAGAAGGGCGTTATCCATCGAGACATCAAGCCGAACAATATTTTGGTCTCCACCAATGGTGATCAGCCGGTAGTGAAAGTCATCGATTTTGGTGTGGCAAAGGCAGTGCACGGGCGATTGACCGACAAGACGCTGTTCACGCATTTTCGCCAATTCATTGGTACACCCACGTACATGAGTCCCGAACAAGCTCAGATGAGTGCTGTCGATGTCGATACTCGCAGCGATGTCTATTCGCTGGGAGTGCTTCTGTTTGAACTACTCACCGGCAGCACGCCACTCGATTCGCAAACTCTACAAAAGGCGGGATTCGAAGAACTATGTCGTCGAATTCGCGAAGACGAAGCACCGAAGCCATCGCTGCGGCTGAGTTCACTGACTCGCGAAGAGATTTCGATCGTGGCGAGAAAACGTTGCATGGAACCTTCACGCCTACCAAGCGAAATCCGAGGAGACTTGGACTGGATTATTTTGAAGGCAGTCGAGAAGGATCGGACGCGACGTTATCCAACGGCCGAATCCTTCATGCAAGATGTTCAACGGCATCTGCGCGGTGAGCCGGTGACGGCCGTCCCTCCGAACTCACTGTATCTGCTGAAAAAGTTCGCTCGACGGCATCGACACTTGTTAACGTCCTTCGCTTTGGTCGCGGGAATATTGCTGATTTCAACCGTGGTCAGCACTGGGTTGGTTGTCCGTCTGAATCGCGAGGTTACCGCAAAGAACGCTGCGATTGCAGATGCGTTGAAGGCGAAGGGCGAGTCGGAAAAGCACCGCATGCGGACTGAACGCATGCACTACGTGTCCGAGATGAACAACGCATCAATGGCCAACCGAATGAATCAGTTGGGACTCGCACGAACTTATCTTGCACACTACGAACAACCGGAAGACGCATTGGATCTCCGAGGTTGGGAATGGCAGGCAATGCAACAGGAGTGTCAAGGCGACGTTGACACGCAGTTTAGCACAGACAGCGACATCATTCGTTCTATCAGCTTGATCCCCAACCGACCGCTGCTGATGGCCAGTTCGGATCGCGGCAGCGTTCGTGTGTGGAATTACCAAACAGGCGAGTTGTTCCAGACCTTGTTCGACCCTGATTCGGTCTCGGGCGTCCGCTTCATAAAACTTGGACCACAGCAAGATCGAGTCTATGGTGTCTCGAAACACGGTATGCTCCATACATGGGAACTGGACACGTTTGACGTTCGACAGCAACTACTGGACGTCGACGAGAAAATGCGGGTCAATGCCTTTGACGTATCGCCCGACGAGCAGCTTCTGGCCGTGGCCGATACAAGTCGCGCGACTATTTGGAGGTTGTTACCAAACGAAAAGCCCGAGTTGGTAAAATCGCTGTTCGTCGAATCACTGGAATTCAATGTGCGGTTTACTCCGGATGGTCAGAACATTTTGCTGGGAGCCAACAGCCGAATTCGAGTCGTCGACGTGTCAACGTGGGAAGACGTAGCCGAACTTCCTGACGGAGGTAACTTTGCAATGGAGTTTTCCCCAGACGGTGCGTTGCTGGCAACTTCGCCGCGATTCACGAGTCGGAATATCTATGTCTACAAGGTTGACGAATGGCGACACGTGGGCCAGTTGAATGGACACACGGGCATCATTTGGGATGTTGAGTTTTCGCCAGACGGCGAACAGCTGGCGTCCTCGAGTGCCGACCATACGATTCGTATTTGGGATGTCGAATCTTTGTCGACAACGCGGATTCTGTTGGGCCATCAAGCAGAAGTCTGGGCGATTCAATATTCGGAATCTGGCAAGTATTTGTTTGGTGGTGCCAAGGGCGAGATTTGTCGGTTCGTCCCCAACGAACTTCGACAAGATTGGCCCATTACCAAACAGATCATCCCGGGCGGATGGCATCGCCGCTATTCGCAGGCCAGCTATTCGTGCGACATGAAATGGCTGGCTACTTGCAACCACCAGACAAGCGGCGCAGTGACCGTCAATTTGCGTTCTCCGACAACATTGGACGAAATTGCCACTGTGCCACTGGTCGGCGAAAACGTACGCGGCGTGCGGTTTTCAACGGTATCGTCGACACTGACCGTTGGTGATCGCGAAGGCAATTTGTACATTGTCGACACAGACCTTCTGGATGATGTTGCGCGGCATCAGCTCGCAAAATCCGGAGAAGTCTGTCCAGTAGCGTTCAGTACCGATGGCACAAAACTGCTGGTGGTTGTCCAGCACGACAATTTGTCCGAGTACATTGTGTGGTCGATGACAGATCTGCGTCCAATAAGCTCGTGGACTGCTCCGGGTGTTGATAAATGCGCCGACATTTCGCCCGATGGAGCAACGGTGGCGACGGGT
>JAWKTK010000034.1:0-66035 GCA_041399205.1 Pirellulaceae bacterium | reverse complement strand
AGCAGGCACTTCGCCAAGTTCGCTGCGAATCGGCTGCTACAACATTGCTCATGGCCGAGGCCTCGCGGAATCGAACCTTGACGGCGGTGATCGAACGGTTCGCACAGAACGTTTGAAACAGATTGCCCAGTATCTGAACTCGCAAGACTTGGACGTCATTGTCTTGAACGAAGTCGACTTTGGCAGCAGCTGGAGCTATGGCGTGAACCAAGCAGAAGTTTTGGCTCGGGAAGCTGGTTTTCCGTATTGGACCGAACAGCGGAACTTGGACTTTCGATTACTGGCGTGGACATGGCGGTTTGGCAATGCCATTCTCTCCAAGCATCCCATTCAGGACGCACGCGTGATCCATCTGCCGGGGTATGCGGCGTGGGAGACGGTGCTGGCGGGAAAGAAGCGAGCACATTGGGCGGACGTGCAGTTTGGTGGCACTGCGGTGCGCATCGCGGCGGTGCACTTGAGTCATCGAGCGGAAGAGGTGCGAGTGGCATCGGCGGAAGAATTGATTCGGCAGGCGAACGCTTCGAATCGTCCGTTCTTGATGCTGGGCGATATGAATTCGACACCCGTTGAATATCCGGGCCATACAGCTGACGGCGCCGGTCGCAACGCCATGGATCTACTGCGAACCGAATTTCAGACGTGGCCTTCGCTTCAGCCCGACGCCGAGGAATTCTATACGTATCGAACCGATCGGCCGAATCGCATGATTGACTGGATCTTGTTGCCGTCGTCGTTTCGCTTTGACGAATATCACGTGCACTCAGTCGAATATTCTGACCATCGACTGGTGTCGGCCCGCGTCACATGGTTTGCGGATCCGTAGCGTGCGGAGCCGGCAGACCAAAGCGGGTAGCTTGCAATTGGAAGACGTCTAAACCATTGCTGTGCAAACACTTAGTGGTCTTGCGAAAAATCGTGACAGACGTTTCCGTTAATATGATTAGAGAGTCCAATCGAAATCGCGCGAGTCAGGGAGATCGCGCGGTTGGCTGGTTCATTCACGCGACAGGCACTTTCAGGTTCGACGCTTTAACCACGTGCTGCGATTCATTCGCGGATCTTCGAACCTGAAGTGCCGTTGCTTTCAAACGTCTGGCACGGCACAGCGGGTTCGCGATTTGTGGTTTTAGTTCAACGTTCTTCGTCCCCGCGAAATCAGGGTCAACACGGCTATGCTCAGCAGTACAACGCTGGATGGTTCCGGCACACTGGCAATCGCGAACACGCCGTTGCCGGCGGCGGCTTCGTTCAATCGATTGATGACCAGTAGCGCGTCCAACGGTACGACAAAGCCATCGTCATTGACGTCAAAAAAATAGGGTGGAATCTTGCCTGAATTGTCCGGTAGAACGCCGTCGGACGAGTACGCGGGACGGTCTAGTTCGTTCAACACAATCTGCGCGTCGATGGGTGACACAAAGCCGTCATTGTTGATGTCTCGAGTGTAAACTTCGTTGCACCAATTGAGGCCGTCCCAGACAAATTCGTCGGTCGCTTTTTCGTAGGCTTCGATCCCAATTTCCGCACCCATGATCCGTCCGGCAAAGTCGTCGGCGGGCACGTGAATGCCACCCCAGAGCCGCGAGATCCCGGCTTCGTCCGCCGCGTCGTAATAAGTGGCCCATTGCAGCGTCACTGGCGAAGTCGGACCATCTTCAAAGTCCAAGTAGTCGACATCGAACGTCTGTTCACCCAAACCGCCAGGGAAATATTCGCTGCCCGTGAAATGCGTCAGCACTTCCGCGGCCGCTCGACTAAACGTACTATGCCCCGACACATATGCTGCGAATGCTGGCGTCACAAAGTTGTCCGCTTGGTACGGCACCCAGTTTTCGGCCAAGATCCATTTCACTCCGCTGACTTGATTGTCCGGATCGGCCGGTTCGTGATTCCAAGACTGAATTGCAATCTTGCCCACCATTTCTGATTCCGAATAGTATTCCACAAACCGTCCATCGGCATCTCGATTGGCGTTGATATACACATTGCGATGTCGACCGCCCTGGGCAATCGAATCAGCGGTGATGACTTCAATCAAACCTTCTTCCAACGGCAAACCGTCAGGATGATAAGACGGCCCATTCGGATTGGAAGACTGTCCCAAACTCCCTTGGTAACGAATCATGGTAATGGGTCGCACGTAATCGTATTCGGCCTTCGCGCCCCAGGCAGCAATGGCCGCATCGTGAACGGCGCCATTCAGGGCCAAATACATCTTGACGTCCCATTCGAGCGCTCCGACGGTTCGACCTTCGCCACCAATCTTTCGATCCAAAAGTCCACTGTCGGCAACTTCATTGGCCAAGACGTTCCAGTGTCCGGGAGGCGTTTCCGAATTTGGACCGTCCGCCCAGAATTCGGCCAGAATCCGACCGTAATCGGCCGACTTTACCATGTTCTGGGCGTACGGCTGACCGGTGACCGGATTGACCGAATAACCTTGGTTGTCGTGCGTGCCTAACGGCCGATTGCCATTCACCGAAGGCGAAATGTTAATCATTTCCGCGCCTGCACCCCGTGATGGATCGAGCCAACTGCTGTACCGAATCAACTGAACGGCGGCTTTGTCGATAGTCGGCGTCGCCAGCTCCATTCAGCAGAGGCGGTTGTCCGGGTCAATACTGGACCAACTATACGGTCCTGTCGCGCTGTTCATGGCGAACGTGGTCACGCTGCCCCAATGAGGTCCGATGAATGTTTGCAGATCGTCGCCTTCCAATTCGTTCTGTGTGACTGCCGAATTCAGGTACAGCGGTTGCCAACGATTGGGATCGGCTAACGGCGGCGCATCTGGGGTAACCAGTCCGGGAAAGTCGACCACCATGGGCACGTTGACGGGCGCATAACCGGTCGTGTCGACGTAGCCATTCGCTTCATTCGAACCATCCGCCAGCGAATTCGACAGAATCAAACTAGCAATCCGATTTCCAACCGCCGCGGGTGAGTCGCCAACCGTGGTGGTCATGTTCGGGTCATAGCCCAAGTCATTCATCAAGCCGTCAAAGATGGCCTGAGACGCTACGGGATCTACTGCGTGTTGGTAGCGTTCGCTGAGAACTCGATACGCCGCGTAGCTGATCGCTTCATTGCGAGCTTGCGAAACATTGATGCCGTCGACGGATTGTTTGTCCGTGAAAAAATGACCTCCCGCAACCGCGTCGTACGTAGCCCAAGCGTCATACATGGCGGCCGAAGTATGGTATAGATTTCGCGAATGAACCGTCGGCGCAGGAAAGTCAATGCGAATGGCGTCTAGCAAAGCTTCATCCCATAAGCGAGCGACCGTTTGTCCCGACGCTGCTGGTACGACTAACACGAATAAAAGAAGTCCTGCCCATGCGGATTGAACCATACGTAATCTGCCGTTCATAAGTCTTCCTGAAAGGATCAGAGGATTGACGTCGGGCCGAGCGGGTGAGGTGCGAGATATCAAGTAGCGGAGTTACCCTGCTTGGCTTTTTCCGGCGCAAATTTCCTGCACAGTTCCAACAAGGATGTTGGCGCTGAAATCACACGAGAAACTCTACCTATTGTTCTCGGGCCGAAAATCGCCGTCAAGGAAACAGGTTCGGACAAAATAGACCCAGTTCGGCCGAACCACGTCGACGGCCGATTGCAATAAATATGGTGTCTATAACGACAGTAATGTCTGCGGCGCTTGAATTTATTGCAGTCGCTCGGCTTTCCGTCGAACCACGTTAACAAAAAGCTATTTTTTGAGTGCGGACATCCAGCTACACAACACAAATACATCGCTTATACGCAATTTTGGGGCGCTGTTTGGCCAGAATACTGGGAGCCAATTCAAAGATGAGTTCTATGCCCAACCCGTCACAATTAATTTCCTTCATCGTTCCACTGATGAACGAAGAAGACACGCTGGTCGAACTATATGACGGCATTGCGAAGCACGTACCAATCGATTCGCAGTTTGAAGTCATCTTTGTGGACGATGGCAGTTCCGACAATTCGTGGCAGATCGTGCAGTCGCTGGTGGAAGTCTATCGTGACAACGTACGAGGTATTCGATTTCGCGCCAATCGAGGCAAAGCGGCGGCGCTGACGGCCGGCTACCGAGCGGCTCGAGGCAGCATTGTCTTCACCATGGACGCCGATCTACAGGATGATCCCAAAGAGATTCCTCGATTCTTGGACGAACTGGCAACCGGATTTGACCTGGTCAGCGGCTGGAAAAAGAAGCGGCACGATCCGTGGCACAAAGTTTTGCCGAGTCGAATTTTTAATTGGATGTTGAGCCGAGTCAGTGGTGTCAAACTGCACGACCACAATTGCGGATTCAAATGTTATCGCAAAGAACTGGTCGACGAACTGACGCTTTACGGCGAACTCCATCGCATGGTTCCTTCGCTGGCAAAGATGAAGGGTTTTCGCTGCAGCGAAATTGTCGTCGACCACCATGCACGTCAGTTCGGAAAAAGCAAATACGGCATTGAACGCTTCCTGCGAGGTTTCAGTGACATGCTGACGGTTGGGTTCCAACGCCGTTTTGGCGAACGCCCTTCGCACCCAATCAACGGAATTGGCGTGACCATCCTGGCAGTTGCCGCGTCGCTCGTCGGCATTGGTTTTCTGTCCGGGGTCACTCGAATTCAAGGCCTGTTGTGCGTCCTGTTTGGACTTGTGGTGGGGTGCATGGGCGTTGCCACCTTTTTGGTGGGTCAGATTGGTGAAATGATCATCCGCGGCGGTTTGTCGTCGCAAAAACTGCCGGTGGTAGAAGACATTGGATTGGATCAATTTTCAAAACAACCGATTTCGCTTTCCTACGTGGAATTCGGGAAAAAGGCGACTTCGGAACGGATTCTGGAAAAATCTGAAATTGGGTCCGAACCATGTCATCCGGACGGCGTATCCAATTAAACAAAGACGCCTTCTTTTTCCTCCCTCAAAGCCGAGCCTCGTTAGCGAAAGTTAACGAGGCTTTGTTCTTGCGCTGCGGCCCGTGTTGGCGGGGGTGCGAACGAAACTGGTTGGTATACTTCCGATTCGCTGTTTAATTCGACCGGTTCCAACGGATTTTGACCTGTTATGCCTGCCAATCTCACGCCGCAATACCGGAAGGCGGAAGACGCGTTTCGTCGAGCTCAATCGGTGGAGGACGAGCTTCGGTGTTTGATGGTAATGCTGCAGGAACTGCCCAAGCACAAAGGGACAGACAAACTACAGGCGGAACTGCGGAAGCGAATTAGTGAAACCAAGAAGGCGGTGGATGCGGCCAAGTCCGGCAAACGAGGATTTGGGATTCGCATTCCGCATCAAGGCGCAGGACGAATCGTGCTGGTGGGCGGTCCCAATGCGGGCAAGAGTCAATTTCTCAACCAGGTGACTCGCGCCACACCTGTGGTGGCCGAATATCCGTTTTCCACTACTGAACCACAGGCGGCCATGATGCCGTGGGAAGATGTGATGATTCAGTTGGTGGACACGCCGCCCATCACGATTGATTTTCTGGAGCCGTACATGCAAGGCCTGATTCGTGGCGCGGATCTAGTCTTGATGATGGTGGATGGCAGTTCGCCGGCAGGAGTTACTGACTTTCAAGACGCCTGGCGCCGCATTCAAGCAACTCGGACTCGGCTAGGCCCATCGTCCTATTTAGACGAACGCGATATCGGCGTTTCCTACACGCGAACGATCATTGCAGTCAACAAGGCAGACTTGGCCGAAACTGCCGACGGCGTCCGTGCATTGCGTCGAATGGTGCTCGATACATTGCCGATCGAAATCATCAGTGGAAAAACGGGGCAGGGCGTAGAACGACTCGCGAAAAAGTTGTTCGCCGCGCTGGATGTGGTTCGCGTTTATACGAAATCGCCGAATGAAAAAGAGCCGCAAATGCGAGATCCATATACGATTCGCAGCGGTAGTACGCTAATGGAATTGGCGGAATTAGTCCACCAGGACTTTGCGAAAGGACTGAAGTTTGCGAAAGTCTGGGGCTCGGCTGTGCATCCTGGTACCGTCGTTAAGGCCAACTATCAACCTCAAGATCAAGACATTATCGAATTGCACCTGTAGCCTCGAAAATGATTTTGTAGCCGTAAGGAAAGCGCTTGCTATGAGTTCGATGTCCAACACCAAGATTGCGGAAAAGTTCGAGCAGATTGCCGACTTGCTGGAATTTCAAGGCTCCAACCCGTTTCGTATTCGCGCGTATCGCAATGGCGCCAAGGTGATTCGCGATTATCCGATTTCCATGGCATCACTGATTGAGGACGAACAGAAAGACCTTACCTCCATCGACGGTATCGGCAAGGACTTAGCTGAAAAATGTCAAACGCTGGTGCAAACAGGTTCGCTGCCGATGCTGGACGAATTGTTGGCTGAAATTCCTAAGACGGTCTTGGATCTATTGCGAGTACCCGGTCTTGGTCCCAAGAAGGCAGCTGCCGTTCATAAAGAATTGGGCGTCGCTACTTTGGAAGAGTTGAAGGCGGCGTGCGAAAGCGGAAAAGTCCAAAAACTGAAAGGTTTTGGCGCGAAGACCGAGCAAGCGATTTTGGGAGGCTTGAGCATAGCCGCAGCCGCCAACGAACGAATTTTGTGGATCAAGACCAACGCCATTGCGGAACAGCTACGAACTCACTTGGACGCTTGTGCGGCCATTGAAAAATTTGACTTTGCGGGAAGTTATCGGCGAGGCAAAGAGACTATTGGCGACTTAGACATTTTGGTCGCTTCCACCGATGTGGACACCGTGATGGATCACTTCGCAAGGTTTGAAGATATCGCTTCGGTGATTGGCCGAGGCGGCACTAAGATGTCTGTTCGCTTGGAAAATGGATTTCAGGTGGACTTGCGCGTGGTCAGTCGAGAATCGTTTGGCGCCGCAATGCAGTACTTCACTGGTTCGAAAGAACACAACGTGATTGTCCGTGGCATTGCAAAAAAGCAGGGCCTGAAGGTCAACGAATATGGCGTTTTCAAGACCAACGATGATGAAGACGAATATATTGCCGGCGGTAGCGAAGAAGAAGTTTATGCCGCCTTGGGATTGCCTTGCTTTCCGCCGGAACTACGCGAGGCTCGGCGCGAATTTGACTGGGCCTCTGCAGGGCAACTTCCCGACCTTATCCAGCTTAAGGACATCAAGGCCGACCTGCACATGCACACCGTCGCGACCGATGGTAAGGCCACAATCCAGCAGATGATTGCAGCGGCACAGGAGCGCGGTCTAAAGTACATTGCGATTACCGATCATTCCAAACGAGTGAGTATGGCGAATGGACTGGACGAATCGCGGTTGTTGCAGCAGTGGCAAGAAATTGATCGGATCAATGAAGATCTGGGAAAGTCGTTTCATGTTCTGAAGGGAATTGAATGTGACATTTTAGAAGCGGGCGGCATGGACCTTAGCGACGAAGTTTTGGCGCAGGCGGACTGGGTTATTGCCAGCGTGCACTATGGCCAAAAACAGCCCAAAGCCAAGATCACCGCACGGATTTTAGGTGCCATCCAAAATCCGTATGTCACCATGATTGCTCATCCTACGGGTAGACTGCTGAATAAACGAGAACCGTATGAAGTGGATCTAGACGAAGTGTTTGCCGCGGCTGCCGAACACGGCACGCTAATGGAGTTGAACGCCAATCCGTATCGACTGGACTTGGATGATGTCTATTGTGGTATGGCCAAAGATCGAGGAATCCTAATTGTGATCAATACCGATGCGCATAGTGTGGATGGGCTGGACGTGATGGCATGCGGGATCTTGCAGGCTAGACGAGCGGGTTTGACCAAGCAGGATGTGGCGAACACCAAGACCTGGAATCAGCTGCAAAAGCTGATTCCCTAGTAGCACCAAAGTTTTTCGTACGTCTGGGCAAGCTGTTTCGTTTGGTTCGCCGAAGTTTAGTTACGACTTTGTGCGTCGTGATATGCGGCTCGAAAGTGCCAGGGCCGTTTCGATTCGACGATTCGATCCGTGCCGTGACAATTCCGTTGGTGGTACCACATTCCGTAGCCGTACATGGCAGCCAGCAAGACAATTAGGGGCCACATCAGCGTGTAGACACCAAAGGCACAGATACGCAACATCCAGGAAGGGCGGTAGCCCTGAACGGGTGCGAACAGCAAGAAGACGACCACTGCCGAAATACAGCCAATCGACAAGTATGCTACCGCAAGCCATTGCAGACCGAGCATGGGTTTCGCCTTCCGAAAAAGAAGTGACGAAGCAAGGGAGATGAGAAATCCGCCAACCGGACTTTACTAAATCTTATCGAATTTGAACAAGCCAATTCGCGTTTCTGCCATGGCGAATCAGCGCGTTTTCCATTCGCAGCGTCCGATTACGCGGAATTCCCTGAAAATGCTGGGTTTCACGACCCGTTGATCCCAGCGGCGAACTTGCATTCGAATCCAGATGGCGTTGGACGCTTAGGATCGGCTAGAGATTTCGGCCGCCATCAATCGAGGCTCGCTTATGCGAATGCTTGTCTCAGTAAGTGAATAAACCGCTCGGATTCCGCTCGTACGTCGCCCTCTTCTTCAAATTCCAGCACCACGTAGCCTCGATAATGGGCCGCTTGCAGAATCTGACTCAGACGATGAAAGTCGGTCTCTTCTTTTGGCTTTCCTGCAGGATGAACCGTTACTTTGACTTGCACGTTTAGCGCGTAAGGGGCGATTTCTTGGAGTTCGGAATAAATGTCTTCACCATGAAAGTTGCCGGAATCCAAATTGACGCCAAACCAAGGGCTATCCACGTCTCGCACAATCTTCAGCAATCCGTCCGGCGTGGCTGTCGGTCCGCCATGGTTTTCCAACGCCAAATGGACTCCATGCCGGCCGGCGTATTCACAACATTCGTTAATGGCATCCACCATGCGTTGATGCGTGGCTTCGGCCGACTGTCCTGGCTTTTGGTGCCCGGCAAAGATTCGAATCACCGGCGCGCCCAGGATTTCGGCAAAGTCGATCCACTGCTTGGTCTTGGCGATTTCGGTTTGCAAGGAAGCCGCGTCGGGATGACCAAAATCATTGCCAATGGCCGTTCCGGAAACGTCTAGTCCTTGCCGAAAACAATGTCGCTTGAGCGAACGCAAATAGTCGGCATCGACGTCCTTGGGAAAGTAGTACGAAGTCAATTCGGTTCCGTCCAGGCCGAACTTGGCACAATCGTCCACAAAATCGAATAGCGTCATTTGCGGCGAATTCCCTTGCAGCAACGACCGATAGCTATAGGCCGCCAAACTTAATTTGAACTTGTGGCCGGCTCTCTCAAGTGGCTCGACGGCAGGCACCGCCGCAGTCCAACCGCCAACAGCGCTCAGTGCTGCGCCAGCTGCAAGAAACGAACGTCGGTTCCATGCGAGGGGCTGTGTCATCTCACACCTTTCCGTCCAAATTCCGTTAACCAAGTTTCATCGAGCCGTCCGTTTGGTGACCTCGATACCAATTACGAATTTCCGATGGCCGAACAAACGCCAAGTTCAAAACCATCATCAGCACACAAAACCCTACGTCGCCCGTGATCAGCAGGATGACCGACCAGTGAACGAGCGAAAGACACAGGAACAGCGGCCGAGTGATCTTGGGCCAGACCAACACGGCAAAAGCGAATTCGAACAAAACGATACCTAGCGTCCAGGCGTTGACCAACGCGTGATACTTTGGTTCGGCCAGCCAACGCAAGTCTACCAGCGCCGAATTCACTTGTGCCAACTGCCACCACACTGCCTGACCACTCCACCACGTTTCGCCCAAGAGTTTGGAACACGCAGAGTACAGATAAATTGCCACCAGATGGACTTGCAGAAGTCTCTGGCAAATGGTGGCTCGAACCGCCGGCGGTGCAAATGGATGCGGCCGATCTTGTTTTCTTGGAGAAATAATATGGTCCAACGATAAACAACGACCATTCGGCGCAATGGCAACATACGCCAAGGCCCAAACCAAGGTGGCTTCAAACCGACCATTCATGAACGGGTTGTGTTGGATATACGAAAGCGTCACCAGTAACGTCAACCAAGATGTCAGCGGAGTTAGCAGTCCAGCGGCATAGGCAATCACCACAATCACGCTCGCCACATGCACGGCCCACATTGACGTGTTTGAATGCTGGAAATTCCAAATGGAAAAATGATATTCCGGCGGACTGCCAATATGCGCCAGCAGTGGTTGGATGTTTTCCGAGTTGGCGATACTGTTGGGGCCGAACCACAGTGCCAAATCGAATCCAAACGACAGCAGCCACCACACGGTAATCAATCCTAGTGCCAAACGCAGCAAGCAGATTCCGACAACATCATCGGGCTGAAACCAAAATCGATTCCAATTGGACCCAACCGCATGATTCAGGTCAGCGATGTAACGATAAACCGACCTCATGAACGCGAATCCTCGACTGGCAAGGACAAAAGACGAGTTGGCGGGGCAGCTTCGCGCGGTGCCACTTGGCGATAGACATTCACCTGTCCCAGCGAATCTCGCCAAGCATCGCCCACGTACACCGTTTCCAGGAAATCGTCTCCCGATCGGTCATATTGAATGCGATCCGTTGGGTCATTCCAGTCCATGGGTCTCCGCCGCAACAGGCGAATGGTAATTCGGTCACCAGTCCGCGGAACGTAGGGCGTGCTGACCGATGCGATTAATTCGGCGGCCGCGTCTTCGTCTTCACTGGTGACAAATTCGGCCAAGCGTTTGGTGAATGTCATGGTTCGCCGCCACGCAAAACTCCCTTTCGCAAACATATCGTCCGGATAGACCTGGGCACCGTCTGACGTTTCCACCACCAATAGATGGTCGTCTTCGAAATCTACCGCGTGGGTCAATTGGTATCCGGTGGTCGTTACGGGGTCGAAGTACAACGTTCGCGTGTATACGGCCAGCGTACTTCGCAAGCGGTGCTGCAAATCGGACGCAAGCTGGTTCGAAAATAACACCGCCAGCACACAAAACAGGTGAATGAAAATTAGGACCGAAGTCAGCGGTCGACTAGGACCGGTATTGCGATTGGCCAACGCGGGCGTTTCCATGTGTCAAGCTTCCCAGATTTATCGCATTTCGTTTGGGTCAAGCGTAACGGAAAGCCATCCTTCGGAAAAGCGTTCCGACATGTCCGGAGAACCGTATTTCTGCCCAGCTATTCAGAAATGGCATAAAAAAAAGACCGAACCGTCTGGAACGGCCCGATCTTTCTTTGGTAGTTGTTTGTCAGCTCGCTGAACAGGGACAGCAGCTAACCGTTCTCGGCTGAACTAATGAGCAGCCGGAACTTCAGGTACGACTTCAACTGGAGTTGCTTCAACGGGAACTTCGCTAACGATAACTTCTTCGCTAACGATTTCACCACCGCCACAGCAAGGTGCTGGAGCTGGTTCGCAGCAAGGTGCTGGTGCTGGTTCGCAGCAAGGTGCTGGAGCTGGTTCACAGCAAGGTGCTGGAGCTGGTTCACAGCAAGGTGCTGGAGCTGGTTCACAGCATGCCGGTGCAGGAGCACAGCAGCTCTTGCGAGCCTTCAGACGAGCCAACAGGCCGCCACCGCATTCCTTCTTGCCACCACAGTGATTTTTTAGCAAGCCCAAGCCACCGCCATGGCAGCCTCGCTTCAACAAAGGACCATGGCAACGGTGACCATTGAACAGGCCGCCGCCACACTTAGATCCACCACAACCAAACAATCCAGCGTTCGCTGAATTGTCACTACTGAACATAGCAACTCCAAGAACCGCAACGAAAACTGCGATTCCAAATGCTACTTTGCGATTCATGGCATAACCTCCAAACGAAGTGAAAGTACAAAAAAGCCGCAGTCTTGTTTTCATTCCGTCAGCTGCATGCGGCAAACGAGCGACGGGGTTTATGTTGCAACAACTACTTCGCCCTGTTGAAGAATAACGAATGTAGAATTTGCACAAAATCTAACGATTAGGCGGATAACGTAAAGTTGCCTGCCTGCATTGTCAACCGGTCGAATCGGCGTGATCCAAACACGAGAAGTGTCGGGTGGGGAAATCATTGAATCCGATACCAGCTGTTGGAAACCGTAGCTTGCAGGAGATGCGAAGTCCAATCTGTCAAACAGAAAATAATCCGCATTTTCGTGCGCGACGTAATTGCTTATGCCGCTGGCAATTACGACCGAACGACGCCGAGAATATTCGCATTGCCGCTTAGCAAGTCCAGATTCAGACGGTTGTAAAAATACCGCCTGATCGAGCTGTGAATTCAGGGAAAAAATCCAGAAAAATACTCTGTTTTGTTTGGCGAATGCGCGACCGAAAGGAGCTCGCTTCCAACCGAACTCGATCTGTTATTTTTTTTGCGAGTTCTTGGCGAAATAGAAAAACGGCGAACGCTTCGCAAAGGCTGCTCGAAGCTTTCCAACAATCTTTCTTGTTACGTGGACTTCTTAGAACGTCGCAGCGCTATCGCCCGCGTCCGCCAATGCTAGGTTACCACTGGACGGCACTCTTTTGATCTCGCCGTCACAGGACAGTGCCTGGACTGTCAACAAGTTGGTATTGCCATCGATTCAGATCTGGCGATTTTTGTTCCGTCGTTACGCACCTATGGGCTTGTCCGGAAATTGCCATTAAGTCCAAATCATGTAATAGAACGTGGCGAATAGACTGAACGACGCCGTGATCACCGCAAAATCGATTTCCGGGAACCAAAAGCCGACTTTGTTATAAAGATAGGCGTTGATCGGATAGCCCAGTAAGCAAGACGTCGCAATTCCCATCACAATCCCGATATGGTCGCCGGTAATGGTGTAGCCAATGGCAATTGCTGTCGCCAGTGAAACAACCTGCACTACCGTCAAGCGAAAATGGATCTTGGGAATGCCTAAACCGGTATAGACCGGCCCCATGTCCGTTGCCAATTTGAGTGACATTCCTAAAGCGGCAACCGAGCAGAAGAAGGCGGCATCGAGATAGGCTTCTGGATAGAGTAGTCCGACAATCCATTTGGAACCAATCATTAGCACCCAGGCCGGCAGTAGCAGTGCGGCGAGTAGTCCTAGTCGCAGTCGACGAACTTTGCTGCGAAAGACCGCGGGCGATTGTCCAATTGTCCCGGCATAGACCGGCTGCAGGATGCGTAGCATCAACTGATGAAAAATGGGCAGTGTCAGTGTGCCCAGGGTCACACCAATGGAATACAACCCTAACGTATCCTTGGACATGATGGCGCCCAGGATTAGGCGATCACCCTGCAACATGAAGATGGTCAGGATGCTGCTCGGAATGATCCACCGGCCGTAGTGGGAAACAGCTTTCACTGCGTCCTTGTCCCACTTCAACTGGTTGGTGATACCGTGTTTGTAGTAATAGGAAGTCACCATGTACACGATGCCGTTTAACACCGTACCAATGGCTAAAGACCACACGGAGTGCGTGAAGTAGGCGAGTACAATCATGGCCACGCTGGCGACAATCAGTCCCGCGATTTCGGCAACTTCGATCCAGCGAGGAATCATTTTGCGCTGGGCGGTCAATATTGATGTGGATGAACAATTTCGAATTAGCGGTCCAAGCCCCACCAACAGTAACAATCCAATGATCGCCGGTTCGTCATAGAACATCGCCAAGAATGGACTGACTATCGCGATCACGGCCCAAATGATAATGCCGCGAATGATCTGTATGGTACGCAGCGTGTTTAAGAAATCCGCCTCGTCGCCTCGCTTATTCTGGATGGCAACGTCTCGAATTCCCACGTCTGAAAACAACGTGACGGAAATGATGACGGCATTTACCAGCGCCATGAGGCCGAAGTCTGACTTGAGCAATAAACGCGTCAGAATAAGATTGGTCGCAAACCGGATTCCCTGCGTCATCACTTGTCCAGCAAACAACCACGAGAATCCTCGGATGATCCGTTCCTTCAGACTCATCTCGGTGTCGATGACTCGAGTGTTTTTCGGAGCTTCAATGGTTGATGACACGCTGCAGCCTCTTAGTTGTGTTCTGCGTCACAGAATTAGGTTGAGTCTTGTAACCAACGAATGATAGGTTACGTACTCAAAAATGACCCCGGACCGCCGTTTTCTAATTATGACGCGCCGACGGAATTCGCTACGGCAGAGACAGGCAATCGATTGTAACGAATTTATCGACAGCCGCGACGGCATGCCGCAAGAGGGATAGCAGCACCCCTTGTTTGTTTGGTAAGGCCTGCGGATTACGACTGGTGATCCGTGCTAGTGCTAGAAGCCCATTGCCGAGTCGGCTGGACGAGCCGCAACTGGACCGATTTGATTCGAATAAAGATACGCAAATAAGTCCGTGATTTCATCCATGGTCAGCGAATTGAGCAAACCGGCCGGCATGGCGGAAACGGTTGACGAATCAATTTCGTCCACTTCGGTCAGAGCTAATTGCTTTTTCGAACCATCCGATTGCAGGATCACATATTCGCCGTTCGCACCACTGCCCAAAATACCGGTGTAGACTTTGCCGTCTTTGGTCACCACCGTCTTGCTGGCGTATTGATCGGAAATCACCTTAGATGGTTCCAATACAGACTCTAATACCTCAGACGGACGAAAGCGTTTTGCTAGTCCTGTTAGATCTGGCCCCATCGATTCGCCCGTCGATCCCATACGATGGCATTTGGCGCACTGTGCTTTTTCAAAGACCAGCGCTCCATGTTCGGGTGATCCCGCATGGGCTTTCTGGGCAGCCACAATGTGGTTCACCAACACGTCATGGTTCCAAGAACCGCCCGGAGCTTTTACGAATTTTTCGGGAGCCGGCGACTGTGGAAACTGTTCGGCATACCAACGGCGCCAGGCAAGGATGGCCTTTTCCAGCGGAATCTTTTCCACTTGGGACGCGAATCCTTTCCAGTGTTCTAGTAACCGAATCGCATCGTCACCGCCGTTTTCGCGTAACCGTTCGGCCGTCATGATTACTTGTCGAAATGGTTCGGCTTCCGTGGGCCATTGGTTCACCGTGCGCAGTTGCGGCAGCACATTGCGTAGCGTTTCATTATCCAAAAACTGCAAACCGTCAATCACAAATTTCCAATTCGCCACGGGATCTTCTGCCAACGCCACTGTCACTTCCACGCGACGATCCGGACTCGTTTCATACAGCGAACGCAAGTACTGCCACGAAGCTTCCGAAGCGTCTCGAGCCAACAGCGCCACCACGGCCACTCGCAACCGCTTGGCGGTTTCAGATTCACTAGTCGCAACGGCCGAATCTAACTGTTTTAATTGCTCCTTTTGCAAATCGGAAAGTGTTTCCGGAAATTGCAAGACTGCCGCCAGCGCCGCCGCTGGATATTTGGCTCCTTGGTCAATGGCGATTGTCATTTCGTCCTCGGTCAACGTCTGCCCTAACTGCACGGAAACTTGCTGCAAGTAGTCCGCCACGGCAGATCCTGCGTTGGGACCGGGTTCCAAGTAGCGAAACAGTTGCAATTTCTGGTCGCCACCCAATTGATCGCCCATCAGCGCCACATGAATTGCCAAATGAATTCGATCCGCCTGCAGCGGCTCGACCTCTAGTTGCTTCAAATAGCGATCCGCTATTTCCGTAACGTGCAAATAACTGAGCAACCGTATCAATTCCCGATTAATCACGACATTGCTGGCCGGGAATTCGTCAGTCAAAAGCGTCGTCATGGTCGAAGTGTCTTCGGCGGTGAGCCCGCTGCGGTGGTAGGCCAGTTGGAAGGTTCGCAGCAGATCCACGAAATTGCGGTCGCTCATGAATTCGGTCATCACTTGTTGTCCCTTTTGCAACACTGCTTGCGCGTGTTGCGGACTGGGCGAAGCCATCATCAGCGCTGTGGCCGCCTGAATGAAAACTCGCTGATCCGCAGTCGAAGCAACCAATTCGACGATTCGTTCGGCTGGTTGCTGTTCTAGCAGTCGCCGAGCGGCAAAGGATTCAAATCGATCAGACGATGCCAACAGTTTGGCCAGACGATTCGGTTCGACCGCCTGTTGGGTTCGAACCAAACTTTCGCACGCCAGTCGCCGCACTTGTCCATCGGTATCGTCTAACAGTTCTGCCAGCCGGTTCGCTACCAGCGTGCTCGCTGCGGTTCCCAAATAATAGGTCGCTCGACGACGTACCATGACATCCGCATCTCGGCTGGCAACCAGTAGCAGTTCATTCGAAGCAGCCGGTCCGAACAAGGCCATGATGTCTAACACACGAGCTCGTTCTGCGGCGGTTCGCTGCGAATCGCGCATGCGTTTACCAATAACGATGCCCAGGTTTCGCCCAGTTGTAGTCGAGTAGCGGCGATGCGTTGTCGAGCCCATGCGGCAATGAATTTGTGGGTAACGCAAAACGGAATCGATACCCGATCCCAATTCAAAGTCTGCGAATCCACAGGAGTGCCCTTCCAAGTTACTCGATAAATACTGCCCTTGGTGCCTCGTCCGCCCGTCACAAAATACAACCAACCGTCAGGCCCGACGTCGATATCACAGACGTTTAGCGGCGTGCCGGTAACAAACGTGCTGGCGGTTACTTTGGTGGCAGCACCTTCGTCTTCAGTCTTCATGACCAAAATCCGACCTTCCGACCAATCACAACTGAACAGCGTATTTCGATAGCGATTGGGAAAGGCAAAGTGATCGTACGCCACGATTCCCGTCGGTGAGCCTCGGCCAGTATCCGCCAACGCTGGCAGGCTGTCGTGATAGTATTCAGGCCACTTAGCCCAACCGCTGCGCCAACCAAATTCTGCGCCGGGAATTACTTGTAGTACTCGAGTGGGTCGATACCAGGTGGTTCCCATGTCCGGCTCCATGTCGGAATCATGGGTGAATAATCGGCCGTGCCCGTCAAATGCCAAGTCGTACGCGTTGCGAATGCCGCCCGCTACCGATTCAATTCGCTGGCCGTTCAAGTCGATTCGAAACACGGTACCGCCCGGCGCTTTGATGCCCAAAGCATGCCCGCTGGGGTCTTCCAGTCGAGTGACCAAGTCTCCTTCGCAGTAAAATCGATAGGGACTTGATGGAGCCAACGCCAATTCTAACTTAGTGTGGTTTCCGGTGATAAAGTACAGCATGCCGTCTGGGCCTAGCGTCAGACCGTGTGGGCCGTGTTCGCCTGCTTCGCCAGCAAATTGCAGCAGCGTCGAGATCTTTTCAAGCGTGCCGTTGCTGTCGGCATCTTCTAGGCAGTACAAACCGGAACCGTCTGGTCCGTTGCCAATGGCATACACTTTGCCGCTTAGGGCCAGCAGACCTTGGCACGATTCGATTCCGCTGCAGTATTCGCGAACCGATTCATACGTGCCGTCTGCGTCTTGATCGTAAACCAATAGCAGCGGCCCATTTTCCTTCGAGACAATCATATGGCCGAATTCGTTGAATGTCATCGCAATCAGCGAACCGACGTCCGCGTCGCCCGCTACGTGCTGCACTTGGAATTCGTCCGGAACTTGGAAGTCGGGCGAACTCAACTGTTGCGAATTTACCTTCCATTCCTTACCCGAAGGCACAATCACGGTTGAATGGCGATTGGTCGCTACATCGTTCGGCGGCACTTCGTTTTGATTCTGATTCGCCACGACATCGTTGGTTAATGGATTGCGTAGCCCAGGCGTCGCGGGCACGTTGGCCGCCGGATTGTTTGTGCCAACTTGATTTGCTCGGGCAGTCTGAGCTTGCTCGGCCGATTGATTTTGGCCAGTTGGTTGCGAACTCGCTGTGGCATTGTCTGCGGTGTCTTTCGTTTCAAAGACGCCAATCGATTTGGCCAGTGGCCAACGTGCGTCCGAATAAAACGGTTTGTTCCACAGCGGTAACGCGCTGGTGGACGTCCGCCACGTGGTGTCCGACAGGTACGATGTGGTTCGACCGTTTTGCACGACGTTTATTCGAGCGACCAAGCCGGCGGGGCCTGCTTCTTCGTTCACCACCTCCGCAGCCACGACGTTTGGACCGGCTTTTACGAACTTGGAAACGTCGTACTTCAAGAACCCTTTGTTTTTGTCAGCGGTGGCAATCAATTTGCCATTCAGGTACAACGTAAATCGATCATCACCGGCGATTTCAACGGTGACTTGATCCGCCGCAGCAATATTGACCGTGGACCGGAAAAAGCAGGAGCCTCGAGGCATCTTGCCCGCTTCATGTTCCGGCGCCCAAATCCACTGCGGCGCAACTTGTGTGCCAGGTTGGTTTTGTGTGCCAGGTTGGTTGGAAGTCACATTCGCCGGTTGAGCCAGACTGCTGGAAGCGATTGCGATCCAACTGATGCAAATCCCAAGCAAGCTTCTGTTATTCTTACGGTTTATCATATCGCGTTCCTGATGCGACGCATTTTCCATCGAGACCTAGTGGGGTGGGGAAAGTAACAGCAAACCAAGGATGAACGCAACATGATTTTGCACCAGCACCATGACTCGATCGCTAGCACTCGCGAGTGCACCTACGTTTCGGCGAATTGGAATCGCTGTTTTTCGGCCAATAACAGGTCGAATCAAAGTCGCACGTCAAGCTTGCTAGCAGCGAAGCAGCGAGCCCTGTGTTCGCGTCGTTGGACTTGGCGTAAACTTGTAAGTTTGACCCGTTGCTTGTTCATTACTGAAAGGACCAGCGTGACAGGCCGCATCATGACCACTCGGGCATTCCTGTTGGTATTTGCCGCGACCACTGCCGTGTCGACGAAGGCGGCTGATTGGCCTCAGATACTGGGTCCGCATCGGAACGGAGTCAGTTCGGAAGCGGCACTGACTTGGGCCAGCGATTCGCCTCGGATCACTTGGGAAACGAATGTCGGTCAAGGCTTCGCCGGTCCCGTTGTTGTGGCGAACCGCGTGTACGTTTTTCACCGAGTGTCCGATCAAGAGCGAATCGAAGCGTTTGATCGCCAAACAGGCAAATCACTCTGGCGAACCGATTTTCCGGCTTATTACCGAGGTGGCGTTAATCCCGACACCGGGCCTCGTTGCGTACCGCTGGTCACGCAGAACCGAATTGTCGTGTTTGGTGCGGGCGGCGATCTGCATTGCGTGGCCGCGGACGATGGGAAAAAGCTGTGGAGTCGCGAACTGTATGAAGAACTCGACGGCAAAGAAGGTTACTTCGGCGCGGGAAGTTCGCCGATTGCCGTAGATCAATCGGTGATTGTGAACGTTGGGGGTTCGCCCGCAGCGTGCTTAGTAGGGTTGGATTTAGCATCGGGACAAGTCAAATGGAAAGCTGGTGACGACGATGCCAGTTACTCGTCGCCAATTCTATTTGGCGATGCAAATGCGACGCCATTGGTCTGCGCGGTCGCTCGGCTTACCATGTTTCTGTTCGAACCGAATTCGGGCAAGATTGTGGCGTCCGTGCCGTTTGGGAAACGAGGCCCCACGGTGAACGCGGCGTCGCCGGTCCGAATTGGCGACAACCGTATTTTTTTGACCGCCAGCTATGGGATCGGCGGCCAATTGCTGCAGTTTGACCGATCCACGCAACAGTTGAAAACCATTTGGGCCAACGACGAATCTCTGTCCAGTCAATACAACACGCCCATAGAACATGACGGCTTTCTGTACGGAATCCATGGTCGCGAAGACGTTGGTACGGCCGACTTGGTTTGCGTCAAAACCGATTCCGGCCAAATCGCTTGGACAGAAGCTGCATTCGGTGTGGCCCATCTACTTCGCGTTGGAGACACCTGCTTGGCACTCAAGTTGGATGGAACCATTGTGGCGTTTGCGGCCAACGCCCAGCAATTTCAACCGCAAGGTTCGTATGCTTTGCCCGCGGGAACCTACCGCGCGTTACCGGCGTATGCCGACGGCTTGTTGTTTGTTCGTAGTGAAAAGAAGCTCTATTCTGTTCAAACTGGCGACTGACATCACATCTATTCTGGATTGGCATAAGAAAATCAGAGACGGAAGGAGAAACAACTATGAAACCAATTGCTTTCATAAACGGAATGACGCTGTGTGCGATAACGCTGATATGCGGCTGCCAGAATCAGGCGGTGGACATTTCAAAATCGCTACCCGGTTCCAATGAAACGTCCAGCGATCAATCTGCCACAAACTCGGGTAGCGACGCTTCAGCCAACGGCGAAGCGTCAGACGACACGGCGAACGCCGCCGACAGCATTGAAACTGCAACGCTGGAAAAGATTGTCAAGTCCGATGAAGAATGGAAAGACCAGCTGACCGAAGAACAATTCTATGTCACTCGGCAACACGGCACGGAACGTCCGTTTCGCAACGAATACTGGGACAACAAAGCGGACGGCGTCTATCATTGTGTCTGCTGCGGAAATCCTTTGTTTGACGCCAAGACCAAATACAAGTCCGGAACCGGCTGGCCCAGTTTTTACCAGCCGATTAGCAACACCGCCGTGGAAGCTTCTGAAGATCGCAGTTGGATCGCTGTTCGCACTGAAATTCACTGCTTGCAGTGTGACGCACATTTGGGGCACGTCTTTGATGATGGTCCTGAACCGACGGGACTGCGCTACTGCATGAATTCCGCTGCCATGAAATTTGAACCATCGGGCGAAGCGAGCTCGCAAGCGGAATCGAACGAATAGGACAGCGGCGAGTTCTCATGTTGCTCTTGTCCGCAATAAAAAAGGAGCTAGGCAGAAACCTAGCTCTTTGTCGTTTTTATCACGCATTGTCGATGCCGATTCGGGGTAGTTGCCTTATCGTCGGAACTTCAGCTGCGAACTTCCTTCGGGGTGCACAACACTGCCCAGACGTTCATTTCGTTCGGCAGCAAAGTTGATCGTGGAACCCACGCCCAGCGGCAGCGAATCTTCCGTTTCGACAACAGACTTGGTCATGATGCGAAACGTGGGAACGGCTTTCTTTGCAACGACAGTCTCTGGAGCTGCGGACTTCATCGACACCGATGTGACTCGCGGCTTCGGTGACGCCTCCGGGGCTACCTTCAAAACACTCGCACGAGGCGTAACCGTCTTAGCCGAATCGGTCGGTTCGGGAAGGTCAATCGTGTCGGCTGGAGCGGATTCGGTCGTGACTTCTTTTACGATGTCCGCCACCGTCGCCATATTGCGAACCGTCTTGGAGGCGGTCACACGGTTTGGCTCCGCGACAAGCGATCGGTGCGAACCAATCGACGCGGTAGGGACGTCCATTTTTGGCGTTTTGACTGCCTTCGGTTCGGCTTCTTCAGTCGCCGATTCGAGCGAATCTTCTGTCGGCGGAGCCAAAATCAAAGCGGCCAATTCGCCAACCGATTCTGCAGCAATCGTTTCCGACGTGATCTGTGGTTCGGCGTCTACGGCCGGGATCTCCGTGGCCACCGAGTCTTGTTCGTTCAGTGATTCGACACTGAGCGATTCGACAGCAACTGGCAATTCGGCGACGGTTGGTGCCGCGTCTTCCATTTCGGCGGCCGATACTTCGTCTGTCGGCAATACGTCTTCCACGGGTAATGGTGCGTCATAGTCGATGGCACGAGTTGGCCGTTCGAACGTGCTGGCACCGTCAAAAATGGGCTGGTCCAGCAGTTCGGTGGGATCGTCAACGTCCGCATCAGCTTCGGCTGCGGGAGCCTCTGGAGATGGCGATTCAACGGGTTCTGTCACGGGCTGCGCGACGGACGGAACGACCGATTCGTTGATGATCACGCCTTCAGAAATGATCTGTTCCTGCATGATCTGGCCGTTGGAACATTCGCCGTCCAAAGGACATTTTTGGCAGTCGGCTGGCCACTGATGCCAACAGGTGGGTTCGTAGCCGTAACAAGGCAATTCGCCTCGTATCGGGCAACAATCCTTGGGGATGATTCGCCCGGTTTGTTCACTGTGATAATAGGTGGCTGGCTTTTCGTGCAGAATTCGCGACACACAGTTGTAGTGAACCGCATGATAAACTCGAGCACATCCGCTGGTGCTCAGAGCAATAGCGGCAACGGCCAGGTAACACCAAGTGTGACTTTTGAGCTTGAGTGGTAGGTACATGATTCGTTTATCGTCGGTTAGGCTGTCCGATGCTCGGGTGCTTTCAAGCAGCGGAGCGAAGGACGGCGTTATCGATAGTGGGTGGTCTGTGGTTGTCGCACCGCATCCATGTCAAGATTTGGTGCGACCGGATTTCAACAGCAACTTAGGTTAAATACCGTTGTTGTTCGGATTTCCACCGCCGCGAAGGACTGGTCCGGACAAGCGAGTTGTGGTACCGGTACCCAGAAGCACGAAGCCCATGATTCGTTCCAGGGGTGCCGTGATCTTGGCAATGTGAGTATCGAAGGCAACCAACTTGTCTTCTGCAATGAAGATGCGGTCGCCCGGCAGGACTTGGTAATTGGTATGCGGATCAGCTCGTTCCGTTAAAGCGAACCAATCTACCGGCAACGTCTGAACTCGACATTCATCGTTGGTTGGTCTGGCAATCCAGATCTTCTTAGACGAAACTTGCTCTAAGCCTTGCACGTTGGAAATGGCATCCAAAACGGTTTCATTTCCGGTAACGGGGAAGCGGAAGACGCCATCACCAAGTCCAGCACCCTGGAGAATCACGTAATACACTTTGCTGTTGAACGCTTGAACGTTCACGGCAATCTGTGGTTCTTCCAAATACTGAGACAGATGCGATTCGATGGCCGCTTTCGCCTCGTTCAACGTCTTGCCGACCACTTGGACGTTGCCGTAGCTACCCAGTGTAATGCTGCCGTCCGGCTGAACCAAAAATTCGCCCAGAACCTGCTGCGAAGCAGAAAGCTGTGCCAACGCGACAGAAACTTCCGCGTCTGCTAGACTCTCTTGCAAATGTTCTAGAATAACCTCGCGAGCTTCTTCGACGGTCAAATTCGCAACTCGAACCGCACCATACGGCACGCCTAAGTTGACGACACCGCCTGGCTCGACCGTATACATTCCCATGATGGGCAAGCTTCGGGCAGTGTTCCGTTCGCTTGAATGTTGATGGCATCCAACGTTTTCAGGCGGTAAGGAGATTTGGGTACAATGTGCACGCCTTCAATCAGCAGGATATCGGGCGGCTCGATCACATATTCTGGTAACACCACTTTGGACAGTTCACGAGGCATGTTGTCATAAAGCGGTGGAAGTCGATCCATGTAAAATGATGGATCACTGGAGTTCGTCGTCTTGCATCCGGCAAAGAGCGAAGCCGCGAACAAGATTGTCAATGCGGCACGCATGCCGGTGCTTCCGTGACTGTTGTTCATTGCATCCAACCGTGGAGTTATTGCGATTCCGTTGTGTCGGGAATGTCGAATGATCGCGGATCGTCCGGCATTACCGAATGAATATCCCTGTCACCAGCCAGTCCGACTGCTCGGGACTTTCTGGCCAGTCTAGGGCATCGAAATCTGAGGCACGTGTTTCTGACAAAATCACCAGAAGTTACGCTTGGTCTGATCAGCTAGACCGTGCTGTTCGCAGGGCACCGGCAAACTTGGTAAGATTTAACGGCAGGTGTGTCGTAAAGCGGTAAAGATAGGTGGCCTGTCGCTGCCTTCGCGGAAAAGGGACATGAGCCAGTAGTTTCGCGCCGATAGTTGAGTCAGGAAGGACCGGCCGAACTGAAATTTCGTTGATCGTGTCAAGTTCTTCGGTCAGTGACAAAGACGGTATTAGTGAAGCGAGGTAAATTCCGATGCGTCAGATTTTGTTTGTGCTGATGATGGGTCTCACAATGTTAGCAACTCAGCAGCAATGTCACGCTCAGCGTCGAGTGCCTCGTTCGCAGACAACGCCCACGATCAGTCCTTACGTAAATTTGTTCAACGCCAATACGGGCGGCGTCAGCAACTATTTCAACTTTGTTCGACCCCAGCTGCAATATAATCAGCAGATGAATCAGTTTGCTCGACAATCTGCGGCCAACTACGCCTATCAACAGCAATACGCAACTCAACAACAGATTGCCATTCAACAAGCGGTCACCGATCAGTTGATGCTGGTGCCTCGTACCGGCATGGGCGCACGTGCAGCTGTGTCGGGATCTTACTTCAACTATGGCGGGTTCTACAATCGACCGCTGACTGGCCAAGCGAGTCTCAGTGGCGGGAGCACTCGGACACCTCGTCCCAGTTCTGGCGCAGGACGCAGCGGCAGCTTTCGTCAGTAGTAGCAATCACGGTTATTCCTTGGCGGATTTTGGTTTCTCCAAGTCCGCCGCTTCTTTTGCCGACACAAAACCGTCTGCGTCTTGATCAAGCGATCGAAACTGTTCCTCCGTGCCCAAGAATTCTTGCCGACTCACTTCCGCATCGGCGTTGCGATCCATCTGAACGAACCAAACCGGTCCAGCTGACGGTTGATCGCCGTTTTGAGTGAATCGTCGCGAATCAACCGAAATTGCGGACGCAACACCGCCGTGTTGCAGAATCAAATTCAGGTTCGTCGCGGCAGATTCTGCGGACAGGGAATCGCGTGATTGCAGCAGGTCGGCAACACGAGCCGCAACGTGTTGCAGTTCCTTTTCTGACAACTGGCCGTCCCGATTCTCGTCGAGTCGCTCGAACAAGAAATCACCACTCGCTCTTAACCGTCCGGCCACGCGACAACGTTCTGACAATTGCCGACTGGCCAATACTTGCTGGAGTTCTTCGATGGAAACTTCGCCGTTCTGATTCGCGTCCGCCACTTGAAAGGCAAGGTTTTCCGTTCCCGGCACGCCAGCGTATTCCTCGATAGCCAACAATTCGTCCGAATTGAGGTCGGCGGCGGCAACAATACGTTCGGCCACTAAATTCGTATTGGCAGATAGATTGGATTCGGCGAAACACCGCAATGATAACTCGGGCAATTCGATCAACGTTTCGTTCGAACGCAACGACACCACATTTGCGTCCGCCAGCTCGCAAATCGCTTCCACAGCCACCAGTTGATTGCTATCCACAAAGCGAATTGACAGTTGGACATCCGGCGGACAGGTTTGCAGTACTTGGATTTCGTCCGGATTGATCTGCTGGTCTTGATTCGTATCCCACTGAGAAAACAGATCGGGCCGACTCGGAAAATCATCGGGCAATAACGGCCGGCCGTAGGAATACGCTTCCTGAATTCGATACAGTAAATTAGGCCAGTCGGTGAAATCCGTGATCAGGTAAGCCAATTCCGGTCGCAAGTAGTTGCGGCGATTTTGATTCATGCGATTCTGGCCAACTTGAAGCCGCTGGACTTCATCTGCCGTCACGCTTCGGTCATCATCTTGGTCCAACTGCAACAAGCGAACCGTCATGGATGCCAATTCCTTGTCATCCAGTTGACCGTCTTGGTTGGTATCGCACCAACGCAGCAGTTGCGATTCTGGATTGGATTGCGAATCGTCTTGCGCAATCGAAAAGACATGAGACGAACCAACGTTCTGCAGCAAGAAACCCGGTATCTCCGTCCGTTCTACTTTTCCGTTGCGATTGATGTCGTAATCTTGGATGATTTGGTACCGTTGTCCGTCCGAATTGATCACGGCATTGCCAAACGTACCGGCAGCGATGCTTGGCCGCCGAGTGAATTCGTTCCAATCCACTAGCGAACCTGGCGACGCTTGGTCCGCCGCCAATACGGTGTCAATTAGCGATTCGATCAGTGTCTTCGGAGCGGTACCGTCCACCGTCATTACCAACTCCACCAGCACCGGCCCGCCCGGCGCGAACAATACCAACCGTTCGCTCGGAATCGCTTTCGCCGTTTCCTGAACAAGCAGTTCATCTGCGGTTGCGGCATCCGTCGCAGGTTGGTCTTGTGCGACCTCGGTCGCCTCTTCTTCTTGCTGCGAGTTGTTCTCAGCAGGATTCATCGTTTTCGCCGCGACGTCACCTTGAAGCGAATCGTTCGCGGCGTCTGCTTCGGCCGGCGCCGCTGCTGCGAACGGCTCTTCCTGTCTGATTGCGCCGTGCTTTTCTTCTGTGCTGGATTCGCGAATCGCCGCATCGTTTGGTGGGGCGTCCCTGACAGGCGAATTAGCGGAATCGTCGGTGTGGCAGCCCGCCAGCCAGATTACTGCCACTAAAACGCCGGTTCGCATCAACAAGTTGAGTCGGTGCATCAATCTAACCCTGCAACAACGCCTCGATCGGTTCGCCTTCCACAATCTTGTGCGGACGACCTTGGTCGGAAATGTTTTCCGTGGCTGGATTGATTCCCACGGCGGCACACAGCGTAGCCAAGACATCACTTTGTGACACTATTTGGTCAGTCACCTCCGTGCCATCGTCCGAAGTTTTTCCGTACACTTGGCCGCCATTGATTCCGCCTCCGGCAAAAACGCAAGACCAGGCGTTGGGGAAATGATCGCGTCCCGCCATGGAATTGATTTGCGGAGTGCGACCGAATTCGCCCATCCACAGAATCGTAGTCGTCTCCAATAGATTGCGGTCCAGTAAGTCTTGCATTAGCGTTCCCCAGCCAGCGTCGAGTTCGCTGGAGAGTCTTTTCACAATTGAAAAGTTGTCCTGGTGCGAATCCCAACCCAAGCCATCGCCCAGCGTCACTTCGACAAATGGACAACCTCGTTCTATCAAACGCCGAGCGACCAAGCAGCCTTGTCCAAAACGACCGGAACCGTAGGCGGCGCGAACTTCGTCCGTTTCTTGTGAAAGATCAAACGCTTCCACTTCTTTGCTTTCCATCATCCGGATCGCTCGATCATAGACCGTGTTTTGAGCCACCACCGACGAATGCGGATGTTCTTGCAGAAAATTGGTCTGCAGTGATTTCCACAATGCTTGTCGCTGGTCCATGCGAACCGCATTGATTCCGTTTGCGCGTTGCAAGTTTTCCACTACCAGTTCTGCAAACCGACTTGTTGGCGTTTCATTGGGCGTCGAATTTGCTGGCTTCACTAACGCAGCGGCGTATTTGGGGCCTAAGAAACCCGGTACAAAGGCGTCCGGGTTGATTTCGATCATCGGATTGACACTCACATAATTCGGCAACTTGGCATCCGGAAATCCTAGCTCTTTGGACAACGCCGAACCAATCGTTGGATAAGGGATCACGGAACCGGGACGCTGTCCGGTTCGCATCAAATAGGTCGCTCGCGCATGATCGCCTTCCTTGGTGTTGATACTGCGAACAATCGCCAAGTGCTGCGCTAATGCCTGCAGTTTCGGCAAGTGTTCGCTGAATCGCATGCCGGGAATGCTGGTGGCGGTTTCCGCGAATTCACCGCCGTTGGCATGCTTCGGTTTCATGTCAAACGTATCCGTTTGGCTCGGACCACCACTCATCCACAACAAGATGCATTGCCGTCTGGCGGAAGATTGCTGCGAGCTGCCTTGGCTTTCCGCAGCTTTCGCTATTTTGGCGAACCAGCTGGATGACGAAAGTCCCAGCGACGCGGCTACGGCGGACCGGAGCACGCTGCGTCGATCGCGCGGATGACGAATAGAATCAAACATGACCACATTCCCCAATTGATTGTTGTTTCCCGCCGAGAACAGCTCGGTTTATTCGATCCAAGGATTTAGTGATTGAACTGGAATTCTGCGCTATTGAGCAGCGCCCAAAGTATGTCTCCCAGTGCTTCGTCCGGCGTTGCGATTTCTTGATTTTTCAAATGCAGCAAGAAGGTTTCACGTTCTTCCGGCGTGGGCGGACGTCCTAGAGAGCATAAGAACAGCGTTTCCAGTTGCTGCGCTGGGTCAAAAAACGGAGCTTGTAAGGACGCCAAGATTCCTTGCTGGGAATCTGGGGTAAACAGTGACAACGTTTTGTCATTCATCAGCAGCAACGCCTGCTGCAAACCAGCTCGATATTGCGTCTGATTGGCCAGTTGCTGTTGCATGCGAACCATGAAGGCTTGCCGAGTGGCCGGGTTGTCCAAGTCATTCGACAGGATTCGTACCAGCGAATCGTACAGTTGATCGCGAGTCAGCGTTTTGA
Organism: Pirellulaceae bacterium; assembly: GCA_041399205.1. Classification (GTDB taxonomy): domain Bacteria; phylum Planctomycetota; class Planctomycetia; order Pirellulales; family Pirellulaceae; genus JAGQOZ01. The sequence continues at coordinate 38,247 of JAWKTK010000034.1, read as the reverse complement.
CTGCCATGGATGAGAACGCCGGGGCGATCGGATTGTCGGTTCGACTGGTTCGCTGATAGGCTTTGGTCAGCGCCAACGTGCGCATCAAGTTTTGCAGATCAAAGCCGGTGTCGACAAAATAAGCTGACAGTTCGTCCAGCACTTCGGGATACGTTGCCGGGTTATGCGGCCCCATGTCGTCGATGGGATTGACCAGACCGGTGCCAAACAGGATGGACCAAACGCGATTCACCGCGGCATCGGCCAAGAACGGGTTGTCTCGCGAACCCATCCAGATGGCCAACTGGCGTCGCCGAGTTCCTCGTTCATCTGATTCTGGCCTGCGGCCTCGAGGAAACTTGGGGCTGACCACGTCATCCGAATTGGGCAACGTCACTTCGCCTTGATCCACGTCCACGATGCGAAAGGAGGTGGTCATCATCTGCGACGGCGTTTGCAGGCGAGCAAAAAACGCGGCGTAACCCCAAAAATCTTTTTGCGTCCAATCGTCGAACGGATGATCGTGACATTCGGCACATTGGATTTGTAGACCCAGGAACGCTTTGGCCGTTGCGGAAGCCAACTTTTCGGGCTTGGCCTCTTGCGCTCGATAGAACAACGCCGGCCCGTCTTGTTCAGAACCGTTGGCGGAAAGGAATTCGGAAACCAAACGATCATAACGCAGGTTTTGCACGAATTGCTTTCGTAACCACTGCTGCAATCCGGCGGCGTTGTCAATTCCGTGGCGTCGGTCACCGGCGGAACCAAAACGTCGCGGTAGATGTTGGCCATGTGTAGCATGCCGAGGAGATGCCAGGAGCTGGTCAATCAGTTGTTGCCGGTCAAGGGTTGCTTCGAATCCATGACAGCTCGCACCTGAGAAACTCGCGGCACTACGCCGGTCAAATCCAAGGACGCTCGCCGCAGAAACTCAAGATCATCGGCCTGTGGCGCCGGCGAAACTCGTTTTTGTTCGAACGCTGCTTCCAGCAAGTGGTCAATGCGACGAGCCATCTGCGGTGTTGCGTCTGGTTCGTGCGCACTGCTCGAATCCATCGGATCGAAATGCACCGACACGATCATCCACGCCGAACACCAGAATAGAAAACGCCGTAGCTGTAACATGCTTCGTTGCTCCCGAAGTCCTTGCGAACACGTATCGTTCAACACTCGACTCTTATTGTAGCCAGAATCAGACACCAGCGCAAAGTAAATCGCACATTCCACGCGTCCGTTCGGGTTCGAGATTGAGCAGATCAGCACTGTGCCAGCAAAATATCTCGGATTTCAGCTGCAATAAAAAAAGAGCCTGTGGCACAAACGACACCATCGGTGGGCGATTCGCGGCGAGCGAACTGCAAGGCGGCAGCAGGATTAGGTTGATGCACAAGCTGCACGTCAATATCCACTGCCAAACGTTGCATCAAATCCATCAGTTGCTGCGAAGGAACGGCTCGAGGATTATTCAGATACTGCGTACAGATGATTCGATCGAATCTGGGGATCAGAAGTCTGGCCATCCCTTCCAGATCTTTGCCCTGCGTCAATGCCAAGATTAGGGTCTTGGGTTGATCGTCGGGGATGATCAACGCCAGCGACTTCAGGAGTGCGGCGATTGACGCGACATTGTGTGCAGCGTCGACTAGGATTTTGGGTGATTCTGAAACCACTTCAATCCTGGCTGGACACGTTGTCGTGTTTAACCCGTGACGAATGTGTGATGCGGACAGTTCCAGATTTAGCGTTTCCAAAATGGCCAACGTCATGGCGGCGTTGGCAACTTGGTGTTCGCCCAGAAGTTGCAGAGTAAGATTCGCGAGCTTCACGTGACGCTGGCCTGTTTCGTCGGTTCGCAAATAGTCAAAGACGAAGGCACCGTGATCATGCCCTTGGATGCGAACATCAAAGTCGGTTCCCCATTCGATCAACGGTGCTGACCGCGATTTTGCAATTTTTCGAATCACGTCTTTCGCTTCGTCCGCACCCGCTCCGCTAATAACGGGAATATTCGGCTTGATGATGCCTGCTTTTTCGGTGGCAATTTTGGCCAACGTGTTTCCCAGCTGAGCGGTATGGTCGTAACTGATGCTGGTGATGGCAGTGACAATAGGTTGGCAGACATTGGTGGAATCCAAGCGACCGCCCAAGCCGACTTCCATTACGGCCCAGTCGACTTGCGCATGGGCGAACAGTAAAAACGCTGCGGCCGTTGTGATTTCAAAAAAGTAGGCCGCCAATTCGCTTGGTCCATGGTGTCGACAGCTTGGCGAATCGGCTCCATGATTCGCAAGAATTCTTCCACCGCACAAGGCTGGCCGTCCAATCGAAACCGTTCTTCCAGACGGCTTAAATGGGGCGAAGTATACAAACCCACTCGTTGGCCGGCTGCCATCAGAACAGACGAAACCAAGTGGCACGTCGATCCTTTACCTTTGGTGCCCGCCACATGAATGATGCGCAATCGCTTGTGCGGATTGCCGATCTGTTCCAGCAGGTGACGCATGCGGTCCAAGCGGAGTTCGCCCTGATAGGGCATCTGGACCGCGCTTTCATAGTTGATGCGGCCGTATAGATAGCCAATCAGATCGTTGTAGGCCGCCTGCACGTCGGATGGCATTGGGGTATGGCTCAACGACATAGACCTTGAAATTGGGCATAGGCGACGTTCCAGGCTGCCGAATTTTTCGGATGGAACTGCTGCACTGGAAAACTGGCTTTGACAATTTGCCGAGCTGCTGCGACATCGGCCACGTCACCTTGCGCAATGGCTTGCATCATGAGATTGCCAATGGCGGTTGCTTCCACCGGTCCCGCCATCACAGGAATACCGCAGGCGTCCGCCGTCATTTGACACAGCTGAGCGTTCTGGCTGCCGCCACCGACAATGTGCAAGTCCTTCGTCTGAGAACCAGTCAGATCTTGCTGCCATTGCAAGACCATGCGGCACCGCATGGCTAGGCTTTCCAAGGCACAGCGAATCACTTCGCCTTCACTTTCCGGTACGCGTTGATCTGTCGATTGGCAATATTCGCGAATGGCGTTGGGCATATTGGCCGGTGCCACAAAACGACTGTCGTCCGGGAAGATGAAGGATTGCAGAGGCATGACGGCTTCTGCCTGACGAGTCAATTCGCTCCACGAATAATCTTTGCCTTCCAAGCTCCAAATTCGACGACATTCTTGGACCAACCACAATCCCGTAATGTTCTTGAGCAGACGGATCGAACCGCCGACGCCGCCTTCGTTGGTGAAATTGTATTCGCGACACTGATCTGTAATTACGGGCGAAGCAACTTCCGCTCCCAGCAACGACCACGTGCCGCTGCTGATGTAAGCCCAATCGGGCGAATCCGAAACGTCACCTTCGGCTGGTACGGCCATGACCGCGCTGGCCGTATCGTGCGTGCCTGGCAGAATGACATTCACGTCCGCTAGGCCCGTGGCGGCGGCGACTTCGCTTCGTAATGGCCCTAAGTTGGTTCCGGGATGTGAAATCGGCTGCAGCATTTTGGTCGGAATGTCCAGCTTCTGCAAAAGGTCCGTGGCCCAGTCTTGCGTGGCAGGATTGAGAAACTGCGTGGTGGTGGCGTTGGTAAACTCGTTGGTCTTCTTGCCGGTCAGCAACCAGTTGAAGTAATCGGGAATCATCAAGAAGGTTTCCGCCATTTGCAGTTTCGGCGAATTCGCTTTGCGCATCGCTACCAACTGGTACAGCGTATTGATCTCCATAAACTGCAAGCCGGTGGCCGCAAAGATCTCGGGTTTGCTGACCGACTTGGCCGCTTCTTCGATCATGCCGTGGTTGGCTGGGTCGCGGTAGTTGTACGGATTGCCAATCAATTCGTCATTGGCGTCCAGCAACGCAAAGTCGACTCCCCACGTATCCACGCCAATACTGACAATGGTATTACCATACTCTTCGGCAGCCATGCGCAGGCCGTCTTGAATATTGGCCCACAATGCAAGGACGTCCCAATAGAGTCGACCTTCGGCTGGATGAGGCCCGTTGGGAAAGCGATGCACTTCATGCAGTTGAAGCTGGCTACCGTCAAATTCGCCCGCTAGCACTCGGCCACTAGACGCTCCCAAATCCACCGCTAGGTATACTCGATTTGCCATTATTCTTTTCGTTCTAACCTTTGAAAAATCCTGCGACGTGAGAGGTGATTTCGCCTGAGTGCCCGCCATTTACGCTGACAAACGGCTCCAAACGGTTTGTTCGTCCAAGAAAGGCGTTGCCAAACGGATGAAACACTCGTTTTGGTGCAGTTTAGCGGCGTTTCGGAACGCGTGGCAAGGTACAGCCAGACGATTCATACAAACTGAATAATTAAGCAAAATCAGCCGATAATACCTAGCAGCATGTCATAGTTGACTAAGTTGATAGACATTGGTATTATTCGGGCCGGATTTTGATTTTATCGAGGGCGTTGCGAATGTCGGCAGCAGGCACGTTCACCAGTCACCGCGAAGGTATCGAGCAGAATACGATGGAGACTCCCAGCGAAGCGTTTTTGGAGGAATTACAGCAAGCCAGCGAATCGTTGGAGACGGCAACGCCGGTTGACATTATTCGCTGGGCGGCGGATCGCTTTGGCGAAGGGTTGACCATGGCCACGGCGTTCGGACCGGAAGGGATGACCATTATCCAAATGTTGTCCGAAGTCGCTCCGCAAACCCATGTGTTCAATTTGGACACCGGATACCAGTTTCAGGAAACGTTGGATCTGCGCGACAAAGTGGCAGAGCTGTACGGTATGGAAGTCGAGCTCAAGCAGCCGTCATTGACTGTCCAACAGTATGAAGCGATGAACGGCGGTCCCGTTTACAAAACCGATCCGACTCGGTGCTGCCAAGAGCGAAAGATTTCTATTCTGAAAGATGCCATTCGCGGCAAGACGGCGTGGATCAGCGCGATTCGCCGAGACCAATCGCCGGATCGGGCGAAGGCGCCGATTGTGGGCTGGGATAAGAAGTTCAGTCTGGTGAAAGTCAATCCGTTGGCCAACACCACCAAGAACGACATCTGGAAGATGATCTTGGACAAACAGATTCCCTACAACCCGTTGCATGATCAAGGCTACACCAGCATTGGCTGTTGGCCGTGCACTCGCGCGGTCATGTTTGGCGAAGATGAACGAGCTGGCAGGTGGAGCGGATTCGAAAAGACCGAATGCGGCCTACATAGTTCGGATTAGCGTAGTGCGTTTCGAAGCGTCGCGGAAAATCAAACGGTTTGATTCGCATCATTCAAGTTGTGCCAAGCGAAACAAGTCGATACCCTGTGAGAAAATAATTTTCGTTTCCAGACCCATCGTTGGATCTGCAGCACTGGTTCGAACCAACTACAGGGCACGATTGAATCCATGCATGTCTCCGCCAAATCCGAATACGCTTGTATTGCGCTGTTAGAATTGGCTGCTAGTTTCGGTTCAGGAGAACCGGTTCAAATTCGCAAAATCGCGGAAACACACGGCATCCCACCTCGTTTTTTGGTGCAAATCCTACTGCAGCTGAAAGGAGCCGGTTTGGTCAGCAGCACGCGAGGTGCTGCGGGAGGCTATCAGCTAGTCCGTGATCCTCGCGACATCACGTTGAGCCAAGTCATGCAAATCATTGACGGCCAACCTACCACACTGGCATCGAACGCCAGCAACGTCACCGCAACGTCCAACGTCTTGCTGAAGATATGGCGAGCGGCCGCGGACGCGGAACAAACCATTTTGGACTCCACTACGTTTGCGGACTTGGCCGAACAGGTCAAGAACGAAGCGGAAGACATGTACTACATCTGATTGGCGGTGGTAGGCAACCGACCAGTCGAATCGCATCGCTGCGCTACGCCGCGCGACGATCACTTGGCTGGTATAAATACGGATTCAGATTCGGATCGTTGTACATCTTGAACTGTCGATACGTCTTGTGCTGCTTGCGACCAGCGTAGATATCGCCGAGTAATTCCGTTAGCGAATTCGCCAGATCGGCTTTTTGTTCGTAGCAACGCGCCAACTTTTGGCGAACCGAATCGAGGTGCGAATCTGTCGCGTCCGTTCGTTCTAACTGTTCCAGCATGTGATAAATTCGCAACGACATGATGGACAACCGATCCATGGCCGATCCGGGTGTTTCCGTGTTTTGCATTGCGTCTTGAGCTGGCGCAATTCGCAATTCCATCAACTGACCGGTGATCCAATCATCAATTTTCTCAATCCAGTCGTTGCGTTTTTGGTTGTACCCATCAATCGCTCGCTTGACCGCCGCAATTTTTGTGTCACCGTACGTCTGGACTGCGAGCGATATCTTCTTCATGCCACAACAAAAAATTGTATTGATGCTGCTGGCAGACAACGGACAACAGTCCGTCATAGGGATTGTCTACATCTTGATGGTGCCAGCGATCCACGGTGTCTTGGTGTAGCTGGCAGATAGCATTGACATCAATGTGCATGGGCATGACTTTCCGAGAAATCCATCGGTTGCAAGCGAAAGCGCGTCGAATCCGTCGTCGCGTGTCCAACTGTGGAACGCGCGAATGATACGAACATTTGCCTGACGAATGCAATGCAGAATCTGGGCCCACTTGGCGGTTGTGCCATTCGAACCAAACGAAAGTCTACTGGGCCAGCTGCACGCAGATGATTTCGTTGTCATTGCGAATATACGCTCGCTGATTCGCAAACGCCGGCATGCTCCACACGACGTCTCGGCCAAACGCCACGTTGCTGGGCTCAATGACATGGGTTCGATCCAGTTCCTGATAGCCTTCTCGCGAAAGCTTGCAGATGATCAAGTCACCATTTTCCGTGAACAACCAGTACCGATCTGCCTGCCGCACAATGAAAGCGGTGCCCGAACCAGGTGGACGGTCGGCCAACGGTTCAGACGTTTGCCACAGTCGATCACCGCTGGGCAAATCAATGGCCATCAAGGCACCGTTCTGATCGAATCCGTACATCGTATTACCATCGCGAATCGGTTGGACGTTAACGGGCGAAATCGCGTGCTTTGCTTCGTCTTGCCACATCGCTTCGGCACTCGGCTTTTGCGAATCCAGCTTTAGCATGAGGTTCTTGTTGGAATATCCGCCGATGTACAGATATTCGCCAAAATGAATCGGGCTCATGATGATGGAACCGTTAGACGCTTCGTAGGGAACCGACCAGTATTCTTCGCCGGTGTCGGGATTGACGGAAGAAATCGCGTCGGGCCGAGGCAGAATCAATTGGCGAACGCCTGCGTAATCAATGATCGTCGGCGGCGAATAACCTTGTTCCGGAGCAGTCAAACTACGCCACAGTTCCTTGCCGGTCTTCTTGTCGAAAGCTACCGCATGAGTTCCTTCGCCACCGACCGTACAGATCAGCTTATTGCCATCAATCAAAGGATGCGCGGCGTAGCCCCACAGCGCCGCTTTGGTGTTGTATTCGGTCTTCAAATCTTTGGACCAGACCACTTCGCCGTTTGTCAAATTGAAACAGAACAGGTTGCCTTCCGCACCTAGCGTGAAGACCAAGTTTTCCTCGATGACGGGTGTGCAACGAGGCCCGCTGGGATACGAGATCGCGTATTTGACGGGGTATTCGTGCGTCCATTGAATTTTGCCTGTCTGTTCGTCCAAACAATGGATGCGTTCCACGCCGGTGAATTCTTTCCGTTCAAAGTTGGCCACCTTGACGTTATCCGCCGTCACATAATCCGTGATGACGACTTTGCCTTGATCCACTGCAGGACCGGAATAACCGCCGTCAATTTTGGTGCGCCACAAGACGGTCGGGCCACCTTCCGGGAACTTGTCCAAGATTCCTTCTTCGCGCCAAACGTTGTCACGTTGCGGACCCATCCAGTGCGGCCAAGAATCGGCCAGCGCCGTTGCGGATGTGACGGTTCCTAAAATCACGACACCAAAAGCAAACTTCATTTCGATGACTCCCGTTGGAAAAGCGAACTGACGGGCCCGCATCCCGTACGAATTCAGACGAACCAATTTTCATAACGTTTCTACCGCCATAGTTATAGGCGTTTTTGACGCAAATGCGAATTCCCGCACGCATCCGCTGATTCGCGAATTCCCGTGAAGTTAAAGTGCTAGCATCAATGAAAAATGTTTTGCACGAAATTGTCCTCCAGATGACATAGACTGTTTGCAAGTTGAATGGTGTTGTTATAATCCGCCCTACCGTCCAACCAGGTTGTGGATTGCTTGTCAGTCCCGTGAACGGATCAAGGAACGATCCACGCTTTGGATTTGGAACGCAGTCGCATTGATGTTTTTGACTTGGAAACTTGTTTGGGAGGGACCCCGCCATGGCAACTCGTATTCCTCTGATTAAGTCGGACGAACAAAATCGCAATATGCAAGAGCGATTGGACATGAGCACGGCTGAAATCGGCCTGACCGTCCGCACGACCAACTGCTTGGAAGAAAAAGGAATTTTCACTGTGCATGATCTGCTGAACTGCACTCGAGAAGACTTGCTCAGCATTTCCAACTTTGGTGAAAAGACGCTGGAGGAAGTTTATCATTCGCTGGAAACGATTGGCTTCTACCGCAAGAACGTCCGTCCCAAGTAAGTTTGCTTGAGCGGACATTTTGGGAACCACAGAACACTGGCCGGTTCGAAGCATTTCGTTTCGAACCGGCTTTTTCGTGGTATTCGCCGTTCCGCGCCGTTCGGTCCAAACACGATTGGGGCTCGCGTTGCATCCTGTTTTTCGGCAGAATGTGGCTTCGTTTCTTCGAATTGCCGGTTGCTATTTCGCAAAGATCCAAGATGAACGCAAACGTATTCAAAGGCTGTATTCCAGCCGTCATGACTCCTTGTACGGCTGACCGACAGCCTGATTTTGACGCGCTGGTTCAAAAAGCGAAACAGTTAATGGACGCTGGCATGAACGCGGTGGTCTATTGCGGTTCCATGGGAGATTGGCCGCTGCTGACGGACGCTCAACGACAAGAAGGAGTTCGCCGCTTGGCCGAAGCGGGCATTCCGGTGATTGTCGGCACCGGCGCTCAGAATCCGAAAATCGCCGCTGCCCACGCTGCTCACGCACAACAAGTTGGCGCGAAGGGGCTAATGGTGATTCCTCGAGTGCTTTCGCGAGGTACATCGTCGGCGGCGCAGCGAGCTCACTTTGCGGGCGTGCTGAGCGCCGCGCCGAACTTACCAGCCGTGATCTACAATAGTCCGTACTACGGTTTTGAGACCAAGGCCGATCTGTTTTTTGATCTGCGATCGGAATTTCCCAGCTTGGTTGGTTTCAAAGAATTTGGCGGAGCGGACGCGCTCAGCTACGCGGCCGAACACATCACGCACGCCTGTGATGAAGTGGTGTTGATGGTAGGTGTCGACACGCAAGTCTTTCACGGATTCCTCCATTGTGGCGCCGTCGGTGCCATTACCGGAATAGGAAACTGTATTCCTAGTCACGTGCTCCACTTTGTGTCATTGTGCCAACGAGCACAACAGGGCGACGCGCAGGCAAGAATCTACGCGCAGCAACTGGACGAAGCATTGGCCGTTTTGTCGACTTTTGACGAAGGCCCAGATTTGGTGCTGTACTACAAATATCTTTGTGTCTTGCAGGGCGAATCGTACTATCAGCTCCATTTCAACGAATCCGATCAGCTCAGCGCCAGCCAGCAGAAATTCGCGGAAGATCAGTTTCGCTTATTCCTGGCGTGGTGGGACAGTTGGCCTGGCAAGGACTACGGCAAATAACTCGGCACGCGTTGACAGTTTCGCCAAAACCGCCGTAGAATTTGCGTTCGTTTTTCTTCGGGCAATCGTGGGACAGCTCGGATGTTGGACCGTCGCGGTTCGTAACTCGGCAGTGCGAAATCAAGATCGACCGTTGTCCCGATTGTCTTGGCATGATCGCGCGAAACGCGTTGGATTCGGTTGAATAAAATGGCGAAAGCAACGTACAAAAGTGCCGGAGTTGATTTGGACATCTATCAGCAGTCGATGGCTCGATTGCCGAATCTGATGGCACGCACCTTTTCGCCTCGCACCATGCGACTCGATGGCGGCTTCGCGGGCTTGTTTCAATTGGATTTTTCCAGTTCGTTGTTTCGCCGCAATTACCAAGATCCGGTGTTGGTGGCCTGCACAGACGGAGTGGGCACCAAACTGAAAGTGGCTACTCGGCTGGGCGTGCATCACACGGTGGGCATCGACTTGGTGGCGATGAGCGTTAACGATGCGATTTGCTGTGGTGCCGAACCGCTGTTTTTCTTGGACTATGTCGCCATGTCCAAGGACGATCCCGATCAACTGGAACAGATTGTCCAAGGCATTTCCGACGGTTGCGTCTTGGCGGATTGTTCGTTGCTGGGTGGTGAAACGGCCATCATGCCGGACATGTATGCCGACGGAGATTATGATCTGGGCGGCTTCTGTGTCGGTGTGGTCGAAAAGAAGCGTTTGGTAACTGGTGCAGCGATCTCATCGGGCGATGTCGTCTTGGGGATTGCTTCCAGCGGCTTGCATTCCAACGGCTATAGTTTGGCGCGAAAAGTTGTCTTCGAAATCGCCAAACTCGACGCCAGCGATCACGTGGACCAACTGGGTTGCACGGTCGGTCAAGCGTTACTGGAACCCACTCGAATCTACGTTCCGTGCTTGGCCAAGATTCAGCATCACTACCAAAAGACCAACGTGCTGCATGGACTGGCGCACATCACGGGCGGCGGCTTGGCAGAAAATCTCGAACGCATTTTGCCCAAAAATGTCGACGTGCAAGTCGCGGCCGATTCGTGGCCGGTTCCGCCGGTCTTTTCTTGGCTGCAGCAACTGGGCGAAATCGAAGACGCGGAAATGCGGCGAGTCTTCAACATGGGCTTGGGCTTTGCTATTGTGACGAATCAACGTTTCGCTGCCACCATCACCAAGATTATCCAAGATTGCGGCTTCGCATGTTTTGAAGTGGGACGCGTTACTGACGGCACCGGCCGAGTGTTGGTGGCGTAGACGATTGTCTTTTCGTACTGGCCGACTCTGCGTGGTCGCAATTGCACGAGTCGGCATTTCACCTTGGTATGGGTGAATCTGCCACTGCCGCTTGCCTTAATGCGGCTTACGATTTCCTGGCAGATTTCGTCCCATTGTTCGATCAATAGCTGCAACAGCGTCAGCGAATCATTTGAACTATCATCGGTAGTACATTCCAATTGGCCGAAGCCACCGAACGGTAGCATGACGCCGAATACCGACGTTCCATCGTCAAATTCCGCTTCAAAGATCTCGCCGAATTCGGAGCTAGTTCTGGGCATTTCTCTCTTCGGATTCGCATTCCGCAAACGGAAGACTCTCCCAATGGGACATGCCAGCGTCGATCATCTGTAGCATGGGCCCATGCTCCACTGCTGTAGCATGGGCCCATGGCCCGTGTTAGCCTCGTCGTATTGGCCGGTGTTAACCTCTGGGCCCAGGTTAGTATGGCCGCTGCCCATGCTAGCAACCTGCAAAACGCAGAATCCACGGGCCATGGGCCCATGCTCCATTGTCGTAGCATGGGCCCATGCTCCACTGCCGGTAGCCAAATACGAATTCGGTCATTACGCTAGTACCACGAAACGTCGCGTCTTAGATCCGTTAATAAGGCGTTGGCGGTAATTTGCCTTCGAAAGCGAATCTTTCCGCATTCCGTATGCCCAGCGGCGGAGCTTCGCAGCAATCCAGGAATCAACGAGACACGAAGATGACAACTCCATACGGAATGTTTCCGGGTACTCGGCTCCGACGCAATCGTACCACGGAATGGACTCGGCGCTTGGTCCGAGAAAACCACTTGCGAGTGGACGATTTGATTTGGCCGGTCTTTGTGCATGAAGGTGCTAATCAACGCACGCCCATCGCATCAATGCCGGGCGTTTTTCGTCTGTCTGTTGATCTGCTGTTACAAGAAGTGGATGAAGCGGTTTCGCTGGGCATACCGGCGATTGCCATCTTTCCGGCGACGGATGCTTCGCTGAAAACGCCCGGTGCGGAAGAAGCGGTGAATCCGGACAATCTGATCTGTCGTTCGGTTCGTGCCATCAAGCAGAAGTTTGGCGATGCCATTGGCGTGATCTGCGACGTAGCACTCGATCCCTACTCCAGTCACGGACAAGACGGTTTGGTGATTGACGGCTACGTGGCGAATGACGAAACCAATGAAGTCCTTTGCCAGCAGGCCATCGTTCAAGCGAAGGCAGGATGCGACATCATTGCGCCGTCTGACATGATGGATGGCCGAATAGGACGTATTCGTCAGACGCTGGATGCAGAAGGATTCCAACATGTGCAGATCATGGCGTACGCTGCCAAGTATGCGTCGGCATTTTATGGTCCGTTTCGTGACGCAGTCGGTTCGTCCGGAAATCTGGGATCGGGTGACAAGAAGACGTACCAGATGGACCCAGCCAATTCCGACGAAGCGATTCGCGAAGTCGGCTTGGATCTGCAGGAAGGAGCTGACATGGTGATGGTCAAGCCGGGTCTGCCGTATTTGGACATTGTGCGTCGCATCAAAGAGACTTATGCGGCACCCACGTTCGCTTATCAAGTCAGTGGCGAATATGCCATGCTGGCGGCGGCGGCGGAGAAAGGTTGGCTGGACAGAGAAAAAACGATGTTGGAAAGTTTACTGGCGTTCAAACGCGCTGGTGCCGACGGCATTCTGACCTATTTTGCCATCGACGCGGCCAAGTGGCTGAACGGCTAAAGGCAACTGACAGCAACGAGGTGACGTGTGCGACAAAGCGACTCGGATTCCGCCAAGATGAAATACGAACAGGCCGAACGGCAAGAACGGCTGCTTCGTGCACAGGCCATGTCGGACGAAGATCGGTTTCTCGCGGGCGCTCGACTGTTTGATATGGCGTGCCGCACTCGATTGCTGGAATTCGACATGCGAATCCAGAACTCAGCGAAGACGAGCTGCTGCAGATTTTGAAGGAACGGCTTCGTCAGACTCGTTTGCGAGAGTACGAAAAAGTACAACAGAGGCTGAACAAGTGACAGACGCGACGGACGTCTGGCTGCCTACACCCGAAGACGTCATTGTCACCAAACTGCGATGGGCGCGGCCGAAGGATTTGGATGACGTCGAGAACATCATCACGTTTCACCGAAATTCACTAGACTGGGACTACATTCGCGAGTGGACGCAACAGCACGGGAGTAATGATGCTCTGCGGAGTTTGCTTGATGGACACGGAATCGGTTAGGACTCGCCGCAAATACATCCTCAGCCCCCAATCTTGCCCAGGACCGAGCGAATTCCCGAGTTAACTCGGCGTTTTGGCCTAGCGTGCGTTTTCTGCCTAACTCGCATTTTCCAGCGGGAAACGAGTTTGTGGGCCGGTCGAGTTTACTTGCTTGAGAAGGCAAAAGCGAATAAAACATGGGATTCCATTTGGGAACCTATTGGTACCAAAGCAGTTAGCCCAATCCAAGTTGTATGGCGGTTCGCCCGCACACTTTGTCGGCTCGGTTTGCCGACCCCACCTCAATACAGGAGTCATTCCAGCAATGATCGAACCCAACGTAGTCAAAGGCGATAGCGTAGCACCGATTTTGGAGCGAGCGATGGAGGTGGGCGAAGGCATCTTGCGTCTGACTCCCACTTGGGTTCCTCGTAGCTTTCTGCACCCTGGCAAACGTATCAAACTGCATCCGCATGATTGGTACGCCTACGGTGCTCATCGAGGCGGAATTGACGAACGTTGGTTTGGCAGCACTACCGACGCGGCGAATGAAGGTCGAGTGTGGCATGAAGGACAGAGCTTTGTTTCGTTTGAAGGCCAACACTTCTTGTTGAAAGATTCGGTCGCAGAAATGGGCGCGCGAATCATCGGCAGGGCCATGTTCGACCAGTACAACCGTTGGCCCGTCTATTCTAAATTCTTCGATAACATGGGCCCGATTCCTCATCATATGCACCAATCGGCCGAAGACGCCGCATTGGTCGGTCAGGAAGGCAAGCCGGAAAGTTATTACTTTTCGCCCCAAATGAACAACGTAGACAACAACTTTGCCTACACGTTCATGGGATTGGAACCAGGCACTACCAAAGATCAACTTCGCACGTGTTTGGAAAACTGGCATCGAGGTGACAATGGGATTCTGGATTTGTCCAAAGCGTATCGCTTGCAACGAGGCACCGGTTGGTTGATTCCGCCAGGCGTTTTGCACGCGCCCGGTTCGCTCTGTACGTACGAACCACAATGGGGCAGCGACGTGTTTGGCATGTACCAATCGTTGGTCGAAGGCCGCGAAGTACCATGGTCGTTGCTAGTGAAAGACATGCCGGAAGACAAGCACAATGACTTGGACTTTATTATTGGCCAATTGGATTGGGACAAGAATGTCGACACCCATTTCAAAGAACACAACTATTTGGAACCCATCGTGGCGGACTCGGGCCCGGGCTGGACGGACCTATGGATTGTTTACGGTTTGGTGGACGGCAAGCAACTGTTTTCTGCTCGAGAACTCACTTTAGAACCAGGCGCGAAATGCACCATCAAAGATGGCGGCGCGAGTGGCTGGATTACGGTGCAGGGTTCGGGGCGGATTGGTAAGCTTCCGCTGCAAACGCCGGCCATGATTCGCTTTGGACAAGAGACATCGGACGAAGTCTTCATTTCCCACGAAGCAGCCACCGCCGGCGTGGAAGTAGAAAACACCGGCTCGGAACCGCTGGTAAGTTTGCGATACTTCGGTCCGGATACATTCGCCAGCGTGCCCAACGTCGGAGATTACCGCAAATAACACCTTATTACTCACCTACGCTCCGTCGTGATGACCCCAGACAAACAAGTACTCATCACGCTCCGTCGTGATGAACTCAGCAAACTCAATTAGCCCTACAAAGGATTCGAACCATGAGCACTCTGCCCAAACTGCATAACGCCATGTGGCCCGGCTTGGTCGGTAAGGAAGAAGGCACCGACCATCCGCCGATTAGTTTGGAACGCATGTTGGAATTGACCGCCAACGCCGAAGTGAACGGTCAGAAATTTGAAGGCATCGATTACTTCTTGTTCTTGCCACACACCGATCCCGATGCGTCGGACGATGAAATTCGCCAGATTGCCGATCTGATTGCCAGCAAGAACCTGAAAGTCGGTTCGCTGGTAGCTCCGATTTGGCCGGGTACGGTAGGTGATTCGGCCATGGGCGAAAATTCGGACAAGTTCTTGCTGGCGGTCGAAAAGGCGTGTCGGATTGCCAGGATTTTCAACGAACATGGAGTTCGCGAATACGGCGTGATTCGTATCGATTCCGCCGAATTTGGTGTCGAAAAATGGCGGTCCGATGCCAAAGCCAACACCACCAAAATCGCCAAGACGTTCAAAGCGGCTGCCAAGATCGCCGCAGACAATGGAGAACGTTTGGCGGCCGAAGGTGAAATCTGTTGGGCCGGTATGCACAGCTGGAAAGACATGCTGAACTTATTGGAAGAAGTGGGCATGCCCGATACGCTGGGCTTCCAAGCCGATTTGGCTCATACCTATCTGTACCTGATGGGCTATAACGCGCCGGAACACGCCTTGCTACATGACGGCTACAGCGACGAAGAATTCTGGGCCGCTTATGAAAAGATGACCGACGCACTTCGTCCATGGACGATTGATTTCCATGTGGCTCAGAACGACGGACAAGTGCACGGATCTGGTTCGCACGACAAGACCGGCAAGCATTGCCCGGCCGATGACCCCAACGGAAAACTGGACATTGTGAAATGTTCTGGTTACTGGCTAAAAGACGCGGCGGCTCGAGGCATCCAGCACATTTGCTGGGATGGTTGCATGTTCCCGAATTCGATGTTGGAAGATGGCAATACTTGGAACACGATTCTTGATGCCATGATCAAAGTTCGTGACGCTCATGGTTGGGACGCATAGTCGTCGTCGGCCACGGTCCTGGATTTCCGAGCGTGAAGCGTCAGCGAGCAGATCCTAGCCCGAAGCGTAAGCGATGGGAAAGCGGAATTTTCGCGTGGTCCCTCGCTCACGCGTCGGGCTAGGACCACGCGTCAGGCTCTGAAAAACATAAGCGAATATTCGTTCGCAACCCACAATAAACAAAGAAAGAAATCACAATGGCAAAGAAACCACTGAACATTGGCATGATCGGCTACGGCTTTATGGGGCGAACCCATTCGAACGCGTATCGCAAAGTGGGCAACTTCTTCGACCTGGAATATCAACCCGTATTGAAGGCGGCGTGTGCTCGGAACGAAGAAGCCGTGCAGAAGTTCGCTGATCAATGGGGCTATGAATCGATTGAAACTGACTGGCGCAAAATGATCGCTCGAGACGACATTGATGTGGTCGACATCTGCACGCCCAATAACTTGCACAAAGAGATGGCTATGGAAGCAGCCAAGGCCGGCAAGATGATCTTGTGTGAAAAGCCGCTGTCCATGAACACCGCCGAAGGCGAAGAAATGTGTCAGGCAGTGGAAAAGGCGGGCGTGGCCAACATGGTGTGGTACAACTATCGCCGAGTGCCTGCGGTGACGCTGGCCAAACAGCTGATTGACGAAGGTCGCTTGGGCAAGATTTTTCATTATCGAGCCAACTTTTTGCAAGACTGGACCATCTCCGCTGATCTGCCTCAAGGCGGCAACGCACTGTGGCGACTAGACGTCGATGCGGCTGGTAGCGGCGTGACAGGCGACCTGTTGGCGCACTGTATCGACACGGCCCTATGGTTGAATGGTGGCATCGCCGACGTTTCGGCAATGACGGAAACGTTCATTAAAGAACGAGTTCACACGGAGACGGGCGAAAAGAAGAAAGTTGGTATTGATGACGCGTGTGCGTTTCTGTGCCACTTTAACAACGGTTCGCTGGGGCTATTCGAATCGACTCGATACGCTCGAGGCCACAAGGCGTTGTACACATTCGAAATCAATGGTGAAAACGCCTCCATTTCTTGGGACCTGCACGATCTGCATCGCCTGAACTACTTTGACCACCATGATGATTCGCTGATCCGAGGCTGGCATTCGGTTCACGTTACGGATGGCGACATGCCGTACATGGACAAGTGGTGGGTGCCTGGTTTACAGATTGGTTACGAACACACCTTTGTCCATCAAGTGGCCGATTTTATCGAAGGCCTTTCGTCTGGCAAACCGTCCAGCCCGACGTTCCGCGACGCGTTGGAAACGCAAAAAGTATGCGATGCCGTCCTGGCCAGCGCCAAAGACCGCAGTTGGCACAACGTCTAAGACGAAGTGAATGCTACCAGCGAAACGCCCATCGCGTTTCGTTCAATAATCGCGACAGCCTGGCGAAAAACGTCAGGCTTTTTTCGTAATCTGGTTGTTGTCCGTATGCTTGGTCGTTCGGAATTCTTGTCACAACGATCAAGCATTTGTGTGTGCTTGATGGCTCGGCACGCTTCTAACTCGCTTAGCACTCACGTGCCTGTTCGCCTTGCGAGTTTCATTTCGCTAAAATCTGGAGCATGCACGGCGGTATTCAATCGCCAGCGATGTGGATGGATAAAGTGTTTGAGTTCTTGGGAGATATTGTGATGAGAATGATTTCTGGACTGCCATTGAGTGTTTTCGCATGCTTGGTGTTGGGCGTTGTGTCCAATGGTTCGGCCGAACTGGTTTTGCATTTTGACATGGAAACGGCTGATTCGCCGTTGGTCGACTTGGTGAGCGGTATTACGGCCGAAGCAGTGGACGATGGGCACGTTTACGGCGTTCCGGGACCGGAAGGATTTGGTATGGCCATCGAATTGGAGGACAATGGTTCGTGGCAATTAGATGTTGACGAATCGCAGTTGTTCCGAGAATTCGCGAACGATTTCACGGTCGCCAGTTGGATCTACTTGGATTCAGAAACACAAGATTTCAAATTGGATCTGGCGGAACCAAACGCAGGTTTGAACCGCTTCTTTGGCGATGACATTGACTGGGACGCGGACGGATGGGGCATGGGCATCTGGAATGATGGACGAGTCCGCTTTACTAAAAACGGCGTGATCGATCTTGACACCGACGATCCGTGGATCGACTTTGACGAATGGTACCACGTGGCAGCGACGGTATCGTCGATAGACGGAGTTTCCATCTACGTCAATGGCGAACTGGCACAAGC
This sequence comes from Pirellulaceae bacterium, assembly GCA_041399205.1. Taxonomy (GTDB): domain Bacteria; phylum Planctomycetota; class Planctomycetia; order Pirellulales; family Pirellulaceae; genus JAGQOZ01. The sequence continues at coordinate 20,159 of JAWKTK010000034.1, read as the reverse complement.
CTTTACTGATAGTCGAGATCTCAACAATGGCGTTGGTAACAATGGTGAAGATGACGTCTATGCCGTCGGCCGTACCTATAGCTTCGCGCAGGGGCAGTGGGTCGGAGGCCGAATCGATGACTTAAGAATCTACGATAACGTACTTACTGAAGGCGAAATTGCAAATTTGCTTGTTCCCGGCGGTGGCGGCGTGACGGGAGACTTTGACGGCGACGGCCAGGTCACTGCAAATGACATTGACCTCTTAACAACCGAAGTCAACGCAATGACAAATAACTCGACGTTTGATCTTACCAATGACGCCGCTGTTACCGATGAAGACCGCATCTTCATGGTTGAACAGGTCCTGCGAACCTACTTGGGCGATACGAATTTGGACGGCGAATTCAGCAGTAGCGACTTTGTCACCGTCTTTACCGCCGGTGAATATGAAGATGGAATCGCGGCAAATTCCACTTGGTCAACCGGCGACTGGAATGGTGACGGCGAATTCGATACCAGCGATTTTGTCGCCGCATTCACTGCCGGAGGATACGAGATTGGTCCGCGAGTCGCTACACAGGCCGTCCCTGAACCGGGAACTGGGTGGATGATTGGATGCGCGATCCTCCTTATCGGCAAGCTCCGACGACGTGTTGCCGCGGTTCGGTAACCACTATCTTTTGGCGTTCTGATTCTTGTCTATGCGCAATTGTCGGCCAGGAAACGACCGGCCGACTCTTGCCATTTTCGAATCCAGGATCGTTCTGTTCGCACGGTTGTTCACTCGAGATTTCGCATGCTGTTGTACGCGTTTTACACGTTGGCCGCGGTTTATCTGGTTTCGCGATTCTTGACGCGTAGCTGGATCGAACAGGTGGAAGTTCGCCGAGAATGCAATCGGTTGTCGGCCAATGTCGGTGATCGAATTGCCGTGGTTGTGGAATATCGTAACACCGGCAAGCTGCCTATTACCTGGGCTTTGGTGGAAGACGTGTTGGCTCGATCAGCCTTGCTCTTTCGTCCGCCGAACTTGGAAGTTACTGGTAGCCGGTTGCAGTTGGCGTTACTGCCGTCCGGAGCCAAACGAACGCTAATGTATCAGCTGAAGTGCCATCGCCGAGGCTACTATCAGCTGGGGCCGACGGTGGTGGAAACGGGCGATCTGTTTGGTTTGCATCGTCGTTACAAAGTGGGTGCCGCCTGATTTCTTGACGGTGTATCCGACGATTGTGCCGCTGGAGCAATATCGGATTGAATCGCGTCGTCCCATTGGCGAAGTTCGCATGACGCACCGATTGTTTGAAGATCCCACTCGGATTGCAGGCGTCCGCCGCTATCAAGCCGGTGATCCGCTGAACCGAGTCCACTGGCACGCCACGGCGCGGACAGGCACGCTGCACAGCAAGATTTACGAACCATCGACCGTCATGGGTGCGACGATCCTGTTAGATTTTCATCGCGATGCGTATCCCAAGGCGGACCGACCGGTTCGTCCCGAATTAGCCATCACCGCCGCCGCTTCTTTGGCCAACTACTTGTCACTGCAACGTCAGCAAGTAGGCTTCATCACCAACGGCCAAGATGCCGCGGATCGAATTCGCTTTCAGGGCTGGACCGGCGACTTTCGTACTCGATCTGCTGCCAAACAAGTGGCGGAAGGGATGACGGAAAATGATCGACTACGGCCTGTGATTGTGCGAACTTCGAATCGACCGGACGCCATGCTGCAGATCCGAGAAGTCTTGGCGCGAACGGAATTAGGCAACGGCCTGACGTTTCCTCAGCTGATTCTGGAAACCGAATGCCGGATGCCTCGCGACGCCAGCGTGATCGCCATTGTGGGACGCATGACCGATGAAACGGCAATTGCACTAGGCGGGTTGGCTCGGCAAGGTTTCGCGGTTACCGTGTTGGTCAACATGTTTGACGAATACGATTTCGCCAAGGCGGCTGGCTATTTGGTAAGCCAGCACGTCAAGGTACGGCATCTACAGGACGAGAACAGTTTGCGTTCTGCCATGTAAAAAGGATGTTGGCCGAAAAGGAAGTGTCGAATTCACTGGGCGAAAACAGCTTGCGTTCTGCCATGTAAAAAGGATGAAGACAGAATGTTGACCGAAAAGAAAGTTTCGACGTCACTGGGCGAACTACACGTTTGGGATTCGCAGGCGGGCGAACCGATTTTGTTCGTACACGGATTCCCCTTAGATCATTCCATGTGGATCAAGCAATCCGATCGGTTTGCGGACCAGTACCGCATCATTGCGCCAGACCTACCTGGATTCGGCAAGAACGCAGCGCACTCTGGCACGCTGACCATGAAACAGATGGCCGATGCGTTAATAGAATTGCTGGACGGATTGGAATTGGCTCAACCGGTTACCGTGTGCGGATTGTCCATGGGCGGCTATGTCGCTTGGCAGTTGGTGTTACACTACCCGGAACGCATCGAAGACTTGATCCTGTGTGACACTCGCGCGGCTGCTGATTCCGCTGAAGTTCGCCAAGGGCGGCTCAAGTTGGCCGCACAGGTCTTGGCGTCCGGCGCTGGGCTAGTGGCCGATTCGATGCCAGCCAAATTGTTCGCACCGGCAACCATCGATGCGAATAAACCTTGCGTAGAGATAACTCGGCAAGTGATCCAAGCGTGTCCGCCTGAAACGATTGCGGCGGCGTTATTGGGCATGGCCGAACGTCCCGATGTGACCAGCGAATTGCCGGAAATCGCGCACCGCACGTTGGTCATCTGTGGCGAACACGACGTCATCACTCCGCCCGCCGAAATGGAACAGATGGCGCGAAGTCTGCCTAAGGCCGAATTCCATTTGATCCCGGATGCCGGGCACATGGCACCGCTGGAAAATCCACTACGAGTAAACCAGGTTTTGGAAAGCTTTTTGAAAAGGTGACGCCTTCGTAACTGAAAGGGATTTGTCACGTCATCCGCTACCGATAAATTTTCAAGTCGCCGCTCGTTTACGAATGACAAGTGCGGTTATCGGCCGGTTTGGCGTATCACCAACAAGCGAACTTCCGTCATATCTTCGATCGCGTAGCGAATTCCTTCTCGTCCTAATCCGCTATCCTTCACGCCGCCGTACGGCATATGGTCGACTCGCCAAGACGGAATATCGTTGATCACTACGCCACCCACTTCCAGCGTTTCCCAGGCCAAGAGCATCTTTTGCAAATCGTTGGTAAACACGCCCGCTTGTAAACCGAACGCACTATCGTTGGCTTCACGCAGCGCGTCTTCGAAAGAATCAAACGGACTGAGCACCGCGACGGGACCAAAGGCTTCGGCGGCGCAGATCTTTTCTGTGGGCGGAACGTTTTCCAGCAACGTCGCTTCCACCATGACGCCCGTCTGTTGGCCGCCGCACAGAATGCGTCCGCCGGCCGCCACAGCGCTGTCTATCCACGCCTTCAGACGTTCTGCTTCGGGCCATGAAATCACGGGGCCAATAAACGTAGATTCGTCCTTGGGGTCACCCATTTTGAGTGCCTTGGTTTTTTCGACCAAAATGGTTCGAAACGAATCGTACACGTCTTGCTGAATCAGAATGCGTTGAACTCCGATACAACTCTGCCCCGACTGATAAAACGCGCCGATGATAATCCGATTGGCGGCGTCTTCCAAGTTGGCGTCTCGATCCACAATACACGCCGCGTTGCCACCCAATTCCAATACCACCTTCTTTTTGCCGGCCTTGGCCTTCAGGTCCCAACCCACAGCAGGCGATCCGGTGAAGCTAAGTAGTTTCAGTCGATCATCCGTGGTAAACAACTCCGCCGCGTCGCGATGGCACGGCAGGATAGAAAACGCTCCGGTAGGCAGATCGGTTTCCGCCAAGACTTGACCAATCTGCAGCGCGCCAATGGGAGTGCGACTGGCCGGCTTCAGAATAAAGGGACAACCGGCTGCAATGGCCGGTGCGATCTTGTGTGCCGCAAGGTTCAAGGGAAAGTTGAAAGGCGAAATAAACGAACAAGGGCCGATGGGAAAGCGGCGAGTCATCCCGTGGTAGCCTGCAGCGCGAGCCGATATTTCCAGATTCAGCACTTCTCCGTGGATGCGGACCGATTCTTCGGCCGCAATGCGAAACGTGTCAATCAATCGGCTGACTTCAGCTCGAGCATCGCGAATGGGCTTGCCGGCTTCCGCGCACAGACTTTCGGCCAATTCGTCAAATCGATCTTGAAATCGCCGGACGCAGTGATTCAGAATTTCTTGGCGCTGAAACGGTTTTAACGCCTGCATTTTGGCCGTCGCCGCGTCCGCGAATTCGATTGCCTGTAAGATGTCATCGGTGCCAGCCAACGCTACTTTCGCGACCAACTGGCCCGAATATTTGTCCAACACTTCCAGGTCATAATTGGGCTGTTTTTGCTGATTTCCTAGATAGAATCCATACGTTTGGTACATGAGGTGGCTCCAGTTCCCGGATTAGAATCGTATGATTGCTCGGCGAGGCCGGTCATTCCCCAAATCTTCTGGCGTTCCGACATTGACCGACATCGACCGTGGTCGACAATAGAATAATCGTTTCATGGATTGACTCTAACCATTGAAGTAAGCCTGATGAACGTTTTTTATTTGAACATTGGCCGCAACCGCCGAATGGAGCTCGACGCCATGCGTCTGTTGATCATGTTAATGTGCTTGGTGGTCACCAACGCTCGCGCAGCGGACAATTCGCCGTCGGCAGAACAGCCAAATGAAATCCAGCAATGGGTGGAACGTTTGGGTTCGGACGAATTTGCGGAACGTCAGCAAGCGGAACGCGAATTGACCGAATTGGGCGCGGCAGCGTTTGACGTGCTCTTCAATGCCATTGACCATCCGGATACCGAAGTTCGCCTCAAATCTCAGTATCTACTACGTTCCATTCCAATTCCGTGGACCGATGCGAAAACAGCCGAATCCGTGGCGATCATCATGGCGGACTATGGTGATGAAATGCTGGCAGTGAAGCGTGAATCCACAATTTACGAATTGTCGCAAGTCCAGCCATTTGTCGATGCCCTTCCCGCGCTGGCTCGGATCGCTCGGTTCGAACCAGAAGATCGCTTGGCCAAGTTGGCGGCGCTGACCATGATCACCAACACAAATCTGGACGAATTGCCAGACGCATCGGCGATTGCCGAACTGTTGTTGGCGGAAGTCGCTGCGAGTCAACGACCGAGTGCCGTTTGGGTGCACACCTACGCCAATTACCTGCAATCGCCGACGGCGAATCTACACGCTTGGAACGACGTTATCGACGCCGAACTGGCCGTGCTTCAAGAATGGCCCGACCGAGATACTCGGCAGATTGTCCGCGACCTCGTCCGTTGGTACGCCGATGCATTGGACAAGTCCGGCCAGCGTCAAGAAGCGCTGGTGGCCATGCGCAAGTCGGTTGGCATTCAGAAAAACGATGCTGATGACTTGATGGAAACGTTGCAATGGCTGTTGGAACGAGATGCGTGGGAAATGATTGACGAACTGGCGATGAAGTATGCCAGTGTCTTCGACTACACTCCGCTGCTGCGTTACTTACACGCCGAATCGTATCTTCGCCGAGACAACCAAGAACTGGCCCAACAGACCGCCAAAGCAGCTGCTGATTTTGATTCGCCCAATGCCGCTTACACCTTATCAGAAGCGGCCATTACACTGCAGTCGATGCAACTTCGCCATTGGGCCAAGTCAGCTTATCGTGCCATTATTGATAACGAACAAGATGCTTCTTGGTTGAGCTTGCGAGCCGAAATCTTGTTGGCCGAATTGTGCTTTGATTGGCGAGAATACCAAGAAGCGGCAGACACGTATCAAGTATTGGTGGACAAACTAGACCGCCCCGAAGTCTTAGCATTAATGGAAGATTTGGGCGGCGGTACCATTACCGACACGTCGCGAGGCAAAGAGGGCGTGTTATCCATGCTGCATCTATCTCGCGCACTCCAATACCGCGAAGGGGCTGATGTCCAGCGTGAACACCAACATCTTCGGTTGGCCTATCAACACGATGCCGAAAACGCCGACATTCTGATTGCGGTTTACCGAGCGACTCAGCCGGATGACGATTGGAAGGCATGGGCAGACGACATTGTCACGGTGCAATTGAAAATCTTCGACGATCAATTGAAAGCCGCTAAGATTCGTTTTCAGGCGGCGGCGAATGACGACAATCGCAGATTACTGGCTCAGGCCAATAATCAATACGCTTGGCTGGCCAGTAACACGATTGGAGACTATCAAAAAGCGTTGGCGGTCAGTTTGGAGTCGTTACGTTTGAGGCCTGATTCGTCAGCCTATTTGGACACGTTGGGCCGTTGCTATTACGCCGTGGGGCAACTCGAAGAAGCGGTGCAAACGCAGCAGCGAGCGGTCGAATTGGATCCTGCCGTCGGTGCGATTCGTCATCAGCTTGAGGTGTTTGAAGCAGCATTAGAAGCCGCCAAGAAGAATCCTGCTACGGAGTAGAGGTCAAGTGAAACAAGCCGCCCGAGCGAATGCGGAACTTCTGAACGAAATGAAAACGTTGTCGGCAGGACCGGACGGTTTTGTCGTGTGGTGGTTGGGGCAGAGCGGATTCTTGATTCGTTATCAGGACGAATATCTGTTGTTCGATCCGTATCTGTCGGATTCGCTCACCAAAAAATACGCGGAAACCGACAAGCCGCATGTTCGCATGACGCAGCAAGTGATCGACCCAGCAACCTTGGACTTTGTTTCGGTGGTGACGTCCAGTCATAATCATACGGATCACTTGGACGCAGAAACGCTGCTGCCACTGATGAATGTCAATTCCGAATTGACGGTGCTGGTGCCAGCCGCCAATGTCGACTTTGCGGCCAACCGCTTGGGCGTTCCACCGCAACGGCTCGTCGGTATCGACGCCGGCGAATCACACGCATCTGGAAAATTCACTTTGCACGCCGTGCCGGCCGCGCATGAAACCCTGGAACGTGACGAACAAGGTCGGTACCGGTTTTTGGGTTATGTGGCCCAGTTTGGCAAATGGACCGTTTATCACAGTGGCGATACCATGTTATTTGACGACATGGTGCCCGCGTTGCGACAATGGTCGATTGACTTGGCGTTGTTGCCGATCAATGGTCGAGCGCCCGAGCGACGCGTGGCCGGGAATTTATGGGGACGCGAAGCGGCACAGTTGGCTTACGACATCGGCGCCCAGCTAGTTATCCCGTGCCACTACGATATGTTCGAATTCAACACCGCTTCTCCGGATGAATTTGTAGCCGCGTGCCGCGAATGCCAGCAATCATTCGCGGTCTTAGAAAACGGAGGCCACTGGACGATTGACTGACTATTCGTCCAAGACCATGATTTCCACTTTGCGAAAATCACAGGGGTGACTTTCGGACTGTAAAGAAATCGTGCCTTTGCTCAGCTGCAGTCCGTTTTTCTTGATCAACTCTTGGGAATGATTATCGGCATCGTCTAATTGTGGCTGGTTGTATTCCAGGACCACTTCTCCGTCCATGATGTGCCGGATGACTTCGTTTCCCTTGACTTCCACTTCCACGGTGACCCAATTTTCGCCGTGATAGGTTTTGGAGTTGGAATTGGTGCAGTGACGTCGCACTAGTTTTTGGTCCATGACGACGTTGGTGCCCGGAGTGCAAAGATTGGCGGTGGTTCGATCGTCTTTGCCGTTGCCGCCCAGAAGCTGTACTTCAATGGAAGCGGGGAAATCTTGATCCACGGTCATGGACTTGGGAGATTCACCGTGCACCATGATTCCGCTGTTGCGAATGGCCCAGCCAGGTCCGTCTTTGGCTTGCTGGCCGACAAAACGATATTCGACGCGAATCTTGTAATGTGAAAATTCTCCGTTGTAGAAAATGTGACCGAAGCGTTCGTCAAACGAATCGTAGGCGTCGTAACGCACCTTCATCAATCCATCTTCCACTCGGAACGTATTCCCGAAGTTTTCTCCTGCCGGCGAATGGCGTATCTTGACGGTCCAATCGTCAAGGTCCTTACCGTTAAACAGTGGAGTCCATTCGCCGGTTTTGAATTCGCGAGCGTTGCTGGGACCGGCGATCCAACCAGCGGTCAGAATAATTAGCAAGAAAATGCGAAGAAAAAGCCGCATTCGATTCCTCCTCTACGTTACCAAGCATGCCTTGAAACTGTATCAATGGACGACCAGTATGACGAATTCTGGCAGCGAGTTGGCGGCATTTAACGATATGAAAAACAAAATTTTTTCGTTTCCAATTTATTGGACGCTTAGGAGAAGGGGAGCGAAATCAATGGTTCGGCAAAAAATAAGCTTGATAAAAACGCTCGTATTCGAGTTCCATTGCCTATCGTTAAGCCCAACGATCAGCAAGACTTTGGCGAAAACGGCTCGAGTGGTTCGAGCAGGAAATGTTGAGAATTCTTAGCGCCAAGGTTTTTCAGATTCTTGACGTTGCCAAGTAGTTTCCTAAAAATATCGGTTAAGCGACGTCAAGAAAACTTCGTAGAAACGCAGAAGGAGTTCGTTCGCGTCGAATTCAGGTCGCCATTTAACACGTCTTATCGCACATATGGCTAAATCGGACAGCCATAGGAGAGTCGAACTTTCATGACGGAGTTTGACGGGGGTCAAATTAAGGTTCACGGCGGGACAGGAGATCAAAAAATATGAAAAAGCTAACCACCGCAGACGAAAGCAAGTTGGAATCCAGTTATCAGTCAGTCAAAGACGTTTTGCTGGCCGACGCTGATCCAGATCGGCTTGCCAAACCATTGGGTTATTGGGTGTTGCCCAATGATCGCCGTCTACCCTTGGCGTTGCTGGACCGGACGCTGGGCGATCTACTTCGCACGTCGTTCAAGGACCTTTCGGCGACGCCAGGAATCGGCCAGAAGAAAATCAGTTCGCTGATCATGCTGCTCCAGCGAGCAACTCGGAACGAACCGCCGTCCATCCCGGTTGGCCTGCAGGAATATGCGGACCAGTTAACGTCGCTGCCGGATCAACCTGCTGCTGCGGCCGAATTTGACCCTTCCATGGTTTCCGAAGCGCTTTGGGCGAATTGGCAATCGGTGGTCCGAAACTTCGAAATCGGCAAGGAAAAACTCGGCCGTCTGGCACCCAGCCTCCAAAATCTGCCCACGGTCATTTGGCACACACCGCTGAATGAATATCTGAATCACACCGTATCGGAAATTCGCAAACTACGCACACACGGAGAAAAACGAGTGCGCTGTGTATTGGAGGTTTTCCACCACGTGCAAAATGAATTGGCTTCGGCCAACAAAGGTGACAATCTTTATCGCTTGCTGACGCCGCCCAATATTTTGCGAGTGCAGGATTGGACGCAGGCCAAATTGACGTCAGATGATCTTCCCAGCGAAGAAGAGATTCAGCGCGAGCTAGTCGGGCCGTTGTTGGATCAAGTGAATATTGATTCCGGTGAAACCGTCTATAACTTGGCGGCGGAACGATTGGGTATGAAAGGCGATCCGCAAAGCGTGCGCGTGCAAGCCAAGGTACTTGGTGTGACTCGCGCCCGAGTCTACCAGTTACTGGAAGATTGTGGCAAAGTCATTTCCATTCGCTGGCCAGAAGGACGGCAACGCTTGGAATTGTTGACGGCAAAATTTGCTGCGTTGGAATCCGACAACGAACGGTTGGCGCTGTTCTTTGGTATGCGAGAACTGTTTTTCCCGGAAAAATCCAGCATCTCAAAACCATCCAAATCCGTGGACACTCGCAGCGTGGAAAAAAAGACTGCAGCAGCAGAAACGCCAGCGGCAAGTCATAACGTTAATTCGACCGACGCAGGGCAGCCGACAAACGGTAGCACGAACCAAACGGAAACGCGAGTCGATTCGCGGCAAGCGCCGAGCCCGATGGGGAAAGAGAATATTCGCGAAGAACCGGTGACGCGACCAAACGTCCCCATCGCGAACTGAGCCCGAACTCAGCGGTGTCGTATAAAATCGTAACGACAAGACAAAACGAATAATGCGAGCACATTGGTTGCTCGCATTTTTCATGCGCCGACCGATTTCAATCGCGTTTAGCCATCCGTCCCGGTTCGTCGCAGTGATTCACCGGACGACGGGGCGGTTCGATAGTCTTCCATGGAAAGGACGTCGCTGTTTTGGTTGTCTAACTCAGCCGGTTCTGCGGCCGACAATTGAACTCGGTTCGCCTTGTCTTTCCAGCTGTCCAGCCAGCCGCATAGGCGTCCCGTCACTTCGGACATGGGGCGAAAACACAAAGTCGAATAGGCAATTTGGCCCAAGACGTGCGATGCGTGCGCGACCATGGACGCATGGTAGCTTCCCATGTATCGCCAAAACAGCTGCTCTTTCCGGCGTACCATTAATCTGGAATAAGCTGGCCTGGCTGCGGCAAAGGTAATGTGGCACTGTCGAGACACAGCGCATTTGGCGTTGGCTAGACGCAAGCGAGCGGCAAGATCGACGTCGGCCAGTTCATTTCCCATCACAGGGCAAAACCCGCCTAGCGACAAGAACCCAACGCGATCATAAAAACCAGCGTGCAGCGTCGGCGCGTCAACGGTAACACGAGACAATTTGGCAAGTTTGCTGCGCTCCGCTATTCGATGGCAAGCACCATTCGCTTGGTATCGCACACCGGCGGCCACTAACGTATCGGTTGTATTGGCGTCTAACAGGACCGGAGACAGACAGATCAATTCTTCGTCTTCGTCAAACTGTTCCAGCGGCGCCTCGCACCAATTGGCTGTCACCAAAGTGCCGGGCTCCAACAGATGAACAATATCGGACGTCGCGTGACGCACACCTTCGTTGAACAATGTCGTGAGGTCGTTACTGGCACCGCAGACGAATCGCACTTCGTCACCCAAGTCATAGGGATCCTGGTAGGATCGAGCATGGGCTACGATGACTTCACAGTCGTCAGGACGATGCTCCAGAACGGAAACCAGCGTGTCGTCGATCTGTTCCTGCAAACCACACGCGGGCACAATGATTGAAAGCCGACTCACAGGCCACCTTCCGGTTTTGAGCTTTCGAAGATCAGAAATTGCATTCTGCACGAATTAATAACGTTGCTTGCCGACGCGAATATCCGGCAGTAATGCCCTTACAACTGCATCACCGTCAGAGAAACACGTCACAAAGTATTCTTCGGCTAGCGTGTCCGGTAGGTTTATTGGAATCCCGATAATTGCAATTCGCCAGACTCGTCACGATATTGCCGCTAGCACGCCAGTGACATGCTAGTGACAACATGATGTCACGCTTCATCTTGAGAGGGATTGGGCAGGAACCTATACTTCGTCGCAATCGAAGTTATTTTTCTTGATCACGGCCAGTCGCTTCGGGCCCAGACCATCGATACGCATAGGCAAACTATTATGTATCCGTTTCGCCATTCTCCAGTGATTATTCTGCTAGTCGTATCCGTGATACTGGCGAGTGTTCCTGGTGCGCATGCCGAAGAACGCACACTGTTGCCCAACCGGGAACTCGGACCTATCGGTGGAAGTTCGGTCGAAGGAGACACGCAACTCCGCGTGAGAACTCGTCCCGAAATCAAACTTCCCGGCAGCCCGGAAACGCACGTTTGGAAAGACTATGATATTCGACCGTTTACGCAGCAAGCGGTCGAACACGCCGATCCGCAACAAGCGGTCTTGGATTGGATTTTGCGCGAGACCGGAACGGATACCTGGTTTCGATCGCCCGGCGGACTATTAAATGCGGATCGCCACTGGGTCCACGTTTATCATTCCGAACAGACGCATGCGCAAGTTGCTCAGTTGTTGCAGCGATTCTTGCATGCGCGAAGCACCGAGCAATCCATTAGCGTGAAATTGGTGACCGTGGACAATCCACAATGGCGAAAGTTTGCTTTACGCACACTGACTCCGATTCAAGTGCACAGTCCGGGCATTGATGCGTGGACATTGGCCAAAGAAGACGCCACGATTCTGTTGGCAACCTTGCGACAGCAGGTCGGTTTTCAGGAACACGCGGCGCCCAACACGATGATTGCCAACGGGCAGTCGCAGGTTTTGCAGCGCATGCAACCTCGTACGTACAGGCGATCCGTGTTATTCGGAGCCAACACATGGCCGCTGGCTCAAACGGTACCGGGTGAAATCGACGAAGGCTTTTCGCTGCAGATCAGTTCATTGGCTGACGATGATCGTCAAACTTGTGAAGTTGCCTTGCACTGCAAAGTCAATCACCTGGAAGCACTCGACACGCTGGATCTGTCCACTCCACCTGCGTCGAATCGCCTGGAAATCGATATTCCACAATTATCCAGTTGGGAGATTCGCGAACGCTTTCGTTGGCCACACGACCGAGTGTTGTTGATCTGCCGCAACGTGGCTGCCATGCCCGGAACAGCTCGTCCCGACCTCTTGAACGCGGTGTTTGGCAAGGGCGAAAGACGACTGGACGCATTGCTATTCTTGCAAAGCAAACCATCGAATCAAAGCGAACTGGCCACCAAGCGACAGGAGTTTCGTACCGGACAGCTGGACGTTCGTGACCGCTATTGAAGTGGGCCAGCGATGTCGCTTGGACGGTTACTGCGTTTGACGCGACAGTGTGGCCATCCGGCCTTTTTCGCCACCTTCGTAGATTGAAAATTCAGCCCACACAGGCAAATGACGAGAAATGTCGACCGCTTCTTGGAGCGACAGATTTAGTTCGCGAAGAAAGTCCAGGACGCCGCTCTTGCCGTTAAATTCAATCGTGGCATTTTTGTCGAAGACAATGTTGTCTAACGAATTTCGCCCTTCCACGTCGGTTGGCAAACTGGCAACCGCGTAGCCGATACCGGAAAGCCGATTCAGATCGCCCAACTGGTCAGAGGGCGCGGCAAAATGACCCGCCAAGATCACGTCATCTTCGCCTCGACCGTCATCTCGCACATTCAGCAGCACGTTGTCCAACACGGCCAATTCCAGTTGGGCATGTTCTGGTTCGACGGAAACGTTGACTAAGGAAAATGTAAACGCCTTGTCGGCCGGAGCACGAACGGTGCGAAACCAAGCAACCAGCGGTTCTTGCACCATCAAGTTGTCTCGATCATCAATCGTGTACAATTCCGGCCGATCACACATCACGGCTTGCTGGTCATAAACGAATGCGTACTGCTGTTGATATCCTGGAGGCCCCAATCGCGGACCGACCAGATAATCGAAATCTCGGCCGCCTTGCTTGTTCATCAGTTCGGTGAGCCGAGGAATAATGTAGTCTTCTTGTGCTTGAACGCCTTGCAGCGCAATAACGTCAAACATGCGACAGATATCGGCCAACAACGCATCCACTCGCCGCATCTTGGTTGCTGTCAAAGAATCCAAATTGAAACTGGCAATGCGGATAGTGGTGCGTCCTTGCGGAGTGTTCGCGTCTTGTCGGCGGTGAACGGTAGTGTTTGGCGGCGGAGCGACGGAGGTTGTGGAAGCGGTGGTGGTATTCGTTTCGGGCGTCGCAGGAAACAGCGCGCAAGTCGTTCGGTCAGCGGAGTTGTTGGCGAACCGTCCACGGGCGTCCGCGGGACCACTCGCAAGCCAGCCAGCCCCGTAATCTGGAAGTTTTTGAAAAAATCCACGAAACGGCCGCTACTAGAATGATCACCAAGATTCCTACGGGCTTCTTCATGATTCCCTTCCGTCCGAATCATTCGTTTCGAATCATCGCCGCTTGCCGTTGCAAACCAACGTGGCCAGCGAACAAGCGCAGTACGTCTTAGATCCCATCGACTGCTGGCATGGACCTGATGTATGGCAAGATAGCCAAACCAACGAAATGACGCTAGACAGAATGACGATACTAGCGATGCTAGCGAATTCGCTTTGCTTCGGCCGGTTCGTCATCGCCAGAATCACCCCGGTTTGCGCGCTGTCAAACGTACTGAATTCGCTACAAATTCAACGAATAGACTTCTGGACCGACACAATCGGTGACCACAGTGCCAAACAGCGTGTGCGCGGTGGTGTCATAAATGGCCACTGGCAAGATTTGTCCGGCTTGGCGACGATTTCCTTCGAACACGACAATTCGATCACAATGCGTGCGGCCGGTCATTTGGACAATGTTGGAACGCAGCTCTTCCGGTGTTTCCGCTTCTTGATTGAGCGCTTGCTTGCTGAGCCCTTCCACCAACACTTCGACTCGTTCTCCCAAGAATTTTTCGTTCTCTTCTTCGCAAATCCGGTTCTGCAATTCCAGCAATTCATTATTGCGTCGCTTCTTGACGTCCAAGGGAATGTCGTCCGGGTAAAGCTCGGCACCACGAGTCCCCGGACGTTCACTGTACTTGAAGATAAAACTGTTCTTGAACCGACATTCTTCTACCAGTTGCACGGTCTGCTGAAAATCTTCTTCCGTTTCACCGCAGAAGCCGACAATAAAATCGCTAGAGACGGCCGCGCCGGGAATCGTTTCTGCAATGCGCTGCATCATGTCACGATAGTCTTCTACTGTGTAGCCTCGCTTCATTCGCTCTAGCATACGATTGGAACCGCTTTGCGCCGGCACGTGCAAATAGGGCGAAACCTTGGGCAGATCGCGTACCGCTTCCAACAATTCGTAGGTCATGTCTTTCGGGTAATTCGTGACGAACTTGATGCGCTTGATGCCTTCAATGTCGTGCAGCGGATACAGTAAATCTCGCAAGCGAACTGTGGTTTCGCCATCCTGGTAACGATAACTGTTGACGGTTTGTCCCAGCAAGACAATTTCCAAACATCCTTGGTCCGCTAGAGCTTGGGCTTCGCGAATGATGTCTTGCGGAGGTCGACCTTGCTCGGGACCGCGAACCATGGGCACAATGCAATACGTGCAAAATTTGTCACAGCCGATCTGAATTCGCACATAGGCTTGATACGGCGACGGACGCATCTCGGGATCTCGCAACGGATCAAAACTTTCGTGACTGCGTTTGATCTGTTCGACGGAACCATCGCGACGCCCCATGCTCACTTCCATTTTTCGACCGCCACCGTTTTGGATTTCGGTAATCAAATCCGGAATACGATGCAGCTGTCCTGGCCCGACCACTAGATCGACATACGGCGCTCGATCAAACACAATCTTTTGATCTTTCTGAGCCATACAGCCCATGACGGCAATGACTTTTTCTGGATGCGATTCTTTCAGCCGACGCAAACGCCCTAATTGGCTGTAGACCTTTTCTTCGGCGTGTTCTCGCACACTGCAGGTGTTAAACAAAATGGTGTCGGCCAAATTAAAATCGGACGTCAATTCGTATCCCTGCTGTCGCAAACTGGCCACGACCAATTCACTGTCGAGCATATTCATTTGACAACCGACGGTTTCAATGTACAGGCGTTTGGGCATCGCGTTCTTGGTTCCCGAATCTGGGGGCATACTAGGATCGAATGCCGTCAGTTTATCATGGCCATTGGGGTTGGTACGAGGGGGATGTTTTGGCCGTTTTGCGGACGCATCCCATGCCAACGAAGTCGCGGCGTCCGCTGGAAGCGGGCATACCTATTGTGCTACACTTTTGAATTCCGCAGCTTGTGGAGGCGACAGGCTACCCCAATTCTTCCGTCCCTAATTCCCCTGAATTCGTTGATATTATCATGGATGCGGAACCAATTGCCTTGCCTGCCAACTTAGACCGTTCGCCGTGGCAAAATTGTTCGGCGTCGGTGCAACGTTCGCTGGAAGATCTTTGCCAACAGTTTGTCCAGATGGGCGTGCCTGGCGACCTTTTGAATACATTTTTGCCTCGTTTTTTGGCCAGCGCTGACGAACATGCGTTGGACGAACAGTTGGTGCGATCCGTCAGAGATTATGTCTGTGCGCATCGCAGTCCGTTGTCGTTTCTTAGCTTGGTGGAACGAGACGAATTGTGTTTGCCGGTATTGCTGAACATTTTGAGGATGGGTTCGGCTGAACGGGAAACCTTATTTGCCGATCCCGAAGCGTTTGAGTTGATTCGCGTCACAGATGGACAACCGTTAGCCGAAGAAGATTTTTTTCGAGACGTTCTGGCAGAAATTACCACGATGCCAGACCGAACGTCGGCCATTCACGATATGTGCCGTCACTATCTGCGCGAACGCCTGCGAATTCTATACGGCCATATCTACGGCAAGGTAGACATCGATCAAACACTGCGACAGATTACCGTGCTGGCCAACGCCATTTGCGAATCGGCCTTGACTGTTGCCGAGCGCAAGCTGCATGAAAAACGAGGCATCCCGTGTCGTCCAGATGGCGTGACATCGGCGTTCACCGTAATTGCGGTCGGTGAAGTGGCTGGCTGGGAAGCGACGTTTCAAACGGCGTGGGAGTTGTTCTTTCTTTATGACGCAGATGGCCGTACCGATGGCACTAAACCGATTGACAATGCCGACTACTTTGAACAGCTGACTCGAGAAGTTCTGGAGATCCTGCACGAACTGGGAACCAAGGTTGGGCAACTGCCCTTTGTTCAAGTGTTCCGTGCGTCGGGTGATCGTCTGGCAATCCAAAAACATGCTGCGCTTCGCCATTTTGATACTCGAGGACGTACTTGGGAACGCGACGCCTGGGTCAAGGCACGTCGCGTGGCAGGTGACCAGGAATTGGCCGCTGAGTTTTTGGCTTTGATGGAAACGTGGGTCTACCGTCGCTATTACACGCCGTCCGATTTAACTGGCGTCCGAGCCCTCAAGCGACGGCTTCAGCAGCGTTTGCGCCAAAGCGATCTTCATGCAGATAAGATCGACCAACGTCCTGGCGGTCTAGACGATATCCACGGCGTAGTTCGCCTCTTGCAATTGATCAATGGCGGCGACGTGTCGGAGGTTCGCACCACGAATTCTAGCGACGCCATTCGCCAATTGGGTCACGCTCAGTTTCTGACCCAGAACGAACAAGCTCGTTTGGAAGCCTCGCTACACGCCTTCCAGCGAATGCAGATTTCGTTCGCTGAGCCGTCGCGGCCCGACGTGAAATCGATGCTGGATCAGTCGCAGGCTACGCTGCAGCAAATCCTGAGTGATACGTTTCCCAATGAACCAGAATCGACTGCAATCCAAGATCTGGTTTTAGGCCCCAAGCCAGATGGTAAAGTCATGCAGGCGGCATTGGCGCCGTTTCGTTTTCAAGACCACCAACAAGCCTACAAGAACGTGATGGCGTTAGCGGATGAACGCATTGCATTTCTGTCCAGTCGTCGTTGCCGACACTATTTGAGCGCCATTGTCACGCCGTTGCTAACGTTGATTTCTCAGACGCCCAATCCGGACGAAACGCTTACCAACTTGACGCACGTCAGTGAATCGCTGGGTGGTAAATGCGTCTTGTGGGAACTGTTTCAATTCAACTCGCCCACTATGGAGCTATACGTTCGGCTCTGTTCCACCAGTCCCTATCTTTCGTCAATGTTGGTCAGCAATCCGGGCATGCTGGACGAATTGATGGATTCGCTGGTGCTGAACAAGTTGCCGCCGTTAGAGAAACTAAGATCAATTGTTGCTGATTTGGTTCGCAACGCCGAAAACCCTGATTTGATTCTGCACGAATTCAAGAACGCTCAACATCTCACGGCGGGTGTACGAGACATCTTGGAAAAAGAAGATATTTCTCGAACCATGCGTTTCCTGAGCGACGTGGCCGAAGCCTGTGTGATGCAAGTGGCGTCGCTGGAATTCAACTATTTGCAGCAACGTTACGGCACTCCTTGGCACAATGACCAGCCCAGCCAGTTTGCGCTGTTCGCGTTTGGCAAATTCGGAGCACAAGAGCCCAATTACCACAGCGTGATGGATATTGGCTTGTTTTACGACGGCAATGGTTCGACTGTCCACGCTCATGGCAAAAACGGCAAGACCACGACCAACCAACATTTTTACAATGAATTGGTCCAGAGAATTGCCAAACGTTTTAACCATTTGGGCGCAGCTGGTCGCTTGTTTGAAATGGATCCGCTACATTCGCCACTGATGTCCACCGGCGTGTTAGCCAGACCGGTCCAAGACTTAGAACTGCTGGGCAGTGCAGCTTGCGGTGGTTTGGAAGGCTTGCAGAAAATGTGTAGCATTCGCCCCGTCTTTGGTTCGCCGGAAATCAGCCAGCGGGCGCAGGACCAAGTTCGCGTGGCAGTGAACGCTTGGTCATGGAATGCAACATCTATCGACGACGTCATTGGACGACGCCTGCAACTTCAACAGAATGCATCAGACCGCAATCTAAAACGCAGCGAAGGCGGAACCGTGGATGTGGAGTATTTGGTGCGAACACTGCAAATGCGTCACATGCGCAACCATCCTCAAGTGTTTCAGGCCAGCATCATACGCACCCTTGAAGAACTGGCGAAAGCCAATCTGTTGTCAGATAGCGAAGCGGCGAATTTGCGTCACAGTTATTTGCGACTGCGCCGCATTGAATCGGGTCTCCGACTGATGAACACGCAAGCTCGCCACGATCTGCCAAGTAACGCTCGCGACTTCCGGAAGTTGGCCTACCTGTTGCGTTCCGAATCGGCCGACGCGTTGTTGATTGAATGCCGTCAATGGATGGCCAAGAATCGCGAAATGTTCTTGCGTTTGATGACACTTTGAAGTGGATTCCCAGCAAACCGGATAGCGACCGCACAAAGTCCAACAAGTCTGCTGTTTGCCAGCGATGCCCTATGCGTGCGGTGTCTCCGCCGACACTTCCCAGCAAGCCACTTTTTGCTGATCATTGATCTGGACCAACGGTGGATTTTCCGATTCACACCGATCGGTCTTAATGGGACAACGAGTAACAAAGGGGCAGCCAAGCGGCGGGTCGTAGGGGCTGGGGACTTCGCCATCCAAGACGGTCAGTTCGTGGCGTTCGTCCGGATTGTTCACTGGATTTGCGCCAAGCAACGCTTGCGTATAAGGATGCAGCGCGTTTTGATGCACTTGCTTGCACGGCATTTCTTCAACGACATGGCCCAAGTACATCACCAACATGCGATCACAAAAATGGTCCACCACTTTCAAATCATGCGAAATAAACAAGATGGTCAGCGAAAATTCGTCACGTAGGTCTTGCATCAAATTCAAGACCTGCGCCTGAACGGAAACATCTAAGGCCGAAACTGGTTCGTCCGCCACCAAAAAATCTGGTTTCACGGAAAGTGCTCGCGCAATGCCAATCCGTTGTCGCTGGCCACCGGAAAATTCGTGTGGATACTTAGACTTGTCATCCGCACGCAGGCCCACTTTGGAGAGCAGCGAATCGATATATTGATCCAGTGGCTGATCTTTCAAAATGTATCCGCTGCGATTGTGAAAACGAATACCTTCGGCCAGCATGGCACCGATGGTCATGCGAGGATTCAAGGACGAATTGGGATCTTGAAAGACCATTTGCATCTTGCGTCGAAACGGCATCATCTGCTGATGCGATAGTTCCTGCAGCGGCTGGCCGTCAAATTCGATGCTGCCCGATGTTGGGTCCAGCAACCGCATGATCACTCGTCCCAACGTCGATTTCCCACAACCCGATTCGCCCACAATGCCCAGCGTTTCGCCCGCATGAATTTCAAAGCTGACATCGTTGACGGCGTGGACCTTGGCGATCACGCGATTCAAGAATCCGCCTCGCTTGGGAAAGTGTTTCACCAGTTGATTGACTTTGATCAAGGCCATGACTTTGACTTATTGCAGAGGAAAATGACAACGAACCGAGCGATCTGGCGAACCCAACGTCTGGATCTGCGGCGGTTCATTTCGACATTGATCTTCACAGAATGCACAACGATCACTGAATCGACACCCGGGCGGCAAATCAAACAAGCTGGGCACAATTCCTTCAATGGCCGTTAATCGATCTTGGTGTACACCCGGTTTGGGCAAAGAATCCAACAGCGCCTTGGTATACGGATGACTGGGCTGATGGAACAACTGTCGCACCGGTGCCGTTTCCACCACTTGGCCCGCATACATCACCATCACTCGATCACAAACCTGCGCCACCACTCCCAGATCATGCGTGATCAAGACAATCGCCGTGCCAACTCGCTTCTTCAGATCTTCCATCAGTCGCAAGATCTGAGCTTGAATAGTGACGTCCAGTGCCGTGGTCGGTTCGTCGGCAATCAGGACATCGGGTTCGCAACACAAAGCAATCGCAATCATGACTCGTTGCCGCATACCGCCCGACAGTTGATGCGGATATTCGCTCAGACGCCGTTCGGGATTGGGCATCTCCACCAGCTTAAGCA
>JAWKTK010000033.1:0-66200 GCA_041399205.1 Pirellulaceae bacterium | reverse complement strand
CATCAACTGACTTTGATCAAGCTGTGCAAGCCAATTTAGTTCGCAGTGAAGCGACCGCGTTAGCCTTGGTGGACGACGTTCCGCGAGCGTTGGAGGTTTACCGAACGTGGCTGGGACAGAAACACGAAGACGGCAAGGCTCAATGGGACTTTGGTGTTTGGTTGGACAAGGTGGCGGATGTTACGGACCATCCGACGGTCAAGCTGGCAGCGGTAGAGCACTGGCGGAAGTTGGGACGCAGCGTTCGCCCCAATTCGGAACGCTGGTATCAATGCAAGCTGCAACAGGCAAAAGCGTTGGTTCGCAATAAGCAACTCGCCGAAGCTGGTGAAATGCTGCGGCTACTGGAAACTCTGCATCCCGATCTGGGTGGTGATACCACTCGAGCGGACTTTCGCCGCTTGATCCAACAGGTGAATTTGGCGAATGAATAAAAGTGGCCAGTCTCATCCAACCAGTGCTCCTTCCGGTGACGCAGCCAAGGCGTCTTGGTTCAAAAAGCGGTTCAGAGCGTACTGCAATAGACGAACTTCGGTCTGCAGTTCTTCGACCGAAAACTCTCCCGCTTCTGATCGCTCGAAGGCAACTTCGCTGACTTGCACTATCCGGTCCAACCGCACCGCATCGTTGGAAAAATGAAACGAACGAATCGTGAGATCGCCACTTTGCGACGTCGAGCTGACGGTCGACAGCGTCTGACGCTGCTGGTTTGCTTCGTACACAAGCCACAATGCGGCGTTTTCGGCCGAATCGGCATCGATAATTCGCTGCACCGGACCGCTGCTGAGATAATACTTGGCCATGACAGGACTCCTTGTGAAAAGGGTGTTCGCAACACGTTCGAACCATCGTTGGCTCGGTACTTCATCTATCGCGACAGCCTCGACACGTTTGGCGAATGCTTGCAAAGTGCTGCAAACGCCTCTGTGAGCTTGTTCCACTGGACGTCGAACTTTAAGCTTGGTGAAACTGTTGCTACCATTTACCCAAACGCCTCTGTGAGCTTGTTCCACTGGACGTCGAACTTTAAGGCCAGACCGACGCGTCGAAAACACGGTTCCCTCTACCGCTTGTCCGGCAGAAAGCCCACACAATTCGCGACAACTTACTTTCGCCCTGGCCGGACAAGCCGACGGGAGGGCACAATGATCTCAGCACGAACAAGAACCTGCCTCGTCCAAAATCACCGCGATAGCGAATTTTTGACAGCCCAGCATTGCCCCTTCTAATCGCTTGAATCGGCAAGGTCCCTTTCAAACTAGGCAAACACTTCCGGAATTGCGGACGCATCCGAAAATCAGCATTTGGCAGTCTGTTAGGTCGTCTCCACCTTGCGTTCACAATTGGTTCGCCAGTGCCGATGATCCCAGACGAGGCTCGCCATAGACGGTGGCCACAATCATCGTTACGTGCGGTTCGATGGGAACCGTAATTTCGAGGGAAGGATTCCTACAATGTTCAAGAATGCCAGGCGGGCTAGGTTCTGCAGCTCAGGACTTGTCGCGTTTTTTGTTTTAGGTTCGGGAACGCTTGCGTTCGCACAGCTGCCGAGTTCGTCGACGGACGTTTCACCAAGTGTCGTGCAGTTGAGCACGGACCATGCGACGGCAGCAACGGAAGTTGGCTATCGCCAAGAAATCTGTTCTTCGTGCAACGCACCCGTGGTCTCTGCGAATTGTTCATGCCCGACTTGCCAACCCGCCAAGAAGGCACCTGCGAAGAAGCCAAACCCGTGTGCGACTTCCCACAAAAACATCTTCTATCTAAACGACTTTAGCTACCTCAAAGATCCATGCTATTCGGGCTGCTGCTTGGGCGACGGCCTGAAGTTGATGCCGGTTGGACCTTGCGGCGAATACGGTACGCTGGATGTAGGCGGACAACTTCGCTTTCGATACCACCACGAAAAAGGCATGGGCCAGAATCCCGGACTGACTCGCTTTCAGCAGAATTCTAACGACTTCTTACTCAGCCGGATGCGACTCTATTCGGACTGGAAAGTTAACGACTGCGTTCGATTCTATGCTGAAGGAATTTACGCCGGAGTCACAGGACCCAACGACTATATTCCTCGTGCAATCGATGAAAACTACGGCGACTTGAACAACTTGTTTGTTGATCTAAAGATGACCGACAGTACCACTGTTCGCTTGGGACGACAAGAACTGCAATACGGTGGACAACGCTTGGTTTCTCCGTTGGATTGGGCCAACACGCGTCGCAAGTTCGAAGGTATCAACATTCTGCATCGTCAAGGCGACTGGGCCACGGACGTTTTCTACACGAACTTTGTTCCGGTCGATGCCAACGATTTTGACGAAGCCGACTACGACCAATCCTTCTACGGAATGTACACGACTTACAGCGGACTGGAAAATGCGTCGCTGGACGTTTACTACTTGGGCTATGACCATCAAGCGAATGGTGCTCCCATCACGACGGACTTTTCGCTGCATACGTTTGGAGCTCGTTTAAACGGTTCGTTGGACGATTGGCTGTATGAAGTGGAAGGCGGTCCGCAGTTCGGTCGCCAAAGCGGATTGGGATTGGATCACACGGCCGGTTTTTTCACTGCCGGTATCGGTCGCAAAATCAAACAAGCACCATGGAATACGACACTGTGGGTGTACTACGATTACGCATCGGGAAACAACATTGGCGGCGACTTCAATCGCTTCAACCAACTATTCCCGCTGGCTCACAAGTATCTTGGCTTTAACGACGCCGTAGCCAGATCCAACATTGAATCGCCCAACGTCTTGCTGACCATGAAGCCGACCGACAAACTTTCGTTGCTGCTGTGGTACTATCACTTCATGTCGAACCAAGACACCGATATCGTACCTAGCATTGGTGGTACGCCCGCACAAAGCACCACCAGCAAAGACTTTGGAGACGAATTGGACCTGATTGCCACCTACAGCATCAGCCCCAGATCTCAAATCCTGTTTGGCTGGTCGCACTTGTGGGCCGGTAACAAGATCATCACCGCCAACAGGTCGGACGAAGATTTCTTCTACACCGAATTCACACTGAACTTCTAATGATCACACTTCGGTGAATGACTTGCAAAACAGAGCGGCTTGTGACAAGTCGCTCTGTTTTTTTTGCACCACGTCACCTATTCTACTTCCAGAAAAAGCAAAGCCTGACGCCTTGCGTCCCATCCGGATCATTCCGCACTTTGCTTGATAGATTTTCGGACACTTATCACGGCGGCGTCCATACCTCGGCTGTCATAGGAATTCCCAAGGGATCTTCACCCAGCGTCTCGGCCAAGATCGCCTTCTGTCTATCCGTCAGCAAGTTATGAATTTGCAGATGACTTGCCGATATACAAATCGTCGATCTTCGGCCATTTGCCGAGTGATCTCTTGAATGCGTTCTTCGTTTTCGTCCACAATTCGCTTGAGCATTCGGTCGATTTTATCCTTCTGCGAATCAGACAATTTCAGTTCCGCTAATTCGGGCTCGAGGTCTTCGCTGTGGACTAACCACCAAATACCCGACTTTGCGTATCAAGCTTGTAACGACGCAGTCACGGCTTCGGTGACAAGTGCGTCCGGTACCAGTTCGCGAATTTTTCGCCCGCTGCAATCCGATCTTTCCGACGAGACTCCCAAGTGCTGTTGTCTTCCGATGACTGCATGATCTGTTTAATTTCAGCGATCGCATCCGCACTGATCACCCCTTCCGGTTGAAGCATGATCCGCGTAGCGGCGGCCGCAATCAGATCCATATCATACGGCGTGGTTTCCCATTGTTTGTCTCGCCAACTGGAGAAACAAATCTTTGATGCTGGGAAACGTTATTGAAAAGGGAACGCCTACAACTCTCTCGAGCAAATCCAATTGAGGCTTTGTGAATTCCGCGGCCACTTGCTGCTGCAGTTCCTGATTCAACTCCATCCGAATCTGATTGTGCTTCCGATGCAGTTCCCTTGACTGTTCATCAGTTACCGCCAACACCTCGATATGGGCCTCTTGAATTTCCTGCCACTGCTTTTCGGTCAGATTCAATTCCGCTAGAGCTGGCGCAACGTCCTCGCTCTTGATCAACCAAGTCAAACCGCCATTGCGAACGCGCCGCCGCAATGTCTCTTTACGCACGTAGTCTCGCTGCGACAGCGTCAACACGTCCAAGATTTTCTGACGACCTTCTTCACGAATCTGAGCACACTTGCGGACCGCCTCCGGTGCATAGCTGGTTGGAGTAAGATCTCTGCAGATCAGGGCAGTATCGTGCCGCATTTCACGCAGATACTGGTCTATACGCTGCTGTTGCTGCGTCGATAGTCCAAGGCCTTCGCTCCGCATTCGTTCGTACAGAACATTCAAGTCATCCAAGAACTCATACGGTGGCTGCCAATCACCTGAGCGAATACGGAAGATACAAGAATCAGTGACAACGCGATTATTTGCCTTAGGTGTCCGATATGCACGGTCAAATGCCCCCATATGTATTATGTAATGGTCAGTGTGGATCTCGCACGGAATGTGCCTAGCAGCCTATTGCCATTTGATCACTGTACGGGCCGACTTCCCGAGATGCAAGTGTTTATGCTCCACACATGAAACTTGACAATCAATCGACTTGCATTGAATCACAACGACTGGTTTTCTTGGTCACTTTTGCCGAATCACACAAAGGTCACAACCGCTATGTCATCGTCGGATGATACCTTAGAAACGTCGCTGGACCTGTTTTTCCTGCTGTCGGTGCGATGTCATCGCAGCAGCAATTTCCGCGAACACAGAATTCGTGTCGAGGGCTGTCGTGGCACCGTTGACGTCATAGGCGCCGTCCTGAAACGCCAGGACCAGGTCGGCAGTATCAAACGTGCCGTCGCCGTTCCAATCACCGGCATTCCATTCGACCGGCGGGGACACAGTGTTCGACACTTCGAATCGACCACTTTGGAAAACGGCAATCAGGTCTTGGCTATCAAAGCGACCGTCCAAGTTGGCGTCTCCGAACGATGTTCCGATCACATCGTGAATCAGAATTTGCCAGTCGTCGGCATCGGTAACAGAATCGTGATTCAAGTCGAACGCACCAATCCAACCTGCTTCGATCGCTTGCCGCATTCGTTGAATATCGGCGTGACCGAATTGACCGTCTTGGTCAAAATCGCCGAGTGCCGCGGGGTTCGCCCCAACCTGGATCGTGACAGTGACTTCCGCAGAAAGGGAATCGCCATCGGAGACTCGATAAGTAAACGAATCAGTTCCTTCAAAACGATTCGTAGAAACATATTGAAACGCGCCGCTGGCTTGTAACGATAGTTGTCCTGCCGACGGAGCGTCCACTAGCACCGCCGAAAGGGAATCTACATTGGGATCAATATCGTTTTGTAGCACACCTTGAAAACTGGATACTTCCAAAGGCAGCCCCTGCTGAGCATCGTACGTATCAGAAAAGCCGAGTGGTTCGCTGTTATGCAAACCGGTTTCTTGCCAATACCAATTCCACCATTCGCCCAGTATGAATTGGTCCCAATTGGAAACATCAATGACACCGGCATCCGGAAACTGGTTCAAGAAGTCGTCAAAGATGTAAGGATCGGGAGACTGAATCCCGCCCGGATAACAAAACACGCCGTTCAGATCCGGACATTGGTATTCCGTCGAACTCGGCTCCAACGGATCCACACCGAACGGATCCGACACCACCGACCCGCGAACCAAATACTTCAGCGCGGTTGGATTCTGATTCACTTCGCTTCGCAACGGAATCGTTTGAATACGATACTGTCCCGGCGAAAGCAACACGTTGCCAGCCGTTCTGGTCTGTCCGGTGGCCGCTGCCACTTGCGTCAGGACCTTGCCTTCGGAATTGACAATGCGAATCAATGCACCTTCGCGACTGGCCGCCGTTGTGTCTTCCACCGACAAGCCAAAATGAAACAGTTGAGTAGTTGCGACGTGCAGCGAAGTGGATTCGGCCGAATCAAACAAGCTGCCCGCACTGAATTCTGCGACAGGTACGGTTCGACCTCCAAAGAGCGCCGTCAGCTGGTAATTCCCGGTGGCAAAACCGCCCGCCGCATCCGCCGCTTGGATTTCAACAAAGTATTCGCGATCCGGCTGAATTCCTGCGGCTTGCACAATATAGTCACCGTTGCCATTCACCAAAATGCGACTGGCAACCGCTTGATGCTGATCATCAAACAATTGCACCAACGGGATCAACTTTCCCGCATCCAGCGAACGCACAGAAATGGTTGCCACGTCGCTTGCCAAATCAATCGGGCTGTTGATCCTGAAGTAGTCTCGATCCCTATTTCCCGTCAAGCTACCGACGAATTCGTACTTTTGCATTCGTCCATAGCCGGCCAATTCCGCTAATTCGGATGCCGACTCCAAATCGTCGTCCGAATGACCGTCTTCGTGAAAGTACGTCTCTTCGTCCTGATCAAAAAAGTCATCAAAATCATCTACCATCAACCGACGAAGATTACTGAAAACCACTTCGTCCTCGGTGGTTTGGTCAATGACATTCACTTCGTCAAACCGAACGACCAACGTATAGCCGCCCACGTCAAACGACGTATTCGAACCTGCATTGACTTCAATGAAGAGTTCAGAATCGGGCCGCACCGCAATCGACTTCGCTTGATCTCCATTCCAAACGGATCGCCCACCGTCCAGTTGATGCAACACATTGCCGTTTGCATCGGTAATATTCATCCGAGGTGACAACAGACTGATTCCCCTGGTCACCAATCGCACCGTCACGTCGCCGCGATAATCGTCCGGCACTTCCACTCGATAGACATCCGTATCGCCTTGGGCAATATCTGCAAACACAATGGCCGGAGCCGAACCATGCACATCACTAAGGGCCTCGCCACCTTCCAGATCCGTCGCTTGTTCTCGGCTATCATTACGGCCGCTATCCGATTCCCATTCCGCAGAATCAAGCAGTCGGCTACCGTACAAATCCTGCAGCATTGCCAAATCACTGGCCGTTGGCGACGTGAATTCGGAAACGCCATGAATCCGCATCGGCGAATTGGATTCGTCAGTATGTGCTAGTCCAAACACGTGCCCCGCTTCATGCAAGGCAACCGAAAAGAGTTCGTCCAAATTGCGAAAGTCGGCTTCGCTATTGAAGATCACGTCACCTGCCCAGGTCCCCGACACCAGCGAATCTTGCGAAATAGAAATCGCCATCACATCCGCAGCCAGCGGTCGAGCGCCAATCCGAATATCGCCAAAGCGAGGATCCTGCAAACGCGCTCCTGGCGTTCCAAAGTCATCGCCACTATCGTCGACTAACCCAATGTCACTATTGGTGTGTTGCGACCAAGTATGAAACGCCAACAAAATCTGATCTTGCCATTCATCCGGCGGCCCCAAAGACGCAAATGTTTCGGCAAGTTGATTCGGTGCGCCACCAATATCGGTGCCGTCGGGCGCAAAGCTCAGCGACAAGTAGGGCGATTCAGGCCACAAAATACTGGACGCGTCTAACATCTGACGAGCCTCCAGTTCGGACAAATGCAACGGCCGGCGAATTCGACTACTCCGTGCTTGGCATCTCATCAGTGTCACTCCGCATCGTCCTGGTTCGTGGTGTTCTGACGTAATCGATCTTCCCACTTCGCTCGAAATTCCGCATGCCGTTGGACTTCGCCGAAATACTCGGAAGCTCGCACGGCCGCCAAATCTTCATCCGTCAGCGACACATGGCTCCACTGCCCATTCATCGCCATCGCCTGATCCAAACAATATGCTGCCGCTTCCAAGTCCGCCGTTCCTGTCGACAACAGTGAATAGACACAAGCCATCTGAAACCACTGTTTGTCCGAAGGCGACTGCCGGCGAACTCGGTTCAGCGACGCCACGGCCGCATCGCGATGGCCTAAACGAGCTTCATAGACCGCCAGCGAAATTTGATCGTCCATGTTGTCAAAATCTTTCACCAGATCCTGCAACAATTTGACAGCTTCTGCCAGTCGACCTTGTCGTTCGCCAATCAGATAAGCCAAGTTGCGTCTCGCGACACGTGATTTAGGGTTCAGCTGTAGCGCTCGCTGAAAATCTTCCGCAGCGCCCGTTTCGTCAGCACGAAGTTTTGCAAAACCTCGCTGCACCCAACCCGCTTCATCGCGCGGCGTCTTGCCGAGCCCCAATTGCAGATCCACGGCGGCTCCGTCCCTATTTCCGGCACGCCGCTTCAATTCAGATCGCAACAAATAATAGCGACTCCGTTCCGGTTCCAGGCGAATGGCTTGGTCCAGATCGGCAATCGCTTCGGCCCATTCGCCCAGTTCCTTTGACGCCGCCGACCGATTCACTAACGCCGCTACGCAGTGCGAATCGATGCGCAAACAATGGTCAAAGTCCAACCACGCTTGATCAAATTCGTTCGAATCCATTCGGCAGAGTCCCCGCTGGAAATATCCAAACATCGAATCCGGCCACATGGAAATGCAAACGTCATAACACGCTTCCGCGTCATCCCAACGCCCGACACCGGCATAAGCGTTTCCCAGTAGCAACCATGCGGCTCCATCATGAGGCGAAGCGTCTCGCAGGCGTTCCAAGCGCGAAATACTTTCAGCAAAATCGCATTGCGCCAGCGAATACAACGCATCTCGCCACACCCCATGCGAAGAATCAGATTCAGACTCGGGCAACGCAGTGCTGTTCACAGCGGGTTTGTTTTGGACTTCGTGCAACAAACTTACCAGCGCCGACGCGTCTTGCTGATGACGCTTGGCCAATGCAATGCCGTTAGTCAACAGACGAACCGATTCGTTCACTTCGGCCAACCGTTGCGGCCCAGCATCCAACTGACCAGATTGCAAGAAATGATACCTGCCCAACACGTAATGCAAGTCCAAGAGGTCTTCCGTTGCCAAACGGCGTTCGTTTTCGCCCAACCAGCGCCAAGGATTTGCAGACCTTTCTGAATCGGCAAACGTGTCCAAATGCTCGGCGGCAACACGAACCGTCGCGTCATCCACGTTCAGCTGCGGCAGGCTAAATGCCGCCAACAGTTTGGGAACGTCTGCGTCCATCAACGCCACAGCATGCCGAGCTTGAGAACGCGATGCCTGTCGCCAAGCGGTGCGAACCGTCATTACCATGGCACACAACAAGATCATGGAAAGCATGGCGACACTACTGACCGACGTAAGACGAGGATGCCGACGAGCGAATTTGGCCGCACGCTCCGGAACCGTGGTTCGCTTCGCATACCGCAATGGACGGTCCGCAAAATGAAGGTCCAGGTCTTCCAGTAATTGGGACGCGTGTTGGTAGCGGTCGTTTCGATCCGGCGAAATCAGCTTA
This sequence comes from Pirellulaceae bacterium, assembly GCA_041399205.1. Taxonomy (GTDB): domain Bacteria; phylum Planctomycetota; class Planctomycetia; order Pirellulales; family Pirellulaceae; genus JAGQOZ01. The sequence continues at coordinate 56,898 of JAWKTK010000033.1, read as the reverse complement.
TCCACCATCGCCGCCACACTGGGTGGAATTTGCGAATGCTTCTTATCCAGCGAACTCCACGCTTGCCGATCTTGAACCATCTGCTGAATGATCGCTTCAAATTGTCCGGTCCGCTGTGGAAACGGCATTTCACCCGCCAACAATTGATAGGCCATGACACCTACACTGTACAGATCGGCCGTCGCATCCACATAACATCCATTTTGCACTGCCCGCAGTTGTTCGGGCGACATGTACGGCAGAGTGCCACCCACAACAACATTCGTTTGACGATCTGGCGAAGCTTCTTCTGCCAAGTTGAAGTCCATCAACATGGCGGTCCCTTCGTCCGTGATCAGCACGTTAGCCGGCTTGAGATCTCGATGCAAGATTCCTCGATCGTGCGCATGTGCCAATCCTTCGGTGATCTGCTGAACCATTCGCAGTTGCTGGTGGACAAAGTTTGCCTGCGATCGATCCAACTGTTGCAATTCGTTCGCCAGCGTCTGTTGCCCCAAATACGGCATGCAAATGACATGGAATCCGTCGAACTCATGCAGTGAATGAATCGGTACGATATTGGTATGTTGCAACCGCGCCAACTTGTCGGGTTCCGAGGTTGGCGAGCAAGTTACCTTCAATACCACTTGTCGGTTGGCCAATCCCGGTTGCCGAGCCAAATAGACGACGGCAAACGATCCTCGTCCCAAGATTCGTTCCAAACGAAATTCGCCGATTGTGTCGCCTACTTCAGGAAAACGGTCGGACGCGTCCACCATGCGAAGTGAATTCTGACAAACGGCGTCCCGTTGGTTCGAATCGGATCGATCACCTTCCCATGTTGGCCAGTCTGCCGTGCTGATGGCATAGGTCTTCTCGAACGCCGCCTTGTCAATCTCCCAGCCAAACGACGTGGCCATCCGATATTCTTCAAAGGCTAATGCCGTCCGTCCACATTGGGTTAGCAGATCGGGAAATTCACGCATATACGCTAACACTCGCTTTGCGTCACCTCGCTTCCAGCGATACTGCAGATCGACTCGCAGCAGCTCTAACGCAATTTCCTGATCTTCGTCCGCTCGACCTGCAGGCAAGAACAATCGCACGTCCGTTTCTGAATCGTCGCGCAAGCGTTCTTCAAACGCGTCCACAACGGCGTCTAATCGCTTGTCAAATGCGGTTCGCTCAAGTGTGATCGACATGATTCCCCTCGATGTGCTTGTCAATCTGTTCTCGAAACCGTTTGACCACGCGTTCCACCGTACGACTGCAACGCCCCGTGGCCTCGGCAATTTCTTCTGCGGTGTGACCGTTGATTCGCATCTGGATCATGTTTCGCTGATATTCAGGTAAGTCCGCCATCGATTCGTCTACGACCATCTGCAGAACCAACAACGGCACATGATCCATTGTTTCTGGAGGCGGCATGTCTTCCGTGGCGGTCACCGTTCGACCAACATCTCGTTTCTGCTGTCGATGAAAACGACCGAGCTTGCGAACTTTGTTGGTGGCAATCACCAGCAGCAATTGCCAAATCTGATCGCCACTGGGACCATCGAACATAGGTTCACTGGCGCGACGAAAAAAAGTTCGAAACACCGATTGCACAACATCTTCCGGATCGAAGCGAGCGGTCAGGCGATTCGCCATTTCTGAACGAGCCAGAGTTTCCAGCTTCTTTGCATAGCGCAAGTACAGTTCGGTTGCCGCGTCGTCTTGGCCCGTGCGAAAACGTCGCAACAACGTCCGATCCGTGGCTGCGGAATCTGATGGCATTTCAAATTTGGAACTCATATTCAATTCTTTCTGCCAATATAAGGTCCCGTCTCGAACACAACGACGACACGAAAAATCAAGAATGCTCAGCAAAAAACTATCTTACCGGGGGCATCCCCTCATTGTGGCAAACTAAACAGGAATTAACACGTCAACTCGAACCGCATACTTCAAGAATTCTGAAAAAACCATGTCGGAAACGCAGCGGTTAGCGCACCTTCAGTCGGTGGCGTTTATCCTTCTTCAACTCAACAAAGGATCACTGAAATGAGAAAATCGAAAACAAAACGCAACTACCGCTTGGAAGCTCTGGAAACTCGACGCATGCTGACTTGCGACGTTGCTCCTCTGGAAATGGAAACCATTCTGGTGAGCGACGGTGCAGCGCGAGCCGAAGTGGAATACGAAATTGAATGCGAACATGGCTCCGCCGAAATTGATTTTTCCATTGAACTCCGCAATGTCGAACCAGGCTCCACTCACGACGTGATTGTGGACGGTACTACGGTAGGAACGATTACCGCCAACGATAACGGAAAAGCAAAACTCGAATTAACCAATCACGCCGACGATCACGACGAATCACCACTTCCCGAAAACTTCCCAACCATCACGGCGGAAACGCCCATCCAAATCGGCGACATCCTTGCAGGCACGTTCACGACCGGCCTGACCGACGACCATGACTCGGATGAGGATGAAATTTCGGATGACATGGACGATGACACGGACGATGATTCGCACGATGACATGGACGATGATTCGCATGATGACCTAGACGATGACCTAGACGATGACCTAGACGACGACATGGACGACGACATGGACGACGACATGGACGACGACATGGACGACGATTCGCATGGGCACGAATCCGAATTTGGCGGACTGCTAATCGGAACGGGAACGGAATCAGGCCGTTTTGAGCTAGAACAAGAAGACAGCGGCTGGGAGCTGGAAATTCATGTCTCGGATGCTCAGCCCGGTTCTGTGCATGACGTCAGCGTCGATGGAGTGATCGTTGGCCAGTTGCAGATTCGAGATTCAGGACGAGCGGAATTTGAGCTACACAGTGATTCGCTTGTGGTCTCCGAACAGTCGGTTATCACCGTGGGCACAATTCTATCCGGAACCGTCGTGGATCTGTCGGGTTCGGCCGACTTCAACAGTGACGGCGACATCAATGCGGACGATGTCGACGATCTTTTCTCGAAAATCGCTTCGGGCACCAGCGACAAAAAGTACGACTTGGACGGCAATCAGATTGTGGACGATGCCGACATGACCGCCATGCTAGATGTGGTCATGGATGCCGTCGTAGGCGACGTCAATTTCGATGGCGTGTTTGATTCCGCCGACCTCGTTAGACTTTTCCAAATCGGCCAATATGAAGATGGCGCAGTCGGAAACTCCAGCTGGGTAGCAGGGGACTGGAACGGCGATCATGACTTCGATTCGCAAGATCTAGTCTATGCGTTCCAGAACGGCCAATACCGAACTTTCGCCGCGTCGGCCGATGTCGCCTCTTCGATTCAAACGATGACGCAAATCGGAAAGAATCGAAGTCGCTAGTTACAGACATCGGAACTGACCTGCACCAGTCCCAACTGCAAAACAAAGGGGACTGGTGCGGCCAAAATCAAGATTCAAAACTGACTCCCAAACCAACAGGGCGCTGACTTTGCCGATGCGATTGCTCCAGTGCTGCGCTGGGCATAGATTCAAACACCGCATCGACCGACAATCCTTGGTCCATCTTGGCCCATGGTTGCATGGCCTGATACGTGGTGTCGGATGGATCGAGCCCTAGATATCCATAGATATCATCGGTCACGCCGACTAATTCGAATTCGATTCGATGAAACTGATGTCCCTCCACTTGCTGAAACTGCATCATCCAATTCCCGCCTGGATCAGCCATCACCAAAGATTCTCCCAACAGCCGCCCGGCCGAATCAAAGATGCGTCCCACCACTTGAGCACCAGGACTTGCGTATCCGCTGAAAATGGGCTGCGACGCCAATGTGTAGATATGTTGTGACAACAAGCGGTCATGATGATCGGCAGCGTCCTCCAGCACGCTGGAATGCGACAACTTGAAGTCATGGAACGAATCAAACGCGTATTGCCGAACCACATCCACGGTCACCTTGGCCACACTGGACGCTCCAAAGGGATCTTCTACCAAGTATCGGAACGACGTCTGACCGGCAAAGCCCGCATTCGGCACAAACGTAATCGTTCCGTCTGCGTTCAGCGACGCCGATCCTCCGGCTGGTTGGTCGACAATGATCACCGCCAACGAATCCGCATTCGGATCGACATCGTTTTGCAATACGGCAATCGTCACGGGCGAACCAACTACGGTTCGAACCAGATCGTTTGCCGCCACCGGAGCGTCATTGACACCCGTGACGGTCACCATCACCGTACCGACACTAACGCCTCCCTGCCTGTCCGAAACCGTATAGTCAAAACTATCCAGAGCTTGTTGTCCTTGAGCTAATCCGTCAAACGCACCGTTAGGATCGTAACGGTACCATCCGTTCGGTCGCAACGTCACCATGGCTCCTGACGGCAACCGATCGGCATGCCCAGCCGCATTTGCATTACCCTCCAATGCAATCACCACCAACGTATCACCGTCGACATCCACGTCCACTCCTTCCGTCAGCACATTCCCTGTGTACGACTGATCTTCCGATTGTACCCATGTCGTCTACAGCCTGAGGTGCCACGTTATCCACCGTCCACTCGAACGACGTGAAGTTGCCGACAGTCCATCAGGATCCGACGCTTGAACCGAAACAGCATAAGGTCCGAATTGCGACGCATTACTGGTCAATTGACCCGAAATTTCCCCGGTGCTCGAATCTATCGTTAGCCCCAGCGGCAAACCAATTGCCGAATAAACCAACGTATCGCCGTCGATATCATTAAAGTGTACGCCACATTCCAACTCACCGTCTCTCCGTCCAAGTTCGACTGATTGTTCGCGCCGCCGTATTCACAACAGGAGCGTCATTGATGTCCCCGACACCCACCATGATATTGGCCGAGACCGTCGCGCCGTCGTTGTCCGCCACTTTGGTACGTCACTGACGTCGTAGTACCAGGCAAAATTCGCCGCCGGGCTGAACGTGATTTGCCCCACCGTTGGCAGCACGGTGAAATTCTTCCGCCGGGAACGGTTAGCGTCTTGCCGTCGGGCGATAGAGTGGCACCGGCCGGCGGATTGATAAAAATCACGGTCGAACCGTCCAGCGTCCCGTCGACATCCGTATCATTCGCCAGCGGGTTAAACGTCACCGGAGTGTCTTCGTTTGTCGTCGGCGAATCGTTCGTCGCGGTCGGGCGTCATTCTGTTCGCTCACCGAAACAATAATATTCGCAGAAGTCGTCGCCCCGTCGTTGTCCGCTGGCTTGGCAATGTCACTGCCGTCGTCGTACCGGAAAAATTTGCGGCTGGGCTGAACGTGATTTCTCCGGTCGGCAGCGTAAACGCCTTCGCCGGGAACGGTTAACGTCTTGCCGTCGGGCGATAGAGTGGCACCGGCTGGCGGATTGATGAAAATCACGGTCGAACCGTCCAGCGTCCCGTCGACATCCGTATCATTCGCCAGCGGGTTGAACGTCACCGGAGTGTCTTCGTTTGTCGCCGGCGAATCGTTCGTTGCGGTCGGGCGTCATTGACTTCATTCACTGAAATCAAAATATTCGCAGAAGTCGTCGCCCCGTCGTTGTCGGCAACTTGGTAAGTCACCGACGTCGTCGTATCACCGGAAAAATTCGACGCCGGGCTGAACGTGATTTCTCCGGTCGGCAGCACAGTGAAAAATTCCTTCGCCGGGAACCGTTAGCGTCTTGCCGTCGGGAGACAGCGTCGCGCCCGCAGGAGGACTAATGAAATCACGGTCGAACTGTCCAGCGTCCCGTCGACATCCGTATCATTCGCCAGCGGGTTAAACGTCACCGGCGTGTCTTCGTTTGTCGTCGGCGAATCGTTCGTCGCGGTCGGGCGCGTCATTGACTTCACTCACTGAAATCAAAATATTGGCAGAAGTCCTCGCCCCATCGTTGTCCGCTACTTGGTACGTCACCGACGTCGTCGTACCGGAAAAATTCGCTGCCGGGCTGAACGTGATTTCACCCGTCGGCAGCACGGTGTAAACGCCTTCGCCGGGAACGGTTAACGTCTTGCCGTCCGGAGAAAGCGTCGCACCCGCCGGAGAATTGATGAAAATCACGGTCGAACCGGCCCAGCGTGCCGTCGACATCCGTATCATTCGCCAGCGGGTTGAATGTCACCGGTATTCTTCGTTTGTCGTCGGCGAATCGGCCGTTGCGGTCGGCGAATCATTGACTTCATTCACTGAAATCAAGATATTGGCAGAAGTTGTCGCAAGCCGTCGTTGTCCACGGTAATGCTCACTGACGTCGTCGTACCAGAAAAATTCGCCGCCGGGCTGAACGTGATTTCTCCGGTGGGCAGCACGGTGTAAACGCCTTCGCCGGGAACGGTTAACGTCTGCCGTCGGGCGATAGAGTGGCACCGGCCGGCGGATTGATGAAGATCAACCGTCAAGTCCAGCGTCCCGTCGACGTCCGTATCATTCGCCAGCGGGTTAAACGTCACCGGCGAATCTTCGTTTGTCGTCGGCGAATCATTCGTTGCGGCCGGCGCGTCATTGACTTCACTCACTGGAAATCAAAATATTGGCAGAAGTTGTCGCGCCGTCGTTGTCCGCCACTTGGTACGTCACCGACGTCGTCGTACCGGAAAAATTTGCGGCTGGGCTGAACGTGATTTCTCCGGTCGGCAGCACAGTAAAAATTCCTTCGCCGGGAACGGTCAGCGTCTTGCCGTTCGGCGATAGAGACGAGAGCGAGCGGCACCGCCGGCGGATTGATGAAGATCACGGTCGAACCGTCCAGCGTGCCATCGACATCCGTATCATTCGCCAGCGGGTTGAACGTCACAGGCGTGTCTTCGTTCGTCGTCGGCGAATCGGCCGTCGCCGTCGGAGCGTCATTGACTTCATTCACTGAAATCAAAATAGTCGCAGAAGTTGTCGCCGTCGTTATCGGCCACTTGGTAAGTCACCGACGTCGTCATACCGGAAAAATTCGCTGCTGGGTTGAACGATTTCCTCCGGTTGGCAGCACGGTGTACACGCCTTCGCCAGGAACGTTAGCGTCTTGCCGTCCGGAGAAAGCGTCGCGCTCGCGGGTGGATTAATAAGAACTTACGGTCGAACCGTCCAGCGTCCCGTCGACATCCGTATCATTCGCCAGCGGGTTGAAGGTCACCGGAGTGCTTTTGCTTGCCGTCGGCGAATCATTCGCCAGCGGACGGCGAATCATTTACTTCATTCACTGAAATCAAAATATTGGCAGAAGTTGTCGCGCTGTCGTTGTCCGCCACTTCGTACGTCACCGACGTTGTCGTACCGGAAAAATTCGCCGCCGGGCTGAACGTGATTTCTCCGATTGGCAGCACGGTGTAGACGCCTTCGCCAGGAACGGTCAGCGTCTTGCCGTCCGGAGACGGAGGGCACCGGCCGGCGGATTGATAAAATCACGGTCGAACCGTCCAGCGTGCCATCGACATCCGTATCATTCGCCAGCGGGTTAAACGTCACCGGAGTGTCTTCGTTTGTCGTCGGCGAATCATTCGTTGCGGACGGCGAATCATTTACTTCATTCACTGAAATCAAAATATTGGCAGAAGTTGTCGCGCCGTCGTTGTCCGCCACTTCGTACGTCACCGACGTTGTCGTACCGGAAAAATTCGCCGCCGGGCTGAACGTGATTTCTCCGGTGGGCAGCATCGGTGTAAACGCCTTCGCCGGGAACCGTTAGCGTCTTGCCGTCGGGAGACAGCGTCGCGCCCGCAGGAGGACTAATGAAGATCACGGTCGAACTGTCCAGCGTCCCGTCGACATCCGTATCATTCGCCAGGGGATTAAACGTCACCGGAGGTCTTCGTTTGTCGTCGGCGAATCATTCGTTGCGGTCGGCGTCATTCTGTTCGCTCACCGAAACAATAATATTCGCAGAAGTCGTCGCCCCGTCGTTGTCCGCTACTTGATACGTCACTGCCGTCGTCGTACCAGAAAAATTCGCTGCCGGGCTGAACGTGATTTCACCCGTTGGCAGCACAGTGAAAATTTCTTCGCCGGGAACGGTCAGCGTCTTGCCGTCGGGCGATAGAGTGGCACCGGCCGGCGGATTGATGAAGATCACGGTCGGAACCGTCCAGCGTGCCATCGACATCCGCAATGGCCCGCCAGCGGGTTAAACGCTCACCGGCGTACGTCTTCGTTTGTCGTCGGCGAATCGTTCGTTGCCGTCGGAGCGTCATTGACTTCATTCACCGAAATCAAAATATTGGCAGAAGGTCGCCGTCGTTGTCTGCTACTTGGTACGTCACTGCCGTCGTCGTACCAGCGAAATTCGCCGCCGGGCTGAACGTGATTTCTCCGGTCGGCAGCACGGTGAAAATTCCTTCGCCGGGAACGGTTAACGTCTGCCGTCGGGAGACAGCGTCGCGCCTGCCGGCGGATTTCACGTGAAGATCACGGTCGAACCGTCCAGCGTGCCATCGACATCCGTATCGTTCGCCAGCGGGTTAAACGTCACCGGCGTGTCTTCGTTTGTCGTCGGCGAATCATTCGCTGTATCAGCGGCGTCATTCTGTTCGCTCACCGAAACAATAATATTCGCAGAAGTCGTCGCAGCCGTCGTTGTCCGCTACTTCGTACGTCACTGCCGTCGTCGTACCGGAAAATTTGTGGCGGGACTGAACGTGATTTCTCCGGTTGGCAGCACGGTGTAGACGCCTTCGCCGGGAACGGTTAGCGTCTTGCCGTCGGGCGAAAGCGTCGCCTGCCGGCGGATTGATGAAGATCACGGTCGAATCGTCCAGCGTACCATCGACATCCGTATCATCTGCCAGCGGGTTAAACGTCACCGGCGTGTCTTCGTTTGTCGTCGGCGAATCATTCGTTGCACTCGGAGCGTCATTGACTTCAGTCACTGAAATCAAAATAGTCGCAGAAGTGTCGTCGCGCCGTCGTTGTCCGCTACTTCGTACGTCACCGACGTCGTCGTACCAGAAAATTCGCCGCCGGGCTGAACGTGATTTCTCCGGTGGGCAGCACGGTGTAAACGCCTTCGCCGGGAACGGTCAGCGATTACCGTCGGGCGATGGAAGGGCACCGGCCGGCGGACTAATGAAAATCACGGTCGAACCGTCCAGCGTCCCGTCGACATCCGTATCATTCGCCAGCGGGTTGAACGTCACCGGAGGTCTTCGTTTGTCGTCGGCGGTCTGTTCGTCGCGTGTCGGGCGCGTCATTCTGTTCGCTCACCGAAACAATAATATTCGGTATAGTTGTCGCCCTGTCGTTGTCCGCTACTTGGTACGTCACTGCCGTCGTCGTACCAGAAAAATTTGCGGTTGGGCTGAACGTGATTCGGTTGGCAGCATCGGTGAAAACGCCTTCGCCGGAACGGTCAGCGTCTGCCGTCCGGAGAAAGCAACGCGCCCGCCGGCGGATTAATGAAATCACGGTCGAACCGTCCAGCGTCCCGTCGACATCCGTATCATTCGCCAGCGGGTTGAACGTCACCGGAGTATCTTTCTGTTTGTCGTCGGCGAATCGTTCGTCGCGGTCGGCGCGTCATTCTGTTCGCTCACCGACACGATAATATTCGCAGAAGTCGTCGCCCCGTCGTTGTCCGCTACTTGGTACGTCACCGACGTTGTCGTACCGGCAAAATTCGCTGCCGGGCTGAACGTGATTTCTCCGGTCGGCAGCACAGCAAAAATTCCTTCGCTGGAACGGTCAGCGTCTTGCCGTCGGGCGATAGAGTGGCACCGGCCGGCGGATTGATGAAGATCACGGTCGAACCGTCCAGCGTGCCATCGACATCCGTATCATTCGCCAGCGGGTTAAACGTCACCGGCGAATTCGTTTGTCGTCGGCGAATCATCTGTTGCGGTCACATCATTCTGTTCGCTCACCGACACGATAATATTCGCAGTCGTCGCCCCGTCGTTGTCCGCTACTTGGTACGTCACCGACGTCGTCGTACCGGAAAAATTTGCGGCTGGGCTGAACGTGATTTCTCCGGTTGGCAGCACGGTGAAAATTCCTTCGCCGGGAATTCAGCCAGCGTCTTGCCGTCCGGAGAAAGGCGCTCGCAGGAGGATTGATGAAGATCACGGTCGAACCGTCCAGCGTCCCGTCGACATCCGTATCATTCGCCAGCGGGTTAAACGTCACCGGCGAATCTTCGTTTGTCGTCGGCGAATCGTTCGTTGCGGTCGGCGAATCATTGACTTCACTCACTGATATCAAAATATTGGCAGAAGTCGTCGCGCCGTCGTTGTCCGCTACTTCGTACGTCACTGCCGTCGTCGTACCGGAAAATTCGCTGCCGGGCTGAACGATTTCTCCCGTCGGCGCACAGTAAAAATTCCTTCGCCGGAACGGTTAGCGTCTTTGCCGTCCGGAGAAAGCGTCGCGCTCCGCAGGCGGATTAATGAAAACACGGTCGAACCGTCCAGCGTGCCGTCGACGTCCGTATCGTTCGCCAGCGGGTTAAACGTCACCGGCGTAGTCTGTTTGTCGCCGGCGAATCATTCGTCGCGGTCGGCGAATCATTGACTTCATCTACCGAAATCAAAATAGTCGCAGAAGTTGTCGCCGTCGTTGTCCGCTACTTGATAAGTCACTGCCGTCGTCGTACCAGAAAAATTCGCTGCCGGGCTGAACGTGATCTCAAGGTCGGCAGCACAGTGTACACGCTCGCCAGGAACCGTTAGCGATTTACCGTCGGGCGATAGAGTGGCACCGGCCGGCGGATTAATAAGAATCACGGTCGAACTGTCCAGCGTCCCGTCGACATCCGTATCATTCGCCAGCGGGTTGAACGTCACCGGAGTGTCTTCGTTTGTCGTCGGCGAATCGGCCGTTGCGGTCAGCGTCATTGAATTTCATTCACTGAAATCAAAATATTCGCAGAAGTTGCGTCGCGCCGTCGTTGTCTGCTACTTGGTACGTCACCGACGTCGTCGTACCAGCAAATTCCTGCCGCCGGGCTGAACGTGATTTCTCCGATTGGCAGCACGGTGTAGACGCCTTCGCCAGGAACGGTCAGCGTCTTGCCGTCGGGAGACAGCGTCGCGCCGGCCGGCGGATTGATAAAAATCACGGTCGAACTGTCCAGCGTGCCATCGACATCCGTATCATTCGCCAGCGGGTTAAACGTCACCGGCGTATCTTCGTTTGTCGTCGGCGAATCATTCGTTGCGTGGTCGGCGAATCATTGACTTCAGTCACTGATATCAAAATATTGGCAGAAGTCGTCGCCCTGTCGTTGTCCGCTACTTGGTACGTCACCGACGTTGTCGTACCGGCAAAATTCGCTGCCGGGCTGAACGTGATTTCTCCGGTCGGCAGCACAGTGAAAATTCCTTCGCCGGGAACGGTCAGCGTCTTGCCGTCGGGCGATAGAGTGGCACCGGCCGGCGGATTGATGAAGATCACGGTCGAACCGTCCAGCGTGCCATCGACATCCGTATCATTCGCCAGCGGGCTGAAAGTCACCGGCGTATCTTCGTTTGTCGTCGGCGAATCATTCGTTGCGGCCGGCGAATCATTGACTTCATTCACTGAAATCAAAATATTGGCAGAAGTTGTCGCCCCGTCGTTGTCGGCAACTTGGTAAGTCACTGCCGTCGTCGTACCGGCAAAATTTGGGCTGGGCTGAACGTGATTTCTCCGGTTGGCAGCACGGTGTAGACGCCTTCTCGCCGGGAACGGTTAACGTCTTGCCGTCCGAGAAAGCGTCGCACCCGCCGGAGAATTGATGAAAATCACGGTCGAACCGTCCAGCGTGCTGTCGACATCCGTATCATTCGCCAGCGGGTTGAATGTCACCGGAGTATCTTCGTCGTCGGCGAATCGGCCGTTGCGGTCGGCGAATCATTGACTTCATTCACTGAAATCAAGATATTGGCAGAAGCCGTTCGCGCCGTCGTTGTCCGCTACTTCGTACGTCACCGACGTGTCGTCGTACCAGAAAAATTCGCCGCCGGGCTGAACGTGATTTCTCCGGTGGGCAGCACGGTGTAAACGCCTTCGCCGGGAACGTTAACGTCTTGCCGTCGGGCGATAGAGTGGCACCGGCCGGCGGATCGATGAAGATCACGGTCGAACCGTCCAGCGTCCCGTCGACGTCCGTATCATTCGCCAGCGGGTTAAACGTCACCGGCGAATCTTCGTTTGTCGTCGGCGAACTTACTGTTGCGGCCGGGCGCGTCATTGACTTCACTCACTGAAATCAAAATATTGGCAGAAGTTGTCGCGCCGTCGTTGTCCGCCACTTGGTACGTCACCGACGTCGTCGTACCGGAAAAATTTGCGGCTGGGCTGAACGTGATTTCTCCGGTTGGCAGCACGGTGAAAATTCCTTCGCCGGGAACGGTCAGCGTCTTGCCGTCGGGCGATAGAGTGGCACCGGCCGGCGGATTGATGAAGATCACGGTCGAACCAGCGTGCCATCGACATCCGTATCATTCGCCAGCGGGTTGAACGTCACAGGCGCGTAAGCGCACCTCGTTCGTCGTCGGCGAATCGGCCGTCGCCGTCGGAGCGTCATTGACTTCATTCACTGAAATCAAAATAGTCGCAGAAGTTGTTCGCGCCGTCGTTATCGGCCACTTGGTAAGTCACCGACGTCGTCATACCGGAAAAATTCGCTGCTGGGCTGAACGTGATTTCTCCGGTTGGCAGCACGGTGTACACGCCTTCGCCAGGAACGGTTAGCGTCTTGCCGTCCGGAGAAAGCGTCGCGCCTGCGGGCGGATTAATAAGAACTACGGTCGAACCGTCCAGCGTCCCGTCGACATCCGTATCATTCGCCAGCGGGTTGAAGGTCACCGGAGTGTCTTCGCTTGCCGTCGGCGAATCATTCGTTGCGGACGGCGAATCATTTACTTCATTCACTGAAATCAAAATATTGGCAGAAGTTGTTCGCGCCGTCGTTGTCCGCCACTTCGTACGTCACCGACGTTGTCGTACCGGAAAAATTCGCCGCCGGGCTGAACGATTTCCTCCGATTGGCGCACGGTGTAGACGCCTTCGCCAGGAACGGTCAGCGTCTTGCCGTCCGGAGACGAGTGGCACCGGCCGGCGGATTGATAAAAATCACGGTCGAACCGGGGTCCAGCGTGCCATCGACATCCGTATCATTCGCCAGCGGGTTAAACGTCACCGGAGTGTCTTCGTTTCTGTCGTCGGCGAATCATTCGTTGGGGTGGACGGCGAATCATTTACTTCATTCACTGAAATCAAAATATTGGCAGAAGTTGTCGCGCTGTCGTTGTCCGCCACTTCGTACGTCACCGACGTTGTCGTACCGGAAAAATTCGCCGCCGGGCTGAACGTGATTTCTCCGGTGGGCAGCACGGTGTAAACGCCTTCGCCGGGAACCGTTAGCGTCTTGCCGTCGGGAGACAGCGTCGCGCCCGCAGGAGGACTAATGAAGATCACGGTCGAACCGTCCAGCGTCCCGTCGACATCCGTATCATTCGCCAGGGGATTAAACGTCACCGGAGTGTCTTCGTTTGTCGTCGGCGAATCACTGTTGCGGTCGGGCGCGTCATTCTGTTCGCTCACCGAAACAATAATATTCGCAGAAGCCGTCGCCCCGTCGTTGTCCGTGGCTACTTGATACGTCACTGCCGTCGTCGTACCAGAAAATTCGCTGCCGGGCTGAACGTGATTTCACCCGTTGGCAGCACAGTGAAAATTCCTTCGCCGGGAACGGTCAGCGTCTTGCCGTCGGGCGATAGAGTGGCACCGGCCGGCGGATTGATGAAGATCACGGTCGAACCGTCCAGCGTGCCATCGACATCCGTATCATTCGCCAGCGGGTTAAACGTCACCGGCGTGTCTTCGTTTGTCGTCGGCGAATCGTTCGTTGCCGTCGGAGCGGTCATTGACTTCATTCACTGAAATCAAAATATTGGCAGAACGCGCCGTCGTTGTCCGCTACTTGGTACGTCACTGCCGTCGTCGTACCAGCGAAATTCGCCGCCGGGCTGAACGTGATTTCTCCGGTCGGCAGCACGGTGAAAATTCCTTCGCCGGGAACGGTTAACGTCTTGCCGTCCGGAGAAAGCGTCGCACCGGCCGGCGGATTGATGAAGATCACGGTCGAACCGTCCAGCGTGCCGTCGACATCCGTATCATTCGCCAGCGGGTTGAACGTCACCGGCGTATCTTCGTTTGTCGTCGGCGAATCGTTCGCTGCACTCGGCGAATCATTGACTTCATTCACTGAAATCAACAAATATTGGCAGAAGTTGTCGCCCCGTCGTTGTCGGCAACTTCTTGGTAAGTCACTGCCGTCGTCGTACTGTAGCAAAATTCGCCGCTGGGCTGAACGTGATTTCTCCGGTCGGCAGCACGGTGTAGACGCCTTCGCCGGGAACGGTTAGCGTCTTGCCGTCGGGCGATAGAGAGTGGCACCGGCCGGCGGATTGATGAAGATCACGGTCGAACCGTCCAGCGTCCCATCGACGTCCGTATCATTCGCCAGCGGGTTAAACGTCACCGGCGAATCTTCGTTTGTCGTCGGCGAATCATTCGTTGCGGCCGGCGAATCATTGACTTCATTCACTGAAATCAAAATATTGGCAGAAGTTGTCGCCCCGTCGTTGTCGGCAACTGGTGTCACTGCCGTCGTCGTACCGGCAAAATTTGCGGCTGGGCTGAACGTGATTTCTCCGGTTACAGCACGGTGTAGACGCCTTCGCCGGGAACGGTTAGCGTCTTGCCGTTGGGCGATAGAGTGGCACCGGCCGGCGGATTGATGAAAATCACGGTCCAACCGTCCAGCGTCCCGTCGACATCCGTATCATTCGCCAGCGGGTTAAACGTCACTGAGTACCTTTCGTTTGTCGTCGGCGAATCATTCGTTGCCGTCGGAGCGTCATTGACTTCACTACTGCAATCAAAATATTGGCAGAAGTTGTCGCCCCGTCGTTGTCCGCTACTTGGTACGTCACTGCCGTCGTCGTACCGGAAAAATTTGCGGCTGGGCTGAACGTGATTTCTCCGGTCGGCAGCAGCACAGTAAAATTCCTTCGCCGGGAACGGTCTGCCGTTGGGCGATAGAGTGGCACCGGCCGGCGGATTGATGAAGATCACGGTCGAACCGTCCAGCGTCCCGTCGACATCCGTATCATTCGCCAGCGGGTTGAACGTCACCGGCGTATCTTCGTTTGTCGTCGGCGAATCGTTCGTTGCACTCGGCGAATCATTGACTTCATTCACTGAAATCAAAATATTGGCAGAAGTTGTCGCCCCGTCGTTGTCGGCAACTTGGTAAGTCACTGCCGTCGTCGTACCAGCAAAATTCGCCGCTGGGCTGAACGTGATTTCTCCGGTCGGCAGCAGGTGTAGACGCCTTCGCCGGGAACGGGTTAGCGTCTTGCCGTCGGGCGATAGAGGGCACCGGCCGGCGGATTGATGAAAATCACGGTCGAACCGTCCAGCGTGCCATCGACGTCCGTATCATTCGCCAGCGGGTTAAACGTCACCGGCGAATCTTCGTTTGTCGTCGGCGAATCATTCGTCGCGGTCGGCGAATCATTGACTTCATTCACTGAAATCAAAATATTGGCAGAAGTTGTCGCGCCGTCGTTGTCCGCTACTTGGTACGTCACCGACGTTGTCGTACCGGAAAAATTTGCGGCTGGGCTGAACGTGATTTCACCCGTTGGCAGCACAGTGAAAATTCCTTCGCCGGGAACGGTTAGCGTCTTGCCGTCGGGAGACAGCGTCGCGCCCGCAGGAGTGACTAATGAAAATCACGGTCGAACCGTCCAGCGTCCCGTCGACATCCGTATCGTTCGCCAGCGGGTTAAACGTCACCGGAGTGTCTTCGTCGTCGTCGGCGAATCATTCGTTGCGGTCGGAGCGTCATTCTGTTCGCTCACCGAAACAATAATAGTCGCAGAAGTTGTCGCCGTCGTTGTCCGCCACTTGGTACGTCACCGACGTCGTCGTACCGGCAAAATTCGCCGCCGGGCTGAACGTGATTTCTCCGGTCGGCAGCACGGTGTAGACGCCATCGCCGGGAACGGTCAGCGTCTTGCCGTCGGGCGATAGAGTGGCACCGGCCGGCGGATTGATGAAAATCTGACGGCAACCGGATCGGCATGTCTAGCGCATTTGCATTACCCTCCAATGCAATCACCACCAACGTATCACCGTCGACATCCACGTCCACTCCTTCCGTCAGCACATTCCCTGTGTACGACTGATCTTCCGACGTGGCCCCCATGTCGTCTACAGCCTGAGGTGCCACGTTATCCACCGTCCACTCGAACGACGAAGTTGCCGACAGTCCATCAGGATCCGACGCTTGAACCGAAACAGCATAAGGTCCGAATTGCGACGCATTACTGGTCAATTGACCCGAAATTTCCCCGGTGCTCGAATCTATCGTTAGCCCCAGCGGCAAACCAATTGCCGAATAAACCAACGTATCGCCGTCGATATCATTAAAGTGTGACGCCACATTCCAACTCACCGTCTCTCCGTCCAAGTTCGACTGATTGTTCAGCGCCGTATTCACAACAGGAGCGTCATTGATGTCCCCGACACCCACCATGATATTGGCCGAGACCGTCGCGCCGTCGTTGTCCGCCACTTGGTACGTCACTGACGTCGTAGTACCAGCAAAATTCGCCGCCGGGCTGAACGTGATTTGCCCCGTTGGCAGCACGGTGAAAATTCCTTCGCCGGGAACGGTTAGCGTCTTGCCGTCGGGCGATAGAGTGGCACCGGCCGGCGGATTGATAAAAATCACGGTCGAACCGTCCAGCGTCCCGTCGACATCCGTATCATTCGCCAGCGGGTTAAACGTCACCGGCGTGTCTTCGTTCGTCGTCGGCGAATCGTTCGTTGCAGTCGGCGAATCATTAACGTCACGGAAAAACAAGTCTGTTATCAAAGGTATCGCGTTACTTCCATCCGCGTTCACGCCTGGAACCGCTCCCAAGGTAAACCCGGTTCCGTTGAGGTAGTTCTCGTCATTGACGTCATATCCATCTAGCGCATCTGATCCTTCAAACTCATCAAGCAACCCATCGACGTCTTGATCTAACGACGAGACAATCGACGTAGACTGACCGTCAAACCGTTCTTGGATATCGAGCGTGCCGTCGTTGTCGGAGTCTGTGTCAAGATAGTCCGGTTCGTCGCCACCATCTGTGTTGACAGCAACCAATCCAACTCCAACCATTCCCGCTGCGATGCCGAGTGCTGTAGACTGATCGTAAACTTCGTCCAAGCCGTTTGAGGCGATACTTCCGGACGGAGCAATGTATTGGCTTGTCGATTGCGCTTCAATGTTGTCCGTGATACCATCTTGATCACTATCGATGTCTAACATGTCGGCAATTCCATCCGAATCCGAATCCAACGCACTCGTCGTGAAGGTCACCATGTAGTTGTCACCGCCGAGTGCGTGTTGAAACTGGAACGACGTAGCTCCTGCCGAGATAACTGCCGTGAATCCGCCTTCGTTTGTCAACGCACCGTCGTTTTGAAACGTGAATAATTCACTTCCAGTACCGGTGCCGTTGATGGTCGAGATAATGGTTGCGCCTGTTAGATTGACCGAACCATCTAACGCAGTGAAATGCACATGAATATCGGTGGGCAGCGCCGAGTCGAACTGAAAGTCGTAGGTTGCACCATTTCCATCGGCTAGATTCAAGACTTCCTGATTGCCAAAGGCCGCGCCGGTTGGATACAACCCTTGATTACCCACAAACCCAGGAGTCGAGCTACTAATATTCGGGTTGCGAATGTTCGAGTTGTTAGTGACCAAGACGCCAATACCATCTATGGTTCCAACAATCGTTGCCGATCCACTGGTAGTTTCGTCCCAATCGGCCCAGAGGCTGCCGGCTTCGCTAGTGTCTAACAATCCATCATTGTCGTCGTCAACATCTAACGTGTTTGCCACCCCATCGCCGTCGCTATCAACGTCGACGGTGATAATACTTGTTGCGACGTTAGACCCCGCCCCGCGTTCGTCAAACACTTGTACTTGAATCGATCGCTCACCCGTCATATGCGAAATCGATTCGAATCCAATAGTCTCCAACGCCGTTTCATAGTCGGCCAAGCTGGCATCTCCCGCAAGGGTCACCACAGTCTTGTCGGCCGAAACCGTGCCACTAATTCCGCCGGGAAGTGCGCCTAACAAGACCAGCGCGTCCCCTGCTTCCGCATTTGTATTGGTAATAGTTGCGCCTGAAAGAAACGTACTATCAACATCCGTGGCGGTTGCCTGAAGACTTGTGACGCCTACAGCCGGAGTATTGGTCACGTAGTTCGTCGCAAAGCCAGTCGGCCACGAGCGGCTACTGATTGCAACATTATCAATATACAGTTCGTCATTGTTGCCCAACGTTGTTGATGAAGCAAAGCGAATCACGGTCGCGGATGAAATGTAGGGACTGATATCGTACGAAACAGGGATATAGCTGGCATCGCTACCTGGTCCAGCGAATCGAGCCACTTCGACAAAGTTCGCACCGTTGTCGTCCGAAAGCAGCAGCGAAACATAGTCTGCTTCGACATCCAGTCCGTCTCGCCGGTAGTCGAACGTCAGCGTCGCCTCCATTGCTCCGGCCAAATTCACTGTCCGCTGTACGCCGACGTTATCGTCCTGAATAAATAAGGCGTTGGTTCCACCGAATGCTTCGACGTCTACATCCGCCGCATTGCCTCCGCCGCCAAGGCTCACAAACGTCCAATTGGTATCCCACCCACTACCGCCGCTGAGTCCGCCCGATTCGAAGTCGTCTTGGCTCGTGACAACGCTAGGAGGATTGTCCGACAAGTCGAGATCCAATTCCGGAGGCAATACGGGAGCGGTGAAATCTACAACCACGATCGCCGTCGACGTACCGCCGTTGCCGTCTGTAATCTGGTAGGTAAATGTATCTTGAAATGGATCGTTCCCGAACCCGACCACGGTTAGCGTGCCATCGGGATTGAGTGTCACGGACACTCCAGTCGGCAGTGTGACTTCGACGCCGGGGCTGACAATAACGTCATTGATACGAACGATCGATAACGGATCGTTCTGCAAATCATAATCGTTAGCCGTCACATCAATGTTAGCAGCGACATTGATCGGCGTACTAAGTACATCTCCTTCGGCGACAATCACCGTTTGGCCCGAATCGGCTTTGACAAACATCCACGAATCCCACGCCGAGTCGCTGGCATCTGCAATGCCGACTTTCATAGTATTCTGTTGGCCGATAACCACATCAAATGTCACGGGCAGTGTAATTGTAAAGCCGTCCATCTGTGTGTTGAAAGATCCATCATCATTGTTGATGTACAGATTTGGATTTGCCGATTGAAGAACGCCATCTGTTGTGTCATGTCCAGGATTGGGATCATTCGCGTCACTGCCATTCGCTGGGCTATAGATTCCCGCTTGGTTGATCGTATCGATCCCAATTGCCAGTCCACTAGGTACAACCGGTCGATTCACGCCATTCACTATGACGGCCAGCGTATCATTTACGTTCGAATAGACATATTCATTGTATTCTTCCGACCCAAACACAATTTCCATGGTCATTCTACCAACATCACCCACATTGGCACCGGCAGGTACGTCGGGAGTAAATACTATTTCCAGAAACGCTCCGTCGAACGTAGAAAAGCCGGTCAGCGCATCGAAGTCTGGGTCGCCGTCAACACCGCCGGCATCCACGCTGGTAGATCCGCTTGAGTTGGGACCACCCACGCTGACTGCGGTACCGGTTGAAAAAATGGTCCCGTCCTCGAAAGTTAAAATGTTCGCCCCAAAGCTAACACCCACTCCCGTTGTGAAATTTCCTGATTGATCGCCGTCCCCGAAATAGACAGCCGAATTGACGGTGATTCCGGAACCGAGCATCATCTGCGCCATATCGGTTGCGGCCGAGACACCCAGCGCACCGGCGGTGGTCACCGTCAGGTCCAACGTGCCGGTCCAGTTTGTGGCGGCTAAAGCTTGCACGTCAATCTGACCGACCACGTGCTCCAAAAACCAGTCGGCGCCGTCGCTACCACCGGTCAAGTTGCTGGACGCCGCGATGTCGGCTCCTGTTCCTTCGGCCAACGAACTCAGTAGCTCCGCACCGCGTTCCGATTCAGCGATTCGGCAACCATACAGCAGAATATCGCCGTCCTCGCTCAATGCATTCCGGATGACAGAAAGATGATCTGCGGCAGCGTCATTTCGAATCGCAGCGGCGTTGATTGCGGTGCTTCCTAGCTGAATTTGCCCGTCCGAGCCGTGCGACACAAGATGGATTGCCGTTAGATTGGAACGGCCCTCCAACACTCGGCTGATTTGTGCCCATCCGTCGCTGGACGTCGACAAGAAGTGCACTTCAGCATTCCGATCAGATACAAGCTCGGCAACCAGCTGCTGATATCCTGCCACGGACTTGTCGACAAAAATCACTTCCGTCGATTCGGCGAATTCAGTAGCCACATCCTGCGCAGGTTGCACCTCGATCAGCTCGCCTAGTGCTTCCGACCCAAGTCCGGAGATCTCCATCGTCGCATCGAATAGAATTCTGTCTTCCAAGGCCCACATCAAGCGATCGAGCCGCTGTAACAGGTCTTTCTCTGGGATTTGGCGCAACCGATCGCCTATCTGCCCATTACCAAATGCAAGTTTTTCCCAAAGCATGCGTGTTTCCGTATTCATGAACTGGTATGCCGAGTACTACACCTGAGCAATCACAACAGACATAGGGTTGTCCGTTGCCTTTCAACCATAGCTCATGTGGGAAAACGTCATCACGTGTGTGAGAAACACTAACGAGAAGGATGTGCAGCTTGGGATGTTTGTGCCGATTTTTTCGCAGACGACTGTCGGAGTTTTACAACACGTGGTTGAAAAACCACACTACTGGATTTTTGACATCGTATATTCCTTGGCCGTAGTTGTTGGGCGATCCGGCAGCGAGTTGTTAGATTGTTGTGGTTCGAACTTGAGGGATCAGTGATGTTGCCGAGTCGATTGCGTGACCATCGTGCATCGAAGACGGACGCGATTCGCCACCAACTGAGAACTTTTCGGAATCACGAATGCCTGACTTCATCTTATCGCAGTCTGTCGGCAGCGGTACGTTCGCGGTCTACCGAATCAGTAGAGTTGAGCACGAAAGCCAGAACCTTGCTGTTGGCGTTGGGTGCGGTAGCGTTGCGTCGCGGCTGCAAGGTCGACTGCTATGACACTCAGCTGCAGGCGGCTGCTGCCATGTTGAACGGTTCCGTCGTGGAAATGGCTACGGGTGAAGGCAAGACGTTCGCCGCTGCTCTAGCCGCAATAGCGTTGGCGACATTTCATCGAGGCGTTCATTTAGTGACGGCTAATGAATATCTGGCTACTCGGGATTACCAATTGTTGCGACCGGCGTTTGAAGAAGTCGGGCTGGCCTGCGCGGTTCTATGTCGCGGGCAGTTACCGTCTGATCGCCGAGCGGCATACCAAGCGGACGTTACGTTTGGAGCAGCTTCCGAATTCGGCTTTGACTTCCTGCGAGACCAAACACTGAGGCATCGGTCCAGCCGGAAGCGACTAGGATCGGAATTTTTGGACCGCTTTGCGGGGACCAGTCAATACGACGAAGTACTACAAAGACAGCCATTCTGTGCCATTGTGGACGAAGCCGATAGCGTGCTATTGGATGAAGCGTCTATCCCATTGATTCTGGCCGACACACGCATGGCTACTTCTAACACGGATCGAACATATCAGATCGCAAACCAAGTTGCGCAACAGTTAGATAGCAATGCAATCAACATGCTGCCAACAACTGGCGAAGTCACTTTTTCTGATTGTGCCTGGAGACTAATACATCAGGTGCTGCTTCGATATCCTGATCTTTCCTTGTTAAGACCATGGTCACAATATGTAGCCACCGCGGTTCGTGCGCATCATTGGTATCAGCGTGACGTGCATTACACGGTGTTGGACGGAGAAGTTCAGTTAGTGGACCAGCAAACTGGCCGCATTCACGGCGAGCGCACTTGGAAATGGGGACTGCAACAGGCGATCCAAGCAAAGGAAGGCGTGACGATTACGCCGGAAGCGATTACATCCGGTAGCATTACGCGACAGCGGTATTTCCAGCGGTATCCATTCTTGTGTGGTCTAACAGGTACCGCCTGGGACGCTCGACAAGAATTTCGGGACGTATACCAATTGGGGATTCACCGAGTCCCAGAGCATCGCCTTTGCCAACGAACAGCGATGCCGGAAGTCTACTTCCAGAATGAGATGGCCAAACTTCAGGCAATTGCGGTCGACGTCCAAGCTAGGCAGCGACGAGGCCAGCCGATTTTGATAGGTACACGATCTATTCGTTCGAGCTTATCTTTGTCCGGCGTATTTGCCAAACACAATATCGTCCATCATATGCTAAATGGCGTTCAAGATGAAGACGAAGCGAAACTCATCCGCATGGCGGGACAATCTGGATCGGTTACCATTGCGACGAATATGGCTGGTCGCGGCACCGATATTCGACTGGACGAGTTGTCATTGCGACAGGGCGGCCTACACGTCATTGTGGCCGAGCGTCACGAATCCGCTCGCGTCGACCGGCAGTTGATAGGGCGCTCCGCAAGACAAGGACAGCCCGGTTCGTACCAAACGTTTGTATCGGCGGACGACGATTTCATAGCGACTTCGCCAAAACTACAAGCTGCCGTTCGTCGCGCCGCGTTACGCCACCAATCCAACGCATTAACCCGATCCTTGGCCGCCCACCAACGCCGGCTAGAAGTCGCTGCCGCATTTCGCCGTTCGAAACTTCACGCCGCTGACAATTGGACGGCGTCCGTTCGTCGCTCGTTGGTTTCCTGTTTTCCAATATAAAGGCCGCTCCATGACACGATTCCATGGCATTCAAGTTTCCATTTTTCTGTTCGTGATTAGCGTTTTACCCAACCTGACTTGCGCAGACATTTACGAAGGATTCACTGAGCCGAAGGAGTCGACGTCCGTGTCATCTGCCGTCACGGAACGCATCCAAGACGTATTGGTACATCGAGGACAGGTGGTCCGCTGTGGCGACGTGTTGGTGCAATTGGAAGATCGGATTCTGCAAGAAAACAGGCGGCTTGCGGAACTACGAGCCAACGACGAAACGTTATTACAAGCCGCGAAGGAAAAACTTCGGCACGCTGAAGCGGAACATACGCGGTACTTGAACGCTCAGAGTGATGCCTTGGCTGAAAAGCAGGTTGATCCGACAAATCCCAATGAATTACGAGACCTAGAACATGCGGGGAAATTGGCTCAATTAGAAGTCGCAAGTGCCCAACTGGATCTAGAACGGCGGCATCATGAACTGCAACGCATTGACGCTGAAATCGAATTGCGTGCCGTTCTCAGCCCGATCGATGGGATCATTCAAGACATTCTCAAGAAGCCGGGCGAACTGGCGTCGGTAGCCGATCCTGTCCTGATCACGATTGTCAATCTGAGCGAATTACGAGCAACGTTCTTCATTCCTTACCAATTGGTTTCGCAATTAGAGTGCCAACAATCCGTGCCCATATTCATTCGCGATGGTTCGGACGTGCATCGGATGGCCACCATTGAGTTCATAAGTCCCTTGGCGGATCCCGCGACGGGAGAAGTGGAAATCACAGTGCTGATCCCCAATGAAAAACTTGATCTGCGAGCTGGCACGGAATGCTTTTGGGACTGGGACGTAGCCGAAGCAGGCCAACAGAAGCCCGGATTGTCAAGCCGAAACTAGTGGAACGCAAATCTTATGTCGACAGATACAATATCTAATAGTATGCCCATAACAGGTGATCGAGAGTTACACCGTGCAACAACAGCCACAGGGCAAACACCTAACTGTTATGCCAAGGCGCACGATTGGGTAAATCAGTTGGTGTTCGCTTGTGAAGCACCAACATTCCAACAGTTTGCTCAAAGAACACTACTTGGCGAACTCGCTGGGCGAATGTTGTTTGCCAGCTGGTTTGTGCTCGTCAACCAAACCGAAACCTCGCCGCCATCCATTCGTCAACTAGCGACGATTCCAGAACCGGAGCGGTTCTATCAAGCCGACGTTTTGGAGTGGATTCGGCAGATGGTCAAACAGAGCCCATCGAATGCACCACAGCGATTGGACTGTCCCTTTGTCCAGAATTTGCAACTGCATCTCATTACACTTGCGTTGGACGACCAGAATGTCACGTTTTGCGTCGCTTCTGCGAGCCCCAGTCAGCGACAATTTGCCGAATTTGCCACCAGCATCATCCCGGCGTACGTGCGATCGTGGCAAGATCGACAATCGCAGCGGGCCGCGTCCAGCCGCGCGGAAGCCACGGCGGCGGCACTGGCGCTGGTCGGACTGATTGAACAGTCCGCCGGATACAATTCCGCAGCGCAAACCATAGCCGATCAGTTGAAGGACTATTTTTCCGCGCTACATATTGGAGTCAGTCAGTATCGGGAAAACAACGAACGTCCAATTCGCTTGTATGCCTTGTCTGATTCGCCGTCCGTTCAACCCAATACTCCTGTGGCGCAAGCGATGTTGGCCGCTCAAGAAGAGGCGTTCGCACAAGACCGACTCATTGTCTGGCCGGCTCCGCAGAACCAGTTGACAGCGGACCAAGCACATCAGCGACTGGCAGAGACTTGCCAAGCTGCGTTTGCATGTACCGTAATACTGAAGACGTGTCACGGGCAGATTCAGGGATTGCTAACGGTGGTTGGAAAGGGAGACAGAGGCAAAGCCGTTGAAGTTGCGAACGAACTTAACGCATTGTCCTTGCCAGCGGCCAACGCTTTAGAACTGGTTCGACGTAGCGAACCGAACTGGTGGCAAAGGACGTGGAAGTCGTTCGGTCTAGCTAGACGATCTACCAGAACGCTGTTGGCTGGCGTTATTTGTTTCACCATTATCGGATCACTGTTTGTACCCGTTGCGTATCAAGTCGGCGGTACGTGTGTCGTCCAACCGGACGAGCGGGAAGTGGTGACGGCTGACATGCACGGCATCGTCGAGACGGTTTTCAAAAAGCCTGGAGACCGAGTCGTTCGGGGCGAACTGTTGATTCAATTCGATCCGGTTCAATTTGAGACGAAGTTGCGCAGCATAGAACCGCAAATCCGTTCGCTACAGATCGAACGTAAGCGTCATTGGAAAGATCGAGCCAAAGTGAGCGAGATTGATGCTCGAATCGAATCGTTGCAAGTCGAACGGGACGAAGCAAAACGCAATCTAGCTCGTTGTGAACTTCGGGCAACCTACGATGGCATTGTCTTGTCCAGTTCCGTGGACGGATTGACTCACCCAATGGTGCGTGAAGGAGAACTGTTGTTGACGATGGCCAACTTAGAGTCGGTGAGAATCGAAATAGAAGTTCCTCAGGACGAACACCGGTTCTTGGAAGTGGGTTCCACCGTGAAACTCCGCCTGAACGCTCGACCAGGCGAAGAAATACGCGCGAAAATCGATCACATCCATCCCGTCGTGGAAACTAGAAATCTGCGAAATGTCATCGTTGCCAGAACGGTAGTGGATAATCGACAGCATCAGTTGATTCCGCAAAGTACTGGCCGGTGCAAGATTCTCACCAAGCACCGACGGTGCGTGGGTTGGATTCTTTTTCATCAAGCATGGTATCGCATGCAAGACTGGTTAGGAATCTAGGAGCGGTGGTGATGAGTGACAACTATTCGGTCATTGACGTGTCGTCGACCAAGCTTTGCGTGCGCAGCGACGTATCATTTTCCCTGCGGCGGCGTAACGGACAGTGTTTTCACTTGCTGGAAGACCCCGTCACAGGCCGTTACTTTCAGATTGGATTTCCTGAATACGTTTTTCTGTCTCAGTGCAATGGTAAACAAACGATCGCTCAGGCCATCAGCCGCACCGCGATGATTTTGGGCCATGATGCATTCTCGGAAAGTGAAGCGTTTGCGATAAGTAAATGGCTCGTCGATTTTGATTTGGCCACAACGGACCGTCGAGTGGATCGACCTGCGCAGGTTAAATCCCCTTCGACCGAACCGGCGTCGTTGTTAAACCGCTTCAACCCAGTGACGTTACGTGTGACGTTTGGTTCGCTCGATCGCTTTTTCGATCAAGCGAATAGAATCGTTGGCTGGCTGTTTCATCCAGCGGCAGTCACAATCTGCTTTCTGATTGTTATCTTGGCAGCCATGATTGTGCTGACGAACTGGGAACGACTGGTTCGGCAGACAACCAACATTGCCGCGGTAGACAACTACTTGTGGCTGTTCGTGACGTGGATTGCGGTGAAGCTGATTCACGAAACGGCGCACGGTGTTGCCTGTAAGCGGTTGGGCGGCCGAGTGAAACAAGTGGGCGTCTTGTTCATTTTGTTCGTTCCCTTGCCTTTTGTAGACGTCACGTCATCCTGGAAATTTGATTCACGATGGCAGCGAGCGTTCACGGCGGCGGCCGGGATGTATGCTGAATTAATACTGGCCAGCATCGCCACTTGCATTTGGCATTGGAGCGATTCACCATTGGTGGAACAACGCATGTTCAACGTGATGTTGTTGTGCAGCGTGGTGACATTGGCATTCAATTTGAATCCTCTGATGCGCTTTGACGGTTACCATATCTTCACCGATATCTTGGCGTTGCCGAATCTGGCTACCCTGGCTCAGACGGCTCCGAAACGTGGGACGAAGAATTTTCTTCGGCTTGAAAAGTCGCCCGATTCCAGTTGCTGGATGGAGACGCTGGATTGTTGGACTGTACGGTCCCTTGGCGTTTCTGTGGCGAATCTTTGTCGCTTGCGGATTGATTTGGGCCGCTGAACAGCTCTTCTTCGGAGCGGGTGTGATCTTGGCGGTATTGGCGGCGTTGGCTTGGTTCGGTAGGCCGTTGCTGCAACTGTTGCGATTCGTCTGCTTTGGCAGTCCGCTGGAACAGCCGAATCGTTGGCAATTTGCGGCCAGTGTCGTCTGCATGTTGGGTGTCACATGTGCGTTGGCATGTGCGCCGAATCCGCTATCGTTCTCCGCGCCGGCTGTGGTGACATTCGCTTCACCCGATTCGCTGAACAGCAACATGTCTGGTACGGTCGTGCAACTATTGGTCCCCGACGGAATCACCTCAGTGAAACAGGGCGACCCGATTGTTCAGCTGGAGAACGTTGAAGTGGAACATCGAATTCAAGTTTTGGAGGCGGAGTTAAAAGTTGCCGAAGCCAAGCAGCGCATCGCCTTTCGAGAAAAATCGCCTGTGGATTTACGGATTCAGCGGCAGATTGTTTCGGCCTACCAGCGGGAACTACAGGAAGCGCTGCGTGATCGAGACGAATTGTGCATTGTGGCACCGGCAGACGGCAACGTTTTCATGAGTGATGCAAACGCACTAGAAGGCCAATTCGCCACGCCGGCGACGCCGCTCTGTGGATTTGGTGCGCACCAAGCGTTACGGATTCACGCTTACGTCACGCAAGACCGCAGGCAAGAGATACAGTGTGGCAACGTTGTGACAATTCGTTGCCATGGCCAGCCAACCATCGTCGGAAAAATCGAAAACATCGTGCCGACGGCCGTTCATTCGATCCCACCTAGCTTGAGTGCCATAAACGGAGGTCCGATCGCGGTTCAAGTTGGTTCCACAGACAAATCTGGCGACGCAACACACCAACCAATTGACAAGCTCTTCCTAATTGCCATCGTCCCAAACACAACAACGCTTGACGGTTGGATTCCCGGTCGAACGGGAACGGTTTTTCTGGATACGACGAATACCATTGGTCAAACCGTTTGGCATACGGCCACGCAATGGGTAGAAAATCGGCGCGGACACGCGGGTTAAGCCGTTCGATGTCGAAATTCCAATTCTACCTGCGGTGCATGATATAAGGTGCGAATCGATCTTTTGCGGAAATCACGCTGTGGATAGCCGAAGGAATGCTAGGGACAACAACACATGTACCAGACAAGGATGTCAGGAGTTACATCGTGCACAGGACTTTGCTCGGCCTGAGCCTCTGTTTGTCCGGTTGGCTGCTGATAGGGACGTCAGCACAATCGGAAGAACCGGCTCAGCTTCACCAAGCCTTATTACAGATTCAGGATTCGCTAGATCCAGCTACGGATACGGCCCTGCCGGCCGATTTGTTGGACGCGTGGTGGGATCCGTTGATTCAATATCCGGTTCGTTCCAACACGGAAAGCGTGCCGTTGACGTTGCAGGATTTGGTGTTTCGGACCCTGGTCCATTCTAAGCAAATCAAGGTCTTTTCTGAATTACCGCTGATTCGCGAAACCGCCATCATTGACGCAGATTCGGCTTATGACTGGAACGCGTTTTTGGATTCTCGCTGGGACGATATTAGCGAACCGGTCGGCAACACGTTGACGGTGGGTGGCACGGGTAATCGCTATAACAATCATCAATTTTCGGGCGAAGCAGGCCTAAGACGACGCACCACGACCGGTGCCGAGTTGAAATTGTCTCAGCAAATTGGCTGGCAACAGAACAATTCGGTATTCTTCTTGCCCAACCCGCAAGGCACCTCTCGGCTGAACATCAGTCTCACGCAACCGCTGCTGCGAGGACGCGGCTGTGTATATAACACGTCTTTGACCGTGCTGGCCCAGATCGACAAGTCGATTGCGGACGATGAATTCAATCGCCAATTGCAATCGCAATTGCTGGAAGTGACCCGAGCGTATTGGGCACTGTACTTGGAACGCGCGGTCTTGTATCAGCGTCTGGAAGCGTATCGCCGAGCGGCGGAAGTGCTGGGCGAATTGGAAGCGAGACGCAATCTGGATGCATCCGAATTACAAATTGTCAGTGCCGCCGCCAGTTT
Source organism: Pirellulaceae bacterium (assembly GCA_041399205.1). GTDB lineage: Bacteria > Planctomycetota > Planctomycetia > Pirellulales > Pirellulaceae > JAGQOZ01. The sequence continues at coordinate 28,192 of JAWKTK010000033.1, read as the reverse complement.
GAAAGAGCGTCGAGCGAACCTGTTTCGAGCTGGCGCGGCGGTGAAGAACGCCGAAGCCAAGATTCGCGCGTTGGTCAACGATCCTTCGCTGGCGGATGCCGAACTTGTCGAATTGATTCCGCACGATTTGCCGGTCAGCGACCAACATACGACCGAAATTCAACAGGCGTTCGCCACGGCCATTCGCTACCGCCCCGAAATTTCGCAGGCCATGAAACAAATCAAATCGGCTGGTGTGCGACTGAACATGGCCAAGCATGAACTGCTGCCAGTCCTGAATTTGGTGACACAAACGTATTTGAGTGGTTTGGAAGATCGAGGTGACATACCGGATTCGTTGGTTCGCCAGTTTGATACCGGCGCGCCCAGCTACGGAATTGGCCTGCAATATGAAGTGCCATTGGGAAATCGGCGCGCGGCAGCTCAGCATCGTAAGCGTCGACACGAACTGCGACAACTGGAAAACCAATATGAAACAACGTTGGAAACCATCAAGCTGGAAGTGGAAGTCGCAGTGCGCGAACTAGAAACCGCTCGGCAAGAACTGGTGGCCAAGCACCAAGCCATGGTCGCTCGCAAACAACAACTAGACGTGCTGACCATTCGCTGGCGAAAACTCTCCAGCGACATGACCGGCAGCCTGGCGCTGGAGAACATGCTGACGGCACAAGACCAATTGACGTCGGCAGAATTTCAATTCGTGCAGAGTCAGTTGACCTACAATTTGAGCGTGACGAACTTGCGGAAAGCACAAGGCATTCTGCTACAGACAGAGAACATTTCGATTGACTGCATCGACGAATGCAACCTGCCAACACTGCATGCGCAACAATCGGCGCCATTTGCGGAAGAAGTCAGCTTGGGCGAAATTTCGATTTCCGAATAACAAGAACCAAGCATTCCAGCAAAAGAATCTGCACCGACTGACGGCGTTATTCTGAATTAGTGTTTCATCCTAGTTCCTAAGCGGTTGGCTCTTAATGCTCGAACCGCTGTTGGAACGCCAATACGGGAATCAAGTGGCTATTGCTTGATCGAATAGCACAGCACGGAATCGCCTTCACGGAGGTAGAGTTTTCCGTCCAAGATCACGGGATGTGACCAACTGGGTCGATCGCCGCTGCCCGGGATTTGGAATGAACTGGTTTCGTCCAAGCCATCCGGCGATGCTTTGGCAAGTGTCAATGTCCCATCGCTATAGCGAATGTAAAGATGACCGTCAGCGGCGACAACGCTGGCAGAATTCTTCCCCTTGCCTCGCGTCTTCCAGACTTCTTCTCCCGTCATGAAATTCGCACAGAACGGGATCCCTTGATCATCCGAATCACCGAACAAGTAATCGCCTACCAGAACGATGCCGCCGTGCTTGTTCGCCAGTTTCCTTTGCAACGGATAAACTTCTTCTACCGTGACGTTGTCGCCATTGGCAACTTGTTTCAGCAGTGCGCCGCCGCGACCATAACCTGCTGCAAAGAACACAAGATCGTCGCGAACAATCGGCGTGGGAATCACGGCCGTGGTTTTGTCGATTTCGTAGGACCACAACAGTTTGCCGTCCGAAGCTCGTACACCTAACGCGCCGCTGCCAGTCGTGTTGACGTAAACTTTGACGCCACTCACTTCCGAAATGACAATCGATGCGTGGCCAGCGCCGATGTCACCAGATCGAGAAGTCGACCAGATCTTGTCGCCAGTCATTTTGTTCAGCGCGACCATGGTGTTTTCTTCGCCACCGGGAGTGCAGATCAGTCGATCACCGTCGATCAAGACCGATTCGCTATAGCCCCAGCTGTCGGCTTTTTCGCCACCGAATTCGGCCTTCAGATCTTTCTGCCAAATTTGTTTCCCGTCTGTGTTGGCACAGATCAATTTGCCGAACGCCGTCAACGCGTAAACTCGATCACCATCCACCGTAGGCGTGCTGCGCGAACTTTGCCAATCAGATTTACCTGACTTCCACGGATCTCCAGTCTTGAGTGTCCAGAGCTGTTTGCCGGTGGCTTGATCAAAGCACACCAAATATTCTTCAGCGTCACTGGCGGTAGAGAGTTCGTCACCCATGGTGAAAATCTTTCCGCCGGAAATGGCCAAGCTGGAATAACCTCGTCCAGCACCCTTCCCTTCCCAAAGAAGTTCCGGTCCGTCTTGGGGCCATTCCGTTAACAGATTGGTATCAGGGGCAACAGCCGTGCGAGCAGCTCCGCGGAACGTAGGCCAGTCGTTGGCTTCCACGGCATAGGACCACTGAGAAAGGGCCAGCGAAATCATCAGCGGCATAACAGATACATTTTTCAACATGGGAACTCCTGGAGAACGCGTCGAGTGGAATCTATCGGGGAAAACAGTGTTAATTTCGAGCAAAAACAGAGTGCTGACAAGTAGGCTAACTCGGTGAGGCCGCACCAATCCACGTTGAAGGGCTCGGGACGAGCGAATCAGCGATATTGCCTTGTTTTGCCTGAGATATCGCGGGCACTCGTTTCCCAGTGAAGCTCGGACCGGTTTTACAGCAATTCGTCCAATTCGTGGACCAGCCGATCGAAGTAAGCCAATGCCGTGTCGACGGGTTCGCGTTGTTCCATGTCGACGCCAGCGTGACGTAAAAGATCGAGCGGATCTTTCGAGCAGCCCCCTTTCAGGAAGCCCAGGTAATCGTTCAGCTCTGTGTCGCCGCCGTTGAGCACTCGTTGGCTGAGTGCAATCGCTGCTGACAATCCTGTGGCATATTTGTAGACGTAGAACGCTCGATAAAAGTGTGGAATCCGAAAACATTCCAGTGACAATTCTTCGTCAATGGCAAAGTCGGGTCCAAAGTATTGTTCCAATAGCTTGGTGTAGACATCTTTGAACGAATCCAGTGTGAGCGGTTCGCCTGCTTCGGCCATGGCATGCGTGATTTTTTCGAACTCGGCGAACATGGTCTGGCGAAAAATGGTACCGCGAATATCATCGATTTCGCGATTAATCAAGTAAGCTCGTTCTTTGTCGCTGCCGGCGTGCTGCAGCATGTGATGACTGAGCAATTCTTCGTTAAAGGTGCTGGCCACTTCGGCTACAAAAATGGTGTAGTCGTAGTATTCAAAGGCCTGATGCTTAGAAGAATAATAGCTGTGCATGGAATGGCCGGCTTCGTGTGTCAGCGTGAAGACGTCATTCAGCACGGACGGTTGATAATTCATCAGAATGTAGGGATCGCCGTCAAACGAACCGCAACTGAACGCTCCGCTTTGTTTGCCTTGGTTCGGATACCGATCACACCAACGGCCTCGCAAACCTTTCTCCAGCACCGTCGAATATTCTGATCCTAAAGGAGATAGCGATTCCATAACCAAGTTGACCGCGTCGTCCCAAGATCGATTCGTTTCCAGATCGCTTAAAATGGGCACGTACGTATCGTAATGATGGATGTCGTCCAACTTCATCTTGCGTCGCCGCAGTTCGTAGAAACGGTGCAGCGACGGAAGTGCTTTATGAACCGATTCAATCAAGTTGTCATAAACAGCGTGTGGAACGTTGTCCGGATACAACGCAGCTGACAACGCGCTGTCATAACCTCGAACCCTGGCGTAATAAACATCCTTATGGATAGATCCGGCCAGCGTAGCGGCCAAGGTGTTTTCATGCGATGTGAATTGTTCGTAGTATTGGTGGAACGCGTTTTGGCGAACCGATCGTTCCGGCGAAATCAGCAGTTGGCTGAACGTGGCGTTGCTTAGTTCCACCAGTTCGCCTTTTTCGTTTTTGACGTTGCCAAATTTGAGGTCCGCGTCCAGTAGCTGGCGAAAGGCTTGATTAGCCGCTTGCGCCATCTCGCCCTGCATGGCCAAAATCTGCTCTTCTTTGGGCGAAAGCGTGTATTGCTTGTAGCGAAGAATTCGTTCCAAGATCAACTTGTAATGTGCCAGTTCCGTCGAACCCAAATACTGCTGCATTTGATCGTCTGAAATAGCCAAGATTTCTGGGCGAATGTAACTGGCCGCTTCGGAAGCTCGAGTGGCCACGTTGCGATATTGGGCAATCATCTTTTGATACGTGCCGTTCGCTTGATCTTCCGTGGTTCGCAAGAAGGCATACGTCCCTACTTTCTCGGCCAGTCGATCAAATTCAGAATCAAACTTCAGGCAACCAGCCAAAGCTTCCGCGCTGTTGGCTAAAGTGCCTTGGAATTCTGCAAACCTTGGCGTCCAGTCTTTAAGCGTCTGCAAATCGGCTTGCCATTGGTCATCGGATGCGTACAGACTAGTCAGGTCCCAAGTATCGGCAGCTGCTACGTCGACGCGAAGAGGAAGTTTTTTTACAGTTGCGTCCGTTGTCATGATTTCACGGTTTCTACAGAAGGCTTTGACGAATTGGATTTGGAGTGACTGGCTGCAGATAATGCGATAATGCGCTCGGCCAGAAGCCCAGAAAGCTCGCATACAAGCCACGTATTTGGAATCTTACCATATGACTAGGCAAACAGGAGAGCAGCCAGATTAAGGCGAACCAGCGTTACCATTCCAATAGTGCGGCGCCCCAGGCCAACCCTGCGCCAAAACCGCACAACAAGATTTTGTCGCCAGGTCGAATGCCGCTCGTTCGATGACATTCGTCCAGACAGATGGGAATGCTACCAGCGGACGTGTTGCCGTATTGGTCCAAGTTGACCACCAGTTTACTGCGATCGATTTTCAAGCCGTCCGCCGCGGCGTCAATGATGCGAGCGTTCGCTTGATGCAAAATCACCAAGTCGACATCGTCCACGGTACATTCGGCATGCAGCAACACATCTTGAATGGTGTCACACAACAGCCGAACCGCCCACTTGAAGACGCTGCGGCCGTCCATGTGAATGAATTGTTGTCCTGAAACAATCGATTCGGCTGTTAAGGGACAGCGCGAACCGCCGGCGGGTATCCCCAGTAATGACGCTCCGTCTCCTTCTGCGCCTAACGTATAACTGGCAAAGCCTTGCGTCGAATCTCCTTTGCCCAACAACACCGCACCCGCTCCGTCGCCGAACAAAGGATACGTTTTGACATCCTGTGGATTCACAATCCGAGTGTTTGTGTCGGCGCCAATGACCAAAGCGTATTTGCTGCCACCGGCGGCCACAAATTGGGAAGCCGTCACCAATGCATACATGAAGCCAGCGCAGGCAGCATTCACATCCATGGCGGGCGCTTGCAAGCCAAGTCGGTCTTGGACCAAACACGCGGCCGACGGAACGGGAGAATCAGGCGTCATGGTGGCCACAATGATCAAGTCAATCAAATGCGGATTGACGTCCGATTGTTCGATACAGCGTTGCGCCGCTTCGATAGCCATGTCGCTGGTGGCCAAATCGTCCGGCAGCTTGCGCCGAGCTTGAATGCCGGTTCGCTGCAAGATCCAGTCGGAATCGTAGCCCAAAGAAGCGAGATCTTGATTGGTGACAATCTGGTCAGGAAGGTACGAACCGGTGCCCAACACCTGGACGCCTCGGAGCGTTCGAAGACCACTGCGTTCCGAATACTTAGCATCGGTCATCGTGTTGCTTTCCGAATTCAACGAGTCGGGCGTAATTGCCATGCATTATTTCTCCGCAACTTGAGTCAGCCAGACTGAGGGGGCCATACCACCGGCTACGTGCCACTATATCAAATGATCCTGGCTTGCGGATACTTGCTGGCGACGCATCCACCTCACGCCACGGAGTTTTCCCAGCACCAAAACCGTTGAATTCGTCCAACCCGAACCGTTTGCCTAGTCGATAGCCGTTCACGCCATGCACGTCACCTCAAGAATGGGAGCCACCAATACCAATTGTCTTGTGCAATTCCGCGACCTCAGTCGCCCGGTGCTGCGTAGAATTCCCAGCGGCGTAAACTCGACCCAAATTCGCAAATGGTTACAGGTGTTAGTTTTTCCGTTCCGAGCAAAAGAAAACCGGAAATCCACCGAGTCAAGGGGTGTTCTTAAAAAAATATGATCTGTACATTGCTGGTATGTGCTTACGACTTTGGCACGAGACTACGAACCGAGCATCATCGACATTGAGACATCCTCCCACCTTTTGCTGAAAAGCATCTCTATGTTTGCGTTTGCGAACTCGCTTGGTCGAAAATCTTACTCATTAAACAGGAAGTTTTGCAAAACTGAAGAACCAATATGTGTTTACTAGCAATTCAATATCAACTTGTTCCCGAAGCCCCGATTTTGATTGCATCGAATCGGGAAGAATTTTATGAACGGCCGACTCAGGCGCCTTCCATCCAATCTGGCAAGCCACGCGTTTTGTGCGGCACGGACCTACAAGCCGGGGGAACGTGGCTGGGCGTGAATCAGCACGGGTTGTTTGTGGCGGTGCTGAACCGACGTCGCAGTTCTCCCACGTTTCCTTCACGGTCACGCGGCATGTTGTGTCGCGAACTATTGAAGTCGGAAAATTCGCAACAAGCTCGAGACGTAGCGATGGAGGAAATGTCCAGCGGCAAGTATGACGGAGCGAATTTCATTTGTGCCGATTCGGAAACGGCTTGGGCTGTCCACGCCGGTGACGATATCAACACCGTGGAGCTGCAAGAAGGACTAAATATCATTTCGGGTGGTGATGTGAATGACAGTCGAGATGGACGAGTCCAGATGGCTCGGCGCTTGCTGACGTTGCAAACGTTGGATTCGCCCGTGAAGTTTTTGGCGGTCGCCAGCAAAGTGTTTGCTCGATCCCCTTCGCCTCCGGGACGTCCCAGCATTGTATTACGCGACTCAGAACGAGGAACGGTCAGTTCGACACTGATTTCGTTGGGCAAGAAGCCTCGAGATGCGATTTATCAGTACGCTACCGGCGCGCCGGATCAGGCCAAGTATGAAGATTTTTCGCCATTGCTGCGAGACATCCTGAGTCGCGGTTTGCGAGAATCCAAGTCCAAGGCGAAGGCCTAACGCGGACATTCAAACCTGACTATATTACCGGCACGCCGTTTGCGCGTGCCGTTTTTTGTTGCTGCAGCGTGAAATGCAAATGAGTGACCGTCAGACCGGAAAGCTTTTGTACACTCAATGCAATAGGAGTTTGGTACGTTGAAAATCGTTCACTATCCCCATCCCACCCTTCGCTACAATTCTGCGACGGTTCGCCAAGTGGACGCGGAACTGAAAAAGATCTGTGCCGAAATGTTCGATCTGATGTACGAAGCCAACGGCATCGGGCTGGCTGCCAACCAGGTGGACCTGCCACTGCGACTGTTCGTTTGCAATGTCGCTGGCAAACCGGACGAAGGAGAAGAATTTGTCTTCATCAATCCAGTGGTAAGCCGCCCCAAAGGGAACGAAGAAAAGGAAGAAGGCTGCCTAAGTCTGCCTGGAGTCTACGGCGCGGTGCGCCGTCCGGAAACCATCACCTTTCAGGCCTACACCTTGGACGGACAAGAATTCAAGCAAGAACTCAGCGGCATGTTCGCTCGAGTTGTCCAGCACGAACTGGATCATCTGAATGGCGTGCTGTTTACAGACCGCATGACCGAAACCGGAAAACTGGCGGTTCGTCCTGAACTGGACGAATTTGAATACGACTACGAACTTCGACTGCGGAACGGTGAACTTCCAGACGATGATGCCGTAGTGCAACGTCTGAAAGAAATCGAAGCCAAATATTGCTAGGCGAATCCGACATGCGAATCTTGATGATGGGCACCGGCGGATTTGCGGTGCCAACCTTTCGCGCCTTGGTGGCATCCACGCACGAAGTCCCCGCCGTGGTTACTCGGCCTACACGTCCCGCCTCCGGCAAAAAAGCACCACCGCCCAATCCCATGTTGGAGGCCGCTCAGGAATTGGGCATCGACGTGGAAGCTCCGGAAGACATCAATTCAGAGGAAGGGCTCGGCGTCGTCGCCAAGTATCAGCCCGATCTGTTGGTTGTCTGCGACTATGGCCAAATCCTTTCGTCAGCATGTCTTTCCATTCCCAAGCTCGGCGGGATCAACCTGCATGGATCGTTGCTGCCCAAATATCGAGGTGCAGCACCCGTGCAATGGGCCGTCTACAACGGTGATGCCGAAACCGGGTCCACGGTAATTCACATGACGCCCAAGCTGGATGGCGGACCCATTCTGGCAAAATTTGTCACTCCGATTGATCCCGACGAAAATGCGTTGGAGTTGGAACAACGGTTGGCTCAACAAGGAGTCACATCGGTGCAAGAAGCCATCACCATCTTGGAATCATGGGACGGACAAGCCAGCATCGGTCAGACTCAAGATGCAGCGCAAGTCACCAAAGCACCTCGTCTGAAGAAGCAAGACGGCTTGATCGATTGGCAGCGAAGCGGTCGTCAGATTTATGACCAGCTGCGAGCGTTCACACCGTGGCCGGGCGTGTTTACGAATTGGCAGCGGTCGCCCGGCAAAGAATTGCGGCTGATTATCGCAGCAGCGCATCCGAGTGATGCGTCTACCGGCGCAGCGCCGGCCGGCAACGTCGTGGCCGCCGATGCCAACGGAATTCTAGTCGCCTGTGGCAGCGGCAGCCTGCGAATCACCAAACTGCAACCAGCCGGCAAACGCGTCTTGGCTGTGGAAGAATTTCTGCGAGGCTACCCGATTCAACCCGGCGATCAATTGGCGTGAAGATTCGCACCTTCTGAAGTCACTTCGACACGAACCATTTACGTTCGTTCCGAAGTCGCCTTTAACACCGCCATGGTGTATCCCAACAGATCTTGTCGTTGCAGACACAGTTGCTTGAGTGCATCAAAATTGTCAGCGGCTTGGCACAATTCCAAAAGTCCGGGCGCTTGTCCGGTGGTCTGAATGTCGTCCGGCAAAAGATCTCGTCGAGCGTCAATGGCAGCTTGTGAACGTCCGATTCGATGCAGCAGATCGATGTAAACTTCAATGGCCGCCGTGGTCTCTTCCATCGGATTTGAATCAACGGCGTGCTGCCGAAAGTAATCCCATTCGTCCGCCACCGCAGTCGCATTTGGATTCAACAAAATCGCAAAGTACTTTTGATGTGCTGGATAGAATTCGGCGAAAGGTGGATCGCCTGGATATTGCAGTTCGGGCGCTAGGCGTCGACCGTATTCCGCCAATTCGTCGGCCAATTGTATTCGCTGCGGATCGGATAAATCTTTGGCCGCGCGAACCGTCGACGCCAGATGCGTTGTGTCGATGTGATAGGCACCATCGGCGAACAACTGCGGATGATCCGTCACCAGTTGTCGCAGCGAAGCAGCCGCGTCACACTTGATGTTTAGCCGCTGAAGATGTGCGACCACGCTGGTGCGAAGTTCGTCATACACGTGCGAAACCAACAACTGGACGGCGGGTGACTTGGTTTCACGAGCCTGCCCGTACATGGCCGATTCAAACGTCGTGATGGCGTTGCACGTGCCGTAGTGAGCCAACAGCAACCGGAATCCTCGCGCAACATCCATGCCTTCGTGAAAACCGATTTCAATCAGCTGATCCACCGTCTGTTCGTTTTCCGGGACGGCCGCCAAAAGCTGTTCGCATAACTTGCGATCCCCAACAGGCCGCAAATAGTTGTAGCCGTCGCGGATCTGCAGAGCTTCAAAGAATAGCGTCCCAATTTTGCGACAAGCCGCCAGCAGTCCGTCTTCCAGCTTATCGCGAACTTCGGCTGAAAGTTCGTCACCGCCATCGTTGTACAACAGCGGCAAGCCCAGTTGATGCCGAAGCTGCATCTTGATGGCTTCAAACAGTTCGTGGTATTTGCCATCCTGCTGGAGTCGATCTGCCAACAAATTTAACGCCGCCTGCACGCTCTGTTCGGCAGCTTGGTCAATTTCGTCGAAATGGGAAGTATGTGCCATGATTCGGTGGGAACGCGCGAAGCGAGGACATTCGGCAGAACCAGTACGCCGCAGTTTGAGCGTTCGATTCTGGTCAATGGGATAGAAAAAATGGCGGACAACGCCTATCGTATCAGATCACCGAGTTTCGAATAAGACGTGCAAGGTACAAGATCAATCAGGAGTTAGTTGTATGGAATTCCCAGTCGACTTTGCGGGCCTGGCGGTCGGCGCTTTTGAAAGTCGGCGAGCGGATGATACGGAGCGTCTGATTGAAAAGTTTCACGGTCAACCGTTTGTTAGTCCTTCTATGCGAGAAGTCCCCATCGAAAAAAATGCCGACGCCATCCACATGGCGCAAGAATTAATGACAGGGCATATTGATGTGGTGCTGGTGATGACCGGCGTAGGACTAAAACACTGGCGCAGCGCGATTGAAAAACACATCGATGAAACTCGTTTTGTTAATTCGCTAAAAGACGCCATCACCATCGTGCGTGGTCCGAAGCCAGCCGCCGTGTTGAAAGAATGGGGAATCCAACCGACTCATCGAATCGCCGCACCGAACACTTGGCGAGAAATCCTGGACGCGATCGACGGTGGGATTTCCGTCACGAATCAACGCGTCTGTTTGCAAGAATACGGCAAGGCCAACGTGAGCTTGATCGCAGGCCTGGAAGCTCGCGGAGCCAAGGTGTTTCCTTTGCGAGTTTACCAATGGGCGTTTCCTGAAGACACAAATCTGCTGGAACAAAACGTACAACGCTTGGCCCAACGACAGCTGGATGTTGTCATGTTTACGTCCGCTCATCAGGTGAACAATGTTATTCGCATGGCAGAACAACTGGGCGTACGAGAAGCCGTGTTGGATTCGCTGAATCACGTGTTGGTCGCGTCAATCGGCCCGACCACTTCGGAAATGTTGAATGACCATGACATTGCGGTCGACTTGGAACCTTCGCATCCCAAACTAGGGCATCTGGTTTCGGAAACGGCAGCGCAATGTCATCGCTTGCTGGCTGCGAAACGAGCGGCCAACTAAGTAGACTTAACGACAACTGTTTCGCTGAAGGAATTTTCTTGTGAGCCAGGCAAACGAACCGTGGTATGACAGTCCGTTCATGAAAGCGTGTCGGTGCGAACCGACCGATGTAACGCCCGTCTGGCTGATGCGGCAAGCGGGACGCTACATGGCCGAATATCGCGAAGTCCGAGCGAAAACGACGTTCCTAGAACTCTGCAAAAACCCGCAACTCTGCAGCGAAGTCATGGTCACCGCCGTGACCAAGTTAGGTGTCGACGCGGCCATCATTTTTTCTGATCTTTTGCCCATCCTGGAACCGCTGGGATTCGAATTGGAATTTGCGCCCGGTGACGGGCCGGTGATTCATAATCCCATTCGAGAAGCGCAGGACATTGATCGAGTGACCCCGTTGGCAGATATGCAATCGCTGCAATTTGTCGTGGACACCGTACGATGCACTCGAGCGGATTTGTCACCTTCGCTACCGTTGATCGGATTCACCGGTTCGCCCTTCACGTTGGCCAGCTACGCCATTGAAGGTGGTTCCAGTCGAAATTATCACAACACCAAGCGTCTGATGTATTCCGATCCCGTGGCTTGGGATGACCTGATGAATCGTTTTGTCGATTCAATCATTCTGTACGCCAACGCTCAGATTGCCGCTGGTGCGCAGTGTATGCAACTGTTCGATTCGTGGGTCGGATGTTTGGGACCGGATGACTATCGTCGCTTTGCATTGCCCTACATTCAGAAAATCATCCAAGGGATTACGCCCGGTACGCCAGTCATCAATTTTGGCGCAGGAAATCCGGCGCTGTTGCCGCTATTGAGCGCCGGTGGTTCGCAAGTGATTGGCGTTGATTGGCGCAGTTCGCTGGACGTGGCCTGGGAAACCGTGGGCTACGACAAGGCAGTTCAAGGCAACCTGGATCCATGCGTCTTGCTAGCGGATCAGGAAACCATTCGCCGTGAAACTCAACGAGTGCTCCAGCAGGCGAACGGTCGCCCGGGCCATATTTTCAATTTAGGGCACGGCATTCTGCAGCAAACTCCCGTCGAAAACGCGATGGCTCTAGTGGACCTAGTGCACGAATTAAGCTGTCGCTGATTCAGATCTTGATCGTTATTGCGAGGGGAAACAGCAACACTCATCCTGCTGGCTTTGACATTGCTGTGCAAAACACGAATCGTCCACCCTCCGCTTCAAGCACGAAATGTGGCTGCAGCCTAGATGGAATAACCTTTGGTGATATCAGGCGTCTCCTGTATACTCGCACCAGGCAGTTTTTTCTAATTTTGGGCTTTGAGGGAGAGATTCTATGAAGCATTTATTTTGGGTGGTCGGCATAACGATGATGCTGGCCGCAAACGCTTGGGGGCAAGTTGGCCCCGCGCCAGGTGAACCGCTGGATTTGCATGACGGCGGAAACGTGGACGGCTGGTCAGGTGTCACCGCCATGTACGGTTCGGTTTTGCCTGTCGGCGAAACAGTGACTTCGGTGGATTACTACGCCGCCGATGCTCGACAGTTTGAAATTGAAAGCGAATTGTACAATTTCGTACCGCTGATCCTTCGGCAAGAAGGTGGTTCGCGTGAAAACAGTGGCGGGGACTATTCCATCTTTGATGTTGGTCCCGTGCATGTGACGCAGGACATTGGAGTAAATTCGGTTGAATGGACCAGCATGGCCATTCCGAATGACGGCGCCTTGTATCATCCTGGTTTCTTGCAATGGCAGCAGGACGTAGACAACGCGAACGGTGGTGTGGTTTCATTTGCGAACGGCACCGGTACCGGCATGGCACAGTGGGACGTCGATTCTTCGTTCTACTTTTCTGATGACATTGGCGAAGTAGAATTGGGCTATGACTTCTTGGGCGCTGCACCCGGTCACAGCTCGGCCGCATTTGCAGGTCGTGAATACCAAGTCAATTTCAACATGTCTGCCTGTGACGACACATGCAAGACGTTGACGCCCGAACCACCACCACCTCCCGTGGAAGGTATTGTCGGTACGATGGACTTGGGCAATGGTGGATCCGTAGACGGTTGGTCTGGCATCACTGCCATGTACAACCATATTCTGGAACCGGGTGAAACCGTCGAAGCCGTCAACTACTACACGGCAGACGATCGAGCGGGTGAAGTGGAATCGGAACTCTATAGTTTTGTGCCAATCATTGTGAAGCAAGAAGATGCGCTTGAAGCCGCCGACGGAACAAACGATGGCACGGGCTTCTTCTCCATTTACGAAGTCGGTCCCGTCCACACGCCCAACACTCCGGGTGAAAACACCTTTGAATGGGGAAGTTCAGCCATTCCGGATGATGATGCTTTGTATCATCCTGCCATGGTGCAATGGCAAGATGGAGTCGATAACGCGAATGGTGGCTTTGTTTCGTTCGCAGGCAGCGGCGGAACGGGCATGATTCAATTCGACGTTGACACATCGTTCTATCCGGACGATCTGGAACTGCTAGAAACAGGCTTGGAGCTGACTGGCATGACCACGCATCAATCAGGTGCGAATGGTCGAGAATACCAGTTCAATTTTGTCACTAGCGCCTTTGGCGGCAATTTTGATCCCTGCGACGTCAATCAAGACGGCGCTTGCGATGCGGCCGACTTTGACGCTTTGGCAACCGGAGTTCGAGGTGGAGACGCTGCGGCTGATTTGAACGACGATGGTTCGGTCAATTCGGGCGACTTGGGTTACTGGGTCAACGATTTGATGAACACGTATTTCGGCGATTCCAATCTAGACGGCGAATTCAACAGTTCGGACTTTGTGGCTGCCTTCACGGCCGGCAAGTACGAAACCGGTAATTCAGCCACTTGGGCCGAAGGTGACTGGGACGGAAGTGGATTCTTTGACAGTTCCGACTTTGTGGCTGCCTTCACCGACGGTGGGTTCGAAATCGGGCCTCGTGGCGGAGTGGCCGCGGTACCAGAACCAGCAAGTCTAACGTTGTTGGCCATGGGATTGTTAGGACTATTTCAGTTCCGAAGACGGTCTGCTTAAAACGCTTGGCGAGAATCCAACGCGTCAGTTTCGGAGTTACGTTTTTCCTAGCCCGACGCGTTAGCGAAAGAGATTTTTCCTAGCCCGAAGCGTTAGCGAGGGACATTTCCCTAGCCCGACGCGTTAGCGAGCGGAAACAAAAAGGCGAAGTGACTTTTCCAAGTCCTTCGCCTTTTTCATTGCATCGCACACCTTCCACAAACTTTACGGCTGTAATTTTTGGTTCAGCGTTGGCCAATACGGATGCTTGGTAAACATGTCCGGATCTCGTTGAACGTAATCGATCGCTTCTTCTTTGAAACCAAGTTCGACCAGCTGTTGAACGTAATCAAACAGATGACGACGCCTGGGCGGCATGAACCAGTACCCAGCAAACGGCACGGTGGCACTGCGCCATTCTTCGGTCGAAGACGCTTTCAGGCCGCCAATATCGCGCAGTAATTGTTCGACCGAAACCGGTCCCTTGTACACCATCAAGACACGTCGCTTGCGATCCAAGAGAAAACTGGTAGGCACCGGCAGCGGGTCTCGGATTTCAAAAATCGTATCATTCAACAACTGCAACTTGGTTGCTAACGCTTGATCCACCACACCGGATCGATACGGAAATTTCAGCTTCTGCAACAGTGTCACGGTTCCGTCCAGCGTTTCTTGGTCCGTGATCGCATCCACCGACAGCGCCACCACATCGATGCCTCGTTGCTGCAAAGCACTCGCGTTCTCGGCAATATCCGTCAATTCACTCACGCACGGTCCGCACCAGCTGGCCCAAATGTTGACCAGAGTCATGCGAGCAGCCGAGTTCAACAGCGGCTGGGAACGACCATCCAGCGAAATCAGTTTGTCTGTCGGAAACGCAATCATGGAAAAACTGACAGCCGAGTGCGAACCACCGACGCCGGTTTGCATCGGCACCGTCCGTGCGGCGCGAGGTAGCGAACGAGCGACCAGGTCGATCGCATGCACGTCCGTTTACCCATGAATTAGGCAGGCAGAATCGAGCCTAGGACCAGTGAACGATTGCGTCTTGCCATTCGGCCAAGTGACTTCGATGCGTTCGATCGAACTCGCGTCGCCCAGCCCAAAGTGCAGACGCTTGCTAGACTGTGCCAAGAAGCTGTCACCAGCGCGTAAGGTACGAGTCACCGGGCGGTCTTCGTTCGCCACAAATACTCGCACTCGGCTGCCAATCGCATCTCGGTTTGACTCGGTTCCCTCCAATTGCACGGACAAAAAGTGCTGATTTGCGGACGAGCGATTTTCTAAGAAACGCACTTGCGGACCATTTCGATTGGCAATCCAAAAATCCAGATCTCCGTCTTGATCCCAGTCAACTTGCGCGAGTGCTCGTCCATCATCCGGCAAATCAAATTCGACCACACTGGAAACATCAGAAAACGACTTGCCGGCGTTGTTCAAAAACAGGCAATGCCGTTCTCGACCACTAAACGACCGCCCTTCGCGCACCACTTTCAAGAACGCTTGGCCTTGCGCGGACACGTCTGACGGCCCTGCGTCACCCACGGAAACTCCACTTCGCGACCCGACCTGTCGCCAAAAGAAACTTCACAAATCGCCGGAATCATCGGTGCTGATATAGCCGTTGGCCACCACCAAATCTTCCCAGCCATCGTTGTTGATGTCGGCGAACTGCGAACCCCAGGCCCACCGAGCAATCTCGACATTCAAATCCCGACCAGTCTCTTCAAATTGCGTCGATTCAGTGCCTCGAAACAGCGAATTCCCCTTCGCAAACCGTTGATAGAGTTCGCGTCCGGTGTCCGAAATATTCGGCAAGAATTGGGACTGAGTGGTAATACGGTTCCCGGCCGAAGAAAACATATTGCTGACATACAAGTCATCATGGCCATCTCGATCATAATCGCCCCAGGCGACGGACATGCCCGAACCAAAGTCCGTCACGTTGCGTTCCGTAGCCACATCCACAAACGTGCCGTTGTTGTTCTGATACAAGCAGTTCTGGCCGTAATCATTCGCCACATACAAATCTGGATCGCCATCGGCATCAAAGTCGTCCCAGGCCGCTGCCAAACTGTGTCGCTGATTGTTTTGGTCCAAGCCAACCGACGTCGTTACATCCGTGAACGTCCAGCGATCCGCTTGTATGTCATTGCGAAACAGCCGATTCGAACCACCGTCATTCGCATTGTGATAAACGAAGGACGGTAGGCCTTGGCGAGTTCGCGATTGATGCGAAGCGTAGTCCACAATTTGGTACAGATCTAAGTCGCCGTCGTTGTCGTAGTCGGCCGCCGAAATGCCTTGCAGGTCTTCGTCCGCCAGAGCCAACGTGCCTTTGTGCACAAACGTTTGGTTTTGTCGGTTCTGAAAAATCTGGACGCCCATGATGGTGGAAATAGCCAGATCTTGATCTCCATCGTTGTCCAAATCCACCAATAGCGCGGCGGTGGTGCGGTCCAATAAATCGACGTGATATTCGGCAGACTTGTCCACCAACGTGCCGTCCGACTGCTGCAGATACAAGCGGTTCGGCAAACCGGCCGGCTGACACACAAACAAGTCATCTCGCCCATCACCATTTACATCCCCCACCGCTAACCCGTGCTTGGAAAAATAATTCATGCCATGCGCGGAAGTAATACGAGCCAACCAGTATTGCAGACCAAATTGTAGTTGTTGCTGAAACGACTCTTGATGGCCCAACACAGCCAGAGTCTGATCGGCAAAGCGAGTGCCATTGGCAGACACAGCTTGGTCTTCTTGCAGCAGCGTGGCCGAACGCAGTTGAAGGGAATCCATCGCCACGTGCCATTCGCATTGCCAAGTTTGAATGGTCTGTCGCCGCACGTCTTGGTCCGAACCGATCGATTCGCAGCGAATCTTGGTGACAGCCACTTCGTCCATCACGTCGATACCGACTACCTTGAGCAGCCGAATTTCTTGCTGATGCCCCGCCGTACGCAGCCGATTCAAGAAACGAATGGCGGCGTTGTCGGCAATGGTTGCTGTCTGATTGGTGTCCGTTTGGGATGTGGTCAAACCATCCTTTTCAAATTGAACTTGAACTGTATCCGAAACGTTCAATGCAAACGGAGTGGTAAAGTATCTGGCCAGCGCCGCATCGTCGGCCGGCAGCGTTTTCATTTTCTTTAGCACAGCGGAAATTCGATCGGTGATCGCTTCCGAAGGCCACACGTCCAGAGAAGGAGCAATCGCGTCGTCCGACGTGCAAAATTCGCCGCCGACAATTGTCGCCACTGGTTCGTTTGGCTGGGCCTGCGGAATCGAGCCCGTTTGTGGCGAATCGGGCGCAGCCGTTGTGGGAGAATTCGCTTTCTGCCGCGAACAGCCGAACATTCCTGTGGCTGCCGCAGCCAACAAAACAACGAATAGGCAAATTCGGCCTAACATGCACAACCTTTATGGGCGACGGATGTTTGTTTTCTTCAACGCCTTGCTATTCTAGTCCAAAATCTACCGCATCGTTAGTCGCAACATCTCGGCGAACTCGCTGTTGTGTCAAAAATCGCGTGACGTAAAATGGAGTGTTTCTATTGCAAAATCGCTGAACAGGCTGAATATGTCATCGCGTTCCCAGGTTGTCTCGTACACGCTGCTCGCCATTTCGGCAACCGCGATCGGTCTGTTGCTTTTCAAGTATTGGCCCAATTCACACAGCCAAGATCCTTCGGTCTTCAACCAAGCGTCTGCCGACGCCGCCGCGCATTCAGTGATTCAAATTGGTCCACCAACGACGCATGAAAAGCTGAATGCCGCTAATGACCAATGGTACACGGAAGTGTTGCACGACCAAATTAAGAAACAGCTGGGAAAACTGGCCGAACACATTCAGCAACATGATCTCACGGATGACTTTGTGGCGTCCATCACAGCCGATCCGTTTACCGCGAATGGCTTTGATGCGAAACAGTTACGCACGATCTTTGACGACCATACGATTCAAGTCCGTCGCGTCGAAGGTGCCGATGCGCCCGATTCGCCCACCGACAACTTGATGTCGTTTCTGAAATCGCATCTGCAACTTCCCGACACCAGCATTGCCAGATGTTCGTTCAAAGTGGTTTCCATTCTTGCCGATTCAGAAACAAATTCGGTAACGGCCAACGTTTTGGTGGAATTGCAACGAACCGGTGACGTTCGCCAGCAACAAAATGCTCTGTGGTCCACCACTTGGTCTACGATGGGCGATCCGGTTCGCTTGTCGAACGTCCGAATAGAATCCTTGGAACAAGTGAGTGTACAAGGCCGTTCTATCTGGGAAGACGCCACGGTGGCGGTGCTGGGAAAGACCGATTCTTTTCCGCTGCACGTGCTGCGCAGTATTGATCATTGGAATCTGCGGATGCCCAGCATTGATGACACGCATATATTTGGACACCATGGCATCGCGGTGGGCGATGTGAACGGGGACGGCTGGGAGGATCTGTATGTATGTGATACGGGCGGACTGCCAAACCGCTTGTATCTGCACCAACCGGACGGCACCGTCACGGATCATTCGGCGGCTGCGCAAGTGGATTGGCTGGAAGCATCAACGGCAGCGCTGTTGGTTGATCTAGACGAAGACGGCGATCTGGATCTAGTCGTCGCTACCGTAGCCGCGTTGGTGTTCGCTGCCAATGATGGGACAGGCACGTTTCAAGTTCGGAATGCCATCACCGGTTTGCCGGAAGCCCAATCGCTGTGCGCCGCAGATTATGACAATGATGGCGATGTAGATCTGTACGTCTGCAACTACGGTCAATCGGGCGGGCCGGGTAGCAAACGAGGCTACGAAGGATCGGCACCCATTCCGTATAACGACGCCAACAACGGTGGCCCAAACGCGTTGCTGCAGAACAAAGGACAATTTCAATTCGCCAACGTCACAACCCAAGTGGGACTGGATCAGAACAATCGCCGGTTTTCGTTCGCAGCGTCCTGGGAAGATTTTGATCAGGATGGTGATGTCGATCTGTATGTGGCCAACGATTTTGGGCGAAACAATCTATATCGAAACGACGGTGGCCGCTTTGCCGACATCGCAGCGACAGCCGCCGTGGAAGATATGGCCGGCGGCATGTCCGTTTCCTGGGGCGACTTTGACCGCAACGGACGAATGGACCTGTACGTGGGCAACATGTTTTCCGCCGCTGGGAATCGAGTGACCTTTCAACGTCAGTTCATGGACCGCTATCAAGATCGTAGTCAAGCGATGCAGCGGATGGCTCGAGGCAACACATTATTTGCCGCTCGCCCGGATGGATCGTTCGACGACGTCAGCGAAACGCTGGGCGTCAATATGGGACGCTGGGCGTGGAGTTCTTGCTTTGCGGATATCAACAACGACGGCTGGCAAGACTTGGTGATTGCCAATGGTTATTTCACTAACCAAAAAGTAGACGACTTGTGAAGTTTCTTTTGGCGACAGGTCGTGTCGCAATCCCCCGAATCCACTCGTGATCGAACCGGCGTCCAGCAATACGGGCAGTCGTGGGCCGATACGCTGCGGTTGGTGCGCGCGGGTTCGTCGTGGAGTGGTCGCGAACGCAATTGCGTGTATTTGAACGTCGGTGCGAATACCGACGCCTTGGACAAGACGAATCAGCGGTTTGCGAATGTTTCAGCCGTCTCCGGTTTCGATTTCCCCGATGACGCTCGTTCGCTGGCACTCTTAGACTGGGACCACGATGGCGATTTGGATCTGTGGGTTCGCAACCGCACTGCACCCAGAGTCCGCTTCCTGCAAAACCAAACCGCTCAGCAAACGGGCAATCAGGCTATATCGATTGAATTGCAAGCAACTGCCGGAAATCGGCACGCGATTGGCGCTGTGGTGACGCTGCAAACGGAATCGGACACTCGACCGCAAATGCAAAGCGTACGCTGTGGTGACGCCTTCTTGTCACAATCGACGGGACGCTTGCATTTTGGTTTTCGCCAACCGGTTAGCAACGCCACCGCGCAAGTATTGTGGCCCGGTGGGAAACGAGAAACCTTTGCCGGCCTGCGTTCAGGCCAAGCGGTGCGTCTGGTGCAAGGCACCGGCCAGCCTGAATTGGTCCAGCGGTCCGTCAGCAAAATCATAGCCGCATCAACGCCGGAACCACTGCCGGAAACCTCGGCCGCTCGAATCATCCTGCCTGCCAAACTGGCGTTTCCAAACATCGATTGGTTGGACGAAAACGCCGTTGCGACAGACAATCCAGTGGAAAACACAAACCGAGTTCATTCGAATCAAGCGAGTTCGAACCGAGGCACGCTGGTGACCTTGTGGACATCGTCTTGTGTCGTTTGTCGGCAAGAATTGGCTCGGTTCGACGCAGCAAATGACGAATTGGAAAAAGGCTGGGCTGCAAGTGATCGGGGTTAACATTGATAATTTGATGGACGCAACGGCCGACGTAGATCTGTCCCGCATCGCGAATTCCACCACCGCTATCAGACCACGGTGGCATCCGCAGAACGCATCACGAGTTTGCAGAACGCCATCTTTGATAAGTATCCCGAATTTGTCGTGCCGCTCAGTTTTCTGCTGGATGCGGAAGGCAACATGCTGGCCATTTACCGAGGTGCGGTGGAAATCCCAACGCTGCTGCAGGATCTTTCTTTGGCACAGGAAGACAATGATCATCGTCGCCAGCGAATGGTGCCACTGCCAGGAACGTGGTTCACCAAAGCGGCTACCGATTCCGAATTTATCGAATTCGCCGCCGCCAGGGTCTTTGCGTTCGACCAAGACCAAGGCCTGCGATACTTTGCGGATGCCATTGCCGCCGCCGAGTCAACGGAACGCCAGCAACGTCTGCAAGGCAAGCTGGTTGCCACGCTGCAACTTGAGCCGCACCGCTTCCACGAGCGACGATTTTGCAACGGCAGAACGTTATCTGGAACAAGCATTAACCGTAGCGGATCAAAATACAAAACCTTCCGTGCTACATGACTTGGCCATTGTGCTGGCTTCGGCCGGAGATTTCGACAAAGCCGAATCGTTGTTGGAACAAGCATTACAACTGCGCCCCGACTTCACCGCCGCAGCAATCATACGGATCATTCGCCAAAAACGGAGCGAAGCAAGTGGTGTTGAATGACGTTTAAATGCTTGCACTAACATTCTTCCAATTTCCCTAGCATAACCGTGTTGGTCGGTCGAATTGTCTCAGTGGCAATAAAAAAATCATAGCGGCTAGAACTTGCATGGACACAGATCGATCACACAAGCTCCAGTTGCAATCGATTCAATGCCTGCGAGCGTTGGCGGCACTGCTTGTCCTGTTTCATCATCTGCACGTGGTCGTCGAAGTCGAATATTTCAAAGCCAAGCTCTTGGGCTGGTTTCAACGAGGCTATGCGGGGTGGACCTGTTCTTCGTGATCAGTGGCGTCGTGATGGTGGTTGCTCATCACGCGGATTGGGGAGCCATCCACAAGCAATCCCGAGGTTCCTGTGGCGAAGAATCACGAGGATTTATCCACTGTATTGATTTGCAGTAGTGCGCCTTGCTGGTCTTACTGACGCTGGCGCCACACTTGTCTGGTCGTTCACCCATCACGCTGGATTGGGCAGTGAAATCTCTCTTGTTGTGGCCTCAAAAGCAATATCCCATCTTGGCTCCCGGATGGAGTCTCACTTACGAACTGTATTTCTACCTAATCTTTGCCGCCGTGTGCTTGGTTCCCGTTCGTTTCGTTCCTTGGGCGTTTGGCATCTGGGGTTTGGCCACACTGTTGGCGTACCCTGCGTACGATCAACCTGGCTATGCAGACACAAACGACCTGCAACAGTTGCCGTTGTATG
This sequence comes from Pirellulaceae bacterium, assembly GCA_041399205.1. Classification (GTDB taxonomy): domain Bacteria; phylum Planctomycetota; class Planctomycetia; order Pirellulales; family Pirellulaceae; genus JAGQOZ01. The sequence continues at coordinate 6,591 of JAWKTK010000033.1, read as the reverse complement.
CTTCACCGCTGGCTTTGGAGTTTATCGCTGGAGTTGGCATTGGCTGGTGCTTTGTGCATAAACGAATGAAATACGGGCGGTTTGTGTTGGGGTTGGGCATTATCTGGTTTTGTTTGGGTGGCCCTGCCTGGGAAGCAATCTTGGAACGAAATGCCGAATATGGGCATACAAGACTGTTGTCTTACGGAGTTGCTGCAGCGATGATCGTTTATGGATGCCTGTCGCGAGAATCCTTAACGCAAGTATACTCGCACAAAACAACGTTATCTGACACAACTTTCATCCCCAAAATTGCTGAAAGAAGTTTCAAAATCCTCAGTCACCTAGGTGATAGCTCCTACAGATCTTTACCTTACCCACTTGTTTGTGCTGCACGCCGGTGGCCTCGTCGGACGAATGCTTCCCGAACTTGGAAGCAGCGAACAATTGACCTACTTGCTGACCGTGGCGTTTGCGGCGATGTTGTTCGGAAGCGTTGTGTATCGCTTCATCGAGCGGCCCATGTACAACTGCCTTCGTTCGCAACGTTGACGAATGTGTACGCCAGCACCAAAATCTGATTTCCATCCACATGATCTGATGAATTCGAAAACCGACACCTATCCCTTTCTGTTGCTGGCTGCCGAACTGTTGCATCGGCATGGCACGCCTTCGCATCGGTTGGAACGAGTGATGGCGAAGGTTTCGCAAAGCCTGGGCGTGCAGGGGATCTTTTGTATACACCCACCGCCCTAGTCGTTTCATTGGACGACGGTACAGGCGAACAGACGTTTTTGCGCCGAGTCAACTGTGGGCCGGTCGATGCAGAAAAATTGTGGCAGTTTGACGACATTCTGGAACAACTGGAAGACGGCAAAATCAGCCTGAACCAAGCCACCACCGGACTGACAACAGCCGCTGCCGCCAAACCCATTTACAACGGCATTGCAACCATCCTGGCCTGCTGCTTGCTCATGCCGCCGTCGCCATTCTGTTTGGTGGAAGCTGGCTGGAGATTGCCATTTCCGGAATTTTGGGCGGTTGGTGGCCTGTCTTGGAATGGTTGGTAGGCCGCTGGAAATGGGAAGCCGGTGTCTTTGAACCGGTCGCCGGGCGCGTTGGTCGGTGCGAGTTCTTTTCTTCTGGCCGGTTGGTGGCAAGCGTTCGACTACCACCTAACCACGATGGCCGCTTTGATTGTCTTGCTGCCCGGTTTGAGTCTGACCGTCGCCTTAACCGAACTGGCCGTCGGTCATTTATCTGCGGGCGTCGCCAGATTGGCCGGGCACTGGCGTAACGCCGTTGACGTTGGTGATGGGAGTGGCAATCGCGTGGCAGGTGAGTCGGTTGTTTGTTGCGATTCCCGATGAATTCACCAAAACCGCTCTTCCCGATGGAGCGTATTGGCTAGCGTTCGCCGTAGCGCCGGCCACGTTCGCGGTTTTGTTTCGAGTGCGAATGTCGCAGTGGCCGGTGATTTACGCGGTCAGTATTAGCGGAGGGATAATGCACGACTTGGCGGCGCAAAAGATGAGTGCCGAAGTCGCAGCCTTTGCAGGTGCCCTAACCGTCGGCTGCGGCAGCAATCTGTACGCTCGCTGGCGAGACCGACCGGCGTTGATTCCATCCACGCCAGGTTTGATTGTGCTGGTCCCGGTTCCTTAGGCTATCGTTCGCTCACTTCGCTGTTAGAAAACCAAACCATGCAAGGCGTTGAATTCGCCTTCTCTACTCTCCTGATCGCTGCGTCCTTGGTAGGCGGTTTGCTGGCGGCAGGCGTAATTATTTCGCCCAAACGAGTGCTCTAGCGAATCGTTAGCGAATCGACACTCGACAAATCGCAAGTATTTCTTGGTCCCTGCCAGCCAAACTCCATGTCCAGCCCCGAGGGCAGCACATCCTTGCCGGTGGGCGTCAGCCACCGGTCCTCGTCTTGGACACTATCCAGCCCAGAGGGCGGCACATCTTTCTCATTGTTGTGTCGCCCGCCGGGCTCTTGGATGTAATTTTTGCAAACCGGTAGCTTACGCTACCGGCAAAGATGTGTCGCCCTCCGGGCGGTTCTGCGTGGCCGCATATTCTGTCGCCTGCTGGCCGCGGTGATGAAAACCTTGCTACTTCTAGCCCAGCGGGCCGGCATATCTTTGCCGGTGGGCGTCAGCCACCGGTCATCGTCTTGGACACTCATCCAGCCCAGAGGGCGGCACATCTTTCTCATTGTTGTGTCGCCCGCCGGGCTCTTGGATGTACTTTGCAAACCGGTAGCTTACGCTACCGGCAAAGATGTGTCGCCCTCCGGGCGGTTCTGCGTGGCCGCATATTCTGTCGCCTGCTGGCCGCGGTGATGAAAACCTTGCTTCTTCCTAGCCCAGCGGGCGGCATATCTTTGCCGGTGGGCGTCAGCCACCGGTCATCGTCCTGTACACTATCCAGCCCAGCGGGCGGCACATCACTATTCCCAGACATACCTTGGATCAAAGTCCACTTCATGGTCGCGGAGCATTCGCAGAAATTCGTCTTGGAACGAAAGCTGGCGGTGATGCGATATTTGATTGTCTATGTATCTCACAACCAGAGCGGACTTCGACATACTGACCGAGAACGCTCCGTATCCATCCTGCCAATGAAATTTCATTGCACTCCGACGGTTCTCGTTGATGTGTTTGCTGGTACTGGATTTGAGTTGCCGAACAAAGTCAGAGACAGCGGTTTTCGCAGGAATGCGTACCAGCAAATGAGCGTGGTCGAAGTATCCACCGACACGAATCGCATGGCCATCCAAATTGTTACAGACACCGGCCATGTATGCCCAAACGGCATCGCGAAAATTGTCGTCGGTGAGTAAACGACGGCGTTCTTTGGTGCTGAAGACAAGATGATAAAGCAGTTGTTGGTGGCATCCCATGATTGCACTCCACGCTCTTTGCTGTGTCGCCCGCTGGGCTCTTGGATGTAATTTTTGCAAACCGGTAGCTTACGCTACCGGCAAGATCTGTCGCCCTCCGGGCGGATCTGCGTGGCCGCATATTCTGTCGCCTGCTGGCCGCGGTGATGAAAACCTTGCTTCTTCTAGCCCAGCGGGCGGCATATCTTTGCCGGTGGGCGGCATATCCTTGCCGGTGGGCGGCAGCCACCGGTCATCGTCTTGGACACTATCCAGCCCAGAGGGCGGCACATCTTTCTCATTGTTGTGTCGCCCGCCGGGCTCTTTGATGTAATTTGCAAACCGGTAGCTTACGCTACCGGCAAAGATGTGTCGCTCCTCCGGGCGGATCTGCGTGGCCGCATATTCTGTCGCCCCCGGACGCAGTGATGAAAATCTTGTTTTTTGCCCAGAGGGCAGCACATCTTTGCCGGTGGGCGTCAGCCACCGGTCATCGTCCTGTACACTTCTCCAGCCCAGCGGGCGGCACATCTTTGCCGGTGGGCGTCAGCCACCGGTCATCGTCCTGTACACTTTCCAGCCCAGCGGGCGGCACATCTTGCCGGTGGGCGTTGTTGTCGTCGAACGTCTTCCTTATCCGCCTTTGCAGACAGCGATCTTGGGTAACACAAAACTGCCAGCGCAGGATAAGGAAGATCGTTCTGACGAAGTTCCGCTACGACACAAAGCTACGCGTTCGCTTGGTCTTGTCCGATTTGCCCATCAGCGAATCGACATCACTGGCAGACAAGGCGACGGCGTTCGCGGTGTAGCCGCCGTCCGTGAAGGCCACTACCAAGTCTTGCGTGTCAAAATCACCATCGCCGCTCCAATCTCCTTCGGCCCATCCAGAATTGCCGTCAATGCCGTCTTCATATTCACCGGCCTGAAAAACGGCAATCAGATCTTTGGAATCAAACCGTCCGTCTAAATTTGCGTCGCCAAAATCGGTCAGCAAAATACGTTTGATCATGAAGACGAAATCTCGCAGATCCAAGCGGTCATCCATATTCAAATCAAATTTTGGATCGAGCTGAAAGTCGCGAATCGCCGCCGCCAAAATGTCAATATCGGTCGCATCGATGTCACTGCATCTTCGTCAAAATCGCCCGTCATCTGTTTCGGTCGATTACCAAAATCGATTCCGGTCACCGCTTCCCCAGGCCGCACGGCAACAAAGTGGCTGGCACCATTGGGTAGACCGTCCAGCGGCGGTAGCGGGTCAATCACAATCAGCTGCGGATAGGTTTGGATCGAACCTTCCGGCACGACTTCTCGCACCGCATACCGACCCGGATCCACATCGCCGAATCGGTACCAGCCCGCTTCGTCAAAATCGGTCAATGGATTGTCAGCCGACGTGGTGGTGGTCGGTTCGTGAGGATCCAATTCGTTATTGAAGTTCAGATCTAAATAAATCGTGACGCCCGCGATACCGGGTTCGCCCGGATCTTGTTCGGCATCACCGTTCGCGTCCAGCCATTTGGTGCCCATGATCGAGCCTCGTGCTGGACCGACATACCGATTCCCAAAATGCAATCCATCCACATGTTGTCCCGCCTCCAAGATGACGTGATGCGCACCGCCGCTGGCCGGTGCCATAATCAAAACAGGAATGGCGGCAAACGGCGTTCCGGTCAGCGAATCGACAAAGTGGAGCTGAAAGCGTCGACTGGTTCCGTCGCCTTCAAGCGCAACTTCAAACTTGGTCGCATCTCCTCCGCAACCATTCTGTTGCACGCCGGAAAGATTTTTAACGGCCACATCGGGATCAGAAGACACCACATCCACGTCGATGGGGCGAATGCAAAACGGATGCACCGTGACAGCCACGCCTTCGGTTCGAACTTGGCCCGCATCCAGACGCATGACTAATCGTTCCGGTTCCACCGAAGCAAATTCGTCAGAAAACACGCCGCCGGGATCGTCCAAGATCGGCACGTTCACGGGCGGAAAAGTTTGTTCGTACAGATCCGGAACCACTTCGCGAATCACATGTGGCCCGGCCGGCAAATCGCCCAGCGTGTACAGGCCCGCTTCGTCAAAATCGGTTTCCGGAATATCGCGAGACGTCCGAGTAAACGGTTCGTTCCGATCCAACTGGCCGTTGCGGTTCAGATCGGCATAGATGATCACTCCTGGAAGGCCTGGTTCGCCCGGATCGTGAAGACCGTTGGCGTTGCGGTCTTCCCATTTCCGTCCGCTGACGCCCGCCGTTAGTTCATCGGCCGCGTCGTCTCCTGCGGCGATGACGTCTCCAACAACGTCGTCGCCGGCCAGCATCTGGCGACTCTCTAATGCTTCCAAACGCGGAGCGAACCGACGATGCGTCTGTGACGGAGTTGACAAGCGATGACGGCGAATATTCGCACGGCGGCTGCGACGAATCATATTCTGTACCTCTGTGTTAAGCTGGTTCGAACAATTCACGCTATGAACCAGTGGTTAGCGATCACCCAAGATTCGCGTCCAGCAGAGAATACGAATTGGCCGTTCCCGTCCGCCAATGTTTTGCATATTTTTTTATTGGCGACGCCACCACCTCGTTTTGAAGTTGCGCATTTGCGTTTTTCCGCGAAATTTCCTAGCCCGAAGCGTCAGCGAGCGACTGCGGAGTTTACTCAGTTTTCCCCTCACTTACGTTTCGGGCTAGGAAACAAAAAACGTCGTTTTCCCCTCACTTACGTTTCGGGCTAGGAAACAAAAAACGTCGTTTTCGCCTCACTTACGTGTCGGTCCATGGAAAAAAGGTCCGCGCAGCAAAAAAGCCGGTTGACGCGAATCAACCGGCTTTCACCAAGCAGAACTTGGAGGCTGTTTGGTATTGGAAACTTAGAATCGGTATTCGACTCGACCGACCAGTCCGTCGAAGGTGATAGATTCATGCATTTCCAAGAAATTGTTCTGCTGCACGGCCCAGATAAAATCGTCTGTCTTGACCATGTTGTACCAGCTGCTGACCATGTAACCGGCACTCAAGCGAAGTCGATCGTTGGCCGATCGCCAACCTGCTCCGATTTCAAGGTCCAGAATCGGTACCACTCGACCCGCTTCCCAATTCGTATCCACAATTGTCGGATCGAAGCTGGTGCCTTGGAAGTAGTTGGTTCGAAACCGACCTGCAATGAAACTGGCCGACGCCTTGGCGTAGTATCGCAATCGACTGCGGCAAGCGTGACGTTCGGCGTCCAAACCAAACCGCAAACCGGCTCCTTCAAAATCAATCGTCGTCTGCACGTCTTCGGTACCGTTATCCACAAAGTGTGCTCGGAACTGTTGGTCCAACGTACCGTACCGAGCACCCAGGAAATAGTTCACCGCAAAGACTCGCCCACCCACAAACAAGTGTCGGAAGGTCAAGTCCAGCACGTCGTAGTCAATGTCCAGATTCGCCGAAGCCGTGAGGAAGTCCGTGGCGGTACTGGTGCTGGATGGATGCGAAACAATGGAACGCATCACGTTGGGTGCCGACGTTTCGATTTGATCCATCGTGGAACTTTCGAACATCGTGTAGTTGATGTCCAAACTAGACATCGAATTCAACGCCAGATTGAAACCGACGTTGAAAGCCGGTTCAAATTCAGGTTCTACCACACCGACACCAGCAATCTGAATCGGATTAGCAGCCGGAGCTTGGGCAATCGGCCCATCAATCGGCACGGCGTAGGCGATCTGTGCATCTCGAGGAC
>JAWKTK010000032.1:0-77281 GCA_041399205.1 Pirellulaceae bacterium | reverse complement strand
AAACGAGAGCGGATGTGTCGAGCGAACCGAAACGCTGAACTTGCGTTTGAAGCCCGCGTGAATCGTACGAGTACCGCATGCTCGCATCGTCGATACCGCCTCCGGACCATTGGCGTTCGGAAAGAAGATTTCTGATGTCGTACGAACTGCTAATGGTGACGCCGAGATTGTCACTGACGCTGGTTCGGTTTCCGACTTCGTCGAACGTGTTTGTCAGTACAATGTGTGGAAGATTGGGCGTGCCGAAGTTGTCCGCTGTAAGCTGACGGTTCAACGCGTCGTAGGTGAACGCGTAGCTGCTAAAGTTGTCTGCACCGGACAATACGTTGCCGACCGGATCGTAGCTGAACGTCGATGTGTTGACAGCGGTCGTTCCGAGGAGCCAGTTTTCCGACGTGACTCGATTCAGGACATCGTATCCGAAGGTGCGTATTCGGCCGTTTCGATCGATCATCTGCGTAACGTTGCCGACCGCATCGTAATCGGTTGTGGCAACGTTCCCGAGCGCGTCGGTGACAGAAATGATGCGATCTTGATCGTCATATTCGAATAGCGTTATATTCGATTCAGGATCGGTGACCGAAACCACGTTTCCGACGGCATCAAAGTCAAACGTTGTCGTGCCGGAAATCGGATCGGTCGTGGTCAATCGCCGGTTGAGTGCGTCGTAAGTCGCGGTCGTCGTTCGGTTGATTTGATCGGTCGTGCTCGTGACGTTTCCGACTGGATCGTACACCCACGTTGTTTCGCCTCCGAGGGCATCGGTCTGCATCGTTGTGCGACCGAGCTTGTCATATTCGAACGAGACAGTGGCTCCCGTTGGATCGATCAACTGGAGCGTGCGGGCCTTTGCGTCGTAAACGGTTTGCGATACGGCACCTGAAGGGTCAGTCCATGACGTCGGCCGGTTCAACGCGTCATAGGTGATGTCGGTTGCGTTGCCACGCTTATCGATAACGCGAGTCATGTTGCCGGCGGCATCGTATTCATAGTTAATCGTGTTGCCGAGCGGATCGATGCTTTGTGTCACTCGATTGTCGGCATCGTGGACGTAACTGCGAACATTGCCGTTCGGATCGGCTTCCGATAATGAGCGTGCTTCCCAATTGAACGAAAGCAGATATTCTCCACCGGCCGGGTTTGTTATTTTCGTCGGCAGCTGCATTTCGTTGAATTCGATGTGGATGCGACCGAGTGGATCGGTTTCCGAACAAGATTGCCCATTTGTCATAAACGAACTCGGTACGGTCTCCTGTCGGTGTTGTTTCAGCAGTGACGTAGCCGAGTGCGTCGTGCTCCCATTCTCTGTAGCGATGACTCCTTCGGATCTACCAACGCCGTTTGGCTGCCAGCGGGATCATATTCGTAACTTGTAACTACGAGTGCGAAACAACCATCGATTCCATCTGGCCATCGGGGCGATAGTTGTAGGTCGTCACATTGCCGTTTTCATCGGCCATCGTCTTCTTGCGACCGTTGGCATCGTAGGTGAAGACAAGAACACCACCTTCGGGGTTGGATATCGAAGAGGCCATTGATTTGCATCACGGATGTATTGCGTTGCATTCCCGAGTTCGTCGGTGATTCCAGATGGACGTGCACCATCAAACTGCAGTGTCGTAGAATCACCAAGCGCGTTTACGTAGGCTACGGGGCGTTGACGATCGTCTAGCACGATTTGCAGCGTGTTGCCGCGAGGATCAGTTTGCGAGATCATATTCCCGTACACGTCGTACAGTCATGTCCATGATTGCACCGTCACGTTCGATGACTCGTGCTGGATACGGCCCTGCGTCATATTGCATTTGTCGGCTACGACCATCGACGCCCGTTACGCGGATCACACGCCCTTGAGCGTCGTAACAACTTGCCGTGTTTGTCCGCCTGGTCCGCGAACTGCGGTGAAGTTACCGCTTCCATCGAAGTCATATTCATGCGAACCACCATCGGCAAGTCGAGCATTCGCGTTAGGTCGTTTTCGTCGTTGTATTCGAACGAGGTACGTTCCCCAGTGCGTCGGTGACGCTCGTCAAATTTCGACGATCATCGTAGGTCATCGCGGTTGGGAATCCGCGTTCATCGGTGATGAGTGTTACGTTGTCGTTGCCGTCGTGTGTGTAATATGCGGTGTCGCCGTTCGAGATGTTTCGACGTCATGTTTCCGCGATCGTCGTACGTCATCTGCGTGGCGTAGCTGAGTGCGTCGTAGGTTACGCCGCGTAAGCGTCTAGGTTGTAGGAAAACGAATTCGTGGCTCCCCCACGCATCGAAGACAACCGCCAATCGACTCCGTTACGTCATATTCAAACCTGATCGGCGTCGATTCCTGTTCCGAATCGGTTCTGGGCTGACACCGTTTGCAGTAGTTCTGGGCCGTGTAGTAATAGCTATTGCCGAGGCTCTCGGATAGGCGACATCAACTAAATGTTTACCGTAGGTGTAGTTGATTTCATTCCTGTTGGGACCAATCACTTCGTGATTCGATTGAGCGTCACGCTGGAACTGAACTTGTTGGCCGGACGAACTGGTGATCGCGTTGTCGGTGTAGGTTAGGGTATTGCCGTTGCGGTCGGTGACGTCGGACAGTCCGGGTGAATTGATCGTAGGTGTGGTAGCGGACTCCTTGCTTGTTGATGAGCTGATATCCGAGCGGATTGTGGTGGACGCGTTGGACGGCAGCGATGAAGCAGTCGCCATTGAGCTGTAGGAGTGGAATCGGCAATCCTCCAGATCGAAGCCCTGGAAACCAGCTTCTTCGATAGTCGTATTCGCCGTACAGATCCCAATCGACGGGGTCAGGAATCCAGCGAGGGTCGTAGTATCGGTCGCTGATGAGTCCAAATGCCGGTGGGAACGGGCCACGTGAAGCCGACCTGCCGGGCAGTCGGGCGTGAGGATTCGAACTCGATCGCCTTCTGAAAGGCAACGCCGCGAATTATCCGAGCAGATCTTCGTACGGCGTTCGAGCAACCGATTTTCGAAGGTCCGGATCGGCGGTGCGCGTGGACTAAGCGCCGTTGCCGAAGTCTCCTGGTGTAGTCGGGTGAAGTTTACTGTGCGTTCGATGGATCATGATAGGTGGTCCGCCCGCCACCGGAATCGTTAGGTCCACCACGATTGAGTGATTCACACCGATTTTTGCTCCCGCCCAACGATACTTGAATCTGGTGAGTCGATTGGAGTCCATTGCGGTCCGCGCGAAGACCCGAACGTCGTAAGTCGTGTTCGACAAGAGCGTTGGATCGAAGACGCCGAGCAGGTCGTCAACAACACCTGGGCCGCCTGGACCTGGCTGGAAGATGACTGTTTGCTGAAGGCCGCCAATTGTTGCTACTGCGCGCAAACTCTAAACGATACAGTTCCAAATTATCGTCGGTCAGAGCCGATGATGTCGGTCAAGTAGCTGACAATCGATTGAGTCGATGAAGGTGATCTCGACAACCGGTGGCGTATTGTCGTTCGGATCGAGCACTCGGAGTGGTGGGTTCGGCTGACCGGTGCCGATGTTGCCGTAGGAATCGACGGCGGTGGCGTATCGATCAGCGAGCGCCGGAGTGTGCGTGGCGGTGTAGAAGACGGTTCGATTGTTGTCCAAAATCTGCGGCACGCCATTGATGGTCAACGCCACCGAATCGACTCGCAAGTTATCCGCGCCAGCACTTGAATCCCAACCGTTTCGCCAATATCGATCAGTGAATCGGTCACTCGCACGCTGACCGTGGGCGGTGTGTCGTCGATGGTCACGGCCAACGTGAAGCTCTGATCCGCCGAGGCACCTCGTTGGTCGATCGCTCGGAGCGTGATGGCGTGGTTGCCGAGCGAACCGAAGCTGGGCGTCCACAGCAGTTGACCGGTGAGCGGATCAAGGGTCATGCCACTGGGCGCGGTGACCAGTTCGAAGCGAACGGAATCTTCGCTGTCAATGGCGTCGGCGTCGTAGCGATAGACCGCTTCGGCAAATGTCGAGGTGATAGGCTGCGTCGTAAATTCGGGCGGTAGATTCGGACTGCGGACGTCTAGATCGAAGGTCTGTTGCGAAGTGGCGCCGTGCGAGTCGACCGCTGACAGGCGAATTCGGTGCGAACCCACGTCGGCCGCGGAAGGCGTCCACTGCACTTGACCGGATGGGGAAACGGTCAAGTTGGCAGGACCGCTGAGTAGGGCGAAGGTGATGGCGTCTCCTTCCGGATCGGTGGCGGTCATGTTGTAGGTGTACAGCGAATCTTGCGTGGCGATGAATTCGGGCTGAGACGTAATCAACGGAGCTCGATTGGCAAGCTGTTGGCTGACTTCGATCGAATAGAACTGAGTGGCCGTGCCGCCTCGTCCATCATCCACTTTCAACAAGACATGGCTGGTGCCCAGTTGGCTGGCGGCGGGTGTCCAATCAATCCGACCGCTGTTCATGTCAATGGTCATGCCTGTGGGAGCTTGGATCAGTGACCAGATCAGCAAGTCGCCGTCGGGATCTTGCGCCAGTGGCAAGTACAAGTACAGCGAACCGGCGACCGCTTCTGTGACGGGCGTGGACATTATGACGGGCGCGCCGGGATTGGTGGCGACGTCACCCACGGTCAGTACGAACGATTGCTGAGTGGTGGCGCCCAGCGTGTCACTGGCGATGACGGTGATGGCGTAGTCGCCTGCGGCGGGCGAATCAAACGTCAGCAGGCCACTGAGCGGATCGATGGCCATGTTGGCTGGAGGACTGTCCAGCGAATAGGTTACTGCGTCACCGTCGGCGTCAAACGCGTCGGCAGTGTAGTTGTAGTTGGTGCCGATGTCGATGCGTGTGATGGGTGTAGATCGGAACGCAGGAGGCCGGTTGGCGGTGGTGGCGCGAACTTCCAGCTGGAAATTTTGCAGCGCCGTTCCTCCGTGTCCGTCATCGGCTTGGATCTGAATGTCATGCACGCCAATGTCATCGTCCGTGGGCGTCCACTGGATCAGGCCCACAGCATTGACCGTCATCTGATTCGGCGAAGTCAACAATTGGAACGTGACCGTGTCGCCGTCGGCATCGTACGCGGCGGCTTGGTACAGATAGTCTGCGTCCACCGTGGTCTGCACGCCGGGCGCTGAACTAAAGAAGGGAGCTCGGTTGCTGTTGGCTAGTAATGAAAATTCGACATCGAACCGCTGTTGCTGAGGGTTGGCGAACTCCAGCGAAATCGATTCGCTCACTTCTTGCGGCGCGAGATCACCCGTGGCGAATTCGGTATCGTAAGCAAAGAAATTTCGGCCGTCGGTCAGCGTACCTTCGGCTGTTGTTAAGGAAACACTAGGCTGGCTAATCGCATCCACGGCGGTGGTGACAGTGGCTTTGAGCTGCGTAGGAGCGACGTTGGTTAGTGTTTGATTAACATGCAGCGTACGAGTCTGACGGTTGAACGTGGTGTGCGAGTGATTCAGTTCGCCGCGGCTGGTGACGTCCTGTTGTTGGGCTGAACCGCTGGGGTCGACACCGATCAGTGTGATTTGCTGTTCGATGGAATTGCCTGCCGAATCGATGGCGGCCACAGTGAAGGTGTTGGGGCCGAGTTGCAGTTGGACGGGCGTAAAGAAATTGCCAGCCGCATCCAGCGAACGGACCGTTTGATTGTCCACGGTGACTCCGGCCAAGTTCAACGTGGCAAGTAGCGCGGCAGTCAGGTGTTCTGGGTCGCTTACCAGCCGAGCACTACCGGAGGAATTTGTGCCGGCATCAATGACGGACGCCATGTTTTGCATGGCGGTGCTGACTTCGCTGCCAGTGATCTGAAAGGCATGGAATTCAATGTTGGATTCGCCGAGCGATTGCAGTGATTCCACGGTGGGATCCGAGGTAGGAACGCCATCGCTGAGAAAGTAGACAATGGTTTTGTCGGCGTCGGGCGCAATGTCCAGGATTTCTTGGAGTCGATCAAGGGGTGCGGCAAAGTTCGTTCCGTTCTGAAAACTGAAGTCGCGGAATTTGCTGGCTCCGGCGAGTCCGGTACTTGAATAGACGGAGCGAACGGCGTCTTCGTAATCGGGGCGTAGATTGCCGTTCAAGTAGGTGGAGGTGTCGGCGAATGTTTGGTTCAAATAGGCATAGCCTAAGTCAGCGGCTTCAGATTCCGTACCGAAGGGAACGACACTGACCATGACGTCGACGGCTTGAGATGCCAGTTGCTGGGATACTCGCAGTACGGCGCCCAATTCCACATCCAAGACATCGGCGAAATCGGCAAAGTTATTGATATCATCATCCGCATTGACCACGCCGTCAAAGTTGGCGTCTAGATTGTTAACAAACCGTGTGCTGCCAGAGACGTCGACGATGAAGATGGCGTTGACGGCACCGGGAGAAATATCCGCGTTACCACTGAGCGTTACCACAGAGCCGGCGGGGAGTTCCGTGCCGTCAGCAAGGTCTAGAGCAATTTCGGCTTGACCACTGATGTTGCGCGCTGTGGGATAGATGGCCGTCAGATTGTCGGCAAACCTGAAGTTATTCGTGTCGAATTGGTCTTCGAATACGGCGTTAAGCGGATCGTTGCGCACGGCCAGACGGAAATCCGCTGCAAAGTCTGGATCAAGCGTAATGGTTTCAGTACGAGTGTACGATTCACCGGGAGCAAGTTGGCCGGTGTGTGTGAAGTCTGCCGCAATTCGATCGTCAACACCCGTGACGTTGGTGTCGGCCGAGAGGATGATTCGATCAATCCATTGGTTCGAATTGGTCGAAGCAGTGCCTTGGTTGGTAACGGTCCACGTGATATCGAAGGAAGCCGGATTCGCGACGATGGTGGTGGGCGAGATGACTTGGTTCACGACTAGATCGGCGGTAGGCGCAAGTGGCGGAGGCGCTGCGGCATCGGCAATTTGGAAGCTGAAGTGGCCGATTTCATCCAGGAAGGAAGCACTGGCCTGATCCACCAGTACGATGTAGGTTCCGGTGGCGGGTAATGCATTGACAGTGCGGTCGGTACTGCTTTGGCTAAAGACAGCGGTGCCGTTGGGAGCGAGTAACGTAAAGGCAATACTGCTCTGGCGGAAGATCATGTCGAATGTGACGGTCTGTCCGGCGACCGCGTCAAACGAATAGCTGCGAGTCCGACCGCCGACATCGATCGCTCCGCTGACCGGCGAATTGAACGCGATGGGAATGGGCGGTTCGGGCGTTACATCGTTCAGGCGGAATTGATAGTATTCTGAACGAGCGTCGTCGCGACCGTCGACTTCCAGGACATAGGTTCCCGTTTCCGGAACCACAACGGGGCCTGTATCCAACAGACGCACGATATTGTTGCCTCGGCTGAAGAGTGTGGAACCGGAAGGTGACGTTAACGATACCTCCATAACTCCGCCATCGTTTATTTGCATATCAAAGAAGACATGCTGACCGGCGGTAAGTTCAAATTGCCAGAGGTCACGTTCGCCGGGGATGAAGATTTCGTCACCTAGCGGTGCGTCGAGCTTTCCCAGTAGGATTTCCGGGTCCGGTACTGTCCACATCTGGAAGCCGTAGCTATCCGCTATCGCTTCGCCAGTTCCTTGGACTCGCAATACGTATTCGCCAGCGGTCGGCAATAGAAACGGGCCGTTGTTCATCACGCTCAGGACAAAATTCGTGACATCGAAGACAACGCTGCCATCAGGCGCGAACAGGTCGATATCCAGCGTGCCGCCGTCTAGCGATTGCATGTCGAAGAACAGTCGTTCGCCAGCGGCGCCGTCAAAGACCCAGCGATCGACTGCGCCGATCGATTCGATAGAACCGGTGTGGACCGTGTCATAACTGAGTGAGAACGTTTCTGGTTCAGGGACTGAAATCAGTTCGAATGAATAGGTGGGAGTTGAATCGTTGAAGCTACGCATGCGGAGTGTGTAGGTTCCGTCTTCGGGAAGTGTTAGCGGACCAAGATCCATCGTGCGAAGCACAAAGTTCGTGCGGCCGCCCAGATTGACTCCGCTGGGTGAAAAGAGATCGTAATCCAGCGTGCCGCTGAGCGCTTGCATGTCGATGAAGATCTTATCGCCAGCCGTAGCATCAAAGAACCAGCGATCAACGGACAGAAACATTTCGATATCGCCGCTGACGGTTTCGTTAAAGCGTTCCGTGTCGCCGATTGAAATGAAATATTCGTCCGGCGGCGGTACGGCGATGATTTGCGAGCTGTACGCGCCTATTTGATCGGCTGTACCGTCGACCTCCAGCGTATAGGTTCCGGTCAGTGGCATAACCAAGTTCGCTTGATCACGATGCTTGTCACTAAACACGACCGAACCATCGGGTGCCGTGAGGCTCCAGGAGTAATTGTTGCTGCCGCCGGTAATCGCGTCGAAGTACAACTGGTCGCCGCCATTTGCTGCAAAGGTAAAGCGGTCTCGTTCACCGGGAACATCAATGCTACCTTCGATCAGATCACCCATGTTGACCGGTGTGACAGACGTCGCGGGGACTTCATGCAACGTAAAACCGTAGGATGGCAGATCATCGCCGGGGCCATCAAACCGAATAGTGTAGGTGCCCGTCTGATCTAGCACGAAGGCGCCAAAATCATGGTTGCCGATATTGCTGGAGCTGCTGGTATGGATTGACGTTCCATCGGGTGCGAAGACATTCGAGTTCCACCGCTGACAACCAAGTCCAAGTCACCGTCACGGTCCGCATCCAGTGCGGCTAGGTCGTGAATACTGCCCAGGCCATGGATTGTCAAATCCGAACGAAAAAGAAGTTGTTGCCCGTCACTTTCAAAAAAGGTGATCGAACCATCAGCGTGTCCCACCGCAACGTCCGGACGAAGGTCGCCAATGAATTGCCCGACGATCGTAGCTACCGGTGACGTTCTGCCGGAATCATATCGTGCCGCATCGGCAAAACTGCCATCTGGTTGCCCGAAATAATACAGCAGTTCGTTGGTATCAGGAGAAACGGTCAACAAGTCGGCAGTCACGTCGGAATTGATGGGCGCAAGCGTCATCTGGACTGGCCGTCCATCGTTGGTCGCAAAACTGGTTCCCATTGGCGAATTCAACGTCTGTGTGCGACTAAATCCACCAGTGCCATCGCCATGAAATACTTGTAATTCCGAATCGCCTTGTGCAACGAAGTCCAAAAACGGATCGGTATTGATTCGGCCAGCCGTAAATCCGTTGAGCGGTCCCGTTCCTAAATCAATCAACGACGAATTCGCCCAGGCATCGTTACCTCCGTTGAGCGCGACCAGCATTTGGCCGTCGGCGCTAATGGCAAGCAAGTCGATCGTCGGGTCCGAATCGACGATCCCCGTCGCAGCCGCAATCGGTTCATTGCCAGAAACCAAAAAATGATTGAGTGCCGACGAAACGGTTAGCAGTAGACGAGGTTCAAGCTGTTCAGCCAAGTGGTTGCGGGCTTGACCGAATTGTTGGCGACGTTTTTGCAAACGGCGTCGTCGCTGGGCGTGCTTGGTCGAACGGGTAGTACGAGAGCGAGATGGTGCCGCCGCTGATGCTCCGGTGAAAATGACTGGGTGTCAGACGAATCTAGAAGCACAGACGTGCAACTACAACGGGGGAGAAGGATGCAAAATGAATCTACTAGTGGCAACCCGCAATAATCGACATTTTCGTTTTTTCTTGCTCCAACAGGATCACAGAATGGCGGTGTCCCGACAGATTTCTCGATTTTCCAACTCTTCCTGGGGGCCGCAGTCCGGTTACAGGAAGCTGCCACGCAATGGCTTAGTTCGAAATACCGTGAGTGGCCAGTACGCTGCGAACGTCTTGAACGAGCGACTGGTTTTCCGAAGTGGTGCGTGACGATTGGTGGCGAAGCATGAACGCTTGAAGATCGTCCAGGGTGTCGATGTCATGCCAGGTGCAGAGTGTGGCGAACGTCACGTTTTGTTCGTCAAGGCGTTCCATCGTATCGTGGAAAACGCGCGGCGAACTCCATTCGATCGATGCAAACATTGTGGGAACAAAGCGGCTTTGCCCTACCAAGCAATAGCCGCCATCCGTTGTCGGTGACAACACCACGTCATGCGACGTCAGCTTCGCGAACGCATTTTGGATGATCGCATCCGGCAGGTCTGGCGAATCCGAGCCAATCAACACAACGCGTTGATATCCCGCAGTGAACGCATGTGCAAAGAATGATTGCATCCGCTGTCCCAAGTCGCCCGGCGATTGCGGGTGCAGGTGCCAATCCGTATTCCGAATCAGGCGGTGAAATTCGCTTTGTCGATGAGGCGGCGAAAAGACCAGCTGTTTGTCGAAAGGATTCAAATCGATTCGTGCGATCAGATGTTGCACAAAACGCCGATGGAGCCAAGCGGCGTTTTCGAATCCAATGCTTTTTGCCAGCCGAGTCTTACATTGACCGGGAAGCCAATGTTTGGCGAACATGCCAATTAGCGTGGAGGACATTATCCCAGCTTTTCTACAAGTCGCCGCAACAGAACTTCATTCACCTTGCCGCGAAATCGGATTTTGCCATCCACCTGGACAACCGGAACACACGTGGTGAATTGTTTCTGCAAGTCGGCATCGGTATCAATGTCGACAATTTCCGGCGTCAAACCGTATTGCATCAACAATGAAAGAGCTTCATCACAGAGGTGGCAGCCCTGTCGCGTGTACAGAATGACCGACATGTTTTTTTGGTCTCCATGATAAACGTGAATGGGCGACTGGGTATTATTGCGAAGGCACGGAACGAGACGTTTCGGATTAGCCTATGTCACAGTAGAAGTTTCTGCCAGGGTGTGCGGGACACTGCCGAGCATGGTATTCTGCGAATATCAATTTATCAGGTCTCATTTTCCGTTTGCATTTGGTTCGACCATGTCGGTTCCTTCGTTTTCAACGTTCGTGCAGTTGCTGCAGCAGAGTCGGCTGGTAGATTCGCAACGACTGTCGGACTTGCTGGAGAACGAGTTCAAAACGAGTAGCAATCAGAATGTGGAACAGCTTGCCAAGCGATTGATAAAACTGGACTGGATCACACCGTGGCATGCCAAGAAATTGCTGGCCGGCAAGTTTAAAGGCTTCTTTCTTGGCAAATACCGCCTGCTGGATCATGTGGGCGCTGGTGGTATGAGCAACGTCTATTTGGCTCGTCATGCACGGATGAACCGCTTGGTTGCCATCAAAGTCTTGCCGCCGTCGCGTGTCTCGGAACCAGGGTATGTCGAACGCTTTCGTCTAGAAGCGAAGGCAGCCGCGCAGCTGCATCATCCCAATATTGTTCGCGCGTATGATGTCGATGTCGAAGGCGAACTGCATTATCTGGTCATGGAGTATGTTCGCGGGATCAATCTGCATCAATTGGTAAAACAGAACGGACCGTTAGAAGTAAAGAAGGCGGTCGATTATGCCAGGCAAGCCGCTTTAGGGCTGGAACACGCTCACCAAGCCGGTTTGGTCCACCGAGATGTAAAGCCGTCCAACTTACTGGTTACCGAACAAGATGCGGTGAAATTGCTGGATCTGGGCTTGGCCTACTTCCCCGAAAAGACGCAAGGCCCCGATGGGCTTGCCGAAGGAACTCGTATACTGCTGGGCACGGCCGACTATCTAGCCCCAGAGCAAGCCGTAGACTGCTATGACGTTGATTCGCGAGCAGACATTTACAGCTTGGGTTGTACCTTGTTTTATTTACTGAGCGGGCATCCTCCGTTTGCCGGCGGCACGTTCGCTCAGCGAATTCAAAAACATCAAACCGACGAGCCACCCGATGTTGCGCTGTTCCGTCCCGATTGCCCGCCTTCCGTGGTCCAGTATTGCGTCAGAATGCTGCAAAAAGAACCGGCAGATCGGTATCAAACCATGGCCGAAATCGCTGGCGAATTAGAGTCTTGGCTGGCTGGTCAAATTGGCAAGCAAAAAAAGCCTGTAAAGGAAACGCCATCGTCGATTGAAGGTACAGCCAAGCAGCTCGGTAGCGTCGCCGAAATCAAAATCAAAACGCCCGATTCGAATACTCGCCCAAGTCAGCGTCCGACACGCGTGCGCCGATCTTGGTCTGTGTGGCTGGTTATCCTGATTCTGACCATCCTCTGTATTGTGCTAATGATAGTTGTTTTTATGGCAAATCCGTGATTGGAAACGGAAACAAACAGCCGCTTGAAAACAGCCCCATTGAGGGGTGTCAAGAAAAGAGACGGAAAGGTGTCTGCGACAACGCGTTTACTTAACTGGTTTCATACAAACGACTTGCGGAATTGGTCTTGAAAATCGTGCGACTTGGTAAGTAGCATGAAGCTGACCAAACGAGCCTGGATGCCGTACAATGTTGTAGAGGCGTTTAGGAAGTTCATTTCGCGTTTTTGATTGTCAGAAGCCATGAGTCGCCACAAGCAAAACAAACCGAAGCGAATCAGAAATTCGTCACCGCATCCGGTGGTCGGACGACGATTTCGTTACGGCAGTTCGCTCAGTCAGCGAACTCGCGGCATGGACAAGAATCAGAAGTTTCCTTTTTCTCCGCCTGAAGATTGGCACGAACCCCAAGGCGAAGCGACACAAGGTAAGTCCTATCGCATTGTAGTTCAGTCTCCTGGGCCCGGATTTCGGCATGTAGTAACGCCAGAAGAGATCCGCGAACGGCTTGCTCAGCTGCCCGACGAAATGGTGGCGCCTCTGGAAGTGGTTCAGCTCAGCCGGATGACTCGCAAAAAGAAAAGCTTTCCTTGCTACGGCATGCAATGGGGATCGGCGTTGTATTTGTACCCCATTGAAGAAGGAATGACCGAATACTACGGTCGTCCGCCTCAGCCAGCTCAATTGAACGAAGCCAAGATGTATGGCGGTCGCTGGTCGGAAAGTGCTCCGGGCGAATGGAGTTTGGAATGGACAGAAGAGGCCATTAAAGACTTCTATCTAAACAACATTCTGATTCACGAATTGGGCCATTTATTGGACGATCGCAACACCAGCTATATCGATCGAGAACGCTATGCGGAATGGTTTGCGATCGAGCATGGATATCGCCGAGTGAACGAATCGGGGACCGCGCCGGCTTCACGAGGAAAACGCAAGACGATTCGTCGTCATCACGCGTCTTAGACTGATGCGAACTCAGCGTTTATCGTTTCCATCACCGAGCCAATTCCGACAACCGGAACCTGAAACTTCGGCTGTACTTGCTGGCCCATCGGCATCGAATCTATCCCTTATTCCTGATCCCGTATTCCTCCAAGATATTGTACACCGAATTGCGCGAAACGTTGTTGTCTCGCGCAATCTGAGAAACGGGAACCTTGGAAACGAATTGGAAGATTATGTTCCCATCACGCAACTTTTTGTCGGTCGTGCTGATCACCTCCGCATTCTTAATGATCTTCAGCGCGGCCTCCTCCACCACATCGCGCACGACCGTGCTGATCTCAGCGCCTGGCCATGCCTTATGAACCAGATCCTTCCACTCACTGGGAATCCGAATGTTCAGATTCTGGTCGACGCCAATCTCTGTTCTGACTCGCAGCAACCTCGCATCATTCGCGACTGCTGCCTTTTTTTTCTTCGCCACGTTTCCTCCGTAGAAACAAAATGCTAATCAAGATAATTATCGGAATATTACTGTTTCCAATTGTCGCCAAAGCAATTGGCCTGTCAATCTGCGTGCTGATCGCACTGTTTTTCCAGCCGGCAAAGGGATTCGACCCGGAACAGTACGACCCTGAAAATGAACCACATGAATGATAAGTTATGCAGACCAATCAGGCCCGAACATATCTGACATGTAATCGTTGATTGCACTGCACAATTCAGTCTCGGATTCGCCGTCCTGCCAATACGATTGGCCAAGCCCGAAATAATATCGGGGCCTTATATTCCGATCATGATTTAAACTTCATTCACCACCGGCAAAACGCAAGACGATTCGTCGTCATCACGCGTCTTAGTTCGGACCGAACTTAACGCTGGTTCCATTCTTGCCTGATCTGAATTGCCATCGTTGGATCCATCACGGTTTGGGTTGCAAGTTGGACTGTGGAAGCTCCTGCGGCCAAGTATTGTTGCACGTGTTTGTGATTTTAATACCGCCAATACCAACCAATTCGATAGGCAGGTTATGGCGTTGAATGATGTTTCTGCATGAGCTAAACTTCAAGCGCAGTGATTCGCTGCGAATGCCATCGCCACAGATTCCTCGTCGTTCGCCCTGCCACATCATTCCGTTTTGGTTGGTAACTTGGGCCGCAATGCCATTGGTCGTAGCGATGGCCGAAGCAGATTCGGCGACCGCTTGCAACAACGCATGTTGCTGAACTGGATCGGGTAGATAGCCGACTTTTAAGATAACGGGGATGTCGCCGACGTACTCTCGGATTCTGGCGGCAACTTTGCCAGCGTCGGACGGATTTTGGTACAGTGTCCGTCGCAGGAAGCGACATTGGGACAAGAAAAATTGGCCTCCACCATGTCTGCTCCGCTCTGTACGGCCCAGGCGGCGCAGCGGGCGTAATCATCTGCCAAGTTGTCAATCGTCCAGTTCGGCTGCATGGTGCCCACCACGGAAACGCAAAGAAGTTTGTCGGCTGGTAGCTGGCGTCGAATTCGAGCAACATCGGTTCGCCAAACCTCCGGATCTTGCGACGGCATGCCAAACGATACGGCCCAGGTTCCTCGCATCGTTTCGTCAGCCGAAACCGATTCTTCGCTGCCCGTCATTTGATCAACGGCAACGGGCTGCAAATTCGGAGCGGCATAGCAGGTTCGAAAGCCACTTCGCACCGTTTTATAAGTCAGAATGTCAAATCCTAGGCCAGCGTAGTACAGCAGCCAGTCTCCATTTAGCAACGGACCGGCGGCGATGCCCAATGGCGACGCCACGCGAAGTCCGCAAATCGACCACAATCCGGGAATGGTTGTTTTGGCCGCAGCAACCACGTCATGCGGAATGTTTTCCAACGACGGCGGATTCTGATAGTTCCAGTCGTAAGACTGGTCAATGTCATAGCGAGATAGCTGTGGCATGGCGATCGTGTCCAAGCGATTTGATTTCGCATTACTTTGGTTTGCGGCGAACGACGTCGGTTTCTTGCGCCCAGGTTTCCCATTGTCGACTCATGCGACTGACGATGTCGGGATACGAAGTCGCCACGTCGTTTAATTCGGTGGGATCATTCGACAAGTCGTACAATTCCCAAGGCCCAAAATCTTTGTTGACCAGTTTCCATTGTTCGAATCGAATCGCATTGTTCTTGCCGTAGAAGGTAAAGAACAACGGTTCGGTTCGCGGCAACGATTTTCCCTGCAACGCGGGTATCAGACTGATACCGGGCAGTGCCGTGTTGTGCGTCGCGCCAGCGGTAGACGGATCGGTTGATTCGGTGGTGGACGTGGCTACGTCCAACAGAGTGGGGAGGATGTCAATCAGATGAGCGGGTTCGGTAACGACGTTACCTTTCGCAGAAATCTGCTGGGGCCAATGGAGGAAGAAGGGCGTGCGAGTTCCACCTTCGTGTTGGTCTTGTTTGTATTCTCGGAAAGGAGTATTGCACGCGTGTGCCCAACCTTTGTCATACGTCCAATACGAATCCGCTGACCACGGCAATCGTTTTTCCGCCAGCGTTTCTGGCTTGGAGCGTTGAAATGGACAGGCACCGTTGTCGCTTAAAAAAATCAACAACGTATTGTCCCAGTTTCCTCGATCTTTCAAGCCCGCCACCAAGCGTCCGACGGCTTGGTCCAAGCGATCGATCATGCCGGCGTACGTTGCCATCATCAAGTCTTGCGTGTCCTGCTGCTCTGCGTCTAGCGAATTCCAGGCGGGAACATCATCAGCCGATTGGCCGGCGTTACGTTCGCGTCGAACAGCCCTAGTTCTCGTTGCCGCTGAAACCTCTGCTGGCGAATTTCGTCCCAACCAACCTTGTACTTGCCTCGATATTTTTCTACTTCGCTTTGCGGCGCTTGCAACGGATAATGCGGAGCGTTGAAGGCGACATACAAAACAACGGTTGATCCAGTGGTGACGCGTTTAGAAACTCTAACGCATAGTCCACATTGGCGTCTGTCGTGTAAAAACCGTTCGCGGGAACGGAAAACGGTTGGTCGCCTAGCAAGAAAGTATCATCGCCCGTGAAGAAGTTGGTGGCACCGCTCAAATGGCCAAAATAGCGTTGGAAGCCTCGTTCTAAAGGAGTCTGATCCATGTGCCACTTGCCTGTCATTAGTGTCCGGTATTTAAGTTGCCGGAGATGTTCTGCGATGGTTCGGCAATTCTGCAACCGAGCGATTTTGACTTGATGATGGTATTTGCCGCTCAGCAGGGTGGCTCGAGTGGTTTCGCATTTGGGCGCAGTTATAAAACTGTGTGAAGCGAATTCCAGCGTTTGCCAGTTGGTCCAGATGCGGCGTGGGAATTTCGCTGCCATAGCAACCTAAATCTGAAAACCCAAATCGTCCACCATGATCAAGACGATGTCAGGTCGCGAACCGCTTGGCATTTCCGCCAAACTAAGTCGATTGGCTATCAATACGCCTAAGGCAGTCAGTAGGCAAAATTTGGCGAATCATCGGAATACTGTTCAAGACTACGAACCAAGGCAAGGACAAGAACTTTGCCGACCAGCACATCGCAGAAGAGGATTCGTCACCTCATCCATTACGGCACGGCAGAGGATTCGTCACCTCATCCATTACGGACACAGGAGAGGATTTCGTCACCTCATCCACTACGGACACAGGAGAGGATCGCCACCTCATCCATTACGGACACGGCAGAGGATTCGTCACCTCATCCACTACGGATTACGGTAGAGATTCGTCACCTCATCCATTACGACACGGGAGAGGATCTTCGTCACCTCATCCACTACGGACACAGGAGAGGATTCGTCACCTCATCCATTACGGACACAGGAGAGGATTCGTCACCTCATCCACTACGGACGGGAGAGGATTCGTCACCTCATCCATTACGGGCACGGGAGAGGATTCGTCACCTCATCCATTACGGGCACGGGAGAGGATTCGTCACCTCATCCATTACGGACACGGCAGAGGATTCGTCACCTCATCCACTACGGACACAGAAGAGGATTCGTCACCTCATCCATTACGGACACGGAGAGGATTCGTCACCTCATCCACTACGGATTACAGGAGAGGATTCGTCACCTCATCCATTACGGGTACGAGAGGATTCGTGTCACCCCATCCACTACGGACACAGGAGAGGATTCGTCACCTCATCCATTACGGACACAGCTTCTACTGTCGCTCGCCTAAATCCAAAACGTAAACCAAAATTAAAACTGAATCCAAATCCAAAATCCAATCAAAAAACTGCCGGATTGGCAAAGTAAATGTACAGGCCCAGCACGATGACCACCAGCGTGACGCCAGCCGGCACGGCCCACTTCCACGGCGTGAGGTCGACGTCTTGGGAATAGGTTTGGACCCATGGTTCGGCACGAGGAGTCACGGTGCCGGCGATGAACATCAGGATCACCAACGTTGCAAAGACAATGCCCAGAAAATGGAATTCGTGGACCATGGCAGCAATCTCTTTTGCACCGGGACAAAATAGCCGGCAATGATTGTGAAGAAGCCCAGCAGCAATGCCACATTCGCCGCACTCGTAGGCACTCGCCGATGCAACATGCCCATCACGACAACGGAGAAGATGGGAATGAAATACAGACCGTTCATTTTTTGCAGATAGCCGAAAATGCTGTCCTGGCCGACCAGCATCGGCGCGACAATCATGGACCACCGTAATGATCCAGCCGAATAATTTTCCGGCGCTAATCACTTGTTGATCGGTCGCTTGCGGATGCATCATCGGTTTGTAGACGCCTAGGCTAAACAGAGTGGCGGCGCTGTTAAGTGCCGAATTAAACGAACTGAGAATCGCACCAATCACGGCTGCGGCAAAAAAACCGGTCAGCCAAGCCGGCAGGACGCTTTGAACCAATCTACCGTACGCCAAGTCTTTGTTTCGCGGAGCAATCTTTTGGGAACCGTCTTCACTGGGAACCGACTGCAATTGGCCGTTTGTATTGACCAACACACGTGCGGCTGATCAATTCTCTGTTGCACGGTGTACGATTGTTGTTGCCAGTTGATGGTGTCACCAACCTGAGCTGTGATTGATCTGCTACAACGTCGCTGTTGACCAGCAGTTGCTGCGAACCGTCGTCGCCTTGCACTACCAAGTTGGTTCCTTCACCACTAATGTCGGCAATCGGCACCAAGCTGTCTTGGAATTCGATTCGACCGAATTGGTAGAACGCCACCATGCCGGGCAGGACCAAAATGATGGGCGCCAGAATCTTGAAGAAGCTGGCCAACAAGACTCCTTTCTGTCCTTCGGCCAAATTGGTGGCGCCAAATGTGCGTTGAATAATCTGCTGGTTGGTGCACCAGTAAAACAGGTTTAGCAGTAACACTCCGCTGAAGAGTGTGGAAAACGGCACCGAAGAATTTGGGCCGCCCACGGAATTGAATTTTTCCGGCGCCGCCGAACGCATTTGCTCTAAGGCCAAGCCTACGTTCGGATGGATAGATCGCAACGCAAACCACGTAATCATCATGCCGCCGACCAGTAGCCCGAAACCGTTAAGCGTGTCGGAAACAGCGACGCTGCGTAGCCCGCCGACGATGGCGTAAATGGAACCGATGATGCCAATCACCCAAACCAGTATCGTAATTGCTTGCGGCTCATTGAGGTTAAACAATTCTGCCACGTTCAATATGCCAAATAGCCCCTTCGCTCCGGTGTAGAGAATGATGGGCAGCAGAATTGCCGCGTAGGCCACAATAAAGATCAATGTCGTGATGACTCGAGTAGATTGGGCAAACCGCAACTCCAAAAACTGAGGCACCGTCGCAATGCCGCTTTTCAGGTACTTCGGTAAAAAGAACAGCGCCATGACCACCAGTGAAAAGCCGGCAATCACTTCCCATGCCATCACGGCTAATCCATCGGCAAAGGCGGCACCGTTCAGGCCGACGAGTTGTTCGGTAGAAAGATTGGTCAGCAGCAGTGAGCCCGCAATATAACCGGCCGTTAAACTTCGACCGGCCAGGAAATATCCGTCCGAACTGTCTCGGTTTTCATTATGCGTGATTTTCCAGGTTAGAAAGGCGACAAGGCCCGTAAAGAACAGGAACGAAAAGATAATGGCCATGCTTTGAGTCCGAACGGTCTGGGAAGTTTGCGATTCGCACGAAATCAGCTTCGCGCGACGAAATGTAGATGGTAACGGCCCAATTCGTCACTCTCTAGCCCGCATGCATCTTTGCCGCCCAATACCGTTTCGTTTGCCGACGGCGGTGGCGCTGATTGAAATAATTGGTTCGTGCGTTCGAATAGTACTAGAATCGTGACACCGGACGGTTTGGCGTCATTCAATTACAAACTCGAACTTGCCAAATGGAGCGGAAATCCATGTTGTCCCAAATTGCCAGATTGTCGTCGTTTTTACTGCTGCTGACTGTGGGCTGTCATGTGTTGGACCGCCCGACCATTGTTGGCAGCGGTGTCCAGGTGGTGGACGAGCGAGATTGTGCTGGATTCAGCCGATCAAGGCCGGTAGCATCGTGCACTTGGAAATTGTGGAAGGGGACGCATTTCAGGTCGAAGTGCAGGGAGATGACAATCTGGTTCCTTTGGTTCGAACCAACGTCATCGGGGATCGACTTGAAATTGGTTTGGAAGGCGACTACCGCATTTCGGCCCAACAACCGTTGGTTGTCCGAATCGCCTGTCCTCCGCTACAAGGATTGGACCTTTCCGGCGCCACGCAAACGACGTTGACAGGCAATGTCTCGGAAGTTGAAGTTTCTGGTGCCAGCAGCCTGGAGGTGTCTCAGCTAACTGTCGACCAATTGTCAGTTCACATCAGCGGTGCGTCTAAGACGACCTTTCAAGGTGTTGTCTTGTCGTCGCTCACTTTGGACAGCTCGGGCGCCAGCAAAACGAACTTGGAACAGCTGGAAGCGGATTCGCTTACGGTGACTATCAGCGGCGCGTCGTCGGTGGAATGCGGCAATCGCATTCGGCAGATTCGTGGTTCGGCTAGCGGTGCATCGAAGGTTGTCTGTCAGAAGAATACATCTGTACAGGTAAACACATCCGGAGCCGCTAGCGTCAAGCAGCAAGGTTAAAAACGCCCTTGAATCGTTTCGCTAGATCTTTAGGATGGCGGTTTCACTAGTGTTCTTCGATCGAAAGGAAACCACCATGTTTGAAATCTTCCAAAGCGAAAAAAATGGAAAATACTATTTTCGCTTGAAAGCGGCGAACGGCGAAATCGTACTCACCAGTCAAGCGTATGCGGACAAAGCGAGCAGTGAAAAAGGAGTTGCTTCGGTCCAAGCGAACGCGGCGAATCGGCAAAATTTTGAAGAGAGTCAAGCGACGGATGGGAAGACATTTTTCAATTTAAAAGCGTCCAACGGGCAGGTCATCGGCACCAGTCAAATGTACGCCAGCAAAGAAGGCATGAACAAAGGGATTGAATCCGTCTTTCATAACGGAGGCAGCCAAGACGTTCACTTTGTAGCATGACGAACTCGCCATCTGAAAACGGGCAGCCTCAAACCGGTTCGAATAGAATGGCACTACGGCTGACAATTCATTCGGGGCTTGAAGCTAACTTTGAAACTGCATCGATTGCTGTTGCCGCAATACCATTTGATGATAGACGCCGTTTTCCGACATCAATTGCGCATGCGATCCTTGTTCGATAATGCGTCCTTCTTCCAGGACCAAAATGATGTCAGCGTCGGTAATGGTGGACAAGCGGTGCGCGATCACAAACGTGGTGCGTCCTTTCAGCAATTCGTGGATCGATTCTTGAATGAGCTGTTCGCTTTCGGTGTCCAAGCTGCTGGTTGCTTCGTCCAAGATCAAAATATGCGGGTCCGCCAAGATGGCTCGCGCAATGGACAACCGTTGAGCTTGCCCGCCGGACAGCTTGACTCCTCGTTCGCCAATCAGTGAATCGTAGCCGTCTTTCAATTCGACAATGAAGCGGAGCGCGTTGGCTCGTCTGGCAGCGTCGATGACTTCGTCCATGGTTGCATGAGGCCGGCCATACGCGATATTTTCCGCGACCGTTCCATCGAACAGGAAAACGTCTTGCTGCACAATGCCTAGTAGATTTCGGTAACTTTGCAGCCGAAAATCACGGATATCAACCTCGTTCAGGCGAATCGCGCCGACCGTAGGATCATAGAACCGAGCGACCAGATCAGTGACCGTTGTTTTGCCGGCACCGCTACGACCAACCAGCGCCACCACCGACCCGCCGGGAATGCGCACGTCAAAACCGCACAGCACGGGCTGGCCTTCGTTGTATTCGAACGTGACTTGGTCGAAATGAATTTCGTGCACATGATCCGGCGCATCGATGGCCGTGTCTTTGTCCGGTTTGTCTTCCGGCATGCCCAGCACTTCGAAGACGCGTTCCATGGCCGCCAAAGAACGTTGCAATTCTGAAAACGAATTCACAATTTGCCAAACCGGATTCAGTAATAAGAACGTGTACCACTGAAATGCCATGATATCACCAATCGACGCGTCCTTGCACTTGCAGTCGCCCGCCAAACCAGACGGTGATCAGCCCCACGCTGGCCATCAACGCGCCCCAGACGGTCCACAAAGCGATTTCGCGTCGATTGGCGAACAGTTGTTTTCGCACAATTTCGTGCCGACCAATCAAGTAGTGTTGGCGTTCTAACGATTCGCGCCGAAAGCCTCGCACCACTCGAATCCCACCAAACGTCTCACCCACTCGACCATCCACATGCGCCGAATCATCTCGGATGGCCCGGTAGATCGGACGAATGCGTTTGGAAACCAGGAAGCTGATGGCCATGACAATCGGCAAGATGGCCAGTGCGGCCAACGCCAATCGCCAATTCAAAAAGACCAGCATGACCATGGCAATGACCAGCCGAATAGCAGAAACACCCGGCGAGATCACGCCCAGTTGCAGCAAGCCAGACGTGGTGTTGACGTCGCCGGTTAAACGAGAAATCACGCCGCCAGTCTTCATGTCCGTTAATTCTCGCAGCGGCAATTTCAATAAGCGATCAAACAACGACTTTCTCAATGACAGAACCACTCGAGTGTTCATTTGCCGAGTGCGATAGTCTTTGATGACATTCAGAAACTGACCGACCAAGATGACACCCAAAAAAATTCCGCCTGCCAAATTGAGACGTTGTAATTTTTGAGCCGTCGTTAGTTGGTCATCTAACAAGATTTTGTCCAAGATGTGGCGCAGGAACAGCGGATGCAACAACTCCATGCCGGCCACCACCAGCGACAGCAAAATCAACAGCACGGCGGTCGGCCAAAATCGCCACAACCACCGCACGTATTCGCGGAGATATTTCCGTCGTCGCTGCTTTCGCTTGCCCTTCTTGCCGTCGGCTTCCTCCGATGGCACTACGTCGTCGTCATTGCGTTTGCCGTGTAACGATAGTTGCTTCCAATCCCCAGACCGAAAGGCATCCTTGAATCGCTGATAGCGTTGTCGAGACGACGGAGTGTGAAACATTGCGGCACCCATTGGAAAGATGTGATCTTGATCGAATCGAGCAAGACACGCAGCTTAACACGGAGCAATTCTACCACCCAGGGGGCGAATTCAACCGTTGCCGAATTCGCTTTGACTGATAAACTGACCACATGCTGTCATATTCTCGATATTAGGATCCACATCATGAAAGTTCGGAACGTTTTTCTGGCGATAGCGTTGTTCGGTTTGACGAGTCTCGGTTTGGTTCGTCCAGCAAATGGAGAAACTAGGATCGTCGCCACGCGCATTGCGTCGGGCTTGGATCGTCCCGTCTTCGCCACGTTTGCTCCGGGGCACGACGATCATCTGTTCATAGTGGAACAACACAGTGGCAACATTCAGGTATTGGACTTGAACAGTTTGCAGCTACAAGCCACTCCGCTGCTGGAAATCAACAATTTGTCTCGGAGCAATGAACAGGGCTTACTCGGTTTGGCGTTCGACCCTAATTTTGTTAACAGCGGGCAATTCTATATCAACTACACTGATTCCTCCGGGACAACTCGGCTGGAACGGTATGCGACTTCGCCGGACAATGCGTTCTTGGCTGATCCCAACTCCGCGGAAACATTACTGACCATTCGACAGCCGCAAAGTAACCACAACGCCGGTTGGCTGGGATTTAGTCCCAGCGATGGCTATTTGTACATGGCCACGGGAGATGGAGGCGGTGCGAACGACTCTGCCAACGGCCACACGGCTGGCATCGGCAACAGCCAAGACACGACGAACAATCTGCTGGGCAAGATGCTTCGCTTAGATGTGAATCGAGATGACTTTCCGGCCGATGCGAATCGCAACTACGGTATCCCCAGCGATAACCCCTTCGTTGGTTCGGACGGCGATGATGAAATTTGGGCCTATGGTTTACGAAATCCGTGGCGAAACAGCTTTGACCGCGATACGGGAGATTTGTACATTGCCGACGTCGGACAGGCCGAATGGGAAGAAGTGAACTTTCAGCCGGCTGGCGTTGGCGGCGCGAACTACGGCTGGCGACTACGAGAAGCTGATATTGCGACGCCGCAAGTGGGTGGCCCCGAACCTGCCGATCACGTCACGCCCATTCACGCTTACGCGCACGACGCGAACGGCGGTTTTTCGATTACGGGCGGTTATGTTTACCGTGGCCCCATTGAAGAACTTCAAGGTGAATACTTCTTTGCGGACTTTGTTTCCAATCGGATCTGGTCCTTGCAGCACGATGGCTCGCAGGCGACATCGGTCACGGATCAGACCACGGCCATTCGAGCAAACGAAGGTGGGATTGGCAGCATTGCCTCCTTTGCCGAAGACGCCGCCGGCAACCTTTATATTTTGAGCTTGGACGGAGACATTTTTCGACTGGACGACATAATTGACGTCACGACGATTGTTCCCAGTGGCGCCAACTGGAACTACGTGGACGATGGTTCGAACCAAGGAACCGCTTGGCGAGAAACGCTGTTTGATGATTCCAATTGGAAACAAGGAGCGGCCCAATTCGGTTACGGAGATGGTGACGAAACGACGGTAATCAGCTTCGGTCCCAGTTCGTCCTCCAAATTTGTGACCTCTTATTTTCGCCACGAATTTGACATCGCCAATCCAGACACCATTCAAACCTTGGAATTGGGACTGCTGTATGACGACGGTGCCGCTGTTTACCTGAACGGAGTGGAAGTGGTCCGCACAGAGAACTTGGCACCGAACGCAACGTTTGATTCGCTGGCCAATTTTCAAAACGCCGGTGCGCAAGCCGGTGCCGATGAAGACACGTTTTTTCCGTTTGCGATAGACGCATCGTTGCTGGTGGAAGGTCGCAATGTGCTGGCGGTGGAAGTGCATCAAGCGAGTCGATCGAGTTCTGATCTGAGCTTTGATCTGTCGCTGAGCGCCGTGTTGGGGTTGGAAGGTGACTTTAATTCCAACGGTGAACTGGATGTCAACGACCTGGATTTGCTTTCCGAACGCGTGCGTAGCGGATCGCTGGATGCGGAATTCGATCTGGACGGAGATGGCGAATTGACCAATCGTGATCGTGAAGTTTGGATCTTTGATCTTCGTCAAACCTGGATCGGCGATTCCAATTGGGACGGCGAATTCACCACGTCCGATCTCGTTGCCGTGTTTCAAGTCGGCGAATACGAAGACGATCTGCCCTTGAATTCCACTTGGGCCGAAGGTGACTGGAATGGTGACGGTGATTTCACCAGCAGCGATTTAGTCTATCTGTTTCAATCTTTGGGCGACGTCATTGGCCCTCGACCGCAACAGCATTCCGTCCCGGAACCGAACGGCGTTGCCGGGATGTTTCTGGTTCTTGGTCTAGGACTGCACGTTGGACGGCGACGTCACCAGTAACAAGATTCAGGCGAAGCTCAAGCTGTTTTGGATAGCCGGAGCTTTGTGGTTCAGAACAAGTTGTGCGGAAGAAGCGAGGTTGGCTGCGTGTGGCTAGTGACAGTTTGGTTCGCGCCAACTATGATTCCAAGGTTGGCGGA
The DNA here is from genome assembly GCA_041399205.1 of Pirellulaceae bacterium. Classification (GTDB taxonomy): domain Bacteria; phylum Planctomycetota; class Planctomycetia; order Pirellulales; family Pirellulaceae; genus JAGQOZ01. The sequence continues at coordinate 52,302 of JAWKTK010000032.1, read as the reverse complement.
AACCATCTCTGACATAGCGACTTACCAACCAATCCTGGGAATGTAACCATGGCTCCTGACGAGCTTCCTGCAAACTTGAAAGTAATTCGCCAACTTTCCGATTCCATTGTCGAAGCCCAGCGTCCGATTCGCATTTTGGATGCGGTGAAGTGGGACGATGCGGTGCGAATCGAATTTTTCGCCAATAAGTGCCAGCATTTGCCCGACGTCGATCGTTCGTATTATCACGATTCGCCACTGGCCTATGATCCGGTCCTGAAGCGATCCGAATTTTTGGAAATCGAATTGGATATCAAACGCCGCCTTGGTGAATACAGTCCGGTCGGCGGAATCATGCGACGGATGTGTCGCGAATACATCGACACGCTGCGGATGATTGAAACTCGCGGCACTCCGGATTTTTCGCGGTTTTCTCAGGAGTTGTACGGCAGTGCGCACGACCGATTTTATGAAGGCGAACCAACTCTGGCTGACTTTGGTTCTAAAATGGCGGAAGCGCTGACCGCCATTGACGATGCTCATCTGTTGGCTCCCGAACCTCGCACCATTCCCGCAGCCGATGCGGTGAAGATCCTGAGCGAACGGCTGACTCAGAATTTTGCTCATCCCATTGAAGTCCTGCTCAGCGATGGCATTGTGGCCGATGCCGCGGCCGGTTCCAACTACATCAAACTTCGCACGGACGCCGTGTTCAACGATCGGGATCTGCGAGTACTGGAGGTGCATGAAGGCTGGGTTCATGTAGGCACCACGCTAAACGGCATGGCGCAGCCGGTCTGCACGTTTCTGAGCAAAGGGCCGCCTTCGTCCACTATCACACAAGAAGGTTTGGCGATTCTGGTCGAAAATCTGTCGTTCCTTTCGCACCCGGAACGTTTGCGCCGAGTTGCGAATCGAATTCGAGCGGTTGGGATGGCAGAAGACGGCGCCAACTTCTTAGACATCTTCCGTTTCTATCTGGAACAAGGACTGACCGAAGATGACGCGTACAGCAGTACCGCTCGAGTCTTTCGAGGCAGCACGCCGGATGGACAACCGTTTACCAAAGACGTCAGCTACAGCAAAGGCTTTATTCTAATTTACAACTATCTGCAGCTGGCGATTCGCCAAGGTTTGATTGATCGGATTCCGTTGCTGTTCTGCGGCAAGACAACGCTGGGCGATCTGCGCACCATTTCGCATTTAGTCGAAGAAGGAATCGTCGTACGCCCAAAAATTCTGCCGCCGCAATTTGCGGATCTCCGCGCGCTGGCGGCTTGGATGTGTTATTCCAGCTTCCTGCGAGGCCTGAATTTAGACCGCATTGCTAAAGATTACGCTGCCATTTTGTAGGCCCATGGTGTTGAGCGAACTCGCTAAGCCAACAATTCCGGGATCACTCGCGAAGGAAGCACTCCCGTTAACCGTTGATCTAGGCCTTGGAATTTGTACGAAAATCGTTCGTGGTCAAAGCCCATCAATTGCAAAATCGTGGCGTGGAAGTCGCGAATATGAACTGGGTCTTTGACAATGTTGTAAGAAAAGTCGTCCGTTTCACCGTAGATGGTTCCGCCTTTCGCGCCGCCACCGGCCATCCACATGGTAAAGCAACGAGGATGATGGTCTCGGCCGTAGTTTTCGCGAGAGAGATTGCCTTGGGTGTAAATCGTGCGACCAAATTCGCCACCCCAAATGATCAACGTGTCGTCCAACATGCCTCGCTGCTTTAGATCCTCTAGCAACGCATAACAAGGCTGGTCGATATCCTTGCATTGACTGGGCATGCGTCCGGCGACGTTGGAATGATGGTCCCAGTTGTTGTGATAGACTTGGACAAACCGGACGCCTCGTTCAATCAGGCGTCGCGACATCAACGCCGTGTTGGCAAAGGTTCCGGGTTTCTTGGCATCTTCGCCGTAGAGTTCGAAAATGTGATCCGGCTCGCTGCTCAAGTCGGTCAATTCGGGAACACTGGCTTGCATGCGAAACGCCATTTCGTACTGCTGAATCCGCGTTTGCGTTTCGGGGTCTCGATGCACGGCCAACTGCATTTCGTTCAAACGATTCAAGCCTTCGATCGAACGCTGGCGAATGGCATCGGGCACGCCTGGCGGGTTAGTAATATATAGAATCGGGTCGCCTTGACTGCGGAACGAAACGCCCGCATGTTCGCCCGGCAGGTATCCGGCACTCCAGAGTCGAGCAGAAATAGCCTGTTCTTGATCTCGGTTACTGGGCACTGCCACCAACACCACAAACGAAGGCAGATTTTCATTTTCCGAACCCAATCCGTATGACGCCCACGCGCCCAAACAAGGACGACCGGTCATTTGGTTGCCGGTTTGCATGGCGGCACTGGCCGGTTCGTGGTTAATGGCTTCCGTGTGCAGACTTCGCATCCAGCAGATTTCGTCCACTTTCTTGGCCAGATTGGGAAGTAGCTCCGTATTCATCCACAAACCGCATTCGCCCGCCGGACTGAATTTGAATTTGGACGGTGCAACCGGAAAGCGAGCTTGTCCGCTGGTCATGGTGGTCAGGCGCTGTCCCATGCGAATCGAATCGGGCAGCTCTTTGTCATACCATTCTTGCATGACGGGTTTGTAGTCAAACAAATCCATTTGCGAAGGACCGCCGACCATGTGCAGATAGATTACTCGTTTGGCCTTGGGCGCAAAATGCGGTCCCATGGGTCGATGTGTCGCCGCGAACAGCGAATTCTCTTGTCCTAGCAACGATGCCAAAGCGGCCGACCCCATGATGTTCCGACCGGTGGTAAAGAACTGGCGTCGAGATTGAATATTGTGCATTTCTTGTCCTTCGCTTTTATGATTCGATTACGCGTGATCCAGCAGCATGCTGCTGAGCGGCTATTTGTTCAGGAGTTCGTCCAGGTTCAGAACTTGATTGCAGACCATGGTCCAAGCAGCCAAGGATGCGGCCGAAATGGATTCGTCTACGGCGGATGCGCCGACGGCCAACAAGGCGGTGGCGTCATCGGCGTGCGCTGCGTAGTGTTCGGCGAACGCTTGTTGACTGTCCAACAGCACCGCCTGTTCCGCATCGCTGAGCGTTCGGCCCAAAGTTCGCCGAGCAATCACGTCCAACGTTGCAACCGGATCCGACTTGCCTTTTTGAAGTGCCAGTTGAGCCAAGTTCCGAGCAGCTTCGACAAATTGCGGATCGTTCAAGGTGACAAGTGCTTGCAGAGGCGTGTTGGTTCGTTCGCGTCGCACCGTACAGACTTCTCGGCTAGGCGCGTTGAACGCTTCCAAATTCGGCGGCGGTGCCATGCGTTTCCAGAACGTGTAAAGTGATCGGCGATAAAGGTCTTTGCCTTCGCTTTGCACGTAATTCCGAGTATCCCCGCCGGGCAAGCCGACAACGTCCCAAATGGCTTCCGGCTGATACGGCTTGACGCCAGGTCCGAACATTTCATCCTGCAGCAATCCGCTGGCAGACAAAGCCGTGTCGCGAACCATTTCTGCATCCATCCGAAAACGAGGGCCTCGTGAAAGCCACGAATTATCAAAATCCGCCTCTTGCTTTTCCGGCGATAGATTGGCCGACTACCGATACGTGGCACTCATGAAAATCTGTTTGAAGAATCGCTTCACATCCCAGCCGTTGTCGCGAAAATCAACCGCCAGCCAATCAAGCAATTCCGGATGCGTTGGCGTGGCACCCATCACTCCAAAGTCTTCCGGCGTCACAACAATTCCCTTGCCAAAGACCTGCTGCCAGAATCGATTCACGGTCACTCGAGCTGTCAGTGGATTAGCCGGATCAACTACCCACTGTGCCAATCCCAGCCGGTTTTGCGGCGCGTCATCGCGCAGCGGATGCAGCGCGGCAGGCGTCGCCGCAGTGACTTCATCCGCAGGCTTGTCGTATTCGCCTCGAGTTAAAACATGGGCCATCGGCATGCGATCGGTTCGTTCTTCCTGTACATGCGTAACCGGACTGCGACTACGAATCGCGTTTTGTTCGGCCTGCAAATTTCGTACAGCATCTTCCAGCGAACCGTATTCGGCGTCTTGCGTGACCAGGTAATGATCAAACAGCGACGCGATTTGCTGCGTGGTCCGATCCGCCGGCGCCGTCGCCAGAACTGATTTGAGTGGCACTAAATCGCTGAGCGTTTTTACTTCAGCATCGGTCAGAATTCTATCGTAGATGCGAACATCTTGCAGCGAACCGGCTTCGAACACTTGTCCGTGGCTTCGCTGTCCAACGCGGAATGGCGTTTCGGTTCGAATCGAAGCGTCCGACTTCAGCGAATTGGTTTCGGTGCGCAGCGAAACCGCTTTTCCGTCAACATAGATCTTGATGCCTTCCGGCTTCCCGGTTCCATCATACGTGGCAAAGACATGTTGCCACGATCCAGGCGTCAGCACCGCGTCGGTCGTCACCACTTTCAACGCGTTGTCGGGCCATTGATCAATGATATGCACGGCGATTGATCTACCTTGCTGCCACAAATCGTAGCCTCGATAGGCGTTGCCTTCATCCATGCGAGCGACGATGGCTCCGGAAATATTGTCTTTGCCCGCCTTGATCCAAGCACCGTAGCTGAACGTTTCATTTCGTTCAAAATCGCCTACCGCGCCCAGTTCAAAGGTGCCGCCCAATTGCATGACGGGCGCCGAACCGAGCTTGCCGCCTGGCATCCACGTCACATCGCCAGTGGCTTTGTGAATGTAGGCCGCGCCACATTCGTCTCGAGCGGTATTGCCGGTACCTTCGTTCAACGGCACGCTGGCCACCAATCCTTGCGTGGGCAATTGTGTTTCCAGCGTTTCGGCCGACGCAGCTGCCAGCCAAGTTTGAAAAGCTTGATCCGCATCTCGTTTGCGTTGGTCGCGTTTCGCTGCGGCTGCGGCGATTTCGTCAGGCAATGCTTTCCAACGAACCAAGTCTTGCCCTTGTGGTACGACCAACGCGGGGCCTCGACCGTCTTTCACATTGCCATCTTTGGCCGGCTGTGTGGTATTACGAAAATACGCCGCCAGCGAATAAAAATCCTTCATGGTCAGAGGATCGAACTTGTGATTGTGACACTGACAACAGTTGGTCGTCAGTCCCAAATAGACCCAGCCAAACGTTTGCACTCGATCCACCGCATAGTTGGCCAAATTCTCTTCGTCAATGGTACCGCCTTCGTTGGTGGTGATGTTGCAGCGTTGGAAACCGGTGGCAATCTGCTGATCGATCGTGGGGTTCGGCAACAAATCGCCTGCCAACTGTTCTACCGTCATTTGGTCGAAGGGAAGGTTCGCATTGAAGGCGCGAATCACCCAATCTCGATAGGGCCACATTTCGCGATAGTTGTCAAAATGCAAACCATGGGTGTCACCATAGCGAGCGGCGTCCAGCCAATAACGAGCTCGATGTTCGCCCCAAGCTGGCGAATCCATCAACTGATCAATCCACTGTGACAAGGCCACGTCTTTGCGTTGCGAATAGTCGTCCACAAACGCTTGCACATCTGCTGGCGATGGTGGCAGGCCCGTGATATCCAAATGCAGGCGACGAAATAACTTGGCCGGTTCCGCTTCCGGAGCAGGGACGAGCTGCTTTTCTTCCAATTTGGCCAGCACAAAACGGTCAATTTCATTCTTGGGCCATTGCTGGTTGGACACCTGCGGCGAATCAGGAAGTTGCGGCGGAATGAAGGACCAATGTGCTTCGTATTTGGCGCCTTCGGCAACCCAACGTCGTAAGATTTCCTTTTGTTCGGCGGTGAGTGTTTTCTTGGTTTCGGCTGGTGGCATGATCAGATCTGGATCGTCCGATTCGATTCGAACAATCATTTCACTGGCATCGGGATCGCCGGGTGTTAGCGAACCTAGGTCGATGGCTGCTTCGCGCTGATCCAATCGCAGATCGGCCTTGCGTCCGGCGCTGTCGGGACCATGACACGAAAAACAATTGTCTGCCAAGATGGCGCGAACATCGCGATTGTACTGCAACGTTGGTTCATCCTGAGCCAACAGGCCATGGGCCGTTAGCAAAGGCAAGAAGCCAGCAACAACGTAACCAACTACGTTTTGTGGAATGAAACAGAAGCCACGCAACATCATCTTGATTCCTATTCGGCTCGGCGTATGGTGGGAAATTCTTTGAGCACGATTGTGCCGCGAACGATTCTTGCTTGGGAAACGTTCGCCGTTTTTTCCAAGACAGGCGGGATGCGTCTGGAAAATATTTCGCGTCATTATATCCAACTCCAAGACCGGATTCTGTAGGAAATAGTCTACTTTGACCGAACACTTGAAATTGCCCAGGCAATCTGCGGAGAAATCGACAAATTATCTCGCGCCTGCCTGTTCCTTTTTGACACAAAGTGGCTCGAATCGCACGTTCCATTCGGTACGGTGGTAGTCACAAACGGTTATCATCCTTGCATCGTGATCAGTTGGCATTTTTTCACTCGCCATGGAGAAGACATTGCAACCCAACGACATTCACAACCAGACACTCGTTCAACACGTTCATCCCCAGAACTGGAAGAACAAAGCACCAAGCTTACCCTACCACTTGGTGGTTATCGGTGCCGGGACCGCTGGGCTGGTAACTGCGGCTGGCGCGGCGGGATTGGGTGCAAGAGTTGCTTTGGTCGAACGAAATCTAATGGGCGGAGATTGCCTGAACTTTGGTTGCGTTCCTTCAAAAGCGCTGATCGCCAGTGGTCGAATTGTCCGTACGCTTAACGCCGCAAGTGAATGGGGCATCACCACCTCTGCAACCTCCGCCGCAGCCAATTTTGGCGATGTAATGCAACGTATGCGACGCCTGCGAGCTGAAATCAGTCCGCACGATTCGGCTGAACGATTCGCAGCGCTCGGCGTCGATGTCTTTTTGGGCAACGCGTCTTTTCGGAACGAACGGACCATCCAAGTTGAATCGGACCAACATGGTTCGGCCACGCTTTCGTTTCGCAAGGCTGTCATCGCCACGGGTGCTCGAGCCGCCATTCCTGCTATTCCGGGCATCCAAGACGTGCCATTTCTAACCAACGAAAACTTGTTTGAATTGACCAACCGACCAGACCATTTGGCGATCATTGGCGGCGGCCCGATTGGTTGTGAAATGGCGCAAGCGTTCTCGCAGCTTGGAACCAAAGTGACGCTGTTTCAGCGGTCGGAACGTATCTTGCCAAAAGATGACATCGACGCGGCGAACGTTGTCTTGCGCCGAATGGAGACGGGCGGAATTCAAGTGCGACTGCGCTGTCCAATCGACCGCGTCGCGCTGTCGGATTCGGGACGAATTCGACTGCACGTGTCAGCGGCGTCACAAGATTCCGTCTGCGAAGCGAGCCACTTATTGGTCGCCACTGGCCGGACACCGAATCTGAACGGATTGAATTTGGAAGCGGCTGGCGTGGCGTACTCTGCAGCTGGGGTGACCGTCGACGCGTATGCTCGCACTACCAATCATCGAATATTTGCGGCTGGCGATGTCAGTTCGTCATGGCAGTTTACGCATGCGGCCGACTTTCAGGCTCGAGCTGTCATTCAAAACGCGTTGTTCGCAATCGGTCCGCTGGGACGAAAACGCACGGATCGGTTGCTGATTCCTCGCACCACCTATACTTCGCCGGAACTTGCCAGCGTTGGCTTGTCTACCGAAGACGCACAAACTCAAGGAATCTCGCACGTTGTGCTGCAGCAAGATTTTTCCGGGGTGGACCGAGCGATCTTGGATGGCGATACCGATGGATTTGTAAAGGTAATCCTGGATCGCAAGTCTGGCCAGATTCTAGGAGCTACCGTCGTGGCCGCAGACGCCGGGAATCTGATTTCAGAACTGACACTGGCCATGCAAAACAAAGTGACGATTGCGCAAATTGGCAATACGATTCATCCGTACCCGACGACGGCAGACGCGATTCGCAAATTGGGCGACCAATGGAATCGAATGCGTCTGACACCACAAAACCAACGACTGCTGTCACTATTGTTGCGTTGGAATGTGGGCCGATAGGCGCGGAACGTTCGCTTCGAATGTATTCACAGGGAATCATTCTTTGCTTGCTTTGGCTGGCACTTCTACCCAAAACCAGCCTCGCAAATCTCCGTCCTGAAATCCGGTCGCTTGATCGTCTGGATAGTAGGTGGCCAGCTGCTGCTTGACATCGTCGCCAATCTGTTCCTTGGGACCGTGACACGTCAAACACTGCGGCTTCAGACGAATCGGAAACAACGCACCTGTCGCGCCATTTTCCAAAGGAACAAACTGCACGTCCGTATCTTGACCTGCGACAAATGGCTGCGTCCATTCGGGCGCTGCATTCTGCGGATTGCGCAACCGAAACGAAGTCCGTCCGATGGTCAGCCCGTGGCGAGCGGAAATTTCTTGAGCCAGATTGGGCGCTTCCTTACTGCAGACTTCAATCGCGTTAACGGGACCACCGCTGGACATGGCAGCTACCAACTTAGTGGACAAGGATTGGAATAATTCGTCCTTTGCCGCGGTGGCGCGTTCCTGAGCGGACAATTCGACAGCGAGCGTCTGATCTTCTGTGGACGGCGTTGGTTCGTTCAATTGATTCGCACTCTTTGAACATCCCACCGTGATCCAAAGAAAGCAAAGGAGCAAAACGAGACTTCGCATACGGTACATTCCTGAACTGAATCGGGTGAAAACAGAAGGTAAGTTTTGAAGACACTCCCCAGATTTTGACACATGATCGGATTGGAATGAAGGCAGGATTAGCGATGCTACACTCGGAAACGCAACCCCATGTCAAACAAAGAGCCAAAAACACAACCAGTTTGACGCAATCACTGCGTAAAAACCGCAAGTCAGACCATGGAATTGAAATCGACAAGAAAACTTGGGTTACGATTCTCTAATGGGAACCAAAGTGTTCCGAGGTGCTATCGCAAACAAGCGGACTCGATAGCACCGACACCGTGGTTGGCTTGGCAAGCCCAAACCACCAAATCGATGGGGGATTATCATCGTGAAGATTAGCCAAAAAATCTTGGGGCTCGCAATCCTCAGCAGTATCGCCACGGCACTGATTGTGGTTGCGACCGTGTTTGCTACGACGGGCGGGTTTGCCATTGTCCGCGAATCTTGCCAAGAAATGGCGTCTCGAAAATGCGAAATCGTGGCCGAAAACGCCACACTGATGGCCAATATTCACAATCTGACCATCAATAAAAAAGTCCAGAACGAATTGAACGTTGCTCGTTCTTTGCTCGGTTCCGAAAACAGCGTGAGCTTTGACGCCACGTTTGTGGAATGGAACGCAATGAACCAATTCACGCAACAAACCACCAAGATTGCCTTACCCAAGATGCTAGTGCAAGGCGAATGGCTGGGGCAAAACGCCAGCTTTGATCGGCGTTCGCCGGTGGTCGATCCACTGCAAGACTTAGTGGGTGGCACGTGTACGATTTTTCAGCGCATGAACGAAGCCGGCGATTTGCTTCGCGTCTGCACCAATGTTCGCAAAAATGATGATACTCGTGCTATCGGAACCTACATTCCAGCGACCAATCCCGATGGCTCGCCAAACAAAGTCGTCCACACCATCCTTCGCGGAGAAACGTATGTGGGTCGAGCGTATGTAGTGAACGACTGGTACAGTACCGCCTACGAACCGATTCGCAACAACGAAAACGAAATTGTCGGAGTCCTGTACGTTGGCGTCAAACAGTGTGACTTAGTCGAATTGATTGACGGACTGCAAGATATCACTGTCGGGAATACCGGTCGCATTTGGGCGTTCGCCGAATCGGCTGATGATCCAGCTGTTCCGCTGGTTGGAGATCCAGCCGTACACACCGACTTTCTTAACGCACTCCATTCCACACCCACGTTCACCGAAGCGACAAAGAGCACGCCGTCCAAGCCACAAATTGCGAGATTGCAGGTTGGCAATCCCCAGGATCCGATTCGCTACGTGGCTGCCGTCAGCTACTTCGAACCATGGGATTGGAAGATTGTCGTCGCTGCGCCGGAACACGAATTTGAAGACGCACTGGTGGCCGCACAGCGTCAGTCTTCGTTGCTAACCATTTCCGTAATCATCACGTCGCTGGTTGCCGTTGGTGCGTGTGCTTTGGCCGCCAAATTTCTGGCGAAACGCATCACTCACCGCTTGCAGAGTGTCAGCGAAGGACTCAAGGAAATTGCTACCGGTCACTGGGATCTGAGGCGACGCTTTCCCGATGACGGCACGGACGAAGTGGCTGACACGGCACACGGCGTAAACCTTCTTTTGGAGCAACTACAGCGGATTTTAAGCCGAGTTACCGGCAATGCAGAACTTTTGAATAGCCTGACGGACAATTGGTCCAAGACGTCCACTGCCATGGTAGAGACCACGTCGCAGGTTGAATCTCAGTCCGCCAATGTCAGCCAGTCTGTGCAAACGCTTTCGTCTGCCATGGAAGAAATATCCGCCCAAGCCAACATGATGTCCAATCGCAGTCAGTCCATTGCCAACGCCATCGAGCAATTGAATAGTTGCGTCCATAACATTTTGAGTCAGCCACAATGCCGCCAACATGGCCACGATTCCACTCGCCTGGCCCAGGACAGTCGAGAACTGATTTCCCAGTTGGACGAATCAGCCCAGGAAGTGGCGAAAGTAGTGGCCGTCATCGAAGACTTGGCCAGCCAGACGAACCTGTTAGCGTTGAACGCCACCATCGAATCGGCTCGAGCGGGTGAAGCCGGTAAAGGCTTTGCCGTTGTCGCATCCGAAGTCAAAGAATTGGCAACTCAGACAGCTACCGCCACAGATGGAATTCGAGAACGAGTAGAACGGATTCAACTGCGTACAGCACAAGCCTGCGATTCTATTGATTCGGTGGCCAACGCCATTTCCAAACTGACTAATATGTCAGCGGACGTCCTTCGCGAAATTGAAGAACAGAAAACGACGACGGGACAGATTGCACAGGAAGTGAAAGACAATCTTGAATCGATCCAACACGTCGTAAGCGGAGTTGAAACGACCGCCATGTGCGCTTCTGGAATCCGAGTCACCTTTGGTGAAATGGAAGACGCGTTGCTGACCACCAGTCGCGACGTACAGGCGTCTCGAGACGAAAGCCACCGGCTTCTGAGTGTTTCGAAAGAACTGGCGGCCATGGTAGAACAGTTCCGAGTTTAACTGGCTTGTACGTCGGCTATTGCGAATGTCGCGTGCTAGCCGACACAGGGTGCGCGTGATTACAATCGACGGACGAATGAAACGCCGTTCCGTTTCATTCGCAATCATTCGGTTCGTTCACGAAAGCCTACGTATGCTCGCCAGAATCACCGTGCTCGTGCTACTTTTCGTGGCGGTTAGTATTGAATCGACCGCACAAACCCCGAGCCATCTCGATCAAGTTGGTTTGGCCGCAAAGTATCTTGGCGATCGCGGTATCGGCGAAGATCCTGCGGTCATTTTCACAGAAGACTTTGAAGTCAATTCAGTACAAGACCTTGCTGGTCGCTGGGAAATGGTGCGCAACCCCGAACGCATGTCGCTTGCCGACGACGCACCGACCGGCAGTCGCGGCCAGCGTTCACTGTTGATATCTCAACTGGCGGAACACGGCACCGGAGCCGACTTGTATCGCCGTTTGGATGACGGCTATGACCAAGTGTTTGTCCGGATGTACGTCAAATTTGCCGAAGACTGTGAACCGCTGCACCACTTTGGAACGTGTGCCGGCGGCAATCGTCCGTCCACGGCGTGGCCAAGCGTTAAGGCTGGACAACCGACCAATGGTGACCAAGCGTTTTGGGTAGGCATCGAACCGTTTGGCGCCAAATGGCAATGGGACTACTACACGTACTGGTGTGAAATGCGAGGCAGCCCGCCGAAGGGACAGACGTGGGGCAATTCTTTTATTCATGATGCCGACCTGCAAATCCAACGCGGCCAATGGACGTGCGTCGAGTTCATGATCAAGATGAACGATGTGGGTCAGCACAATGGCGAATTGGCTCTCTGGATTGACGGTCGTTCAGTAAGTCATCTCGGCGAAGGATTTCCTCGCGGCAAATGGACCTTCGACAAATTCATGCCAGGGCAAAGTGGCGAAGGTGTGCGTTGGAATTCGCAAAAGAAGGATCGCGAGTACTTTCAAACGCGTGAAGGTGGCGATCCATTCGAAGGTTTTCAATTTCGCACCCATCCCGACTTGAACGCTCACCCTCGTGCTTTATGTCTATCTGGACCAAGCGCGCACTTCCGGCCATGCGAACCGAGTTTGGTTCGACGATGCCGTGGCCGCTCGCAAATACATTTCGACCGCTGACGGCAAACAAACGAATTGGATAGCTGCGCGGCTTCCTGGCATTTCGCCAATAGAACCAACCGCCGACCACGCGTCAGGTCACGCTGTAGATGCGACTATCTAACGCGGAGATACTCAAACTGCCTGGCCGAGATTCTTGTTCGCTACGCTGTGTTTTGCCTTGGGATTTCCGCTGTCGGCAGCTCCAAGAACGCCAGAGCGACAAATATCGAAAGAACAGAAAACCGTTGCGGCTACTTCCAGCTTCGCCTCGCGGAATCGGCGATTGATGGGCGCGGTTGACTTCGTCTGGAGTCGAGCTTTATTGTCGCGTCCAATCAAGGAAATCCCAGTTCCAAAGTTCAACGTTGTCACCAAAACCGACAAAAATGGGCTTCGGGCTGAGGCTCGTCCAGGATCAACGCGTTTTGACGCGCGACCTCCAAGAGCTGGATTCGAGCAAGCTCGGGGTCGCAAACTATAGGAAAATTCCTTAATGGGCAAGACCACTCGCGTAATCGGATCGGACAAACGTCCAGTTAATGACATCCTCGGTGATGAATTTGTTCGGCACGACAAGTTCTCGGCGATCAAAATCGGTAATCGTGGTCGCTCGCATCTGCATCCTGGTCACCTTGCCTGTCGTCTCACCGCCACCATGACGCTGACTCCGGACAGGCCGTCTCGTCAGAATGATCAACCCACACAAAAACGGCAAAGATTTCCCGAAAAGCTGAAAATCAAGACCCACGGTCATCGCCGCGATCAGCCACTGACACTGTTCCAGGTGAGATGCCACAAACCGGGAAAACCGCAAAGCAAGCCACTAGACAGATCTATGATAATGAGTAATCAGTGCAGAAGGCGTAACGAGTGCCAGGTCGATGGGGAGACGTTCGAGTCGTGATGTTAAACAGGCCGGGCAGGTTACGCGGCTACCACAAGGCTACAACGAAGGTCTGATGCAAGAATGACGCCCGGCCAGGTGCAGATCCAAATCGAGCGAATTTTCTTGTCCCTACCTGCATGAGTTCAATCAGTCGCAATCATCGTGCCATGGCAATTGGCGAAACAGCCTGAAATCAATCAGAAGATCCGACAAGCAAGCCCAACGCTGCGGCGCCGCATAGCTCCTCAGCCGATTGCCAATAGCAAGTCCTCAGTTTTCTTCCAGATATCATTATGCCGTTTTACCCGCCTTCCAAGAAGTCAGGATACCACGTATGCATGATGCCTTCTCGCTGATCAGCGATAACGCGAAAGAATGGCGCAAAGGACAACGACATGACTCAACCATAGGCGTCAGAAAACCGATACGCCATGATGTGCCGAAATGAGATAAACCAACTGGCCGCTGTAAGACGCCGTTGAAGGAGATCGGCGTCGCTACGCCAATAGCGCAACAAAAACGCAGCCAGCGTCCAACCTGTTGTTTGGCCGCACCACCGCTGGATCGTTGTACGGTCCTAACAGAAACGGGCGAATCGCGTCGAGTAGTGCTTCATGCCGATTGAAGAAACCCACAGGCGTCCCAGCGAATTTGACCAGACGCGCCCCCGAACGCTTGAACGTTTAATTCACGAAACACCATGTAAGCGCGAAGACGACCAGCCAACTGACAGCGCGCAGGTCGCGTGAGATTTCCGGTGCCAGCCAAAATGTTTTTCGCCCAAACCGTTCGGTCGAACTCATGATATGCAACAAATATACAGGCGGCCACCAACAGATGGCAAACCATTTGAGCCTGTCACCAACCGCTGTAGTTGTCACCGACGCGGGTTGGCCACGACGAAGTCGCCAGCCCACCAAGAACACAACGCTGGGCTTGAACGACTGCAGCTATCGCTGTTGAATCAGGCACTTCAACGTTGGTGAAACGAATAGCTGAAAGTGACCGTCTTGACCGGCTGATATTTTGAATATCGATCCAATAAACGGTCCCGGAATCCAAGTCCCAACGCAATCAGCAACACGCCAAAACTTGCCACAAGTTCACGAATGGCGTTGGTTGATGTTGCGAACCACTTCGGCCCAACGGCTGGCGGTGACAATTTGTTCCAGGCCGGATCGAGCGGCCACCAGATCGTCCAGCCGGAATCGGTTCGGTACTTCGAATCCAGTACATGTTCGTCAATGTACTTGGCGTGTTCCGACGTAGCAGTTGATGCAAAGCAATTTTGTTATCCAATTCGCTTAATTCTTGCGTACTTGGTCAGGTCATGAATTGTTTCGTCCAGATAGGTTCTGGCTTCCAGTAAGTCCACAATCAGACGTTTGGCTTCGGTCGGTTTGTAACGTTCCAGTAACGACGCACCGACTTTGGATAGCTGTTCCTCTGTCAATTGTTAAGCGAAGACATGGTCATGCGTTCGTCTTTGTATTGCGAAATCTGCAGTTGAATCGCCGGCATCTCCTTGGCGATCGATTTACGCCGTTCTTTCAACGATGCCGTAACCAACAGCGAATCGTGCGCAGCGACCGCAGCAAAGACGCCAATCGTTTCCGACATGCCACCCGTTTCTGCTCGATCCTTGATTTCACTAAACGCCTGACTCTTCCGCCGTCGACTTTTCAGCAATTCCGCCGGAATAAAGTTGTGTCAAACGAGTACTATAATTCGCATTTCCGCTTCCTCTGGTATCGCTGGCTAAAGTTCCTGCAAGGCGGGTCGGCTTCACGAGCTTGGCGGCGAGCCTTCGGCTTGTCGCTGCGTTTCCAGTTGGCGTCGTCGCCCGACTTCTTTCCCAACGCCTGCGTCTGCTCTTCTAACTGCTTAACCGTGACTTGACCAAATCTTGCTGAACCGACGTAGTTCGCTAAGGCGTCGCGCAGTGCCGCAGTTCCAACTTGAACAGTTCCAGTTGCTTCTCCAGAAGCTGAATGCGTGTCGTTCGTTCCGCGCTCGATGCGCCTCGCTGGATCAAAGCGTCATCGGATTCAACGGGCGGTTCGCCGTTCGCTTCTTCCAGTTTCTGCGGTTTCCTCGATCTTGCGATTCCATTCTACTTGCCGTTCCGCCGCTTTTCCATTGTTCGGCATGCGTATCGCGACTGCGTTTGGTGTTTTCCAATTGCTGACGAAGGTCTTGCAGCACACGGACCAAGTCGTCGATTGGGGTGTCTGGTGCGAAGTGGAACCGAAGGGCAGAGGCGTGCTTAATTTCTTGAGCGAATCGAGTCGAGCAGGTGCTTCTTCAATTTCCGTGCGATACTTGGCCATCAGCTTTTCAGACGCTTCGCTGGCACCTTTGATCGAATCGGCCGTCCGCTGCAACAACTGTTTTAGACTGGTCTTGCAGGCATCGCGCTCTCTTTTGTCGGCTTCCAATCTGCTTAGCTGCCGAATGTTCTACAGACCGGGCGCCGAAGGCGTCAGTTCCGCTTCCGTTTCCGCTTCCGCTTCGGCTATTTCTGCGGCCGGTTCCGGCTACGGTTGTATCCGTGGAGCCGTGGAATCGATGGCGGTTGCGCTGCCAGTCGCCGCGTCGCTCGGGGAATCGCTTGATTCGCCTGCTGGTTTCGTCAATTTCGACACCGGCAGGAAACATGGCCGAAGGCGAGACTTCGACCTGCTAGCACTGCCGCGTCAAGATGGCGATCCCCGCCAGGATTGCGACGGTTCGAAAGGTGCGAAAAAGCAATGTTCCTCGTCATAGACCATCATTCCGTTGATCTCGCTTGTGAAACGACGGCGAAAGAATACTGTACTGATATCATCTTCTCTGGCAAGATCGACGATGTCGCAAGGAATATCGGCGCTCCCAAGTTGTCCCAGCGATTCGCGACCTTAATAACTCCTTTGGCAGCGCGCCGTCGTGCCGAATTGACCGCTGATGTGACCTACCGCCTGAAGCCGGAAGCCTATAAAATTCGAAGAAAATAGGTTCCTCCTTTCCATCTTCCCATTGAAAGAGACTTCCAAAATGACCACCGGCCCGATTGACGCATTTGGAGCAAAGGACACGTTTGATACAGTACCCGTCTTCAAAGAGCGACATACTATCGCCTGAATAAGTTGGAAGCCGACGCTGGCGTGGGGCCTGTCAGTAAGCTGCCGTACTCCATCCGAGTCCTCTTGGAAGCGGTTTTGAGGAACTGCGATGGATACGTAGTTACGGAAGAAGACGTTAAAAATCTGGCCAATTGGAATGCGGCTTCACCGGCCAAGGTGGAAATCCCCTTCATGCCTTCTCGAGTGGTCTTGCAGGACTTCACGGGCGTGCCGGCGGTGGTTGACTTGGCGGCCATGCGTTCGGCCATGGGCAGACTAGGTGGCGACCCCAAAAAAATCAATCCGCTCATTCCTGTCGATTTGGTGATTGATCATTCGGTCCAGGTCGATCGGTTCGGTACGGACAATGCCTTGGAATTGAATGTCGAACTGGAATTCAGCCGCAACAAAGAACGATACGAATTCCTACGCTGGGGCCAGAAAGCACTGGACAATTTCCGAGCGGTCCCGCCGAATGTTGGTATTGTGCATCAAGTCAATCTGGAATTCTTGGCCAAAGGTGTTTTTCTGCGGCCCGATGGAGACAGTCACGTGGCGGTTCCAGACACCCTGGTCGGCACCGACAGCCACACTACGATGATTAACGGCTTGGGAGTGGTTGGCTGGGGCGTTGGTGGTATCGAAGCGGAAGCCGTCATGTTGGGCCAACCCCTTTACATGTTGATGCCCGAAGTGGTCGGATTCGAATTAACCGGTAAGCTCGCCCCAGGAGCCACCGCGACGGACATGGTGTTAACTGTGACGGAACAGCTTCGCAAAGAAGGCGTGGTCGGCAAATTCGTCGAATTTTACGGTTCGGGCGTGACAAGCATGTCGCTGGCAGATCGAGCGACCATTGCCAATATGGCTCCGGAATATGGTGCCACCATGGGCTTCTTTCCCGTGGATGCGGAAACGTTGAATTATCTGCGTCGGACCGGCCGAACCGAAGCCGAAGTCCAATTGGTAGAAAACTACACCAAGCTTCAAGGGCTGTTCCGCGAAGATTCGTCACCCGTGCCTACCTACACAATAACGCTGTCTTTGGACATCAGCACCGTAGTTCCATCTTTGGCTGGGCCCAAACGGCCTCAGGATCGAGTTGCGTTGGATGCCATGAAAGCCACGTTTGATAAGTCTCTGCGAGCACCGATTGCGGAACGAGGCTTTGCGCTATCCGACGCGGATCTCGCCAAAACCGGCACCGTCAAGAACAATGGTGATGCCACAGAAATTGGGCATGGGGCCGTGGTGATCGCCGCGATTACCAGTTGCACCAACACCAGTAATCCGTCCGTCATGTTAGCGGCCGGTTTGCTTGCCAAGAAAGCGGCGGAAAAAGGATTAAAGGTTCCTGCGTACGTAAAAACGTCGTTGGCTCCTGGGTCTCGAGTGGTCACGGATTACATTGAAAAGGCCGGTCTGACCGAACCGTTGCAGAAGTTGGGCTTTCACACGGTAGGTTATGGCTGCACCACATGCATTGGTAACAGCGGACCTCTGCCGGAACCGGTGGCGGCTGCCATCAACGAAGGTGATTTGGTCGCTTCGTCGGTGTTGAGTGGCAATCGAAATTTTGAAGGCCGAGTAAACCCGTTGGTGAAGGCCAATTACCTGGCCAGTCCGCCTTTGGTGGTCGCTTACGCTTTGGCCGGTTCGACCGCCAAGGATTTGGCCACAGAACCGCTGGGGAAAGGTTCGGACGGCAGCGATGTCTATTTGAAAGACATCTGGCCCACTCGAGAAGAAATTGACGCGGCGATCGAACAAGCAGTTCAGCCCGAAATGTTCGTCAAGCAATACAGCAGTGCCTTCGAATCCAACGAGCGCTGGAACCAGATCGATGTAGCGGGCGGCGACATTTACGCATGGGATTCGTCCAGCACCTACATTCAAGAGCCGCCGTTCATGGTCGACCTGAAGCCCGATCCCGAACCGATTGCGGCGATCACGGGTGCTCGAGTGCTAGCACTACTGGGCGATTCGGTAACCACCGATCATATTTCGCCCGCCGGTGCCATCGCCAAGAACAGCCCCGCAGGCAAATACCTGATGGAAAACGGTGTGGATCCCAAGGATTTCAATAGTTATGGTTCGCGACGAGGCAATGATCGAGTGATGTTGCGAGGCACGTTTGCCAATATTCGCATCCGCAATCAAATGGCTCCGGGAACCGAAGGCGGGATCACTCGGCATCTGCCCGATGGCGAACAGATGTTCATCTACGATGCGGCCATGAAATACAAAGAAGAAAACGTGCCGTTGGTAGTCTTGGCCGGCGCAGAATACGGTACGGGCAGTAGTCGCGACTGGGCAGCCAAGGGGACGCAGTTGCTGGGTGTTCGAGCGGTCATTGCTGCTAGTTACGAACGCATTCACCGCAGTAACTTGGTGGGCATGGGCGTCTTGCCGCTGGAATTTGCCGGCGGAGAAACATGGCAGTCGCTGGGCCTGACAGGCGAAGAAACCTTCGACTTTCCCGTTGACGATTCCTTGCAGCCTCGTAGCCAAATCACCGTCACCGCTACCTCGGCCGATGGTGCCAAGAAAACGTTCAACGCCACAGTCCGCATCGACACTCCGGTAGAAATGGACTACTACCGCAACGGCGGAATCCTGCAAACCGTGCTGCGAAAACTTTTAAAGTCGTAGCTCGGGCACGGGAGTGATGGAAGTTGCGGAATCGTTTGTTCTTGCATCGCCGTTGGTTTTGACGTACGTCGGTCCTGACGTACGTCAATATTGACGTACGTTAAGCGTGGCGGGGCGGCGAGAAACGTTATTCGTCAAACATCTGCGTCAGAAACGAGGCAGCTTGTTGAGCGATTCCGGGAGAAGTGCTTTCACGAGGACCGGCGACGTTCAGCGTACGGAGTTGTTGGTCGTGAATCCATTGGACGACGTCGTCGAGCGAAGGCGGAAAATCGAGATCGACCAGCAGATGCGGCTTTTGGTGTTGGACAGCCAGTTTGTAGGTAAACTTGGTGCCGCCGGTCAGTTTTTTGCGAAACAGAATCAACGTGCCGTCGCTATCGATCACGTTTTGTTCGGTGCGAATGCGGTAGTTTTCCGAATCACACTCTTGCAATTGATAGCGATCGGGAATGCGTCCCGCTTCGCTCCTTCGGCCTCTGGGACACCAGCCACCATGCGGGATCCCCAATGCAATGGCCACATCCAGCGCGGCCTGATCCACGCCGGTCTGACCGCCGGAAACGATACGTTCTACAAGGTGTTGAGCACGTTGTTGTGGCATTCGCTGATTATTTCTTTCCAATGCAGTACAAATAATCCGAGGTGCGAATTAGGATGCGATTCTGAACAAACACAGGCGAAGCGACCGCAAGGCCTTCCAATTGTCCTTCGCCAATGACTTCCTGTTTTGTGGCATCAATCACAAACGACTTCGCATCTTCTCGAATAACATAAATCCGATCACCGACCACAATCGGCGACGCGCTAAATGCATCTCGATTCTTGGGTGTCTGTACGCTCCAGGCCGGTTCACCTGACGCCACGTTCACACACACAACTTCACCCTTATCTGTACAAATAATCACCTGATTGTTCAATGCCGCTGGCGTGGGTACGTCCGCAGAAACCCCAGATTTGCTCCACGCAATACGCGACTGCGTGACATCCCCTTCTCCGCCCAGCCGAATCGCCGTCAACGTGGTACCTCGAGCATACGGCGCGATCACCATATCACCTACGACCACGGACGACGCAATGGAGCGAAAAAACTTTTCGCCGTCGGGGTTCAGGCCTCCGATTCGCCAAATTTCTTCGCCCGTCCTAGCGTCGTAGGCGTTCACGTGATCGGCACCCAGGACAATCAATTGTTCTTGGCCGTTGTGCTTGATTACATTAGGTGTGGAATAGCTTTGATTCGCTTCTTCGGGCGCGTCAAATTCACGCGTTGCCTTCCAAACTTCGTCACCTGTCGCTTTGTCGAAGGCTGCCAAGTATGAAGGGCCACTTTGAATGCACGCGATCACCACGTGCTGTTCGGTCAAGACAGGCGAAGTGCCTAGGTCCCACCAAAGTGTATCTTCGCCATATTTGTCTTGGAGATTTTGCTTCCAGACCACATGGCCTTCGAGGTCCAGACACGCGAATTCGCCGCTCTTGAAGTAGACAAACAGATGTTGGCCATCGGTTACGGGCGAAGGATTACTGCCGCTGGCTTTCCTGTGTTTGCCGGGCTTCTCGAGGCCAAGCAGTGTTTCCCACATAAGTTGGCCGTCCATATCAAACGCCATCACCGCATTTCGGTTGCCTTTGGGAACCGTGACTATGATTTGGTTGTCCCAGACCACCGGCGTGCTGCCGCCCATCGCGGGCATGGGAATTTTCCACAGCACGTTTTCAGTGTCGCTCCACGTCGTAGGATAGTCTCCTGGCGGCGCGGTGCCGTCTCCACGAGGGCCTCGCCACTGCTGCCAGTAATCAGCCACAGCAGGCGAAAGAAACAATGCAGAAAGGATGACGGCGAAAAGTGGAATTCGCATCGAGGCGGGCTCCTGAATCGAGTAACACGTGGCGAATGACGGGGATGAACCGGGGTCGGTTTCCAGGCAAGATCCGAACGCACTTTCGTATTTAGAACGGTTCGAACAACATGGTATTCTACGCGAAGCCCCGTTCGTGCGAAACGCGAGAATCCGCCCAGAAATAGTCGCTTTTTTCTAGGTTTCGCATCAGTATGCCCGCATAGACCGTGCCAGCGAATTCGTGCGAAGGAATTCGCTGGTATTCTTTGCCGTCGCTGAAAACGATCTTCGTGCGAACCTGGCGTTTACCTTATACTTCAAAGATGTTGCTTGCCCGAAACACTTCCTGTCGAATTGATCCGCCCATGAAACGTTGCAACAAGTTGTTCCAACACTTGGCTACCTTGTTTCTGATCGCCAGTACGATTGACGCCGCCCACGCGGTGGATCACGTCAAACTGATTCGGCATGGAAAAACGATCGAGGTCGATGGTCAGGTTGTTGTCGAAGCCCAGGACGGAGGTCTTCTGTTGCATCTGCCTGATGGTCAATTGTGGGTAGTGCAACCAGACGAACTGATTTCCAAATCATCAGATGACCAACCGTTTGAGCTTCTGGATAAACAGCAACTGAGTGCCAAGCTATTGTCAGAAGTACCTGTTGGTTTTCAAATCTATGAAACGCCTCATTACATCATTTGTTACAACACGTCCAAAGCGTATGCAGTGGTGTGGCGGCTTGTTTGAACGACTTTATCGCGGCTTCCATAATTACTGGCAGCGGCGAGGTATCGAACTGGAGCCCACGCCGCCGATGGTGGCTTTGGTGTTTCAAGATCAAGCATCCTTCGCGGAATACAGCAAGCCGGAATTGAAGGACGCGGTCAATTCGATCATCGGTTACTACAGTTTGGCTACCAATCGCATCACCATGTACGACTTGACGGGCGTGGATGAATTGCGACAAGCGGGTGGCAGTCGAGGCAGTTTGCGGCATATTCGCCAAATCCTGAGTCGTCCTGAAGCGGAACGTACCGTGGCGACTATCGTCCATGAAGCGACCCATCAACTGGTGTTCAATACCGGCATGCAACAGCGGTTCGCCGATATTCCGGTTTGGTTGAACGAAGGTTTGGCCATGTACTTTGAATCGCCGGACAATAGTTCCCGAGGCTGGCGATCGATCGGTTCGATCAATGAAACTCGGCTCGGTCAAATGCAGCGGTATCTGGGCGAACGTCCGGATCATTCGCTGGTGACACTGTTGAATACGGACGGACGTTTTCGTGATGCGCGAACCGCCGAAGCGGCTTATGCGGAAAGTTGGTCGCTGGTGTATCACCTGCTTCGCACGAATTCGGACGGATTCGTGCAGTACATGAACACGATGAAGCAGAAGCCTCCTTTGGGGCAAGACAGCCCGGGCGCAAAGATTGCAAGAATTTCGCGATGCGTTCGGCGAACTAGACCAAGTGGACGAAGAAATGGTCCAATTGATTCAAGGCCTTTAACGTCCGTTGGTTTCCGCAACTGGCAAAGCGAGTCTCGGGACGGTAAGATTTTCTTGTGTCGTCGCCGATATTCAATGAATCGGTGATAAACAAGATTGTCGACCTGAACCGTGTCGACTCCCGCCTTTGAAAGTTTCCCTCCACACTTAAGGAATTGAGAAATGCCTCAAGACAAGAATTCATTGGAAGCACGACGTTCATTTCTAAAAACTGGTTCGGCCGCCGTCGGTAGCGCGGTTGCGTTGTCCATGGTCCCCAAAGTCCATGCTGCCGGTAATGACACGTTGAAAGTGGGCATGATTGGCTGTGGCGGACGAGGCAGCGGTGCGGCAATTAATGCGTTGAAGGCCGACGACAACGTTAAGATGACGGTCATGGCCGATATCTTTGAAGATCGAGTATTAGGGGCGCGGAAGAATATCCAAGCTTCAGCCGAAGCAGCCGGGCTGGGCGAAAAATTCGCTGTGGAAGAGGACGCTTGTTTCCACGGTTTTGATGCATACAAAAAAGTGATGGAGTCCGATATTGATGTGGTGATTCTGACCGCCACGCCTCACTTTCGACCTCGTCATCTAGCCGCCGCCATCGAAGCCGGCAAGCACGTCTTTTGTGAAAAGCCGGTTGCCGTGGATGCTCCGGGAGTTCGCAGCGTTTTGGAATCGACCGCCAAGGCCAAAGAGAAAAATCTGTCGATCGTTTCCGGCTTGTGCTGGCGATATGACTACGGTGTGCGAGAAACCATGAAACGAGTCATGGATGGGGCGATTGGTGACGTGATTGCCATTCACACCAATTATTTGACGGGAACGTTGTGGCATCGAGGTCGGAAGCCAGAATGGAGCGAAATGGAATACCAGATTCGCAACTGGCTGTACTTCACGTGGCTTTCGGGCGACCACAACAACGAACAACACATTCACAGTCTGGATAAATCGGTCTGGCTGATGAATGACCAACTCCCCGCGCGTTGCTTTGGGCTAGGTGGTCGTCAGGTTCGAACCGACGATCGTTGGGGCAACATTTATGATCACCATGCCGTCTGCTACGAATTCGCCAATGGGATCAAGTCCTTCGCGTACACTCGGCAAATGCAAGGCTGCTACAACTATGTGGACGACATTGTTTACGGCACCAAAGGCAAGGCCACATTGATTGCCAACAAGATTGAAGGAGAAACCAATTGGGCGTATGACGGTCCCAAGCCAAGTATGTATGACGTAGAACATAAAGAACTGTTCGCAGGCATTCGTAGCGGCAATATCATCAATAACGGGGACTACATGGCCAAGAGCACGATGATGGCCATCATGGGACGTATGGCTTGTTACACGGGTCAAATGATTGATGGCGAACAAGCGATGAATTCGCAAGAAGATCTGACGCCTACTGCCTACGAATGGGGCGATGTGACGTTCCCGGACAATGCCAACTACAACGATGTCGCGACGCCAGGCAAAACCAAATTCGCGTAGTTTGCAAACTGCAGTTTGCCACGGCTTTCTAACACAACGCCCTTCACTGATTTGATTTCGGTGAAGGGCATTCTTGTTGGCCTACAAATTTTTTGCTTAGTTTCCTGACGCTACATCTCACTTGACCAATTCTGCATCGGTTTTCCCAGCTGTGCAAAGAGTAGGTCAATCTCATCCGTTCGACGGTTGAGATTGTCTGTGGGTGGAACGTTGTCTGCGTCCGTCACTTGCGGCGGCTGTGCGTCGGATTCAATCAGCCGCAGTTCCAACTGAAAGTCTTGCGCGGTTGTGGCATCAGACGAGATTCCCAGTAGGACCGGTGCATTCGACTGGATGGTGATTCCCGGAACGACAACCCAATCGCCCGAGGCCACATCGATCGATTCGATAATCCCGCCAACGCTATCCCATGCGGCCAGAGACCAAGTGACCGGTTCGAACCCAGGATTGCTTGCTGCAGTCGAATCAAACTCGTCCAGCTCCGTTTCCTCGGCCGAATAAAGACCTGCTTGAAAGACCAGCACCAAGTCGCTGGAATTAAATTCGCCATCGCCGTTCCAGTCGCCTTGCTCCCACGTCGAGTTCCCGATGATGGCATCTTCATAGTGACCGGCCTGGAAAACTTGCACCAAATCAGACGAATTGAACACACCGTCGCCTGTGACATCTCCGGCGATAGATGCCCAATTGCCAACCGGATTGGACGAAGTCAGTCTCGCTTGCAACGTCCCAGGACTGGACGCGCCAATGGCCTGGTAGAACCACTGATTGGAAAGCACCTGCCCTGTGAAGGTAGTGGTTTGGCCCACATTCAATTCGGTAGGCTCGGCCAAGCTGATATCAACTTCGGGCCCCTCGGGCGGCACTCCGCCATTTGGCACCTCGATGTCCGATTCAATTTCAGAAACGCTCACCACATATTCGCCGAACTGTCCATCCAATGCCGTCACGAAAATATAGTAGACTCCGTCCACTTCGACGGGGAACGAACCATCTTCGTTTAGCGAAACGTCGTTTCCATCTTCGTCCTTAACGCTGACTTCAAATTCGGTGTCGCCGTCTGGTGAAAACACAGATGCAATCGCGTCGCCGTCGGTATTGGCTTCATAACGATGGACATCAACGTCGTCTTCAAAGTCAATAAAACTATGAACAACGCCGGTTTGGCCTTCCATCAAAATAGTCTGCACGTGCGGTTCAATGTCGTCCGGATGAACGTCAGCACCCTCGGTGGAATCAGGACCACCTTCCGATACGCTAGGAAAGTGCGGATGGAAATCGGCAAACAGTTGATACGAACCAACACCGGACCCTTGAATGGCAATGTAGTAGGTATTGGGACCGCCCAATTCTACATGTAATGGCTGCAGCGGTGCTTCTGCCGCAGCTACTAGAGTTCCATCGGAATGCAACACAGACCACGTTAGCTGCAAGTCGTCTTCCAGGCCGTACATGTCGGCAAACAGTAAGCCATCCACCGAGGCGTTCACTTGGAACACGTCAACATCGCCAATGTCGTCCAAATAGCTGGATACCAGAGTCGCGTTTTGAATGCGAACAGTAGTTTCTGCGTCCAATTCGTCCGGATGAATGTCATCTCCCAGTTTACTATCGAATTGCGGCTGGAAAGGTGGCAGCGGCTCAAACACGTTCGCGATATCAAATGCGTGCAGTTGATATTGGCCTACATTACCACTGATTTGCACGTGAAAGAGGCCGTTATCAGCCATATCAAACAGCTTCACATAACCTACATCCGCCAACGGAAGCAGCGACTCTCCTTCGCTATTCACCACATTCCATTGAAACTGGGATACCGCATTTTGGTTGGGCAACACGGAGACCAACGCGTAACTTGCCTTCGCCTGAATCTGAAACGAATCAACATCTCCCGCGTGGTCAATATTGGAACGAACCAATGTCATGCCTTCGCGATTCGGCAAAGCGGTCGCGTTGGTCCAGTTGTCGGCATGAATGTCCGAACCCAAGCGAGCGTCTAGGACCGGCGAAATGTAAGGCTCGGGCGAAGGTAACGTTTCGCAGCCCCAGCCCAATTCGCCGCAGATGGTTTGCGAGACGATCTCGGTGGGTGCATACTCCATTTCAGCCAAGAAACTGGCCATGGCGCCCGCGTCCAGCATGCTGCGCGTTTCCAGACTCTCCAAGCCAATCAAGTGACGTGACCGCGGCGGTACGCCAGAACGGTACCTTCGGCTGGGAACGAGTGATTGAAAATTGAACATGCTTAACGCTCCAACAAGTTGCCTTATTGTTCCTCTATTTCATGCTTCGGGCGATCCTGTGTTTTCGCATCCGCTTTTAGTCGCCCAGAAAGCAACGGGCTGCGAAATACCTCTCGAGCTCGATCTGTGTCCCCTAGTCGCACCAGCACGTGGCCCAGCAAAGCGGTGGCGTCACGGTGCTGGTGATCCAGAACGATGGTTCGTTCCAGCGAAGCGAGCGCCAATTGGTCGTGCTTGTTCAAATACGCGGCCAGTCCTAATCCAAAATGCAAGTCGGGATTGTTTGGCTCTAACGCAACAGCTTGTTGAAACGAATCCACCGCTTGATCCAACTTTCGCATGCGCCGATAGAGTGCTCCGAGTTCACGGAATTTGTCACCCGATGGATCCAGATCGATGGCTCGCCGTAACGCCAATTCTGCCTCCGGCAACTGGCCTGCTTGACGCAAGACAGCGGCATAATTCCGCCACACGTCCGCGTCACGATGGTCCATTTCAGCCGCCTGCTTCAATGAATGCACGGCTGCGGTGAGATTTCCGCTCTTGGCAAGTGCCACACCCAGATCAGATTTGGCGGCCGCACTACGCGGTCGCAACGCGACGGCGACAGAAAAGAACCGAGCAGCTTCGCTATAGTTTGCCTGTGCAAATTCCCAATAACCGAGTTGCCGATTGATCCCGTGATCCTCCGGCTTGGCTTGTTGCGCCGAAAGCAATAATTGATTGGCCAAATCCAATTGGCCCGCGTCCGCCAATCGATTCGCCAATAGGGTCACCAGCGGAATCGGCTGAGCGTTAAAATCAATCTCGCCCGCCAACCGCTGCAACGTCTCGGCATCGTCATCCTTGCACGCACGTCGCAACGCTTGCCGCCACGGATCCTTGTCTATCTCCGCCGCCAAAGTGCTACACCAATCAGCCAAGGTAGACTCTACCCCGTGCTTTCCAGCCAGCCAGTCAAGTACCGCGATTGTCTCAATTCGATCTTCCGTGCTGATGGTTTTCAAACGCATGGCAGCGTCTGTGATGGCGTCTGTTTCCATAGTCACACCAAAGTTCGCAAACGCCTGTCGATAGTGATTCAAACCGTCAAATGAATCGGAATGGGATTCGAACCGGAGTTCATTCTGCCGATCCCAGATGGATGACAATTCGTCGCGGAATGCGCGAATTCGCCGTTCCAGTTCCACTCGTTCTGCTAAACGGCTGGCCTTGTCTGCCAGGTCCGAGCGAATAAACCGGCCGCCAGTCAAGACAATCGCTTCTTGCGTGGCCATATTAGCTTGGTCCCACAATCGATCATCGACGCTGGCAAAGGCTTGGTAGGCCAATGATTCGGCATGACTGACCGCGCCGAATGCCACATTGTTGGCTCGCCCCGCTTCGTTGGCTCGCAGCGCCGCAAACCATGCCCAACTAGCCAAAACCAGCATACCACCGACGGCTACCGAACCAATCAATGCAACAGACAACTTCCGACGCTTCCGTTCTTCGTCCGCGATGGCCAACAACTTAGCTGCGGCAATTTCCGAATCACGCAAGCGGCGGTCCAAGCTTTCCAGATAGTCAGAAATTCGTTTCGCAATCCGTCCTGCATCGGCGGGACGGTCGGCCTGATCCACGGCAAGACAATCTTGAATGAGACGGTGAAGCTCGGCGTCGCATTCACTGTCATCCAGACGTTGCCATGCCGCGGTCAGTTCGGCCATCATTGCCTGACGATGAACGTCCTCACGGCTTTTGCCCGAATAGAGCGACGTTCCGGTAATCATTTCGAAAAGAATAGCGCCTAATGCAAACACATCGGTCCGTTCGTCTACTCGTTCCACTTCACCCAGTGCTTGTTCCGGAGCCATATAGGCCGGAGTGCCGATGATATCGCCGAACCGAGTCTCCGTTTCGGGTCGATATTTGGTGCGAGTTTCAATTTGGTGGACGACGTCTTTGGTAAGGTCCGGAATGGAAATCTGCGAAGGCGGTTCGGGACCATTCGATCGAATGGACTTGGCCAAGCCCCAATCCATCACTTGGACTTCGCCAAACATACCGACCATCACATTGGACGGCTTCAAGTCTCGATGGATCACACCTTGGTCGTGAGCGTAGGCCAGCGCGTGACAGATTTGCTCAAAGATCCCTAACAGCTTGCGACGGCTTTCTGTCCGCTCTTGCAAAATTAAAGACAGCGTCTTGCCGATGACTAACTTCATGGCGATGAATGGTCGGCCATCGGGAAGGTGCCCCAAGCCATACACAGGGATGATGCCTGGATGTTGGAGTCGAGCACCGATCTGGGCCTCTTCGACCCAACGATGATGTAGCTCAGAATTAGCTCGATGGGAATCTCGTAAGACCTTGATCGCCAGTTCTCGGTTCAGCAGGCGGTCTCGAGCGTGAAGAATGACGCCCATGCCGCCTCGACTGATCGGGTCCAGGATCTCGTACCGTTCGGATTCGTCTCGCTGATACTTCGCCGCCTTGGGGTCCGTTTCACGCGGATTGGCCCACCCCCCAAACGCGGCCTGTAATCCGAGGTCCAACGTTTCGTCGGATTCGTCGACAGCTTTGCGGCGGCGGATAGAAGAACCAGTGGCCATAGTTTTCGAGGATATACCAAACACAAGCGAACGGAATACCGGTGATTCAGGGCTGACGCCATTTTCGCGAAGAGATTCTGGTTCGAAAAGAAGATTTCACGAAAAAATTCAAGCCAGTTGGTAGGTTAGCATGGGCATGGCCCGTGTGTTGTAGCATGGGCCCATGGCCCGTGTGTTTTGCGTTTTGTAGGTTAGCATGGGCAACGGGCCATGGGCCCATGCTACTCCGCATTGTCTCTATTGTACCCGGTCTAGCCACAATACTTTAGCTGCATTTATTCGCCCATTGGACGATCCAACGTACACGATCCAACAGCGACACCCGCATATTAGCCACAATACTTTGCTGGAACACAGACAAAACGAAACTCGCCGGAAAGATACCCAACCACCGGCGTGCGACTTCCTTGTCCGACCATTCTTGCACGATATCCGGACGGCTACGCAGAATCAGGTGGATATGGTTGCTCATCACCGTGTACGACAAACAATCAATCCCGAAAACACCGTCCAGAAATCCAAGCTTTGCCGAATCCACTCGCGCTGATGTTCGAATGATTTCCCCGTAAACGGATCATTCCCGCACAGGATTGCTCGACGATTGGCGATCCCATTAGTCCTTGTATTGGTCCGTCGTTCTGGCTGAATACACTGTATTCGATCGTAGTTTCCCCATCACACGTCATGATTGGCAGTCGGTGTCCAATAATTGTCCAGGGAGTCCGCATACGCTCGAACCCATTTCCGTGGACTGCAAGGGAATCGAGTCGACGCTCTGGTCAACATGCCTAGCTTTGTCAGGAATGCAGAAAGATGGTCAAGCCGAAAGTACGACCGACCGGTCGCGAACGGTCGTTTTCTCACGATGAAATCATCGTCAGTAAGACCGACACAAAGGGAATAATCACCTATGCGAATCAGGTGTTCATTCGCGTGGCCGGTTATACCGAAGAAGAACTGCTGGGCATGCCTCACAACATGATTCGACACCCCGATATGCCTCGATGCGTGTTCAAGCTTCTTTGGGACACGATTAGTGCGGGCCAAGAGATTTTTGCGTACGTCGTCAATCTCTGCAAAAACGGCGACCACTATTGGGTCCTGGCTCATGTGACACCCAGCTTCAATCCCAACGGCGACATTGTTGGCTATCACTCTAGCCGACGAGTTCCTGACCGTCGTGCGGTCATGAAAGTAGAGCCCATCTACAAACAGCTAAAGGAAACAGAAGAATCCTTTGCCAATCCCAAGCAGGGCATCGACGCGGCCACAGAGTTGCTTGTTTCCCAGCTCGAGGAAGCTGGAGTCGCGTACGACGAGTTTGTTTTTTCGCTCACGTCTCACAGTTAAGGATTTACCAGATGGACAACTCAGCTGTCGTCGAACCAACTCGCGCCGAAAGTACTGCGGCGCTACAAACCAGACTTTGTGAATTGGAAACGAAGCAGGCTGACATCGAAGCGTGGATCAAAAGAATTGCGCAAGCTTGCGAACGGGCCGCCAAGGGTGACTTGGAAGTGAGACTGTTGCACGTGAACGCCGATGGAGATCTTGGACGTGTGATTCACAGCGTCAATTCGCTGTTGGATTATACGGATGCCTTTGTGCGAGAATCTCGTGCTGCGTTGAGCAGTGCGGCGGAGGGGAAATTCTTCCGTCGAGTGATCTTGCGAGGCATGGCGGGATCATTCAAGCACGCATCGGAAGTGATCAATCATTCGGTTGCGGAATTGGAATTGAATTCGAAGGCACTAGCGCGAGCCGAAGAGCAACGTCTGGAAATTGCCGACGAATTTGAGGCTACGGTAAAAGAAATAGCCAGCTCGGTGGATGCAACGGCCAAGGAGGTTCACAATATCAGCGCAGCCCTTTCGTCCACTGCTAAAGATACCGCAACTCAGGCCGACGATGCTTTGAACGCGTCAAAGCGAACGTCGGAAAGCGTGACACACATGGCACAGTCAACTCAGACACTGGTGCACAGTGTTGCCGAGATTGACCAAAACGTGAAAGCGTCAAAACAAGTGGTCGGCCGCGCGGTGGCTGATGCGGAACAGGCCAAGTCCATTGTGAACGGACTCGAACAGATTTCAACTCGCATCGGTACCGTTGTCGAAACCATTGCCGGTATTGCTAAACAAACGCATTTACTGGCGCTCAATGCCGCCGTGGAAGCAGCTCGAGCGGGCGAAGCGGGACGCGGATTCGCGGTAGTGGCGGACGAAGTACGACACCTGGCCGAACAGACTCGAACGGCAACCGAGAATGCCAAGCAGGAAATTGAAAGCGTACAGGATTCCGCCAGCGGAACAGCAACGGCCATCAGTCGATGCAGTTCGACGGTGCAAGAAGTAGACGCGGTTAGCGAAACCATCCTGACGTTGGTCACGAAGCAAACCGAAGTGACAAGCGAAATCAATCAGCACGCGGAACTGGCTGTTCGCGAAACCGACTCGGTTTCCGGCAACATTGCCAAGACCTCCGTGGCCGCTGACGACACGCGTGCTTCAACCGAATGCCTTGTGAGTGCTGCCACCAAATTAATGCAGTATTCAACCACACTCGCCTCCAGTGTTGACCACCTGCTACGATCCATTCGCAACGTCTGATCGTGGCAACGCAACGAGAAGCTGCCTCTTTTTGTGCCGACGAGTTGGTTTGACGAAAAAGCAAAAAAAAGCGCCCTGGTTGCATGGCGAAAACCAGGAACGCTTCTTGTGCGTTGAAGAAAATTGCGTTGGCTGGGTGTGACGACTAGTCGTTCGGGATCAATTCTTCGTCGACCATCTGCAACAGCTTGGAAATGCAAAGCTTGTTCATACTGGTCTTACGTTCGTGAGCTTCGGTACGCAGCGATTCGTGCAAGCTTTTGGGCAGACGAACCGTGATGACTCGAGTCGGTTCGCGGGAGTCCACCGGTTCGCTGGCTCGTTCACGAAGCTTCGCTACCATTTGCTGAATGTCAGAGTACTCTTTGGTTTGCTCGAATCGAGCCAGATCAAGCGGGTTGTCAAAGACTTGGCGTACGATTCCGTCCACGCCCAAGACTTCGCGGAAGAACGTCACCCAGTCTGGGTCTTGCCGGTATAGATCCGCGGCAACTCGATAGACTTTGGCTTCGCGATTCTCTTCCTGTTGTTGAACCAATTCCATTTTTGGCTCCTTCCTTAATCATCCTTGCTAGGGGAACACAAAACTTACATCATGTAAATAAAATCAGTCGCGGCCACTGAGACGCAGGTTATCCCGCAATCTACGCATCCACGTCAAGACCAGCATGCAATTACTAGCGGAAAATACAGCCCCATTGCTGTCGCGTCATGGAAACAATAGCAAAAGTCCCTAGTTTTTGTGTGGTTTTGCGAAAAAATTGAGTACGAATTTTTTTGCGATCAACCGAATGCCAGTCTTGTGCCGCTTGGCTATTTTGTCTGGCTTCCGACTTAACGTCTTTGCTGGCAAACGAATTTTGTTGGCCACCTACAATGCCCTGAGCACTGCGACTAGGTCTCATAGCCATTTGACCAGTTCACCGGTAACGATGGTCAGGCCCGTGGCAACCAAGAACAGAAAGAGTAGCTGAATGGCTTGGCGATTTCTTTCTTTTCGCTGCACCTTGGCTTCATCTTTAAGGGAGTCAATCAGATATCTGGTGGTCTCGAGTGTTTGGTAGTGAGTCATCTGCCTGTGCCTTTTCTGGAAGAGTTTTGTATTGGAATTCGCTGACATTCCTACAAGATTGCAATTGACATTCCAAACCAGAATTTGCCCTCTTTCCCGGCATTTTTGCCCATGGATGAGCTGTGGCGTTGACGCGACGCAACAAGCACGAGCGACACTGCAACATGATTTCCAGCAGCGACCAAGCCGCGATGATCAAGAAACTTCGCTGGTTAATAGATGGTCCAACGTGATCACCAGGCGGCTGGCGTCGGTGGCAGAAAAGACCATGGGCGGCTTGAATTTGATGACGTTGTGATCCGGACCGTCGGTGCTGAGCAAAATGCCGTGATCTTTCATTCGCTGGACGACGTAATGCGCCGTTGCGGCGTCGGGCGTGCGATCTTGTCGGTTCGAAACAAATTCGATCCCCAGGAAGAGCCCTCGGCCTCGGACATCTCCGATCGAAGCATGCCGTTCTTGTAGCAAGCGCAGTTCGTCCAGTAATTGCCGTCCCAATTTGTCGGCGTGGGACTGCAGTTGAGCTTGCTGCAACACGTCCAGCACTGCCAAACCCACGGCACATGACACCGGGTTTCCGCCAAACGTATTGAAATACTCCATGCCGTTGTTAAACACATCGGCGATAGCTCGCGTGGTCACCACGGCCGCCAGAGGATGACCGTTCCCGATGGGCTTGCCCATGGTTACAATGTCAGGCGTGACGCCATGAGATTCGAAGCCCCAGAAATGCGAACCAACGCGTCCGAATCCCACTTGCACTTCGTCCGCAATACACACACCGCCAGCGGCTCGAACGGTATCATACGCCGTGGTTAAGTAGCCTGGCGGAAGTTCAATTTGGCCGCCACAGCTGAGAAGACTTTCGGCGATAAACGCGGCCGGCTTTGCTTCGAGCAATGCCGCTGCTACAGGGGCAGCGTATCGTTGCGCCTGTTCCTGCGGCGTAAATTCGGGCGTGCGATAGAGTCCTCGATACGCATCGGGCATCGGCACCACCAACGTCGAATCAGGGCAACCTGCGCCACCCGGCCCGTTGAATTTATAGGGACTGATGTCAATCAACGCTTGCGAATGGCCGTGATACGCATGATCAATCACCATGACGTCTTGCCGCCCGGTGAACGTTCTGGCCAGCCGCAATGCCAAATCGTTGGCTTCGGTCCCGGAATTGACAAAGAAGCAGACTTCCAGCGACGATGGCAGCGTGGCCAACAGTCGTCGGCTGTATTCCAAAATGTTGGGATGCAGATAGCGAGTGTTCGTGTTGAGTGTCATCATTTGCGCAGCGGCTGCTTGCACAATTCGCGGATGCGAATGCCCTACGTGGCAAACGTTGTTGACGCAATCCAAATAGGTTCGACCGTCCGCATCGAACAAATACGCTCCACTGCCGCGAACAAGATGCAGCGGTTGGTCATAGGAAACGCTCAGCGACGGTGCCAAACGTTTCGTTCGTTCCATGTGCAGTGCCGAAGTAGACCAATCAAAGGCTTCGGCTGTATCAAGGGTGTTTTCCGTTAGTCCCAAAAATGCACTCGGGTTCGGACAGATTGATTTCCAAACGTGGCGTTGGCCAGCGCGGCGACACCAGGAAAATTTGTTGATTCGCCCAACAGGTCTAACATTAACTGTACGTGCAAATGGGGTGGCCAGCCGCCGTTTTCGGACTCTGTTCCTAGCGAACCTATACGACCGCCCGCTTGGATTTGATCGTTCGTCTGCCAGCGTGTTACCGTCCGTCGATCCAAGTGTCCGTACAGCGAATAAAATTCCAGCGGCCGACCGTCGATCCGTGCGACATGCTTCAAGATTACGGTGGGGCCATAGTCGCCGATTGCATCATTGTTCGCCACGCCGACAACGGTACCAGGATATGGCGCGAAGACAGGACTGCCCGCGTCTGCAAAAAGATCAATTCCCAGATGAATGGTGCGCCAGCGGTTTTCAAAGGGAAGGCCAGAAGTGTACTGCGGAGCGGAATAGCAGCGGCGAGCTTCCCCGTAGCGGCCGATGGCCCACGATCTTTGTTGCTGTTCCATGTATTTCTGGATGGATCTCGAACTCATGGGCTGATGATCCATGTCCGTCAATTCGTCCAACGCAAACTGTTGGCCGTCGACGCTCAAATCCAATGTGACAGGGTCGCCCATTAACTTCATGACCGGAAGGAACGAAGCTTGATGATCCGACATCCACGTCATGAGTCTTGGTTCGGCCGGGTGCGCAGGTTTGCCGCAGGCGGAACGCAAGGCAAAATGTGCGAAATTCGGCGAAACTTGCTGCAGTCGGCGTAGACAATCCCACGCTGGTTCCGCAGACACGGACAAGTACGTGTCATCTGGATGGGTTCGCTGACGTTCGGCTGAAATCACCACACTGGTACACAGTCGCATCGCCGCCAGTGAATAGACGCAAACAATTTCTTCGTCCGTCAGCGGAAAGACTTGATGACAACCACCTACAATCTGCTGAGCCATGTCCAGCGGATCGGCTTGGCCCAACATGCCGTAGGCCACGGCGATGGCTAGTTCGTTGACGCACTGAGAAAAAACGGCGTCGCCAAAGTCGATCATCCCCGTTACGTCCGTGGCCGGACGTTCACAACCATTCACTAAAACGTTGTAATCATTGGCGTCATTATGGATGGTACTGCGACGCAAGCGACTGTGTATGTCGAGAATGTTGGATTGGTAATGGTGCAAAAAATGTCGGACCAATTGTTGTTGTTCGGGATCAGTGATCGAATCCAGACGCTGCGCGACGGTCTGCGCACACGACGCCAAGTCCCATTCAAACGAGCGAACTCCGGGCGGGTTCGGAAAGTTTGCAGCGAACTCAGCAGGCGGCCCACGAAGCGGCCGAGAGATTGACCGAGTTGCTTCGAATGATAGCGAATATGGGCCCAGGGCGTGCCCGGCAAATACGATAGCAGACGCATGGCGTGACGCCGGCCGGATATTTCGATCCAGACCATCGGTTCGCCCGAAACCGAGTTAATCAACTTTGGAACGGCCGTCTTCAACGACTTTCCCAAGTGGATAATCAGCCGGTTCTGAAAATCCAACGATGCTTCTGTGGCAAATGCGTTGGCAATCTTGAGCACCCATGCCGTCCCAGGATCCGACGCAGATTGAATGAAGAAATTCTGATCGCGTTCACTGGGCAAGACGCTTGGTTCGCCGATCACGTGGAAATATTCTGCGGCCAACTGCTGTGCCAGGGACGCGGAAAGATCGGGTCGGCCAGATAGCGGTTCGTTCATGGCAATTCCCAGCAAATGAAGCAATCGAAACTTGAAATTGGCAACTGTTCAGGATTGTGGCAACTAGGTTAACCTAACTGGTTACGCTGGCCAACGACGTTTCATTTATCTTGCCGGTGTCACTGTGACCGATAAGAAGGCTAGCAGACGGTCTGTCGTAACAAATTACTGATAACATGCCTGCTGCCCCAGTCCGCCGAGTGGGCGGTTGTGAAAATAAACAATTGGAAGCTTGTTGGCATTGATGCTGACAAGAAATGATGCGTCCAAACAGGGAAGGTGAACCGGTTCCAGCAATGCTGGAATGTGGTGTGGACGTGTAACAGTCCTTTGCAATGGAGATGCAATTAAATGTCTCGAACCGTTCCCTTGCTCTTGACGTGTCTATTTGCTGGCCTCGCGGCGGTACCCGCCCAAGCCGGTTGGAATGAATTTTGGGATCGAGTCCATTTGACTCCCATCGTAATAACTGCTGGCCTCAACCGTTCACTTCGGTAGATCGTCAAGCCACGCGGTCCTACTTCCAGGGCATGGTCGCCAATGGGTGGCGAACCCAAAACACGTTGACCGTACACGATTTCGACACGCAAACACATGAACTGACCGATGGCGGCAAGCGAAAAGTCCATTGGATTATGAGCAGTTCGCCTGAACAATTCAAAACAGTATGGGTTGCTCAAGCCTTTGAACGCGGTGCCACCGCCACTCGAATTGATTCCGTCCAACAATTCTTGGCCAAATCGATGCCGGGTGAATCGCTACCGCCTGTTGTGGCAACCACCAAACAACCACACGACTGGTCGGCCGAGTACATTGATGCTATCGACCGCAAAGCCACTGAAAGCATTCAAGCACCAGTGCTACCAGCGTTCCAAGCGGCCGGTGGCAGCAACTAAGGTTCGCTTGGTGCGAATCCGCCTGACAATAACACAAGGATCGTCGAAGTCAGTCACTTGCTCGTCGGTCCTTTTGCGTGTCCTCTTTGCTAGATGCAGCAAAGTGTCCAGGCGGTAAAGTCGTACTATTTGCCCAAAGTTGACTCAAGCGAATAGTCCGCCTCGTCGATCTGTATTGGTAAGCCGCGATATCGGTAGGTTTGTCCATGGATAGGGCAAACGAACGACTGCAAAGAACACGGAGGTTCCCGTGGCCATACGTTACGCCTTTCCAACAACCTGTGTACTGTTGATCTTGCAATGTGGTGGATGCACTTCGCCACAGAAGCCCAAGCCGTTTCGGCTAGATTCGTATCTAGATACGGTCGCCAAGGTTTCGGCGCAGGCCAAGCAACACAACGATGGCTTGTCTCCTAATTCTAGCGCTAGCATTGGTAGCAATCAGTTTTCCGTTCAGCGTTCGCCACAAGACTATATGGTGGGTGGCATGGGGTCGGCCATGAGCGCCACTCCGGCGCCGGTGATACCCAAGCCCGGTAAGGTTCTGGCGCCTGTCAAGCAGATCGCCCAATCATTCAGCCAATCGATTCAACACGTTCAACAACCGAACTCAGCGCCTGCCAGCAATCCTCTGGATCCGACCAGTTTGAGCTACAAATCGGGCCCCGTCACACCCGATTTGCATCTGGCAACGGCAGCCATGTATGAATCGCAAAATCTGGTTCAAGACGCGCGAGCTCAGTATGAAATGGCGCTGAAAATTGACAATTCACATCGAGAAGCACTGATCGGTTTAGGCCGGCTCTTGCATCGGCAGGGCGAACATGCGAACGCGATCGCCGTGTACGAAGTGGCCACCACAGCGCATCCCAGCGACGCTGTTATTCTGAACGATTTGGGACTGTGCTACGGTAGAACTGGTGACACAACCAAAGCTTTGGAAGTGTTGCAGCAAGCAATCACCTTGCAGCCCGACAGTGAATTGTATCGCAATAACTTGGCGGCCATTTTGGTTCAGGCAGATCAGCCCGAAGCAGCTGTTCAAGTGCTGGCCGAAGTCCACGGGGCGGCAATTGCCAACTACAACGTCGGCTTCTTGATGAATCAACGAGGACTCGCCGACGCCGCTCAGCCTTACCTGGCCCGATCGCTCGAATTCGATCCAAATTTGAACGAAGCACGCACCATCTTGGCGCAGATTCAACCTCGTTTGTCTGCGTTCCCCACAGCTGCCCATTCGAATTCGGCCACGGTCCCACCGACGTCCAATTGGAATCCCGGTTCGCAACCATCGCAGCAGACGGCGAATTTGGATCGAGTGAATCCGGTTCAAGCCACGCAACCCATGGCTGTTGACGCAGGCTTCCATTCAAACCTGCCCAGTATTTTGATGAATGCGGCTGGCGAAAGCGCCAATTCGAACGCTGCGAGCGATGCAGACGAGTCGGAAGATGAATTCAATCTTCGAATGGATTCAATGGTAGAACGAATTGTCGCCTTTGATAGCAACGACAAGCCGTTGGGATTAGAACGCTTGCCGGAATCGGGCGTGCAGCGAGCGGACTATGTGATTCCGGCGAATGAACGAGACGAATTGCTGCAAGCCAATGCCAACTCAGCACGAACCGACGAAAACGAATCATTCGATTGGGAAACGGTAGATTCGAATCCGGAAACGGCTGATTCAAATCGGAATCTGGCCGACCAGATTATCGATATTCCTTCGTCCAGTGACACTTGGGACTTGGATTCCGAATCGTACGCAACGCAATCGGACGGCACTCCGTCACTGCCCATTGCACCGCTTCCGCCGTCCATGTCCAAACGTACGTATGGCTTGTATCGTTGATCTCCCGAGCCGAACCGTTCGCTGGCGTTAATCGGCGCTTAAGCGGCCGGCATCCAGGGTGGCAGTTCTTCTTGGTACCCGGAAGATATGATTGCTTCGTCGGAATGTTCTTCGTCCACGCCTTCCCCCAACCGACTTCGGACTGGCGTTTCTTTGACAACATGGACGTGTTCCTCAATTCGCTCTTCTTGACACAGTGACAAGACGGGAACTTGATTCTGCTGAAATGCGTCCCGGTTGGAAGTGCTGCTCGTAATAAACAGCACTTGGCGGCCGGATTGGCCTAGCGACTTCAGCAGCTGGATAAATTCGGTCCGTGATCGACTGTTTTTGCCCCACCATGGGTCTCCCAAAATCATCGGCAATGATCTTAGGGCGGGTGCCGTGGTGGTTGCCAAAACCAGCTGCAAGCAGTTGATAATGTGCGACTGCAATGCGGCCGGGAAATCCAACAGATTACGCGCCTTTTTGTTGGCTTGTTTCAGTAGAATCTGATGATCTTCCGTCACTACAATGTCCACGTTGGACCAGCCGGTGGTGGACGAAATAAACTGCACCGCCATGTCTCGTTCTGGACTAGAGAATTGCTCCGTGCGAATCTCAGTGGCGGGTTTGGCCTTGGTTGTCAGTGTTGCGGCTAGCAGCCGAGCGGCGGTGGATTCCGTTTGCGACTCCAGTTCAGCTAGGCGAAGTCTGGCGTTGTCATGGTTGGAGTCTCGAGTGATTTCAGTAATTTGATGTTCGATCTGTACAAAGCGACGTTGCTGAGCCTTCAATTCGTCATGCAACGAATTTTGTTCATCCGTGACGGATCGCTTCTTGGCGAATAACTCTTGTGCGCTGTGTGTTTCCAGCAGGCGTTCGCATTCCGCTGGGTTTGCGGAACTCGCCAAAATGGCTTCGATTTCTGCGCTCTTGGCATCCAGTTTCCTTTGACGCAGTGACGCTTGCGACACTTGGCCCAGCTTGGTTTTCAGCTGCGCAATGCTGGCGACCCCGGCCTTTTCCAGTATGGTTTGCCGCTTCTTTTTGAGCCGTTTCAATTCGTCTTGCAACGTTGTCAGCTGCTGCTTCAAGGATGTGTGATCGAGTGCTTGTTTTTCTGACAGCGACAGAATCAGTGAATCGAGTTGGTCGCCGATGGCGGTGACGTCCAATTCGAAAGAATCTCGGCCGGTCAGGTTGAGTGCGCGTCGAGCGTCTCGCAGCCATTCGCTCAGGATATTCCGGTCGGCCGAAGTTGCCAGATTGGTTTCCAAGCGATTTGCCAGGGGCTGTACCGACGCAACGTCTGTCGGAACGGGACGGCTTTGACGCTTGATCCAATGGACAAGTTCGCGAGGCGAAAGATCAGGTGGCAGTTGATGTTGCCGCAAGGCGTGTTGCCAATCTTGTCGGGCCAGACGGTATTGTCGCAGTAACGCTTGTCGATCGTGTGACAGGTTGACCGCGTTGGTCGAATAAGGTCGGTTGGTGGCCAATAACGCCGACGCTCGCTTCACCAATTCCTGAATCTGTTGTCGGCATTTCGTGAAAGCGGAAACAGGAGGTCGTTCGCCCATTTTTCGCAACATCAACGACGCAAACAGCCCAACGATACCCAAAGCCAGCGTAAACATTTTATAGGTGCCCAGATCCAGCAAGCAGGCCGTGGCCACCATGGAAAGACTGCTGGAAAAGAGCAACCCCAAGCCGATAATCGACGTGACTGGCAGCAGCCGGCGTTCTAACAGCTTGTTGGAAATTCGCTTCAAGCGGCGAATCTCGGCCACAATCGCCTGATACTCTTCCTGTTGTTGGGGTGTCAGGTGAGAAGTGTCGAACCGACCGCTGGACGTTTTGGGCACATTCCGCAATTGGTCTCGAAGGCTGCGAAGCCTTTGTGCCATCGGACGCAACGCGCCAGCGTGAGTTTGGCTGAACGACTGTTGGAAGTGCCTGCGCGAACCGGAGCCACGGGCATGGCAGTGTTGATAGATATTTCCGCGGCCAATGCTTCGGCTTGGCGATGACGAATTCGTCTTAGTTCCTGCAGGCGCTGCGCATCATCGGGCGAGCTTTGCTTGGACTGGGCCTTGTCTGTCTGAATCTGGTGTCGCAGTGATTCGATCTGTTCGTCTAGGCTCTGAACTTGCCGGAACGTTTTCTTGAGATCAACTTGATCTGTGGGCCGGTCGTCTTCAGTGCGCCAAGCGTTTGCGCTCCGCCCAAAGTTCGAACAATTCGATGGCCTGTTCAATGGGCGCCAGACGTTTCGGAATTTCTTCCAGTTTGCTTTGCAGCTGCTTCGTTTGCAGTTCGGCTTCGTTGCGACGTTTGTACAATCCAGAAAGAAGCTGCAACGCATTTCCGTGATGCTGCGTTTGTGTACGCAAGGCGTCTCGTTGTTGATTCAAGCGGCGGAGTTCCGTTGCCAGTGATTCGGTGTCGGGGCGATGGGTTGGAACGGGCGCAGTCGCGACTTCCGTTTGAGTCGTGGTTGGGCGAAAGCGATCAAGCAACCCTTGTTGTCGCCAAGATTCGATACGATCCAAGGGAGTCAGCGCATCGGAATAGATCGATTCGAACGGAGTTTGCGAGACCGCTCGCAGCGATTGCTCCAACTGCGAACTGAGCGAACCTCGTTGATCCACCGCTTCCATGCACAGTTTTCCCAAGCGATGATGCCCGGCGGATTCGTCCGTGAAGTCTCGTCGAATTCGGACGTGACGGTCCTCCAGTTCCAAGATGACTTCGCCATCGTGAGTGAATTGTTCGGGCAGTTCCATCAAGAAGGAATTGCCAAACAAGATGCTGGGTAAAAATGCGCGCAGCGCCGTCGCGTCTTCCGCATGAGGAGTGTAGATGGCGCACAGACCGTTAGGAAAGCCGGGAATATGAACATCGGTCCAACCACCAAATTGATCGATTTGGAATTCGCGAACAATCATTTTGCGTCCTTGCATGAGTTGATTGCGGAGTTTGTTGCGGGGTGGCGATGGCTTTCGACCGCATAAGGCCCGTCTGCATCGATAGCACCGCACGTATCGTAATAGAATTGATGCCATGCGGGAACGGCAATCTGATGTCATGTCACGCTCGGCAACGCTAGCACTGGTTTCGGTGGCGTCCCGGAGCCGCTACCATTCGGCGGAGCAAAGATGTGTTTCGAACGAAGTGGCTGAAGCGAGATAAAGACAGATGGTCAATAATAGGGACGAAGATACAAGTGTTGCGGACCTGCGAGGCATTGTGAAGCAGTTTGTGGACGAGCGAGATTGGCAACAATTTCATTCGCCAAAAAATCTGAGCATGTCGCTGGCCATCGAGGCGGCGGAATTGATGGAACATTTTCAGTGGATCACTAGTGACCAGTCGCGTTGTGTCACTTCGGATCCAGCCAAGTTGCAGGAAGTGCAGGATGAACTGGCGGATGTGGCCAGTTACTTGCTGGCGTTGGCCAACGCGTTGAACATAGACGTGACGTCGGCGCTGGTCGCCAAAATGGAAAAGAACGCCCTGAAATATCCAGTGGACCAATTCAAAGGTCGATACGGTCACAAAGACCAGCCAAAACGGTAAAAGTGCCGTGGTTGACTGGCAAGTGACGTCACGAGTGAAGTGGTTCGAAGTACCGTGGTTCGAAGTACCGTGGTTCGGAGTTCATGAACGAAAAAAAACGCAGTTCAACAACTAGGTCGAACTGCGTTCTGGAATCTTCGAATCTTATTCGAACGACATTACTTGCGTCGTCGAATCGCTCCGAACGAAATCAACAGGCCGGCGGCGATCATGGCCAGCGAGCTTGGTTCGGGCACGTCGGGTACGGATAATTGTGCACCCACGTTGGCGGTGGCGTCGGCCGAAAATTCAGCCAAGGCACCGTTGGCGTCCGTAGCGAAGCCAGCTCCGTCATTGACATCGGTCAAACTGATCGA
This sequence comes from Pirellulaceae bacterium, assembly GCA_041399205.1. Classification (GTDB taxonomy): domain Bacteria; phylum Planctomycetota; class Planctomycetia; order Pirellulales; family Pirellulaceae; genus JAGQOZ01. Next base: position 10,156 of record JAWKTK010000032.1, on the reverse strand, counting down.
TAGCGACGACTTCAGCAAGTTTTCTTCGTCCAGGATGTCCAACAAGTAACCATCGGTGAAAACGCCAAATTCGGTGGTCAAGTAACCGCCGGTGGCCGTTCCGCCGATCGGGCCGGACAAAACTCCGTCGCCCAGCGTACCGGACAGCATCAATTCGTTTGAGCCGTCGTAAACCGCAAAGGTACCGCCAGAAGTACCTTGGATTACCGTGTTACCCATGTTGATCGGGGTGCCGTCCAACAAGACTTCGCTTAGCGTAAAGGATGCTCGGTCACCTTCAATCGCAGCCGCACCGGACAAGACGCCCAAGAACGTGACTTCTGAGTTCTGGTCACCAACGGTCGCGGCGAACAAATCGTCAACGGTGGATAGCTTGCCGTCTACTAGTTCAATATCCGCGAGACTGTCCGTGCTGAATCCCAGCTTCATGATGGTGCCGGCGTACGATTGTGCTGCAACCAGAGCGACAACGACAGTAGCCAAAGTAAAGTTGAATCGTTTCATTAGCTTAAACTCCTTTTAAACCTTCAAAGTGATTTCCTGCTTTCGAATGCTTTTGTTCGCATCAAAAACATTCGTTGCCAAACTTTCTGGGTCCGATGAATCGCCGGTTCGAATGAACCTCACAAAGCGATGCGGGAAGAATTTGGCGTACACAATTTTCAGTTGCGGCAATCGCCGATTTTTCTCATTGGCGTCCTCCTTGATTTGACGTTTGCTCGCGATTCGTTTTCGTTTCATTGCCAACGCGGGGCGAAATATACGAGCATGAAATCAAGTGCGTCAACATCAAAGAATGGCTAGCCATACGGTCGTTGCAACGAATTGACGAAACGACTGCAATACTGCCATGCAAACTGCTTTCAACGAAGCACGCTGTCGCTATCATTGCCAACAGTTCTGTCATACTAGATGCATCACGCGAGAAATTACGGTGATTTCGTCGCTGATGTCAGAACTATCATTCCATTGCTAGTATCACGCGATGCAGTGCAATGCTGTCATCGCTGTCGAGCTAGCAATGCACTGAAAAAAAAATTTGCTCGCAGTCCCATTACATCGCTGCCAGCAAGGTCAAAACCAGCATTGTTGGTGGCCGGTGACGGAAAAACGATGCATTCGCTTGACCATCGGGGCGTGATTACTTCTATTCAGTGCAGCGTGGCGGCAAGACTCCAAGCTGACGGAGCGTTTGCCTTCGTCTCCCTGGGGATACTCCAGGGCAAGTTACTATTTGAGACTTCATGGGCAGGTTTCCTCCGCGTTGCCACGCGGAAATTACCTGCGCCAGACACGGACTCGTTGGGCTGCCGCCACGCCTTTTTCTTCTTCCATTTAGAAATATGCGATGCCACCGGCAACATACAGTGTGATCCAAGTTGCGGCAGCCTTTGCCAAGGCGGCGGTCGTTGACCCATGGAAGCGATCTGCCATTCTGGATCGATGGCGCAAGTTGATCGAACCTTTACCGAATGGTTTGACAAGCGTGGCAAAGGAGCTGATCGACCAATCTGCGCATGTGCCAAGTCAACAACTTGTGGCGGAATTTCTGCAATCGAATCCAACCTTTCTACGGGCCTATGCCAGAAGCCTGGCCATGCGACGCATCGGCTGGTGTGATCACCAAACCGTTCCCGCAGCCTTTGCGCCGAAGGCGCGTCAAGTCCGTGAATGGGACTTGCCAGAACTCACTTCACCGACGGATCTGGCGAGCCTGCTGGATTGTCCCGAGAATCTGCTGTGGCAATTGGCCGATCATCGGCGTTGCTATCGGCTCAAGCAAAGTCACTATCGACTGCGCATGTCTCGGAAACGGACTGGTGGTTTACGTTTGATTGAAGCGCCCAAGCCAAAATTGAAAACGGTGCAGCGACGCATCTTGAAACGTATCCTTCGCTGGATTCCGGCTCATGAAGCGGTCCATGGATTTCAACCAGGTCGATCTATTCGCTCGAACGCGGCCCTGCACACAGGCCAGTCGGTGGTGATTCGCCTGGACGTGCAAGACTTTTTTGCTTCAGTAAGTGGGGCCAGAGTTGCGGCGATTTTTCGTACTGCCGGATATCCAGAATCGGTCGCCTTGTTGCTGGCTCGCTTATGCACATCCAAAGTTTCACGCTTTGTCTGGCAGATGCTTTGCGAAGAAATCCCTGGTGCAGATTCTGATTCCTTGATTGACCAAATTTCAGTGTGGCACTTGCCGCAAGGCGCACCGACCTCGCCGACACTCGCAAACTTGGCGGCATTCCGATTGGACCGACGTTTGTCCGGCTTGGCGGCTTCCATGTCCAGTAAATACACTCGCTACGCCGACGATCTGATCTTCAGCGGACCGACAGATCTGGCCAAACGTTCCCATGCGTTTGTGGCGAAGGTCACGGAAATCATGGTGGACGAAGGTTTCCTGCCCAACACGCGAAAGACGCGCATCATGCGACCTAGCGTGCGTCAGTCGGTTTGCGGATTAACGGTCAATCAGAAAGTGAATTCGAACCGAACGGACTTTAAGCAGCTGCAAGCCATTTTGCACAACTGCGTGACCTTCGGCCCGGAAGGACAGAATCGAGCGAACGTGGCGGATTTTCGAGCTCACCTAGCGGGGCGAATCCAGTTTCAGCGTTTCATTAATCCGCAACGGGCCGCCAAGTTAGAAGCGATGTTCCTTCGAATTGAATGGCCGTAAACACGTCAGCCGCGAGAACGAACGGTTCGTTATTCTGATTGCGGAGTGGAATAGGGATTGGAACTGTCCACAGCGTGCGATGCCGGCGAAAAAACATGGTTGTCGCGTTCGGTAGCCAAATCGCGGACGCCTCTGTCTGCAAAAACGGACAAGATGATCAGCAAAAGCCCAGCTCCGTTCAGGGAGGACATGGCAAGGTTGAAAATGCCGAAAATTTCCGCGCTCGGCGAAAACAATTGTGAAATCAATAGTATTCCAACCCACGCAGCGATTCGCTAAACAAGATCAAACCTAGCCCACCAATCTGGTAATCGGCATTGAAAGCTCCCACCTATTTGGTGGAATTGGCTGAAAAAGTTCCCACCATAACGAGCGGTTTCGTTAAGCTGTAGCAATTTGGGCAGGCAGCGAAGCGAGGCCAAGGATGTTAACGGTGAAGATTACGCCAAGATTCGTCGGGCTCATCGCGATGGGATGAGCATTTCGCGATTGCTCGAACGTTCGGTCATTCTCGTCACAAGATTCGTCAGGTTCTGGAAGAATCGGAGCCGCGGCGTATCGTCGCAGTCGTCCGCATCGGCCCAAGTTGAGCGAAGCGTTTCGAGATCAGATCGATGCAATTTTGCTGGAAGATCAGTCGGCTCCCAAGAAGCAGCGTCACACCGCGAAGGCCATTCATCGTCGCCTGCAAGCCAACGGTTTTGCAGGCGGTTACGATCAGGTTCGGGCGCTACGTAAAGTCGCAGCGAACCAGCCAACGCGAAACCTTCATTCCGCTGGTGCACGAAGCCGGTCAGCGAGCGGAATCGGACTTCGGCAAGATCTATGTCGTACTTTCCGGAAGGTCGAGTTCAAGTGTCCGTGTTGATTCTGACTTGGGCCTATTCGAATTGTACGTTTGCCATCGCACTGCCGAACGAACGCGTGGAATCTATCCTGTTCGGCACGATGAAAGCGTTTGAATTTTTCGGTTGCGTACTGAAGGAACTTTGGTGGGACAACCTGAAGACGGTGCGCTCGAGATTTTGAAAGGACGAAATCGAAAACTGAATGACAAATATGTGTCACTCGCGAGCCACTATAATTTCGAACCGTTGTTCTGCATGCCGGCTCGAGGCAACGAAAAACCACATGTGGAAAACGCGTCAAAATCTGCAACGCAATTGGGCGACGCCGGTGCCGCAGTTTGCGAATCTGGACGAACTGAACCAATACTTGTACCATCGCTGTGTCAACGATCAGCAGCGAACCGTCTCCGCAAGAGCGAATCAATTGCTACTCGTTTTGCTCAGGATCGTCAACAATCAGCTTGCCGCCGCCAACCGCGACATTCGATCCGGCAGTGCCACACGAACGCGAAGTCGACAAGTATCAATCGGTTCGGTTCGACGAAAGTTATTACAGCGTTCCGCGACGATTCGCGTTTCAGAAAGTAAAAGTCAAAGCGTACGTGGATCGCGTGGAAAATTGCTGGCCCCGCGTCGCACGACTATCAACTGATCGCTCGGCATGAACGCAGTTACGCTGCGGTTCTGCACGTGTTGGACCCGCTCCATTTTTGGAAACGCTCGAGCTGAAAGCCGGCGTGCTTGACCATACCGACGTGTTCAAAACTGGAAAATTCCGCGGGAAATCACTGATTTACGTGCGTCGCTGGAAGATCGCCACGGTCCGCAGCCTGGTGCCAAGCAGTACATTCGCGTGTTGCAATTGCTGGCTTCGCATCCGACTGATCGAGCTTGCTTGGCGGTCCAACAATGCCAAACCGCAGGCGTCGTCACGCGCAACGCATTGCCTTCGCTGCGATGAACTCGAACAAGAAGCTTGCCGCTTGGAAACACGAAGTCGTTTGTTAGACAACGTCGACACTTCGTCAAGCGAACTTGCAGAACCACGCGAAACGAATTTGCGTGGCATTCCAGAAGTTTATAACGCTACCGAACTTTGCCGTTCGATTCCTTTTTATCTCATGGAGGAGATTCCCATGCCCGTGAAGACTGCCGCGAGTTCACCTCGTGACCATGCGTTGCTGAAGACCAATTGAAACAACTGCGCCTGCCGACGATGCTGGCGGAGTTCGAAAAGTTAGCTCGCGAAGCCGCCGAAACGAACCAAGACTATTTGGAATTCTTGTTGCGATTAACCGAACTGAGCTGACCTCGCGTTCGGCCAACGCACTGGAGAATCGAATCAAGCAGTGCGCACTTTCCCATGAAGAAAGATTTGATTCGTTTGACTTTTCCGTTTCGCTCGGAGCGAACAAACAGAAGCTATTGGAACTTGCTCGCGCCATATTGATCGACGAGCGAAGTAACTGCGTTTGATCGCGCCAGCGGCACCGGAAAAACGCACGTGGCGATTTCGCTGGGACTAGCGGCGTGCGGTTGGGAAAACGAGCCTCGCTTTTTCACCGCCGGCATTTGGTCAGTCAGCTCGAAGCGTGTCAGCAACAACATCAGCTCGAACGGTTCTTGAAACAACTCGATTCGCATCGACCTGCTGGATCTGTGACGAACCGGGATCTATCGTTCAGTCGAGTTGGTGCTGAATTGTTGTTTCCAGGTCTTCGCGGATCGGTACGAACGCGCGAGCGTTTTAGTGACCAGCAACTTGCCGTTCAGCGAATGGCAACAGATTTTTCAGGTGACCGAATGACGTCGGCGTTGCTGACCGGCTGACGCACCATTGCGAAATTTTTGAGATGAACGGCAAAGCTACCGTTTCCGCGAGTCGATGAAAGAAGAAGAAGGAACGAAATCCACCGCCGCTTAGTCGCGTCGAGCGAACTTCCGAACCTTCCGTTTTGCCAGATAGTGAACTTCTGAAGCTTCGGTTTCCCCAGTCTGAAGCTTCGGTTTCACCAGGCAGTCATAACTTTTTGCGAAAATTTATTCCTCGGGTACCCCAGGAATAAATTCCAAGGATGCCTCCGGCACCCTATTCCCACTCCAATCAACAAACGGGTGGGAACTTTTTCAACGCCCACCCGGGCCCATTTTCAATGCCGGTTACCACCAATCAGTAGGTAAGCCGCTTTCCGATAACGGCCCATGTGCGAAAGACCGTAAACGATCCCGCCCAACAGGACCATCACTTGAAAAAGAGTTCCGGCAGCATACATCAGATTGGGAAATAGCGAATTATTCATCAAATAGCCCCTTATTGGCGACAAAACGCGGCCAGTATGTGAGAGTATCACTCAAGTGGCGTCGCGAATTCTATGGCACTGCCGAAGCTTGTCTGCTATTTCGCCTGAGGAAAGCGAAAAAGAAATGGTCATTTGCGAATCTTCTTTGACGACGCTACGGAACACAAAAGAGTGCCATCCACGATGGCTCGCCGCCACCGCGTCATGCACGTTCGCAGCGGTTGCACTTACCACCAACAGCACGCCTAACACATCGGTGATAATGTGTCATTTGCGGCCATTTGCACGCTTTCCGCCATCGCAGCCGACCTCGTCTCCTTGATCAGCTGTCTTCGCCGTCTGGCTGTCAATCCAGGCCGCCCGTCGGTTCTGCGGCTCGCCCAGCCTCTTTGCGAACCGCATCTCGAAGACCATTCATCATCGGCGCGATGAGTCTTTAGCGAGTCAGCTGGCCCGCGTAGCGAATCGATTCTCGAATGGCATCTCGCACCGCTTGTTTATCTAACTTCATGGCGACTTCTAAGTTGATTCGCCATTCCGGTCGACTGCGCCGGTCAAACACCGTGGCACCTCGAGTTAACGAGCCGTTGGTTTCTACATCGCCGGCCATGTCTTGTGTTTCGAAGAATTCCGGATGCAGCGCCGCAATCAGTGCTACCACATCGTGCAGATGTATGCCTTCCAATCCGTAGACTTGTCGATAGCTGCGAAACAGAAACGGCAAGACGTTGCGTAAGAAGTTTCCGGCTCGAGTTGACGCGTCAGGGAGTTCGTCCAACATGGACAAATTAAAGGTCAATTGCTGCGAAACTTCCAGCGGCACCAGTGTTTTGGTCACCAACGATCGAAAGACCGTTTGCGCCGATTCTGGATCGCAAAACATGTTGTATTCCGCAGTGGCAGTGACATTGCCGACCCCAGAAATAGATCCACCCATGATGACCACTCGATCAATCATCGACGCCAAATCGGGATCTCGGCTAAACGCCAAAGCCAAATTGGTCAGCGGACCCAGGCACAAGATGGTGACCTGCCCCGGTGCGTTGCGAACCACATCCGTGATAACTTTCTCTGATGGGTGCTGATGGTGGAGCCTAGAAAGTTGCGAATTGAGATTTCCCAGTCCATCATTGCCATGGATTTTTTTAGCGTTGGCGTGTCCGACGAACAAACCTTCTGGCGCGGTACCCAAACGAGGCCAACGGGGCGGATCCAGCGATTCCACGATGGTTTGCACGTTCTTGCTGGCCTGTGCTGAATCAACATTCCCGGCAGTAGAAGTAATTGCCAAAACATCTAGACGAGGATCAAACAGGGCCATACACAGAGCCACCGCGTCGTCGATTCCGGGATCACAATCGATAATTAATTTTTTCACCATGAATCCAAACTAGTTTTCAGTCTAAGGCCAGCAGGCCAGTTCGCTTCGCGTCGGAGATCGTTTTGCGTTAAGATGGCCTGATTGTAAGAAGCCTATTCCCATGAAACAAGGCAAATCGGACAACGGTGGCTTGGCTCTCCCGATATCCGCTAGCAGCCCGATTCACGCAGGAGATTTTATTGATGGACATCGTTTCGCTTTTAGGCCGGATTGCGGCGGGCCAAGACTTAAGCATGCCGGAAATGGCTGATGCCGTCGATTCGATCATGCGAGGTGAATGGGACGAATCGCAAATTGCATTACTACTGACTTCGCTGCGAACCAAAGGAGAAACCGTGCCAGAAATTGCCGGTGCCGCCTTGGCCATGCGTCGTCACATGACGCGAATCCCGTCTTCACGAACCGGCCTGCTGGACACTTGCGGAACAGGCGGCGATGCGTCGGGAACCTTTAATATCAGCACAGCAGCCGCCATTGTGACCGCTGCCGCTGGCGTGCCGGTGGCCAAGCATGGCAATCGCAGCATTACTAGCAAAACGGGATCAGCAGACGTCTTGCAGTGCCTGGGCGTGAACATGGAAGCTTCGCTGGACCAGTGTGCCGCCAGCTTAGATAAAATTGGCATTTGTTTCTGTTTCGCTCCGCTGATGCATCAATCCATGAGGCATGTCGGACCGGTTCGTAAGAAATTGGGCGTTCCCACCATCTTCAATATGTTGGGGCCGTTGTGTAACCCAGCCGAAGCGGAATTCCAATTGCTGGGTGTCGGCAAGCCAGAACTTCGCCCCAAATTGGCCGAAGCGTTGGTGCTTTTGAAGACCAAACGAGCAATCGTGGTTTGCGGTCAAGACGGTTTGGACGAAGTCACCTTGTGTGGCACGACTTGGGCCACCGATACCACCAGCGAAGGAACCAGCGAATTCACTTGGACGCCGGCCGATTTTGGACTTCCAGCCGTACCCAATAAGAATGAAATGCAAGTGGAAACGGCCGAAGAAAGTGCTGCCATCATTCGCGGAATTTTGAACGGAAAACGGAACAGTTGTCGAGACATCGTGGTGCTGAATTCCGCGGCGGCGCTGTGGACCGCCGGCGCGGCAACCAGCACAGTCGCCTGTGCCGAACGTGCGGCAGAGGCCCTGGATTCAGGATTGGCAAAAAAAACACTTGAAGATTTGGTCAAAATGAGCCACGCGTAAGCAAAGTATGCCGTCGCCAGAATCTGGCAAAATCGTTAGAATTTTTCGCTCGGTTCGCTCGGCAGCATGCCAGCCAACTTTGTCAATTATTTTTCGGCCACAAGAAGTGGAAATCATGTCGGACCAGAAACGTCGAGTTGCAATTACGGGATTTGGGGTCATCAGCCCCTTGGGAAATACGCCGGAAGATCTATGGCAAGCGTTGCAGGACCGACGTTCCGGCGTGGCTCCGATCCAGCAGTTTCCCACGGAAACGCTGCCGTTTTCTTTTGGCGGAGAATGCCAAGCGTTCTCGGGCGACATCGGTGATTTTGGCGAACTAGGCCCCAGCGTCAAGAAACAAATTCGTAAAGGCTTGAAGGTCATGTGCCGCGAGATCCAAACGGGTGTCGCCGCCACACAGCGATCGATTGTCCATGCCGGTTTTGGCGAAGGCAGTTTGGATCCCCTTCGAACCGGCATTGTCTTTGGTTCGGACTACATTACCACTCTGCCCGACGAATTTACCGAAGGTGTTCGCGCGTGTGCGGATAGCGGTGTATTCGAGTTAGATCGATGGCCAGAAGATGGACTTCCCAAAGTCACTCCGCTGTGGCTGCTGAAATATCTGCCCAACATGCCGGCGTGCCACGTGGCCATCTACAATGATTTACGAGGCCCCAATAATTCGATTACGGTCCGCGAAGCGTCGGCCAACTTGGCCATTGCCGAAGCGTATTCCACCATTGTTCGCAACCATGCCGATGTCATCTTGTGCGGCGCCACCGGATCTCGCATCCATCCGCTGCGAACCATTCACACACTGCTGCAAGAACAATTGGCCACGGGAGACATTGCACCCGAAGCCGCTTCTAGGCCGTTTGACAAAGACCGGCAAGGCATGGTAGTGGGCGAAGGTGCCGCCACGCTGGTGCTGGAGGATTTGGATTCGGCAGTGAAACGAGGCGCCACCATCTACGGCGAAGTGGTGGGCTATGGTTCGTCCAGTGTGATGAGCCGAACCGGGCTTGCAGATCGAGCGACATCGTTGGCCAATTCCATTCAAATGGCGTTGCGTACTGCAGACAAAAAGCCAACGGACATTGGACATTACCACGCCCATGGCATTGGCACCATCCAATGTGATCAAGCGGAAGCGGATGCCGTCCAACGCGTCTTCGGGCCGATAGATCAACAGCCACCAGTCGTTGCCGCCAAAAGCTACACCGGTAACATGGGCGCCGGTTCGGGCATGGTAGAAATCATCTGCAGCGTGTTGGCATGCGGAAATTCGCAGCTATTCGATACGCTCAATTTTGACACACCCGATCCCGCATGCCCGGTGAGGATCGCCGCTGCCTCCGATGCGCCAGGCAGGTGCTTTGTTTCGGCAAGTGTCACGCCACAGGGACAGTCCAGCGCTGTCCTGATTGAAATGGCGTCATAAAACCAGTTCGGATTTGACACTTTATTCGACGACTGGCGACTTAACGAATAATTCTGGAATATTACACCAAGTCGGCACAAGACGTGCGGCATTTTCAAGTCGAACGCTTGTCTACTCCCATTCAAGGAACGGATCATGACGCAAAATTCCGCAAATCTATTGGCGCAGGCAAAACAGAATCTACGAGGTCAATTGCGAGGTCACGCGGATCGCATTCGACTGACCTGGATGAACGGCAGCTTGGTTTTAGCGGGTCGTCTGCCAACCTTCTATCAAAAGCAGCTTGCGCAAGAAGCCGTCCGGCACATCCAAGGAGTCC
>JAWKTK010000031.1:0-106165 GCA_041399205.1 Pirellulaceae bacterium | reverse complement strand
GGTGCCGACGGCAGTAACTTTCAACTGGCGGAGCCCCGAAGACGTGGTTGATTCGGTGGCGTCCGCAATCTGTTTCAACGGTTCGCCAATGCTTTTCTGCACGTGTGATTGGAACGTATCCAGCGTCAAACGTTCCTGTTTGTCACGAATCGGCAGGACTCGGACATTGCACTGCGCGACGGTTGCCTTCTCCTTGACCAATTTCAAAATGGAAAGGTGATGGCTTTCGGATAGCAGGTGCCAGTCCCTATCGTGAATCAGTTGGAATTCGCGGTTCTGTGGCTTGAATTCCAATAGCGAAGTAACGGTCGGCTCGCTGGAATGCAATGCGGCCAATTGGGCAGATGTGTTTTGGTCGGCAGATGTGATTGCCAGCCGAATTCTCGCGGTCACGTCAAATCCGGACGCAGTGGAATTTGCGTCACGTTCTTCGTGGATATTGGCTGCAATCCACGTCACGCGTTGCCGATCCAGATCGAAATTGGCCTTTGCCTTCAGCGTGATCCGAGACGGCGCGCCTCGGACCGAACCGGTTGCTGTGCCCGAGATCTCTGCGCGAATCATATTGTCTTCAACGGCCACAACTTGGGCTTGGATGTCATGTTCGGTCATGGTTTCGATGTTCAGCCAACGCCGCAAGTTGTCTGCTTCCGGTTGCCATTGCTTGCCGACCTGGTAGTCACCAATGGGAAATAGCTGGTTGATCGTATCGCTGGAAAACGGCACGACCAGTAATTCCAATTCTTCTCGCGTTAAAGGGCCTTGCAAAGATGTAAATGTGGGTTCTTCGCCCAGGTCCAGCTGAATCAGGTTGCGATTGGACCGCAGTGATGGATTCCGCTGAATGTCGCCAATCTTGAGGTTGGCCTCGGCGGAACCGTAACTGCGGATCGATCGTCCGTCTGAAACCAATTCGCTGTAGACCAGCGCGGCTGAACCCGACGTGGCAATTGTGACGGGCTGTTCACCGTTGGTGGCTGGACTCAGCTTGCCTTCCACTTCCAAAACGGCTTTGCAATTCCCTGCGTCGCGAGCAGAGGCCTCAATGTTGGCGGCGGACAACGGGCTGCCTAGCAATAGGATAGACGCAACAATGGACAGTTTTTGAATCATCCGCATCATTCTCGAAACTTCCCTGTTTGGAATTTGCGTGAAATAGGGACATCTATTCCGTGGCGGCCAAGAACGTGGACGAGGCCTACATCGTTTCATCGTCGCGTCCGATTGATGAAATCCAACAAGATTTTTGTCAAGTTTTTTTGTTGAAAGCGAATTACTCAAGTCGCGTATTCAGGAATTGAAGGAAATCAAGGTGCGGAGCGAACTTTTTGCGACCTTTTTCCACCTTAATACGTAAGAAGGTCATGGCGAATTCGTCATAACAATAACCAGGCTTGAGGCAAAAGACGGCGAAATTTCAGATTTGCTTCAAGATTGACGTTTCGGTGGATACTTCCGAGACGCGCGGATCAGGGATTACCGCCTATCCGAAGAAGAGGGGCTATTTTCGGGCGATGGGAGTCGCATGGAACACCGAGGATAGTCGCAGGACAGAAACGAGGTGAGTCATGCACTCAGCTTACAAGCATCATTCGATAAAGGGTTTACGAGACCACGTCGTTCAGTACTTTGACTGCGGCGACCTGGTGGCGTTGGGCGTTCGTGCCGAATTGCTGTTGTACGAAATCGACGCAGGCAAGTCGTATGCGTTCGAAGTGGTCGCGCATCGAATACTCGGTAATGTCAGCAGCCTCCTTTACGATCAACGAATCGCGTCTAATGAAGGACTGGACGGAGAACAGCTGCAGTTTGATCTTCGGCTATTGATTGAAGACGTGTCTGACATTGCGTCCCTTCCCGTCGAGAAAGCTGGGGAACGCGTCTATACCGTGGACGAATTGAGCAAACGGTTCAATGTGGCCACCAAGACGTTGTCTCGCTGGCGACGAGAAGGTTTGGTCAGCCGCCGTTTTGTTTTTGGAGGACGTAAACGGATTGGATTCCTGGAATCCAGCGTCCAGCACTTTGTGTCGGCTAACCGGGAACGAGTCGCTCGGGGCGAACGCTTCAGCCAGCTCTCCGACGCCGAAAAGGGCCAGATTGTCCAGCTTGCTCGTCAGCTTGCCCGAACGGGAATTTGCCCCTCGGAAGTGACTCGGCAAATTGCGGCGCAGATTGGCCGAAGTATCGAAACGGTTCGATACACACTCAAGCACTTTGACGCCGCTCATCCGGATCTGGCAATTTTTCCAGACAAGAATATGCCCCTTTCGGAGGAGCAAAAGTTCAAGATTTTCCGCCAATTTGTGGAAGGCGCAGCGATTGAGGATTTGGCCAAGCGACATCGTCGTTCGCCTGCCACAATCGAACGCATCGTGAACGAAGTGCGATGCCAACAGATCTTGGAATTGCCACTGGACTACATTCCTAACGATTGTTTTGACAATCCGCAAATGGAAGCGGAAATCATGGGAAAGATGCCGGAAGCGAAGGCGGCCGAAGGCTCGAGTGCCGTCGGGATTGCCTCCCTATTTGGCGTCTTTGTACGAAGTTCCCTTGTTGAACCGCGATCAGGAATACCACCTGTTTCGGCAGTTCAATTACCTGAAATATAAAGCTAGCAAGCTGCGAGGTGGTTTGCATCCTTCGTCGGCTCGGCCGGAAATCATGGACCAGATCGACCAGCTGTTTGCGGAGGCAACCGCCATCAAGAACCGGATTGTTCAGGCAAACCTGCGGCTGGTTGTCTCGATTGCCAAGCGGCATGTTGGCCAGACAGACGAATTTTTTTCTCTGGTCAGTGACGGCAATATGTCCCTGATCCGAGCGGTCGAAAAGTTCGACTATTCGCGCGGCAACAAGTTCAGCACGTATGCCAGTTGGGCCATCATGAAGAACTTTGCTCGCACGATTCCGCACGAATTTCGACAGCGTGACCGTTTTCGCACCAGTAGCGAAGAATTGTTTCAAGCCGCCGAAGATTCTCGGACCGTCCCCTATGAACAAGAGGCGGAGCAAAAAAATCGAGAAACTCAAATTGGAAGGATCATGTCGAGGCTTGACGACCGAGAGCAAAAGATTATCATCAGCCGATTCGGTTTGGATCACAGCCTTGAGCCTAAGACCTTAAAAGAAGTCGGGGCCGATTTAGGCGTGACAAAAGAACGGATTCGGCAGATTGAAGCTCGAGCGTTATCGAAGCTGCGTCTGGCTGCAAGCGAAGAAAAAATCGAGTTGGCGGATTAACCGTCCTGCCAGTTCGATCCACTTTGCTTGCTTAGAGTGAAAAGTGATGTCAAACCGGAAGAAATAGAGACACTGCACAAGTAGTGTTGAGTTGCTTCCGGTTTTATTTTTTTTGAGGAAAAAGTTTTCGGGAACCGAGCTTAGTAACTTTCGAGTTGCGCTGGCGAAATTGGGCTAGCGTCCTCGGCCGGTTTTTCTATACGATCAGCGAACTCGTATTGAAAGAATCTGTCGGATTGATATAGTGACGCGTTTTCTAGTTGCTGAATATAGTCGCTAGCGTAGCTCAATTGGCAGAGCAGCTGATTTGTAATCAGCAGGTTGTGGGTTCAAGTCCCTCCGCTAGCTTGCATGATTTTGTTGTTGAAGTGGAGGGGGGTTTCCCGAGCGGTCAAAGGGGTCAGACTGTAAATCTGATGGCATTGCCTTCGCAGGTTCGAATCCTGCACCCCCCACTTGAATTTGTACGTTAGCGGGTGTAGCTCAATGGTAGAGCCACAGCCTTCCAAGCTGAAGACGAGGGTTCGATTCCCTTCACCCGCTCTATTTTGAAATGGGGTTGTTGGAAACACGGGTTGGACTTGCTGCTGTAGCTCAGTTGGTAGAGCGCGTCCTTGGTAAGGACGAGGTCACGGGTCCGAGTCCCGTCAGCAGCTTTCACATTTTGTGATTTGTATTGTTGTCGTGGTGTGTGGCCGCGATTGAGGTCAAAGTTTTTGTGAGTTAACGGTTATACGGGTAGGTAAAAAGCATGGCCAAGGAGACTTTTGAACGTAAAAAGCCGCACGTGAATGTTGGTACGATCGGCCACATTGACCACGGGAAAACAACGACAACCGGCGCAATTCTGGCCGTTCAAGCGGCAAAGGGGTTGGCTGAATCCAAGTCGTATGCGGAAATTGCTAAGGGTGGTACGGTTCGCGACGATACGAAGACGGTGACGATTGCCGTTGCTCACGTCGAATACGAAACCGAGAATCGTCACTATGCCCACATTGACTGTCCTGGGCACGCGGACTTTATTAAGAACATGATCACCGGTGCTGCTCAGATGGACGGCGCTATCTTGGTGGTTTCGGCTGCCGATGGCCCGATGCCCCAGACCAAGGAGCACGTGCTTTTGGCACGTCAGGTAGACGTTCCCGCAATCGTCGTGTTCCTGAACAAGTGCGACTTGGTTGACGACGAAGAATTGCTGGATCTGGTGGAACTGGAAGTTCGTGAATTGCTGTCGAAATACGATTTTCCAGGTGACGACATCATCGTTGTTCGTGGTTCTGCTTTGCCGGCCTATCAGAGCCCAGCGGATCCCGAAGCGTCGAAATGTATCAGTGAATTGATGGATGCCATCGACTCGTCGATTCCCGAGCCTGCTCGCGAAGAGGACAAGCCGTTCCTGATGGCTATCGAAGACGTCTTCTCGATCGATGGTCGTGGTACGGTAGCCACGGGCCGAATTGAACGCGGCGTCGTCAAGGTCGGTGAGGAAGTCGAAATTCTTGGTTTGCATTCGGAAATCCGTAAGACCACGGTCACGGGTGTCGAAATGTTTCGCAAGCTGTTGGATGAAGGTCGCGCTGGTGACAACGTCGGTTGCTTGCTTCGAGGTTTGAAGCGAGAGGAAATCGAACGAGGTCAAGTGCTGGCAAAGCCTGGTACCATCAAGACCCATACGAAGTTTGAAGCAGAAATCTACTGTTTGTCCAAGGAAGAAGGTGGTCGACATACGCCGTTTTTCAGCGGTTATCGACCTCAGTTTTACTTCCGCACGACGGACGTTACGGGTTCTGCAAACCTGATCGATGCGGAAATGTGCATGCCCGGCGATAACGTGAAGTTGTCGGTCGAGCTGCAAAAGCCCATTGCTATGGACGACGGTGTTCGCTTTGCTATTCGCGAAGGCGGTCGAACCGTTGGATCAGGGGTTGTGACCAAGATCATCGAATAGTATTTTGTTCGATCTGATCGTGAATATAGGGGTGTAGCTCAATTGGTAGAGCACCGGTCTCCAAAACCGGGGGTTGCGAGTTCGATTCCCGCCGCCCCTGCCAGTCAAGCCGTGTCGAGGTGATTTGCTTCGGCTCGGCGCTTTTAAGTTTGGGAATGCTCGGTGTGGGCGTTTCTTACGGATAGGACGGTTGGGCGTTGTCCATGGCTAGAGAAAAGGCGTTGCAGCCATCGTTTGTCCAGGATGTTTTCCATGTCGGCGTGTACAAACGCAGTCAGGGAAAGCTGACGCGGCAGGTTACTTTTGCTGCCATTGCGGTTGCTGTGCTGTTGGGTTGCTGGCAGCTGAGTGCCTATTTGGCGTCGGTGGCCGAGAATAGTGGGACGCAATATTTGGTGCCTGGTTTGTTGTGCGCCGTCGGGTTGTGGCTCGCCTATCGAGCGGTCAATTTTCCTAAGTTTGCTGATTTTTTGATTTCTGTGGATGGCGAGTTGGCTAAGGTTTCCTGGCCGACGCGTTTGGAAGTTGTTCGCAGTACCATTGTTGTAATTTTCGTGATTTTCATGTTGGCAGGGCTCTTGTTTGCCTTTGACTTTTTGTGGAAGTTGGTTTTCTCGACGCTGGGAATTGTTGGTTAAATCGTGACGAACGACAACGAACTTGAAGGCGAACAGCCCGAAGACGTCGATCCTGGTAGTCAGATGCCAGTCGATCAGGACCTGGATATATCCAAGGGGCCGAAGAGGCCTCGTGGTCCGATTGAAGAAGAAGTTGGCGGCAGTGCTGACGAAGAGAAGCAATGGTACATTCTGAAGGTTCAGAGTAACCGAGAGAACTCGATCTGTGATGGACTTCGTCGGCGAGTTGCTGTGGCGGGGCTGGATGAGTATTTTGGCGATATTCTGGTACCCACTGAGGATGTTGCGGAATATAAGAACGGCAAGCGTAAGGTGGTTAAGCGAAAGCTGTACCCCGGGTATATTGTCTGCCATATGGTGATTAACGACGATACTTGGTTCTTGGTTCGCGAGACGCCGGGAATCGGTGATTTCACTGGTGCTTCGGGGAAACCGACGCCCATGTTGCCACATGAAGTCGACCGAATTGTCAAAGCGGCTAGTCCGGAGGAAGAGTCGGACGAGCCAATTAAAACGGCAATTCCGTTTCGAGTTGGAGATCGTGTGCGGATCAAGGAAGGGACGTTTGAGAACTTCGAAGGGGACGTCGAGGTGATTGACGAAGCTAACGGGCGAGTGACGGTGATGATCAACATTTTTGGAAGGTCAACGCCGGTCGAGTTGGAGCATTGGCAGGTCGAGGCGGTGTAGGTTGGTCGCGTTGTGCGGACTGAGTTTGGGCGATAGCCGCAATTGAAGATACGGTGCAGATATGGCAAAGCAGTTAGTTGGTGTAGCTAAATTTCAAGTGCCTGGTGGTCAGGCTACGCCGCTGCCGCCGGTAGGTACGTCGCTGGGTAAGTTTGGTATCAATCTGGGGCAATTCGTCCAGCAGTTTAATGACCGAACTAAGGAGTATGGTGGCACGCCAATTCCGGTTGTTGTAGGTGTTTATAATGATCGCTCTTTCGAGTTCATAACAAAGAGCCCGCCTGCCGCTTCGCTGCTAAAGAAGGCGGCTGGTATCGCCAAGGGGTCTGGTGTTCCAAACAAGACCAAGGTCGGTAAGGTCAGCATGTCGCAGATTGACGAGATTTGCAAGCAAAAGATGGCGGATCTCAATGCCAGCGATCTTGAGTCTGCACGTCAGATGATTCGCGGTACGGCTCGTAGTATGGGTCTCGAGGTAGTTGACGGTTAGGTAATCGATTGGGAAGTAGGTAATGGTGAAACGGTCGAAGAGATATCGGAAAATGGCCAGCGCCGCGCCGATCGGCGAACTGATGCCGTTGAGTAAAGCCGTGGACGTGCTTAAGACGTTTAATACTGCCAAGTTCGATCAGACGGTCGAAGTTGCAGTGCGTCTGGGTATCGATCCTAAACAGGCGGATCAGATTGTAAGAGGATCGGTCGTGCTGCCGCATGGCATTGGGCGTACGCAGCGAGTGGTCGTGTTTGCTAAGGGCGACGCGGCCGAAGCGGCTAAGGCAGCCGGAGCCGATGAGGTTGGTCAGGAAGATCTGGCCAAGAAGATCAAGGACGGCTGGACTGACTTTGATGCGTGTATCGCGCGCCCGACATGATGGGTGTTGTGGGCCCGTTGGGAAAGGTGCTTGGGCCCCGGGGGTTAATGCCCTCGCCTCGGGCTGGCACAGTTACGCCGGATGTCGCGCGAGTGGTCAAAGAGTATAAGGCTGGTAAGGTCGAGTTTCGAAATGATTCCGCGGGAATATTGCATGCGGTTGTGGGTCGCCTGAGTTTCGACAAGGAGAAGCTCGAGGAAAACGTGTCGGCGTTCATGAAGCATGTCGAATCCCTGAAGCCGGCAGCGGTAAAGGGAGCGTACTTGCGAGGAATGAGTTTGAGCGCCACGATGAGCCCCAGTGTTCGCATTGCGTCGTAGGTTTTGTTTGAGTCGAGCCGGATTTGGTGATATATGAGCAAGATGGTTAAAGAGCTGATCGTCAAAGATTTTCAACGACGGCTTGATGGTGTGAGCGACGCGTTGTTGGTGGATGTGATCGGTGTGGATGCGAATTCGTCCGTTGAGCTACGTCGAGTGCTCCGCGAGAAGGATATTCAGATTCTCGTGTTGAGAAATTCTCTGGCGAAGCGCGCCATCGAAGGAACGACTTTGGAACCAGCTTTGGCGGAGGCGAAGGGGACGCTTGCCTTTTGCTGGGGATCGGAGGACTTCGTATCTCTGGCGAAAGAAATCACGGCGATTGTCGATGGTGGCAAATACAAGGGCTTCGAGGCCCGTGGCGGCGTCCTGGATGGCGAGCGATTGACGGCCGAGAAGGTCAAAGAGATTAGCAAATGGCCAAATCGTGAAGAGCAGCTTAGTCTGTTGCTTGGGCAGATTTTGGGACCAGGAGCGGAATTGTCGGCAGCGTTGCTCGGTCCTGGGAGTACATTGGCCAGTCAGATCAAGGAGAAGGCCGGCGACGAGGATGCGAGTTAGAAGTTTCAGGACGCGAAGTTACATACAGCGCGAAGATTGGTACAAGAGAGTCTTTTTGTTATAAATACCCAGCGATTGCTTACCGGTGATGTACGGTATCGCGATTTAACAATCTGAAAGGACAGTGTTTAAAGATGTCGGAAGAAACAGCCACAATTGAAGTAGCGGAAGATATTAGACAATTGGGTGACAAGATCGCCGAGTTGACTTTGAAGCAGGCCAAGTCGTTGTCAGATTACTTGGAAGCGGAATACAACATTAAACCAGCTGCCGGTGGCGCGGTCGTAATGGCCGGCGTCGGTGGCGGTGGGGATGCCGGTGGTGCGGCCGCCGAAAAAACCGAATTCGACGTGGTGCTCACCGGATTTGGTGACAAGAAGATCGGCGTGATTAAGGAAGTGCGTGGGGTTACTGGGTTAGGCCTGAAGGAAGCCAAGGAGCTGGTTGAAGGCGTTCCCAGTAAGCTGAAGGAAGGTGTCTCGAAAGAGGAAGCCGAAGAGATTAAGAAGAAGCTGGAAGAAGCCGGCGCGAGTGTGGAAATTAAGTAGAAACCCGCGGTTTTCTGCATGATAGGCGTTTTGTTCGCTGCTCCAATGTAGGTTGTGCGCTTAGACCTCGTCAGACGTGAAGGCTGACGAGGTGTTTGCGTTCACGGCTTTTGTTCTTTGATGGCCCTCGCACGGTTCGGAAGGAGTTTTCTCTCTATGGCTGTCCCTTATCAGCGTCGTCTTCATCCCACGGCAGTTCGAAAATTTGGTAGTGGGCGAGGTGAATATCTGACGCCTGATTTGACCCAGATGCAGACTCAAAGTTATAGCGAGTTTCTGCAGATGGATGACGATCCATTGAAGCGGAAGGATCAGGGGATCGAAAGTGTTTTGCGGGAAATCTTTCCGATCGAGAGCTACGACAAGCAACTGACGTTGGACTACGTGAAATTCGAGCTCGGCAAGCCTAGATATACGGCTGAAGAATGTCGGCAGTTGCGTCTTACGTACGGACGGCCGTTTCGCGTTTGGTTGCGATTGAACAAAGAGCAACCGATCGAAGAAGAGGTTTACCTGGGCGATATGCCTATCATGTTGGGGGGCGGTGAATTTATCATTAATGGTGCGGAGCGCGTGGTGGTAAGCCAGCTGCATCGTAGCCCTGGTGTTGACTTTGTGATGGAAGCCGACGCTACTTCGGATCGGAAGCTTCCCAGTTGTCGAATCATTCCCGAGCGAGGCAGTTGGATCGAAGTCAACGTCACAAAAAAGGACAGTTTGACGGTTCGCATTGATCAGAGCGGAAAGTTTTCGGCCGTAACGTTGTTGCGCGCCATGGATCCGGTGTATGGAAGTGATTCGGCGATCTTGCGAGCGTTCTATCCGACCAGCACGGTAAAGATTTCTGATGGTCGCAGTGTGTCCAAAGTGGACGGTAAGATCGCTGTTGATGACATCATCTATCCATCGGGCAGCGAACGTGCTGGCGAGATTCTGGTGGAGGCGGGCCACAAGATTACGAAGAATGTCGCCGAACTGATTTGCACTTCGGGCGTGAAGGAATGCGAAGTGATGGAGGCAGTGAAGTCGCCGCTGCTGTTCAATTCACTGGCGGACGACAATACCTCTAGTCACGAAGAAGCTTTGTTGCGGATTTATCAGCGGCTTCGTCCTGGAAATCCACCTCAGCTGGAGAAGGCTCGACAGCTGTTTCAGGAGAAGTTCTTCGATGCGAATCGATATCGACTTGGACGGGTTGGTCGATTCCGCATGAATCGAAAGCTGGATCTAGAAGTCCCGGAAGATGAAATGACGCTTCGACCGGAAGATATGATCGCAGCGATTCGGTATTTGCTGGAGCTGTCCGTGAGCGGTGGCGAAGCAGAGATTGACGACATTGACCATTTAGGAAATCGTCGATTGCGAACAATTTGCGAATTGGCGTGTGACGAACTTCGCAAGGGCTTTCTCAAGTTGCGCCGCACCGTGCAGGAGCGGATGAGTTTGAAGGACATCGAGGACATGACGCCTCGAAGCCTGATCAACCCGAAGAGTATTTCAGCGGCAATTGAATATTTCTTTGGTCGTGGAGAGTTGTCGCAGGTGGTTGATCAGACCAATCCACGTTCGATGCTGACGCACGAACGGCGCCTTTCGGCGTTGGGGCCTGGTGGCTTGAATCGAAAACGAGCTGGATTTGAAGTTCGTGACGTTCATATTTCTCACTACGGGCGGATTTGCCCGATTGAAACGCCGGAAGGTACCAACATTGGATTGATCTCCAGTTTGGCGATTTACGCCGGCGTGGATGACTACGGATTTTTGGTCACTCCGTATCGACGCGTCGATAAGTGTAAGTTGTTGGATGAAGTGGTATGGCTGCGAGCGGACGAGGAATCGGAGGCATTTGTTGCGCCGGCCGATGCTCCGGTGGAAGACGGCAAGATTGTCGGTGACACCATTATTGCTCGGTATCGTTCGGACTTTCACATTGTCAATCCGACGGAGATTAACTTCATTGATATTTCGCCCAGTCAGATGGTTGGTGTATCGGCCGGGCTGATTCCATTCTTGGAGCATGATGACGCCAACCGAGCGTTGATGGGTTCCAATATGCAGCGACAAGCGGTCCCGCTGCTGGTGACCGAACCGCCGATCGTAGCGACGGGAATGGAGAAAGATGTCGCGCGGAACTCCAGCATGGTGCATCGAGCGAAGCGAGCTGGAAAAGTCTCCTATGTTGATTCGACGCGAATCGAGATCGGAACCGACAAGTATGACTTGAAGAAATTCCATGGCTTGAATGAACGAACGTCGCTGAATCAGAAACCGATTGTTCACTTGGGCGATAAAGTCGAGAAGGGCCAGGTCATTGCCGACGGTGCCGCGACTTTCAATGGAGAATTGGCATTGGGCCGTAACGTCCTGGTCGGCTTCATGTCGTTCGACGGATTCAATTTTGAAGACGCCATCATTATTAGCCAAGAGTTGGTCCAGAACGATACGTATACTTCGATTCATATTGAAGAATTTGACGTGGAGATTCGGGAAACCAAGCTCGGTCGCGAAGAATTCACTCGAGACATTCCCAACGTCAGTGAAAAGGCTCTACGCAACCTGGACGAAGGCGGCATTGTGCAAGTGGGCACGTATGTTCGTCCGGGAGATATTTTGGTCGGTAAGGTTTCACCAAAATCTAAGACGGAATTGACGCCGGAAGAAAAACTGTTGCATGCGATTTTTGGTCGAGCGGGCGAGGACGTGAAGAACGATTCGCTAGAGGTACCTTCGGGGATCGAAGGAATTGTGATCAACACTCAGAAGTTTTCGCGGCGAATGAGTTTGAGCGAAGATGAGCGCAAGCAGTTTGAAAAAGAACTTAAGGAAGTTGAAAACTCGGGCAATGAAGTCATAACTGCTGCGTTTGGCGAAATGATCCAACAGATGGAGGCTGTTGCTGGCAAGAGCCTTGCGGATGAGGATGGTACGCCTTGGCTGGGCGATCAGGATCCCAAGTATGTTGCAGAACGAGCACAGTTGTTCCGATTGCAGTCGGTAACGGCTCCGTTGCGAAGTGACGGAAAGATCGCCGAGATCCAAGCGATTCACAAGGCACAGTGGCCGGCCGTCGAAGCGGCGATTGATGATCGAGACCGTAAGCTCAACAGCATGAAACGCGGTGACGAATTGCGGAGCGGCGTGCTGCAGATGGTCAAAGTGTACATTGCCACAAAGCGCTGTATTTCTGTCGGCGACAAGATGGCCGGACGCCACGGTAACAAGGGTGTGATTGCTAAGATCTTGCCGGTGGAAGATATGCCGTTTCTGGAAGACGGAACTCCGCTGCAGATCATGCTAAATCCGCTGGGCGTACCTAGCCGTATGAATGTGGGTCAGATTTTGGAAACGCATTTGGGTTGGGCCGGTGCCAAGTTGGGCTTCCAGGCGGTGACGCCGGTTTTTGACGGGGCCAGTGAAGAAGACATCAACGCAGCGCTTGGCGAAGCGGGGCTTCCCAGTCACGGGAAAGCTCGGTTGTTTGATGGTCGGACCGGAGAAGCCATGGCGCAAGAAACGACCGTTGGCTATATTTACATGCTGAAGTTGCACCACTTGGTGGACGAAAAAGTTCACGCGCGCAGCACCGGTCCTTACTCGTTGATCACGCAACAACCGTTGGGTGGAAAAGCGCGTTTTGGTGGGCAGCGATTCGGCGAAATGGAAGTTTGGGCGTTGGAGGCATACGGCGCCGCTTTCATCTTGCAGGAATTGCTGACGGTGAAGAGCGATGACGTGGAAGGTCGTACTAAGATCTACGAGTCGATGGTGAAGGGAGAAAATACGTTGGAGGCGGGGACGCCGGCTAGTTTTGACGTGTTGACCAACGAGATTCGCGGGCTCGCCTTGAACATGCAGCTGGAAAAGCGGCGAGTGTAAGCGGCTGGATTCGTTCGACTTCACACCTCTCTTTCGTACAGATATGAAACGCGCTAGACGCGGACGAGATATTTTAAGGAGCACTGGCAGATGACCATCGGCGAAAGCTCGTATGATCGAATTAATGATTACGCGTCAGTAAAGATCAGCTTGGCACGGCCACACGATATTCGAAGCTGGTCGTTCGGCGAAGTAAAGAAGCCGGAAACCATCAACTATCGAACCTATCGTCCAGAAAAAGATGGTTTGTTTTGCGAGCGAATTTTTGGTCCTGAAAAGGACTGGGAATGTGCCTGTGGTAAGTACCGCGGCATGAAGTACAAGGGCATGATCTGCGATCGCTGTGGCGTAAAGGTGACGCATAGCCGAGTTCGCCGAAAGCGGATGGGGCATATCGAATTGGCCGCGCCGGTGGTTCATATCTGGTTTTTCAAGGCCATGCCTAGTCGATTGGGAAACCTGCTGGCGATGAAGACCACCAGCTTGGAAAAGGTGATCTATTTCCAAGATTACGTCGTGATCGATCAGGCTCGACGGACTTAGAGCCGCAGCAGTTGTTAACCGAGGAAGAATATCGCGCCGCTCGTGAACAATGGGGCGAAGGCAGCTTCGAAGCTGACATGGGTGCGGAAGCGGTTCGCAAATTGCTCAATGCATTGGACTTGGTACAGCTGTCGGATAAGTTGCGAACCGATCTGGCTGAAACCAATTCAAAGCAAAAAAGAAGGATCTGATTAACCGTCTGAAAATTGTCGAGGCAATTCGGGATAGTGAAAATCGGCCGGAATGGATGGTCTTGGACGTCATTCCCGTCATTCCACCTGACCTGCGGCCGCTCGTGTTGTTGGATTCGGGTAATTTTGCCACCAGCGATTTGAACGATCTGTATCGGCGTATTATCAACCGAAATAACCGCTTGCGCAAGTTGGTCGATTTGAATGCGCCCGAAGTGATCATTCGAAACGAAAAGCGAATGTTGCAGCAATCGGTGGATGCGTTGTTTGACAACAATCGTTGCAAGCGACCGGTTTTGGGCAGCAGCAATCGTCCGCTCAAATCTTTGACGGACATGATTAAGGGTAAACAAGGGCGTTTCCGAGAAAATCTGCTTGGCAAGCGCGTGGACTATTCCGCTCGCAGCGTGATTGTCGTGGGGCCTCGTTTGAAATTACATCAATGCGGTTTGCCCAAGAAGATTGCGTTGGAGCTCTATCAGCCGTTTATCATTCGTAAGCTCAAAGAGTTGGGCCATGCGGACACCATCAAGAGCGCCAAGAAGATGTTGGAGCGCAAGGATGAAGAAGTTTGGGATATCTTGGAATCGGTGATTCAGAATCATCCAGTATTGCTGAATCGTGCTCCCACGCTGCACCGTATGGGGATTCAGGCCTTTGAACCGACATTGGTGGAAGGCAATGCCATTCATTTGCATCCGCTGGTTTGCAAAGGTTTCAACGCCGACTTTGACGGTGACCAAATGGCGGTGCATTTGCCCTTGTCCATTGAAGCGCAGGTGGAAGCACACACGCTGATGCTGTCTACCAACAATATTTTCGCGCCGTCCAATGGTCGACCGATCATGAGCCCTTCACAAGACACGGTGATGGGATGTTATTTCATCACCATGGTCATGCCGGGCATGAAGGGTGAAGGAATGTGTTTCTCTTCGCCAGAAGAAGCCGATCTGGCATATTCGTTGGGCGTGGTTGGTTTGCACAGCAAGATCAAGGTGAAGTTTCCAACCTCGCGCCGCGTTCGAACCGAAGAGGACGTTGTCAAAGACGAACAGATTATCGAAACCACTTGTGGTCGAATCATGTTCAACATGATCCTGCCCACCGGCATGGATTTCTACAACATGTCGTTGCGGTCGGGCGAATTGTCCATGGTGATTTCGGACTGCTACCAAGTGTTGGGGCGGCGAGCCACCATTCACTTGTTGGACGACATGAATGCGTTAGGCTTCCGCGAAAGTACCCGCAGTGGATTGTCATTCGCGACGGACGATTTGGTAACGCCGGACTCAAAGATCAAGATCATTGCGGAAGCCGAAAAGACCGTTCTGAAATACAAGAAGCTGTATGACCGCGGAATCATCACGAATGTCGAACGGTACAACCAGGTTCTAGACGCCTGGACCCATGCTCGAGAACGCATTACGGCGGAAATGATGGCCGCCATGGAGACTGATTACCGAGGCGGCACGGGGTATGTGAACCCGGTATATCTAATGGCGCACTCGGGTGCTCGAGGTGGTGTCGAACAGATTCGACAGTTGGCTGGGATGCGAGGTCTGATGGCCAAGCCTTCGGGCGAAATCATCGAAACGCCCATTAAGGCCAATTTCCGCGAAGGTTTGTCCGTATTGGAGTATTTCAGTTCCACCCACGGTGCTCGAAAAGGTTTGGCGGACACCGCGCTGAAAACGGCCGATTCGGGGTATTTGACTCGAAAACTGGCCGACGTGGCGCAAAATGTCGTAGTCACTTGCCACGACTGCGGTACAGCTCAAGGTGTCACCAAAGGAGTCATTTACCGAGGTGAAAAGGTGGAAGTTCGTTTGGCAGATGCGGTGAAGGGCCGAGTCAGCCGACAGAATATCGTGAACCCGGTCACCGATGAAGTCATTGTGGCCGAAAGCGAGATGATCACGCTGGATATCGCTCGGCGCATTGAATCCATGGGCTTGGAGCGTATTCAAGTGCGTAGTCCCATGACGTGCGAATCGGCACTCGGTTGCTGTCGTCTGTGCTACGGCATGGATATGGCCACTGGCAACTTAGTGGAAGAAGGCATGGCCGTGGGTATCATTGCCGCGCAAAGTATCGGTGAACCCGGTACTCAGTTGACTATGCGTACGTTCCACATCGGTGGTGTGGCAACGTCCCAAGTGGGAGGAAAGTGAAACCAAGACCAAGAAGTCTGGTATCGTCAAATTCACTCGGATTCGCTTCGTAACCAACAGCGAAGGTCAGTCGATCGTTTTGACCCGAAATGGGGAAATTTCCATTGTGGATCCCAAGGGTCGAGAACTGGAAAAGCACGAAGTCCCCAACGGTGCTGTCTTGATGGTGGAAGAAGATCAAGAAGTCGTTGCCGGTGCTGTGTTGTGCCAGTGGGACCCACATAGTATTCCCGTCTTGGCGGAAGTGGCGGGTAAGATTCGGTATGAAGACATCGTCGAAGGCGATACCGTTCGTGTCGAGAAAGATCCTAGCGGGCACGAACGTCGCATTATCAATGATCACCGAGGTGACTTGCACCCGCAGATTGTGATCGAAGATGAAGAAGGTAAGCCGTTAGATGTTTACTACCTTCCAGAACGAGCTCATATCGAAGTTTTAGAAGGAGCCACGATTGCCGCCGGTGCGGTTGTTGCCAAAACGCCTCGTGAAGCATCGGGTATTAAGGATATCACGGGTGGTCTGCCTCGAGTTACCGAAATCTTTGAAGCTCGTAAGCCCAAGGATCCGGCCGTTATTGCGGAAGTGGATGGTGCCGTGGAGATCTTGGGTGAAAAGCGGCGAGGTAAGCGGACCATTGTGGTACGGAGTGAAAGTGGGATCGAACGCGAACACTTGGTGCCGCATGGTAAGCGATTCTTGGTGCACTCGGGTGACTACGTCAAAGCCGGTCAGTCTTTGGTAGACGGGCCATTGGTGCCGCATGATATTTTGCGAGTGTCGGGCGAAGAGGCTGTTCAGCAGTATCTGCTGCACGAAATTCAGGGTGTTTACCGTAGTCAGCGGGTTGAAATTAACGACAAGCATTGCGAAGTCATTATCGCTCGTATGTTGCGTAAAGTTCGAATTGAAAATCCGGGAGACACCAATTTGCTGCCGGGGAGTGTCATGGATCGGTTCGACTTCCGATTCGCAAATGAGGGTCTAAGCAAGTGCCTAAAGATCAGCGATCAAGGAGATAGCGAGTTCTCGGTAGGCACTATTGTTCCTCGTGAAGCAGTTGAAACCACCAATGCCCAGATTGAAGCCTTAGGTGGTAATCCCGCCAAAGGGACTCGGCCCAAACCCGCTACCGCCAGTACTCAGCTGCTGGGAATTACCAAAGCGGCGGTCCAGAGCTCCAGCTTTATCTCGGCTGCTAGTTTCCAGGAAACCACCAAGGTTTTGACGGAAGCGGCATTGGCCGGTAAAACAGATCGTTTGGTTGGTTTGAAGGAAAATGTGATTCTCGGACACTTGATTCCGGCTGGTACCGGTTTCCGGAATTTCCAGGAATCAGAAGTACGGATTCGCCCCGAAGCATTGGCAGAATTGGCCGCGGAAAAGGACCGAGCTTTGGTGTCCAGCTTCCCGTTGTTGGATTCCGATTCGGGACAGCCGAGTCGCAGTTCGTACGAACAAACTCCGCCGCCGCAGACTCCCGATCCAGGTTTCACCATTGGCGGAGAAAACGTACTCCAGCAATCACCTTCCACCGATTCGGAACGCGAAATGACGTCGCTTGACTTGGATGCCCTTTTGGGCGGCGGAAATCTAGACGAAGAAGACGATGTCTAAAATCAATTCGAGGTCGCCAGCTTAATACCGAAGACAATCATCAGTCTCCGCCTTGACACGGGAACGGAAACTGATAATCTCGGCAACTTGGCTTTTAGTGAAGATAGAGATCAAAAAGAAATGCCCACAATTAATCAGTTGGTTCGTCGGAACCGAAAGAGTAAGCGAAGTCAAAGCAAGTCACCTGTATTGGATAAGTGTCCCCAAAAGCGGGGCGTCTGTCTACAGGTGCGAACCATGACGCCCAAGAAGCCGAATTCGGCCCTGCGAAAAATTACGCGAGTGCGGTTGTCGAACGGTAAGGAAGTGACCGTTTACATTCCGGGTGAAGGTCACAGCCTTCAGGAACACTCGATCGTTTTAGTGCGAGGTGGTCGAGTTCGTGACTTGCCGGGTGTTCGGTATCAGGTTGTGCGTGGTGCACTCGATACGCTGGGCGTTGACGGCCGAAAACGATCGCGCAGCCGCTATGGCGCGAAGAAGGGTTAGTGCTTGGGGTTCGTTTTTAGGTAGATGTTGAAGGTTGTTGAAGTATGGGAAAAATTACGGCAAGCCGCAAGCAACTCAAGGGCGATCCTCGTCATGGTTCGCTGTTGGTAGGTAAGTTTGTTAATTGCTTGATGCATGACGGAAAAAAGTCGACGGCGTTAGGCGTGTTTTATGACGCGCTAGATGTGATTGCCGAGAAATTGCCGGGCGAAGAACCGATTGAAGTGTTCACGCAGGCGGTCGAGAACGTCAAGCCGCATATCGAAGTTCGCAGTAAGCGAGTTGGTGGTGCGGCGTATCAGGTTCCAATGCAGGTGAATAAGAATCGACAGCAGTCTTTGGCGATTCGCTGGATCTTGATGGCCGTTCGAGAGAAAAAGGGCCGTCAGACGCATTTGAAACTGGCTGAAGAGCTGGTTGCTGCCTTCAAGAAGGAAGGTGCCGCGATGACGCGTCGAGAAAACGTGCATCGTATGGCGGATGCGAACAAGGCCTTCGCGCACTTCGCTTGGTAATAGATTGATCCACAACCGCTAGATTGTTTTCTTTCTAGCGGTTTTTTTATGCGCGGTCCGATCGTTCTCGCAGGAACTGAAGATGTCCACAAAGATCGAAAACATTCGCAATATCGGCATTATTGCTCACATTGACGCCGGGAAGACGACGGTCACCGAACGCATGCTGTTTTGCTGCGGTTCGACCCATCGAGTAGGCGAAGTTGACAAGGGGACAACGGAGACTGACTTTGACGAGGAAGAGCAGGAACGAGGCATCACGATTTATTCGGCGTGCGTGACGTTTAAGTGGGCCGGGAAGACGGTGAATTTGCTGGATACCCCCGGCCACGTCGATTTCACAGCCGAGGTGGAACGCTGCTTGCGAGTGTTGGATGGTGGCGTGGTGGTGTTTAGTGCGCGCGAGGGCGTGGAGGCACAAAGTGAAACGGTCTGGCGCCAGGCAAACAAATACAAAGTACCTCGGATCTGCTTTATTAACAAACTGGATCGTGAAGGTGCTTCGTTTTCGTCTGTCGTTAGTGAAATTCGTAATCGGCTGGAAGGAAACCCGATTCCAATCCAGATGCCTGTAGGCGAAGGCCCGGCGCATGTGGCAGACCCGTTTCGAGGCCTGATTGATTTGATTCGAATGAAATATGTCGAATTCACGGACGACGGTTCCAAGGCGGTATATCTCGATATCCCCAGTGAACTCATGGACGATGCCGAACTGGCTCGTCAAGAGATGTTGGAGGAACTCTGTAATTTCGACAACGAACTGATGGAATGCTTGTTGCAAGAGGAATCGCCCGCCGATGACTTGATTCATCGCGTGCTCCGCGAAGCAACGTTGGCGCAACAGATTCAACCCCTGGTGTGTGGTTCGGCCCTGCACGGGATTGGCGTGCCGTTGGTCTTAGATGCAGTGGCCAGATACTTGCCAAGCCCGCTGGACATGCCTCCCGTGACCGGTTTGGCGGTTAAAAAACGCAAGGAAGAGCACGAATCTCGCAAGCCGGATGCTTCGGAGCCGTTTTGCGGCTTAGTCTTCAAGGTGTTGCCTGCCAAGACGGGAGATTTGTCATGGGTCCGAGTTTATTCGGGCGAACTCAAGAGCAATTCACGAGTGCTGAATCCCGGTAAAGACAAGAAGGAGAACGTGGCGCAGCTGTGGAAAGTCCATGGCTCCAAACGCGAACAGATTCAACTAGGCCCCACGGGCGATATTATCGCCGTAATTGGACTGCGTTCGTCGGTTACGGGTGACACTTTATGCGATCCACAGCATCCAATCCTGTTGGAGACAATCGAATTCCCGGAAACGGTCATTTCGATGGCCATAGAACCGGAAACAACGGGCGATCGAAAGAAACTGGGCGAAGTGCTGGAGATGATGAAACGCCAGGACCCAACCTTTCGGGCCACTGAAAATGAAGACACTGGGCAGACTTTGATTAGTGGCATGGGCGAACTGCACCTGGAAGTGATCAAGAACCGATTACTCCGAGACTTCAATCTGAATGTCAAGGTTCACAAGCCTCGCGTGAATTACCGAGAATCCGTGAAGGAGCCGGCGACCGCAAAAGGAGAGTGTCACCGACAGATTGCCGGTCAAAGTCATTTTGCCGAAGTGCAACTGCAGATCGAACCGACCGAATCCGCGCAAGGACTTTCGGTTACCAGTCGCGCGTCTTTGGAGGACGTGCCGGCCGAGTTCCTGAGTGTGGTGCTGGACGAACTGAGAAATCGGTCTGAAGGTGGTGGTGTGATCGGTGGTTTTCCACTCAGCAAGTTGAAAGTGACTGTGCTTGCGTTGCGGTCGGACGAAACTTCTAACGAAATTGCCTTCCGAATTGCAGCTGGAATGGCATTTGAAAGTGCGCTGCAAAAAGCTGGTCCCATTATTTTGGAACCAGTCATGCGTTTGAAAATTACAACGCCCGAGGAACATATGGGTGATTTTGTCGGCGATTTGCAACAGCGACGGGCCTTGATTGCTGGTACGGAAAACCGAGGAAAATTTACCGAGATCGAGGCGCATGCGCCTTTGGCGGAACTGTTTGGATATTCCAGTGCAATGAGAAGCTTGAGCCAGGGGCGTGCCGGAGTTTCGATGGAACCGTTCGCCTATTGGCCCGCGCCCGATAGTGTTGCTGCCAGCTATCAAATGTAATTTCGCTCGTAATTGGCAATCCCGACAAGCCAATTGCGGCCGAAAGCTTGCGTTTGCTTAAGAAAATATGAAATCGGCTTTTAAGTAGGTGTTGACGAAGAATTGCACGATCTCTAACATGGGCAGCTTCCACATTGCGGAAGATAGTAAGTAGGGTAAAGTACGAATCGAGCGTAGCTCGTCAGTTTTTAAGGAGTCTTGGTTGTGGTGTCGCCTGCTCATGAAGTGATCCGAATCCGGATGGAGGCGTATGATCACCTGATTCTAGATCAAAGCGCAAAAGAGATCGTGGAAACGGCCAAGCGAACAAATTCCGAGGTGCACGGACCGATTCCGTTGCCCACTCGAGTGGAACGATATACCGTTCTTTCGGGGCCTCATGTCGACAAGAAAGCACGGCAGCAGTTCGAGATTCGGACTCACAAACGAGTGATTGATATTGTACAGGCAACTGCCAAGACAATCGAGGCTTTGAATAAGCTGAGTTTGCCCGCGGGCGTGGATATCAAAATTAAGGCTTCCTCGGCCTAGAGTGCCAGGGTTGTGAAGGTTTAGGTAGCGACTATGTCAAAGGGAATATTGGGCCGTAAGATCGGCATGACGCAGGTCTATGACGAGACTGGTTGTGTTGTGCCGGTGACGGTGATTGAGGCTGGTCCGTGTCATGTCTTGCAGTTGCGAACAGTTGAACGCGACGGCTATGAAGCGGTTCAGTTGGGGTTCAATGATCGTTCGCGCGAAAAGGCGTCTCGAGCGGATCGAGGTCGCGTGGGTGGCTTGGCCAGCAAGCGGTCTAAGAAGTTGGCTGCGGCCGGTGCCGAGGCGGTGCCGAAGGCGGATTGCGAGCCCAAGGCGTTTGTTCGTGAATTGCGAGGTTCGGTGGACGGCTATGAAGTCGGTCAAGAGCTGAAGGCAGATGTTCTGGATGGCGTGGGTGCGGTTGATGTGGTGGCGCTCAGTAAGGGTCGCGGCTATGCGGGTGTGATGAAGCGTCACAACTTTTCCGGGCAACGAGCTACCCATGGTGTGAAAAAAGTACATCGGCATGCGGGCGGCACGGGGTGTAGTGCCTATCCAAGTCGTACGTTCAAGGGACGCCGCATGTCGGGGCGTTATGGCGGCGGTCAAGTCACTGTAAGAAATTTGGATTTGGTTCGCGTGGATGCAGAGACTGGTGTGATTTTGGTGCGAGGCGGTGTGCCGGGGCCCAATGGCGGTTATGTTGTTGTTCGACCAGCCAATATGTTGCGTTAGTCTGCAGGCGAATTTCTGAGAGGTTAGATAGATGGTTTCCTTGCCAGTGTTTAATGCGTCGGGCAGCGAAGTAGGGAAGGTGGATGTCGATGTGGATGTCCTTTGTCCCGCGATAAATAAGCAGTTGCTTCACGATGCTGTGGTGATGTATCAGGCGAATCTTCGTCAGGGGAGTCATCGCACGAAGTCTCGCGCAGAAGTGGCTGGTTCGACAAAGAAGATGTATCGCCAAAAGGGAACGGGAAACGCTCGAGCGGGTTCGCGCCGTAGTGGTGTTCGACGAGGTGGTGGGCATATTTTTGCCCGACGGCCCCGAGATTACTCGTATCGATTGCCGCGGAAGGCATTGCAGTTGGCTGCCAAGATGGCGTTTGTGTCGCGAGTGCAAGACGGGCAGTTGCTGGTAGTTGATGCCTTGGATTTTGATTCGCCGAAGACGTCGAAGATGGCTGGCGTGTTGAAGTCGCTAGGCGTGGCTGGGCGAACCGTTGGGGTCGTTTCAGCGGACTATGACTTGAACTTGTATCGAAGTGTTCGCAATATCGAAGGCGTCACGTTGCAGCCAGCGGCGGATTTGAACGCCTACACGCTGCTGCGGCCGAGTTGTCTGGTGTTTACGAAGTCGGCGCTTGATTCCATGCTTGCTCGGTGTTCCGGGAATGCTTCCTAGGATGTCGGTTGGGGTTTTTGTTGCAATCAAGATTCCGTTGAAAGTTTTGAGTAGGTGATCGGATGGTATGTAAGCCGCAAACGCACAAGCGAGTCGTCTTGACAAAGATGGAGCTGACGCCCAGTCAGGTGATTGTTAAGCCGCTGGTGACAGAAAAGGGTGTCCATCGATCGACACGGTATAACCAGTATTCATTTCAAGTGAATCCACTGGCGGACAAGGTTGATGTCAAGCGAGCCGTCGAGAGCCTTTTCGATGTCCAAGTGGAGAAGGTGCGAACGCAGGTTCGTAAAGGAAAGGCACGTCGGTACCGCTTTAGGAATGGACGCACCAAGTCGTGGAAGAAGGCAATTGTGACCTTGGCGGCAGATAGTCGAATCGAGCTGTTTTAGGCTGGGTGCGGACGAGCTTGATGCGGGCAATAAAGGGTTTTTGAGAGATGGGTATTCGGAAATACAGGCCAACGTCAGCTGGGCGCAGAAATGCGTCGGTCAGTGACTTTGCGGATCTGACAAAAGGCGCGGCGCCAGAAAAATCGCTATTGCGTCCCAAGCGAAAAACGGGTGGACGGAATAATCAAGGGAAAATAACCGCTCGGCACCGCGGCGGTGGGCACAAGCAACAGTACCGTGTCATTGATTTTCACCGACGCAAGGATGGTGTGCCGGCGAAGGTTGCCTCCATACAGTATGATCCTAATCGCAGTGCTCGTATTGCCTTGTTGCATTTTGTGGATGGCGAGAAGCGTTATGTGTTAGCGTGCGACGGCCTGCAAGCGGGCAAGATGGTTCAGAATGGTAGCGGTGCGAATCCGGAACCGGGCAATTGCCTGCCACTGCGAGACATCCCGCTGGGAACAGCGATTCACAATGTTGAATTGCTACCTGGCCAGGGCGGTGTCTTCTGCAGAAGTGCAGGTACCGGAGCGACGCTGATGGCTCGCGAAGAGGGTTGGGCACAGATTTCACTACCCAGTGGTGAGATTCGACGAATTCCCGCGGATTGCCGAGCAACCGTGGGGAAGGTTGGAAATAGCGATCACATGAACGTACGACTCGGCAAGGCCGGGCGTAAGCGTTGGTTGGGTTGGCGACCACACGTTCGTGGAACGGCAATGAATCCGATTGATCATCCACACGGTGGTGGTGAAGGTCGAACAAAGGGCGGTCGGCATCCGGTCAGTCCGCAGGGTAAGTCGGCCAAGGGCGGTGCGACTCGCGCTAGAAGAAAGCCGTCGAATACGGCCATCGTGCGGCGTCGGCGCTCGCGAAGATATGGGCAATTGAAATTATAAGGTGATTCGCAGGCATGAGCAGATCGTTAAAAAAGGGGCCGTACGTCGATCCTCGGCTTTATGAAAAAGTTCAGAAGGCACAGTCCGCTGGTAATTCTGAGCCCATCAAGACGTGGTCTCGAGCGTGTACAATTGTCCCCGAATTTGTCGGAGTCACCTTTATGGTGCACAACGGAAAGCAGCACTTGAAGGTGCTGGTGACCGAAGACATGGTTGGACACAAGCTGGGCGAGTTCGCCCTTACCAGAACGTTTCGCGGACATGGTGGGAAGGGCAAGCGTTAGTCGCTCGCACGAATGGGTGAATTTATGTACACATGCACTTATCGATATGCCAAGATTAGTCCACGCAAGGTCCGGCCGATGGCAGACCTGGTGCGAGGTAAGTATGCTGACGAAGCGCTGGATATTTTGCGGTATCAGCCCAATCGAGGTGCGCGAATGCTGGAAAAGGTGATCAAAAGCGCCTTAGGGAACGCACAAGATCCCGATAATCCGGCAAATAAAGGGCGTTCCACGGTTGCCATCGAGCGGTTGGTCGTGCAAGAGGCCGTAGTCGACGGCGGACCGATGTACAAGCGGATTCGGCCACGAGCTCGTGGTATGGCGTTCATGATTAAGAAACGGTTTTCGCACATTCGGGTCGGTTTGACTGAGGTGTAGCGGTTACTTGGTTCGCCCAGGAAGCGAATTTTTAGACATTGGGGTTTCGTATGGGACAAAAAGTCAATCCCGTTGGATTTCGAACCGGCGTGATGGTGGGCTGGAAGAGCAAATGGTATGCTTCCAAACGCGATTTCGCGGGGTTGTTGATCGAGGACTTTAAGGTCCGAGACTTCATCAAGAACCATCCAAGTAAGCAGCAATATCGACACGCTGGAATTAACAAGGTCGAAATTGAACGGACTCGAGATGAAGTAAAGGTCGTGCTGCAAGTGGCACGCCCCGGCTTGATCATCGGGAAAAAGGGTACGGAAATCGAATTGCTGCAGAACGAACTGCAGTCGTTGATCGGCCGCCGTGTCAATTTGAAGGTAGAAGAAATCAGTCGGCCGGAGATTCATGCTCAGCTGGTTGCCGAGGACATTGCGGAACAACTGCAGAAGCGAGCTAGTTTTCGACGGACCATGAAACGCTCCATGGAACAGACAATGGAGGCCGGAGCGAAGGGCATCAAGATCCAGTTGGCAGGACGACTTGGTGGTGCCGAAATGGCGCGTCGAGAGAAGCAGATTAGTGGTTCGATTCCGCTGAGCACGCTTCGTGCCAAGATTGATTACGGCTTTGCCGAAGCAAAGACTCCGCAAGGAAATATCGGCATTCAGGTTTGGGTGAATCAAGGTTTTTATAGAGGGGATGAATCCAATGGCGATGATGCCGAAGCGAGTCAAGCATCGAAAAAGCCAGCGCGGTCGTATAAAAGGTAACGCCACTCGAGGTAACACGGTTGTCTTCGGAGATTTTGGTCTACAGGCCGTTGAGGGTGGCTGGATCAAGGCGCAGACGATCGAAGCTGGTCGTATCGCGGCTCAGCAATACGTTCGAGGCGAAGGACGTTTGTACATCCGCATGTTTCCCGACAAGTCGGTTACGTCAACACCCTTGGAAACTCGAATGGGTAAGGGTAAAGGCGAGCCCGATTACTGGGCGGCAGTGGTGAAGCCAGGAACGGTATTGTACGAACTGGGCGGTGTGACAGAACAACAGGCTAAGATCTGTTTTGCTCGATTGGCTCACAAGATGCCGATTCGCGTTCGACTGGTCCGAAGACGTGCGGTGTAAGGAGCGAGAATGAAGACTGCTGATTTACGGGACATGAGTGACGAACAATTGCGGCTTTCGTTGGATGAGACCGTCAAGTCGTTATTTCATCTTCGCTTGCAGGCACAGACAGAGCGATTGGACGCTCCTAGCGAGCTGAATAAGAAAAAGAGAACGATTGCACGAATCAAGACGATACTACGCCAGCGCGAGCTGGCGGGGGTTGCTCGGTAAATTTTATCATAGGGTGGCGTGATGCCAAAGAAAGTTGTTGGTGGTACGGTTACGGGCGACAAGACCCCGAAGACGCGGCGAGTTGAGATTCAGCGTCTGGTTCGGCATGCTAAATACGGCAAGTTCGTGCGAAGGCGAACCGTTTGCTATGCCCATGATGAAGCAAATGATTCGTCTATGGGTGACACGGTAGAGATTGTCGAATGTGCGCCTAAGTCCAAACTGAAGCGATGGGAACTGGTCCGTGTCGTGGAAAAGAATAAGATTGTCGACGTTGCTGCTTTAAGGGCGGCGGCGAGTGGTGAGGCTGAGTAGGTAGTACAATGATTCAGCAGGAAACAAGATTACAGGTAGCTGACAATACTGGTGCCAAGGAAGTAATGTGCATCAAGGTATTGGGTGGTAGCCGACGCAGGTTTGCCGGGTTGGGTGACGTGATTATCTGTAGTGTAAAAAGCGTTATCCCTGGAAGCGACGTCAAGAAGAAGGCTGTCGTGAAGGCGGTTGTCGTTCGCTGTAAGCAGCCGACACGAAGGGCAGATGGTAGTTATATCCGGTTCGACAGCAATGCCGTTGTAATTGTTGACAACGACCGGAATCCTCGAGGCACCCGCATTTTCGGGGCAGTCGCGGGAACTACGGGAAAAGAGCTTCATGAAAATTGTTAGCTTGGCAAGCGAGGTGGTGTGATGCATATCCGAGTTAATGACACCGTCGAAGTGCAGGTCGGGGATGACCGAGGCGTACGCGGAAAGGTGCTGACTATCGGCAAGGACAGACAGCGACTGATCGTCGAGGGCGTCAACCGCGTGTACAAGCACGTACGGCGTAGTCAACGCAATCCACAAGGTGGTCGTTTGTCGAAGGAAATGCCGGTAGATGTATCAAACGTCCTTTTGGTGTGTGAATCCTGCAAGGAGGCGTCTAGGACGGGCGTCGATTTTGATGACCGTGGAGCGAAATTCCGCGTGTGCAAGAAATGCGGCAAGCGAACCGGGCAGATTGCACCGGCACGAAAATAACGAGTATTGTCAGGTTAGGTGGATGTAACGATGAAGCCACGGTTGCAAGAGAAATTTGAAAGTGAGGTCGTTTCACAGCTTCGGGAGAAGTTGGGGAGAACGAATCCCATGTCGTTGCCACGTCTGCAGAAAGTAGTGGTAAACATGGGTGTGGGAAGTGCTATTACGGAAAAGAAGCATTTGGAAGAGGCGGTCGAGGCTCTGAAGCAGATTTCCGGTCAGAAGCCGGTTGTCACTTTGGCTCGGAAGTCGATCGCAGGATTCAAACTACGCGAAGGGATGCCGATCGGTTGCAAGGTCACGCTGCGGAAGCAACGCATGTGGGAGTTTGTCGATCGGTTGATTTCGATCGCAGTGCCTCGTGTAAGGGACTTTCGCGGATTGAGCTCGAAAGGATTCGACGGGGCAGGCAACTACAGCATGGGTTTGGTTGAACAGTTGGTCTTTCCAGAATTGAATCCGGACAAGTTCTTGCGAGTGCAAGGGATGAATATCAGCTTTGTCACGAGCACGGATTCGGATGATGAAGGAAGAATGTTATTGGAATTGCTGGGCGTGCCGTTTCAACGTGAAAAAGCGGGTGCGGCGTAGCGAAGCGCCAATCAAGGAAATTTAAAACGTGGCAAGTAAATCAAAAATTGCGAAGGCCAATCGAGAGCCAAAGTTTTCGTCGCGATTAGAGCGTCGCTGTGGATTGTGCGGACGACCGCGGTCGGTTTATCGCAAATTCGGACTGTGTCGAATTTGTTTTCGAAAACTGGCGGACCAAGGGGTGATCCCAGGTGTTCGTAAGGCAAGTTGGTAGCGTAAGGGTGAATATCGATGTTGACTGATCCAATTGCAGATATGTTGACGCGGGTTCGAAACGCTGTCGCCGTCGAAAAACCAGTAGTCGAAATGACGATGTCCAAGGTTCGCAGGGGCCTGGCAGAAGTGCTCAAACGCGAAGGTTACATTTGGGATTGGAGCGAAGTGGAAGCTGCACCCGTGAACCTATTGCGACTGGAGCTGAAGTATGGTCCGAACGGCGAGCGGGTGATTCAGACAATCAGGCGGATCAGCAAGCCCGGTTGTCGAGTGTACTCCAGTTACCGGGATTTGCCGAGCGTTTTGAATGGCTTGGGAATTTCGATCATTAGCACCAGCCAAGGCGTTCTCAGTGACCGCGAGGCTCGGGATAAGCAAGTGGGCGGCGAAGTACTCTGCCAGGTTTACTAGCAGGAAAGATTTAGGGTTATGTCGCGAATTGGAAAGAAGCCTGTGACGGTGCCATCTGGTGTAACCGTCAAATTAGACGGCGGCAAGGTGTCAGTCGAAGGCCCCAAGGGAAAGCTTGAACGAGCTGTTCCCCAGGAAGTGAATGTCACGATAGACGGCGCAGAAGTGGCAGTTGACCGGAAGCGAGATGATCGTGTTGGTCGCAGCATGCATGGGCTGACGCGGGCGTTGATTCAGAACATGGTCACGGGTGTCAGTGATGGATACGTCCGAAAGCTGGAAATCGTAGGCGTCGGCTATTTGGCGTCGATTTCAAATGACGTGTTGTCCCTCAGGGTCGGCTATGCAAATGAAGTCAAGAAACAGATTCCGACGGGGCTGACCGTAACGTGTCCCGATCAGACACATGTCGTTGTACAGGGTTGTGACAAGCAGCTGGTCGGTCAATTTGCAGCTGAAGTCCGAGCGGTACGGAAGCCTGAGCCCTCTAAGGGCAAGGGTGTACGGTACGAAGGCGAACATGTCAAGATCAAGCCTGGTAAGTCGGCTAAGAGCTAGCGTAATAGGGTCAATGCAGTGAATCATCAAAAGTATTTGGATCGACAACGAAAGCGTCGACGTTTTCGTGTTCGAAAGGCGGTTCGGGGAACGGGGGATCGTCCACGACTGACGGTCCATCGGACGTTGCGCCATATTTCATGCCAGCTGATCGATGATGCCAAAGGAGTCACTCTGGGAAGTGCCAACACAATCCAGATGAAGCTTGACGGCGGTAATTGCGACGCTGCGAGCAAAGTGGGTGCTGCAATTGCCGAGCAAGCCAAAGCGGCTGGGATCAAAGCAGTTAGTTTCGACCGAGGACATTTGCGGTATCACGGCCGTGTTGCTGCGTTGGCAAACGCGGTGCGCGAGGCGGGCATACACGTGTAGCCAACCGCCTCGGAGGCGTTGTCGAATTTAAACAGATTTACGGCGTAAATGCTTGGGAGTAAGTTGAGTGTCTACCGGTGGAAAAAGAAGAGGTGCTGAGGACGATCAGACTCGCGGCGCCTACAAAGAATTTGTGGTCAAGATCAAGCGTTGTGCTGCGGTTGTGAAAGGCGGACGTCGATTTAGCTTCGCCGGCATGGTGGTGGTTGGAGACGAAAACGGCCGGGTTGGCTGGGGTTACGGAAAGGCTAACGAGGTTCCGCCGAGCGTGGAGAAGGCTGTCAAGCAGGCGACTCGCAGCATGATGGTGGTTCCTATCGTGGACGAATCGATTCCACATCAGGTGAAGGGGCATTTCGGCGCGGCCAAAGTACTGTTGGTACCTGCCGGACCTGGTACGGGGATCATTGCCGGCGCTGCAGTGCGATCGGTGTTGGAAGCAGCTGGGATTAGAAACGTGTTGACCAAGAGCTTTGGTTCGAACAACCCTGTTCTGTTAGTTAAGGCAACGTTCGACGCACTCGAACAGTTAAGAACGAAGCAAGAAATCGAAGTCTTGCGAGGTGTAACGCTGTCATGAATTTGAGCGATGTAAACCAAGGTATTCAGAAATTCAAAGCGCGAACCCGGGTCGGGCGCGGGCCGGGTTCTGGGCATGGCAAGACTGCTGCCCGCGGGCACAAGGGGAACAAGTCTCGTGCCGGCTGGTCTAGAAAGCCGACCTTTCAGGGCGGTATGTTGCCGTTGGTGCGGCGCGTCCCCAAACGCGGATTCAACAACAAATGGGCCAAGATTGTAGCAACCATCAACGTTCGCGATCTTTCTCGATTCGAATCAGGAACGGAAGTGACCCCCGATTTGGTGCGAGAGAAGATGGTGGGGCACCGGTTCGACGAGCTCAAAGTGTTGGGGGATGGCGAGTTGAAGCATGGCCTGAAGGTACACGCTCATCGATTTAGCTCGTCGGCGGAAGAAAAGATTAAGGCGGCCGGCGGAGAAGTGGTGCGCGTGGCGACACCCACTCCGGTAGAGGAAAAGAAGGCCGCGTCCAAATCGTAGGACGATATCATGCTGGAAAAACTTCGTATCATCTTCACAATTCCGGAACTGCGGCAGAAGATTCTTCTGACGCTTTTCTTGTTGGGTATCTATCGAATTGGGTGGTTTATACCGTTGCCCATGGTGGATCAGTCTCAGATCGCGCCGACCGATGGAGGCGGCGGATTCGGTAAGATGATCGAGTACGCGGCGGTGTTTAGCGCCAGCGATTTGAGCAAGGCCACGATCTTCGGTCTTGGAATCATGCCCTATATCTCCGCTTCGATTATCTTTCAGCTACTGGGAAGTGTTTGGAAGCCGATTGAGGAGCTTCAAAAGGAAGGTGAAAGCGGACGCAAGAAGATCAATGAGTACACTCGTTATGTCACCGTTGCCCTCTGCTTTTTACAGAGCTGGGCGTATGTCCGGTGGTATGTGATGGCTATTGACCCGACGACCAGTACAGCACCGTTGGTCAGTCCAGAGTTTCAAGGAGTCAATGGAAATCTGTCCTTTGGCTGGCAATTCTGTGCTGTGCTTACCATGACGTGCGGAACCATCTTTCTGATGTGGTTAGGCGAACAGATAGATGAGTTTGGTATTGGTAACGGAATCAGCTTGTTGATCATGGCGGGAATCGTAGCGCAGATGCCAAATGCTGGATTGCAGCTGTGGAATAATTCATCTCGAAGTTTGAGCGGTGATTTGGGTAGCGGCCAGATTGGCATTGAAACAATCTTGGTTCTGGCGTGCCTATTTGTGGCAGTGATTGTAGGAGTGGTATTCATCACGTTAGGACAGCGGCGGATTCCGACCCAAAGTGCGAAGCACGTGCGAGGTCGTAAGGTTTACGGTGGTACAAAGCAGTACCTACCGTTGAAAATCAATCAATCGGGCGTGATGCCGATCATTTTTGCCAGCAGCTTATTGATGTTTCCTACCATGTTCTTCAGTTTTCTGGCCGGTAGGTTCGGCGGAATATGGAGCAATTTGGCAAATATGTTTGGCGGCGGCACCTCGTTCGTTTACAGCATGTGCTACGTCGCTTTGATCTATTTTTTCTGCTTCTTCTGGACTGCCATCACGTTCAATCCCAAGGATATGTCCGAGAATTTGAAGAACTTCGGGACGTTTATACCCGGTTACCGTCCTGGAAAGCGAACGGCTGATTACTTGGAAAAGGTCATGGTCCGGATTACATATGTGGGGGCTGGATTCTTGGCGCTAGTGGCGATTATTCCAACGGTGATATCGAGTTCGCTTGGCGTGAGTTTTCAAGTTGCCAGTTTTTACGGTGGAACTGGGTTGTTAATTGCGGTAAGTGTGGCGTTTGACTTGGTTCAGAAGATCGACAGTCATTTGGTGATGCGAAATTATCCAGGGCTGCTTGAAGCGAAGTAGGTTCGTGTGACGTCCCCAGTGCGGAGGGCTAGCCTTGATAATTGTGTTTGTTGGTCCTCCCGGAGTCGGAAAAGGCACCCAATCGAAACGACTGGTTTCGCACTTTCAACTGGTGCATATCTCCACGGGTGAAATGCTGCGAAAAGCCATTGGGGAAGGCACTCGTGTTGGTGTAGAGGCGAGAGATTATATCGATCATGGTCGATTGGTGCCGGACGATCTGATTGTGGAGCTGGTTGGAAAGCGATTCGAGACGTTTCCCAGCGAGCAAGGTTGCTTGATGGATGGATTTCCAAGGACGATTACGCAGGCTCGTTCGCTGGATGGTCTATTGGAGAAGCTTGGGCGTCGAGTAGATGTGGTCATCGAACTGGTTGCGGATCGAGATGAAATTCGGCGGAGGTTGTTAGACCGGGCTCGCTTGGAAGGACGTTCGGACGATAGTCCCGAGACGATTACGGCCAGGTTGGAAATTTTTGATCGACAAACAGCCCCATTGATAGATTTTTATCGAAAATGCGGGAGTCTTCGGCAAGTGAATGGCATGGGGACGCCCGACGAGGTGTTTAATCGAATTCTAGAGAGTATTCGAAGTTAGGTCGCACCACTTGTGCTGCGACGGCAGGCGCGGATATATTCTGGGGTTTGCAATTGAAGGTAGGGTGTACGTATGAAGGTTCGGGCCAGCGTTAAGCGAATTTGTTCCAATTGCAAGGTCGTCCGACGTAAAGGGCGTATCTACGTAGTTTGTAGCAATGCCAGACACAAGCAAAGACAAGGTTAGGCGATAAGCCAGAAGTTGGCTTGTTTTTAGAATCGCAGGAGTTGACATATGCCGCGTTTATTGGGTGTTGATATCCCAAACGATAAGTCTACGGTTATATCGCTTACGTATTTGTACGGCGTTGGGCCAAAGGTATCCCGTGACATTTGCTTGGCGGCAGATGTTGATCCGCTGAAGAAGGCGCGGGATTTGGCGGAAGATGAGCTTGGTCGGATTTCGGCGTTGCTAGAGCGAGACTACGTGGTCGAAGGTCCGTTGCGACGTCAGGTGGGTCAGAATGTGAGTCGCCTGCGTGACATCGGTTGTTATCGTGGCATTCGGCATCGACGAGGGCTACCGGTGCGTGGCCAGAGAACCAAAACGAATGCGCGTACGCGAAAAGGCGTGAAGAAGACCGTGGCTGGAAAGAAGGGCGTCAAGGATTTGCGATAGGCTTAAGCTGGTTTATCCGACGAAATCCACGATTGGGAATTTTGCATGGCAAAGACAAAGAAGCGAAAAATCAGAAGAAACGTTACGGTTGCGGTGGTGCATATCGTAGCAACCTTCAACAACACGACTGTGACCATCACCGACACCAAGGGCGACACACTGTGTTGGGCGAGTGCAGGGACGTGCGGTTTCAAAGGGAGTCGCAAGAGCACACCGTTTGCTGGACAGTGTGCTGCTCAGCAAGCTGCGGAAAAGGCGTTGAAGTTTGGCGTAAAAGATGTGGACGTACGCGTGAAGGGGCCGGGATCGGGGCGCGAGAGCGCAATTACGGCGCTGCAAGCGGCAGGTCTGAATGTGAAGTCATTAGAAGATTGTACCCCCATTCCACATAACGGATGTCGGCCGCCCAAGAAGCGACGTGTTTGATTCCTGTTTGATTTCGTGGAATGGTCTAGGAGGATAGTTGGATGCACATTCGTTGGCGCGGACTTGAGTTGCCTAGCGTTGTAGCGTGCGAAGAAGAGACGCTCAGTCAGTATTACGGCAAGTTTCACGCAGAACCGTTCGAACGCGGTTTCGGTTCGACGATCGGAAACAGCCTGCGTCGTCTTTTGCTGTCTAGCTTGGAAGGTAGTGCGGTCACTCAGATCAAGATCCGAGGGGCGCAGCATGAATTTACGTCAGTTCCGGGCGTATTTGAGGATGTCAGCGATATCGTTTTAAACGTCAAGTCGTTGGTGGTCCGTAAGTACACGTCGGAGACGCGTGTGATCACTATTGAGAAATCGACGCCGGGTCCGGTGACGGGAGCGGATATCCTGACGGACTCAGACGTGGAGATTATCAACAAGGACCTAGTAATCGCAACCTTGACCGACGACATTCCGTTTTTCGTGGAAATGGTTGTCGAGAATGGTCGCGGCTATGTGCCGGCTACCGAGCACAGTACGACCGAACACGAGATCGGGGTTATTCCTATCGATGCCGTATTTAGTCCGATTACTCGGGTTCGTTACGATGTTGAGGAGACGCGAGTCGGGCAAAAGACGAACTATGACAAGTTGACACTCGAGATTTGGACCAACGGTTCGGTCGATCCAGAGATGGCGTTGGTCGAGGCCTCGAAGATCTTGCGGAAGCACCTCAACCCATTTGTCCAGTATTCCGAGTTGGGGCCGAAGGTTCATTCGCCCAGTCGCGGTTCGGGTGGTGTTGACGCTGTGCTTGAATCCAAGTTGAACATGTCGTTGGCCGATTTGCGACTGTCGGTGCGTGCTGGAAATTGCTTGGAGTCCGAAGGTATTCGGACAGTGCGGGATCTGGTGGTGTTAACCGAGGACCAGCTATTGGAGGTTCGAAATTTCGGTGACACTACGCTTACCGAGGTTCGAGAACGACTGGCGGAGATGGGATTGCATCTGGGAATGCGAGTTCCAGCGCCAATTCGGGAATAGAGATACGGATTGCCGGTACGCGATGGCGGTATGGTTTGGCCTTGCGTGATTATGAAAGTTTGGGTGAAAAGAGATGCGACACAGAAGAAAAGGTCGGCGGTTAGGTCGGAGTTCCAGCCATCGGCGAGCGTTGATGCGGAATTTGGCAAGTGCCTTGATTTTGACGGAGCGCGATGCGGAATTTGATAGCA
Organism: Pirellulaceae bacterium; assembly: GCA_041399205.1. Classification (GTDB taxonomy): domain Bacteria; phylum Planctomycetota; class Planctomycetia; order Pirellulales; family Pirellulaceae; genus JAGQOZ01. The sequence continues at coordinate 72,105 of JAWKTK010000031.1, read as the reverse complement.
ATGCGCCCAAGGTCAAGGGACGAATCGTGACGACCTTGGAGAAGGCCAAGGAAGTGCGGCCGTTTGTCGAGAAATGCGTCACAATAGCCAGGAACGCGTTGCCCGCAATCGAAGAGGCGAAGAAGCTGGAGACGTCAGCGGAACGCGGTTCGGATGAATGGAAGTCGTGGAGGACCAGCGACAGTTGGGGACAGTGGAACAATGCCATTGCGCCTGCGGTTGCGGCACGGCGGCGAGTTTTTCAGTTGCTGCGTGACAAGGAAGCAGTTCAGATTTTGTTTGATGACGTCGCACCTCGATTTGCCGAGCGACCTGGTGGATACACGCGAATTTTGCGGCTCGCCAAACCTCGGCTTGGCGACGCGGGGACTCGTGCAATTCTGGAGTTCGTTGGCGTTCGTGATCGCAGCAGTGCTGTTGCAGAGAAGCCGGCGTTTGGCGGTCAGGATGATGGCGTCACGGACGAAGAATAACATCAGTTGCGCGTTCGGAACGATACAGAAACCTCGCAGTTGTGCGGGGTTTTTTTATGGAGTTAGCCTGAGAAGGTGGTGGAAGTTCTGGTTACCTGGTGATTCGGGGGTAAGCAATTGAGGGTTAGCAAGATGAGTGGGCAAGTGTTTTCGGCGTGTGTGCTGGCCGTTGTGATGGGTCGTACTTTGGGGGCGCAGGACTTGACTTCCGGGATTGATCAAGCCTGGTTTGATAAGTCGGTTCGCATTCAAGACGATCTGTTTCGACACGTCAACGGAGTTTGGTTGCGGCAGACGCTGATCCCTGACGACAAGTCGGACTATGGTTCGTTCACGATTCTAATGGACCAGTCGCAGGAACGGATACGGGAAATCATCGAAGGTGCGGCGGCCAACAAGCATCCTGCCGGATCGGATGCACAAAAGGTTGGCGATTTCTACCGTAGCTTTATGGACGAGTCGGCCGTGCAACAGTTGGGTGTGAGGCCGGTCAAGTCTGAATTGGAGAAGCTGGCGTCGCTGGATAACAAGGAGCAGTTGTTTCGGCATTGGGGCTATCTGCAAACCGTGGGTGTCGATGGTCCCATTGCTTTCTTTGTGACATTGGACAGTAAGGATTCAACTCGCTATTTGGCAACAGTGGTTCAAAGCGGCATCTCGTTGCCGGATCGAGACTATTACCTGGAGGAAGACGAGAAGTACTTGGATTCTCGCAAAGCGCTGATTGCCTACGTCGTTCGTCTTTATCAGTTGGCGGGAATTGATGACGGAGACGCGGCAGCAGGGCAGTTCTTGGTTTGGAAACGAGATTGCTCAGATCCAGTGGGAGCGGACGGAGCTGCGAGATGCCAATAAGCGGTACAACAAGTTTGCCAAGGCAAATCTGCTAAGCTCGTACTCTGGGATCCTATGGCAAGCGTTTCTGGAAGAAGTGCAAGCTGCCGGGGTGTCCAAGTGAATGTGATGACGCCCAGTTTCTTCGAGCAGTTCCAGCAGGTTTTCGAACAGGCATCGCTGGACGAATGGAAACACTACATGCGTTTTCTTATCTTAGATGCGGCGGCTCCATATCTTAGTAATGAATTTGTGGAGGCGAATTTCGAATTTCATCAAAGGAAGCTGGCGGGCGTGCCGGAAATGAAGCCTCGTTGGAAGCGAGCAGTGGAAGCCACCGCGGGAAGTCGTGGCTTTGGGGTATTGGGCGATGCGGTCGGCCGGCTGTACGTTGCCAAGTACTTCACGGAAGATGCCAAGCAGCGGATGAGTGTCTTAGTCGCAAACCTGTTGACGGCCTATGAACAGAGCATCCAGTCATTAACGTGGATGACAGACGAAACCAAGACGCGTGCCCTGGAGAAGTTGTCAAGATCCATACGAAAATCGGTTACACGGACGAGTGGCGAGACTATTCTGATTTGGAAATTGATCCGCATGATCTATTCGGAAATGTTCGACGGTCGAATTTAGTCGAACACCAGCGGATGATCAAGAAGTTGGGTGGCCCGGTAGACAAATCCGAATGGGGCATGACGCCGCAGACGGTTAACGCCTACTACAATCCTGGCATGAACGAAATCGTCTTTCCGGCGGCCATTCTGCAACCACCATTTTTTGATCCGGCGGCGGACGATGCAGTGAATTATGGTGGCATCGGCGCCGTGATTGGTCATGAGATTACCACGCCTTTGATGACCAAGGAAGTCAGTACGATGGCGACGGGAATCTCAAGAACTGGTGGACAGATCGTGACCGAGCGGCATTTCATGGTTTAACGGAACGCATGGTGGCACAGTATAATGAGTATTCGCCGCTGCCCGAAGACGGTGGACGGTAAGTTAACGCTGGGCGAGAACATTGCCGATCTGTCTGGTCTGGCGATTGCGTTCAAGGCCTACCAGATTTCGCTCGAAGGCAAATCGTCACCCGTTTTGGACGGTTTTACGGGCGAGCAACGGTTCTTTATCGGTTGGGGCCAAGTCTGGCGTCGAAAATATCGCGACGCTGAGTTGCTCCGTCGATTGTTGACCGATCCGCATTCGCCGTCACTTTACCGCGCCAATGGACCCATCATGAACATGGATGCGTTCTATGACGCCTTTGGCGTGCAGCCGGAGCATCGACTATTCAAGCCGAAGGAAGAACGCATACAGATTTGGTAGCGTTACTTGGTGGTGGTTTGACGAGCGGCCATGGCGGCGGTTTCACCGTAGGCTGCTCGGACGGAAACCGCAAGTTTGCCGGAACTATTGACGTTGAATTCGGCGCCTTGGGGGCCATGCACTTCATTTACTTCCACAGGCCCGCCGAGTTTTACGGCTACGGTTCGACACGTTTCAATTTCTAGCACAATTGAACCGCTGAGTTCGATTTGGACATCGCCGCCTTGTGCGGATTTGGCGACTAGTTTTGTAGCGAACTCCGCACAATCACGGTCGCCTACTTTTCTAATTCGAACAAGCCGCATGGCCAGGTCAGTGACGTCGCCCACGGAATCGCTGAACCCGAGTAATTCTCGAGCCAGTTCGGTCGGCAGCGAAACAGTATCACCCACCTTTAATTGTTTGCCGTCAAAAAAGTTGGCAATCGGATTGGGCAATCCAAACGTGTCTAGATTCCCTTTGATGATTTCCAATTCTTCTGCTGGCGGCGTTTGTCCTTGCATGTCTTTGATAATCAGCGTCTCGCCCTGTCGAATAATTCGATACGATTTTCCCGTTACCGGTTGTTTTTCCAAGAAGGGGTCTTGTCCGGCTTGTTTCAATTCGATGGACGAATCAACGTACGAAATGACCGCGCTTGTCGGTGTGTTTTGGGCAATGGATTCGATCGTTAGTCGCCGTTCTTGACGCCGTTGAATATCTTGTTGACGAGCGTCAATGACTTGTCCACCTTGAGACAGCTTCATTTCCAACGCCAGGTCGCAAGTTAGCAACTGCTTGGAAACATCGCCAACTTGTGTCGCCCGTTTGTGAAACGTCACCATCTGGCCTCGGCTGACCGTCGGCAGCATGCAGACCACAATGAACAAAGCGCGAACGATGTTGGGAGTGACAGGCATTGGAGACCTTCCATGCAAAATACAGCGTTTGCCAACAGATGGATATTGCGCGGTTGTCCGCGAATTCCGTCAACGGGTCAAGATGAATCCATACGGATTACCAATTCCACAATTCCATGCCGGGAGCATTGCTACTAAACGGCGGCGTTCGTGCTATCAGTGGCACGGTGTAACTTATTCCGTGGTCTAGTTTTTGGCGGGCACTTCATATCGGACATCGCTCCATTCAGAATCGACGGTTAACGCACATTGGTTCCGTCGGCCTCGTTTCAAAATGCCTTTAGTAGACTGATCCGTTGCGAAAGAATCCTGGCGCCGGCCACACTGACATGGTCGGCGTCATGAAAGCAGTGCGTCTGCCATTCCGGCCAGTCGGGACTTCGAAAGTCCCCTATTCGTACGCCGCAGATGGAACGAATCTCTTTGATGGCATGTTCGACCCACTGCTGCGATGATTCGCTACGACGAGACAAATAATCCGCATGAACGGGCGGAAGCAACAGCACGATATTCACTTCGTTTTGGTGTAGAAACCGGATCGTCCGTAGCAATGCATCATGATTTGTCTGGCGTTTGTTAGCATACTTCTCCCAAAATCGTTGGTGGTAAACAGCTCGATCCACACTGTTCGATTTAAGCACTTCGCCATTCGCAATGGCATCTTGTCGGAGCGGTCCGATGTTGGCCAGCTTCGTTTCCAAGTTCCATTGCATATTGCGTTCGCGAAGCGCGACCAAATCGACCGGGACCAATTTGGGCTTTGAAAATAGCGGTTGCCGATGTATCCACCGTTTTGTTCGAAGCGACGTCGACAGTTCGCTCTCGACGCCCAGTTCGCGAAAAGCATCGCCTCCAGAAGTGCAATCCAGAACGTCCATCGCCAGCAAGACGGGGTCAAGCTCCAGAATCACAGTTCCAATACCGCCTGAGCGTTTGAAAAAATGACGCACCGTATGCTCGATCATCGTGTAGTCGTTTGTCGTATGACTAGCATTGATCAGTTTGTTTTCAAACAATTCGGGTAGCATGGCGCACATGGTATGTGATCCACCAACGGCCAAGACGTTTGCGTCCGTAGAAAACCCAATGCTTTTGTCCACGGTCGCTGGCGGAACGTCGTGTCGAAACACGTTAATGACGCCAGTGTGCACAACAAATGACAACATGACGGTCGCCGCAAACACCAGAACGTTGGGGATGTAATCCTTGAGACAGATGACATCACCTTCAGAATTGGAAATAGATGAACTCATTCTGGTTCACAGCCCCGCAAAGACAAATTGCCATGGTCAAGCTCGAATAAGCGAATAGCCTGATAGGCCGTGAGAACGTTAAGACCAAATGATCCACGTTCACTCGGCTACTGATCGCTTCGACCAGGATCACTGGACCGGCGAACAGAGCGATGGTCAGCAATCCAATTCGGCCGTTCCATTCCCAATGGAAAAGACAGTTCGAAACAAGCAGTGGAATGTCTCGCAGATCCGTTACAAAGAACAGAAACCAGCCAAAGCACGATACGTGGAAAAACGCCAGAATTCGAATCCAAGACACGTTACGCCCAGTACCTTCCGATCGGGACTTTCCAGCAACCGTCCGCGAGGCTTCGCGTTGCACTCGGGGACTTCGATTCATCTCCCACCATCGCCAAAGGCACAAAATCGCACCATGGAAGCCACCCCACGCAATGAAATTCCAAGCCGCTCCATGCCAGAGCCCGCCTAGCAGCATTGTGATCATGAGATTGCGATAAACTTGGAGGCTACCGCCACGATTTCCACCCAGCGGAATGTAAAGATAATCTCGTAGCCACGTGGAAAGGCTGATATGCCAGCGCTTCCAAAAGTCGCTTGGGCTGATCGCCAGATAAGGGCGATCAAAGTTTGCCATCAAATCAATCCCCAACAGTTTTGACACGCCAATCGCGATTCTGGAGTATCCCGCGAAGTCACCGTAAATTTGAAACGCGGCCGCATAGATGCCAACAACGATTGAAAAGCCTGTCGCTTGTTCTGGGTTGCCAAACACGGCTTCCGTGAACGGCGTTAGGTTATCGGCCAACACGCACTTCAAATAGAACCCGGTCAGGATGAGCCAGCTTCCTTCTTCCAACTGCTGGCGACTGAGGCGTCGAGGACGAATGAGTTGCGGCAACAGCACACAAGCTCGCTCGATAGGCCCCGCTACCAATTGTGGAAAGAACGCCACGAATAGCGCAAAGTCTAGAATGTTTCGTGTTGGTTGCAGTTTGCCGCGATAAATATCAATCGTGTAACTCATGGTTTGAAATGTATAAAAGCTGATCCCAACCGGAAGCAGAATACTCGGCAGCTTAGAATCAAGCTCGACGCCCAAACTTGCGGACAGTTTCAACGCATTTTCGACAAAGAAGCCGAAGTATTTGAAGAACCCGAGCAATCCCAGGTTGGTGCAGATGCTAGTCCAAAGCCAGACCTGCCTTATCCCCTTGTTGTTCGACCGAGCGATCCCGAGTCCTGCCGCATAATCGACCACAGTCGAAAGCAAAATCAGCCCCAGAAACCGCCAATCCCAAAAACCATAGAAAACATAGCTAGCAACTAGCAGCATTCGGTTCTGCGACCGGTGTGGCAGAAGCCAATAAACGCCGCACACGACGACAAAGAAAAGTACGAATGCAAAGGAGTTAAAGACCATACGGCCCGGCCAACGGATTGATGTGAATTGGCAACTGACTTTGAACAAAACGATGGCGAATCGTATTCAATCGTTTTGTTGTGTCAACAGCGTTTGCTAGTTGATTCGTTCGCGTCAAGCGACGCGGCGTCGCAAGCCATTCGCCGAATCGGTCGTGCGTTGAACCGAATAGAACTCGTCTGTCACGCGCCTGACAGCTTGCTGTTCGGTGGCAGAAAGGGCCGAGCGGAACTTTTCACTTGCCTTCAGCTTTCCGCCAAAGTCAAAAATCGATGCGTTGCCCATCAAGTGATGCTTACGCTGAGACACGACAGGCCGATCCAGACATTCCGAACGCGCTCCAAGAAACGACTGGATGTTGTCAAGACAGTGTTTAGGAGACGCACAGAGGTCTTCGTAGTGAACTTGGATGTATCTGCCTTGATTGTTCAGCGTTGCACCAAATCGCTTGACCCTTTGGTGATACTTCAGCCAGGCCTTCGCACTGCAAGAAACGGACGAATACGCTTGCGACTTGTAAACGCTCGAGAATGCAAACGCTCTTGGATCACGCATTAAATGAATGATATTGATTCTGGCCACATGCCCAAAATACGTTTGCAGGAACAGCGGCATGAACAGTTGCTTGCTTCCGTCCACAAAGATAGGCGAGCCAAAAGACTGTTTGACGTAATCAATAAATCGAGTGTAGGTTTCCATGTGGCTACGTCGTGCCGACCGAAAAAAATTGCCAGTCGCAGCAAGCCGTTGGTCATATGCCAGCATTGCCAAATTCGCCATTCGGTTAAGCGCACCATGCGATGCCGACCCCATCAGCTGCGGAAAACGAGGAATCCAGCGCTCTTCTGATTCGAATCGACGGAGCTCCAATGCCTTATAGAGTTGCGACCAAAACGGACAGTCCCAGACTGTTTTGCGGCACGTACAAGTCTGGGTAAAGGACCGCTTCGGAAACGTATCGCCCAAGCAGCTAATTCGCGAGTGATTATTTAACAACGCCGCTAAAACGGTCGCACCGTGATACGATGGTGAGAGGACGAAATAGTAGTCAGTGCGCATGAACTGGCTTTCCATCTGGTTCAAGTTGTCGAATCGCATGCGAAGCAATAGCCGCATTACCCTAGGGATGCGTCGCTTATAGAAACAATACATGCATCAGGCAAGCCGAATCACTCCATGCAGGTGGACTTCCCCGGCGAGTTTTGGCTAACGACGTTTTAGATGTTGGCCACTTCGCCCAAGACAAACGGATGTTCGCTGACAACTTGTTTACCGTGCTTCAAGAACGCGCGGATTCGAACACACCAGCGAATCTTCAGCAGGAAGCCTTCGTACGTCATGGGGCTGTTAGGCAGGTTGAGTTGAAAGCGACGCCAGCTTCGCAAATCTCGATCTTCTGCGTCGCCGGGGACGCGGCGCTCAAAATAGTGGATGCCCAGATCTTCGCCGCCTTTACCTTCGGTGTACCACAGCACAGACGCTTCGACTGCCTGTAAGTCTCCTTTGGCAACGGCGTCAATTTGATAGTCCACCGTCAAGAGTTCGCCCGATCGAAAGCTAGGACGAAATTCTTGGATTTGAATGCTGATCAGCGGTTCCATCATGGGCGCGCGGAGTTTTCGCTGACGATCCGCTTGCGGGTTCGCGGAAATACGACCAGGGGAAAGTGGCGTTCGAAGTCTGCCCATTTTTTTACCGAACCGTGTACGACTAACTTCCAGTGAACCGCGTTGTGTTCCGACTGGAACGAATGCATTACGCCTAGAGGGAATTCTAGTTCACAAAGGTGTTCGAAGGGAACACCAGGTTCAATCTTGAAATCGGTACGACCAAATACTTGTTTCGAATAAACCTGCTTGCTTTCCGTCCGAGTATCCGTGCCTTGTCGGTAGGTTGCTTCCTCTGAACAAATCAGCGAAACCGTCAGGTTTTTTAGGTGCAAATGTCCGGCTTGCGTCAGGTACATTTGGTATTTCTTGCCCGGATAGATCGGATGATCGGAAATTTCCAAGCTGGTGGGCCCAATGGCGGTGGCCAATAACAGCAGGCGAACCAAGTAAACCAATGCGGCAATGCCAAATCCGGAAAACAAAACCACCAACGTTACCAGATACCAATCAGGATGGCCGGCGGCGTATTTGTTGTACGCTAACGAACTGAGTGCCGCCAGCATTCCATTCCAGACCAGCGCAAAGATGCCGGTCGCCAACAGTTGCCAACCGGGTGACTTGGTAATGGGTAGCCGAAATTTGAGCTTGATGCCGGGGCTGTTGGTTAGATTCACGTCCCGCGGCACCGTGGGAAAAACTTCGGGAGTCGAACGCCGGTCTGCCAACAGATCAAAACTGTTGGCCTGCTTCGCGATCGCTCCGCGCCGTTCCGCCGAAGTCCCAATCAGCAAAATCGTATAAATCAGACCGTAGGCACCAATGACAATCAGCGACCCCAGTACCAACACCACCAACCAAACCCAAACGTTCCACATGCCGTTTTCTGTCACCTGCACGTAGGAACTGGAATTCAGCGCCGCCAAGGTAATGATGCCGAACAGGAAAAGGGTGGCGAAGAACATCCCTTCGCCTGCGGATCCCACCAATTTAGAGCCGGTGCGACGGTCACCTCGTTTCTTTTCCCAGAGCCGAAATCGTCTTGCCAAAGCTTTGTCTGCCTTTCGTTCGAATCGAGTTTTCATGACCTTGACGGACATTCGTTCGCGTTGGGGCCGCAATAGCCTGTTATATCATGCTTGGCCCGCAGCTGAATCTTACTCGGATCCCGTCACAATCCCAACGCCCGGCGTCCTCCAGGCCCTGCCACTGCCAACCGTAGGATCGCTTGTTTTGCAGTAACTTTGCCGATTCTTCACCAAAATCCGCATAGGAGTTTTCCATAATGGCGGCGTATAATTTCTGGATAGCATCTTGCCACGTATGCCGACGATGGGCGTCGGTATTGACGGCAAGTGCGTTTTTCTACAAGGCGAATGCCTTTCGAACTTGGTTTGCCCATGAGTTGTGTCAATCAGATCCTGTTCCTTTGCACCGGAAACTACTATCGCAGCCGGTTTGCCGAAATCTTGTTCAACTACCATGCTCAGCGCGAGCAATTAGGGTGGCGAGCCGTCTCGCGCGGGCTGAATATCTGCGTTCAAAACCCAGGCCCGATTTCGGTCCATACCTTGCGGCGATTGGACGAACTTGGAATCCCCGTACCTCTGGAACACCGTTTTCCAATTCCCGCCGAATCCGTTGATTTTGATTCGTCCAACCATATCGTGGCTGTCAAGGAATCGGAACATCGGCGACTGGTTGAATCGAAGTTTCCGTTTTACCGGCATCAAGTGGAATACTGGAACATCCACGATCTAGATTGTAGCCATCCGGAAGAGGCGCTAGACGAATTGGAACGACATATCGGAGGCCTGTTGGAACGGTTTTCGATCCGAGTTCGCTAGGCTGGTTCGTTCGCATCACGTCATTTCGTTTCCGAATCCGCCGCAACCGACTAAACTGGGACTCGGCTTCAGTCTGCGACATAATGCAGCGTGCATGGTTATCGGTGCAGGCCGTTCAGAGAATCGAATTCACTTCCGAGTCCACATGATGTTTGTTGTTTTGGCCAAGTCGGCACGTATGATCCGTTGGGTTACCTGGACGCTGGTGATGGTGGCGTCGCAGAAGATGTTGCACGCCGATTCGCTCTTCGATATCCAGTTCTCCTACCCCAATCCCGCAGCGTTTACGCCTGAACAGTTTTCACTGCTGGAAGAAGCGTTTGCCAGCGCGGAAACGCTTTGGGAAAACACAATCCTCGGTTATCAAGGAGTCGATCAGCCTGTTGTTTTTCCGATTGAAATTCGATCGCAAGCATCCGGACTGGCGTCCGCCAATGGCACGGGTTTTTTTCAGCCAACCGGCACCTACATTTTGCCCACAGCCGGCGACGTCTACGTTAATCCTGCTCAGATCTTGCCCATGGCCACTGGGTTTGACTTGATGCCCGGCGTCAATTTTCTAGACGAAGTCATGGCTCACGAAGTTGGGCACGCTTTGGGAATTGGTACCTATTGGCAAATCAACGACGTTTACGTTCACGGCAGCGGCCGGTATATCGGTGAATTCGCTCTGGCTGCTTACCGAGAAGAATACGATCCTGACGCAACCTATGTACCCGTGGAATTGGCGGGCGGCGCAGGTTCGGCAAATGCACATTGGAACCAGTTGTTTCGTAGTTCTTCAGAAGAAGGTAATCCTGTCGACCCGCTGTCCCTTTCACCCTTGACGGGAATTGTGGATCATCGAGGCCGAGACTTGGCGCAAGACTTGATGTCCCCGGCAATCGATCCCGATTTTGGCGAACCCCATCTGAGCAACATGACGGTGCAGTCCTTACGAGATCTGGGGTATCGCGTTGTCGACTCGTTTCCCGTGCCGGGTGACATGGACGAAAACGGTGCGGTGAATGCCGCCGACATCGATTTTCTGAGCCAGCAGATTCGAGACGTTTCGGCTGACGCGTATTTTGACTTGGACAGCAACGGTTCGCTCGATTCAGCAGACCGCAGCGTGTGGGTCGAACAGATTGCCAACACGTTTTTTGGCGATGCGAATCTGGACGGTCAATTTGATTCGTCCGACTTGACGTTGGTTTTCCAAGCGGCCGAATATGAAAACAACGTGGCGTTGGATTCCACGTGGGCAGAAGGTGACTGGAACGGCGACGCGGAATTTGATTCGCAAGATTTAATTCTGGCGTTCACCGCCAACGCCTACGAACAAGGGCCTCGATCCATTCGCCCTGTCCCTGAACCGACATCTTGCTGGTGGCTAGCATTGTTTGTCGGAATCGGGCGACGAACTACGGCTGTGCGGCGAACAATTCGGCGTATTCCAGCACCCACACGTCAATGAAATTCAGGAACATGTCGGCATCCACTTCCTGAACGAGTTCAAAGTGGTTGCGATTAAACACCTCTTTGTTGCGAATGGTGCCTTTGGCGGCCAATTCAACAACGTGATAGGAAGAAAACGGTCGAATGGTCATCTCCAGACGGCTGAAGAAATTGGACCGCCTTCGATCCGGACCTGCCCCCACGTCGTCTCGGCTGGCAGCCGCGCCCCAGCCTTTTTCGCCGTAAATGGTTTCCAGCTGGAAACCGGGAAAATGATTGGGCAGCTGGTTGATGCACTTTTCGATATGCTCGGACAACTGCAGGCGATACCGAGTATGCAGTTGGCGCAGTTCGTCCTCGGACAAAGCCTTGGCTTCCAGCTCCTGCTGCTTTTCGCTGGATCGCTTTTTTCCTCGTTCGATCGCTTTTGACAGTCTATCTTCGAAATTTGACATATTCGGCTCAGGTGATGCGGTTGGAACGATTGCGACATTGCCTACCAGGTATCAAACGGCCGGTGGACAATCGGTAACATGAAATGTCAATAAATCCAAACAGAACGCTCCGTTGTGGCTGGCCAAGGCGGAAACCGGTTTTGATATTGGATCCATTGACTTCATTTATTTTACATTAACGCCAAGCGGAAGGCTTGAGAATGGCCGGCGGAACGGTCTATCCGTGGATCAGCCGCAGAAATCGAAAGTTGACATCGTTCTTCCGCAAAAGGTACTGTAGTACAATAGAGTTGGCGTGTCGTGGTCAATACGACGTCGGTAAGTGATGGTGCAGAGTGTTGAGGCCTTCGCCCTGGATCCTTACCGGTTTTTCTGATCGGTCCTTAAGTTGGGTTTCGTGAATGGCGAATTCGCGAACCTGGGAACGGAGTTTCGCTGTGCGAGGTTTGAAGATTTATGGCGTTGGTTTGTTCTGCCTATGGGCTGCCCTGGGTTCGCAAAAAACACTATTGGCGCAGAATATCAACCCGGCTCAGGCAGTGTTGGACGAACGAAAACGTCGTGACATGAAGCGAGAACTGCAGCCTATTCTCATGTCCAGCACCGCGCCGACTCGTGAACAGCAGAACAAGCTAGGTGCGTATTACGTCCGCTGTATCTTTGACGCTATGGTTCATCCATCTGCGCTGCAATCTCCCGAAACATTGCCAGCGTTACGCGAAGAGTTGCTGTCAGACGTTCGGCGAGCGAACAACAATGCGTTGCATACCTTCTTGATTCAACGAGTTGCTTATCCGTTTGCGGGCAAGATTTGGCAAGGCAACTATCCCACCGCCTGCAAATACAGTGCGCTATTGATCTTGGGCGAATTAAATCAAACGGAATTGCAGCGAACTCCGCAACAAAAACCACCGATACCTCTGCCGAATGCCAGACGTGTGCTGCTGAGTCAGTTGAAGAAGAAGCCTGATGCGTTGCATATCGCTGCATTGATCGGTCTCAAGCGACACGCAGAACTCTTGGCCGCAGCTCAGCAAACGGACAACGCCATGGGCGCTCCTTTACTAAACATCTTGAAAATGGATCCTGCCACGGCCGACATGTCAGCCGACGGTGTCCATTGGATGAAGAAGCTGGCCGTGGAAACGCTAGGCGCCATGAAAGTCGGTGGTGTGGCCAAGTACATTGTTCCGGTCATGGCGGACACTTCGAATCCCGCCTACGTGCGTTGTGCCGCAGCTGACGCGTTGGCTAATCTGAATTCGCCAGCATTGGATGCCAACGAAGTGGCCGTCACGCTCAAGCTGCTGGGCGAATTGAGTGTCGAAGTCTGTATGACCGAAATTGACCGCCAAAATAGTTTGGCCGAATCGTCCGGCGGATTTGAAGCTGACATGCGACGAGCTCGTCCGGCGCCGCGTAGTCCGGAAGAAGGCGGCACATTTGTTGAGCCCGAAGTACCTGCGCATCCGTTGGTCGATCAAGCCAGACGGCGTCTCAAGAGCCAACTCGGTTGCATCAACGCCGCCATGAAAGTATTGAAGCCCATCGCCGATCCAGACGCCAACCTGCGAAACACCCACGGCGCGATTGACGTCAAGCTGAACGACGTGCTTAAATTTTTGGACGACAATCCTTCGGCACTCACACCCAAAGACCTTGTCGATCAGCTGACGGAAAAGAAGTCGGCTCTGCAAGCGGCCATTCCCGGCTAAGCGTTCGCGTTGCGTAACCATTCAGAGTCTCAAGAACGTCGTATCGCCAGTCTGGCGCGGCGTGTTTGCTTCGCGCCGGCAATCGGGGTATTCTGTAGTTTCGATTGTCGAGACGTACCCTGAATACGCGAGATGTCCGTATGCCGATTCGAACTTTTTTTCTCCTTGCGACGCTGCTTTTCTGTTTCTCTTCGTCTTTTCTCTACGGCGACATCGTTGCCTATTACGACTTTGAATCTCCCGATCCATTTGCCGACCGCACCGGAAATGGACACGACGCTTCAGCCACGCAGTCGACCACCATTGAATTGGTTGAAGGTGCCGTGGGGCAGGCGGCTCAATTCTTGGGAGCCGGTCCAGGCACGTTCGAAATCACCGAAGATGATTTTCTGACCGTTCCCATGGCGCAGACGCCAGCATTTGGCACGGGCGACATTTCCGTCAGTTTGTGGTTCCGCCGCAACAGTCCGCAGGATGACATTGGAGACACCGGTGGCGATGGCGGCGCAGATGGAATCCATGATTCGCTGTCCGGCACCGATTCTGGCATCCAACTATTTCTATTGTCGCCTGGAACCGTGAATGGTCGCTTCGACACCGCCGACGCGGGATTTGTGGTTGTCAACTCGGAACCGCTTACGCTGGAAGACAACTACGACGAACCAGATACGTTCCAATGGCACCACATTGCGTACACGCTGGATCGAACCAACAACGACGCTCGTTTATACGTCGATGGCTTGGAAACCGATTCGTTCAGTCCGGCCGGAGACATCGCCGATATCGACGGCGGCAGCATAATGGCTTCGCAGGATTTTTGGATTGGACGAGCAAACGAACATTCGGCGGATGGCTTGATTGATGACTTCGCTCTATTTGATCATGTCCTCTCTGCGGACGACGTGGCCGCATTGTTCGAACAGACACTTTCGCCCGCCGATTTTCTCAACAACGTTGGCTTGTCCGGTGACTACGATCTGGACGGCCTGTTGACGGCGGCAGATATCGATCGACTTTCCGAGGCAATTCGCGACGGATTGACCGATGCCATTTATGACTTGGATGAGAATGGACGAGTGGACATGTTCGACCGAATCTTCTGGGTAGAGAACCTGAAAAACACCTGGGTCGGCGATTCGAATCTGGACGGCGAATTCAACAGTAGTGACCTAGTGGCCATTTTCACAGCGGCCAAATATGAAACCGGCGAAGACGCGTCTTGGTCGGAAGGCGATTGGAACGGCGACGGAAAATGCAATACCAGCGACTTTGTGTCCGCCTTTGGATTGAAGGGCTACGAACAAGGGCCTCGAGGCGTTACCGCCGTTCCCGAACCCCATGCGTGCGGCTTGTTGGCCTTAGGTTGTCTCGGCCTCCTCCGAACTCGCCGATCGAATAACCAACCGAGTCGCATTCACTCTGGAGCCAGCTTGTCAAAAGACGCAAGACGAGCTGGTGATGGATTCGGTTTCTAGTGGTGTCGCACTCAATGGAAAGAAACGCGAGTCGCCGCCGACCGAGAAACTGCGTGACGGCAAGCAAGAGGCGAAGATAATCGCCATGCGACTTGGTACGCCTCCCAAGGGCTATGGCAAATGGACGCTGCGATTGCTTGCTCGCAAGCTTGTCGTTAATGCCGATCGCGAGAAAGTCATCATTGTTTGCGATAATCTCAACACGCACACGAAGGGTGCGTTCTGCGAGACGTACTAAGCAGCATGACTCGGCCATGTGTTTCGGGCCGTCGCATTGGCAGTTCCGATGAACTTCGGCAAGAAACCACCGCCTGGCACGAAGACGTCAACAACACTCAGCGCGGCGTAGATTGGCAGATAAAAATCGACGATGCTCGCACAAACCTCAAGTCCGTCTACCCGAAAATCAAGAACTAACAATGCACTAGTTCGCGCTCCAAACTAGACTTCCAGGTTAGCGGATACGGCGCAAAGTCCATGGCATGTCCACATTCAGTGTTTCACTGCTCGTATCCTTGCAACTTTGAACTGCATGTGATCCGTAAGATCTTGGAATACTAGTTTGCTCGGCTGGCAATGGGCAGCTTGTCGTTGGACCATTACAATAGGGACGAAGCAGATTCGTTTTTGTTCCTTTGACTCGCAAAGTTTCATTATGACGCTCTATTTTGCTGACGGTTCGCCGACCGCCGAATTCACCGATTCGCAGGTCCAGGAAGCGTTGTTTTCTGTTTTCGATCGCTTGCCCAAGAAAAAAAAAGTTCTGGCCATTCCGCCCGACTTCACTCGGTATCACAGCCAGGCCGGCAAGATCACCTGCATGGCATATCGCTATTTTCAATCAGCTATGACCGACGTCATGCCAGCGCTAGGCACGCATGACCCGATGTCGGACAAACAGCTGGACAAGATGTTTCCATCGTTGCCCAAAAACCTGATTCGACCACACCGGTGGCGAGAAGATGTGGTGACGGTTGGAGAAGTTCCGGCCGAGTTCGTTCGACAAGTAACCGAAGGTATTTACGACAAACCGTGGCCCGCTCAGCTAAACAAACTGGTGCGAGACGGCGGGCATGACTTGATTTTGTCCGTGGGGCAAGTCATTCCACACGAAGTGATCGGCATGGCCAATTACAACAAGAACATTTTTGTCGGCACCGGCGGCAGCCAAGGAATAAATGAAAGCCATTTTGTCGGTGCGGCGTATGGCATGGAACGGATGATGGGACGAGCTGACAACCCGTTGCGGCAAATTTTGAATTATGCGGAACGTGAATTCTGTCAAGACTTGCCGTTGCTGTATATCCAAACCGTCATTGGGCCTCGGGAGGACGGCCAATATGTGATGCGAGGCCTCTATATTGGCGACGATCCCGAATGTTTCCAACAAGCGGCGGCGCTTTCCGTCAAAGTCAACATCACGACATTGGATCGCGAACCGAAAAAGATTGTGGCTTATCTAGATCCCGAGGAATTTCACAGCACTTGGCTGGGTAACAAAGCCATCTATCGAACTCGGCTGTTGATTGCTGACCAAGGCGAATTGATCGTATTGGCTCCGGCCGTGGAAACCTTCGGGGAAGACAAACAGATCGACGCGTTAATTCGCAAGTATGGTTATCGCACCACGCCGCAAATCATGCAGTTTATTCAAGACAACCAGGACTTGCGAAACAATCTTTCCGCGGCGGCCCATTTGATCCACGGTTCGTCCGAAAATCGCTTTACCGTCACCTATTGCCCCGGCCATCTGACAGAAGACGAAGTGACCGGCGTGGGCTATCAATATGCCGATCTGAATACCATGCTGCAGAAGTACAATCCCGATTCGCTGCAGGATGGCTGGAATATGGTGGACGGCGAAGAAATCTACTTTGTCCGCAACCCAGCACTCGGACTCTGGGCCGCCAAGCATCGGTTTGGTTCGTAGTTTCGCAGCAGTTTGTTTCGGTGCCATCCATCAGTTTGTTTCGGTGCCATCCATGATTGGCACAGTCGCTTTGGGATATTTATAGGTTCAGCGCAGAAGGCAGGCCCGTCCGGTGCCATGCACAGGCCTGTCCGGTGCCATGCATGATCCGCACCCTCTGTGTTGCTCTCACGGAGTAGCATGGGCCTATGGCCCGTTGCCCATACTAATGTCACGGAACCCGAACTTTCCCTCGTTAAACAGTTTTCGCCAGGTGCCATCCACAATTGGCACACTCATCCATGATGAGCCGACCAGACGGACTGGAACGATTGCGACCGGAGAGCCGGTTGGGGAGAGCCGGTTGGTGCCATCCATTCCCCGCACTTTTCCGTCGGAACGTTTTCAGCCCAGCGGGCGACACATGCGGATTGTGTTCCGGAAGAGGCACGAAAGATGCCATGCATGAGGCACGGCGAGTGCCATGCATGGTCCGGTAACCATCCCCGGAAGGGAATCCACAAGACGATATCCGCTGCCGCCTGAAGGCGGGACTACAAGCAGCTTGTGGTCGTGCGAGAGTGGCACGAAGGGTGCCATGCATGATCCGGTAACCTCTCCTTCTTGCACAAACCACAAGACGATATCCGCTGCCGCCTGAAGGCGGGACTACAAACGGCTTGTGGTCATGCGAGAAATCAGCGCAGCGATATGCGAAGTGAGACTGCGCGATCGACGGTGATGCCAAGTGAAAACGACTGCGATGAGCTGCTGGGCGGCAAGACAAGCGGCTTGTTGCACTGGGCTGGACGAGCAGGCCAGTGTTAAAACGACCGCCTACGTGGAAAAAACAGCTGGCCGGCGAGATCTAGTCCAAAGCGAAAGTAAATCCAGTTGGCGGAATAATGAACGCGCTGGCCTGCGGTGGAAGCGTTTGCCGGTCGATTCGGCGTGTTCGGCCATCGAGTTCGGCGAACCGGGCGCACGAACTGTTGCCAAAGTAACGCTGAAGTTCCACACTAAGTCTCGAACTGTTTTCGATTCCTAAACTCGAAAGCAACGCCTGCAATCGCTGAGTGCACTGACTTTACGCTTTCGGACACTCGCTGCTTGGCCGTCCATTTGAGCAGCTCTAAGTACGTCTCCAAATCGACGTTCAGAAAACCTTGTCGCTGGCTCGAACGCCCTGCTGGTGCACTTCGGCATCCTGTGACAACTTCTTTGGCACTCAACTGTAGCGGGGCCAGCCAACTGTCTCGGTTGATTCGTTTGCCGGTCGGATTGCGACGCTTGGCAAGCGCGTTGACGTTTGCGATTTTCCACTGTGTCAATGAAGAATCGATGATCGCTTCCCGTTCGAAATCGTCACCAAATCAAAGGCCGCTGACGGCATCTGTTGGCCTCGTTTGCCTGATCCATCCGGGTACGCCGATTGTGAATGGTCCAGACTCAGCGAATCCGCCATGGCCGCTTTGATAGATTCAGGTCCACGTACATGGCACACGCCAACAGGCCGGCTCCATCCGTGATCCGCTGAGCTTTGGAAGCGACCTTCCCAAAAGCGGCCGGTGCATTCGTCTTGTTTGTTGGCCAGCCGAGCGATCGGTTCCGCGAGTGCTCGCATGAACCACGAAATGTCGCTCAAACGAGTGCGGATGAGCGTCATTCGATCTTTGTCTTTGACGAGATCCACAGGCGCTCTGAGTGGGTTCAGCGAGTTGTTCGTCCAAGCGACGACCAGGGAAGACTCGCAGCCAACGCACGGCCGCGTCCGCATCTGACCATTCCGCAACCACGTCCGGGCGGTTTCGCAGCACGACGTGAACGTGGGTTACTCATAATAGCGTACGTCAGCACGTCAATACCGAAGACCGACGCCAGCGATTCCAGGCGGCGGCGAATCCATTCCTTGCGAAACGAATAGTCCTTACCGGTTTTCTCGTCCACGCCGGCCAGGAATGCTCTGCGAACGCAGCGTTGCACCGCATGCACTATGCAAATTTCAGACGAATCAAACTGTTCACTGCGTTTCGGACGAGGCATGAGTGGGGCTTCCTGAGGTGTTGTGTTGCACAGAGGATAGCAGGATGGCGGGGGTGCGTCAATTGGATTGTGGATGGCACGTTCTTAGAGAAGCCGGCCGGGGTGCGTCAATCGGATTGTGGATGGCACTTTCCTAGAAGCCGCACATACGCCACGTCCGGTAGTGATGCGGCATCTGGATCATTGGCGAGCTATTCGCCTAGATTGTATTCCTTCAGTTTCTTGTGCAGCGTGTTGCGATTGATTCCCAGCTGCTGGCTGCCTTGGTTTGCACCTGACTACAGCGAATCATCACTTAAAAGAACGTTCGCGTTCGATACGACTGACAATTTTGGCATGCAGATTGTCTTCATTAAAACTCCCGCTTCGGACAAACCTTGTTCCACAACTTCAAACGTCAGCGTTTCCAAATCAACACCTCGGCGCTGAAGCGTGGGATTGGGCGCACCGGATGTGACGACATCAGGCAACAGTTCCACGGTCAATTCGTCTCCGTCTGCCATCACGACCGCTCGTTCAATATAGTTTTGCAATTCGCGCACGTTTCCCGGCCAGTCGTACGCTTGCAACAACTCCATGGCTTGCGGATCAATGTGCGCCACGTACCGATCATTGGCTTCGTTGTACAAATCTAAGAAGTGGGAAACCAATTCTGGCACGTCTTCTTTGCGTTGACGCAGCGGCGGAATCTGAATGGGGACCACGTTCAGACGCCAGTAAAGGTCTTCACGAAAGCGTTTGCCTGCCACCTCTTGCATCAGATCACAGTTGGCCGCCGCGATGACTCGAGTATCCACGCGAATGGTCTGGGTGTCACCTACTCGTTCGAATTCACGCTCCTGTAAAACTCGCAGCAGCTTTACCTGTAGCTGCAATGTGGTCGAATTGATTTCGTCCAAAAAGATGGTGCCACTGTGCGCGGCTTCAAAGCGGCCGGTTCGATTGTCAATGGCGCCCGTAAACGAGCCTCGCACATGACCGAATAGTTCGCTTTCCAACAGGCTTTCACTTAGTGCGCCACAATTCACTTTGACAAACGGGCCGCCGCTGCGTTGGCTTAGCTGGTGTACCGCGTTGGCCACCATTTCCTTTCCCGTTCCGGTTTCGCCTAACAGGAGTACGGACGCCGATGATCGAGCGACTCGGCGAATCGTCCGATACACCTGCTCCATGGCCGAACTGCTGCCAATGATTCCCTTGATGGGCGGTCCTGAATCATTATTCGAAAATGCGGTCATCCGTAATCTTCGGCGGAAAAGTTTGCAATGAAATTCCGTGGGTTCGCTCCGCTATTGGCGCAAACGAACCCGCCGCAAATGTCAACCATTTGTGGAATTCAATGCCGTGTTGAATCAATCGGGTTAAAGGCTTTCCGAATCCGCCTGTCCGCGGTGCTGAATGGTCTGCACGACGGACGAAAAAAGCCCACGCTCTTGTTCTGAACTTTCGCTCAAACGACGCTGTTGCTGACGAATTTGTGCCTGGTTCAGCAACACCCCAAACGATTGCACAGAACGATTAAATGCCTGGTATGCCTGTTGTCTATCTTCCCAAGAAAGTGTTGACAAATGGACTTGATTTAACAGTGCCAGCTGCGCTTCTGAACTGCCCGTCTTGGCCAGCAGCAACGTTGCTTCGGCGGCCAGATAGTCATGATCCAAACCGGCCGCGATGGCCGCAAAACGCTGATCCAAACGCACTCGATCTGCTCCCCAGCGATCGTGCGCTTCCGCTAACCACTGCAGAGACGATTTGGCGTTTCGCATTCGCACGTCGTCCGACATTTGATCTCGCACCTGCAACGCTTCTAAATTTTTCAATTCCAATAGCAGGCCTTCTCGGTCTTGCGGATCGGGCAGCGTCAGAATCTGCGAACCTTGACCAACCGTTATTTCCGCTGGTAACGCTTGCTGTGCATTGCGTAGCAAATACGCAACCGGTAACAGGGCCGCTGCCGGATCTTTGCGAAGTCGCCAAAATGTGTCGTGCGAATTCGGACGGACGAAACTATCGCTCATCACAATCAGTTGGTAATCGGCACTACTTCGCACCGCCTTGAATAACGCGTCTGGCGAATTCACAGAACGAGCCGCATAACCTGCTTGATTCAAAATCGCGGCCAGCGTACGACCTTGTTCTGTCACGGGGTGTGCCACGATGGCTTTTCGGCGACCATCACTAGCTGCAAAATACGCCAGGTTTTCTAAATAGTGGCTGGCACCGGAAAACGGCGTATGCGGCGCCAATTTGGAAATAGCCTGCGTACTGGCCCAGCGAATCTGACGATGCGCATGAATCAAACCTTCAGCCAAGGGTCGCATTTGATCGGCTGAGGCGCTCAGGAAATCATGGCCCGCATAGTCGCTCATGATGCCAGCCGCCGCTACCGCTGCCGCCACGTGTTGATCGTGTAGCGCCGCGCGAAATACTTGTTCCAGCACACCGGGACCAGCCGCAAACGCTTGCGCATGAGCCGTGCCTTCCGGCAGACGCTGATCCAATCCAGCTGCGCGCTGCTCCAGCTCCAACAGGCAAATCAAGCGACGAATGGCGTAATCATCCTTCATCGGATTCAGCGCGTGCAGGCCGCTGTAGATGCGCAAGGCTTCCAACGTCGCGGCGTCTTCAGGAAGGACTGAATCTCGTTTCGGTTGCTTCGCCGTTTCGTCCCAACGCCACATGTGGACCGTACCGTCCAAGCGTGTGCGGCGAGCTGTCTGGAACGAATAGCGACGCTCCGCCGTTCGACACGCCAGGATTTCCAATTGATCATAATCCGGAAACTGGCCGAACAAATCTTCAAACGCCTTAACCGCCGCCGTTCGTTCTGCCGAATCACCGGGCGAATTCCACAAACCAATCGCCATCTGCGGCGCGGCGGACTTGTTACCTATCCGCCCCAAGACTCGTAACGCCGTCCGTCGTTGGCTGTCACTGCCGTGATGAACGTACGCCAACAGTGGGTCGACCGCAGGTTGGCCTAGTTGGATTAAAAGTGAATTCAGCAGCGGCCTGATTTCCCGGAACGCCACATCATCCGTCGCGTCGATCAATACGGGCACCGCATGGTCACTGGCGGAAAGCAAGAATCGCACAGCGGCTGCTTGTTGAGCTTTGGATTTAGAACGCAAACGTTGGACTTGCTGTTTCAACAACGCAGGATTCTGAAACGCGCTTTCCAGCGCCGTAAAGACCTGATTCGCAAACGCTTGTCCTCCGGGTTGTAGCTGAGGATGACGAGCCATCCGGAGGAAGATGCCGCTACCATAGCTTCGTTCTAGCGAGACCAAATCGTTGGCCTGTAATTCGGCAGCGGCCAGTTGATCGACAAACTGTTTGGCCGTTTCCGCTTCATCCAACTGGATCAGCAAATCGATCGCTCGTAGCCATTCTTCTGGTTTCGTTGGGTTCGAATCCAAGATGCTTTGGGCGGCAGGCGAATTCGTTCTCACGGGTGTCGATTCGGTAGCATCGTCGGCCACTTCCGGAACATCCGGAGTCGCAGCAAAGCCGGGCTCCGAATCCAACGGATCGGTCATGTCGACATCAGTGAAGCCATCTTCGCCAAAGAAGTCGTCTTGCGCCGTGACCAGCCCGACACTGGCCAATGGAAACAGAAGGATCCAGATCAGAAGTTGCGATTTCATGGGATTTCTTTTGGGGTGTGCTAGTCGATACTAGCGGCTTTCGACAAGTTTTCCTATTGCAATCCGAGTCGATCCTTCCAGAGGTTGATTTGCGTGCGAACTTGCTGCGGCGCTGTAGAGCCGTAGCTTTGAAATGCGTTGACCGCGTTGGTGGTCCCCAATGATTCATAGACAGATTCATCTAGGGCCGCATGTGCATTTTGAAAATCGGCTGGACTTAATTCGGCCAGTGGTACGTTTCGCTCAATCGCCAGATTCACCAACGCTCCGACCAAATGATGTGCCGTCCGCTGCGGAACACCTTTGCCAATCATGAATTCCATCAGCGTGGTAGCGTCCAAATAACCTTTTTCCAATCCCGCTTGTATGGAAGCTCGGTTCAGCTGTGCACCCGCAACCAGCGGGCTCGCCAATTCCAGACACGCAGTCACCGTATCGTACGAATCGAACAACGGCAGTTTGTCTTCTTGCAGATCGCGGTTGTAGGCCAACGGTAGGCCTTTGATTAGCACCAACAGCGATTGCAAATTCCCGACAACGCGAGCTGTCTTACCGCGAATCAACTCGGTCACGTCCGGGTTGATCTTCTGCGGCATGATGGATGAACCAGTGCAAAATGTCTGAGGCATTTTGATGAAGCGAAATTCCACGGTCGACCACAAGATCCATTCGTCGGCCCAAGTGCTCAGATGTTCCGCAATCAGAGTCAGGACAAAAGCGAATTCCACGGCAAAGTCGCGATCACTGGAAATGTCTAAACTGTTGGCTGCAACTTCGGCAAACCCTAATCGCTCGGCCGAATCATGTCGATCAATAGGCAAAGTGGTCCCGGCCAGAGCTGCGGCACCCAGACTACTGACATTGGTTCGCTTGCGACAATCGGCCAACCGCTGACGATCTCGTTGAAACTTTTCGCAATAAGCCAGCCAATAATGCGGAGCCAACACGGGTTGAGCTCGTTGCAAATGCGTGTACGCCGGCAAAATCACGTCCAAGTCTTGATCACACCGACCAACAAACGCTTTCTGCAAGTCTTCCAGCAACTGATCGACATGGTCGATGGCGTCGCGACACCACAGACGCAAATCCGTAGAAACCTGATCATTACGACTGCGGCCCGTATGCAGTTTTCGGCCGGTATCGCCCAAGCGATCAATCAACGCTTGTTCCACATGCATGTGGATGTCTTCCAGTTCCTGGCGCAAAGGCAATTGGCCATTGTCCAGCAACTGCTTGATCTCCAGCAGAGTGACTTCAATCTGTTGGCTTTCTTCAGCCGTCAGCAATCCAACCTTATGCAGCATTTGAGCATGCGCGATCGAACCTTGGATGTCGTGCGAATAAAGCCGACTGTCAAAACTGACACTTTCGGTAAACCGTTCCACTCGACGGTCCGCTGATTGGCTGAAAACGCCGCTGCGCGAAGGGCTGGCCGCCACATTTTGATTCGATTCTGACGCGGATTCGCCCACGATGCCTCAATTCCTTACAAACTGGCAAATCTAAAGAACATGCCCAACTAGTTCAGAGTAAAAGGCTTACGTCAAACTGTCAACGATGCACGAGGGCGACTGCCTAAAGATTGCGCATCAGCATTTAATGGTTGAGACGAATGTTCGCTTTTTCGTGCTCCACGCCCTTTCGAATGCGGCAATTCGAAGGGTTATGTGGCTGGCATACGAAAACCCATTTGCGAGTGTGGTGAAAAAGCAGGCACTGCCTGACCGGCCTCGCAGCCACGCTTCTTGGCACGGACCGACCACACGCCGCCTGAACGAGACGCGTGTGGCTAATGGGTTTGAACGTGAACAGCGGCGATTAGCCGTCGTAACCACCGCCGGCACCGGGGCCATCGGCCGATTGGGGGTGAACCGTCTGCGTCGCCGTGTGTCCGTCGTAGCCGCCACCGGCACCCGGCCCGTCAGACAATTTGGCGAAGGCCGCCACACACAGCGACGCGACGAGCCCGACAACACCGACGAATAGCCCCATTTGCGTGCGAATCTTTTTCATGTTTCTTACCTTTCATGTTCAGAACGAAAAAACGTAAACCATTCACGGTCTGTACCAACGCAACGCGAGACTGTGACAGACGCAAACAGAAAAAATGATTCGCGAGAGAATTCAAGACGCGGTCAAGCAAGACCGACGGCCAGTTGCGTTTTTGTTGCCCAAGCGCGGACGAGATGCCAACCGAGGCCTTCGCCGTTTACGGCTTGACGTGCTGGATGGTTTCGCCCAGCGGAACGGCAATCACTTCGCCGCCAATGTCAATCGACGCAGCGTTGGCTTCAATGGCTTGAATGACAAAACTTCGCCCCGCCACGGTCAATTCGTCGCCTTGTTGAGCAATCAAGGAGGGTCCGCTGGGCGGGCTGAGCCAAACTTCCAATTGACCGTTCGCGTCTTTGGTAATGGCGGTCAAGCGAATCGCCTGCAAGACCTTGTCTCCACCACCGCTGCTGAACAGATTGCGGCGACCAATCGAACGATACGCATCGACATCCGCAAACGCCAACGCTCCGGGCTGCGGTGTGGGTAGCGAATCCGTCAATTCGGCCGTGGGCAAAGATAACGCTTCGATAGAAATAGATGCGTCCACTTTGCCTGACGATGTCGGATTCAGTGTGATCGAACGAATC
Source organism: Pirellulaceae bacterium (assembly GCA_041399205.1). Taxonomy (GTDB): domain Bacteria; phylum Planctomycetota; class Planctomycetia; order Pirellulales; family Pirellulaceae; genus JAGQOZ01. Next base: position 47,121 of record JAWKTK010000031.1, on the reverse strand, counting down.
CGGTGAAGGTAACCCGTTTCGTAAAACGAATGTAAGAAAGACGTCAACTGCTCCAGCGTCCCGGTGCCTCGGATGGAAAACGAAATCGAACGAACCAAATTCTGATGATTCATGGGCTGACCGGCATTGACGCTGGTCCGAGCTAACCCGGCGGATTCAATGATTTCCAACAACCAGTTACGATAGTCTGCACTGGCTAGTTCCAAGTCACTGGGCAAACTGCGTTGCTGGATCTGGGGTAGGGATTCCAGCAGCCGCTCTTCTTCTCGAACCGCTAGTTTGCTATCCAGCAATTTATTCTTCAGCGGTTTGGTCTTGCGTTGCTCTGTTTCCAACGGCTGGACATACAGAGTCCGATATGCCAAATCGCCGACATAAAAGACGGCAATAATGCCCAACAGACCTACCAACACCAAACGTTGACGATTCACGGAGATTCCTCGTTCTGCAGATCAGTCACTTCGGAAGCGGGATTCTCCGTAGCGGAATCAGTCGTGTCCTTCGCATCAAACGCCGCGCCTTCGGCCTGCGAGCTGACGGTCGCGGGAGACGTTGCATCTCGAGCCGCCAACGCTTGTTGATATGCTTCTTTGGTTCGAGCCCGAATTACCACATTGGTTTCGAATTGGAAGGCGTAGTCGCCGGTGCTGGCCGATTCGGTAATGCGTTTACTACTAACGCTGTGATTGTCGTCTCGCAAATTCGCTTCAAAATTGGCCAGCACCGTCGGATCGGCCACGCGAACGCTCATCACCACCGCAGCATTATTGGCACCGGATGCGCCAACGTCATGCGATCCACCACGGCGGCTTCTCCTTCCGGAAAGCGTTCCGACAAATCCTTGAGTTCGTCCAGCCAATTCACTTCGCCGTTTTGCCAAGCCTGTACCCATTTCACCGTGGCAGTTTTTTGCTGAATCTTCTTCAGGAACGCGTTGGACTTGTCTAATTCGCTGACCACCGTCTGGTTTTCTTCGCGCACATCCACAATGTCACTTCGCAGCGCCCAGCCGGCAACGCCAATCGCCAGGGCGGCCAGCAAACCGTACAGCACCGCTTTCTTGCGATAGTCGGGCGGAGCTGGAGGTTGCTTGGGATGAATAAAATCAATGGACACAGCGTCTTCCGCGTGATCGCGAACCATGCCTACCAATGCCGAATACAAATGCGCTTGTTTGCCAACCGTGCCGCTGGCAAATTCCAGTTGATCAAACGGATTCAGAATAGTGACGGGCAGAGCGGCTTCTTCGGCCAAGTCTTCAATCAGCACGTGACTGTTCTTGGTGTTGCCAAAGACGTAAATCCGATCCACTTCGGGCGCATCCACTTCTTCGCTCGGTTTGACCATGATGGTGCGTACGACTTCCGTCGCCAGCAACTTGGCTTCTTCGCGTTCGTCTAATCCGTTGGGCATTTGCACTGTCCGAGTGAACTCGACATGCCCGTTGGCGTACACGGAAAGATCCGCGATGTCGACATTCCGATTGATCACCAGGCATGGTGCCGTTTTGTTACCGGCAATGCGTCCAAACAAGCTGGCGATGGCGTAGGGCCTGGGAATAATGCGATGCGGAGCGACTTTGGCTATTTGACACACGGCGTCCATTTCTTGCCGAGCGTCTTCACGCAACACCGCCGCGTCAACTCGGCGAGCTGTATCGTCCGCCGATCGAGGCTGCCGGAGCACATAATCAATGGATGCTCGGTCCAAATTTTCGCCCAGACGTCGAGCCACTTCGCTGCGAACCATATTGGGCAATTCCGCGTCCGTGGCAGGTGGCAAGGCCAGTTCCAAAATCTCTAATTGCGAACGCCCGACGCCGACCAGAACTTCGCACTTCTTCAATCGATTGCGATCTAACACAGCCTGAATCGCTTGGCCAACCGCAGCCGCTGGAGGCGAATCATCTACATCTGCATCGGCAATCGATTCCGTACCCAAATCCAGCACCGTGACGTTCTGCCGTTTGATACGAGTCAGCAAATAGGTCACTTGCCTGGCGTTCCACGTCACTGCCAAGCAGATGCCGACATTCTTGGATGGACTGCGAGCCATAAACGACACAATTGCGAAATCAGTGGACTAAAAGGCAGGGGAAAGGCTGGTGGGACTTGTTCCACTGGCAGATGTCGGCGAATTCACAAGATCACCGGCGGTGTAAGCCAATTCGGAATACAAGAAGCCTCGTCCAAGCTTGGTAAGGTCCCTGTAGTATACCGTTTCCGGCGGTTGCGCGGTACCGTCCACTCGCACGATACACCGACTCCACGGTGATCGCCCATCGTAGTACGCAACAATTTGCGCTCGAAAAGTATCGCCACCAACCGTTAACCAATTCAACGCCGACAATTCGTCTGCGGGCAAGATTTCTTGGGTATACAGCCACACCGGATGCACATATTGCAACGCGTCTTCCGGCGAAATGTTCGCTCGCTGCTGGATGATCTGGTCCACCGTTTCCGACCTCAGCCCCGGCACCGTCAACAGAACTTCACGAGCGGCCGAATTGACATTGATTCGACCTTGAATCACCGGTCGGCCCGTCAGCCCACACGCGTCAAAGAATCGAATCGTCCGCTCGGGATCGTTTGTCGCTTGTTTGAACGGGCTGACAAACGAATCGTACTGCGGATTTGGGTTGCCGTTGCTCTGACTGTTCGCGCGAGGAACCTTCACAACAGCTGTCAGTAAGACGTCGATCGATTCGATTTCATATTGCGGTGGTTCGCTCAAACGAGGCGTCGGGAATTCTGAACTGAAGTTCGAAGTGTCGACCGCTATCGACTACTCTTGTTCGCCACGCGGTTCCGCTGCAGGCTCTGGTGACACATCGGTCGTGCTGGCCACATCCACAACATTGGCAACTTGGTTCGAACCGGACGAATCCTTATTCGTAGCGGGCGTGGAAACCGACGTCGACACCGGACCATATTGCCGCAACGCTATCACAAAGTTGGCAATCTGTTCGTCAAACGATTCCTGCAACACCGAATGCAATTGTGACAGATCTTTGTCATTCAGATTGATCCGCCGGCGACCGTAGTAATCAACATTACGCTCCTTGGATGTCGGCACCAACAATCGGTCCCACGGCTGAAATATTCCCGTGTTATCGGCGGTGGTTCCCGCTTCGGTCGAATCTTGTGTCGGTTGATTGAACGTAGGAATCACCGGTACGGTGGAAACGGGAGTCGGATTTTCCGCACCGTCCAGCGGGGTTGCCGTGGTGGGATCAAACCCCGCGGTTGCGCTTACGGAATCGGACTTGTAGTTGAAATCTTTGTCCTGTCCAAACAGCAGCGCCGCCGAAACATCTCGGACCAGTAGCAGTTCTTCCAGCGTCGCCGGTATGCGGTTGGGCACGTTTCGAGGTGGTTGTAGTTGAGCGTAATAGTCGGCTTCGGCGCCGAATTCTCGAGTGACATCGTCTTCGTCAATCCAATCCAAAATGGCGTCGGCCAGCGATTCAGTCATCCCCGGCAATTGCATCAGCGCGGTTCGACCAGCGCCTGGCCGAATCTGATCCCACTGCAATACCGCCGCCAGTGACAACTTATTGGCATCTCGTTCTAATCCGAACCGATACATGCTCGCCGAGTCCAACTGGTTGCCCGAATTTGACACACCGACCGTTGGTAACAGCGCTTGCGGCGAAACGATACTGAAACAACCAAGTCGCGTACTGCCTTCCAACACGTCCACCGCTTGAGCCTTAAATCGCGGATTGTGGTCCGCTCCGCCAAACAGGTCTTGCTGTTCACGCGACATACCAGCAAACGCGGTGACATAGGCGATCCCCGATTCGCGAACCGATGCCACTTGCAGCAAATCGCCTCGCGCCACGGTCGCGCGATATTCGCTCTGCATTCGAATGGAAAACCCGTATGCCGCCAAACTGATCAGCAGGATGACAATCGTTACGGTAAACAAAATAGCGCCGCGCCGCGGACATTTGCGCACAAACTGGCCAGAAGCGTAGTTCATCGACTGTTGCTCCTGGGCTGCGTGTCAGCGCCACCGATAGTGCCAAAACCGCTGTCGGCTGCTTCGTCTCTGAATTCGTCGCCGGTGTACACGGTGGGTCGCAAGACAACGACCCAGCGATTGGGCAGGACCAGATTTAAGTCTTCCGTCGTGGCCAAGCCGGGCGAAAGTGTGGCCATTTCCGCTTCGGCATTTTCGGCCAGAATGGCGTCGCTTTCTGACAATAGTGAACTGTCCGGTTCCAGCGCCACGCCGTTGGCATCCACGGCAACGGGCTCGGATTCGCGAGGCTGTTCTAAGCGAAATTGCACTTCCACCGCCACGGGCAGCATGCCAGCCGATTGACTATCCCAGCGATCCTGCCATTGACTGCCGTCGAAATAGCGAAATCGCAAATAGACCACTTCGGGCAGATGTTCCAAGCGTTGCATCAGTTCGGGCGTCATCAATGTCAACGCAGGGTCCGCCATTTCCGGCGCAGCAATCGACGTGTTCGAACTGGTCCACGGAGTATCGGACGAACCGCCTTCGGTCGGTTCATAGAACAGATCGGGCTTGGCTTCCCACAAGATGCTGAACAAATCAGTGTCGGCTTGGTTGGCCTGCAATCGTTGCAAGTCGGCGTCGGTCCATTCCCAACGAATTAATCCCGTGGGCACTCCTTTCTTAGCCGCTTCCAGTTTTTCTGAAAACACATACACCATCCGCCGCTTCAGACTAGGAGGTGGCGAAAACAACGAAATTTCCGCCGCCATTCCGCTGCTGGCCATTCCGTTGATGGAGTTGGGTGTCGTAGCGAGTGGCGACGTCAGTTCCGTCGAATCAACCGGATTCAGCGTTCCGGACATAGCCGTCGGTGACGAACTGGCCGTCGGAGGCTGATCCAACACATCCACTACCAAGCCGTACGAATTGCCGAATAGTCCAATTCGTTCCGCAGCCCAACGAGCGGAAGTGATTTCGTCAATCAGATCAAACGTTGGCGGTTCGATCTCTTGATCCATCTCCAACGGTTCGTCTTGCAAGTCGGAGGAATCAGCCGACTGAATCCGCACCGGCGGCGCGATGCGTTGCCGTCGGCCTCGTTCCTGTTGTCGGTCCACGGTTAGATAAGCAGATCGCAGATCGGCTTCCAATTGCTGTTGCAGGCCGCGAATCAATTGCGATTCTTCCGTCCGCAAGACACTCTTTTCATACGCGTTGCGATAGATACTCAGCAAACTGTACAGGCCGACCAGCAGAACCGAAATCAGTACAACGGAAATGACAATTTCCACCAGCGTGAACGCGTTGCGTCGCGGCGATGATGTTGGTAACGAATTCGACATCATCTGGTCGCCTCCGTTGGATCGGAAGATTCGCCAGCGCTGGACGAATTGGTCGCGTTGCCGTCGGTCTGGTTATCGACTTGTTCTTCGTTCGCTTCTTCTTCGTCGCTAGCGGCGTCCACGTTGCCCGCGTCTTGATATAACCAGCGAACCAAACGAAACTCCAGCGGAGCGGTGGCGTTGGCGTCTTGCGTTTCCAACTGTTCGGTATGTTCTTTGACAATGACGGTGACCGCCACCAAGCCGGTATACGTGATCTGTTGGTCGCCCGTGACCGCTTCCACTTGAATGGTGACGTCCCAAGGTGAATCGACACCGGCGGCTTCGTTTTCAGTCGGCTCCAGCGGAATCAGGCCACCCATAATTTCGTTCATCTTGTTGTGACACAACGCTTGGGCCTGCGTCAGCAGTTCGGCCTTGCTGGCCTGCTTTTCGCCAATGAACACCAACTGACCCAAGACGGCAGTCGCGGCCACCAGAATCGCAATCGAAATGATTACTTCGATCAGGGACAAGCCGGCGTGACGACTCATAACGGTAGCTCGTCTTCCACTGACAAGTCCGTGTCATTCAGATTGTCCGGAATGCGTTCCGGCCGAGTTACTCGAGCGGTTCCCGTGAGGCCGCGTATTGTCACTGAAACTCGATAACCATCTTCGCTGGTCAACTGCAATGTACCGGACGAACAGGTGCCGTCAGGATAAAAAATAATCGGCGACGACCACGGAATATTGCTCAGCAGCGCGTCGGCGGTTTCTTGTCCGTCCTGCGTGGCACTGGCGATTTCTTTTTCCGCGGTCATGGCGGCTAAATCGGACATATTGTCGGAAATCGCGTTGCCTTCGCCGGACGATTCCACGCTGTTCGCGACGCTATCGGCTGAAAACCGGACTCCATCCAGTAACTGCGATTGGCTCCGTCGCCGATTGTCGGAAACGGCTGTCGCATCCAATTCGAGGCGATCCGTTGCGCGAGTGGCTTCGCCGGTTGCTGACGCTGGAGGTGCAAGTTTCCCGAAGTCTTCTCGGCCAACGGGTTGATTCGAACCAAGCGGCGTTGCCGGCGAATTCGCCTGACCGTTGGCCGAAAACGGATCGGCGGTCGCAGTCGTCGTTGCGGGCGAAGTGATATTGGTTGAAGTGGACAGATCGATGGGTTCGGTCGACACGATTTCAAATTCGCTGGTTCCCGGCCGCCAGCGAAATTCAAACGTGGTGCCATATTCGATGGCGTCAAAGCGAGCATCCGCCAGAGCTTCGCACAGTTGTTCGGCGGCAAGTTGGATTTCGTTCCTTCGCCATGGACGTAACAGAGCGGGACCGCTGAGCATGGCGACACTGACAATGATGGCCAACACAATCATCATTTCCATCAGCGTATACCCGGCAGCCGATCGACGTGACAACGCATGTCGACGCATTTCGAGCGGATTCACGTGATGGAAACGATTTTCTTGCACGTCATGATTCTCATGTGGGTCAACGGCCATTCGTTGGTAGTCCCGCCTTCAGGCGGAATTTTTTAAAGCGATTCCGCCTGAAGGCGGGACTACGAACGGGACGCTCAAATTCCGCCTGAAGGGGAAACTACGAATCGGCCGCTCGAATTCCGCCTGAAGGCGGGACTACGAACGGGACGCTCAAATTCCGCCTGAAGGCGGGACTACCAACCTCTTTCGCTTAGTTGTTTGCACCACCGCCGGTGTTGTCCGGCGTTGTCGCTCCGCCTTCGCTGGAATCGCTGCCGGTCCAGTTGGTGATGTCATCTTCGGTGTTGTCTTGGCCGTCGGGGCCTAGCGACCAGATATCGGGCGAATCCGCGCTGCCTCGAGTTCCCGGATACTGATACTGAATCTGATTACCCCAGGCGTCGACCGGCACGGTGTTTTCTTCCAGATAGGGTCCGTCCCAATTGCGGCCTCGAGCTTCATCGGTGGGCTTTGTCAGCAACGACGCCAAGCCTTCTTCGGTAGACGGGTAAGTGCGGTTGTCTACTTTGTAGAACTTCAATGCTTCTTCGATGCTATTGATCTGGGTCAGTGTCAATTGTTTGTCAGCCTTGTCTTGTTGGCTCAACAAACGAGGCCCCACCATGGCAATCAACAATACCAAGATGGCCAACACAATCATGACTTCCACCAACGTGAAGCCGCGTTGGTCGTTCCTTTTACGATGGTTCATTTCTTGTCCTTTCTTTCAATTCTTATGTTTCATTCGTCCGCAAGACTAAACGGACGCACTCATGTCAAATACGGGTAGCAACAGGGCGACCAAGACAAACAAAATAGCGCAGCCAATGATGACCAACATCACCGGTTCGATCAAACGCACCATCAGGTTCAACTTGCGATCCATTTTGGTATCAATGGTATTCGCAACATTCACTAACACTCGGTCCAGGCTATTCGATTCTTCGGCAATGCGAATCATGGCCATCACAGACGGCGGGATCAGACCTGATTTGGCCAACGGTGCCGACAGCGTTTCGCCTGCCGAAATATTGTCTGCCGAATCCAAAATCGCCTTTTCCAACAAACTGTTGCCGACCGAACCACTGCTGATTTCCAATGCACGAAGGATCGGCACGCCGTTGGTCAGCAGCGTCCCTAAGACTCGACAAAAACGCGAAACGGCCGAATCATGCAACACGCCGCCCACAATTGGCAACTTCAGTAACCATTTGTCCGCAAAATGTTTTCCTTGGTCGGTGAGCCATAGTTTTCGCAATCCGTAGATCGCTCCGACCACGCCGGCAATAACAAACACACCGTACTTCAACAGAAAATCACTGGCGCCCAACAAGACATGAGTGGCCACGGGAAGCCCCGTACCTTGTCGTTCCAGCCGATCAAACAGACCTTCAAACTTGGGCACAAAGAAGACCACCAACAACAACGTGACCGCTATTCCGCCCACCATCAGAAAACTGGGGTAGGCCATGGCACCTTTGACTTTGCCTTTGAGTTCTTCTTGCAATTCCAGAAATCCGGCAACTCGAGACAACGCTTCTTCCAAGAACGCGCCCTCGGATCCAGCTCGTACCATACTGATGGTCAAATCGGAAAACGTCTTGGGATGTTTGGCCATGGCATCTTCCAACGCCACGCCTTCCGAAACATCATCATGCACTTGCTGCATGATTTCTCCCAAGACAGGGTTGGCAGATTCTTCGGCCAGTAGTTTGAGCGAACCAAGCAGCGGCACGCCGTTTTGGAGCAGGTCGGATAGTTGCGTGAGCGATGCTGCGACGTGTTCGGCACTGGGGCGTCTACGAATTTGCCAGGCGGCCTAGGCCTTGGCTTCCATGTCCTCGATCTTGAGCACAAATAAGCTGCGTTCTGCCAAGATGCTGGTGGCGTCGCGTTCGGACGGCGCCTTGAGCTGACCGGAAACGTCCTGGCCGTTTAGGTCTCGAGCAATATAAGCGAACTCGGGCATGGCATTTACCGTTAACAATCGTGGCCGGACTAGTCGGCCTTGGTAACTCGCAAGACCTCGTCCACCGTCGTGACTCCGTTTAGCACCTTTCGCCAGCCGTCGTCGCGAAGGGTCAGCATGCCGGCGTCCTGCGCGGCTTTCTTGATCAGATTACTAGGAGCCCGTTCATTGGCCAGTTGGCGAACTTCATCGTTGCTGACCAACAATTCATAGATACCCATTCGGCCCGAATATCCGGTACCTCGACATTGACGACAACCGTTCGGCCGAAACAGTTCCGTGTCGCTGAGCTTATCCAGTGGAAAGTCTTCGGGCAATTCGTCTACCGCGGGCTGATAGGTTTGGCGGCAATCCTTGCACAAGGTTCGCACCAGTCGCTGAGCCATCACGCCTTCGACCGTACTGCTGACCAAAAAGGGTTCCACGCCCATATCTGCCAGTCGCATGAAAGCGCTGGCGGAATCGTTAGTGTGTAACGTGCTGAAGACCAAGTGCCCGGTCAGCGACGCCTGTGTGGCGTTTTCTGCCGTTTCTAAGTCTCGAATTTCACCCACCAGCACCACATCCGGATCGTGACGCAAGATGCTGCGTAAGCTGGCGGCAAACGTCAGGCCCACTTTGGTGTTCACCTGAATTTGATTGATGCCTTCCAACTGATATTCGATGGGGTCTTCTGTGGTGATGATCTTGGTGTCTTCACTCTTGATTTCGCTCAGCGCACTATACAGCGTGGTCGTTTTTCCCGAACCCGTTGGACCGGTGACCAAGATAATTCCGTGCGGCAGTCGAATCAGATTCTGGAAGCGATTGTAAACGCTATCCGGCATGCCGATCCCTTTGAGCGAAAAGTGCAAGTTCTCTTTGTCTAGAACTCGCATGACAATGCCTTCGCCGTGCAGCATCGGAATGATGGAGACTCGAATATCGATTTCTCGGCCTGCGACGCGCAGTTTAATGCGTCCGTCCTGCGGCACTCGCTTTTCCGCGATATTCAAACGAGCCATAATCTTCAGACGGCTGACAATGGCGGCGTGAAAGCGGTTCATTTCGGGCGGAGTTGGTTGTTTCTGCAAAACGCCGTCGATGCGATAGCGAATCTTCAGCCCCGATTCTTGTGCTTCAATGTGAATGTCACTTGCGCGAGCAATAACGGCTTCGCTCAAGATTTCGTTGACCAAGCGAACCACCGACGCTTCTTGTGCTTGCGCCGAATCTTCACTGCCATCGAATTCAATGTCTTCCAGAATTTCAACGCCGTCATTGGCCGCCGCCGCTTGCAGCAACAGGCCATCCACCGTTTCCGCACCGACACCCAAGTATGACTTGATCAACTTGGCCAAGTCTTCTTCCGGCACCAAAACCGGAAAGACCGTGGTGGACATCGCTTCACTGACCGCGTCCAAAGCGTGAAGATCAAACGGATCACTGGTGGCCATCACCAACGCGCCGTCCTTGCGGCCGATCGGAAAAATGCGGTAGCGATGAATCAGTTTGACCGGAAAGTCTTTGACGGATTCGGTATCGACCGTGACCTTCGATAAATCGGCAGTGCCAAAGCCAATGGTGTTGGCAATGGCGGCAATCGCTTCGTCACCCGATTCCATGCCCAACGCCTGGGCTAAGGAGTCGTACGATTCGCCTCGAGCCAAAAATTCGCGGGCAACTTGGATATCTTTGGCCTGCAGCGTCCGTTCCGAGGACGTTACCTCAGCTGGGTTGTCGAGTGTACTGGCCATGATTTGTCTGCTATCTCTGTTCGGCAACAAGCAACACCGTCTGAAGGAAGGAAAAAGACGCGTTTGCTGTTTCAATGTGGGGAAACGTCAGTTTAGAAACCAAACTTCCGTTTTCAGGTGGGATGGAGGCAGGAGCGAACCTAACACACGGGTTCGCCGAGGAAATCTAGGGTAGTGGTCGCCCATCGGCAAGTCAATATCGATGCGAAGCCAGCTTAACTCTGCCAATTTTGCTTCGAACCAAGTTGGCAAGCATTATGGAAGTGTGTGTCAATCAATCGAATCAATCGGTTTCATTTCCAGACCAAAAAATGACAAACTTTTTTCCTTGACCATTCCGCTAAGTACATTCGCCTACCACCAAAGTAATATTTTGACCACCAAAGCCAAAACTATTGTTGACGGCAACAGAACACTTGGTTTCTCTCGCCACATTCGGCACGTAATCCAGGTCGCATAGGGGATCTGGGTTTTCATAGTTGATGGTCGGCGGCAACACGTTATCTCGAATAGCCAGCAGGCAGACGATCATTTCCGTGACACCTGCGGCGGCAATCAGGTGCCCCATCATGCTCTTGGTGCTGGATACGGGGATGGAAGCGGCTTTCTCACCAAACGCGCCCTTACACGCCAACGTTTCCACTTTGTCGTTGACGGTGGTGCTGGTGCCGTGAGCATTGACGTAATGGACGTCTTCCGCATTCTTACCGGCGTCTTCGAGTGCCATTTTCATGCACGCAATGGCTCCGCGACCTTCCGGGTGAATGTCGGTGATTCGATATGCGTCAGCCGTCGAACCATAACCGAGGACTTCGCCGTAAATCGGTGCGCCGCGCTTCTTCGCTCGTTCATAGTCTTCCAACACCACCATGGCCGAACCTTCGCCCAGAACAAAACCGTCTCGCAAGCGGTCGAATGGCCGAGACGCTTTTTCCGGGTGTTCATTGTTGGTCGAAAGGGCGGTCAACAAGTTAAATCCGGTGACGCCAAACGGATGAATCATGCTGTGCGTTCCACCGGATAGCATGATATCCGCGTCACCTCGGCGAATAATCTCGGTCGCTTCTCCAATCGCCTGACTGCTGGCCGCACACGCGGTGAGGCAATTAAAATTGGGGCCCTGAGCGTTAAACATGGCAGCCATGTAACCAGCCGGCATGTTTGGCTCTTGTTCCAATTCCGACATAGGATTCAGCATCTCCATGCCGTATTTGATGAACTGGGCCATGTTCAGACCATTTTCGTCCAGCCCTTTGGTCACAATCTGGGTAAAGGTCTGGAAGTCCTGATTGCCTTCGCCGCTGCCCAGGTAAACGCCAAAACGAGTTGGATCGAAGGTGGAATCCAAAATGCCCGACGCGTCGACCGCCTGTCGAGCGGCTCCGGCGGCAAATTTCGTATGTCGGGCACGATGCTTCCAAACTTCGTCATCTTCGCCAATTTGCGAAACCGACCAATTTTTAATTTCGGAGGCAATTTTTGTGGGAAATTTGCTGGCATCAAACACGGTGGTGTAGCCTACGGACGAACGTCCTTCCTTTAGGCCACTCCACATTGTTTCAATGTCGTTTCCCAAAGGGTTGATGCAGCCCATTCCCGAAACTACGACTCGCCGTCTCATCTGATATCACCCAACCGCACCGCGTGCGAATAAAACAAAATCATGCCGAAAAAGTTGACCTCGATCTTGTGTAACATTCTCTGCCGTGGCCAACGTTACGACCAGCCGGATCAACAATCCAGTATTCTGGCCTTTTCGACCATCTTCGAAAAGACGGAAGACGAACTCGCGGTGATTGGTTTTTCGAAACACCAAGAAAGTCCAACTGTAAACGGTTTTAATCAGCAGTTCGCTTTTCGGCAAAAAACTACCGCTAACGGCCAAGCTAGGTACAATCAATATCAACCAACTCGGATGAAGCCGACCACGAATCGGCCTTCTACGGCAGCCATTTTCAGCGAAGGGGGAAAGCTCGCATGCCAACACAATCTTCACGTCCACGCCTGAATTGCCGAATCGCCAAGCCCCGCTGCGAACCGCTGGAATCTCGCCGACTATTAGCCGCCGACCGTTTGTTTGAATCGATCTCGTTAATCGAATCAATTGGCGACGCACTGCATATTCAAGCAGTCGGCGATTTTGACGGGGACGGAATCGATGATTTGGTAGTGTCAAGCGGAAGGGATCACACTCATTCAAATGCGTGGTTGCGATTGAATCCAGAAACGAAACGATTCGAAGTTGCGGATGGCTTGATTTCGAACGGACTTGGTGTTCGTTATTGCGTACATTCAACGCTAGATATTGACGGTGACAGCGATTTGGACCTCCTAGTGTCGGAGATTCAATTGGATACTATTTTTTGGGTCAACGACTACTACTGGCTGGAGAATACCGACGGGCTGGGGACGTTTGGCGCAATGCACCAGATCACCCAACAGTCCTTGGGAGGCAGCATTTCCATTACGGATATCGAAGGAGACGGAGATTGGGATTTTTTCTATGGAGGATACCATTACCTTCCTTCCTTCACGGAATATGGCTGGTATGAAAACACCGACAATCAAGACTTCATTTATCACTCCTTGGGAAGGAATACCCCAGCTACTCCGCCGCCAGACATCGACTCGTATGACACGGATGGTGACGGAATCCGGTTTGTTGGTCCTACGCCACTAAACGGGGTCTCGCGACAGCACGTCGATCTAGACGGAGATGGGGACCGCGACGTTCTCAATTCAAATTCTTGGTCTGAAAATACCGGGCCCGAAGGAGATTTTGTCCAACACGATTTGCCTGACACTGGCAACCGGCCTTACATATGGTTGCCGCACGACGCAGACCAAGACGGCGACTGGGATCTGTGGAGCTACGCTGGCTACGACCAAGAGCTTTCGTTGCTCGAGAATCAAGGCGATGGTACCTTCGTTGTGCATTCGCTGGACGAACCAGCTTTTGGTGTTCCCCAGCTCGCGGATCTGAATGGCGATGGGCATCACAATTTGATAACACTGAACGCGGAAACGGGTATTCTGTTCGAATATGACGTACAGCCGGAAACCTTCGACGTTTCCGTCACGCAGTATGAAATGCCTCGCGCGGAAACAGCTCAGCAAGCATTCGACTTTGACAACGACGGCGATTTGGATCTGATTGGACGATCCGGTTGGTACGAACAGACTGAAACCTTGGATCACTGGATTCGGCATGACTATCCTTTTGTCGAATTGCCAATCACCACGATGGTTTTTGATGTCAACGGCGATCAGCAAATAGATTTGATAGGTGCGTTTCCCTTGAACACGACGTACCAACTCCGCTGGGTTGATTTCACGCGATTGGACAGCCAAGGGCAACCTCGTCAACCTTACATTGGTTCTGGGGGAAATCCTCAGAACCTGCTAACGGGTGACGTGAATCAAGACGGCATGTTCGACTTGATTGTCGAATATCGCAATGGCACGCGTACCTGGTGGGCCAATCACAATGGTGCGTTTACGTTGCAATCCAGCGTTCCGTACAGCGAATTGATTGACGAAGCATGCGGCAAATGCCGCCATTTACTGCAATCGCAAAACGTGGTTGCCGATATCGATGGCGACGGCGATGACGACATTGTGGCGATTCACGACCGCACAGTCCGATGGCATGAAAATGTCGATGGACAAGGCATTGGCGATGCCGTCGGTCGACAGATATCGCAGACGCAGAACGTGGTGGCGGTTCACGTCGCGGATTTCAACGGTGACGGTGACATGGACGTCGCAGTGGAAGTGGATCGATCGCGAGTTGACCTGTGCAACTCGTGTTTTGACGATCGGCCCGCCGAAATTGACGTGGTGATATTCGACAATCAGGATGGACGAGGCACCTTCGCTGAAGTTGCTGACAATCTACCGCTGGCCGGAAGAGTCTCGTTGGCCGTAGATCTGAACGGTGACCAGCGAGCCGAATTGGTTCAACAACCTGCCGGTGATCTAACGGGAATCGTGATTCATCAAAATGTGACGCCGTTAGAATACGCCGCTGGTGATGTGAATCGAGACGGCCAGCTGTCCATTGCGGACATTGACCAATTGTGTCTCGCTCGCAGCGAACAATCCACCGACGCAATTTTTGATCTCGACGGCGACCAGCGTTTGACGTTTCAAGACTACACGGTGTTGGTCGAAGATATCTTGCAACTGAACTACGGTGATGCCAACGCGAACGGCACGTTTGACAGCAGTGATTTGGTGCAAGTGTTCCAGCAAGGTCATTACGAACAGGCCACCGACCAGCCGGTCGGTTGGGCGGCCGGCGATTGGAATTGCGATGGTCGGTTTGATTCGAGCGACTTGGTTGTCGCGTTTCAACACGGTCAGTTTCACGCGGAAGTGCAAGATTCGTTTAATTGGTTGCGTCGCGTGAAGCAGACCTGATTCGCTACAGACGGCAAAAGGTGCACCTAAATGTTACCGGCCTTTTTGATGTCGTATTTTTGACCGAATTGTGAGTGTAAGTCTTTCGTATAGTCCCGCCCTTAAGCGGAAACCTCCTGTATACAACCAATTCCGCCTAAAGGCGGGACTACCAACCAATCTTGATCTTGCAACACGATTGCCGCCGAATTTGGTCCCACCGACGCTCGACCACTCTAAGCAAGTCGCCGACTGTGGCGAACCGGCGTCCCATCTGAATGATTGAAATGTTACGGTGCGTGTGCGAAGATGACGTTCCGCCTTTGCCTGCCAGGTGTCCCGCCTAGTGTTGCCGTTTCCAGATCGAGGACCGTTGTATGTCTCGTCCTGCAATCTTGCCGTTTCCGTTGATTGCCTTGTTGCGTTGGTGTGGATTCGTCTTGATTCTGATGCCGGCGCCGCTGGCTGCCGAAGTCACTTCGACCGTTTCGTTCGAATTGAATCCACCCACGTTTGACCATCACGTGATGCCGGTGTTGTCCAAAGCCGGTTGCAATCTGGGAACGTGTCACGGCAACTTTCGTGGCAAAGGAGATTTCCGACTTTCACTACGGGGCCAAGATCCGCAAGCAGACTATCTGGCGTTGACTAGCGAACTCGGCGGTAGGCGAATCAATCGACAGCAACCCGCTCACAGCTTGATGCTGATGAAGCCAGCGGCGGATGTGCCGCACGTAGGCGGGCAACGATTCACGCCACATGATTTGGAATACCAGATTCTGAAGCAGTGGATTGCGCAGGGCATGCCCGCTCCGCAGTCGGACGTGCCAACCGTGGTGGAATTACAGGCCAGCCCAGAACGGCAGGAAATTCTTGATCCCGATGATGGCGTGCAGCTGACGACCATTGCCACCTTTTCCGATGGCTCACGCCACAATGTCTCGGCGCTAACCACGTTTGAAACGACCAATTTTCTGTGCGAAGTCGACCAGCATGGCTACGTACAGCGGTTGGGTTTTGGTGAAACCATCGTGATCGCTCGTTATATAAACCAGCAAGTTCCAATCCGTCTGGCGTTCTTACCATCGCCTGATTCGAACACAACGGAACCGTCGTCCCGGCAGGTTCGCAACTACATTGACCAGCATGTCTTCGCCAAGCTCGATCGGCTCCGCGTTCCCTTTGCCGGTGAATGTGATGACCGCACGTTTTTGCGACGCGTTTATGTGGATGTCTTGGGCCGATTGCCGACGGTGGAAGAAGCGAGATCCTTTCTGGAAGATCCTGACGCGGAAAAGCGAATGGCGTTGATTGATCGTCTGTTACAGCAAGACGAATTTGCTGATCACTGGGCGCTGAAATGGAGCGATCTGCTGCGGAACGAAGAAAAACTGCTGGATGCCAAGGGAGTGGATTTGTTTTACCAGTGGATTCGCCATTCGATTCAGCAAGGCAAGCCATTGAACCAGTTTGTGCACGAGTTGGTGGCGTCACGCGGCAGTACGTACGATTCGCCGGCCGCCAATTACTATCGTTCGCTCCGCGATCCGTTGGAACGAGGCGAAACGACGGCGCAGTTGTTTCTGGGTGTGCGACTTCAATGTGCGAAATGCCACAATCATCCGTTCGATGTGTGGACGCAAGACGATTACTATTCGTGGGCCGCGCTGTTTGCTCGAGTTGATTACGAAATTGTCGAAAACAATCGCAAGGACAAGTTCGACAAGCATGAATTTCAAGGCGAACAGATTGTAGTCGTCAAGGAGGAAGGCGAAGTCCAAAACGTGCGGACCGGCCAGGATGCTCGGCCCCAGTACTTGTCGCAACAAGCCACCACGGACGTTTCGGACCAGTCAGATCGGCTGTTGCAATTGGCTGATTGGCTGACTAGTGACAACAATCCGGCATTCGCCAAAGTGCAAGTGAATCGAATTTGGTATCAGCTGATGGGACAAGGCTTGGTCGATCCGGTGGATGATTTTCGCATTACCAATCCCGCATCACATCCAGAGTTATTGATGGAACTTACGGATGATTTTATTCGGCACCGGTTTGACCTGAGGCACTTGGTACGCACTATCTTGAATTCGGCGGCGTACCAGTCCGCTCCGTTTTCGTTCGAGCCAACGGAACTGCAATCGGAAAACTATGCCGGAACGGTCGCCAGACGCCTGACAGCAGAACAACTTCTGGACGCGCAATGTGACGTGCTGGGTGCAGACACAATTTTTGCTGGCTTTGATGCCGACGAAGTGCACCGAGCGATCCGGTTGCCAGGAGTGAATCGAGTGCGTTTGCGGGAAGCGAAGCAGACCAGTGATGATCGATTCTTGCGAACCTTTGGCAAGCCCGAACGACTCATTGCGTGTGAATGTGAACGGTCTGATGAAACGACGCTATCGCAGGCGTTCTTATTGATCAGCGGTAACGGATTGCAAGAGCGTTTAGAGTCGCCCACAAATCGGCTGCATCAATGGCGTAAGGCAGATAAAACGGACGATCAGATCATCGAACAGTTTTACTGGACGGCCTTGCAGCGATCGCCATCATCAGCGGAAATCGCGGCATGCAAGAAATTGTTGGACGGTTCGTTGCGGCCGGACGACGCGTGGCAGGACATCGCTTGGGCAGTACTGAATTCGAAAGAATTTCTTTTTCGGCAATAATCACAGCTTTGGCGTTGTCTGGCCAATGTCATCTTTCGGCAGGTGGGCACGTGTTGTTGCAATATCGCTGAAATGTGGGCGGTTTCGCCGAGTTTCGGTGGGGATTGTCAATCTTCTGGTGGAACTAGATAATGGGCCCCTTCATGATTACAGTTCCCGAGCAGTATGCTCGATCTTGTTTCGTATACACTTCAATTCAAGGGAGTTTCCACGATGGCTTTGGTGCCTCTGCGAACCTTATTAGACCACGCGGCTGAAAATGGCTACGGAGTCGCGGCTTTCAATGTAAACAACATGGAACAGATTCAGGCCATTATGGAAGCGGCCAACGAAACTGATTCGCCTGTCATTATTCAAGCTTCTCGAGGCGCTCGATCTTATTCCCAAGACGCCTACCTGCGTCACCTGATGTTGGCGGCAGTCGAACTATATCCGCACATTCCTGTTACCATGCATCAAGATCACGGCAACAGTGTCGAAACGTGCCAGAGTGCCATCGAAAATGGCTTCACGTCGGTAATGATGGACGGTTCGTTGGAAGCGGATGGCAAGACGCCAGCCAGCTACGACTATAACGTGGATGTCACCAAAAAAGTGGTCCAGCTGGCACATCCCAAAAATGTTTCGGTCGAAGGAGAACTCGGCTGTCTCGGTTCGCTGGAAACCGGCATGGGAGACAAGGAAGACGGACACGGTGCTGAAGGTCAATTGTCCGAAGATCAGTTACTGACCGATCCCGAAGAAGCCGAACGATTTGTAGCAGAAACGGGCGTAGACGCCTTGGCTGTGGCAATCGGCACCAGCCACGGTGCGTACAAGTTCACTCGGCAGCCAGATGGCGAAATTTTGGCCATGAAGCGAATTGAAGAAATCCACAAGCGACTCCCCAATACGCATTTGGTGATGCACGGCAGCAGTTCCGTTCCACAAGAATTGCAAGACATTATCAATCAGTTTGGTGGCAATATTCGTCAAACATGGGGCGTGCCGGTAGAAGAAATTCAGAAGGGGATTAAGCACGGAGTTCGTAAGATTAATGTCGATACGGACAACCGCTTGGCCATGACGGGTGCCATTCGCAAAGTGTTAATGGAGAGCCCAGACAAGTTTGATCCGCGTGACTACCTGAAACCAGCTCGCGCTGCCATGAAGCAAGTTTGTGTCGATCGCATGGTAGCCTTCGGTCAAGCCGGCAACGCCAGCAAGATGAAGGTATAGCGTCGTCTACCGGAGATACATCCGCACATGAACAAGGGTTTGGCGAATCATTCGTCAAACCCTTGTTGCGTTTGCGGTTTCTGCAGGCGAGTTGCCCCGCTGGTATAATGCAGCTGCTTTACCGTTGCATTTTGAACTTCGTTGACCGAAATAAAGGAAATGAATGATGGGAACATTGAATCGTCGTGACATGCTAAGCGCATCTGCCTTGGCGACTGGAAGTCTGTTGACAGCCGGAACCGTTAGCTTGAAGGCGGAAGCTCGCGAACTGGCGTCGGCTTTGCAGGAAGACTCGGTCGTCTTGTTTCAAGGTGATTCGATCACCGATGCGGGGCGAGAAAAAAATCAGCAAGGTGCAAATGATGCTCGAGCACTGGGCCGAGGCTACGCGTTTATGATTTCGGCGGCCGCATTGGCCGAATTTCCTGCGCACAAATTGCAGTGTCACAATCGAGGCATTTCGGGCAACAAAGTTCCTGACCTGGACAAACGCTGGGATGAAGATTGTATCCATTTGAAACCGAAGTTGCTGAGCATTCTCATCGGCGTGAACGATATCTGGCATAAGCTGAACGGAAATTATGACGGTACGGTTCAGGGCTATGAAGAACAGTTGGCGGCACTCTTGGAACGCACTCGTAAAGCTCTGCCCGACACCAAGATTGTCATTTGCGAACCGTTTGTCTTGCGCTGTGGCGCGGTGAATGACAATTGGTTTCCCGAATTTGACCAGCGACGCGCTGCGTGTAAGAAAGTGGCCGAAGAAGCCGCAACAATCTGGGTGCCATTTCAGACCATGTTTGATGAAGCCGTGGCAAATGACACCACTCCGGCATATTGGGCCGGCGACGGTGTACATCCGACCATTGCGGGACATGCTTTGATGGCCAAGACATGGCTGCAAACGGTGACCGCGGCCTTGGGAACCTGATTTCGAACGGTTGGCAGCCCAGTGTGCTGAAAGACAGAAGGCACGTGGCGTGATGCTTCGACAGCCACGTGCCCTGTCGTCAAAAGTACACGAAGCTAGATAAAGTAAATAATCAGATCCACTAACGGATCAAAGTCATTGTGGTCACTATCTCCAAACAGATAACCGCCGATAGCTTCACCATCCAGCAAGAACGCATCCTGCCCATCACCACCGATGGCATAGTCATCGAAATCTAGGTCGTACAGATTGATGATGTCGTTGTCGGCACCGCCGTACAAATAGTCAACGTCGTTATCGTCCGTGTCCTCTAGTTTGTCGTGACCGGCTTGACCGTACAGGTGATCATTGCCCGTACCGCCGGCCATGGTGTCGTTGTTATTACCACCATAGAGCCAATCATGGCCTGCGTCGCCAAACAATTGATCTGCGCCATCGCCGCCATAGATATGATCGTTGTCACTGCCACCCCAGATTTGGTCATCGCCGCCATCGCCGTATAGTTCGTCGGCACCGCCTTCACCTTGGATCAAATCACAACCACCGCCACCATGAACAATGTCGTTGCCGCTACCAGCAAAGACTCGTTCCGTTCGGGGACCACCGTTGATCGTGTCGTTCCCGGCACCGCCGTTGATCATGCCACCGTAGCCACCGGGAACGTATGTGTCATTGCCACCGCCTAGCGTGACAAAAATGGCGTCATACGCACAGGGACCAGTGCCGATCGCTCCAATCGACACAAAATCGATCGGGATTACGTCGGTCAAGTCGACAGTATTCCCTTCATTGCCCGAGATGGTAATGTTGATCTGTTCGACTTCACCCAGATAGACGTCGGTCGAATTTCCGCCGGCGTCTTTGATCTCCACTTCAGTGTTGTCGACGTAGACCAACGCCTTGTCAAAGTCTTTGACAATTTTCACGTCTTGGTTGTTCACACTCACCTGCACCGCACCGCCGGAAAACGTTGCAGTCAACATACTACGGTTTTCCAATGCTTCGTAACCCAATTGCTTTCGCATGCTGTTCTCTCCTATTCGAGTTGTGAAGCGAGTGGTCGGTGTTGGTTACCTGCCGAGATTGAGGTCGAGGCAACGAATCCAGGTGACGAGGAATTGTCACCGCAATCTGTCAGGATTTTTTCAACCGCCATTCGCCTAAGTACGCCACTCCCGAAGTGGGACGGCGCGGAACTCTAGAGTGTTGCTGCGAAGATTCCAAGCCGAGTTTTCCAGAATGCGAAAAACAGGATTGCCGAGTGTCGGCAAGCCGACAGGGGTTGCGATCGAGCGTAGGTAACCAACGCTTGATTCGCAAATCAGTTTGCCAGTCGGACCCATTGCAAGTGCGTTCGAATCACATCAAGGACGACACGCTCTGGACTGACACGGAATTGCCACTGTGCAATTCGGCAAATGCCATCACATTGCGGCTAGCCGCAATGTGACGGGAACGCCGGTTCTGGGCGTCGGCCATCCGACACGTGCTGGCATGTCGCCCTATCGGCCTGAATCGGCAATTCGGTCTCGGTTGGGAAACTTCAGGTCTCGAGAAACACTGCCAACAGTATCTGTGCCGTCTCCGTTCCAATCGCCGGAAATCGGTATGCCGTTCACGCTACTCGCGTCCAGTTGAAGATCGGCGGCGTCAAGTTGGCGGTTGCCATTCGTATCCAGATAGAACGTTCCACCTCGAAGAATACCAATGTCATCCAATCCATCTCCATTGAAATCGCCGACAATCGGGATATCGCCGGCTTGGCCGAACGTGGCTTCCACATCTTGGTCCGTGAACTCGCCGTCACCGTTGCGATCCAATCGCCACTGCCCTTGATTGAACAGACCAATCGAATCAATTCCGTCTCCGTTCCAATCGCCGGCCACGGGGCGATCACCAATGCCGCCAAAATGGAACACATGGTCAATCACGTCACTGCGAGCTGTTCCCGATTCAGATCGCTGCAATTCGCGGTTACCGTGCGCAGCAACGTCTTCTTTGGGCGGTATGTTCTTCGCTTTGCCGCGTGCTGTGTTTTCACGATCGGGAAGTCCCGGTTCGGACGCAACGGCTTGCGGATCACCCGACCACGCTCGACCAAACACGCCAATATCGTCTTTCCCGTCGCCGTCCCAATCGCCGGTCACCGGCAAATCTCCGGCGTGGCCCAGTTTGGCCCATAAATCATGTTCGTCCCATTGGCCATCGCCATTAATGTCAATAAACCAATGTCCTTCAAAGAAGACGCCCGCTTCCGTAATACCATCACCGTTGAAGTCACCTGTGATTGGAATTCCATTGCGAATGCCAAATTGGAATTCGAAGGAAGTTTCTCCATCTACAATGGTCCACCCCAACTGCTGCATGTCGCGAACATTCCAACCCGTCCGATATTCAAAATCCACACCGGCTTCCAACCACACCGGAGCATAAACTCCTTCGGACGGTTCGTTCGCATCTCGAGGAAACCCGCCGTCAATCACGCTCAAATGCCAAGTGAATCCTCGAGCTCGAATCGGGCTAAACGATCGCACTTGGAACAGATCCACATCCTCAAGACCTCGATATACCAACGTTGGTGTCACCTGGTATGGTGGCAACGGCGGCGAAACCTCAGTCGGCGGCGGATAATAGACGATCAGCGGTGGAGGAGGCGGAGGTGGTGGCGGCGGCGGAGGAGGAGGCGGCGGCGGTTCGTTTTCCGCCAGCACTTCGCTGAAGTTGTTAAACTGAACGCTGGTGCCAGGCTGCGCGATGACTCGCGCAATCGCGTCGTACAATGGATCAAACGGTAAACTGGCAATAGTTGCTTCAGACACAGGATCAAATCGGTTGATGGGAATGGGAGTACCGATGTCGGATTTTAAAACTTCGCCAATATTGCTGAGCTGAATGCCGCCGTGATCGATTCCGTCCGTAAAACTTTCGGGATGAATTTCTTGAATATGGTAAGTGCCAGCCAACAATCCATCAAATTGATAGTAGCCATTTTCGTCGGTCCAAGTGGTCAGTGTTTCAGCAATATCGCCGTCGATTTTCTGGATTAAGTAGACGCCGTCTTCACTGGTGAGGTTACTGAAGCTTGCTCGCAACACAATCTGGACCCCGGCCAGCGGCGTGTCGTCCGGAGTTTTCAAGCCATTGCGAATGGTAGAAATATCTTCGGGCAAACTTTCATCGTGGGCCAGCTTCACGGTTTCGCCATCTTGATAGACGAAACCAGAAATCTCGACCGGCGGGTCTTCACAGAAGCGAAAATCGGCGTGTTCGCCCGACTCCAAGAAGATGGCTTCAATCAAATTTGCGTGCGCCACTTCGCCTCGAAGAAAATCATCTTCCGGTCCGAACCCCAAGGCGGCGTTACCGTCAAAGTAACCTTCCGGCTGAATCTGGCGAATAGCGTATTCGCCCGGTTGCAGTCCGTTGAATTCAAAGCGGCCGAATTCGTCCGTCATGGTGGTGGCAATCACCGTGCCGCTGGCGTCTAGTAACTCAATCGTGACGTCAGGCAGTAGTTCGTCTCGATCTTCTTCGTAGTAGCAATTCGATTCGTAATAGTCGGCGTGGACGGTGCCAGCCAAAGACACGGGAAGAATTTCGCCAAAGTTGTAGTCGATACCCGTTTGCCCAAATCCAATCACAACATTCTGGATCAAGTCACCAGGATTGAACGCTTGACCAATTTGTTGGTCGTCAATTGTGCCAGCTGTGTCCAGACCGTCCAGCCAACCAGCGGGCTGGATTTCTCGCAACGTATAGTTTCCGGCGGACAGCCCTTGGAATTCGTAATTCCCGTTGGCGTCCGTGGTGGTGGTCGCGACGACCACGCCGTTGGCGTCCAGCAATTCAATGGTGACACCGATAATGCGTTCCAATTCGTCGGTATCGATTTGGCCGTCGTTGTCTTTGTCGTGATAGACCGTGCCCGAAATGATGGCGGGCGGGAAATCGCAAAATTCGTAGTTTTCACCGTCATCGCCGGACAATAACGAAATGGCCGTAATGCGATTTTGATCCGCAACTTGTCCAAGCGTCTGACCGTCAACTTGTCCCGCTTGCGCTCCACCTTCCAATAATCCCGGTGGCGTGATTTCCAGGACTTGGTATTCGCCGGGCAGTAGTTCGTCAAACAGGTAACCGCCGTTGCTGTCGGTCAGTGTTTCCTGCAACACATTGCCGTTCATGTCCAGCAATTGAATGGTCGCACCGACAATCGGTTGGTGATCGATGCCTTCAGTAAAACAGTCGCCGTTGGCCGTTCCCAAGTGCACGTTGCCCGAAATAGAACTGGGCGAAATCTCGCCAAAGTTGTATTCAATCCCTTCATCGCCCCATTGGATCTGAATATTGCGAATCTGATCGTCGCCTCGTTCTGCATCCGCTTGGCCCACGATCTGTCCAGCAATAGTTCCGGCTGCATCCTTGCCGTCCCACCAACCAGCGGGCTGCACTTCCACAATCGAATATTCGCCCAGCTCCACTTCGGTAAACTGGTAGAATCCGTCGGCATTGGTGGTGGTTGTTTGGACCACGGTGCCAGCCATATCGATCAATTGTAGTTGCACATTAGCAATGTATTCTGATTCGCCTTGCCGCGAACCATCGTCATTGCGATCGTGGTAGACGTAGCCGGAAATAGTAGCGGGCAGATGTTCGCAGAAATCATAGTCAGTGGCGTTCTGGCCCGAACCGAGTGTAATGTTTTCGATCACACCCGAGTTCACCACGTCTCCCACGAAGGTACCATCCACGGTACCTCGTTGCGCACCACCGTCAATCAAGCCGGGAGGAGTAAATTCCACAACGGAGTAGGTACCTGGCGGTAGATCCATGAACTTGTAGCGACCATCTTGGTTAGTGACGGTTTCCGCGATCACTTGCCCCGTTTCGTCCAACAGCTGGACAGTGGCACCCACCACAACTTCATGTTCTACATCTTCGCTAAAACAGTCGCCGTCCGGCGTGGAAAGAACGACAATACCAGTGATGGACACCGGTTCCATTTCACAGAAGTCGTAGTTCACGCTGTCTTCGCCCGAACCCAAGACGACGTTTTCAATGCGATTCGGTCCGTTAACCGTTCCACCGTGCGAACCAGCTTGTGCGCCACCTTCCAGCAGATTCGCCGGAGTCGTTTCCACTACCGAATAGACCCCCGGTTCGATCCCGACGAATTCATATTCGCCCAGCTGATTGGTTTCTGTTGTGGCAACAATAGTGCCCAACTGATCCAGTAGTTGGATCAGAACACCAGCAACGGGTTCGTGATAGACGTCTTCAGTAAAACAGTCGTTATCGGCGGTGGCCAAATGCACGTGGCCTCGCAATGACGCTGGCAGGTATTCGCCAAAATTGTATTGGATACCCTTGCTGCCACCGGCCAAGAAGATTTCATCAATCGTGTCCGGTGCTTTGGCTGTTCCTTGCGGTTGGCCATCCACCGTACCCGGCGTATCGATGCCATCCAGCCAACCATCTGGGTGCAGTTCCACAATGCGGTACAAACCCGGCTTCAAATTTTTGACGCTGTAACTGCCATCCGGATTGGTTGTGGCCGTGACCGTCTCTTGTGGCTCCACGGAATTAATAGGAATGATTTGCAGGATTGTCTCGCCAATTCCCTCTTCGCCCGCGTCCATCTGTCCATCGCGATCACGGTCATGATAAACGTAACCGCTGATTTCAGCCGGAATAATCTTCTGTTCCAGCGAACCGACGGCCGCCGCCGAACGATCTCGTTGCCCCAGAAAATCATCTTCGGGCAAATCCAGCGGTGTGGCGGCGAGCAATGTGTCGTACCAGTTTTCGAATTCCGCTTGGACCTGGGCGTCTTCGTAATGCGGAGCCGTCAAGGTGGCGAACAACTGCGAACCATCGAACTCGGCGCCCGAAGTCAATGGATCGAATCCGCGGTTAATGATGTCGATGTCCGTTTCATTCGGATCCAGCTCTTCCACTTCGTCCACGTCAATGGTGAAGACGAATTTTTCGCCCGGATCAAATCCGGAAAAGCCAATCACCAGATCGGTCGAACCATCAATCACCGTAACCGCAGTAATTGCGATGCCGTAATCAGGCATATTCGGATCAGCCAGGACTTGAAACGGAAAGGATTCGTCCGCGCCTAGATTGATCCCGTCGGGATGTTGCGTCTGCGCCGTTTGCGGAACGTCGTAAAAAACGTCTCCCATGTTGAAGCCCGGTTGATTCTGGTCGCCACTAATCCGTACTTGCATCAGTTGCGTACCGGGAGCCCCACCTTCAAACGTGACTTCAAAGCGGTCTCCATGCGCATCGGAACCTAGATCCTCTTCGATATACACCGCGCCCACGTACAGCGGATCGGCGGTAAGCAATTGCCGAGGCTCCATCGGTTCGATGGCACACAGGCGATTGGCGTGGTGTCCCTTCGACTCACGCGGATGCTCGGACGAATCCGTGCGACGTCGAGTGATGCGGATGAGATTTGCCACTTTGTAGCTCTCCAGTTGGATCGATTGTCTTGTTCTCGTCGACTTGAAAAACGTCGGCTATTTTTGCGATGTCGGCGCCGCCGTGGATGCCATGATGTGAAACGTCGTCGATAGTTGCCACAGTCGAATCGACGTGTCATACGACGCGGAAGCAAGCAAGTTGCGGTGAAACGCCAACGCCACCACGCTGCCTTGATGCCCCGTCAGTTCGCCGAGTTGTTCCCCATCCGAGACTCGCCAAATCCGAATCACGTTGTCCGAACCGCCCGTCACTACATGATTCGGTGCAAACGCAACCATTGACAGGATCTTGGCACTCCCAGCGCCAAACGCACCGGTCTGTTCCGAACGAGCCACATCCAGGATTCGCACCGCGCGGTCTTCGCCAGCCGAATACAGCGACTGGCCGTCATAGCTAAACGCAATTGCGCGGATGCGACCCTCTTGCAACGGCTTGGTAAACCGTGTTTCCAGTTGTTGTGCGTCGTAGATTCGCAAGCGTCCGTTGCGACCGCCTGCTGCCAGCAAGCCGTCATTGGGAGAAAACAGGACGCAGCGAGTGTCCTTACACGGGCAGGCCAAGTCCGATTCCAACTGCCACGATTCAGAATTGTAGATCCACAACCTGCCGCCAAAGCCGGCCACCGCCAGTTTAGATTCCAGATGACTAAAGCTGAGCGTGGAAACCGGAGCAGAAATGCCTGCCAAGCGTTTCAAGAGCCTCCCGGTTTTGGCGTCCCAAATGCAGACCTGAGAATCTCGACCACCGCTCGCCAACACCGAACCATCCGGCGAAAACGCCACCGCATCTACCCAGTCTTGATGACCTTGTAGTGTCAATTCCACTCGCTTTTCTGCCAACGACCAGATGCGAACCAGATGGTCATCGCCACCCGCCGCCAACCGATTGGCTTCCGAATTGAGCGAAAGTGATGTCACCACGGGCGCACGAGCGGCTGGCGCTGGCAGTTTTCCCAGCGAAGTGAAGATCGCGGAATCGTTCGCCCAAGCGACACCGCTGGATAACAACATACACCCCAGCGCGTGAAACTCCCTTCGATTCAGCTGCATCTGTTCCATCCTTCGTTATGATGTTCTGCGCAAATTCCATTCGCGCACACGTGCGTCGCTAGCTTGCTAGGCTGGTAAAAGCCTTTTCGCTGGCGATAATCGTCCATCTGCTTATATCGGTCGCTAAGTCGGCCGAACGCAAATCGGAACGATGAATAATCAAGTTCCGTTTGCTTGCAGCTGAGAGCTTATCCCCAGATAGATACCGCATTTCAAAGTCTCGGAAACCGGTAAGCTCGCCGGTCTTGCAGCGCCGGACGGCTCGCGCCTGAATGCCGTTTGTACTACCTCCAAAGGAGACGGCGCTGCCGCTGGCGACGCTTCGCTAGCTTTGCCGTGATGTACCAACGAAGAAATCGAATTCAGAACAAACGGTGATACTCCGAAGAACGTCCAGAACCATTGTGGTCGAATCTGGAAAGCCGTAGACTGCTGCCAATCGCACTTTCAATCATACACGTTGGCGAATTCAATCCGATGGCCATGAATTCGCACCGTCATTGCACCGCTGGCATTCCGCTTACGGGCCGAACGGTTCGTTTCGCTGGCAACTCCAGAATAGACGGTATCGCGTTCGACTGGGCTACATATAAACGGGGCACCAACTATCTAATATGTCGTGGTTTCTTTGCACTATCCTTTCCGCGCTGTTCCTGGGACTCTACGACATTGCCAAAAAAATGGCCGTCAAAGACAACGCTGTACGGCCTGTACTGTTCTATTCGGTGCTGATAGGCGCTCTTGTCTGGTCGCCCCTGTTGATGGTGTCGTACCTTGGCTGGCTGCCGGCCAAATTACGCTGGCTGCAAGTGGACGCAACGGACGGGATAGATCACTTGCTGCTGGCCATCAAGTCCGCCATTGTCGGCGCCTCTTGGGGTTTTGCATACGTGGCGCTGAAGCATCTGCCGATTACCATTGCCAGCACCATTCGAGCGACCAGTCCGCTTTGGACCATTTTGATCGCCACACTGGTTCTGGACGAACGGCCGTCGTGGCTGCAGTGGAGCGGAGTGGTGCTGATTCTGAGTTCGTTCTACGCGTTTTCGTTGGTGGGCAAACGAGAAGGAATTCACTTTCGGCGAAACAAATGGGTCGCTTGCATGATGGCCGCCACAATCTTGGCGGCATGCAGCGCACTGTACGATAAATATCTCTTGCAGCGAATGAACTATTCGCCCGCTACCGTCCAAGCGTGGTTTTCTGTTTACCTGGTGCTGGTCACGCTGCCGTTTTACGCAAACTGGGTGCGAACGCAGCAAAGAAAAGCCACCGATCCGTTCCAATGGCGGCGAGTGATCCCGTGGATTGGCATCTTGCTATTGGTCACTGACTTTTTGTACTTCACCGCGTTGGAACAACCAGACACCATGATTTCGCTGGTGTCGCCGTTACGCCGGACTTCCGTGTTAGTTACGTTCCTGTACGGAATTCGTATGCTGAAAGAAAAGAGTTACAAGCCCAAGGCAGCTTGCCTACTGGGTATGCTCGCAGGCGTCTTTCTGCTCAGTCGAACATGAACCACACCACTACGGAACTGACACCAAACGCTGCGACGATTGGACATGTACCCGTAGTGGGTGAGGTAACGAATCCTTTTCTTCAGGGATTCGGTCGCCTTGTTCACTTACTGGAGCAGATAGGAAATCAACTACCACTGCCACAAGTCGACTCCGCTATTTTTCCGCGACTGCGTCTTCTGCGTCGGTGGCCTTCAACTTGACATCAAACCAATCGGCCATTTGTTTGACTTCCACCGGAATGGTCAGCCACGGATGACCGCCACCCGGCTTGACTATCAACTGCACGTCCACCTGCTTGGCTTCCAACGCTTGCTTGAACGTTTCCGACTGTTGTAACGGTACCACCGGATCAGCATCGCCGTGAATCAACAAGAATGGCGGCAAGCCTTCTGTAACTTGCCGAGCGGGTGAGATGGCCGTCAAACCTGCCGTGATGTCAGCTTCGCTCAGTCCGTCCAAACCTGCCGGGAAAGCCAAACGAGCGACCAGTTTTCCCACGCTGTCATCTGATGTCGGATCGATTTGCTGCTGGCCATACTGCAGAAAATCAGTCGGCGGAAAAAAGACGCCCACTGCCGCGACGGACTCCTTTTTGCGAACCGCTGTTAGTGAAGCCAAATGTCCGCCGGCCGATGCGCCGATCAAGCCGATTCGATCCGAATCAATTTGATAATCTGCGGCGTTGTCCTTAACCCAGCGAATCGATCGCTCCACATTTCCCACCATGTCATCGGCTGAAAAACGGGATACCGATCCAGGTCGAACCGCAAAAACCGTATAACCTTTGCCGCAAAAAATATCGTAGATCATTGCACGTTTGTGGTCGCGAATTTTGCCTCGATCTGAACTCCACGCGCCACTGGCAACATCCACTATCGCCAACCCGTTGGCTGACTTTGTCGGACGAAAAACGTCCATCGTCAACGCCAGCCCGTGACTCTGCTGAATAACAAGATCTTCCTGTTGAGCATACAGGCCCGAGATACTGGTTGTTTCCTCGGCGATCGATACTTCGACCACACCGACCAACCACACCGTGCAGGCCAAAACGGTTCGCACGATGCTGTTCGAAGAAATCATCACTGGTTTCCCTTTCGATCAAACCACTGCGTTCGAACCATCAGCTTACTCGGCTAAACTAAACGGCCGCCGCATTGCCCATTAGTTCACGAAACTGCCGAAACAGATAGTGACTGTCGTGCGGTCCGGACGAAGCTTCCGGATGGTATTGCACGCTAAACGCCGGATACTGTTTGTGACGAACACCGGCAATCGTGTTGTCATTCAAGTTGCGATGCGTAATCTCTAATGCTTCCGGCAGCGTTTCTTCTTCCACCGCAAAGCCGTGGTTCTGTGCCGTGATTTCCACCGCGCCCGTGTCCAGATTTTGTACCGGCTGATTGGCTCCGCGATGTCCAAACTTCAATTTGAACGTCTTGGCACCACTGGCCAGTGACAGCAGCTGATGCCCCAAGCAAATTCCAAACATCGGCTTTTTGCCCAGAAGCTGCTGAATGGTGTTGATGGCGTAATCGAGTGGTTCGGGATCACCTGGTCCGTTGGAAAGAAAAACGCCATCGGGATTGAGTGACAAGATTTCTTCGGCCGTGGCGGTAGTTCCCGGCAGGATGGTGACGTTGCACCCGAGTTCCGACAGATGTCGAGCGATATTCCATTTCATGCCAAAGTCTAAGGCCACCACATTCAACGGAACATCACTTCGCCACGGTGCGTGTGTCGTCAGATCGCTCCATCGGCTGAGCTTTTCCGACCAATTTCGTTCGGCGTTCCCGACCACTTCTCGTACCAAGTCGCGACCTACCAACCCTGGACTTTCCTTGGCTTTGCGAACCAAGCTGGCATCGTCCAGATCGGTTGTGGACAGAATGCCCTTCATGGCGCCAAAACTGCGAATGTGACGAACGAGTGCTCGAGTATCAATGCCGGCGAGCCCGACAATGCCGTGCTGGCGAAGATAGCTGTCCAAATCCGAATTTGCACGAAAGTTGCTGTAAAGTCGAGCAACCTCGCGGACGACAAACCCCGCCAGATGCGGCCGATTGCTTTCCACGTCTTCTGGATTGACGCCGTAATTGCCAATCTGCGGATAGGTCATGGTGACAATTTGACCGCGGTAACTGGGATCGGTCAAAATTTCTTGATATCCGGTCATCGACGTATTGAAGCAAACTTCCCCGTCCACTTCTCCGTCCGCACCAAATCCTTGTCCCGTGAATACTCGTCCGTCTTCCAGTGCCAGTTTGGCGATCTTGGTCATGACTGTTTTTTGCCTTTAGGTTAGCAGGATCTTAGCGAGCAAACTTTGCGCAATACGCTCTATTCGAACCGAATTCGCCTCTTTGCTCAATGGGACGACAATTGTTTAAAGTTCGATCGTGCACCTGGCATTTATCACCCGTTTGACGAATTTGCGACCATGATTCGCTCGATCCCTGCAACCCGGCACGTCGCTATTAAAGAAGAATGTGTTGTAACCCGATACCTAACAATGGCTGTGGGTCTCCGAATCGTGAAAACGGTTTGGTCAGCCAAACTCCTAGGGTCTTTGTTTCGGCGAACAAAGGCCCTTTTTTTGTTGCCGTGCTGTCTACTTCGCTTGGCATACGGCCGATTCGCCGAACCACGCCTGCATGTCAATGCGAACCGCGTCTGGCCCGTTCGCCCCATCGTCTTTTTGCAAGCGGCTTTGCCAGCGGTTAAACTTTCGGCTACTGGCAGTCTTTATCACCGAATTCATTCGCACAAGATCGGAATCACGATGGCTCGTTTTAATCGTCGACAGTTTCTGCAAACTTCGGCCGTGGCTTCTGCCGCGTGTCTCCAACATCCTGATCGAGCGGCCGGATTTCAAAGTTCGAATAGTCGTCCCAAAGTTGCCGCCATTGGCACGGGCAGCCGGTGGTATCAAAAAGCGACGGGATTGGACAGTTCTTATGGTTCCGCGCCTGATGTTCGTCAATACGGCGACTACGTGGCCGTGTGCGACGCCGATTCGGACAGACGAGCTCGGGCGGCGGAAATTGTTAAACAGTGGACTGGCATGGCGGCCCAGAACGTCGCCGACTATCGCCAAATCCTAGACAATGATGCTGTGGATATCGTTCACATTTCGACGCCCGATCACTGGCATGCCAAGATTGCCATTGAAGCGATGAAGGCGGGCAAGGACGTCTATTGCGAAAAACCGATGACGCTGACCATTGAAGAAGGTCGGCTGATGAGTCAAGTCTGCCGCGAAACCAAACGAATTGTCCAGATTGGTACACAACAACGCAGCAATATCAATTTCTTAAAGGCGATTGCTCTGATTCGCGACGGACGAATTGGAAAGCTGCAGCACGTGACTTGCAGTATCGGCGGTGGCCCCACCAGTCCGGAATTGCCGGCCGTTTCGCCTCCCAAAAACTTGGACTGGAATCAATGGCTGGGTCCAGCACCACAAACCCCGTTCCGCTTTTTGGCTGGCGATAATGGTGAGACCCAGAGCTGGTCTCGTGCACACTATGAATTCCGCTGGTGGTATGAATATTCAGGAGGCAAACTCACCGACTGGGGCGCGCACCATGTCGACATTGCCACGTGGGCCATGGGCAAAACGGAAACCGGGCCCATCAAGATCACTCCTCAAATGGTCAAGCATCCCGTTCCCTTCGAACATGGTTACCCCACGGACGATCGGCATTACAACACCGCTACAGAATTTTTGCTGGAAGCCGAATACGACGATGGCTTGGTCATGACCATTCGCCACGATCAAGGAAACGGCATCTTGTTTGAAGGAACCGATGGCCGGATCTTTGTGAATCGAGGCCGTTTGACCGGCAAAGCCGTCGAAGATTTAGAACAAAACCCGCTGCCGGACGGCGCCGTGGAAGCCGTCTACAAGAATCGCAGCGTAACGAATCATTTTCGCAACTTCTTTGAAGCGGTGACCGAACGGATCGAACCGATTTCCGATGTCTACAGTCATCATCGAGCGCTCAGTACTTGCCACTTAGCGGCCATTGCCGCTCGGTTGAATCGTCCTCTTCGCTGGGATCCTCAATCCGAATCCATCATTGACGACGCGGAAGCACAAAGCTTTGTCGCTCGAGAAGCTCGCAAGGGGTTCGAAATCGAAGCTTGACGGCCCAGTTATCGCGACAAGACCGCCCTTTGAAAAATCGTGACAGACCGTTTCGTTAATAGTAATAGAGGCATCGTTTTCAGTTTGATCATGATTCCGCATTAGCGGCCAGGTTTTCGGCGCCGAGGTTTCAAATGGTGATGCTGCACGCCAAATGGGTTGCCGCCAGTCATCCTCGAGGACACGTGCACGTGCTATACATTGGCACGCCCACCGCCGCGGGAAAAATCCAATGGTTGCCCGCAGTGCTGGAGCCGTCCAAGGCCAGCAATTTGATTCCAAATGTGGTGGCGAATTCGCTGGGCCATGTTGGTGGCCGCCAAGTTGCCATGCGGTGCCAAGCGAGCGAATTGGACATGGTTGCCAAGGTAACCACTTCGTTCGAATTAAAGTTTCATCGCACCGACCATTTGAACAACTACCGCATCAAAGGCACTCGGGCGACGCCCATTTTGTTAGGCCAGCCGTTCGTTCAGTTGTTCAAAAACGTTTGGCATCGCCAAGCCGACTATCTGCTGGAAATCGATCCGTCCGTCATGACCTGTTGCACGACCGCTTGTGACCCAAAAGGCACCTATCCGTGCTCGATGTCGACCAACTTCGTTTGACTCGCGGTCGTTTCGGGGTTCGTCGCAAATACCCCACCGGTCGATAGGCGTAAGTTCCGAATGGAAACGCCGCGAAAATTCAGCAAAGCTCCTATGCGCAGGCCTTCGCATGGGGCGCGATCTCATGACGGAGCCGCCGGTCTGGCAACGCACTGTGTCATTTCCTTCGCCACTTTTTCAGAAATAAAACCAGCTGTCCTGCGATAACCCTAGTGAAAGATGGTCTGTGGCGAACAAGAAATCGCTGTAAGTCCTTGTTATCATGGACTTAAGGAAAATCGTTTCTGGCCCCCAGTCTCACCGGTGGCCGGGCAGGTCCCTTAGAATCGAGAGCCAAACGTGCTAATTCTTCGCATTCGACAAGCTGAAATCGCGTTGCAAGACGGGCGTCTGGAGGATGCCTTTCAACAGGCCATTGCCCCGGAAGTGCTGGCTCACCGCCGAGGCCAACGTTTGGCAACCAATGTCGTAAACCGGTTGGTGGATCGAGCGAACGTACATTTGGAGGCGAACCGGATCAGCGAAGCCGCCAAGGATGCCGATCGAGCGTTCCGGTTGGGCGGAAACCAAGACAAGATCGTGGACCTGCAAAATCGAATCAACCAACAACTGGCAAAGAAGATGGCTGCGGATCGAGACCGCCAGGGGCAACTGCACGCCGCGCGTCAGCTGGCCGGCCGAGGTGACTTTTCCGGCGTGGAAAACATGGTGGCTCAAGTAGCCGACGATTCGCCCACGGTGGTGGCCATTCAACGAGACGTCCAACTGAAAAATCGAGAACTGGATCAAGTGATTGTGCGCTGCCAAAACGCCATCGATCGCGGTGCATTCGACGACGCTTTGATCGCCATGCAAGCTGCACTTTGCATCAATTCGAATCACAGCCAAGTGATCCAAATCCGTGACCAGATTATTCGCGCCTTGGTAGAACAAGCACAAGCAGATTTGCGAAGTGGTCGATTGGATCGAGCGAACGAAACGGCGCGCAGCTTGGAACCGTTTGCCGCGTCGTCATCAGCGATTCGCGAATTAGGCCGGATTGTGCAACAGTGTCAGTTTGCTGCCGCAACGCTGCAGAACTGGCGCAACCAAGAACTGTCCGCTTCATTACAAAGGCTGGCGCTGTTGTTGCCCGATTCACCTTGGCTGCAGCAAGCCATCGTCCAAGGCGACGCGTTGGAAACGGCGCTCGCGGCGCTACGCAAATCACCACTGGGACTCGTCACTGCGTGCGATCGGCCGTCGGCCAATTCGGAAGCCGAACCGATTTTGGCCACGGCCGTTGATCGTCATCCCGTGACTCGCACCAAATTCACCTTGCAAATCGATGGCTACGGCACTGTGCTGGTCTTGCCGCAAGACAGCGTGACCTTTGGGCCCATCAGCACTTCCCGGCCCGCCGACGTGCCGTTGCTAGCGCCGCCAGACGCTACGCGCTTTCGCATCCAGCGACAAGAAGAAGACTACTTTCTTCATTCAGACCGCCCGATGCGCATCAATGAATCAGATCAGTCAGCCAAGTTGTTGTCACACGGAGATCGCTTGCTACCGCACCCACGTTGTGCGTTACGCTTCTTGGTGCCATGTCCCGCCAGTACATCGGCGGTGGTGGATCTGACGGCCGCTCGCATGGAACGTCGCGATATTCGGCGAATTGTCTTGATGGACGATTCGCTGGTGATTGGCCCCAATGGTGCGTCGCATGTACAACACAAAGATGTGGGCCAGCAAATTATATTTTTCTGGAAGCAGAATTCGCTGCACGTGCGAACCATTGCCGGAGCAGCTCATGACACCACGCTCGTTTCGCTGAATAATCCCATGGAACGCCAAGGCGTCACGTTTGTGGTCAAACAAGCGGTGGTGTAAGTTCGCCACGGACCCAAACGCCCGCGACGTCATTCGCCGAGTTATTACCTACTGACATTTCAACGACTTTGCCGCCACAAATCGAATCACGTTAACCCTGACGAGAATTTTCACAATGGCCACGTTTCGCTATCAACACGGTGATCGTCCTTTGGATGGATTTCAGATCGAACACGCGTTGGGTCGAGGTGGCTTTGGCGAAGTCTATTACGCCATCAGCGATTCTGGTCGGCAAGTGGCGCTCAAGGCGGTGCAGAACTACGAAGACATTGAACTTCGCGGTATCAGCCAGTGCATGAATTTGAAGAGTCCGCACTTGGTTTCCATTTTCGACGTCAAACGCAACCAAGATGGCACGCCGTTTGTCATCATGGAATATGTGTCCGGGCCTTCGCTACGAGACCTATTGGATGACGCTCCGCAAGGTCTGGGCGAAATCAAGGCAGCGTATTTCTTGCGCGAAATGGCCAAGGGCTTGAGCTACTTGCACCAAAACGGCGTGGTGCATCGCGATTTGAAACCGCATAACGTCTTCTACGAAGATGGCTACGTCAAAATTGGCGACTACAGCCTGAGCAAGTTCATTTCTTCCAGCCATCGCAGCGGGCACACCATGACCGTGGGCACCGTGCATTACATGGCGCCGGAAATTAGCATGGGCCGCTATGACACTCGAGTAGACATCTACGCACTCGGCATTATTCTGTACGAAATGCTGACCGGTGCGCCGCCGTTTGCGGGTGACAGCATGGGCGAAATCATCATGAAGCATATGACGGCGCAGCCCGATCTGAGTCAAGTGGCCGAACCGTTCCGCAGCGTGATTGCCAAGGCGTTACGCAAAGATCCGGACGAACGCTATGCCACGGCGGATGAAATGGCGGCCGCTGTTTTCGAAAAGCACAATATCCATGACAGCGTCGCCACGTTTGATCCTCGAGAAATCTCCGTCGTCGCTCACAAAGCTGCCAAGGCCATTGCCGGACGCGGCGGCGCGTTTGATTCTTCTTCGTCCAATCCGTTTGCCGCGAACCATTCGCCCGGCTACGCCAAGACCGAAGTCTTCGATGAAACTCCTCGGCCAGTCGGTGCCGCCGCGGTTCGCTCCAAACATCGAAACGAAGCGAACGTTTTTCACGCGAGCTTAGTGGACGAGGTGCCAAATGGATTGAGCTTGAAATCGCGAGCCGTCATCACTCTGGCCACGTTGACCGGCATCGGTATTTATATCGGCCGTTATGCGGCACATAGCACAGATCATCAATATGGTCCTTGGAT
Organism: Pirellulaceae bacterium; assembly: GCA_041399205.1. GTDB lineage: Bacteria > Planctomycetota > Planctomycetia > Pirellulales > Pirellulaceae > JAGQOZ01. Next base: position 10,451 of record JAWKTK010000031.1, on the reverse strand, counting down.
CGCATCGGTTTCTTTGTGGCTGGTCATCAGTACTGTGCTGGCAACTTTGGCGGTTTCACGTTTAAAGACGAGGCCTGCACCTCCGCTGGCTCGCGCATTCCAGGGACGCATTCCCGCGTTCTTGGTGTGGTTGATAACAGGATTTACTCTATCGGTCATCGCGCCGCACCAACCGGGCGAACTAATTATCACAGCAACCATGGTCACGTTGCCAACGTTGTTGTTCTTCAACTGGTTTTCATTGACAGATCCTCGGCGGACGAATCGGATTCATGGCGGCGTGGTCTGTGTCGGCGCGATCTCGGCTTTGGCCTTGTCCACCATGGCAGGCGGCAATGCCATCCTCAGCGTCGGCGCGTGTGTCGGCTATGTCATGGGCTTGCAGTTGCTGGCTCCGTTTGCGATGACGCGAAAAGAAGGCGATTCCACTTGGAAGAATCTATCTGCGGTCGGTTTCATGAGCGGTTTTGCGCAGCGACATGGCAATCGATCGAATTCGCCACAGCAACCTGTTTCGTCCGAACCGGTGTTCGCGACGCCGGCCGCAGCATCGATAGCGACGGCGGCGGCGACTGGTTCGCAGGAAACGCCACAAGCTTCCCTTTCGAATGACAACAACGTGTCACCCGCGAATGGAATGGTGGCATTAGTGCTGTCGCTGGCTATTTTCTTTCCAGGACTGGGTGGACTGCATCGCATTTACACCGGACATTATCAGCGGTATCATCTACGCGTTGACGGCCGGTTTGTTTGTGATTGGTCAGTTGGTAGACATTGTCTTCTTGCTGGCGGGAAGTTTTCAGGACAGCCAAGGACGGAAGGTGTCTTTGCACCATCGCAAACCGATCCTTACAGCAACACCGGTGAATCATCTGTCGTCCATTCCAGCGTCGGGGCGGATTTGGCAGAGCTGGTTGTTTGTGGTGACCATGGTGGCCATCTTGCTGATTGTGGTGGGCCTGATTCTGCCGATCGCTGGTTTGGGAGCCGCGTTTGTGGCGGGCGGGCTGTTTGACGCCACGGGACAACTAACTTCGACCATGGCGTTTGACCAATTTGGACGAGTGGATTGGCCGAACAGTGTGCAGACCATCGCGTCGGTGGTGTCGATTGCGTTGTTGATTGTGGGCGGTTGTATGATCATGTTCGTTCGCCGCGAACAAGGTTCGGTCCACGCCTTTCGTGCATTCTTGGCGACGTTGGGAATGGTTTCCGCCGTTTGGTTGGCTCGAGCCTGCGTGGCCGCAATTAACTGGTTTGACGTACACAATCGGTTGGTCAACGAAACCATTGTCGGTGCCAACATGTTGGGCGAAGGCTTTTTCAACCGCTTGTTTGTCTGCTTGGCGTTGATTTTGGTTTCTACGTTTTTATTCGCGTGGCCGTCCGCTGCGGTAACCGAACGCAAAACGACCTCCAGCGAATTAGGAGCATAAGCCATGGCCATTGGCATCATAGAATTGTTGATCGTACTGATCATGTTGGGCGGCTTTGTGGTTGTCATAGCGTTGGCTGCCAGCTCAGGGCGACGCAGCCAATTTGCCATGGTTTTCCTCTTGGCGTTCGGAGTAGCCGTGGGATTCGTGGTGATGATCCGCTATTTGAGTTTCACAAAAACTCGCAATCGCGTAGTCCAAGTCGCGATGCCGGCAATCGACGAAGTTGAAATGGTGCCGCGTTTGCCCCGTTTACCTACGGAAGTTCCGGTGGGCGAGGATGTCATCCGCCACTTGAATGAGATTTACGTGCCGTCGCCGCCCGCAGTGGATCAAGGAAGTGGAAGACAAGTATCCGGCGGACCGTTACACGTTTCCGGACGAAGTTGGCAAAGCCGCTAGCGATGCAAGTGATTGACAAGTTGGAACACACCGTAGCCGTGGAAATCAAGGAAGTGATCGTTCGCCAGGCGCCGGTTCGCGAAATGGATCTGACGCCCGACCACGTTTTGCTGCAAAAGGTCGATGCCGCCTACCAAGCGATGAAGGCCGAATTGGCCAAGCGATTTGACGTTTCGGAAGGCGCTGATTCGAACGAATCTGATTCGACGGCCCACGTTACGTTCGATTGGTATTCGGGCGATTCGCAAATCCATCCCATTTGGGGCAGCCAGTGGGACGTCATCGCCAAAGTGGAATGGCCTGACGGTGCGAATACCAACGTTTTCAATCGCTTCAACGACAAACGTTGGCTTACCGAATTCAACGATTTTCAGAAGAACCAAAATCGTTACGGCTTAGGAGCCAGTAGCCAGCTCACCCACAAAGCGGCCGACGCTGAATGGAACGCCACTGTTGCTGCCGCCGAAGAATTGTATCCCATCGTTCTGGCCAGGGTCTCTGGGTCGGCACAAACCGAATTGGCTCAGAAACGAAACGGCGTGGTGGAACGAATTGCTCGAGCCACCTACGACATTATCAAGGCGGAAAGCTTGCCGCACACGGAAGATAGTCCCAGGAATCCGTATCCGGGATTGTTGGCAGACCGAGTGACGCAGATGGTAACGGCGGAGGGTGATTCGATGTATCGAGCGGCCGTGTTGCTGGATCCGCTGTCGGAAGGGTTCGCTCGAGTTTCAGCTGAAATAATCCAGTCGGCTCACCAATCGCAGCACAAGCAGCGGTCGCAAATTGCCGGACTAGTTGGATTGTTCCTGGTGGTTGGTATCTTTTACGCTATTGCCGAAGTGACCACTCGTGGATTCTTACGAGGTCACGTCATATTTTTGTCGTTGGCCATTTTTGTGTTTGGTGCGTTGTTTCTATTCATAGGGTTAGTTTAGTTTGAGCCAAGGCGATCAGTATTTAGTCGATCAAATTCAAGCAGGCGATACCGACGCGTGGTCTCAACTGGTCGCTCGGTATCAAGGCCGACTCCGCGCTTTCGCTCGGAAGCAATTAGGCAACGACGCTGACGCCGATGACATTGTGCAGGAAACGTTCATCAATTTCTTGTCCAGCGCAGATCGTTTTGATCATCGCGCCAGTTTGGAGACGTATCTATTCATGATCTTGCGTCGTCGCGCGGTGGACGTGTTGCGGAAGCGAGGCCGAGGAGGTGTGACGGTTTGTCAATTGCAAGATTCGTTACGAACGGACGAACAAAGCGATTCCAGTGGTCGAGGTGAAGAACGTGCTGTTTCGGCCGAACCGAATCCCAGCGAAATGGCTCAACGCAGCGAAGAAGGTTCGCAACAAGAAATCACTCTGGGAGAAGCCTTGCACGACTCCGTGCAACGGTTGCAGAAGGGACTGCGTTTTCGCGACCTGCAGATCTTTGAAATGATTTTTTATGCGCAACTTCGCAACCGAGATATCGCGAACCAATTGGGCATGGACGAAAAACAAGTCGCACTGCTGAAACATCGCTTTTTGAAACGAATTCAAGGTCGAGTAGACGAATTGCAGTCCGTGCAGCCGGATTCCACACCCAGCCGCGAACCGGAAGACGACTTGCTGACGAAGCTCTGGGAACGCCTGCGGCCCAGTTGCCCCAAGCGTAGCACCGTGGGCAAATTCGTTTTGGGAACGTTGGATGACGAATGGTCCAACTACATTGATTTTCACATTCGACAGCTCGGTTGCCGCTATTGCCAAGCCAATCTGGACGACGTTCAACAACCGCTGGAAGATCGCGATCAACAGTCTTTGTGTCAACGCATCATGCAATCTTCTGTCGGTTTCTTTCGACCGGAATAGCGACGCAATGTCGCCCAGCGTCAAAATGCTCCGCGTAGCGTTTTTGGTAGCCCGACACGTAAGCGAAGGAAGATTGAATGTTTCTGTGGTTCCTCGCTGACGCATTTTGACGTTGGCATTTGCATTTTCCGGCGGTATATCCTAGCCCGACGCGTCAGCGAGAGATTTCGGAAGCACTCAACTTCCCGTCACTTACGTTTCGCACCTATGAAAAAAACGCAACTTCAAAACTGACGCTGCGGGCTAGGCATTTTAACCGTGAAAATCTCGGATCAGTTCCCAGGCATGCCGAGGATCATCGGTGAAGCTGATCAGTTCTAGGTCACTGTCTTTGACAACACCTTCGTCTGCCAGGAACTGCAAGTTGACCACATTCTTCCAGTATTCCGTGCCGTACAAAATGATCGGGATCGCTTGCATGCGGCCGGTTTGCCGCAGTGTCAATGCGCAAAACAGTTCGTCCAGCGTGCCGAATCCGCCAGGAAAGACAATCAACGCTTTGGCACGCAACAAGAAGTGCATTTTTCGCATGGCGAAATAGTGAAACTGAAAACACAACCCCGGCGTGATGTACGGGTTGGGCACTTGTTCGAACGGCAGTGTAATGTTCAGCCCAATCGATTTGGCATTAACGTCGAACGCACCACGATTGCCCGCCTCCATGATCCCTGGCCCGCCACCCGTGATCACCACGTAATTGCAGTGACCGTTGATTTGGCATTCTGAAGAAACAATGCGGCCAAATTCGCGAGCTTCATTGTAGTAGTTGGCTTTGGCGCGAACTCGTTTCGCTCGCTCGACGGCTCGTTTCGCTTCGGCATCGTCCGGGTTCGCTTCGTAGTGTGCCTGCGCCTTTTCTAAACGAGCTTGCGCCATGTCGGCTTCTACGACTTGAGTGCCACCGAACAACACAATGGTTGATTCGATGTCCGCTTCCCGCATCAGCGTTTCACATTTCTGCAACTCCAGTTGCATACGTAACGGGCGGAGTTCGGCCGAACCGATGAATTCACTGTCTTTGTGCGCCAATCGGTAGCTAGGATGTTCAATGATGGCCTGTAGGTTTTCGGATGCTTCGTTGTCCACGAATACGCCTTTCGTCTGAGTTGCAGGATTGGAAGTTGATGAAATGGTAGGAATGCTGACGGTACGGTAGTCAATCCAACGTACCAACAGCAAGCCAACGGCTGCGACAATCAGGCACAGCAGTCGCACAGAAAAATCTTCCGTCGGGGTGCCTCGTGGCCAGAACACCAAGAACCCTAACGTGACCAAACCGGCCAATGTGGTCAATGGCAGCCGGTTTGATCTGGCGACCAGCAGCGCTATCACAACGCTGATGGCCAAGATGCCCAAGGCCGCTACCGCGCCGGCATAAATTCCTAGAAACAGACCGAAGATTGGCAAGGGGTCGCGCCCATGTTTCAGAAATGGAACCGAGCAACTTTGTTGTGATTGCCCTTGGAAACATCGCAGCAAATTCCCATAGGCGAACCCGACGATTCCGCCAAAGCCAGCGGCCAGCAGGCCGGTGATAGAAACCAACGATTCAGGAGCTTGATAGGATCCCAGCATGTCTTGCAGCGAATCTTGGTTCGTCGGCAAGAAACAAGCCGCGGTCAATCCGACAACCACGCCGAACCCAATCAGCGGAGTTGGTACTTGGTTCCCATCAATGCGATTCAGCACAATCGACATCAGCAACGTCGCCAGAATCAAGGAACGCACGAGCACGCCCAGCAGGTAAAGATCCGGCGTGACGTTGTAGTAGACTGTTCGATGGCCCTGCAGCAGCGAACTGGCAATGATCATGAAGATCACGCCGACGATGGCTTCGACCAGCGGGTATCGAATCGAAATAGGTGCCGCACAGTCTCGACATTTTCCTCGCAGCATGAGCCAACCCAAAACCGGCAAATTGTCACGAGACCGAATGGGCGATTCGCACTTCGGGCACCTCGATGGCGGATGAACAATGCTCATCCCAGCCGTCCAGCGATAGACCACGACGTTCAAGAAACTACCAATGGCGCTGCCCACCATGCCGATCCAGATCACCGCCAACCAACGACCGTCGTCCAACACCAGTTGCAAGATTCCGGCTAAGGTTAACAGAGGTGACCAGACAGGCTGCGGCATGAGTATAGTTCGAACCGAAAGGGCTATTTTCTAAGGCGAATGGTAGACAAGTTTTGACTGCCCGGTAATGGATAAGGTTGACGAGTCCGAAGACACAAGGATTCGTAGTCTGGTCCACTACAGGTAAAAATTTCCACGGCCATTTCCACGGTCGCTGGCCGAAAACGCCTTACGCTACCAACAAAATGACGCGTCGAAAAGCGCATCGCACTAAAATTAGTCGAACGCTGCGTTTGCCGTTTGGCAAGCAATCCTGTTTCGTTTCATTCCAAAAGTTCCACAAACACGGGGGCTCGCATCTCTAAACCGGCCGTCAATTCCATGAAGCGAACGTTACAATACAGCCGAGGTTCCACCCATTGGCCTTTGGCTTTACATTTCAACAGCGGTGACGAAGTATGTAGAGTCCGTAACGTTTGATTCAGCTGACCTCGCAGCCGAAAATCAAATCCGGAACCGACTCGGCCCACATATCGCAATTGGCCTGCGACTTCGGCGGCTAGGATCAGACTTTCAAAGTCGTCTTGCTTGGGGACGTAACCAAAGATGACGCAAACCAATTGCTGTGACCGCTTGATTTTCAACCACGCGTCCGACCGTTTTCCTGGTTCGTAACGGCTGGTCAATCGTTTGGCCATCACGCCTTCCATCTGCTGCGCCACCACGGTTTCAAACAGAGAAGTCCCCGCGCCCAGAATGGCTTGACTGACAAACACGGGCGCTGATTCGTCCAGCTGCAAAGTGGTTTCGTCCAAGACCGCTCGGCGATCTTGCAGCGGCCGCTGCATCAAGGATGCAAACTGTTGGTACATTTGATCGAACACCAAATAGGTCACCGGTGACGCTTGGGATAGCGTTTGAATCTTCAATGCTGAACGCGCTTGTTCGCGGCTTTGCAGCGCCGGAAAATCGGCTTTGCCTACAGCGTCCAGCACCACAATTTCGCCATCCAGCATTGTTCCAGCGGGCAACGCTTGTAGGCATTGCAATTCTGGATAGCGGTCGGTGATGTCAAACCGCCGACGATTCATCAGGCGAATTCGATGCTGATCGATATACGCAACAGCTCGAGTGCCATCCCATTTGACTTCGAACTGAAATTCGTCCGAATCGAACGGTGCGGACGATTTGGCCAACATCGGCGCCACAAAGTCGGGCAATTGCGGTTGTGACATGACGTTGACACCTCGGGCGAACCATTCAATGGTGCCGAATCAGCATTGCGACGAATCAAGTCGCCGGACGTGACGCGTGAACCGCTTCAATTCGTAGACAGACTCGATCCAAGTCGTTATCTGCCATGGCAGTACCGCTGGGCAAGCACAAACCTGTTTCAAAAGCCGATTCGGCGACTTTTCCACCGCGATATTCACATTCCGCAAACAACGGTTGCATGTGGAGCGGCAACCACAATCGTCTGGATTCAATGTTGTCCGTTTCCAACGCCAGGCGAATGTCGTCGCAAGAAGCTCCAAATTGCGCTGCGTCTACCGTGATGACTGACAGCCAATCATTGGGCTGGCCAAAAGTCGCTCGAGGCATAAAACCGATACCGGGCAACTGTCCCAAGCGTTCTTTGTAATACGCCATGATTTGCCGTCGCTTGGCAACTCGTTCATCCAGCACTTCCAGTTGACCAATTCCCACGCCGGCCAAGACGTTGCTGAGTCGGTAGTTGAAGCCCAATTCTTTGTGCAAGTAAATCGGACCAGGTTCTTTGGACTGTGTGGACCAAAAGCGAATTTTATCCGCCAGCGCTTGGTCAAAGGCACACAACATGCCGCCGCCGCTGGTGGTGATGATTTTGTTGCCATTGAATGAGAACGTGCTGATGGGACAGGATGCACCAACCGGCTTGTCGCGGTAGGAAGCGCCCAATGCCTCGGCGGCGTCTTCGATCACGGGAATTTCGAACCGATCGGCTTCGCTGCGAATGGCATCTAAGTCGGCGCTTTGGCCCAAGATGTCGACCGCGACAATGGCCTTGGGCAGTCGATTACGTTGGTTCGATTCGGCTAACTCATCGTGCAGTAGATTCGGATCCATATTCCAACTGATTCGGTCCGAATCTAAGAAGACGGGCTGCGCGTGTTCGTAACAAATCGGATTGGCGGATGCACAGAACGTGAAGCTGGAACAGACGACTCGATCTCCAGCACTCACCCCGACCGCTCGCAACGCCAAATGCAACGCCGCTGTGCCACTGGCTACGGCAACGGCATAGGGTGCTTGAACCTTGGCGGCAAATTCACGTTCGAACCGTTCCAGATGAGGCCCGACAGGTGCGACCCAATTGGTTTCAAACGCCTCGGTGACATAGAGCTGTTCGCGACCAGACATGTGTGGAGGCGAAAGATACAATCGAGCGGGAGATGTCATGATCGAATAGAACCGTCACAAGAAAAACAAGACGTTGTCAATAGACAACGCCTTTGAAAGAAGGTTGTGACATTATACGTCACGACGCCGTTACTGGGTGTTTTACGTCCTATCGACGAGGAATACGATAAAACCCCGGATAGTAGTTCAAGGTGGAACCAAATCGAGGAGGCCTCGAGTTGACCAACCCATGCGCTCCGGTGATCATTTGGCTGGCTTGCTGGCTCTGTTGTTGCCTGTATTGGTCTTGGATCTGAGACACTTGCTGCTGCAATTGAGCACTTTGGCGTTGTTGAGCAATCTGTTCTTGCTGCTGTTCAATTTGAGGTCTTACCAAAGTGTGATAATTCGGCAAACTGGCGGTGCCTTGGTTCGTCCCTAATTGCACGTAGGGGCTGACCGTGGGACGATTGTACAGAAAATTCCGAGTGGCATTGTACATACTTCGCGAATTGCCGCTGGAATACTGGGCCTGTGCGTCGGACGCCATGGCCAATAGCAAAAGAGCCAGGATCAGCGTCGAATAACGAAACATGTTTTCGCTCCTAATTGTTGGGGGGAAAGCGGAATCAATTGCATAATCGGCAGATCCTGCCTGAATTAATCAGCTTTTCACCCGTTTGTGAGGATTTTACCTTTATTTTCACAGAAAGGGAAATTGGATGGTGGTTTGTCGAATCCAGCGGGGCATTCGTTCCGACGAATTTCTGAGCTATATTGGCAACAATCTTTCTCCGCAAGCTGCAGAAACTCCCTGATGCGTATATTGATCCTGGCTCAGTTTTTCGAACCCGATATCACCGCGGCCGCATTTCGCCTTAGTGATTTCACTCGGTTGCTAGCGTCCCAGGGTCACGAAGTGGAAGTCATTACCGCCGAACCGCACAAAGCCGCCGTAGACGTAGTGGATGACAGCCATTTTGCCGAATTGGGCGTCAGAATCCATCGCTGCAAGATCAAGCACCTGAGCGATGGCGGTGGTTCTAAAGCGTACATTGGCCACTATCTGTCGTTTGTCCGATCGGGGATTGCCGCAGGACTGAAGATTTGGCGAAGCGGTTGGAAACCGGATGTCATCTACGCCAGTAGTCCCCCCTTGTTTATTGGGCTCAGCGGTCGATTTCTGTCCGTTCTGTTCCGTCGGCCCATGGTGTTTGAAATCCGAGACATCTGGCCAGATGCGGCGGTTGCTGCGGGACAATTGAGCTCCAGTGGTTGGGCCTATCGCATTGGTCGCACCTTGGAACGCTACTTTTATCGAAAAGCAAAACACTTAACTTGTGTTAGCGCTCCGATGAAAGACTATCTGAACGAACAATGCCAAACGCCCGTCACAGTGGTCTATAACGGCGTGAATCTGGATAGTGTCAGTCAGCCGCAAATCAACAGTAAGGAACCTTCGGCACACAAAGAGATCTTGTACGCCGGCAACATCGGCTTGCTCCAGAATCTGGATGTGTTGGTCACAGCGTTTCATGAACTTTCGCAAGCAGGCCAGATCGACGGCTGGAAGGTGCGAATTATTGGAGCCGGTGCGCAACGAGAAGACGTGCAGGAGTTGGCTGACCAATTTCAAAACCCAGCCATCAGCATCGAACCGCCGGTTTCTCGGGATCGAGTCTACCGGGAGTTACGTTCGGCTGATTTATTGTTTCTGAATCTCAAGAGCAGTGAAACGCTGGCCAAATCCATTCCGTCCAAGTTGTTTGACTACCTCCTGGCCGCTCGTCCGATATTAGGCGGCATTGAAGGCGAAGGACAAGACATTTTGGAATCGACCGGTGCGAACCGCTGCTTTCGCCCAGGCGATAAAGACGACCTGAAACAGCAGTTGCTGCAGATGCTTGGTTCGTTCGAACAATACGAAGCAAACGCTCGCCAGAATCTGGAATTGGTCAAGCAACGTTTTTCGCGCGAAGCCGCCGTTCAAGAACTGGTGTCGGTTTTTGAACGAGTCATTCAGCGGTAGTCAATCCATTCGCACGCCAATGGAAAGCAATAAAATCACAGATAACGTCACAGCCTCAGGATTCACCGCGAAACGTAGGAAAGCGGTCCGTGGCCGACTTCATCCGGCCGACTCGAATCAAAATAGCTACAGCGAATAGCACCAGCCAAGAAAAATTGGGTTCTGGTACAGGCGTTGCTTCGTATTTGCCGGTCTGAAACGCCAGAACCAGGTCGCCGCTGGTAAACTCTCCGTCGCCATTCCAGTCACCATCTTTCCAGCCAGAATTC
>JAWKTK010000030.1:0-107490 GCA_041399205.1 Pirellulaceae bacterium | reverse complement strand
AATCGTCCCTAAAACATTCTTCAATACGGTGATCGATAAATTGGCTATGGTGCTAAAGTTAGCGGCACCTCGCTTGCGAGTCCTGCTCCAATAAGTTCCGCTGCCTTTGCAGCACCACCTAAGATTTCGCCCAGACAGGTCAATAAGTCTGGATGTGCCTCTTGATTCCCTCAATTGGCTTGCATCATGCGTTGAATTCGTTCGGTCCAAAGTTCGGCCGAAGAATCGATGCGGTCGAAGATCTCTTTCAGGCCGGCAGTCATGTTCGCTTTTCCATTTCGCCACAAGTGACCAGTGTATTCGACCAGCAACAAATAACTGCCAAGCGAGATCCTTCGGCGCTAAGTGGTCAGCCCGTTGTCAAAAGCCCTGGACAACGTCCTGGGAACGGTCCAAATCCCGCATCTTCGGGCCAACGGCCCAGCCGGTTGAATATAAAGGTCGCCAAATATGTAGGGCAAAAATTCAATAACCGGCCTCCCCGTTGGGGCTGATCGAGGCAGAGCGGCATGCCTTCCCAGGACGTTGTCCTGGGCTACGTAACTCGCCGGGCCTTCGGCCCGAAGAACCACGATAAATCCCCAGATCATCGATGCATCAGATCATCCATGCGTGGCCCCGACCAGAACTCCCGCCCGGCGGGCGAAACATCTTTGCCGGTGCGCGTTAGCCACCGGTCCTCGTTCCCTTCGCACCGATTAGCCCAGCGGGCGACACATGCGGTTTCCCGGACAGTCGGTACATGGATAGCACTAAGCAGTTCCCATCTACGCGTCAACGAACTCTAATTTCACATTGCATTCGTCTGCATCTACCTTAATAACTCTCGCTAATAACGCGTCACCGACTGCGAATTTCCTGGACAATTCCTGAGGAATTAGCATCGTTGCTTCGATTCCATATGGCAGTTCGACACGCGTCCGAACCGTGCCATCTCGGCCCATTCCGGAGAAGCGGACTAGTCGAACATCTATAAGTGCCCCTTCGCATCGTTGTTCCTTCAACTTCTTGTATGGCGATTCGGCCGACAAAGCGCGACGAACCGAGCCAATGAATCCGTTCTTGTCGACTGAGTATCGAAGAATCTCCACTACAACCTTTTGACCTACTTGAAATTCTTTAGCTATATCAATCTTGCCGCTTTTCCATGATACTTCGGGAACCATCACAACGATCTGCTCGCCTTGATGAACGCCGGTAATTCCAAAAGTTGATAACTCGGTAATCACCATTTCTACAGTACTACCAATTCTCATTGGTGCGTCGCCTATTATTTTGACATGCGGGGAGCCAACGGGGACACAGACAAAGCTTGATGGATCAGCATACTGCCATAAGTGCTGCCTGGTAAGATTTCTGGCAGACGGGGATGCGGTTCGCAAGACGGAATGATGCTGAAAGCACGCAAACGGGGGCCAGAAGTGCCAGCCATCAAAATTACTCCTGACATGCACCCTTTAGTCTTCACCCTTTTCTTCGCTAGTATGATTCCATAGACCACCTAACCGTATCGTTGCCCTCGAGAAAAAAGTAACAGAGACCTCCATCACAGACGCTGAAAACTTCCTCGTAAAGCTCGTCAAATGGCGTTGGCACATTAGCCCACGGAAATGGAGTATTACCAAACGTACCTACGTTGCCTAACTGGGAAAGAAAACCGCTATATTCGAATTCTCCTTGGATGAACGCGGGGCAACCTCCAATTTTGGGACCGTGCAGAATTTTCGCCTCCACCTTATCGTAGGCGTTCGGATCGGATTCAAAATCAATCTCTGGGTCGTCAAGATAATCATAGGTCCGATGGAGACATGCAAAATATTCGCCCTTGCACATGCTCGGGACATGAATGAACTTGCATGACTCACGGGCCCGGATCACACCAAACAAATGTCAGATCCGAGCAAAACCATTCCGGCTCGTTATCTGTTACTGTCAGGATAAATAACAGAGGGGCTGGCACGGAAACGATGTCCCTAGAATCGGAAAATTGATCTGAGCCAAGAAATGTAATTGAGGCCCTTTCGGCCAATCGCGATGCACCGGCCAAAACGGTTGTCCTCCAATTTTTGTAGCGGCCGGATGGTCCGGAGTTCCCTTTCCAAAAACCATTGCATCACAGGGAATCCTATGTTCGCTCCGCAGTCCGAATTCGTCGCGGGAATTCTCTGCTCGAGTAATCCCACACGGAGTTGGAAGTGTTGAACAATGTCGAATGTCCAAATCGCCTAGGATCCTTTTGGCGCTCTCCAGATCGAAACAGGGATGTACAGTTTCCGGATGTCGATGCATTAAACTGTTCATGTTCGGCAATCGTCTTTCTTGCTAAATCAGTATTCGCTTTCACAGCGTCTCGATTTAATTCATTATCTGTCGCCAGGGTATCTACCCATTCAAGACCATTAGTGGCCAATGACCGAACGGCTCAATGGGGACACAGGGCAGAAACTAGTGGCAATTTATCGCCACGGGTTTTATTTAGCAACGATTTTGGGCGGAACAGGCGATACTTCCGTGTTCGTACGAAATGTTGCGGGCTGAGCGGAGGATGGGCAGGCTGGAAACAGGTTCGCACGATGGAATGACGCTTGAAGCGCGCTTAGGAGCTTGCGGATTGACGTAGAACGACTAAGTGCGTACCAGCAAAATTTCACGCTGCTGGAACTGTTTTGAGTGCCGAGGCTGTGATATAACGCCTGGGCACAGGGCACATACGCGGCCTGGTAATTTTCTTCTAAACGTAATCCTTTCGGTTTTATCTGTCATGCATTTCCGGCCAGTCAAATCGAGCGAATCCCACGCGATTCAGCAGTTGTTTGTGGACGTGTTTTCTTCGTCGGAAGGCGAACAGGAAGGGTTGGTGCTTGGCGGCTTTGTCAAGCAGTTGATCGAAACCACGGACCATGCGGATCTGTTCGGGTTTGTGGCGGACGATGGCCAACAAGTTGTTGGAGCTGTCTTTTTTAGTCGATTGCGTTGGGATGGCCAAGATTCACTGAACGCGTTCATTCTTTCTCCAATGGCGGTTCGAACCGATCGACAGCAAACCGGCATTGGACAGTCGCTGGTTCGACACGGACTGGACGAATTGAGAAAAGCGGGCGTCGCGTTTGTTACCACCTACGGTGATCCGGCGTTCTACGGCAAAGTCGGCTTTCAATCGATCACCCCTGACCGCATCACAGCGCCATTCCCGCTTTCTCAACCCGAGGGCTGGTTGGGGCAATCACTCACTGCCCAGCCGATCGCTTCGCTTCCTGGCAAATGCCGCTGTGTGGGAGCACTCAATCAGCGAGATCTCTGGTAGACGACACACGACACTAACGTTGCACACCGACGTTGTTAGGTGCGAATTCTTTCGCGAGCCATAAGGGTTTGTCCTGATGTGAAACGTTTGCCAGGCAGTGGAGGACGTGAGACTTTAGTACTGCTGGATTCGTTCAGTGTGCGGTGTTTAGAACGCCATTTTTCCATTCCAAAGTGATGTTGGTGACAATATGAGAAATCGGCAATGCTTTTGGGTGGTGGCCGGCTAATTTGCCTGTCAAAACAGGCAAACATGATCAGTGTTTTTGGCGAAACTCAGTAAGAAAAAGTTTCCGATGTCCGAATATTGGGCCTTCTGCAATAATAATGGCTGTGGTTGCTAGCCAGCGGAGGTTTAGTGACATACGCTGCTTTTGCAAAGGCCAATCGATTGAAACGTATCATAAAAGGCAAACTTGTCGCCAAGTTGGAAGAATTGGAGTCTCGTCAACTTCTTGCGGCCGACGTTGCGCAGCTTTGGCCTCCAGTCTGGATGGACTCGGTGCAAGATGTTGCTTCTGACGCGAATGCAAATGAAGGTCGAATCCTGAAAATTGTGGGCGGTGGCAAGGCGGACGCAAACCACTGGCCTGGCATTGTCGCGTTGACACATCTATCCGAGGATCATTTCTGTGGTGGAACATTGATTGCGCCGGATGTCGTGGTGACGGCGGCACACTGCGTGGAGGCGGAAACGCCGGATACCATGAAAGTGGTTTCAGGACGGTACGATCTACAGTCCAATGATGGTGAAGTTTTGCCGGTGGATTCGATCTTTATTCATCGGGATTGGAATCCGGTCACCAACAGCGGCGATATCGCGATTTTGTTTCTGGGCGAACCTTCTTCGAGCACACCATTCGATTTTATTCGAGCCAATCAAACTAGTTTAACGGCACCCGGAGTCATGGCTCGAACTGCCGGCTGGGGCGCAACGGAAGATGGCACTTCGCCGTCTGAACTGTACGATGTAGAGTTGCCCATTATTTCCAACTCGGTAGCGAATCAACCGAATTGGTTGGCCGGTGAAGTGTCCGCTTCAATGTTGGCCGCCGGTGCGACTGGAAAGGACAGTTGCCAAGGTGACAGCGGTGGTCCGTTGGTGGTGCTCAATGACGAAGGCAACTATATCTTGGCGGGGATCACCAGCTGGGGCATTGGCTGTGGCGAACCGAACAAGCCGGGCGTGTATACTCGCGTTTCCTCTTATGCCAGTTGGATTGAATCGGTGATCGAGCCATCGAGCACGGGTGTTCTGCTGTTGGAAAGTGCCACGTTGTTGGCCTACGATTCTGTCACGGTTCAGGTCAATGACCTGGATATGGCGGGGCTGGGAAGTGTACAGTTGGACGTGAATGGATCGGGAGGAGATCGCGAGACCATTGAGTTGCCGGAAACTTCGCCCGGACGGTTTCGGGGAACGGTCTTGCTTGCCAGTGGATCGGGAGTTAGCGGCAATGGAATTGTAGAAGCCGAAGGCGGAAATTCGGTGGCATTCGTCTATCGCGACGCCGACGACGGAACGGGACGAGTCCGCAATGTGACTCAGCGAGTTACCATTGTTGGGGATGATCATGGCAGCGAAGCAAGTACGGCTACTTCGATAGAAACAGGCACGACGAACGGTGTGATTCATTCCGGCCGAGACACAGATTGGTTCGCCTTTACACCCGAAGCCGGCACAACGTATCGCATTCAAACGGTTCTCACGTCGCTGGGAGATTCCGTGTTGCGAATGTTCGCTCCCGATGGAAAAACAAAGATCGGCGACAACGACGACGTGGGCTCCAGCTACGCGTCTCGTTTGATTTGGCAAGCTCCCACGAATCAAACAGTCTACTTTCAAGTGTCCGGCCTGCTTGGCAGCACCGGAAGTTTTCGCCTGAACGTTTCCAAATACAGCACGATTGACGACATTGGTAATGGTGTTGCTGATGCCGCGCTGGTCGAGTCGGGATCGACGTCGGCCGAAATCAATACGGCCGCCGAACCAGATTGGTTTCAGCTTCCGGTGTTTGCCGGAGTCAGTTACACGTTCTTGACTCGGCTGATAACCCTTTCCGACAGCTACTTGCGTTTGTTTGACGAAGACGGTTATCACCTATTGGCTGAAAACGATGATTCGGGAGCTGGATTTGCTTCTCGGATTGAATGGACCGCAGAACAAGATCAAATGGTTTACTTGGAAGTTACTGGGGTTAACGGAACAACAGGGCGATACTCGTTGGTGCGCAATCAATCCATTCCCGCCGATCCCTACGAAAACAATAATTCCTTTTCTGATGCGTTCGATCTGGGAACCGACGACATTACGCTTGCCGGCATGACCATTCACAGCAGTCGCAACGACGACTGGTTTCGGTGGACATCGCAGCGAACCAGTGACGTGGCCTTGTCACTCAGTTCTCACGCAAACGCAGGGAACATCGCGTTTGAAGTTTTCAACGATCAAAACGAATTGATTCATTCCGTTCCTTCCGCGGAAGGTCTGGCGGAATGGACTGTGTCGACGGAGCCCGGGCAAGTAGTTTACGTTCGTGTGTTTGCTGACGTGGGAACAACGATTCCCAACTACGAATTTTCTATTGCGTATCAGGAGTTGAAATTCGAACCAGGCGATGTCAATCACGATGGCACCGTGGACGTGGCGGACGTGGATGCACTGTGTAACGCAATGCAGTCCAGCAAGCCGGCGCTGCAATTTGACTTAAATCAAGATGCCGTGGTCGACCAATTGGACCTGGATTATCTGTTGATGGATGTCCTGCAGAGTGGCGGTGTGGGAGACGTGAATCTGGACGGCGTTTTTGATTCCGGTGACTTGATTGCCGTGTTTTCCCTTGGTGAATACGAGGACGGAATTGCGAGTAATTCAAAGTGGAGTTCTGGCGACTGGAATTGCGATGGCGAATTTGATTCGTCCGATTTTGTGATCGCCTTCCAAGACGGCAATTATTCGGCTGCCGCCAAGAAAGTGTCGGCGTCAGATGTGGCCGATTGGGCCAGTGCTATGCAGGATGACAGACAGCGACTGCGAGTAACCCATGACTGATGAAGCAGAGAATTCCATTCGGCTGGACCAGTTTCTGAAGCTCTGCGGCCTGTTTGCCACCGGCGGCCAAGCCAAGCAGGCCATCCAAGGCGGTCAGGTGTTTGTCAATGACGAGCTCGAGGTTCGGCGACGGCGTAAGCTGGTTGTGGGTGACGTGGTTCGCTTTGAAGGCGAAGTATTTGAAGTAGACGTGGATTCCGAATCAGAACCAGAAATGCTGTGAACGAACTGTGTGACACAGCAGCCGAGCTTGTCATCCATCCATCTAGACGGATGTCTTTTCAGGGGCTTTCAGGGAAACCGTGAACGTGGACGCTGAATCTTTGCGAGCCTTCAAAACCTGTAGGTAAAAATAGCCGCTTAGGCTTCCAAGAATGATGAACGGCATGGACATCATGAAGCAAATGCTCCAGAAATATCCTTGGACTAAGTTGCCGCCATTTTCTGCAATTGCATTCTTGCAATTAGGGCATGCAGATACTGCCGAGGCAATCGCCAAGACAAACACGATTGAAAATAGTTGGCGGTGGACGGCCGGGCGACAAGCAGACATGTCCAATCTCACTCTCTGGCACAATGAAATATCAACTAATGAAGTATAGGCTATCCGCCTTGAGCGGGAAACAGCTGGTACAGCATTAAATAAACGACAACTCCGGTGATGGAAACATACAGCCAGATTGGAAAAGTGAATTTGGCAATTCGCCGATGCGCCGTCCGTTTGTTTCTCAGGCCAAGGTAGATGGTGGCCACGGCTAAAAACGGAACTGCCGCTGCCAAGATGACATGGGTCGCTAGAATGCTCAGGTAAATATATCGGACAACAGCCGGAGGATAGTCCGGAAATTTTGTGGTCAGATGGTACGAATGATAGACGAGGTAACAGACTAAAAACAGCACTGACACGCCAAAGCAAGCCAACATGGTCTGCTTGTGTTGACGTTCGTTGCCACGACGGATCTGGCGGTAACCGACGATCAACAGGATGGTCGACAGTAGGTTAAGCGACGCGTTAATATGCGGGAATTGACGAACGAATTCTTCGGACACGAATTACGCTCCTGTATCGCTAATGGTATCCGCAGCGTCGCCGTATACGGACGCGTCCAATTCGACCGCCGGTTCAACGTCCTTTGCATTGGAGGCCTCGGATTCCGAATCTACGTCCGGTTCGGCTTCGCTGTGACCAAGTAGTTTGGCGATATCCTTTTTTAGCTGCAACGCCTGCGTCGTCTGCAGCACGGCATACGTGCCGTAGATTTTTCCGTTTCGGTCAAACAAAACAACTTGATCAGAATGCGTATACTCTTGCATCGGTAGCCGAAAAATGTCGTTGGCTACCTTCTTGAGATATTCAAAATGTTTGTCGGTCAAGAAGTACCAGACCTCCGGGTTGGCATCGAATTTCTTTGCGTATTCCCACAGCGCACCGGGCGTGTCCGTCTTGGGGTCGCACGTAACGCTGACAACCTTCAATCCCTGGTCTTGGAACTGCCGTTGAACGTCGCCCACACGAACGTTTTGTTGAAAACAGGACGTAGGGCATTTTGAAAAGAAGACACTGCCACTCCAAACTTGCCCGTGCAAGGACTTGGAATCGAAGGGCTTTCCTTGTTGATCGGTCAGTTGGAACTCAGTCAATGTCCCCTCTGGGGCAACGTATTCGTCGTCAGGAACAGATAGGCTGCCCCCTTCCGTAATGGGCGAACGATTGCAGCCGAAAGCAAGGAGCAACGAAGATACACATGTGATCACCACCCAAAACTGCCGCTTTCTCATTTCAGATCTCCTGCAGTGCGAGTTCGAGCAATTGCGGTTGCCGACGCAAACATGATTGCCCCGAATGTAATCGTCACGGTCCAGCACAACGCGACACTGGGCATCCATGCATTGGATTGTTCGACGAATACCCGTCGTAGTCCAGCGACGGCGTACGTCGTGGGATTCAATAGCATGACTGTTCGCAAGATCTTTTCGCCCATCGTAAGTTGCGTCTGCACGTCGGGAACCGGAAAAAAAGCGCCGGATAGTAGCCACATCGGCATTAATAGCACGCCCATGATGGCGTGAAAACCCTGAGTTGAATCTAGCTTCCAAGCCAGAACGAAACCTAGGCATGTCAAACCGACAGCAATCAAGGTCATGTACACTACGGATATGGCAATTCCCATGACGGAAATCTTGGAAACCAGTAATAATGAAAGGGCCAGAAACAGAATTGCTTGAATTAATGCGATCAGCGTGCCACCCAACACTTTTCCCAAGACCATTGACCACGTGGGAATTGGCGCTACCAAGACCGATTGCAAGAAGCCTTCATTACGATCTTCAATAATGGAAATAGTGGAAAAGATAGCGGTGAACAACAGGATCAGCACGATGGTGCCAGGCACATAATATTCGCTAAACGACTGTCCTTGCATTTGAAAACTCTGATTCAATCCAGTTCCAAATAGCAACCAAAACAAGACGGGTTGTCCGACCGCGCCTACAACACGGTTTCTTTGCCGAAAGAATCGAACGATCTCGCGTTTTGCCAACTGAACGGCAACTCGCCATGGACTGGCGATCGCAAGTTGACCGGTTGGGTAGGATGAAGGCATGACAGTTCCGCGTCTCTTAATTATTCCCAAAAATGGTGTCCCGTCTTGGAAATAAAAACATCTTCCAATGAAGGTTTTCCAAGACGAATGGCATGGATTCGTTTGCCAAATTGTTGCATCAGCTCGCTAACCAAGCGATGGCCGTCGGGGGCTTCCAAACGAACGGTCGAATCGATCACTTGCGGCTGAAGACCAAATTGGGCGGCGATACTCTCGCCCAGTTGTTGCGGTTCGGCACATTCAATTTGGATGGAATCTCCGCCAACGGAAGCTCGCAAATTTTCCGGTGAATCATTTGCAACAAGACATCCTTGGTGAAAAATGGCGATCCGATCCGCTCGTTCCGCCTCTTCCAAAAGATGTGTGGTGAACAGGATAGTGACACCGGCTTCGTTCCGGAGTTTTCCCAAGTAGCTCCACAAATCAGCTCGTACGCCAGGATCCAATCCTGTGCTCGGTTCGTCCAGAATCAGCAACTGCGGATGATGCAGCAATCCCTTGGCTAATTCGACGCGACGGCGAAGTCCGCCGGAGAGTTTTTCAGTTCGCTCGTTGGCTCGATCTGTAATGCCCAGACTTCGCATCAATTCAGCTTCTCGGTCACGCAGTAGTTTACCTCGAATACCATACAGCGCCGCTTGATGACGCAGGTTCTCCGCGACGGTAAGCTTTTTGTCTAAGCTGGGCGACTGAAACACCACACCAATCCGCTGGCGAACCAAATGGGTCTGCGAAGACACGTCCAGGTTGGCAACCTGAATTCGCCCCGACTGGATGGGCATCAGTGTAGAAATCAGCCGAAAGAACGTGGTTTTGCCACCGCCGTTGGGTCCCAGGATGGCAAAGATTTGGCCGTCTGGAACTGTCAAATTCAAGTTGGACAATGCCTGTCGTTCACCGTAACGATGTGAAAGTGAATCAACATTCACTATGACAGACATTGGATCAGTAAACTCGTCAATTAATGGGAATGATCGGCGTCTGAACCGTGTTCGGAATGCGCATCGCCGTCCGCGCTATGGTGTTCTGCTGCCGGTTGAGCAGCAAAAGTCCAGCGTTCTTCCGAATACAATCGCTGGCGTCGCCCAACATCGGGAACCAACATATCAAACTAAGAACACTGACATCATCATGGCTGGAATCGTCAAGACGTATTTCCAGTTGGCTTCCCATTTCAGGTGCATGAAGAACATGATCACTAGCATGGCCTTCCCGCAAGACACGGCCATCATGCCAGCCCAAGCCACACCGGGACTGGTGTCCATCAAGCTTGATTGTGCGAGAATAACCGACGTGGCGGTCAGGGCCACAAGGCACCCGAACACGGTCAGGTAGGTGCCAGTGCCACCGTGGGAATGGTCGTCATGTGCGTGATGATCTGACATTATGATTGATGTCCTATACTAAGGATTGATTTCGATTCAGTTCGCATTAGAACAAGTACAGCAACGGAAACAGGAAGATCCAGACCAGATCCACAAAGTGCCAATAAAGCCCCGTGTTTTCGATGAAGTTGGCCTTCGACTTATCCAGTGTCTTGCCCAAGATCAATCCAAACAGAATCAACCCGACAATGACGTGGATTGCGTGGAAACCTGTCATCAAGAAATACGTAGCTAGCCCACATGTTTCCGCCCGAAATTCGCATTGGAAGAATAAGCGAACTTCCTTCTGCATGAAAGTATTCATTCAATCCGTGTTGGGCATTCTTGAGTAATTCCAACGTACCAACTCGATCCCTATCAACGCTTTATCGTTCGGCAAGGACGTGCTGAGCGAAGTAATCTCTGACAATCGTTCTGAATGATCTTCACCCGCTGCCGTCTTCTTCCAGTTCCAATTGTTCCTTTGACAGTTCTCGCAACTGCTGCTCGACCTCAGATTCCTGTTGCGCCAGTTCGGCTAATTCCCGATCAATGGCTTCCGAATTAGGGCCGTGCCCGTGACCGGCGTAGATAGAATTGGCAAGGCCTTCTAGTAGCTGCTGTTGCATTGCAGGTGAATCAGCTTGTGCTACCCTGCGCTCTGTCCAAGTGGCGAGTCCCGATTCCAACATGGATGCTAAACTGATCTCTTCATCCAGCTGTGTCGGAACGTCCTGTTCGTTCGCCTGAAGCTGTGATTTTTCGTTTTCCAGCGCAATCCGTCGATCCATCAGTGTTTTTCGAACGGCAGCCGCGTACGTGACATCTGCCTTTTCGTAAAGCAAGCTACGAGGTCGCTTGGGATATATGCCATGAGCAAACTTGGCGCTGTATTCGTACGCTTTTACCCCCAGAAACAAGCTCCCCAATGCAAACGTGATCCACAGCATGAGTTTGGCTTGTCCCGTCTTGTTCGCTTTGGCGGCTTCCAAGCAAAGTACGATAGAAACGCTGGAGCATATCAGCACAAAGGTGTTGAACGCACCAATCGGTTCGCTTAGATGCACGTCGGCCGGAGCAGGCCAGGCAGGTGCACCGAAGCGTAGGACGATATACGTTCCGATTAGTCCTGCAAAAAACATGATTTCCGTGGAAAGAAATAACCAAAGGCAAAGCTTGCCGTTGGGTAGCGGCAATGCCGGTTGATATTCCAAATGCACATGCCCATGATCGTGTTGGTCGGTATCGTGAGACATTTTGGTTTTCAATTCCTTTGACTAGATCACTATCACACTGGCCAAAGTCAAACTGGCAAGTTGCAGTGGCAAATACACAAGTGAAAATCGAAGCAGCGAACGAGCCGCGCCTTCGTTTAGATTCTTCGAAAACTGAAAGGCTAAGTAAAGCTGGTATACGCCCAATCCCACCGTAACCATCGCATATACGAGTATCCCGATGAAACTGGCAATTGTCCCTCCCGCTGCGATGGCCGCCAGCAATGTTGCAACAGCCATTCCGATTGCCAGGCGTCCTGCGGAACGTCCGGTTGCATCGGTAACAGTAAGCATCTTCACGTTGGCGGCCTGGTAGTGTTGCCGATATAACCAAGCAATAGCCATGAAATGAGGGAATTGCCAGCAAAACATGATGGCAAAGACCATCACCCCGGTGAAATCCAGTGACCGTCCGGCAGCGGACCATCCGATCAGTACAGGCAACGCGCCCGGAACGGCGCCGATGGCCGTGTTCCAAGACGTTCTAGTCTTGGCAGGCGTGTAGACAAACGCGTACAGGCTCCATGTAGCAAATGCCCAGAAAGCAGCAGCAGCGTTGACACTAAGCCACAAATACGGAAGGCCAATACCCACCGTAAGCGTTGCTAAGCCCAATACTTCCCAACGCATCAAACGGCCCATCGGAAGCGGACGCTTGCTAGTGCGTGGCATCCGAGCGTCTGTGCTAATTTCGAACAATTGGTTCAACATACTGGCACTCGCCGCGACCAGCGTTGTTCCAATTAACGCATGCAGCCAAGTCCACAGCACAAGGTTCGAACCAGCACCGATAACGGTGGCAAGACTTACAGTCACTAATACCAAAACCAAAATCTTAGGTTTGGTAAGCTCCACATAGTCCGCTATCCGCGAACTCGCCACGGTGGCATCCTGGTCAACAGATATCAACGAAGTGCTCAAGCCAATGCCTCCGTTGATCGTTTGATCGATACGCTTACCGCAGCTTTTGGGACTTCGACGCAATGGTATGAACGCAGCCAACTCCAGAAGCAGATGGAAACCAGCAATGAACCCGTGGCAACGTGACCGGTGACGAGAATTCCTTTTGCCAAGCTTTGCGCTCGCACCAGAAATCCTGCAAATTCAGCGTATTCAGGCAAGAACGTAGGCCAGCCGTAATTAAGCGTCCAGGTGGCAACACCCAATCCAATTTGAACTAAAGTCAACGCAAGCAGTAAAGAAGAAGAATATCTTGCCCATGGCTGAGTGGATCTCAAACCACACAGAAAGACCCAGGTCACACGAAAGGCAATTGCCATCGCCAATAAAACGTGAGCGTACGCAATGAGCTGAAACTGATCGGGCGTTGTTGAATGGTCAATGTGACGAACGAACGAACCGACCACAAACTGTAGATACAACATGCACATCGTTAGACCGAACAAGCCAGTCAACGAGTTTTTGGAGACCATTTTTTCACGGGAGGAATTGGCAATCCACCAATTCGATGTTACCGCCACCAAACCCACGGTTCCGCAGAGGAAAAGTTGTCCCGTGCAACTGTGCAATCGAGCCACCGTGGTGTCGTTCAACACAACGCGAAGCCCGCCAAGTCCACCCTGACCGACTACGGCTATCAAACAGCCGATGGCACACGTCTTAATGAGTCGAGATTCCTGGTTCACGAATGCCGAAACCACAGCAGCAATTGCGATCATGCCCACCGCTGCTCCCAGTAAACGATGTCCGTGCTCAATAAACAAGTCAAATGGACCGCTCCACCAGGTTGACCAAGGATACAAGAACAAATTGTAGCCATACGTCGAAGGCCAATCTGGCACTGCCATTCCCGCGTCATATGTCGTGACCAGGCCTCCTACCCAAATCAATGGAAATGTAGCGCAGGCCAATACGATCGCCAAGCGGCGAGTCCAAATGGAGGCTACAGCGTTATTCGTTCCAGGGTAGGACATCTGCTTTGAGATTTAGTGTTCAGGCACTTCGGTCGGATTTTCGGGAGGCGGTTCAACTTGAGGATAGTGGTTCTTGGTTGCGTCCGGATGACCATATTCATAGGGGCCGCGGTAGACAACGGGTTGGAAATCAAAGTTACCATGTCCTGGAGGACTCGGTGCACTCCATTCCAAACTGTTGCAGCCCCACGGATTACGACCAACGGGCTTTCCAAAGAACAGGCTACTGATGAAATTGAACGCAAAGATGATTTGCGTTGACACCATGCCAATCGCACACCAAGTCATAAACCGGTTCATCGGCATCAAGTGCTGAAACGTATCGTAGTGATAGGGATCCGCCAGACGCCGAGGAAAACCTACGGCACCCAAAACGTGCATTGTGAAAAACGTTCCGTTCAGGAAGATAAACGTCAGGAAAAAGTGCACTTTGCCCAACTGTTCGTTCATCATCCGCCCAAACATCTTGGGGTACCAGAAATAGATGGCGCCAAACACTGCCATCGCTGTACCGCCAAATAAGACGTAGTGAAAATGAGCGACAATAAAGTAGGTATCGTGAATAAAGATATCTACAGGAGTGGCCGCCATGAAGATTCCAGACAAGCCACCGATAATAAACATCGAAACGAATGACAACGAAAACAACATCGGAGTCGTAAATTCAATCTTGCCACCCCAAATCGTTCCTAGCCAGTTGA
The DNA here is from genome assembly GCA_041399205.1 of Pirellulaceae bacterium. Classification (GTDB taxonomy): domain Bacteria; phylum Planctomycetota; class Planctomycetia; order Pirellulales; family Pirellulaceae; genus JAGQOZ01. Next base: position 93,259 of record JAWKTK010000030.1, on the reverse strand, counting down.
ACACTTTCACCGCACTGGGAAGAGCAATCATCATCGTCGAAACCATGAAGGTCATGCCCAGCACAGGATTCATTCCCGAAACGAACATGTGGTGGCCCCAAACGATGAAGCCAAGTCCGGCAATTCCGGATATCGAATAGACCATCGGCTTGTAACCGAAAATCGGTTTCCGAGCAAAACAGCTGATCATGTCCGAAACCATTCCCATCGCGGGAAGGATCATAATGTAAACCGCTGGATGCGAATAAAACCAAAACAGATGCTGCCACAATAGCGGCTGTCCACTGCCACTGGCGGGAATTGAATTGTTTACTACAAGGCCCTCTGGCAAAGAAACCAGTTCCCAATAAGCGGTCCATGACTTGCATAAAACCGGCCGCAGTCAGAACCGGCAAGGCAAACGCTTGCAAGATCGCGGTAATAAACATGCCCCAAATAGTGAGCGGCAATCGAAACATCGTCATCCCAGGAGCTCGCATCTGGATGATGGTCGTCATGTAATTGACCGAACCCATCATCGATGAAATGCCTACAAACGTGATGCCCAACAGCCACAACGTTTGGGCACTTGCACTTCCTGGAGCGGCTTCATTCACAACGGAAAGCGGCGGGTATGACGTCCAGCCACCACCTGCTCCATAGGGAGCTGTGAAGAAACTGGCACCGATCAAGAGGAAGGCCGGCCACATGAACCAATAACTCAGCATGTTCAGCGTGGGAAACGCCATGTCATCCGCACCGATCATCAGCGGAATCAAGTAGTTTCCAAATGCCCCGGCAAGGATCGGAATGATCACGAAAAAGATCATCACCGTTGCATGCATGGTGAACAGCGTTGTGTAGAATTCGGGAGAAATCTGTCCGCCTTCTCCAGGGAATAACATCTTGCCGATAATCGGCATGTTCGTCCACGGATAGGCCAGCTGCCATCTAATCCCCAACGCCAACAATCCGCCGACGAAGAACCAAAGTAATGTCGAAAACAAAAACTGCAGTCCGATGATCTTGTGATCACGCGAAAATACGTATGTCGCAATGAAAGAGGCATGAGTCGCCGAGGACTCATGTTCATGTGCGTGCGAACCGGCCGTTATGCTGCTCATTGGTTTATTCCTCTTCGCTTAGGGCGAAAGATGATTCTTGTTGGATATGCTCTTGATCTGTTAGCCATTGATCAAAGTCTTTGCGAGACTCAATCGTCATCCGCCCCTTCATTTTGTAATGACCCCAACCACATAGCTCGGCACAGACAATATCAAACGAACCGACTTCCTTTGGTTTGAACCAAACCATCTGCTTCATCCCCGGGACTACGTCTTGCTTTAATCGGCAATTCGGCAGGAAAAAACTGTGCAAGACGTCGTCGCTCTTAATTTGCAAAACGACTTCTTCGTCCACCGGAAGATGCAGGTCATTTACGGTATGCACGTCATCCGCTGTGCCGACAACCCCGTCGCGACCTGCGTAGCGAATTCGCCACTCGAACTGTCGACCGGTTACTTGTGCGATCGGTGATTGAAATTCGATCAGATCATCTTCCGTGTTCATGCGACCGTCCGCACCGGCCAAGCGAGTACCAGGTCGATCGATTTTTGCGTCTGCCCAAGCGTTCATCTGATAGATTGCGATAAACAGCAATGTAGCGGCTGGAATAATGGACCAAACAATCTCCAGAGTGTGGCTGCCATGCAAAAACCGAACAGGCCCCGAATTCTTTTCACCATCGTATTTCCAAAGGAACCAAAATAAGGCCAAGCTGGTGCCAACAAAAATAATACCCGTCAAATACAAAATCGTATTGAATAGATTGTCAATGACATAACCTTTTTCGGAAACGTCACGAGGCAGCCAGTGGTTATATAACGGCCAAGAATCGGTCATCATGGCCGCGGCAAATACACCGACACCCAACACTGGAACCGCCAGAAAAAGTAGACTCCAAAATCGTCCCATAGTTTTCCTCGATACTGATCACGAATACGCTGAGGTGGTCAATTCCAGTTAGTTGCGGTCGCGTGCGAATTCCGGCATGTCCGCCGGTTGACTTAGTGACTGAAACGGAATGGATAGCACAAAATTCACAATGTCCCAGACATCATCATCGGTCAACTGGCTCGATGCGGCAGGCATGGGAGTCCCGTCAATTCCGTTTTTCACTCGCCAGTAAATATCAATTGGGCGACGACCACCTCGATAGACGCCCTGACGCAAATTGCGAGGAATGATGTTGCGAGGTGGCAAACCACCGGCGCTCAAATAGGCGTCCAATAATTCCGGGTCTGCTACCTTTGCCGCTTCACCGAAGAAATCCTTCGTCCAGTTATCGTAGTCCGTCGTCTGCCCATCGCCCAACTGGGTTGGGCCGTGGCATGTCACGCAAGCTCCAGCGCCATAGTAAAGTTGTTGACCACGGGCAATCGATTCGTCTAATTCGCCCTGGTCGAATTCGGTGCTGGAAAAATCGTAAATTGGATTACGTCCTTCTGCTTCCGTCGCCGTTTCCCCTGCCGTCGTCCATTCTTCGACTATCGAACCCAGGATATCGTCTACCAAGACTTCCTTGCTAAGCAGTTCCGCTTGCGTATCCGCGGTCTCCTCTGGCGTTTCATAGCCGTAATCGCCACTTAGACTGATCAGGCTGCGCTCCGTCTGACCTCGTAGAGCCAAGTATTTGACGTAATCCACGATGGCATCGATTTGACCGGAATCTAGCATTTCCTTAAAGGAAGGCATGGCCGTCCCGTTGATTCCGTTGCGGACAATCCGAGTCAGATCATCGTCTGTTGGGCGATACCCCACCGGCGTCGATTTAAACTTAAAGGTTCCCATGCGGAAGTCACGAGGATACGGATTAAGGAACTTGGCCGTAGGGCCATAACCATCACCGGTAACGCCGTGACAATGAGCACAGTGCTGTCGATAGAGTCCCTTACCGGCTTCGTAGTCTTTTATCACCGGTCCGGCAGCCATGGCTAGGTTGTCTACGTTTAACAGTTCCGTGACACCCACATCCTGGCCGCCCGTGACGACCGGCAAGTCAGGAGTGCCGAACATGGCGGTCAAGGCCGTGTAGACATCCTCCTGTCTTTGACCGTCGAACTTGACCTCTAGCTCTCGCGAGATCTTCTCCATGTAAACGCTGTTCACGCGAAAGTCAGGTGATTCAGTACCGCAACCAGCCATCAAGCCGATCATTGGCATGGAAAGGAGTGCCCAAAAAATACGTAATCGTTTCATTGGATTTGATTCGCCTAAACTAGTTAAACATGGCTGCAGGCAGCACGACATTCAGTTCTTGGTCCTGCGACGGCTCGAGAGTCATTTCGAACCGTCCCTTCTTCCACGTTTCTGCTGAACCATTTACTTGAAGATCACCTTTGATTCCATTTAAACGTTCGTGCCAAACGCGAAATTCCAATTCAATTCCGGCCGGCAAATTCGATATTTCAAACGAACCATCCTCGGCCGTAACGGCAAAATATCCATCGTTACGAACCAGCAAATAGGCCGTCATCCATGGGTGGATACTGCACGACATCTTTTCCGGCGAATTTAACTCTTTTGACGCCACAAACGGAACACTCTTGCCTTCCGGAATCGTTTGATTGAACGTTGTGGAAACCTTCAAGTTGTGGGCAACGGGATCGCTGTTTAGAACCTTCATTGGCTGTCCTGTTTGGATGCCAACCACATGCGTCAAAAAGACGCATTCCCTTTGGTCGAAAATGATTTCTTCCGTGCGTCCCGGTTTTGCCGAATCATGCACCCAGTCTTCATTAACGCCATTGGCAAAAATAACAATGTTCGCCAAACCTCCATTGGCACCAACGGCGACATCGTTAGCGAACACGTCCTTGCCACCCGGAGCGCAAATCGCCGGATCTTTGGAAATGTCCAATTTGATTTGAGGTGGTGGCGAACCGTCCAGTACAAATCGACCTCTCAAAGTGGCATAGCCCGAAGGGCCAACTTGTTCTTCTTGGTCGCTTTCCGTGCCGGACCCGCTGGATGCCAACTGCGTACGAAGTTCGTCTACAGCCGCCGAGTTTACTTGGACAAAATCGGCTTCCGGCGAACCGCCGCAACCTGCCAAGAAGGCAATCGGCAGCAAGGTGTAAATCGTCCAAAATCGCTTTAACATCAAACGGGCTCCTGGTTTCACGGATCAATCCCTACTTCAATTCTGCCGGTTTCACAAGAAGCTCACCAAGATCGGTCTCGCCTTCCTTCACTTCCAGCTCTAAACGTCCGCGTTTCATGCTGACCTTCTTGCCGTCCATATTGGCTTCTTCTACATAACCGGTTTCGTGGTAGAACTGAAACTCCCATTTTCCGACAGGCAAATTCTTGATTTCGAAATTCCCGTCAGCGTCACTCACAGCGGAATAGGGATGGTCCAACACCATCACTCGTCCTGTCATCCAGGGGTGGATGGAACAACTGACATTTGCCGGACGTCGCTCTGCCTTTTTGTAGACCTGCTCAACCTTTGAATTTGCCTGAATGATTGGGTTGATAGGTGGGTTCGATGAAGTGTCGACCTTAGCATTGTGTGCAATGGGATCCTTGTTGCCGATTTCCAGCGTCTGGTTTACTTGAAGAATCACAACGTGTGGCTCGAAGCGGCACCCTACATTGTCCATGACAACAGGTTTCTTAATGGCTTCTTCGTAATCGGGATGCGTCTTCAGCTTGTCGCTGCGTCCCAAATTCAAGTACACCATGATGTCTCGAATGCCTTTGTTTTCATCATTGACAACCAAGGTCTCTTCAAACAATGGATTGGCGCCACAAACGGCAGCATCTTTAGTGACCGTGATCTTGGATGGTGACGGAGCATCACCGTCAAGAACAAAGCGACCCTTGATTGTGCCCCATTTTTGAGCCGAAGCACCACTGACAAGCATTAGGCTCAGGGCAATTGTTAAAAAAATCTTTTGCATCGAATTCTCCTCTCTGACAAGACACCGTGTCCGTCGGTGCCTTCGTCGTGATCAAATTCCCAGCGTCTTAGCTGGACTAAGTAAATGTAAAGCTACTCCGAATCTCCGTCCGAATTCTCGCTCGCTTCGGCGGACGGAACCATATCGGTAATCGAAGTCTTGTTTTGCGTGTATTGACTGAAATTCATCAGCAAATCGACCAAAGCATCCAACTGCTCTAGGCTAGTACCATGATAGAGATCTTGGCTCACACCGCCCAGGTTCTCGGCATTGGCGTCAAACTTGATATTCACCGGCATGGGAGTGTAAGGCAAAATCTGTGCTGGGTTGGCAACCCAGCGTCTTACGTAATCGGGACGAAGACGCTTCTCGACATCTGCAAGGTTTGGTCCAGTCGACCGATCGCCTCGCTTCGGATCGAAGTCTCCGACGTAATGGCAAGTTACGCAGTAGTTCTTGTCTACCACAATGTTCATCGCGTGTTCGAAGCGGACGTTCGCCAAAGCGTCATCGGCCTCGCCTAAGGACGTAGCATACTGCTGGTCCAAGCGGTTCAGCCGATTCGTATCGGTGGCTTCCTCGAATTCATAAGGATAATTCGCGTTATCACGAGCGGCAAAGTAATGAACAATCGCCGTCGCTTCGTCAGATGACATGTTGAACTTAGGCATTCGCATAAACACACCCGGGCGAATGGCATAGGGCTCCAATAAGAAGTCGTGCAACCACGCCGCCTGCACCTTATTGCCTTCGTCGATCAGCGGCGGTGGCAGCCAGCCCCATACTTGCGCGGCTTCGGCACCTGAATTCCTTTCCCGCTCGACTTCCAACGCGCGAGGGCGCAACCAGTGCGTCAGGTCTCCACCCACAGAAGATCGCTTCTTGACAATTTGCCGTGCCGGGATTTCTAGCGGTGACAGGCCGGGTTGGAAGACGCTTCCGTCAATCAAGCTCGGCTCCCAAATGTCGAATGGATACATGTATTCTTCGGGATTGGTCTCCGCAATTTCCTCTTCGTCTAGTTCTGACAGCGGCGTGCCGTCATAATCAAACACAGCAAAGTTGCCATCATTGTTCAGCCGTGGCATGCCTTTTATATGGGCCGTTACCAAATTGGTGAATGGATCAGCTTCTGCCGACGCATTCAATTCAGCACTCGGCACGGTGACTTGCATGAAGGGAAACATCGTGGCTATGTCGGGCGATTGAGGCGGAATAGCACCTTTTTCAAACTGCAATTCCCACTTTTCAGATTCGAAGATATGGCAACCTTTGCAGTTGTATTTTTCAATGGCCTTACTTCCCGCGATCATCGCCGCTTGCCGTTCATTGGGATGATAGACGAATTGATGAGCTGGCGGATCAGCCACCAAGCCTAGCACAAACGTCACCACCGCTTCTCGTTCTTGCGGATCAAAGGGGAACTGAGGCATTCGCAAACGATCGTTGTAGGAATCTTTCATTTCCGCCTTTTGATAGTCGTAACTACGAGGCTCCTTAAGCTTCTGCCAAATAAAACCTGTCCGATCGTGTTCTTGAAGCTTCTGGACGTAGTACGATTCGTCAAAGTCGCCGCCCTGCTGAGCATCGCCAGATTCTGAGTGCGCGTCGTCCTCATGGTCTTCGTCGTGATGTGGCTCGTCGCCAGACGCATTCCCATGAGCACCATGTCCGTGCTGACCTTCATGGAGGTATTCCACGATATGTTCGAACGCAATCTTAGACGGTTCTTTGCGGCCCCAATCTGCGAGTGCCGCACCAATCGGTTTGGCATCTTCAAAGCCGGGAATATCATGGCAGGCATAGCAGCCGAATTTTCCGATGGTCTTTTCACCGATATACATCAGTTTCTTCTGTGTATCCAATTGGTCACCGACCAGCTGCAGCTCCGCACCAGAAAGCGTCGCCGCCACTTCATCTGGAATGCGTCCCTTGCTGATTGCCTGTTCAGCGTCGCGAATGAAAATCTTCGATTTTAGGTGCTCCAGTACCAAGTCGTTCAGGGCCGCTTCGTCAACATCGAGCCCTTTTTCAGTGGCTTCGGCAACGTGCCAATCCGTGGTGGATGAAAGCAGGTAAGCTGCGATATCGGCAGCAGGATCGGTAACATTTCCGTCGCTATCCTGAATGGGGTCCAAAATCAGGTCGGGCATGCTGGTTCTAGGGTGATAGTTAGACGGATTCTTGAGCCAATTGTATAGCCACAAGTTGGCATCTGGATTGTCATCCATGGTGAACTTGTTGCCGATGCCCGTTAGGTCGGGTGCCTTGGTGGCTTGAGCATAAGGGAAGTCGTCGTGTTGATGACACGCCAAACAACCTCGCGTCTCAAACGCCAGCTTTCCTCGTTCAATCATGTTGGGGTCGTCACTGATTTCGACCGAGGGTGTTTCGGCTTCATACGACTGGCTCATCGTTAGCAGGAATTGAACGGTCCCTAAAATCTCGATCGGTTCGAACCGCTCGGAAACAGCACGTTCTTCCTCGTTCAAGTGATCCCAGTGGCCGAAGAAACGAGGCATCTTGGTCGACGGACGGAAGTGCGATGGGTCTCGAATCCAGTCATACAAGAACGTCTTGCCATTCTTGGCGGCAATGTGTCGCAGGCTAGGCCCGACCTTTCGCATTTCCCCAGGCGACTCGATGTCGTCCAGGACGGACGCCATCTTGTGCGAAGTGGCCGTCAACAGGGGAGTGTCCGAAACTGCATCGGTCTTGATGAATTCACGCAGCTTACGTCGGACCGAAGTTTGTTCAGGGTGTTGGACAAGCGTATGAACCCAATCCTGCTTCTCCTGATCCAGGGCTGCGAAAGCGGGGTCCACTTTGACTTGCGCCGCCGCGGCGAAATAATTGGGCTCCAGACGCATGTCTGGACCTATCGACGCGGGGCCGTTGTAACCGTTGATCTCATGGCAGCCAAAGCAACCGTATGAAGAAATGAGGTCATAGCCTTCCATCAACTTGGGTGCCGGCGCTTCGGGGAATCGTTCGCTTGGACGCAATTCAACGACGGTGTGGTGACACTTCAGACAGGCGCTTTCTGCAAAACGAGCTGGGAACATGGGATAGATCCAGTGATGGTTGTTAAACCAACCGTACTCATCGATCCACTGTTCTTCTTGACGAGGATTGCTGGGCGAATGCGAAACCCATTTAAAGTCGGTAGCCGAACCTTGTCCTTCGTGACAGACCGTGCAGCCAAAAACGGACAGCTTATGAGGGCTGAGCGAACCGACGAAGAGGTCCAGTCGTGGATGGCTGGCAAACGGATGCGGCAAACCTCGAAGTACCTCGACCGTCAACGGTTGCCCGGGTTGAAAATCCGTCAAAAGTAATCGAGTGGCCTGATCTTCCGAGAAAATCTCGTTCCCAGAAATGCGAACAATAATATCTCCAACCTGAATGCCATTCGATTGATCCGCCGATTGTGCTCGGGCTGTTGCTGCTAAGGATTCTGGTAAGACGTTCTTGACAGTAACGTCATCGAATTCGACTAGACCTCGTGCCGCAAATTGAAGGCCGTAGACGTCGATCAGAGTTGCGTCACCCGCGGGCGCGGATTCGGGAGTTTTCAATGTCAAGCGTGTGATATGTTGATGCTCGTAGGCCGGTTTGACAGCGGAACCAGGCGCCGTTTTTTCAACATTTTGATGGCAAGTGGTACAGCGATCAAATCGCCGGACCTGACGAAAACTTCCCATGGGCTGAGTCAAGCCATCTGTCCATAGGTTTTGGACCTTTAATGGCGAATTGAATGCGTCGAAAATTGGCAGTTCTAAGACTCGTTTTCCCAAGAACGGGAAGGTGCTTGTAAAGTACGTTGCGTCACGTTCTTCCAGTGACGTTTTCAGTCGGTTGTACTCTAATTGGACATCTTCAATCTGCTTTCGAACGGCCGATTCGTCTTCCTGCATGGAACGTAATAAACCTTGAAGCTTCATGCGATACGCAGTGGCGTCCTGATACTCCAATGTTAGCTCGTCACGGTCACTGCGTTCCTGAAACGCCTTTTCCATCAACTGGTCCAGTTCGGCGTCCATTACCGCGTCGCGAACTCCCAGGTCATAGTTGGCACGCTGTTCATCGTAATCAGCGGATTTGAATTTTCGCAGACCAAGCGCTCGAGCTTCGTGGAACTTCGCATTACTAACCGCGCGATCCATTTCATTGAACAAATTCTTACGCAACTTCAACGCTTGTTCGCTGGGCAAACCGTCTGACGACTCGGCACCGCTGGCCGCCGTAAGTTCTTGGTACTGCGATTCTAACGAAGACTTCAGGTCTGCGGCCGATTCGTCTAAGGCCGCAATGAACGCGGCGAATAATGGCTGCGCCGGAGGCGTCGCCAAGACTAGCTGGAGTTTGTCGTTGAGTTCGGACAACTGCATGCGTTTGTCGTCAGATTCGTCTGCTTCCAGGCGCCAGGACGTCAGCCGAGTCTCGATTTCTCGATTCAATCGTTGATAGGTTTTCCATTCACGAGAATGGTCCTTTGCGAACATCCAAATTGTTGCAATCAAGAGCACTAAACCTGTGCAACCAAACACAACGTGCAAAGTACGTTGATCTCGCCAAGTTTTTTCACTAGCTGGCATTTAATAAAGCCTCCGACTCACATCCTTAATGCTAACAGACGCGAAATCACCGACTAAAGATTCAGGAAATATTCAGGGATACTAATGATGTATTTGAGCGTAATGGTCCAACGCAAAACCATCTTGATGGGAAGCAAGACCATAAACAGCAACAGATTGGACATCACCATAAAACGAATCAAGCCCATTCGGACATAAAAACGTTTCAGTAACGTCATGGCCAATAACGGAGGGGTCACTACAAAATAGGCGATGGTCAACAGGATACCGGGAGATTCACGAATGAGAATCGTTCCCAGTTGTGAGAACGTCGATGCTTCGGTCGACGACTTTGGCATCTCTCGATCCAGTAACCCTTCCCAAAACATGCGTGACAAGTCGACGTTGTTTTGTGCTTCAACTTTATGGACGTCCCAGATTTCGTATGGGCCGAAGAAATTCCAGTTGGGGCCTCGTAGAAACGTCCCCAAGATGATTAACGTCACCCACAATTCGAGAAAGCCAAATTGAAAAATCAGGTAGGCGAACTTTCGTTCATTAATGGTGTAATAACCGTTTCCGGCTTTGTTGAAATCTAAGAACGGAATGGCCATCAACCCAGCAACCACCAAGCTCGGTAAAACCACGCCTGCCATCCAGGGATCGAAGTAGACCAACATCTCCTGTAGCCCAAGGAAATACCACGGAGCTTTCGATGGATTTGGCGTCTTGACCAAACTGCCCGGCTCTTCCAACGGGGCCTGCAGTCCAATAGCCCAGAGAATCAAAAAGGCAGTCAGAGCTACCATGCAAATCATTTCGGTGTAAACCAGGTCGGGCCACACCAAGATTTTTTCACTGTCCATTGCTTCCAGTGATTCGAGCCCTTGTTCTTTGCGTTCGTCGTTTTGAACTGCGCGGTAGGTGGCCAGCCAAGTGAAGAAACCCAGCAGAAACACCATCATCACAATCGGTACGTTGTCAGGCTTACCAACAATCGATGCGAACTCCGGATCGATCATCGACATTCCCATGAACGCCAAGGCACCGTTCAGCATCAGCCACGCAACCACTGGCTTGACAAAGAACTTGCGAAAGACAAACAGCACGATCAAGACGATGGTGGTTCCCAGCGTATAGGCTACTGCATTGGCCAATTGCGAATCGACGAAATTACGGAATGCCTCTGGGACTCCAATCCACTTCATTAACTGCGGCGTTCCGTTGGCACCAGCGTAACCGAATGGCGACATGATCAAGAATACGCCCGAGAACGCCAGCCACAGTAGGCTAAGACTGGATTTCCCCAATCGTTTCCAGCAGTAAAAAGCGGCAATGGCATTCATGACTGCCAGGCAAAGGAAGTAACTGCCCAGGAAGCCGGATATACCTCGGAGAAATTGATCTTCGTTTCCGTGCATAAGAGTCTCTTCTTTGAGAACCTACTGAATCCGCTCGCCGGACCAAGTGAATGAGTTTCGGAAAAAACAATTACAGGGGACCGCTAATGCCACCATCCTTGCGTACTCGCCAAAAATGGATGGCCAACAGTAAGGCGACCACCAACGGAATGGCGATGCAATGCAAGATGTAGAATCGGTTGAGCGTTTCTTCGCCCACAAAACGAGCGGCTAACAGACCGTAGCGAGCGTCCGATCCCATGGTGATCATGTCGATTCCGCCCACATTCAAAAGTGCGGCACCAGGACCTTCAGATCCGAGAAACGGGGTTGCTCGTGCCATATTGGAACCGACCGTGATGGCCCAAATGGCCAACTGGTCCCAAGGTAGCAAATATCCGGTGAACGACAGCAGGAGTGTCAAAAGCAGAAGAACCACTCCAATAACCCAATTGAATTCGCGCGGCGGTTTATAGCTCCCAGTCAGGAAGACCCGATACATGTGCAGCCAGACCGCAATCACCATGGCGTGGGCACCCCAGCGGTGAATTTCTCGCAGAATCCCCAGTGATGTGACGTCACGTAAAGCCAGGATGTCCGTATACGCCCATTCCAAAGTCGGGCGATAATAGAACATCAGCAGCACGCCCGTCACTGTTTCCACCAGAAACAAGAAGAAAGTGACACCACCCATGCACCAAGTGTAGCTAAGCGCAATGCCTTGCTTCTTGATTGATACCGGGTGAAGGTGAAGGAAGAAGTTGGTCAGCATGACCACAATTCGATTTCTTCGATCCACCGGCATTGGGTGTCGAAAAATACTCTTCCAAATCTGCGAATTCCGAATTACTTCGCCAAGTGAAGCCATCTTAAAAACTCTATAGCTTTATGAACGATCAAAAACGAATCGGCCGAACGGTCGACCTACACTGGTACGTAGCAAGCCGTATCGGACCACTGTCCTAGTTCCTGCTGGAACGTCTTGCTCTTGTCGATTTCCAACTGCCCATCGTCCGCAACTCGAATGGCATAGCGTTCCAACGGTCGAGGTGCCGGGCCTTCAAAGTTGACTCCGTCGATATAAAAACCACTTCCGTGGCACGGACATTTGAATTTTTGTTCTGCCTCCAGCCAGTTGGGAGTGCAGCCTAGATGAGTACAGACGGTCTTGAGTGCAACAAGCTGTCGCTGTCCGTCCCATTCAACATTGGTTACCCAGACGCCAAATTGGGCCTTGAATTTGGTTGCCACGGCACCTGGCGGAAAATCACTGGGAAATCCAACTTTGAACCGACTGGGCGGTTCGATCAAAATATTGGGGAAGAAAAAGCGAGCTAATCCCAATACCCACAAGAGATTGGTAAGCGAGAGTGTTGTGAAGCCAACAGCCAAGAACGAACCGAGGAAAACCGAAAAGAATCCTCGGCGTGTTTCTGCAGCCTTAGAAGGTTTTGCTTTCGGGGATGCGTAAGCAGGTTTTTGCGGCATCGGTGGCGCGGTCAACTTTGGCGCGGTCGGTTTACCCTGGGCTGCCGCTTCTGCCCTGGAAATAGGGCCCGGCTTCGCGCCTCCTCTGGCAGCCGCCAAAATACTGGACGTATCCATGGGGCCAGTTCGAGCCGGTGTGCTGGCTTTGGGCGCTGCTTTGTCACCTGCCGCAGCAGCTGGTTTCGGCGCAGCCTTTTTGGCAGATGCAGCTGGCTTCGCTGCACCTCCGCCGTCACCTCGTGCCGCCGCCAAAATATCCGAGACGCTCATTTCGCCAGGTTTCTTACTCGGCGCGGCCGGCTTGCTGGTACTGGCCTCTTGACCGGCGTCGGGTGACGCCGAAGCATCTCCTCGTGCCGCCGCCAGAATATCTTCGACACTCATTTGACCCGCAGGCTTTGCCTGTCCTGCAGGTTTTGCCGGTGTCGCTGCGGGCTTCGCAGCTTCCGCGCCGGAAGATTCATCGTTCGCCTTTGTAGCGTCTGGTGTTCCGCCACCGTCCCCACGGCAGGCGGCCAGAATGTCCTGGATGGACATTTTATCTTTGTCAGCCATACGTAACTTCTCGCGTGGCGTCTAACGCCTATTCCAAGTGATCAACTTGTCTCGCCAACTCGAAAAAAATGAACGCAACTCGTTGGCATTGTTAACGATAAGCACTTATCGGTAGAGTTTTCCGATCCTTGTGACATTTTTCACAAAGTCTCTTCAAAGTTTTAGCCTTGTACAGATTCTTGTCAACCCGACATTGCCGTAAATCTGGTTTCGATCGACACGAGCAATGAAGCTAGGCAAGCTGGTTGTAGTCAATTTGGGATATCTCTGTTTTAAATTGCTCACGTCGCGAAGGATGAACTGCTGCCGAATCAAGTCAAATAGTATTGCGAAATTGGCACTCGGTTAATAGACCGCAACACGCGAAATCGGGACCGAGTTCATACATCAAATTGCGGCGCGACTTGATTGGCGGCTGGCCAGGCGTTTTAGACAATTGGCAATGCCGGGTGTTGATATGCGGCTGTGGTCCTTAGAATCACAGCGGAAGTCTTCATGGTTTCGATTGGGAATGCGAACGTTCTGTACAGTTTCGAGGGAAATGATGAACGTATTGGTTGTGGGAAATGGTGGTCGAGAGCATGCGTTGGCATGGAAGCTGAAACAGAGTAGCCGAGTGGACCGAGTCTTCGTGGCTCCGGGAAACGCCGGTACACAAGAAGATGCGGAAAATGTGGCAATTGACCAGGCCGACTTTGCTTCGCTGGTAAAGTTCTGTCGGCAGAATCAGGTCGAACTGACGGTGGTGGGCCCGGAAGCTCCGCTTTCGCTTGGAATTGTCGATGCGTTTCGAACCGAAAAACTGCGTATCTTTGGACCATCCAAAGCGGCCGCCCAGTTAGAGGCGAGCAAGGTCTTTTGCAAGAATCTATTGCGTCAGGCCGATGTGCCGACGGCCGATTACCAGGTTTTTCGTAGTGCTGATAGCGCCAAACGGTTTATTGCTGATCGCTATCCCAGCGATACAGAAGATGTGCCCGTGGTGGTTAAGGCAGACGGATTGGCGGCGGGTAAAGGGGTGATTGTCTGTTCCAAACGAGCACAGGCCATGCAGGCGATTGATCGGCTGTCTGGAAACGAATTTGGTACCGCCGGCGCTCAGATTGTCATTGAAGAGCGACTTGACGGCGACGAAGCAAGCTTGATTGCCATTACGGACGGGCAAACCATCCTTACCCTGTCGCCGGCGCAAGATCACAAGCCCGCCTACGATGGAGATCAAGGTCCTAACACCGGAGGCATGGGAGCCTACTGCCCAACCAAGTTGGTGGATGACAAAGTAATGTCATTCATTCAGGAGCAAGTCTTGGTGCCCACGGTACATGCGCTGAAGCGAGGCCGGCATCCGTTTACAGGCGTCTTGTATGCCGGGTTGATCATGACCAATCAAGGCCCCAAGGTCCTGGAATACAACGTGCGGTTTGGCGATCCAGAATGCCAGCCATTATTGATGCGTTTGAAGACAGATTTGATGGACATTATCGAAGCGACGGTGGATGGCCGCTTAGACGAAATTGGTTCACTGGAATGGGATCCTCGTCCATCCGTATGCGTGGTGATGGCCAGTGAAGGCTATCCTGGTTCGTACGAAAAAGGGCACGTCATTCGAGGCCTAAGTGACGCGGCCGCGATGCCTGACGTCAAGGTCTTTCACGCCGGTACCAAACGCGAGTCGGACGGCCGAATTGTCACCTCCGGCGGACGCGTGCTGGGCGTGACGGCAATGGGCGATTCCATTTCCGCCGCCAAGTTGCAGGCTTATAAGGCAGTACGCTGCATTCGCTGGGATGGAGCGTGGTGTCGCAAAGACATTTCCGACAAAGCACTGACGTATTAGCTAGTTTCACAGCGTGGCAAGGCTTTTTCGAAGCGGAAACGAACCCTATTGAGCTTGTTGAGCGGGTGCGGGTTTGGGCGGCGCGAACTTGATTTTTTCGACCAGTTTGACCACCTTGTCGTTTTGATCCACATAGCCAGTGACTGCCGTAACGGCAGCAATTACGTTGGAGTACTTCAACAAGTAGTCGCTGTCGATTTCAATTTCGGCGCTGTCGCGAAACGCGTCGCCATTGGGGCCCGAGCTATCACCGATCAACGAGCGTACGTATTCGTTCACTTCGCGAAAGTTGGTAAACGGTTGATCGTTCAGGGAAATGCCTGCGAGATTGCCTTCGTCGTCTGAGCGAAGCACTAAGCGCATAGGCGGTAACGGTTGATCTTCGGGAATGCCGGTCGATTCACTGGCCAGAGGCATTTTGATATTGAAATCGCCTTCTTGCGCCACCACCTTAAAAGTCATGACAAAGAAAACCAGCAACTGAAACACGATGTCGATCATCGGCGTCATTTGCAATTCAATTTGTTCTTCTTCCAGTTTCCGAGTATTTCTAATTCTCATCTGAGCTTGTCCGTTGGTGAAATGGGACGGCCATCAATTGACTTCTTCTTTGGCTCGCAGTGCGAACCGATCAAACTTCAGTTCTTGGCACATCTGAATAACCTGCTGCACATCTCCGGTGGGAGCATCGGAGTCGGCTCGAATAATAACCGTCGCATCGCTGGGTGATTTCTCGGCATAGCGTAAGTAATTAACTTCCCGCCCCAGATACTTCTTGATGGCAGAAATCGGTACATCGTCCGTGCCAAAGATCACTCGTCCATTGTCCTGCAGCTGCACAAAAATCGGGTGTTCGAACGGAACTTCGGGCGGCTTGGCCAAAACGCTGGTGGGCAGCGTGATTTTTTCGTTTTGATCGGCTTCCGTAAAGTTGATCAGCACCATGAAAAAGGCAATCAACTGGAATGTCATGTCGATCATGGGCGTCAAATCTCCTTCGGCGCCTTTGGATGAACGGCTGCGAATTCGCATGGTCAGTCTCCCGATTCGTCCTATTTCTTGTCCAGGCTTTCGAACCGGCTCATCAAGCCTTCGCTAAGTATGCCGACTTCTAAGACAAGTCGCGCGATTCGATTGCGAAGAATGTTGTACGCTGCGATAGCGGGAATGGCGATCAGCAACCCCAGCAGCGTGGTGAACAGAGCCGTCGAGATACCTTCGGCCAGTTCAGTCGCTTTGGGAGTGCTACCGCCGACGGCGATGACTTGGAACGAACTGATCATCCCATGAACGGTTCCGAACAAGCCGATCATCGGGCTAATGGTACCGATCAATTGCATGTAACTCAGCCGGTGTTCCAGTTTCATGTTTTCTTCTTCGCCCACTTCTTGCATCGCTTCAATGGCGTGCGAATAACCCGACTGCAGCTTCGCCAAACCGGCAGAGAGGACTTGGCCCAAGAAGGATTCATCACCTTTGGCCAATTCATAAGCTTCTTGATACTGCCGTTCATTCAGATGAGCTTCAAACCCTTCCAACAAGGCCATGGGACACACGTTTTCTCGTCTGGCGGTGATCAGATTCATCACGAACAGCGCGACCATGGTGAGCGAAAGGGACAGAAACACTAGCGAATAACCTGGCCCCAAAGCCGAATAGGCCCATTTCAGATAGTTGGTATTGCCCGGCACGGAATCTCCTGCTCCGTTATCTTGTGGATTGGCTGGCACGTTGCCAGCCGGTTCCGGGGCCTCGGCATCTTGCGCCACGGCGGTGTTAGGCATGGTCCATTCGATGGCCACGTACGTGCAGGCAAGCGCGGCAATCAAGGTCCAAATGCCTGTTTGTCGAAGTTGGAAGTTAGAAAAAAGCCTCATAGGAGCGCTCCGCAAAAATCGGTCGTTAAAAGTTAGGTTGATTCGATTACATTTTTGCCCACACCGTGCCGCCATAACGACTTCGCAACATCGTTTTGGCCTCGAGCGCTCGGTTGGGATGTTTTAGTTCGGTCCATAAATCGCTGAGATAAAACAGGGCCTCGGCATGGGCGTCTCGTTCTGCAAAATAGATTATATCGACATGCAGATACGCAAGCGCGGCGTCAAGTGTTTTGCCGGATTTGCGATATGCCGTTCCCAGGGCAATGTAGCACGGTGCGAACAGGTCCGCATCGGTAGGATCGTTGGACGCCATGATCTGCTCGGCCAATTGAATCGCTTCGTCGGTTTTGCCCAGTTCCGCTAGGCAAGCCGCCTTTCCGGCCGAGGCAATGGCCTTTTGCCGAGCTGCCTGGGCGTCATTAATCGACGATGATAAGACTTCGTCGAACCGTTGCAGCGCTTCTTGCGGCTTCCGGTCCGCTCGTAGAGCTTGCGCTTGCAGCGAACGAGCCTTCAACTGATATTCGGGCCACGGCGCTTTGGCCAATTCATCGTAATAGCGAACGGCCGCTTCGTACTCTCCGGTGGCTAAGGCCAGTTGCCCCAATGCTTCAACTGCTTCGTAGTAATGGAAACTTTCGCGATTTTCTCGCAAAAATTCGACTAGTTCTCGTGCTGCATCTTTGGCGTCACCGCTACCTCGCAACGCAACTTGGGCTCGGCAGAACGCTCGGTAAAACGCAATCTCGGCTTTGATGATCCCGCTGGTGGAACGTTCACCGCGGATGTTTTCCAACGAATCCAAAGCTTGTTCGAATTGACCGGCCAGTACCGAGTTTCTTGCACTACGCAGGCCGCCAGGTTCACTGGCCAGATTTAATCGCTTGATTTCATTGGCCGCTACTTTTTGTGGATCGCCAGAAACGCTCACCGTGATATCGGTTTTGGACGTCTCTGTTATTCGGCCCAGAATCGTCGAACCTCGCCCCGAACGGTTTAGCAGAATTGAATCCTGCGCAAATCCGCTACTGGTGGCGAATGTCACGCACAACAGCAGGACAAGTTGCGGAATCGTTTTCATGGTGGCTCCTGTCATTCCTACTTTCCAAATCCGGTGGGCGATTCACCGAGTGCTCGTTGGACGCTTTGCAACAACTGCGAATACTTTTCTTTCTGAATGGCTCCGCCCAGGTCGGGATACAGCCGAGACGTCAGAATCAAGTCTTGTTTGGCTTTTTGCAGAGACGAACGTTGTTTTTCGCCAGTCTGCGTCAGAGCATAGCGATATCGGCAAACTCCAAGATTGAGGCGAGCTTCATGGAAAAGCTCTCGGTATTGTTTATTTCGACCCAATAATTGGCTCAGTCGGCCCCAGCCCCAAACGAGATTTCGACGAGCGTTGGGAATGAGGTGTTCGCCGCTCATGGCTTTCAAATAGGCGTCGGCGTTGCCAGCGTCTCCCCAGGCTTGGTAGTTCTTGGCCGCGGCAATCTGGACATGCACTTGAGACTCTTTGAATTTAAGAATTTCATAAAACGCGTCGGCCGATTTTTGGTAATTCCCAATATCACTCAGGGTGGAAGCCATGCGAAGTTGTAGCGCTGGAACGTAGTTTTCTGGAACATCCGCGTCTGGCTTGCCTGCCTCTTCTAGCAGTCGCGAAAAAATGTCGAGCGCTTTCTTGGAATAGGCTTGTCCCTCCGAAGTGAGCGAACCGTCCGTGTTTCGCAATGCCGTTCCCAGTCCGGAATAGGATTCGCCCACCCATCCCAAAATCGCCGGATCGTTGGCCGATTCAGCGGCTCGTTCCAGCAACATTTCAAACGCTTTGGTCAGCGGTCGTTGCTTGGCCGGTTGAGCATTTTGAATTTGCGCTTTCAGCGTCTGAGCCAAACGTACATATTCGCTAACCAAGGCCTTGCGACCATCGGGCGTGTCTCCTAAGTATTTACTTAATCCGTCCAGTGACTGAAGTGTCTTGTCAATCAGTGACTTGGGATTGTCACTACCAGCCATCATGCCGACATACGCTTGAATGGCCATGGCAAACGCGTTTTGCGCCACCAGCGGAGAACCAATTAACGGTGAATTCGACTTGGCCAGTGTGTGCGGTCCGGCTTGCGAATCATCCAACAACTGAATAGCCGCATCGAATTCACCTTGATCAATATGGTGCTTGGCAACCGCCAGCATGGCGACCAGCGATTGACCGCTGGGCCCCGCTTCTTTTCGTCCGGCAATGCCTTTCTGAAGCCAGCGTAACGCACGCTGCCGAATTCCGGTCAAATTTGGCGGAATCGTTTGTCCTTCGAACGGCCGAGCCTTTTCGGTAAATTCTTTCCACAACGCTTGGCCTACGATCAATTGCGAATCGGCCACTTGCGGCGAATCCGATTCGATTTCGGCCAAGTATTTTTCAGCCGCATCAATATTGCCCGACGTCACGGAGAAATTGATCAGCAGGCTCAAGGCGTCGGCGGCTTCGGGTTCGCCTGGCCACTGATTGCGAACCAACGTGGCCAATGCCAGAATTCGGCCTTGAATCTCCTGCGAATTGGCCGGCTCTAATTCATATAGCTTGACCAGCGAAGCGAGCGCAATTTTGCCCGCCGTTGCCGCGCCGGTCGTGGTGGGATAATACCGAGTCAAAAACTCGCCCAGAACAACCGCGTCGTAATACTGTTCTTCCAGGTAATAAAAGTAGCAAAGTTCGCGACGCAGTTGATTCAGATTCTCGGCTGGTGTTTCTGGGGCAGCCAGCATCAACGCCAATCGCAGCAGTTTGGCACACTCGGGTTGCACGCGAACTACCGTTGTTTCGGCCTCTTCGATTTTTTGCTGCATGTCGGACCGAGCTTGCGGATCGGAAACCGTCGGTAAACGGTTCGTCAACAAGCGAATGGTTGCGGTCGCCAGTTTGTGTTCGGATTGGATCGGCTTGAGCGCGTCGATGGCTTCTTGGTATGTCTTGACGTTTTCCAGCATCGAATCGGCCGACGCGGCATTTGCATCGGCTCCGGATAAAGTGGCCAGAAAGTCTCGAGCAGGAACTTGCCATTGGCTGGGGAAACGAGCCACGACCAAAGCGTTCTTCCGAGCTTGTGCGGTGAGTTCGCTTGCGTTTTTGCCTTCCGCATCGGCCTTGGCTTTATAGACTTTCGCCAACTGCAGCTGCATTCCTAGCCATTCCGAATTCTGGCGTTCATGCGGCATCTGCTGGTCGAGCCATTGATTGCCCATTTCAATCGCTGCGTCAAAATAGGCCATGGACGGGTCGATCCAGCATTCCAAGGTGTGCCGAACCGCTTGCGTGACAATGTCTCGTAGAAATGGATCCTTCTTGTCGGGAGTATCAATCAAATCCTTGAACTCAGAGACGGCTTCTTTGAGTTTTCCGAGCTGTTGCAGGCAGATGCCGCGATATAGCTTGGCGGTTGTGCCGCCGGCGAAACGGGAATATTTGTCGGCAACTTCGGCAAACTCCTTTTCCGCTTTACCGAGCATTTCCTTTTTTTCGTTTTCTTCACTTAAGGCATCGGCGGTTTCAAAATAGGTCATGGCAATGTTTTGCCGGACCGTCACGTAATCCCACCGCAATTTGTCTCGTTCATCTAACAATGCGGCATCGTTGCCGACATCGGAGCCGATCTCTTGCAAGCGGCTGGCGAGCTGTTTCTGATTGGCCTGGAAGATTTCTTGAGCGGATTGAAATAGCTGAACCGCTTCGGATTGCAATTCGTTCTTGGTTGGTTCGATGGTGCCCGGAAGATTCGATTTGGCCAATCGCAATTTGGCTCGTTCCACCAAAATGTTGCCTCGTTTGGTTCGCGACAAAGGAACGTAGGCGTGATCGGGCTGTTCTGATTCGAATTGCTCGAACCGTTCCTGAGCCACATTCAGCTGTTCCTCTCGGCCCTTAAAGTCGCGAATTGCCTGCAACTCTTCCAGCAAGATCAGGCCTTGCTGATAGCGAATGGACTTTTTGAAATCTCGTGAAACACGAGTATCACTTTGCATACGGTCCAAATAATCAATGGCCGTATCAAAATAGCCTCGTTCACGCAGTCCTTCCAAAAACTTCACGGGCACAGAATCATCGGCAGACAGCAAGGACGTCATTCCAACAAGAATGATGATGACTATCCTGCGGCTAGGCGTGTTGCTCATGGTTTTTGGCCACCCGCACTTCCCGTGCTTGTGAATCTGCTGAATACTTGGAAAAGGAGACGAGTTCCATCACAGGGGACGGACTCATCCGAGGGAGCGACAAACAGGTTCCGGAACTGCCCATCGCAAAGAATCCCATGGATTTCAATGTATTTGATATTCTAGATTTGGGCAATTAAACATTGAACGAGTCGCGCGGAACGTCGTCCCGAACAGATGAAATTCGCTGAAAATAACGACTGAAGCGAATATTCCGCTGAGCGAATCGGCGTGCGGCGGTAGATCGCTTTGGACGATGCGTTCAGGTTTTCAAAACACCAGCCGGGCATTCCCGCCCAGATTACAGGCCACGATGAGCACAAAGCCGAATTTACCAACCAAGCATGTTCGCCGCCGCCCACCAAACTACGCATCTCGGTCTGTGCAAATGCGGCTGTTGGTTCTGGTTGGTTCGCTGATGCTGATCTTCATATTGATGTCCGAAGCCGCCAAGCCAGCCAATTGGCGGTGGCTGTGGCAAATGACGCCAACGGATGTCGAGCCGGTTGATCAAAATGTTGACACGCGGGCTCCGCACCAAACTGGCCCCGTAACAACCGAGGCATCCAGCGGCGATAGCTTCACCACTCCACTGGCCGTGCCCAGCGCGGACACGTCCACCGACGCAGAAAACCGCGATGGAAACGTTCCGCCGCTGATTGACACCGCGCGTTTGACGGACATCCAAGACGACACGGTCTTTCAAGCTCGCGAGGCCGAGCCTTGGTTTTATGTGCTGGATCGCTTGAAGCGGACATCGGAAACAGACGTACAGGCAAATTCGGTAGGCCGAATTGGATTCGCCCAACTGTTTCAACAAACGTCTGAATTGCGAGGCCAAGTGGTGGAATTACAGGGTTCGTTGCGACGAATTGTAGAAAAACAGGCGACGCAGAATCAAATGAGTATCGATCGTTATTGGCAATGCTGGATCAAACCAGAAGGAGCGACGAATTCGCCTGTGGTAGTGTATTGTCTTGATTTGCCGGACGGTTTGACGCCGGCCGTAGAAATGCAAGTTCCCGTAACCTGCTTTGGAGTCTGCTACAAACGATGGCCCTATCAAGCGCAGACGGAAATGATCTTGGCACCAGTGCTGCTGGCCAAGACAATACAAACGCAGCAAGATCCTTCCGTGGAGGGACGCGAATTGCCAAGTCGAGCAACTGTGTTGGGCCTGTTAGTCGCAGGCGCGACCATTGCTCTGGTGGTTGTGGTGTGGGTTTTCAAGCGAGGCTAACCGGCATGATATTTCGATACGCATGGATCATCTTGCTGCTTCTATCAGCATCATGCACGCACGGTCAAGATTCTGATGTGTTGGCTGCGTCTCGAGAACTACTGGCGGTCCGAGGCGTAGACGAAAGCTATTTTCAGTTCTTGCAGGATGGACAAGCGATTTCAGCTGACGAATGGGAGTCGGTTTACCGAATTCTGTTCGCGTTTGATGACCTGCGCAAAGCGGGCATGTATTGCTTTGTGCAGCCTCGTATTTCGTGGGACGAATTGGCCGAGACTCCGGAAGCGTTTCGAGCCGCATTGTATTCGATTCGCGGAACTGTGACTTCGATCCAAAAGTCGCCTTAAGCAGCGAAGAGGCCGATCGATTTCGAATGGAAAACGTGTTTTGGTGCAGCTTGCCTTGCCGGAAGATCGAACCGCGACCGTGATCTCCAAATCGATTCCTCGCGATTGGCCGACTGCCGAAAACTCAACACTCAGTCTCACAGTCAGCGCGACGGCCATGTTTCTGAAGGTCGGTGACGCCCGTTCAGAGACTGTCTGGTTGACTGATTCCATGGCGTGGCATCCGCAGAACGCAGCGGAAGCTCCTTTGCTGGGCGACGCCCTGATTCGTCTGGGTCGCTGGAACGTCGATGTCAATCTAGTGCACCAACTTCGGCACGGAGACCCGTTGACGCCCGCCGACCGAACTCTGTTCTATCAAATGTTGCATGCCATTAAATCGTTGCCGAACCAGCAGTGGCAAGACGCCGTTCCGTCCGAAGTTAATCGTTTTCAAATTGCCGAACTCTTAAAGAATGCTCGTCAACAAGTTGGAGAAATGTACACCATCCAGGGTGTGGCGAGACGCTGCGTGCGAATTGAAATTCACGATGCCGACATCGTCGCCATGTACGGCCTGGATCATTACTTTGAAGTCGAGGTATTTGTTCCGTTGCCCAACCGTTTGCTGCTGAAAGATCCGGTGCAAAATGTGGAAGTCGAATATCAGACCTATCCGTTTGTCTTCTGCCTAACGGAACTACCGAATGCAATGAAAGTGGGGCCTGATATTCGCACTGATGTGCATTTGGCTGGCACGTACTTCAAGCTTTGGGCGTTCCGAAATCAACTGTTGGAGGATCAAGCTCCCGCCGGTGAGCGGCGCTTTCAAAAAGCTCCGCTACTGATCGGCAAGTCGTTGCAATTGGTCAGCCATGCACCCGCGACCGGTTCGAAATGGATGCTGTTTGTGGGCAGCGCGTTTGTCATTGCGTTGCTTCTGGTCGGATGGGTGCTGGTCCGCAACGAACGTTTTGATCGAACGCTTCGCGAGCAACGGCTACAGCTGCCGGACGCATTGCCCAAGATTTCGGACGAACCGGAATCGTCAACGCGATAGCGTTTCCGTCGAGGCCCTCAGCACCTATTTGCCGGGTTTTTCGCTGATTTGCCGATATAAGTCCGCGTACTGTTGCACAATGACGTCCACGGCATATTCGGATCGAATGCGTTCGGCCGCGGCTGTTCCCATTCGCTCAAGCCTTTCGGGCGAGCGTAGCAGCAGTGTGATGGCGTGAACGTAGTCGGTTACTTCGTGCCCCTTTACCAATACGCCCACGTCGGAATGAGGGACCAAGTCCGTGGTGATACCGGGTAACAACGACGCAACGACCGGTAGGCCGCAACTCATTGCCTCGGCCATAGCGTTGGGCAAACCTTCTCGGCGAGTCGGAAAAAAAAACAGATCACTGGCCTGCAGATACTGTGACACATTGTTGACATTTCCCAACCAGTGTACTCGATCTTGTAAACCGGCAGTCGCCATTTCCTTTCGCAGTGTATCCACTAGGTGCCGGCGTTCCGCGGGGTGTCTGGCTGTGTCCGAAAAGTCGTGAATCCCGGCAATCAACAGCTGAAGATCGGGAAAGGATGACGCGAGTTGAATGAAGGTACGAACCACCACTTCAATTCCCTTGCGATGCAATGCTGAACCGACGAAGATCAGATAGCGATGGGACGGAAGCAGGTTCAATTCGCGGCGGAGCGATTGCTTGTCGGTCACGGGATGGAACACTTCGCCATCTACGGCGTTGGGGATACGCATGATTTTGCGTTCGTTAAAACCTGCGTTCTGACAACTGGTTGTCAAAGCGGACGAAAGTCCCACAATCCAATCGGCGGCAGCAAAAGCTTGTAGTTTTAGGCGAGTAAGAACGCTCCATTTGGTGCGACGAAAACTGGACGGATCATCGGCTCCCACCAGTGACATCTGAATGATGGATTTCAGACCTCGCTTGCGTGCGGCCCTGATCAGAAGCAGTGAAAATTCGTCCACGGAATAGAGTTGCACCACGTCGCCCACAGCGGCGTGCTGCTGCAGATATCGGCCCATACGTCGGTTCATGGACATATCGCTGAACAGCTGATTGAGATAACGCAGTCGGTTTTGAAGGAACGAACTGCACCGCAACCAGCGCCATTCACGTCGCCGCACAATAGGAATGTAATGAATGTGGACGCCGTCTAATTCGGTCGTTTGATTTTGAAGCCCAGACGCTTCTAGGTCTGCGCTGGTCAGCACGTGAATTTGCCAGCCTTGTCGAGCCAATCCGGACAAAAGTCGCTGCGCTTGAATCGCGGCTCCGGAAAAATTCGGGACGTAGAGACGAGAGACTGCCCAGATCGTTGGTCGTGGAGTTGGCATCCTGCCCTGCCCTTACGTTGCGAACGAATCAGAGGCAATGTCGCTTTGGTCGGCAAATCGAGTGCCGACCAAAGCGAATGTTGGTTCGAACGAGTGACTATAGGTTCGAATTGACACTGGACCATTGATCCAGCGGTGGCAAGATTCCCATTTCAACCACTTCGTCTCGCAGCTTAGCCAAGTGCCCGTACGATTCCTTCAACGCCGCCATTTCTTGGTCAGTACCGCTGGGAACTTTGTAGGTAACGCCATCCTTGCCGATGGTGGTTTCCATGGCCATCATGATTTGCTGGAATTCGCCCGAATTAACATAAACGCCGGCCGGCCATGGATAGGATTCGCCGCTGATGGCCGAACGAACCATCAAGACCGATTGGTGCGACGGACTCTGGAACGAACTTCGACCTCGCAGCTGAATAATCCGTTTGCCGCCCTGACAAACGTGCTGCCTGATTTCGTCCCATTTGGCTTGCGGCAATGCATCTGTGCCAATCAGATCCAAAAGCGGTTTGCCTTGAACTTTGGCTGTACTTGCGAATACTGCCATCTGTTCGCCATGACCACCATACGTTCGGCAGCCCGTAACGTCATCTTGAGCTACTTTGAAATGCTGTGCGAGCGCTGTTTGCAAACGCGTGCTATCCAGTGCGGCCAGAGTAGCAACTTTGCTGGGCGCCAGCCCGGAATGGACCAAGACAGTCAAGCCAGTGATATCAGCCGGATTGAAAATCACCACGGCCAATTTTAGGTCTGGGCAATTGGCTTTGATATCTTTACCCAGCTGAGCGGCAATTTCTGCGTTCCCCTTCAGCAAGTCTTCTCGAGTCATGCCCTCTTTGCGAGGTGCCCCGCCGGACGAAATGATGTATTTGGCGCCGGACAACGCTTCGTTAATATCACTGGTCCAGGTAGCTTGAGCGCCTGGAAACGCACAGTGATAAATTTCTTCGGCCGTCCCTTCCATGCCGCTAGCAAAGGGGTCGAACCCGCAAACATTGGAAGTGAGCCCCATCGTAAGGACGGCTTGCAGCATGTTCGAGCCAATAGCGCCTGCAGCGCCCAGAATGACCACTTTTTCGTCGGTTAGATAGTTCATTTTTGCTCCATTCAAATCGTGTGAAGTGGATTTGAGATTGATATTTCGAGGGCAGAAGTCACGGGCGCGGCACAATTACAGCACAAATTGGCATCCGCACCAAGTTTGATCCGTACTTTCGGATAGCATGATAGTCGTCTTGCTTCGGAAGTGGAACCAGCAGAAATTCCGGTTGTTCTTGGTTGACTATTTGGTTATCGTCCCCGCCTATCACGTTCTACGACGATTTTCTGACCACGAAGGTTGGAACGCTAGAACCTGCATGTGGCCACGAACGGATGCTGGAGACCAAATTGATGTCCCGTCACAATAGAATTCGTCGAATTGTCTTGTTCATCGTCGCCGTCCTTCTGCTTGCCCCTTCCGTCGGCTGTATTGGGCTGATAGCTAACTTGATACATGCGGCCAACGGTAATCTGATGCCGGCCAGCTATGACGGGTTCATTGGCAAACGAGTGGCCGTGGTATGCGTGTCGAATGCGGATTCCTTTGGCCCTACGTCGGCATCATTTCAGATTGCCAAGCGAGTCAGTGACTTGCTGAAGGTGCACGTGAAAGAGATTGACGTAGTAGATCAACAAGAAGTAACCGATTGGATTGACCGACATGACTGGGACTACGCCAACTTTGTGCAAGTTGGCAAGGGTGTTGATGCGGACATTGTCCTGGCCGTGGTTCTAGAGAACTTTCGGCTCTATGACGGCAAGACGCTGTACAAGGGCCGAGCGGACGTGGAGATTGTGGCGTATGATTTGACGAAAAAGGGTGCGATTGTATTCGAATCAACGCCTCCGCAAATTCAATTTCCAGCGAACGTTGGCCTGCCCGTTTCGGAGAGCAGCGAGAATGATTTTCGCCGCCGATTTCTGGCCATTCTTTCCGGACGAATCGCCAGAAATTTTTATGAATACGACTTGAAAGAAGATTACGCCTACGATGCCACCATCGTGACGCAGTAGAAGCACTGAAGCTGATCAGAGCTTGGGAATTGGACGCGTAGGTGGCGGCTTGGGCAGCATGCGAGCTTGTTCGTCCTCAGGCGTATTGTTGTTGGCGTTGTCATTTGCGACAACCATGGTTGGGCGAGGTGCTAAGTCAATGAATTCTTCGTCCCATTTCCATCCCATGGGCTGACTCAGTTCTCGACTGGCCAGCAGCGCCCACGGTGTCCCAGGATGTTCCTGGACGACTCGCTGCAAGTATAGCTTTGCCTTGTCGGATAACGATTCGTACTGACTGCCGGCCTCCACGGAGTCAGCCGGGATTAATGCCCACACATTGTTCCGCTGGTTCTTAAACTCCATGCCTCGTTTGCCCATAGCCAGCATGGCGTTGTAAGATTCCGTTCGCACTTTGGCTGCCAACGTTCGGCCGTACGCTAAGTCATAGCCGGCTTGCCACCGGGGCGTCGGTTCTTTGTTGCGATCTTGTTCGCCGGTTCGCAGAATCTGATACAGTTGGTCAATCCGAGGCTCCAGTTTGGCGGCTACTCGCTGGGCTTGGCTCATGGCGGTATTCAGCGCTGCTTCATCGGTTTTTACGAATCGCAGCACAGGCGATTCAAATTGAGTCACCGCGGAAACCTGAGCAGCTTCTACCAATGCCCGTCTCGCTTGATTTGATTTCACCAGCTTCGCGTATTCGCGCGCCGAGACATACTCAGGCTGATACATCTTCATGATTTGGGGATCGAAGAAGTGGGACAAGTACGAAGAAAACGAACTAGTCTGGCCTCGGTTAACTCGGCTGCCGACTTTGCGATTGGGATGGACGTTGAAATATATCCCTCCTGTTTTGACGCACAGCCGAGTCAGTGAATACGGGCCAAAGCCAGAATCCATGGGGTTGGTAAGATCCTCTTCTTCGGAGGAAACAAGCCGAATACGTTCCGGCATCAACGATTCCGGACCTTGGTTCACGCGTCCCCAGCGAGGCGTTTGGTCGAATTTAGGATCCGGGTCAACCCACTTGACCCATGTTTCCTGGCGGCCGAAGGGAGCCGGCACACCCACAACGTAGACCGGCATTACATATGTTTGGCACGCGTGTATGACTCGTTCGGCCAATTCTTGATCTTCACCAGCTTCGTCAGTGAAGACAATCAGCATTACGTTGCGCTCAGGTTCTCGCGTGCTGGGATCTGTATCGCGATATCGACGATAGCGTCCGATCGATTTTTGAATGGCGCTGAAGACCAGCTCGACACCAGAATCATCTTGTGGAATTTGCTGAACAGCTTGCTTTATTTCATCAACGTTACTGGACGGTTCGGGCAATGGAAACGTAACCGATTCACCAAACGCAACTACCGAAGTCAGCAGCGGACTCTGGTCGGGTTTGGTTCGATAACGTTCCTGCACCACGCCCAATTCGCGGTAGATGCGATCGAACCGGTTTAGTATTTCTGCCCTTTGTCGATGAAGGCTGGCAGACTGATCGAACAGCCAGACCACCAACGTCTTGCGATCTTCCATGGAAAGACGGATCTCTTCGGTGATTCGATCAATTGCCCCGATGGCGCTCTGAGTGGCGAACCCGGCCGTCCCTTTGGTCACACGTTGCTCGCTGTAATTGATACCGGTCGAGACTTCGACAACGCTAGGAACGTCGAATTGGCCAACCTCAAAGACCTCGATCTCCGGCTGCTCCACTTGAGAAAGTACGTCTAGTACGTCCGCTTCGGAAAAGGCATTCTCGATTCCAGAAACGCCGTCTGCTCCAATTGCGTCGGCAGGCAGCGCGTTGAAGGCTAATTCCGGTGGAGGTGCAACTTCAATTTTGGCAGACTCGTCGGGAAGAGCAACAATCTGAACGCTGTCCACCGACCGGAGCGTAGTGGTCGTTATCAGGCTAATGACAATCAGCAGGGACAAATGCGCCGCCAGGCTCCATAGCCACGCCGAAACTTCACCGCGCGTGGTTGGACTGGCGTAAATATGTTCAATCTGCGGACGTCCCATTTGCACGATAAAGTACCTAGATACAAACCGAATTTCTCCTTCTGGCCACTATTGACTAAACAGAATCAATGGCGGCAAGTACTCTGCCATTCTACGATGAATAACCGCGATTCCCGCTCATTTACATCACGAAATCCGACGCTGGACGTATTATTTCGGATGAATGTAAATGCGAAGCACGCTCCCGATTGGCAGGGTCTGAGTGTCCGTCAGGACATCTCGATTGCTATTAAAAACTTCGTCGCTTTTCTGTGGTGTGTTCAGATAAATTTGCGCTATCAGCTCCAGCGTGTCACCGTCGCGGATGGTATGCCGGACCCATCGCCCTGCAGTTACGGAGACAAGACGAGCCGTCGGAGGGGCAGTTTGAGCCGGTGATTTATCTTCGACATCCGTTTGTGTAGCAATTCGGCTATCGACACGGTTTGGCTGAGGCACCTTAATTCGGTGACTGCCAAAATCGCGATGATTGAGTGAATCGGACGCAGGATCAGTGGTTTCACTTTTCTTGATGGCAAATTCGCGAGGAAATGCTGCTTCAGAGATTTCGACTCTAGGTGGTGCTGTTTGTCGTAGCGAGATTTTCGATTCGAACGGCGGCTCGGTACCCGGATCTGGGCCTCGACGCAGCCATAACAGGCTCAAAGCGATGCCCAGCAATAGAACGAAAAAGGCGGGGGTTCGAAGCACGCGAAAAAGTCCCTTCGGAAAGACCATCATGTCATTCGGTCTTTTCGACGACGAGACAGATTCGACTAAAGCCTGCTTTCAATAAGGCCGATTTCGCGGGTCAGATCAGAAACTCGCAATATTCAACGCAAAAAAACTCGCCACTCCCTCTTTGGGAATGACGAGTTTTCCGTGCTTGCTCGACACTACTCCTTTAGCGTGATGCCTTTATCGGAGGCAAAAGTCTTGCGTAAACTCTATCGGCGTCGACGAGCCAGCAGGCCTAGGAGTCCCAGTGTCATTAGTCCCAGCGAATTCGGTTCAGGAACCTGTGGGAAGTATTGGTCTACAAACGACATGGTGACGGCTGCATTATTGCCCATCGCGTGAAGGATAATATCCTTCTGGACGCTTAAGGTTTGGTAAGTGTTTGCAAACGTCGTGCTATCAGTCAGTTTGTCGTCGCCATTACCAAAGTCGTATACGACTAACTTGTCGTTGTCGATGGTCGGCAAGAATGTTTCCGTAACCGATGCCAGGCCTTCGCCGTTGAAAACGGCAGGGTTTGCAGCCAAGATCGCCCCGGAAATGGCTTGGTTTGCACCGGCTGCAACGCTTACGTCAAACGTAATCAACGCGTCAGAAGAACTTCCGCCAGCTGTATCGATAAAACCGCCGATAAATCGGACACCATAATTTCCATTTGTATCGGTAACTGTTTCGACTTGAACGTCACCAACCGCCGGCATATCGCCCGTTTCAACGTATTTAAAGTTCGAAAATACTTTATCGCCCGATTGAATGGTTTGACCATTCACTAAATCCGATAGCGGAACAACCGCTGCTGACAGCGAGCCACAGCTCAGCATCAGCACGGTAGCAGCCAACGTGACTGCCAACTTACATTTTGTCATTTCAAAGCTCCCGTAAATCAAAGCACGAACACGCACGTCATTGACAAATCAAACAACCTCGGAAAAACCAGCCGAATACAAGACTAGCCGAGGAAAATCAGAAACGATGAACGTCTACGAGTGTTCTAAACGGGGTATCGCTACGAGCAAGCAGCTCGTCAGAAGACAGGGGTAACCGCACTTCTAAATTGATACGCCGATTTTGAACATCGGTCAGACGAATCAATTTCAGTTTGTGCAGTAGACCCTCCAAGCGGAGAAAAGGTGATTTCAGTTAATAAGCCAACAATTGCCATACTAACCAGAAATTCTGATTGTGCAACTGTTTGTCCGAAAAAGTTTTTCAATCGGACTTTCAGCTCAGCCGGTAGTATTATCGCAGGCTGCATGAAATGCAAGCACTTTTTTTACTAAAACGAAGGAAATCTGCCAAACCAAGTTCAGGTGCCGAAGAAACGAGGCCGATAGAAGTAGCCTAATTCGACACAACAGCCTTCCTTATCGCGGGAAATCCTTATCATATCTCTTGGAAACCGCCACTTTACGGCTCGCGTCTCAAGGGCAATTGACACAACTGTTCCAGAATCATTATTCTCTGGGGTTTCGCCAGCGTAGCTTCAATTGGCAGAGCACCGCATTCGTAATGCGGGGGTTGCGGGTTCGACTCCCGCCGCTGGCTTTTTCTGGTTGTTCTTGCCGTTCTAACACTCGGATCGCCGAGTATTTTCATGGAGAAACGGATTCCAAATGTCGCAATTACTAGATTTTGACGTTCGGGACACGGTTGTTTCCGATGGTTCATTTGGACCAGCTGAAATCCAAAAAATCTTAAATGTCATCAGTGATGACGCCACCAAACTGTCCGTTTTCCGCGATGCGGTGAACGAATTAGAGCAACGCGAAGACCATACGCCCGCTTCGGCTGCTCGTTTAGGCGTCTGCCAGTATCTGCTGGGGAGGTATGAACGGGCGTTGGGGACGTTGGCTTCGGCCGACGGCGGCGCACTAGCTCATTTCTATATGGGCCTGTCAAAGATCTCGTTGCAGAGGTTCGCAGATTCAATCGGAAGTTTCGAGTCAGCCAAGCGAGCAGGTTACGATGTGGGCGAATGTGATCTGGGTATCGCTGAGGCACAGCGAAACTCCGGAGACCCCGAAGCTGCCCTGCGAACCTTGGATAATCTATCCGGCGCCATCGAACAAACGGCGGGATATTTGTATCAGCGAGGTGCCATTGTGGCGGCCTTAGGCGGCAATCCGGAAGAAGTGATTGCATTGTATGAACGAGCGATCGAAATTGATGATCGACACAGTGGTGCCTTGTTCGGATTGGCGTTGGAAAATGATCGCCGAGGTAATGATGATTTGGCTTTAGAGCTTTATCAGCGTGCGACCGCTCGTTTTCCGGCTCACGTCGGTTCGCTCTTGAACTTGGGATTGTTGTATGAAGAGCGAGAAGAATACGACCGCGCTCAGAAATGCTACAAGCGAATTCTGGAAAGCTTCCCAAGTAACAAACGAGCCCACATGTTTTTGTTGGATGCGCAAGCTTCCGGCGACATGTTCTATGACGAAGAAGCTCAGAAACGCCGCGATCGCCTGTCCCAAGTCTTGGGGATTCCCGTGTCCGACTTCGAATTGTCCGTCCGTAGTCGCAACTGTTTGCAGAAAATGGGCGTCAAGACGCTGGGCGATTTGACTCGCTGTACCGAACAAGAACTGCTCTCCAGCAAGAACTTTGGCGAAACGTCACTGGTTGAAATTCGCGAAATGCTGACGTCTAAGGGCTTAGAACTGGGCCAGTTCGCGCACGAAAAAGCGGAACCCGAACCGTCTATCGACTATGAAAGCCTTTCGCCAGATGAACAGGCCGTTCTGGAACGTCCGATTTCCGACCTGAATCTGTCGGTACGAGCCAGAAAGTGCATGGTTCGCTTGGGAATAAGCACAATCGGCGAATTGCTTCGAAAAACGGGTGACGAAATGCTGGAGTGTAAAAACTTTGGCGTGACCAGTTTAAACGAAGTACGCGAAAAACTGACCCAACATGGCCTGAAGTTGCGTGGTGACTGATAAGTCGTGTCATCGCCTTTTTCGTTTCAACTCTTAGGGACTGATTCGAACTGTAAAGCTCGAGTCAGTCGCTTTTCTACGCCACGCGGCGACGTCCAAATGCCAGCGTTCATGCCGGTTGGTACGTTGGCAACCGTGAAAGGGCTTACCATACAAAACGTGGCCGATACGTCGGCCCAAATGGTGTTGGCCAATACCTATCACTTAGCCTTGCGGCCCGGCGAACAAATTGTCCGAGACTTAGGAGGGCTGCATGCCTTTATGGGCTGGAATGGCCCGATTCTCACGGACAGCGGTGGTTTTCAGGTCTTCAGTCTGGCTCAGCGAACCAAGGTCACGGAAGAAGGTGCCGAATTTCGTTCGCACATTGATGGCAGCCGATTTTTTGTTTCGCCAGAACGTTCGATGGAAATCCAGCTGACGTTGGGTAGCGACATTGCCATGGTGCTTGACCATGTGGTCGCCCTGCCCAATTCGTTAGAGACGGTTCGCGACGCGATGGAGCGCACTATCCGCTGGGCGAAACGGTGTCAGACGGTGACGTCGCCGGAACAAGCACAGTTTGGAATCGTGCAAGGTGGGCTCGATCCTTCGCTACGAGAATATTGTGCGAAGGCCCTGGCCGACCTGAATTTTCCGGGCTACGCCATCGGAGGGCTCAGCGTTGGTGAAGAACCTGCCGAAATGTATCGCATGATCGAAGCCACCTGTCCGCATCTACCGCCAGACAAACCTCGGTATCTAATGGGAGTTGGCCGGCCGGAAGACCTGCTAAACGCCATCTATCGAGGTGTTGACCTGTTTGATTGCGTCATGCCTACTCGCAATGGTCGCAACGCGCTGGCCTTCACTGACCACGGTACAGTACGCCTGCGGAATCAAAAGCATGCTCGTGATCCACGTCCGCTGATGGAAAATTGCCCTTGTGCTGCGTGTTCGCACAGTTTGGGGTATCTTCGGCACTTGTTCCTGGCCAAGGAAATGCTCGGGCCGATTCTGCTTTCGATCCACAACCTGACGTACTATCAGACCCTGTTGCGAGACGCTCGCGAGGCAATTCTGGCGAACCAATTTGTCGACTTTTTTCGCCAGAAAATGTCGGACTGGCAGGCGGCGTCCGAATGAATGATTTTGGCCTGTTTTTTGGCTTGACAACGAGTTAGCTGCCCTTGTCGCTGGGGATTCAAAGGTTTACATTACCAACCAAACTATCCGCAGGTTTGGAGTCATGGTTAAGTGACTGCGCGACGAACTGTCTTGGTTTGTGGCGGATTCTCGTTTTCTCTTTAGCCAGTGGTGGGCGGATTCGTGGCAGTTTGGCGGCGAGCACCCCCGAGCACAGTGTGGGACGAAAACGTTTGCTAACCGTGAGTTTTGTTTTTCAAGAAAATGAAAAACAGGCCTGCCGGCTTCCGGATTGTGATAGACGATGCGGCCATTGAGCAGGAAGTCATTTGAATACTGTACGGATATGCAGTTCGCTGTATTGAACATTTTCCCATTTTTATCACTTAGGAATCACCATTCATGTCGCCATTTGTCGTCGGAGTCCTTGTTGGGATCCTGATTCTTTCGTTTCTTGTTTCGCGATATGTGGCCACTTCGCTGCGTATGCCCGACCACGGTTGGAAGGCTGGCTTGATCGCGTTTTTGATTGGAATATCTGCACTGATTGTCTATTTCGAAGGACCGCCAAAGCAGGGCGTGGACCTGAAAGGTGGTACCATCCTGGTGTACGAAGTGGACGAAGACGCCACCAAACGCATCATGGGTGATGGCGAAGAAGATACCGGAAGCGGCGTGTCAGAAGACATGATGAAAGGCTTGGTGCGTTCGCTCAGCATGCGAATCAATCCCGGTGGGGTTCAGGAGACCGTGATTCGGCAATATGGTGCCAAGCAGATTGAAATTGTGATTCCCAATGTGGGTGACCAAGAAATCGAACGCATCAAGAAGGTAATTATTAGTAGCGGTTTCTTGGAGTTTCTGATTGTTGCCAATCGCCGCGATCACCAGGATGTCATTGAGCTAGCGGACGAAAAGCCGGGCGCTTACGAAATCAGGGATGAAAGTGGTCGCGTCGTTGGTCGTTGGGTGGGTGTCGCCGTCGACTATGTGGATGAAAACGGTGTTCCAAAGTACAAGGTGGATGTCACCGGCGAAAAGACTCGGGAAGTTCGCGGCAATCTGGAAGTATTGATGTACGTCGATTCGCTGTATGACTTGGACGGAGAGCAAATTCGTTCGGTACGCAAAGGAATGGACCAGCGCATGCGTCCGGCTATCTTCTTCAACCTGGACGCACGTGGTTCGCAGAACATGGCTGGCCTGACCGAAAAGAACAAGCCGAATTCAACCACTGGCTTTAAAGCTCGGTTGGGCATTGTGATGGACAACGAACTGATTTCTGCTCCATCCATCAATTCGGTTATCGTCGATAGCGGAACGATCGAAGGGAATTTTTCGGACGAAGAAGTGCAATCTTTGGTCGAAATCTTGAACGCAGGTTCGCTGCCCGCGATTCTGAAGACGGAACCGATTAGCGAAAGCACTGTCAATCCGTTGTTGGGTGCCGACACGATTCGTCAAGGCAAGTTAGCTATTGGTGTTTCGTTGGCAGGCGTGCTGGTATTCATGTTGATCTACTATCGCTTTGCGGGAATGGTAGCCAGCGCTGCTTTGTTGCTGAACTTGCTGTTCATTCTAGCAGCGATGATCTTTTTGAATGCCGCTTTTTCATTGCCAGGTTTAGCCGGTTTGGTACTGACCGTCGGTATGTCGGTGGACGCGAACGTGCTGATCTTTGAGCGTATTCGTGAAGAGCGACAGAATGGCGGCGCTTTACGCATGGCAATTCGCAATGGTTTTGCACGAGCGATGCCAACCATTTTAGATGCTAACGTAACCAACTTGATTACCGCGTTGGTTCTGTATGGTATTGGTGGTGAACGCTTGCAGGGCTACGCCGTCACTTTGATCTTGGGCATTCTGATGTGTTTGTTCACCGCGATTTTCTGTTCGCGACTGGTGTTTGAAATAGGCGAACGCCAACGCTGGATCAAGGACTTGTCGATGATGCAAGTTCTTTCACGAGCCAACTTTGATGTATTCGGCAAACGGTCGTTGGCACTCGTGTTTTCCGCAGTGTTGATCGTGGTGGGAATTGGCGCCGCGTTTTCTCGAGGCTCCAAAATGTTTGATATCGATTTGGCTGGTGGAAATTCGGTACAGGTCAAGCTGACCGAGCCAATGCCGATCGAAGATGTTCGAACCATGATCGATGGATTGGCCGACGATTTGTGGGTTACCGGAATTCAGGCAGAAAACGAAGACAATCGTATTTATCAGATTGATACGTCAACCCAGTCGGGAGACACGGAACTGACCGTGGACGGCGTGAAAAGCGGCCTGATGACTCGGTTTGTTAAGGCAGGCACGTTGCTTCTGGAAACGCACAAGCTCGATTTTACGCCGCCCAAACCGGTTCAGGTCGACGGCACAGACAATGCCGGTGCAGCCAGTTCGACGGAATCGGCAAGTAGCGAAGCCGAGGTTAATTCGAATTTCGATCTGACGGGACAGGCAAACGAAACGGAATCGGACACCTCGGACGCGGCCGATCAAGCAGGTTCGACGGTTAACGAATCGCAACCTTCTACCACAGAAGCAGATGATTCTGCGGATGCGTCGGAAACGCCAGAAGAGGCAGCGTCGGACGTTTCGGAAGAAGCAGACGCTGCCGAACCAGCGGTCGATTTAACCGAATCTGACGTAGAGCAACCGGCACCTTCAGATCAAAGCATGGCACTGCCGGCCAACTCCCTTTGGGCCGTGTTTGGCCAAACGAACGTGACTCGATTGGAGTCGACTTTATCCTTCGATGAGAACATCAACGCGGCGACGTTGCGCCAGTCCATTGAAGATGCGGTCACCGGTTTAGGGTTCGAACTAACCGACATTGAAATAACCAATGACCAATGGGATGGCAGCAGTTCTGCTCGATACAAGGAATGGACTGTCAGGATGCCCGTTTCTGAAGCCGAACTGAATCAGGTCCTAGGTAAGCTGAAAGCCGATTTGGAAGGATCGCCCGTCTGGATGAAGGCCGACACGGTTGGTGGAAAGATTGCTACCGACAAAACGTATCAAGCAGTCACGGCCGTTGTATTTTCATTACTGGGAATCGTTGTCTACTTGTGGGTGCGATTTCACCGAATTGTTTACGGTTTGGCTGCGGTTGCCGCTTTGGTGCACGACGTTTTAGTTACCATCGGCGTATTGGCTTTAACACATTATTTGTACAAGCCGCTCGGATTCTTGTTGATTAACGAATTCAAAATCAGCCTGCCAGTTGTGGCTGCCTTGTTGACTATTATTGGTTATTCGTTGAACGATACGATCGTGTTGTTCGACCGCATCCGCGAAGTCAAAGGCAAGAGTCCTCGGCTTACCAGTTCCATGATCAATCAAAGTATCAATCAAACCTTGAGTCGAACGATTCTGACTTCGGTCACGACGTTGATTGTGGTGCTCATTCTATACGTCCTTGGTGGACAAGGCGTGCATGCCTTTGCGTTTTGCTTGATCGTCGGCGTGCTGGTAGGTACGTACAGTTCTATCTTTATTGCGTCGCCGGTGTTGTTATGGCTTTCGGATCGTTTTGATGTTCCGGAGCCAAAACGAGAAAAGGCCGTGGCAAACTCGGCGAGTTAGCTTGGCTGAAACTTTTTCGCATTGAACGTAATCAAGAACACGCTTGGCGAGACTTTGCCGAGCGTGTTTTTTTGCACCCGAACGCGTTTTTTCGCCAGCCTGAATTTTTGGTATGATCACGTGACAAAACGGCGACCTTCGGCGTCGCTGGAATGACCAGGAAATTCCGTCCGTCTGATTTCGCAACGAAGGAACTGGATTGATGAATACTTTGCCCGTCATGAACGTGCTGGCGCCTGTGATTGCCGTATGTGGAATGCTGATGCCAGTGCCTACGGCGGCCAGAGCCGACGGCGTTCGTCCGCTGGAACAAGCACATGCTCATAACGATTACTATCATGATCGTCCGCTACTGGATGCCGTGGAAAACGGCTTTTGCAGTATCGAGGCGGACGTCTTCTTGGACGAAGGTCAGTTGGTAGTGGCGCACAGCCGTAGCGAAATTGACCGAGAAAAAACGCTCGAGAAGCTTTACTTGATACCCCTGCAAGCCTTGGCCGTCAAGAATGGTGGACGAATCTATGCGAATGGCCCCACTATTACCTTGTTGGTGGATATCAAGACAGAAGGCGAATCGACGTACAAGGCATTAGATCAACTGTTTCGGAAATACGCGGACCTATTAACGTCTTTTAACGGCGAAGAAGTTGATCAAAAAGCCGTGACCATTGTGATTAGCGGTAATCGTCCAGAGGCTTTGATGAAGTCGCAATCGCGGCGCTTCGCTGCCGTCGACGGTCGGTTGAGCGATCTAGAAGCGAATAAGGCGAATTCGCTGATGCCCGTGATCAGCGATCGGTGGGGAGCTCATTTTCGCTGGCGAGGCGACGGGCCGATGTCGAACGAAGAACACGCCAAGCTGAACGAGCTGGTTCGCCAAGCTCATAGCCAGGGAAAAAAAATTCGCTTCTGGGCCATCCCCGACAACCAGGCCGGTTGGCAAGTCATGGCCGACGCAGGAGTTGATTTTATTAACACCGATAACTTGACTGACTTGCGTGTTTTTCTTGATGACCGTAAGGAGTAGGCGGCAGGTCGTTGCGGGGACGAGGCGCAAAAGCACTCAACTACTTTGTTGATAGATTTCTATTTAGATTGCTGATTGACTACCGTTCACCAGGCGAAGACAATAGAGCCGCCTTGAGGTGTGCCCAGGCTGGACCTGGTCGGCGTATTAGCACTTGCAGTTCTTGGTGTTTTTTGGTGGGGAGGACTGCAGGATTCTGGCTTTCTTTCTTGCCAGAACGTGCGCGGGGATTAACGCGTTGACCTTCCAAGTGGGGCAAGTGTTTCTGTACTGCTATTCTTTGATTTGAGGTGTACGATGAAGACGAGACTTTCTTGGTTGCGTCGGAAAACGTTGGCCGTCGCTGCGGTTAGCGGCTGCTGCTTGTGTTTTTCCGGACCAACCGTCCAGGCGTTTGAAATCCTGGGAACCGGAACCGGTGCGTTGCTTGGTAATGACCTGACTGATCTGGGTGACGATGGTGCTGCGGACGCCGATATCGGTTACGACGCTATCTTTGATTCCAGTGACGAACAAGGTTTTGGCGGCGGCGAATTTGCCTTCAATGTGTTCGACAATCGCTTGGGTCCCGGCAACGACAAATGGTGCTGTGGCATGGGCGGAGGTATTGACGAAGACAATCCTGCTTGGGTTTCTGCCCAATTGCCCGTGCCTCACTTTTTGACGCACTTCACCGTTTCTTCTGCCAATGACGTACCAGAACGCGATCCGATTTTCTGGGCTATTCAAGGTTCAAATAACGGTAACGACTACACTGATATCTACGTCTACGAAGACGGGATCAGCCCGTGGGATGAACGTCTGCAAGTGGCTCTATTTAGTTCAGGAGAAGACTTTCCTGTTCAGGAACAAAGCTACGAATACTTCCGTATGGCCACGTACGATACGCTGAACAATCCGAACGGCGCGTATTTCCAGATTGGTGAAATCAAATTCTTCGGCAATCCGGATGGCGTGGTGCCGCCAATTTACGTTGGTGGACAAGGTTCTTTCGGACAAGAACTTTACGAAGGCACTCGCAGTAACGAAGTGCTTGGACCGGTTCAAGACGGCGTTCCCGGTTTCACGGGCCGAATTGTCACGTTCGAAGAACACGGCCAAACGGTTGGTGACCACACTACTGCCGAATTGATTCTGGAAGACTTTGAAGGCGAGACCGCCATTGGCGCCTATCCTGTTGTCGATTTCGCTGGCGGTGGCGGTACGTATGGTGAAAACTATCCCTATCCCAATGGCGTTGCCGACACCAGCATGAATGACTTTGTGGTTCAGGTAACCGCGGACGTCGTCATTCCTGCCGGTTCTTGGTCCATTTCGTTCGGTTCGGATGACGGTGGTCAGGTAACTATCCCAGGTATCGAATTGATTGAATTTGAAGACGATAACTTCCAAGACGATCAAATTCGATTCGAAGGAAATCGCGGCCACGCGTGGACGACTGGTACGTTTGAATTGGCCGAAGAACTGTCCACCACCATCACCGGTTCGTTCCACGAACGAGGCGGCGGAGATAGCTTTGAAATCGCCATCTTGAACGATGCTGTTTTGGAAGACGCCAATCCAGCAAACGGTTGGGAGCTATTGGGCGATGGCGTTTATGGTTGGTCTGTAACAACGTCGGCAGCGCCACTGGCCAGTGCTGACCTGTCAGCTGAAGTTTTGACTTCGCGAGAATTCCAGTTCGACGTCAACGGTGATACTGGAGATGCCGACCAGTTTGTGGTTGAAAACCCCGATCCAGCCGTTTTCACCACCATCCTGAACGTAGACGGCGCCACGTTCCAGATTGCCGCTTCTGGCGATGTTTCCAATGGTGAAGCATTTCGCATCATTGATGCCGATACGATCTTAGGAACGCCAACGATCGTTTCGGTCAATCCGAACCAAAACTGGGTGTTTGATGCGGCCACTGGCCGAGTCTGCTTGGGCAGCTGCCCAGGAAACTTGACTGGCGACTTCAATGGCGACGGAAGTGTTACCACCGCGGACCTAGAGGTCATGCAGCTTGGTAACGCTGCCTTTGATGTGACAGGCGATGGTCTGGCCAATGCCGCAGACGTGAATGAAATGGTGGCAAACCTAATTGGCACTTGGATCGGTGATTCCAACGGTGACGGGGAATTCGGCACGGGCGACTTCGTCCAGGTCTTCACCATTGGTAAGTTCGAAACCGGACAAGCCGCCACTTGGTCCGAAGGTGACTGGAATCTGGACGGCAAATTCGACACCAGCGACTTCGTGGCCGCTTTCACCGAAGGTGGCTTTGAACGAGGTCCTCGACCTGCAGTAAGTGCAGTTCCCGAACCTGCTGGTTTGACGATGATCTTTGTCAGCCTGTTGGGGCTGCTGAAGCTGCGACGTAAATAGTCGAAATTCGTCCAGTTTTTGTGTTAAAAGTCAAAAGGGGCTTCTCGGGTGCGAGAAGCCCCTTTTTTGTTGCCAAGACTTGCCGAACGATTATTTCCTGTTTATTTGTGTCGACAAGTGGTAGGCGAACGTTCTGCTTATGCGTAAATAGACAAGTGGCAAAGAGTGTGAGTCGGGGACTCAACTCAAACCGATTCTTCTTTGCTGC
The DNA here is from genome assembly GCA_041399205.1 of Pirellulaceae bacterium. GTDB lineage: Bacteria > Planctomycetota > Planctomycetia > Pirellulales > Pirellulaceae > JAGQOZ01. Next base: position 52,415 of record JAWKTK010000030.1, on the reverse strand, counting down.
ATGCGAAAAGCGCGGGGAAAACTTATCAAGCATTGATTCCATGGTTGAATGGGGCGGTGCCGTTTCCTGATATTTGCCCGCGAGTTCCTGCGCCTTGCCTTACGTCAATGAATCATCTGACATCGCCGTTCATTCGCGATCTGAAATTGCGAAACTGCTTGCGACCTCGGTGGACGGCGCGTCACTTGCCGTCTTTCGAATCTGCGTCGGCGTTTTAATGGCGCTGGAAGGTTGGTCGCTGCTGGTGCCGCACGATGCCGCCGTCACCACCGGTACGCCTTTACAAAACTACTACACCGGAAACGATATCCGGTTTCACTGGCCTTTCGAAGGATTCGAATGGCTACCGCTCCTTTCGCCAACCGTAATTTATGCCTTGGCAATTCTGCTTTGTGTCGCAGGCATCTCGATGGCACTTGGACTCCTGTACAGAGTTTCATCGGTTCTGGTCTTCTTGATTTGGGGCTATCTGTTTGCTGTCGAATCGACTCGTACGTATTGGCAAAGTCATTTTTACTTGGAACTGCTGACATGTTTCTTGCTGGCTTGGATGCCGGCGGCAAACCGATTCAGCCTTGACGCTTGGCTGAAAAGAACGCGAACTTCCAGTGTTCCATTTTGGACACTGTTTGTTTTACGAGGCCAGTTGGTGATTGCCTATTTCTATGCGGGAATTGCGAAGTTGCATTACGACTGGCTGCTTGATGCCGTACCAGTGCGTTGGTTCCTGGCCGACAAAAACACTACGGCACCGTACGAAGCGATTTTATCTTCTGGCCAACTAACGGCACTTCAGGATTTCTTGCATCTGCCTGAACTGGCCTATGCCTTGGCGTGGATCGGTACCATCTTTGACCTTGTGGTCGGATTCCTGTTGTTGATCCGACGCACTCGTATTTTCGGCTTGATTTTGATGCTCATTTTTCACTCCATCAATTTCCTGTTTCTGTTCGATGATATTGGCTGGTTCCCCATCCTAGGCATCACGACAGCTACTATCTTCTTGGATCCCGATTGGCCACAGCGACTTGCCGGCTGGCTTCGCCGTCCCAACTGGGGCCGTCCCAACTGGGGCCGTCCCAACTGGGGCCGTCCCAACTGGGGCCGTCCCAACTGGGGCCGTCCCAACTGGGGCCGTCCCAACTGGGGCCGTCCGAATATGAAATGGGCGGTGATCGGCGGCATTGTGTTTCCGGTCGTCGGAGCGAGTCTTGGTTGGAGCTTGTCGCCGACTGTTTCGAAAAGTCACGGCGACGTAGACGTAGACGTAGACGGCCGTCGAGCAAGTAAATGGATTGTGGCGAGTGTCATGCTGTGGCTAGTCTGGCAATCGCTTTTGCCCGTTCGACACCACTTTATCAACAGTGATTCTCGATTTACTTACGAAGGCTTCAGCTTCAGCTGGCGACTCAAGGCGGACACTCGCCATGCGGTCGGTCATCAATTGCGAATTGCAGATGCGGCCGTCATGTCAGCGGCAAACGATAACCCAGTAGTTCATTGGCAAAACTGGCCGTTCGAAAAACAACTGTTTCGAAAAATCTCGCCAGGCCAAGTTCTCTGGCCTGAAATGCCTGAATTCTCCGTGGTGCTAGAACCGATACTGGGCGAACGAATCATCTATAATCCGTACAGCGGCAGGCAAGTCAGTTACGCCGACAACGTAGCGGCTATTCGCGCCAACGGCGTGTGGCGAGACCTTTATCAACGTGAACCCGAACTACTGGTGCCGCTGTCCGTTTCCCAGGCCATCGATCAGATTGTGGCGGAAAGTCGTTCGGCCGAGTCACCAAATACGGCCGTCACTTCACTGGCGTCTTTGCGGTCGGCCGTGGTGAACTTGGAACGAGGCATCGCCAATTCGCAAGATGCCGTCGTCACCTTGCATCATGTCCAGTTGCAGATTCGCAAACTTATGGCGGATGCCGATCTGCAGGCAATTGTTCGACCCATCGTTCGGAGAATCTATCCGTTTGCATTACAGGGCGAACCTGCTCGCCCGGCCGCTTTTTTTATTGTCGAAGACCGTCAAGTATTGCTGCCTCAGTCGAACAGTTCAACTCGAATCGATCCAACCGCGTTTGTTCATGGTCTCAATACGCGTCCGCCAAACGTCGCCGATCTTGACAGCCAGATTCCGGAGCCGATTGTGATTCACTACGGCCCATTGGGCGCAGATACAAAAGACCTACTGCCGTTGGCCTACATCGCCGACTCGCAGACCGACAAAAAGCAAACTCTCCGCATTCACTGGAATAGTCTGCAGGACATGACCATGTCCAAATACATGCACTCCAGTGCTCAGCCGTTTTACTTGCGCCGCTACGCTCGACGAGTGGCCGCGATTTGGGAAGAAAAATGTGGCCGTCGTCCCCAAGTTTCTGCGGTAACTATAGTCTCGTATAACGGTCGGCCTCATCAAGAGCTGGTTGATCCGCAGGCAAACTTGGCCGAAGTCCCGGTACATTGGTTTCGGTACAACGAATGGATTCGAGACCTGCAGATGAAACGCATTCCACGCAGCGCCGTGAATAGCCAACCGAAAGGCTATTCGGTCGATCGTCGCACGGAATGAACGAATGAACAGAATCACTATTCCTGTTCTAAAGTTGCGGGTGCGTGATCAGTATATGCTTCGACTTAGTGGATAAGGCATCCTCACTGGTTACTCCATCCGGCCAGTACACCGTGACAGAAACGGGGCGTCCACGTTGACCGTAGCCAAATACGATTTCGGGTGAAGATTGAGACAAGTATCCGCTGCCTGCGTAGACTTCGGCTACTTGCTTTGGGACGGAACTTCCGTCAAAGCGAACCATGACCTTCGCTCCTATCGCATCCAGATTGCCGGGAAGGCCCTGAAGACGAATTCGTAGACTGCGGTTTTGACGTGCGGTTCCGTCAAAGGCTTGAATGATGCCATTGTTCACGCCTACCAGCAAGTCGGATACACCGTCTCGATTGTAGTCTATCACCACGGCAGATTTTGCATCGCCGGGTACCATGATACCACTGGCTTGGGGCCAAACAGGCCGAAATGCAATCGCATTGGGCTGGACGCTTGGTTGGCCTTTCAGTAACAGGCTTAGGCCAGAATCCATACGTCCTGTTTCGACTTGCGGCGAAAAGAAGTTCTGCGCCAGCAGGCAATCGGGCCAGCCATCCAGGTCAAAATCATGTAACACCACACCAAACGAAGGCGAAATCTGTGCCAACCGAGGCAACGGTTGAAAACGAAATTTCAAGTCATCTGGAGTAGCACCTTCATTGATCAAGATGCCCGACTCCAGAGTATTAGCAGACAGGCGAAGCGAACGGTCGAGCTTTTCTTCGGAATAGATTTCTTCTAATGTTGAAAGCCCAAAGTTGTGGAACGTCTTGACTTTGTCTCGTATAAACGGCATAGCATGGCTGGAGCAGCTCAGGCCGCGACGAGGAAAACAATTCTTGTCTTCAAACTTTGCTTCAATCAAATGGGGATTTCCCGATTCGTCAAATTTACCATAGTACAATAACTCTGGCTTTTCTGGAGTCGGATGGTAGGTTGTGTTCAGCCCAAAGTTAGTGACCACATAATCAATGTCACCGTCGTGATCTAGATCTTGTCCGGCAATGCCATTCCACCACCCGAGCAGTTCTGAACATCCGGCTTCTGTTGTTCGGTCCACCAGAATGCGTTGCGCAATGTCGTCGGCGTGCGGTTCGTTGCGAAACAAACGAACAGGCCCCCAGTCATAGGTAACCCAAAGATCTAGCCAGCCGTCGCCGTTGGCATCGGACCACAAAGCACTGGTGACCAGGCCTGCCGAAGCGAGTGACGCGGCGACGTCTTGCGTGCGATCGACTAACTTGGCCGTTCGACCATCGGATTGATTCTCCAGAAACATGCTGGTGGGCGCTTCTGGAAAGCGGCCGGGAATAATACGGCCGCCGACAAAGACATCCAAATCGCCATCTCGATCATAGTCCGCCGCGCAGACCACGGAGCCGCTGGATGTTTCGACGGGCAAGGCAGCGGATGGTGCGCGCCGAAAGTAACCTTGTCCGTCATTCAGGTAGAGTCGATCCTGCAAGCTCGTATCGTCGGCATCGCATTCCACACCGCCACTGACCACATACAGATCTTGGTCGCCGTCTTTGTCGACGTCCAGAAAGATTGCTCCCATGTCTTCATACACAATATCCTTGCTGAATACATCGCTTGGTTTGACCGACAAGTTACCGCGGCCGCCATTGATGTAGACGGCTCGAGCAGTTCCTGTGGCTTTCCCCAAGTAGAAATCGTAGTCTCCATCGCCATCGACGTCGCCAATCGCAATACCGGGGCCTAGTTGCGAATGTTTGAATGGCAGCAAGGGCTGACGAGCGAAATCGTCATAATCTGTTTCAATGTGTTGCAGCGAAGGGAAGGTACGAGTCTTCACGAACAGCGGTTCAACAGTGTTTACTGTTGGGGGTGTGATGACGTTGTCTTGCGCTACACGCAGCGTTTGATTGCTGGAAATATTTTCCAGCATTTGGTGCGAACCATCGGGCCAGCGAATCGACACACGTTCCACTGCACGCGCGTCACCTAGCCCGAAATGCACGATCGGTTCGTTGCACGATAGAAAACCAGACATAGGAAAATTTTGGCGAACTTGCGTCATGCCGTTCGCTTCCACTCGGACTTCGGCACCCAGGGCAAATCGATTCCGGCCTTTAGCGGTGAGTCGGAGTCGCAAGAAGTTTGTATGTCGCTGATCCGATTGATTTTGATAAACGTGGACCGGTTCGTCTAAATTGGTTACTACTAAGTCTAGGTCTCCATCATTGTCCAGATCGCCATATGCGGCTGAATAGCTCATTCCCAGGTGGTTTAATCCCCAATCCCGACCGACGCTCTTGAATTGAAAGTCGCCCAAGTTCTGGAATGCCAGGTTTTCCTCTTGGCGGATCTGTGTGTCTTCCCACATGTCCCGGTGGGTCTTGCCAATACGTTCTTCTGCCTTCATCTGGAAATCGGAATGATTGAACATTCGCGCGACACCATTGGTAAAGACATCTTGCCAGCCGTCATTATCCAAGTCCGCCAATTTGACGGCCCCGGGTCCAATCTGAATTGGCCAAGCCGCAAAGATAGGCTGCCTCCAGCAAGCGATCGGTGCCGGTGCCAATGAACAACGCGTTACGCATCAATTGCCTTGGTTCTGCAGTCCGCAGGAATTCAGCGTTGACGCTCATTTCGCCCATGGTGACTTTGGAACGATAATGAGTGGTGCCAGCCATATCGCTGATCAGGAAGTCCAAGATCCCGTCGTTGTTGATGTCACCCACTTCGCTACCCATGCTGAACCAAGTTGTATGCGAAACCGTCTCTTGGATGACATCCGTGAATGTTCCGTCGCCGTTATTGCGAAACAGTTGGTCAGCTACCTTGAAATCGTTGCCCACATACAAGTCCGGCCAGCCGTCTTGGTTGTAATCCCACCACACAGCCGAATTACCGACGCCAATTCCACTGATGCCTGCTTGCTGAGTGATATCTTGAAAACGGATTTGCTTTCCTTGGGTCTCGGATGCGTTGCTCCGCAGCAAATAGTCAGCTCGACCGACATTCGTAAATGTGGGTGTGCCATCTAGCCCAGGGACTATGCCATAGTATTTTTGAAATTGCGGCAACACTTCGGTTTTACCGTTGCGTTCGGTGACCGGCAATTCGGCCGGACGACCAGCCGGATTGATATATTGATAGCCGGTGATAAAGAGATCTAAGTCTCCGTCTCGATCAAAATCGCAAAACGTGGGCATGAACGAAGCGTCGACCAGATCGAGTCCAAATTGACGAGCGGATTCGACAAACCGAATTTGATTATCGGTCGATTGATTGATGTACAGCTGGTTCGGCGAATCATAATAACATACGTAAATATCTAGATCGCTGTCACCATCAACGTCTACAAACGTCACGCCAGCGGCCCACGCGTTGTTTGCTTCAATGCCACTTTGGCTGGTGATGTCGGTAAATCGAATGTGTTGTGCTTGCGACGCATTTAAAAAAAGTCGATTCGCCACGGGGCCACCGCTGAAGAACAAATCTTGTAGTCCATCGCCATTGATGTCGCCGATGGCAATGCCGGCCGATGCATATCCGCCGACATACAGATACTTCATGGGATGTTGCAAATCGATGGGTTGGGTAAACTCAATGCCCGATTGCTTTGGCTGGAGCAGCTGAAATAACGGTGAGTTACCGCTGGCAATCGGCACCTCTTGGGCGATAGCCAAGTATGCGAACTGCCATATGGCCGATGCCACGATGCAGGCAACGATTTTGCTGAACGAGAACGATTTGTTGGAAAGAATGAATGAAAAATGCACGGCAGCCTCTCGTAGGTTTACCATTAGGCCGATCATTTTTGAACAGCCTTGCAATACGTATGTCAACGCGGACGGGAATTGTCTATCGAACTATCTGGCAGCCTTTCGCTGGATATCAAAACTTGCTGTCAACAGCTGCGAATGCTTCATTATAGGCTCGGTTCAACGAAACGCTATTTGCTGAATTTAGGGATTTCCACGAAACACTAGTTGGGCAGAGTTTTGGCCATTTGCAAAGCCTGACGAGCGATTACGTTACGAGGCTCCAGTTGCAATGCGGCTTGAAGCTGATGGATCGCCTCTTGTTTTTTCTGCAGTTTAATCAAGACCAATGCCAGATTAATGCGCGCGGCCGGATCATTGGGTTTCAAGCGAACCACTTCCGAGTAAGGGCCTTCCGCCGCAGCATGATCTTCTTGACTGACAAAGTACGATCCCAATTCGACATGTGCGGGCAAGTAATCCGCATCAACCGAAGTGGCTTGCTGAAAACGCTGGACCGCTTGTGCATGATCTTGTTGGTTCGCGCAAACGAGGCCCCAATTGAAATAGGCTTCCGAAAAATCTGGTTCGATTTCAATTGCCGTGGAAAATTGCTGGTACGCTTCTTCGATGCGATCTTGATGCGAAAGGCAAATGCCTAAGCTGTTATACGTTCGTGTAAAATCTGGCCGCAGGCTTAACGCCGTTCGTAAGGATTGCTCTGCGTCTGTCCACTGTTGATGGCGATTCAACAGCGATCCCAAGTTGAAGTGTGCTTTCCAGTGATGCGGCATCTGCTGTGTGACGTGGCGAAGCTGTTCAATCGCGGCCGGAATGCGATTAAGCGACTCCAGCATCACTGCGTATTGTTCTCGTAAGATCCAGTCCTGCGAATGAACCGCCAACACTGTGTCATAGTGTGCCACGGCATCATGTGCCGCTGCAGGCGTCTGCTTGGCGGCAAGTGATTGTATGGTTTGGTCCCACGCGGCCATGCGCCGATCATGGTCGGCCTGTTGCGTAAAAGGTGGTTCGTTCAGCCGTTTCTGCATCTCTTGGGCAAGCTGCAATTCGTGGAGTGGAGTATAGCCCAAGCGGACAGCGCATTCGTCTTGGCTGGGCCACGTGGCTACTTCGGATTCGGACGTCAATTTCAACTTTTCGGCAACCATTTTGGCAATCACTTGCCCCAGTTCAAAGTTGCCTTGAAAGGTCAGGTGAACGTGTTCCAGAAAATGTTCTTGGCCCAATATAGAAATGCCACTGATATCCTTCAGTTCTTTTTCGGCATCGATCAGTGTGGCCGTGTCAGCGCAAGCCTCCGCAATGTCTCGAATCGCCTGATTGATTTGCGAACTAGCGCGAAATCGCAGCGCATCCAGGTCTTCGGCCGTTTGGAAATGCCTTTGAGCCGCTTCCGTTTCGCCTTGCTGCAGCAGGCATTCGGCCATGCGAAAGTGTAGCAACGCGAATTCGCCGTCCAATTGTTCCGCCTGTTGAAACAGTTCAATTGCTTGGTCATATTGAAACGCGTCTTGAGCGGACGTCGCTTGTTCGAATAATTCGTCCCATTTCGCCAATGGATCTGACGAAAAGTCCCGACGATGTTGCGATGCAAACGGTGGAAAGCTCCGTTGGTTGGTAGTAACGGTACACAGAATGACCGGAACGTCGTTCTTGTCTGCGATACGGATTAGGTCTTGAAGGTTGGCGCGAAAGTTCGTGACCACGCGCGCCAATTCGGGCGAATCGTGTCGAATCATATGCTCTGTGAACATTCCCATGCCGCCCCATGTTTCGGGAAGGTCGTCCATCTGCCCGGTCAACCGTCTGGCTAAGTTTTGACCAATGGCGGTTCGCTGCAATGTTAGACTCGACCGCACTTGCCACAAAGAAGACTTTCCATTGCCAAACGCCGTCCCCGCTCCGAAGGGACCGACCACCTCATTGTTGCCCATGTACACAACCCACGCGTCCGCATCCAGTGATTCGCAATCTTTGGCAATGGACAGCACGACATGCGAATTGATGGCGGTCACTGCCGCGTTGATCACTTCAAACGTCTGGTTCGGAAAGCGGTGCTCTAAGTTGGCCTGGATCGTTCGCGCCAGCCCGAATGCCGGCTCTGGATCGCCCATGGCCGCCGAACCGCCGAAGACAATGATACGACGTATGTGGTCCGCCTTCTTTCGCTGAATCAGAAGAGGTTGCGAGCTGCGAGCCAACTTGCGAGGGAAGAATCGCCAAGCGAATTTGTAGTTGTCTATCAGTTCGTGTGGTGCATCTGTTCGCGGCACCAAGAAGCGAGTGGGATACGATTGGCCCGTCAAGGAGAGTCCCCATTCCATCGCCATCAGAGCAATCAACGGGATCACCGTCAACGAGATCATACGGAAGGCCCAAAGCTTGATTGGTCTCGTTTTCCCGTACTTTGTTCGCTGGGTGGAATTGGGCGGTTGGTTCGTCACGACGATTAGAACTCTTGTGTTCAAATTGCTTAACGCTCAAGCCGTTTCGGCACAGGTCTACCAGTTTAGCAGCACCTTGGGTAAGGGGTTGCTAATGATTCTGCGTCAATTTTTGTCACAATTATTGAGTTTTCTCTTGCATTCGTTAAACTCGATTTTAATGCGCATCTTGTCGCATTTGGATCTTAGACGAGAGGGTTGGTTGGAGTATTTGTCAGTCTTGGCAACAAGACGGCATTGGTAAATTCTTAGTTATTCCATGATGAGGATGGATGATGCGAAGGTGTTGGAAGTTTATGGTGGCGGGGCTGATTGCAGCTTCGTCGACGGTAGCGCAGGCCGAGATTTTCGAACTCGATTTCGAAACGGACCCCGCTGCCTTGGGTGTCGAGTTCTTCGGAACCGCGGAATGGCGTGACGAAGACGGGTTTGAAAACACGGGGTACCTGAAAGTAACGGATGCTGTTAACAGCGAACGTGGCGCGATTGTTTTTCCTGACTTGACCGACGGAACAAGTTTGGAAGCGTTTTCGATCAGCGCACTATTGCGAGTTGGCGGTGGTACGGACCGCCCTGCCGATGGTTTTAGCTTCAATTTTGCTCGCCCAGGTGATCCCGTCCTGGATGATGGCGAAGGCTGGGCGTCCAGTCCAACCAATGAAGCGAACTTGCCAGAAGAAGGAACCACCACGGGCGTGGCAATTGGCTTCGACGAATGGTTCAGTGGTGGCTCGGATGTGATTGGCATGAGTGTCCGTTTGGACAACCAATTGGTCAATCAATTTCCCTTCCCGGTTTTGAATGGTGAAGTGGACGATACGGAATCCCTGCAGACCGGTCCTGCTGCCGTCTTTGACGACGAACTGCAAGAACTGATGGGTTGGGCTCCGCTCACGATCGACTTGTGTGCGAACAACCTAACCGTGACCTACAAAGGCGTAGAAGTTTTCAATGAAATTGTCGAATACGATCCAAGCCCTGGCCAATTGGTCTTTGGTGGACGTACCGGTGGTGCCAATGCGTATCACCATATCGATAACATCGTCATCAAAACCGACGCAGATGTAGGTGCCGGTTGTACCGTGATTCCTCCGTCGTTTGTTGGTGGTGAAAACACCATCGGCACTCGAGAATTCGAAGGCGCACAATCCAATCACGTATTCGGTCCTTTCGCGGACAATGTTTCAGGTTGGAGCGTGACCATGGTCGACACCGACTTGACGGTGGACAGCCAAACCACGGCGGATGATATCATTGACGCTCAAGACGGAATCGTCTCGACTGGTTTTGGACCTCAGGAAGATGATACGGCGGCCTATGACGTAATCGACTTGGCTGGTGGTGGTGGCAACTTCGGTGTAAATCACCCCTATCCTAACGGCGTGAACGATGATTCGCTGGACAACTTTGCCGTACAGGCAGTGGCGAATGTCGTTATTCCTGCCGGAACTTGGACCATTGGTTTTGGTTCGGACGACGGCGGTAAGGTCTTGATTCCTGGCGTCGAATTCATCGATTCGCAGAACAACGATAATTTTCAAGACGATGAAATTCGCTTCGAAGCACCTCGAGGACATGCCTGGACGGTCGGTACTTTCGAATTGACCGAACCTCTTGAGACGGCCGTGTTAGCTTCGTTCTATGAAGCAGGCGGCGGAGATAGCTTTGAAGTAGCCATCAAGGAAGGTGCGTTTGTGGAAGACGCGGATCCCAATAACGGATGGGAACTGTTGGGCGACGGAACTCTAGGCTGGAGCGTCAAGACGAGTGGCAGTCCGTTGGTGAGCGCGGATCTTTCGGCGGCTGTAATTGCTGAACGTCCATTGCAGTTCGACGTGAACGGCGACACCGGTGAAGCCGATCAATTGGCGATTCCCAACCCAATTCCTGGTATTTATCGAACGGTTCTGGATGTGGATGGTATCACCTTCCAGATTGCTCCGACAGCGCCGTTGCCAACGGCGATGCGTTCCGAATCATTGATGCCGATGTCATCACGGGAACGCCATTGATCACGTCCTTGGACGGTCAGGCTTGGGTGTTTGATTCAGCCACAGGCCGAGTTTGCTTGGGTAGCTGCCCGGGTGCCGGAAATTTGGGCGATTTCAACGGTGATGGTTCGGTTACCACAGCTGACCTGGATGTCATGGTTCTGGGCAATGCTGCATTCGACGTAACGGGCGACGGCGCTGCCGACGCGGCTGACGTCAATGAAATGGTTGCCAACTTGATTGGTACTTGGATTGGCGATTCGAACGGTGACGGTGAATTCGGCACCGGCGATTTTGTTCAGGTCTTCACCATTGGCAAGTTCGAATCCGGACAAGCAGCGAAGTGGTCGGAAGGTGACTGGAACTTGGACGGACAGTTTAATACCAGTGACTTTGTTGCCGCATTCACTGAAGGTGGCTTTGAAAAAGGTCCTCGTGGTGGCGTAGCCGCTGTGCCCGAACCATCTGGCATGGTCATGATCTTCGTCAGCCTCTTGGGATTGCTGAAACTGCGTCGCAAGTAAGCTTCGCGTGATTCACAATTTAAACCGATCTCAAAAGGGCTTCTCTGCAAAAGGAGAAGCCCTTTTTCGTTTGAATTTTCCGTGTCACCCTAGTCAGGGACGCCTCATCTGCACGTAATGGACGAGGTGACGAGTCCCTCGCATTCGCAGCGTAATGGACGAAGTGACAAGTCCCGCGCATCTGCACGTAATGGACGAAGTGACGAGTCCCGCGCATCCGCAGCGTAATGGACGAAGTGACGAGTCCCGCATCCGCAGCGTAATGGACGAAGTGACGAGTCCCTCGCATCCGCGGCGTAATGGACGAGGTGACGAGTCCCGCGGTCATTTGTACTTTGCATTCTGAGGATTCGTCGCCTCATGCACTACCAGCCAACCTCTTGCGATCAGTGACGCTTTCCCGCTCTGGTCGCTTCCGCGGCATAGTCGCCCAACTGAAACGCGACCACCAGATCGGCCGAATTGAATTCGCCATCACAATTCCAGTCGCCTTCCGCCCAGCCGGAATTCTTGGCCAGGGAATCTTCGTATTCGCCGGCTTGAAAGATCTGCACCAGATCTGCCGAATTGAACACACCGTCCGGTTCGCATCACCGTAACTCGTCTGTAATACCTGGCGAACCAGAAAATCAACGTCGTCCTGATCGGTTTGCCCGCTGGAATCCAAATCGAACGAATCGTCGTTTGCTTCAATCGCGGCACACAGCAGATCAATATCCGCCGCGGTCACTCGGGCGTCAAAATCCAAATCGCCGACAACTCGCAATGCTCTAGTCACCAACGCGCTCCAGTCGCTGCCAGTACGAACACGAGCGTTCACAGTCGAATCGCGATCTAGCAGTAGTTTTAGGTCGGATTCGCCGATCAACTGAACAGCGGCAATAGAATGTGCGATATCCGGCGATGCGTGCAAGACCTGGAGCGCCAACACGTTGTCACCGGTTCGCAGCAAATCACGGCGTTCGCTGATATCCCAAGTCGTTGCCTGAAGCTGTTCGGAACCACTGCGAACTTGCGTGGCCAGTGAATCAAAACCGGGCGTTCCGGAAACACCTGCCCGAGCAACCTCGGTGCCATTCAAATATGCCACAAATCCGTCGGGAAACTGGACGTTCAGTTTCAGGCGATCAAACGGATCTTGTACTGCCACAGAAAATGGAATTCGTAACAACGCCGAAGACTGCTGTTGCATGTCGATGCGTAACTGCTCCGCCGTGTCCATGTCCAACAAATGACTTACATCTGCTGGCGCTGCGGCCACCTGGAATTCGGACAGCACGGCATTGCCATTGGTTGATCGTCCTGGGCCTCGGCGTCCGGGCAAACTAGGATCGGTCATGGTTTCCAAACGAATACCCGTGATCTTCGGCAATGTGGTGACGAATCGAATCGTGTAGGTGTCTCGCCGATTTTCACCGTCGCTGACCAAAATCGAATGATCCGGATTCACCGTCATGGTCGCTCCTTCGGCCGACGTGGCGGAAATGGGTCGCAACACAATCCAATCCGTGAATACGTCGCCGCCGTTTTCTAGCCCGTCCGCAAAAAATTCTCGATCCGCAGAAGTCACTGCGATACGGAATCGCCCGATATTGCCGCGAGTCAGCGAATCGTGCGTCATGGTCACCTGCAGTTCGGTTCCTTCGGCATACGAGACATCTTGGCTGGTTTCCCAGACCGCAATCGGTGATCGGATCACCGGCCCCTGGAAATCCACTGGCTGTGAAAATCCCCAGCCTCGTCCCGCTAAATCGCCGTCAATCGTGTTGCCCACGGGACGACGCAATTCGGAAAACGTGGCGGTGGCGTTCTGCAAAGTCACCGGCGAAAAGTCCTTTTCCGCATTCGAACCAAATCCAATTGGGCCCTGCGCTGAACTCCATTGTTTGGCCACAGGCAAAAACTCTGGTGCGAACCAATTTGCCGGCGTCGTTTCGTTTGGAACGGTCCAGGTGACTTGATTCGAAGAATCGGCCAGCACTTGACGAGGCGTAAACTTCATTGCCGAAGGATCCACTTCACCGCTGGGCAATCGAGGATCGGTGCCGTTGGTTGTGAGGTATACGGTTCCCGCCGGCGCAGATGCGTTCAATTCGAACCCGGTCGGCACGATGTCTCGAGTTGCATTCAGTGCCGGTGGTTCGATGGGCGAATACAGCCCGGCGTCGATCAGTTGCTGCAATAGAATGCCGGTGCGCTGAGGAAAATATTCGTTCAACAAACGCTGGCGTTCGGCCGTCCATTCCACGTCTCGCGTGTAGGGTGTGGCACGGCGTCCGTCGCCCCAACGAGCGGATTCGCCGATGATTGCGGATTCAATTTCGTTGGCGCGAAGTTCCCAACGAGCGGCTGCTTTTGCCGGAGTGAGCGCGCCTTCGCCGAATAAATGTATTTGCACTCGATCTGCATACCGCAAGCGAAATTCCGCATTTTCACGCAGGCGGCTGAATAGTCGCATCGGCGAATCGGCCACATCGCCGTCAATGTTGCGGTGCTCGTCTTGATACCACAGTGTGTATTCCATGTCCCAAACATGAAACGTAAACCGACCGTCGTCATTTCGCCGCCGGATCGCCCGCATGTTGTTTCCGCCCTGATCGGGGCCGTCGTGATTGGTGGCGTACTGCTGAATCAGCATGTAGTCGATGAAGTCATCCACATCCAAATACTGTTGGATTTCCGCGTATGCTTCAGCAGTTTCCAACCCGGAATTGGCAATGCGGAACATTTCGTTCCAAGCGTCTATATTGCCGGAAGTGGCGTGCGTTGTTTGTCCAGAGCGTTTATTGATGACATCGTATTCGTCTGCATCGCCGCCCAAATAGGCTTCGCCAAATTTCTCGTTGGTTCGTTCTACAGGATTGTACAATCCCCAGTACAAACCGTTTAAATACAGATGGACGAATGTGGCATGGCCTTCCAATTTGCCCATCGCGGCCGCGGTGTCTCGAGCCCAGGCGTCGCGAATATACTGTGACTGGCTGATGTCAGGATTGCGAAAATCAAACCAACTACGGCTCCCTTGGGCTCGTAGAACAATATCATCAAACGCGGAAATCGGCGTATCCGAGAATAGCGGATAGTCCAGTCGAGAAGGACCGTATTCGCTTTTGAATTTCAGTTGAAACGAATGCTTGTTGGACGAAGAATGCGGCGCCCAGCCGGTGCCCCACATGCGAATTCCGGCGTTAACTTGAAAGCCCGTGGAACCATCAGGCAGAATCAGCTCCAGCGAAACCGGACGCTCCCAATTGGGGCCTCGCTGTGTGGAATGAATGTAGATGCCAGATTCACTGTCCCACAGATGATCAAAGTCAGTCACAATCGACAGCGAAGGAATGCTCTTCAACCCGTCGATGATTTCGTCGCGATATGCGGGGTCCGTCACCACGTCGGGATCCATTTCATAATCGGCGGTGGCACCGGCCCAGCTGGTCGGCATGCCATCGGGAAGAACCGGCTGTTGGATCACATCGGCCAAGAACAAGAATGTTTCCGTAATCGCTTGCGAATCGGCAAAACCGTCCTGAATCGCGATGGCTCGCAGCGTCGTCGTTGTGGTAACTGGAACAGCGGTGCGAACCAAATCATTCGCGGATGCTGGTAAAACGATTGCGCCATTCGTCCGAGTCGGCTGGCTGCCGTCGGTGGTGTAGATCAGCGAACTGCCGGGTTGGCTGGCGGCCAACGTGACATTAAACGCCGCTTCGTAGAAGCCTCGTTGACGGTCCACCGTCGGTTCGCTGGTGAAGCCCTGTACCGTTGCGCCGTTGATGGCTCCCGGAGTCGGTTCCAGCAAATATCCTTGTCCGGTGGATTGAATTTGCCGAGCGATCAACGTGGGCCGCATCAGAAAATCGTTGTCTCCGGCCGAATGGTTCAGGCCATGAATGGCCAAAACGTTCTGGCCGTTTTGCAACAGCGACGTGCCGATGACAAACGTTTCGATAACTTCGCCAGCATGAGTGTTTGTGGCCGACGAATTATAGGTAAGCTGATCAGGTGCGTTTCGCCGAGCGAACTCGGTGCCGTTCAAATACGCTACGAATCCATCATCATACTGCAGACTCAGCTCCAACTGATCCACTTGACTGGCGTCCGGCACTTCAAATGGAATTTGCAGCCAAACCGACGAATTTATGTTTTGTAGTGGAGTCTGAATGTTGGTGGTAAACAGATCACCGTAGCCCGTGGCGGGATAGACTTCTACCTCGGCAATTTGCGGCCAATAGTTGGTGCTGTTTTCTTCAATCTTGGCAATGACAATATGTTGTCCTCCAAAGTCGCCGGTAGGATCCAAAATGGGCGTGATGATGTCCACGCCGCGAGCACCCGAGTTCGATCCATCGGTGCGAATATCGGCCGACCAAACGGCGGGACCGATTTCTCCTTCGTCATCGTCGTGAATGGAAACTCGATAATTGGTCAATCGTTCTGGGCAGCATCCGTCCGCTCGGTTGTAGATTTCAATGCGATCGAATGCGGTTTCTTCGCCCAAGTTGATGGAATACTCGAACGTGCGAACGGGGCTGGCCGGATGAGAAATCGTGGTCCGGTCGCCGTCGACAATTCGTTCTGGCACGAACCCTGGCCAAAGTGGTCCAGACGCCACGGCTTGGGCGCCGACCGCAATATTCTGTGTGCGGATGTCACCTTCGCCAAAACCGATTGCCGCCGTAACTGACGAAACGTTTGGCAAAGGACTCAAATCGTCCGTCGTCCACGAAACGGCTCGTTCTTCTTGATCCACGGCGGTCGGAATCAGGGCATAAGCTTGGGAATCGGGAGTGACCAAACGACTCTCGGTCGCTTGCTGACCGATACCAAAGGCCACGTCGGTGAACTGTTGGCTGAACTGGTATTCGCTCAGCACCGTCTGGCCGTTGTTGGTAGTCAGTCGCAGCGTTTCGCCGCCGGCGCTGAGCCGAAAATTGGTGTGCAAATTCCCGTTCGCATCGGTCTCGTTATTTCCACTGGCAAAGACAATCAAAAATTCCCCGGCCGCCAATTGGCCGGCCGGAAATCGCCACTTGGTATTGTCAGCCGTGTCGTCCGTCAGAAAGTAATCAGACAGTGACGCCGGTTCGTCTCCGGCATTAAAGATTTCCATCCAATCGGAAGATTCGCCGTTGGCGTCCAGCAGTGATTCGCTATTGGACGCGACGAATTCGGTCAGCACTAAGTTAGCTGCCAATGGCAAGCGAGATTCCAGTGGTTCGAACTGTAGTCGAACCGCGTTTCGCTTGCGATTTCTCATTTCCCGGCGCGAATTCATGCGATTGCCTCGGACGTGTAATTTTGGGAATTGCAATTCCAGATGATATCACGCTGCCAGGCGAAGTGTAGTTGAAAAAGCCAAGAACTCCGTTGTGCGCTTTTGATTCGTTGGACCGCGCTACGATTGGTTTGTCGTCCCGTTGTTCGTAGTACCGCCTTTAGGCGGAAACTACTGGGATCTATTCCGCCTGAAGGCGGGACTACGAACTATCCTTCCTCGACTTTTGTTTCGCATCAATTATCCTGGCGGCCGCGGCTCATGCCTAGTCGTCGAACCGCGAGCTTTGCAAAAATTGTATCGGCAGGTCGGTGCCGCCGTCCATTACCAGTTCCGTTAAAGCTTGGCCCAATACGGTTGCAAATTTAAATCCGTGTCCGGATAGTCCGGCGGCAAATACGGTTCGGTTGGATTGAGCGAATCGATCTACAATGAAATGGTGATCCGGCGACATGGTGTACAGACAGACATCGTGTCGAGAAACGCCGGACGTGATGCTGGGCAGATGCCGTCGGCAAAACGCCTGCGAACGCTCTGCTTCGGACGCATCGAGTGTACGGTCGACTGCTTCGGGCGAAGTCAATTCCAGACCTCCGCTGTGTTCGGCTACTTTCACGCCCGCCTGGTCGATGGCCGGAAAGCCATAAAACCAGCCGTTGGCACATTCATAGAAAAACGCCGGGCAATGCGGGCTGCGGAAGCGAACGTCGTCCGTGGCAAACCACTGCAATTGCTTGCGTAGAATTCGAAGTGAAATGTTGCGTTTGCCAAGCCACTTTGACGCCCAACTGCCAGCGGTGATGATTAAGCGCCGAGTAGAAAATTGTTCGTGGTTGGTTCGAACTAAGATGCGATCATCGTCGTCGAATTCAAGCGTTTGAACCACTTGATCAAAACGAAGATCCGCACCGTTGTGTCTTGCCGCCGCTTGCATCTGCAGCACACATTCTTCCACGTGCAAAAATCCAGCCGTCGGTTCAAAGACGGCGACGCTGCCCTGGGGCACCACGAATTGGGGAAATCGAGCGGCCGCAGCGGACAAAGTGAGTTCTTCCAGTTGCAAGTGATGCTGGCGGACACTTTCCCGAATCCCCGGAATCAATTCACCATCTTCCGGGCCCACTTCCAGCAAGCCGCAGGGTACGAACAGCGGTGAAGAAACCTTTGTTTCCAATTCGTGCCAAAGCTGGTACGCTCGCAGTAACAGCGGCACGTAATCGGGATGTTCAAAGTAGGCTTGGCGGATGATCCGAGTGGCCCCGTGCGAACTGCCTTGATTGAGCCCCGCGTGAAATTGCTCTAAACCCAAGACGCGTTGGCTTCGCACGGACGATTGCCACGCCGCCGCCGATCCCACTCCGCCTAACCCCAAAATAATGACGTCATATTCCATCAGTCGATTGCTCGTTCACGTTCGTTTGAAAACTGCAAGTTCGTTTCGTGGCGCGTAGCGGAAATCTTAATGGCAACGAGGCCTGCGTGACAATTCTGATTGATGGATACAATTTGTTGCATGTCACTCGGTTCGCACCAGTGGGCAATTCCGAGGACGTGCTGCGTCGTTCTCGAGAAGCCTTGCTGACGTTTCTGTCGGAAAAATTAACCGACGCGGAACGTCAAGAGACAATGGTGGTGTTTGACGCGCCGGATAAGAAGTTTGGCCTGCCCGATGCTTATGCGTTTGCCGGGATCGAATTGCGATTTGCGCGAACGTTCAATTCGGCGGATGATTTGATTGAACAGTTGATTCAAGCAGATCCTTGTCCAGAGCGGCTGGTGGTGGTTTCTTCGGATCATCGAATTCATCGCTTTGCAAAGCGAGACGTGCCGCTTGCTTCGATAGCGATGTTTGGTTCGATCACTTTAGTAGATCGCAAGCAATCCGATTTCCGCGCACGCATCCGACAACGTGATGGGGCCCATTCCCAGTGCGTCCAATTACCGAATGAAGTGGCGAATTTCAGAGCGAAGAATTGCGTAAGCTGGAAGGGCAAGCCGATTCGTTTGGTACGACTGACTCCGGCAACGCTTCTAAATCAAATCACGTTAAGCGAGATTATCTCGCCGATGAAGAATGTGCCGACTTAGATAATCCCTTTCCGGACGGATACTTTGACGAATGACGTTTCGTATCGTTCGCGAAAGAAACGCTGGGCTGACGACGCGAATATCTTCAGGCATAATTGTGGTTCGCCGTAAATTGAAGTTCGTAAGAACCGCTTCGCGAAATAGGATACTTCATGATTCGCAGATCCCCTGCCCTGCTCTGTTTGCTTTTGTGCCATGTCGCTTCGCTGGTGTTCGCTCAAGGTTCTGCCGAAGATTATGAACGAGCTGACCGGTTGCGAGAACGAATTCGCGGAAAGGTGCTGAACGAACGCTTGGACGTAACGTGGTCGGAAGCCGATCAATTTGTGTTGTTCCAACTGGCGTTGCCCAACGGCGGATTTCAATATTGGCGAATTGACTGCCAAACGGGCGAACGAACAACTGCGTTTGACGCTCAACGCTTGGCTCAGCAATTGGACGTTAAGCCGGAAGGCTTGAATTTGGCGTCTTGGGAATTGGATCAAGATGGTCGACGATTGACATTCGTATTTGATGGCCAACGCCGATCATGTGATTTGGAATCGTATGAAGTGGCTACGGCAGGAGAAGATGCTGCCGATGCGTCTGCTTCCGCCGTGCGAATTCTGAATCGAATTCGCCCTTCCGGCGACAACGGCCCGGAAACGTCGGTACAGTTTGTGAATCGATTGGATCAAACGGTGTTGCTGTTTTGGATCCAGGCGAATGGCCGACGAGCGGAATACGGCGTGATCAATGCAGGCGAAAGCCGAGACCAGCATACGTTTGCCAATCATGTTTGGCTGGTGACCAACACGGACGGTGAACCTCTGGCAGCGTTCCAAGCAACGGCCGTGATGGGTGAAGCGGTGATTGATGTGAATTCGCCTAAGCCGCGTGAATTTCGGAAGGAGGCGGCGAAGTGATCAAACTGCCGAAGCAAATCACCTGATGGAAAGTATGCGCAGAAATCAAAGACCATAACGGTGCTGCGTTCGCTGGCGAACACCGAAAACACCGAAGAAAATGCCACTGCCGAGGAACCGCGCTCAGCGATGACGGTATCACCGCCGACGATTTCTATACGAATCAAATCATTTGGTCGCCCGATTCCAAGTACCTTGTCTGCCTGAAGACCACTGAGGACAAGGCCGCCAGATTCAGATGACTGAATCTTCGCCCGACGATCAATTGCAACCCAAGCTGATCACCATTGACTACGACAAACCAGGTGACGCCATCCCGGTTCCTCGTCCAACGCTTTTTGACGTGGCGGCTCGCAAACGCATCGATCTGGATGAAACGTCATCTGCAAACGTACGGAGTATTAACCAAATCCGTTGGGCCGATGATGGTTCGCACTTTACGCTTTTGTTCAATCAACGAGGCCACCAAGTTTTGCGAGTGATCAAGGTCGACGCCTCAACAGGTGTCGTGCAGACGCTGATTGATGAAGCCAGCAAAACGTTTGTCGACTACGCGCACAAAGTTTTCTATCGCCATGTTGGAGACAGCGTGATTTGGATGTCAGAACGCGACGGCTGGAACCATTTGTATCGCTTTGATGCAAAAACGGGCGAACTGGAAAATCAGATTACAAAAGGCAACTGGGTAGTCCGCAGCGTGGAAGAAATGGACGAACAAAATCAAACGATCGAGTTCTACGCCAGCGGAGTTTATGCCGAGCAAGATCCGTACTATTTGCACTATTGCCGAGTCAACATGGACGGTACCGGGTTTCAAACGTTGACGGATGGCGATGGCACGCACGAAGTCGAATATTCGCCGGAAGGCAAGTACTTGTTAGACCGGTATTCTCGAGTGGACATGTATGCCCGTGACAGAATTGCGTGACGCCAGCCGGACGGCCGACTGAGGCCACGTTGGCGGAGGCAGACGCGTCGGAGTTGCAGCAGGAATTAGGGCGTTTGCCGGAACGGTTCGCGGCGAAGCGCGACGGCCAGACGGACGTTTTCGGCGTGATCTTTCGGCCCAGTCATTTGATTCGAAGCAAACGTATCCGGTCATTGAAAAATTTACGCCGGACCACATGGTTCGCACGTCCCCAAAGCATTTTCCGCGTATCACGGTGCGCAGGAAATGGCCGAACTGGGATTCATTGTGGTGCAGATTGACGGCATGGGCACGTCGCATCGTTCCAAGGCGTTTCATGATGTTTGTTGGCAAAACATCGGCGACGCTGGATTTCCGGATCGAAGGTTGTGGATTCAAGCGGCAGCCGAAAAATATCCGCAAATGGATTTGGAGCGAATCGGAATTTTCGGCGGTTCGGCCGGCGGGCAGAATGCGCTACGAGCACTCCTGACGCACGGCGATTTCTATCACGTGGCCGTGGCCGATTGCGGGTGTCATGACAATCGCATGGACAAGATTTGGTGGAACGAATTGTGGATGGGCTGGCCGATTGGTTCGCATTATGAAGAACAGTCAAATGTCACGCAGGCACATCGCTTACAGGGCAAGTTGCTGCTGATTGTGGGCGAAATCGATCAAAACGTCGATCCGGCTTCAACCATGCAAGTGGTGGACGCTTTGATCAAGGCAGACAAGGATTTTGATCTGCTGATCATGCCCGGCGTCGGTCACGGAGCGGCGGGGACGAAGTATGGCACTCGGCGCCAACGCGATTTCTTCGTCCGGCACTTGCTGCAGAAGGAACCGAGATGGATTCGGTAAACGACAATCCCTTCGAATCACCGCAAAGCGAAACTAACGTACGGCCGACTGTTTCGAATCAAAAGTCGACGGGACAGGGCCAACTTTTTACGCTGCCTTTGATGCCCTGGCGAATCAATTTCCTGTCGGCAAACTGCCTGCCATTAACCGCAATCGTGTTGGGACACTTGTCGTTGACGTTGCAGCTTGGACTTTGGTTGGCGGTCTTGTTTCATGGCATCGGCGAACCGTATCAGGATTTACAGGAATGCCTGTTGGAATTGGGGCGAACCGCGCCGTTCTGCGTTGGCTTAGCGGGCGCCTTCCTACTGCCAATGATCCCTGCTTTGGGTGGCAAAACCGCATCGACTCGGCGCATGCTGCTGGTGCCTTGGGGCTTCAGCTTGCTGAGTATTCCGTTGTTGGTCTGCTGTTCTTGTGGCAACTTGGCGTCGCCCCATTATGGAATTCTCAACGATAATCGCCCAGCCTGGATGACACATCCAGTCGTTTTGCTTTGGGGCCACAGTTGGGCATGGATTGGCTCGCTTTTTGTCTATTGGCTTGCCAGCGTAACAGTTGAGCGTTTTGGCCAAAGACATCGGCCGTGATCCCGTTTCTGGATTTGTCATTCAGCGCAAAAAACAATCGTCTTTCCATCGGGAGACCACGTGGGATCAATGTTGTCTTGATTGGGATCTTGGCCAGGAAGTTTCACTGGCTTTGAATTGCGTTTGGTGGTAATGGTGTACAGTTGATACGCTTCGCCATCTGATTCCTGCCCCGAAAACAGGATTTGCTTGCTATCGGGTGACCACGTCAGGTTCGCCGAAATGTTGTTCATCCCCACGACAACTCGCTCTGATTCCAGCGTTCCATCCTCATCGATCGTCGCCGTTACGATTTGAGTCACGCTTTGACCGTCCGGGCTGTAGATGGGATAGGCAAGTTTGGTGCCGTCGGGCGACCACGCTCCGCCGCGGCAAGCTTGATATAGCCCTGAAGTCAGTGTACTAATGGTTTTGTCTTCCAGTTTGTAGATCGCGTATTCGCTGCCACCCTGGAAGTTCATGAATGCAATCCATTTTCCGTTCGGTGACCAGCGAGGCCCGTTTGTGGAGATGCCAATGGACTTACGTTCTGCCTCTTCGTCAACATTGACAATCACGACATTTGGATTCGAATCATACGTATGCACCACCACTTGCTTTCCGTCCGGTGAAAAGCTGGGCATCGCGCCGCGGCCTAGATCCAACAGATCGGCATCCGCATCCGCGGCAATTTCCATCACGTAGACATGTGACTGGTTGTATTTGCTCCCGGGCCACGCATCAAAGGCAATTCGCTTGCCGTCCGGTGAAAAGCAAGGCGAACCATACGAAAGCGATTCGTCCGGGACGATGCGTTTCAAGTCACTGCCGTCAATTTGAATTTGGAATAGAGGGCGAGTTGATTCGTCTGCGCGAACGATGCAGGCGACTGTTGCCAATAAGACGAACGAGGCGGTTGAGAATCGTGGCATGATGGAACTCCTTTGGGTATGTCCTGAATTTTCTGAGCGAGCGAGCCGTCCCGTGTTTCCCAAACGGGTACCGGATGGCTTGCCTCCTGCCGATGGTGCTGCTATTGAACGAAATGTCCCTTTCCGTGTCAAAACAAATTCGGAACGGCCAGACCAACGAGATCATCGCCAGCGGATTGCGCGGCGCAGAAGACACCCTGAAACGGCAAAATCTGCAAAATTCCGTGGAATCAAATTGTGCACAATAGTCCGGCTCATTCGTAGGCAAATTGTCAAATGTCGCCAGACTTTACCGTAGTTGCCATTGACCTTTGGCCGACAAATGGTAGAGTTCACTCACACTTGGTGCGAGACCTTCGCAATGTATGCGATGTGTTCATTCAACTTCGAGACTGCGGCCTCGTGCAAATTGGCGTTTTCGCCAGAGCACGTATCTTCTATTTTCGACCGCGATTGATTCTCTTGCATCACACTGCTGATCCTGAGTCGCTCGGTAGGCAAAACGTCCTGCTTTGTAGCGTTCGGAAGCGAAGTGAAGACGCATTTGCGAAGCCACGTGCTTTGAGAATGTCGGCCTTTTCTCGCAGCGGCAGGTGATCGACAAACGAGCTGCTTTTAGCCATCGTATTGTCACAAAACACGTTTATTGGAAGTTGTATTTCTGCATGAAGTTTGAAGATCTGTCGGTTGATTCTACGTTATTGTCAACGCTCGATTCCCTAGGCTACCACTCTCCTACTCCCATCCAAATCAAAGCAATTCCCCCGGTTCTTCAAGGCCGAGACATCATTGCCTGTGCTCAAACCGGAACCGGAAAAACAGCTGCATTTGCGCTGCCAGTGCTGCAGCAATTGATGCAAAATTCGCCAAAGCCCAGCGGCGCGGAAAATCGGCGCAAGCGGTCTGGGCGTCGCGTGATTCGCGCGTTAGTGCTGTCGCCCACTCGAGAACTAGCCAGCCAGATTGGCGAAAGTTTGTCGGCGTATGGTCAAGCTACGCCGCTCAAGCATACCGTGATTTTCGGCGGCGTTCGTCAAGGAAATCAGGTTCGAGCGATCCAGGCGGGCGTAGATATTTTAGTGGCGACGCCCGGTCGTTTACTGGACTTGATTGGCCAAAAATTGGTTGACGTGAGCCAGCTGCAAATTCTGGTACTGGATGAAGCAGACCACATGCTGGATATGGGCTTCATTCACGATTTAAGAAAGATTATTCGCTGCGTCCCAGAACAGCGTCAGACACTGATGTTTTCCGCGACCATGCCGCCAGAGATTCGTCAACTGGCAGCCCAATGGCTGAAGCGACCGTTCCAAGTGGATGTTACTCCGGTTGCATCCACGCCAGAACGAGTTTCCCAAGGTGTGTTTTTTATCGAGCGGTCTGAAAAAATTGGATCGCTGGTGTCCTACCTGAAAAATACTAAAAGATCTCGCACACTGGTTTTTTCTCGGACCAAACATGGTGCGGACAAAATTGTGCGATGTCTCAAACGGGACGGTATCTTGGCCGCCGCGATCCATGGCAACAAGAGCCAGAATCAGCGAACTGCCGTGATTCGCCAGTTTAATACCGACCGGCCGCCTGTACTGGTGGCCACCGACTTGGCCGCAAGAGGCTTGGATTTTGCCGACGTTTCACATGTCATTAATTTCGATTTGCCAGATACGCCGGAAACCTATGTCCATCGTATTGGCCGAACGGCTCGAGCAGGAACTTCGGGAGAAGCGTTGTCGTTCTGTTCGGGTGACGAAAGGACAAATCTTAGAGCTATCGAGCGATTGACCAAGCAGAAGATTGAAGTTCGCACGATGCCGCAAGACGCATTGGCCGAGAGTGATCAGCCGAACAACGGATCGGCCGATGTAGAAGATCTGCGAGAGAATTCTTCGGCCCGTCGCAAAACGAATCAAGATACATTTCCGCAGTCCGCCAAACGCCGTAAGCGTGGCGGAAATGCCAGTCTGTCTGCTGGTCCAGCAGACGACACACCGGACAGCTTGAATAGACCTCGTCGTCGCCGACGCAATCGTAGCAAGGCAGGGGCAAGGACAAAGCAGGCTCATGCGGCTAGTGCACGTTAGTTGCGCTTAGAAGCATTATTTTTCTCTATGTTTTAGGTTTAAGGAAGTTGAAAATGTCAGAAGGTACCATCAAGAAACTAGTGTCGGACAAGGGATTTGGATTTATTTCGGCCAGCAATGGCGAAGTATTTTTCCACCATTCCGCATTGGTAGGCACCACGATTGAAGATCTACGCGAAGGACAAAGCGTTGAATTTGAAATGGGCCGTGGCCCGAAAGGTCCTCGCGCTGAAAATGTGCGACCTGTCTAAATAAACAGTCTAGTCGCCAATTTGGGCAACCTGCCAACCATGTCTCAATTCGTTCGGGCAGCTCGGTAGCATGTGCTGTTCGACGAACCGTTTATAACTATGAGTCACCCAATCGGGAGTCGGTAATGTTGTCAAAAGGTGAAAAGACCGTTTTAAGGATGTTTGAACAATATTTGATGGCGCCCGGTAAGATGCTTTGTTTTACCGGACAGATATTAGATCAGTATCGAGCGTCTTTTCGAAAACTAGCGGAACGCGACTTGTTGGTCCAGGAACGATTTGCAAGTGGATTTTCGTTAACTCCCGCTGGCTACGCGGCAATGAAAAGCTGCCGCGTGGTGTAGTCCAACAAACGGCACGCCGACTATCTTCGTGTCGTTTGTTAGTTCCTAGATTGAACGTGTCGACTCGCGACGAGTTCAGGTCAAGTTATTCTCCTGCCAGCGACAGCGGTCGTACCGGTTTCGACAGCGTCAAAAGCTGGTGCGGTGGAAGATGGTGTGTCGAAGGGCGCTTCAACTGCCAAAGGACGGTTTGTGCGGTTTGATCATCCGGTATTGGTTCAGGGATCTGCATTTGTCTTTGCGCAAGCAGTTCGCCTACTCTTTCGCACACTGCGAATCAAGGTCATTCACGATGGCGTCAATCCCTACGATGCGTCTGGGGATACTTTGTATATTTTCTCCTGTTGGCATGATTCCGCGCTTATTGCTGCTTTCGGCGGACGCCATAGACGCACCGTGGCGCTAACCAGTCAGCACCGAGACGG
This sequence comes from Pirellulaceae bacterium, assembly GCA_041399205.1. Classification (GTDB taxonomy): domain Bacteria; phylum Planctomycetota; class Planctomycetia; order Pirellulales; family Pirellulaceae; genus JAGQOZ01. The sequence goes on along the minus strand of JAWKTK010000030.1, from coordinate 26,449 downwards.
CGCGTTTGTCGCTGGCATGTTACAGGCAATTCGAGTGCCGGTGGTGCGAGGTTCGACGGGAAAACGAGGCAGCCAGGCGCTGCGTCAAATGCTGTTGCGAAACGAAGGAAATGACTTTGTGGTAACGCCAGATGGTCCGCGAGGACCAAAGCGTGTCATGAGTCCGGGCGTTGCCTTCTTGGCATCACGAAGCGGCCGTCACATTGTGCCCACCGCATTTGCTTGCCAGAACGCCTGGATCATTCCGGGCAGCTGGACCGATCTGGTCATCCCCAAGCCCTTTTCCCAAGTTTATTCGCTGGCCGGCGAACCCATTCCCGTCGCTCCCGATTTATCCAAAGCCGAACTTCTGGAAGTGGTTGCCCAAGTCCAAACCAAAATGGACGATCTAGACACAATCGCTCGGTCGTATCTTACATTACCACCATCCTCAACGGCCTAGTCATCCGTTCACCTGCGAACGTAAGGTTCAGCCCAGCGGTCGACACAACAGCAAGAAGAAGTTGTGGCAAAGGATCGAATAGGTAGGTATATCTGGGAATGGTCATGTTTCGCCCGCTGGGCTAAGAAAACGCACGAGATGAAAACCGGTGCCTGACGCACACCGGCAGAGATGTTTCGCCCGCTGGGCTGTTCGTGCCATCGCACCCAAACGGTGGGGAAAACCGGGCGTTTCTGTAGTGGCATCGACTTCCAGAAAGCTTTACCATATTGTCCACCTGAATTAGTTCGGATCCTGAATCCGAGCCCCTCTTTCATTCCCACCCATTGATGCGAAAGGTTTGAGCATGGCGAACCGGAATCCTAGTCGCCGTAACTTCCTGAAAACGGCCGGCGCTGCAGCTGCGGCGCCTTATGTCATTACATCGTCTGCGCTCGGAGATGATGAACGTGCTCCGGCGAGTGATCGGATTGTGATTGGCGGGATTGGTATCGGAAACATGGGCCGAGGTGATCAGGGTGCGTTCCTGGGCCGAGGTGACGTGCAGTATGTAGCTGCCAGTGACGTGCGAAAAGGTGTTTGCGAACAAGCCAAAGGTCGTGTCGATAAACACTACGACAATTCTGATTGCAAGATATACAATGACTTCCGCGAATTGATCGCTCGTGATGATATCGATGCCGTCCACATCGCCACGCCCGATCACTGGCACGCCATCATGGTGATCGAAGCGTGCAAAGCCGGCAAAGATGTTTACTGCCAGAAGCCAGAAACACGTACGCTTCGTGAAGGTCCGTTGATGGTGGAAGCCGCGCGACGCTATTCGCGAGTTGTTTCCGGAGGTAGCCAACGCGTGTTGGAAGATTATCGCAAGCAAGTCGAACCATGTTGGAACGGCGAACTGGGCGAAATCAAATCGATCAACGTCAACGTCGGTCCGCTTTCTCAGCCTTGTAATCTGCCGGCCGAAGATGTGCCTGCGGATATCGATTGGGAAATGTGGCTCGGCCCAGCACCTTGGGCACCCTACAACAGCAAGCGTTGTGATGGAAACTTTGGCACCAGCGGCGGTAGCTGGCGTTCCTACATCGACTATTCCGGTGGCGGTATGACCGACTGGGGCGCATCACTTTGGCGGTGCCACGTTCTGTATTGATGTACGCGAACTGCAGCCAACCAAGGTCGAATACAATGATTCGCCCGAAGGCAAGTACTTGGCAATTCGGTACCCCAACGGCCGCACCATTTATCACAACAAACCAGGTTGTGAAAACATGCAAGTGGAAGGAACTCCGGGCGAAAAGCGCGAGCCCAAACCGATTCCGACCTACAAGGGTAGTGGCGGCATCTACGGAGACTTTATCGAATGCGTGAAGACTCGTGAAAAGCCTTTTCGAGACATCGACTTGGCGGTGAATTCGATCATGATCAGCCATCTAGGCATTATTTCGTATGCCCTGCAGCGTTCCTTGGAATGGGATGCGGCGGCTCAACGGTTTGTCAATGATGAAGAAGCGAATCGATTCCTGGATCGAGCTCGCCGAGAACCTTGGCAGCTGTAAGTACCTATCTCGCTTCGCCGTAATAGCGAAGAAACAATGGTACTCATCACGTTCCGTCGTGATGAAAGTAAAAGCAGTAGTACTTATCACGCTCCGTCGTGATGAACGTAAAAACAGCGGTATTCGTCACGCTCCGTCGTGATGAAGGTAAAAACAGCGGTATTCGTCACGTTCCGTCGTGATGAAAAAGACATTTCAAAAGTCTAACCATATCTGTCGAATTCAAAACACGTAACCAAAAACAATATCAAACGAGTATCAATTCATGTTAGACCAAGCATTTGAAAAACTAAGTTCGCTGCAATGGGGCGAAGGACTGGACGCGGTGAATGAAATCGATCAAGCGATTGTCGATTCGCACGGTAACGCGGACGCTCGCAAAGACCTGGAACAAAGGCTTGTCGCCGTGATTAAGGGCAATGGCAGTCGCAACGGCAAAGAAACGGCTTGTCGCAAACTTCGCATCGTCGGCACACCGGCAGCGGTTCCCGTTTTGGCAGAATTGCTAGGCAATGACGAGCTTTCGCACATGGCTCGTTACGCTCTGGAGAGCATGCCGTGTGAAGAAGCGGGCAACGCCTTGCGTCATGCACTCGGTTCGGTCAGTGGTATACTAAAGCAAGGCGTCATTGGTTCGCTGGGAGTGCGAGCGGAAGATTCTAGCGTTTCACTGTTGGCCGGCTTGTTGTCTGATTCGGATGCGCACGTGGCCAAGTCGGCGGCGGTGGCATTGGGAGCAATTCGAAGTTCGGCGGCTGCCAAGGCCTTGTCAGCAGCCACGACTACGGGCGAAGTCGCTTTGGCTGTGGCCGATGCGTCGCTGGCGTGTGCGGAAAAACTGTTGGCCGGAGGTAATAAATTGGAAGCCTCGGCCATCTATCGCAAGCTGTCCAAGATTGACGAACCCAAGCACGTCAACCTAGCTGCCAAGCGAGGCTTGTTGGCGTGCGCGGCGAATTAGCCAAACGCAATTGCGAAATGATCGTAATGGACGAGGTGACGAGTCCTTACAGATCAGTAGTGGACGAGGTGACGAGTCCGACCGTTTTGTTGCTGGTGAACGCTTTGTTCATTTGCCCGTCCCAGCCAAGACGTCGACACCAAGACGTCGACGCCACGTCGAGATATTCATTTTGCAATGAGTTGTATTAATTGTCCGGTGAGGTAAATCAAGTGGATAACGGCTGGAACGTTGTCCACTTTTTCGTATCCGCGTTAAATTCAACAGAGGAACGTATCAAGTGCATAGACGAAGTCCCTGCAAGTTATCTTGGGTTTGGTTGGCGGTGTGCGTGTTATTCGCTCAAGCTGTTTTCGTTGTTGCTCAGGAGGACGAAGCCAACGAAGACTTGATTGCCATGGTGATCGATTTCATGTCCGATACCGACAAGGACATTCGTTCTTTGGCATTCGAACAAATTCGCACCAAAGCCAAAGGCGAAGCCGCCACCAAGCGGTTTGCGGAACAGCTGGACAAACTACCTGTAGACGGTCAGATTGGATTGCTGAGTGCGTTGGCGGATCGCGCGGATTCGGCTGCCAAGCCGGCAGTAGACGCGTTGTTGGAGACGGCTCAGGGCATTTCGCTCACCGTGGCCGCTATTGAAGCAGTCGGCCGGTTGGGCGATGAAACGGACGTTGCCAAGCTAGTGTCGTTCTTGAAAGGTTCCAACGCAGATATCACCGCAGCAGCTCGCGGAGCACTGGTTCGATTACCGGGCGAACAGACACCTCAGAACATACTGCAAGCGTGCGCAGCGGCCGATGCGAAAACGCAGGTGCAATTGATCGAAATTCTGGCCGAACGCCGATCGCTCGACACAATCCCGCAGTTGTTGCAGATGGCGATTGATAATGACGCTTCTGTGCGATCAGCGGCCATGACCGCACTCGGGGAATTGGCCAGTTCCGAACACGTGGCCGGTATGGCGCAAGGAGTGCTGAAGGCGGCGAAAGGCAAGGAGCAAGCTGCGGCCGAGAAGAACTTGATGTTCGTTTGTGAACGGATGGACGATGTGGACCAGCGAGCCATCCCGTTGCTGGACGCCATGAAAAAGATGAAGACGGACGATCGTTTGGCCATGATGTCTACGCTGGGACGAATCGGCGGCAAGCCGGCGCTGACGGAAGTGGAAAAGGCAATCGCGAGCCGCAACGGAGCGGAACATTCGGCAGGGATTCGAGCAATCTCGAATTGGCCCGATGCCAGTGTCTCGGAACGCTTGATTCAACTCGCCAAATCCGACAAGCACGATAGTCACCGCCGTACGTTGCGGATGGCGTTGATTCGCATGGCTCCTTTGCCCGACGGCAGAACGGACGAACAGAAGCTGACATTATTGAAGACCGCATACAAATTGGCCGCCGATGACAAAGAGCGGAATTATGCCATTCAACGAGCAGCGGCGATTCGATTGCCGGAAACGCTGCGTTTTGTCGTGCCATTCTTGAAGAACAGCAAGCTGCAAAACGAAGCGTGCCAGACCATTGTGCAACTGGCTCATGATCGGAAGCTTCGCGACGACAATAAACCGGAATTTCACGCCGCACTGGATCAAGTTTTAACGCTGACCAAAGATCCCGTGTTGATTGATCGAGCGAACCGATACAAAAAAGGGCAGACGTGGGTTCGCCCTAAATAGCTTGGCCTGTTGCGCGAATTTTACTGCTTGCAATTTCTACATGCGACGGATTTGATAGCTGTATCGCGTCGCCGATTGTGTTCTTGGAAGTCAATTCCAGGATCGTCGTACGGTGGCTATGATTGTCAGGACTGCCATCAGTAGTAGGCTGGTGGCGTTGCCTTCGGGGACTGGTATCGCTTGATTGCGAAAGTCGCCTTGCTGAAAGACAAACACCAGATCGGACGTGTTAAATTCTTGATCGCCGTTCCAATCGCCCGTGGCGTAGGTGGAATTCGCCACTACTGCGTCTTCAAATTCGCCCGCTTGAAACACTTGAACCAAATCGGAGGAATCGAACTTTCCGTCCAGATTGGAATCGCCGTAGACGGAACTCAGCAGTTCGTAAACCAATAGATCAACGTCCGCTTGATCAACGGCCGAGTCGTCGGTCAGATCGTATGGATTCAGCAGCGCAGTGCCGAAGTTGGCATAGAGTTCATCAATATCTCGAGTGTCCAGTTGGTCGTCTTCGTTGAAGTCGGCATGAACAACATAGTCATAAATCAACGACAGTTTTCCGGCTTGAACAAGTTCGCTGGGAAACGCGTTTAGAAACGAACCGCCAATGGGCGGAGTAATTACCAAATCACTGAACGGTCCTACGGTGGCGATAACATTGCCAGGTAGCTGAAAATATTCCAACGAATCCGACTCCAGGACGCTATCCAAGGTTGCGGAAAACGAACGACGGACGGTTACTTTGCCGGGTGTTCCGCCAAACGGACCTCCTCCACTGCCAGCACTCAGATACCCCGTGATTCCTTCTTGGCTGGCACCTCCCAAAAAGAAGAACGGACCGCCATCTTCAAAATTTGGCTTGGCGTCAAAACCGACCAAGACGCTGACATAGGCATCGAGTTGCCATTCGCCATCAAAGTATTCGACGGGATCAAAGTTTTCCACTTGAACCGTCATGCCAATTTCGCCAACGTAGCGAACTGATACGCCTTCAAGCGTTCGGAGTCCACCGAACGTGTCAAATGGTTCGAACGAATATTTGGCCGGACCCACTTGGTCATTCCAAACATCGTCCACTGTTTGAACGAATTGCCCCGCCCCAGCGAATGAACAGAATAGACACCAGCAGATCAGCGCATGCCACTTCATTATCAGCTCCAACTTTCCATTAGCCCCTACGACAATGTCTGGCTCGTTCCAGAAAGCCAGACGGTTGCGGATGGTTCCGTCGGACGTGATATTTCGCGGCAGACTTTCTTCGTTTTTGTTGGACTTGATGAACGTCGCCCGTTGGACGCTGGTACCGACTTGTTCAACTAATTGGCAGACGGTTCCAGCACTTTGACGGTGGTGGAAAGAAAGAACGGCATGCCGTTGCATTCGAATTCCGCTTCGCCAATTAGTGCCGCATGCGGTTTGGAGGGTGTCATGGCAATCAGAAACGCGTTGCCGTCGCGCTGCATCGGCTTGGAAGTCCAGGTGTCATTGCGAAAGTCACGATCTTCCGATTCGGTGGACCAAGCCAAGACGTTTTTCGGCGTTACATCGGCTGAGAGTTTCAAGCGAATTTGTTTCGTGTCGCCGTCAAATTCCCACTGCATTTTGGGGAATGCGAACTTTCCTCGAGCGTTCTGATGCAGGGCGTTCAGTCCACCGGTGATTCGAGGAAGATCGTTAAGTCCGTGTCGGTTATTTGGTACATACAGAATGGTCTTGGGCCCCTGTAGGTCGTTCCAATACAGGTTCAGCGCATCGATGGGCCAATAGTCATCATTCGTTCCCAACATAATGAGTTTAGGCATTTTCAAGGCTTGACGATAACGATAAGGATCCACAATTTGCTGCAACTGTTGGCCTCGTTCTGTATCCAGATGTTCCATTAGACCTTGTTCCGAATAGTCATTGATTTCAGTGGAAACACTACCCCAGGCCTTGCGTTGATGACGCATCTGGGGTGACATATTCAGCATGTCGATCACCATGGGTGCAATCGCGGTGACTCGCGAATCAACCGCACCCGTCAGCCATGTCGTCCAACCTCGCTTGGACGCTCCGGTTACCGTGAACGTCTTAAGCTGGACGTCCCAATGTTCTGTTCCAAAGGCAGTTACCGTATCCATGGCTCGCACGGCGCTTTTCACCATCGGTAGCAGCAAGGGCCATTCGACATCGCCGGACTTCATGAATTCGGCAAACGTGTACGCAATGATTTCGTCTTCCACTTTGCCATCAAAAATGGGCTGAAAGGGAACATGCGTTAGCACGGCGACCGGTGTGCCCAGTCGCGCCGCCAGGGCGGCAAACATGCGAGCTTCACTGGGGACGGGATCCTCCGCGTTGGGGTCGGCGTACGAATCTTTCCAGCCTCCGCCAGTGATGAACAGCATGGCGTGGTCCACGTCGGCTTCCATGTTGGCCGGTTTGATGACAAACAGTCGGTGCTGCCATTTGATGTCTTTCCACGTTTGGCTGGTCATTGTAATTTCAGCTGCGGACGAACCTAGTACTTTGAATTCTTTTCGCAGCGTCCAGTCGTACGATTCGTCGGGCTTCTGCACGTACTTATGTAATGCGTCACTTTGAGCGAATAGGTAATTCGACGTTTCCGTAGCAAGGTGCCAAGAAAACGTGACGATCATCAGCAATGCAAAGCGATTTAAGTTCAAAGGGTTCGACACAGGTTCGCTCCTGGAAACAGCGGAAATATTCTTGGTTTAGAGACGAATAAGCAATCGTTCCATCACTGGCAAGCAGAATAGCATGTATAATCAGTCGTTTTCCAGAAAGTAACCTTGAGAAGCTGTCAGTTTTGAGTCGTTCATGCGTTTTTGGATTCGGTTCTTAATCATTATCGGGGTTCTGGGTGGTGCCATTGCGGCGGCGACGCCCTATGTCAAGAACTATCTAAAGGAACGAAACAAGCCTACGTTTCGGTTTGAAGAAGTGACGCGAGGCAAATTGCGATCGAATGTTCGCGCCACAGGAACCATTAAGCCTCGTCTAGAAGTCATCGTCGGCAGCTTTGTGTCTGGCCCCATCGTTGACCTTCTGGTCGATTTCAACGACGAAGTCAAAGCGGGGCAGTTAATGGCCAAAGTAGATCCTCGGATCTACGACGCCGCCGTTGCGCGAGACGAAGCCGCTCTGGCAACTCGCTTGGCCGACGTGGAACGAGCGGAAGCGGTGCTGCAGCAAGCGATCAACGACGAACGACGTTCACTGGATCTGTATGCCGAAGACCCTGAATTCATCTCGCAAGCCGAACTGGATCAATACAAGTTCGCTCGAAAATCATTGGAAGCGCAGTTAGTGGTTGCTCAGGCGTCTGTCAAGCAAGCACAGGCAAATCTGGACAATTCATTAGCGAACCGAGCGTATACCGAAGTCACTTCGCCTACGGATGGTACGGTGATTGATCGCAAAATTGACGAAGGACAGACGCTGGCCGCGCAATTCCAGGCACCTGAATTGTTCATCGTGGCACCCGGGATGCGAGAAGAAATGTATGTATATGCTTCCATCGATGAAATGGATATTGGCCGGATTCGATTGGCGCAAGAACGATCGCAACCCGTGCAGTTCCAAGTCAGCGCTTATCCTGATGACATCTTTGAAGGCACCATCAAGCAAATTCGCTTCAGTTCGACCGTCACTCAAAATGTGGTGACCTATCCCGTGGTCGTTTCCGCGCCCAACCCAGATCTGAAACTTTTGCCTGGTATGACGGCGGATCTGACGTTCCAGATTGAAGAAAAGCAAGATGTGCTTCGAGTTCCTCGAGCGGCCTTGCGATACTATCCCGGCAATCGAGAATGGGTGCATCCGGATGACCGTAAGATCCTAGACGGTCCCGATGCTGATTCGAATAAAGGTAAGGACGACGGTAACGAAAAGGATGAAGCTGTCGATCCTCCAGACGCCGACAAAGATCCAGACAACAGCGAAGCAGACACATCGACGGAGGACGAAGAAGGTTCGGTTTTTGAAGAAGAATTGAAACGTAAATCGAATCGCAAGAAACATGTCTGGATTCAAGACGGAGAATTCTTGCGAGCTATCGAAGTTACCGTTGGATTGACGGAAAGCAAATTCGCCGAAGTGCTGTCGGGCGAATTAAAGGAAGGCCAGAAGCTGGTGGTCGATGTGGAACAAGGCAAGAAATAGACGCGGCGAAGGAACGGTTGGATGAATATCTGGGTTTCGCTGAAGATTGCCTTGCGAGCGTTAGCGAAGAACAAGATGCGAGCCAGTTTGACGGTCCTGGGCGTAGTCATTGGCATTGCCGCTGTGACAACCATGGTGTCGATTGGCCAGAGTGCTCGTGAATTGGTCTTGGGCCAGTTTGAAGCACTGGGAACCAACATGGTGGTTGTCTATCCCGAATCACAACAGCGAGACGGTGTGCGGCAGGGGCAACACGTGACACTGACCGCCGCCGATGCAGAAGCCATTGTGGAAGAATGCAGCACCATTGTCGCCGCCACTCCGCTGGTCATGGCAGGTGGGCAAGTAATCTATGGCAACGCCAACTGGCAGCCTCGAGAAACGGTCGGTGTCGGTCTGCAATATCTGACCGTGCGGAATTGGCAACTGCGTTATGGAGCTTTCTTTACGGATAGCGAAGTCGCTTCGGCTGCCAAGGTCTGCGTGGTAGGCCAAACGGTCGTGGAGAAACTATTTCAAACGGCCAATCCGCTGGGAGAAACGGTGCGAATTCGAAACATTCCCTTTCGCATTATTGGCGTGCTGGAAGAAAAGGGCGCGAATATCGTCGGCGAAGATCAGGACAACGTGGTGCTGTTGCCGTACACCACGGTTCGCAAACGACTGTGGGGCTCCAGCTTTGACGATGTGCATTTGATCCTCTGTTCCGCTCGAGCGACCGATCAGATGGCCAAGGCTGAACGAGAAATTCGCGGACTGTTATTGGATCGTCACGATATTGACGATGGCGATGAACCCGATTTCGGCGTGCAGGATACTACGGAGATCGCCAACATCTTGGGACAGATCACGGGCATCATGACGTTGCTGCTTTCGTCGATTGCCGGCATATCTTTATTGGTCGGTGGCGTCGGCATCATGAATATCATGTTGGTCTCCGTGACCGAACGGACTCGAGAAATCGGGATTCGCATGGCCGTCGGCGCCAGATCGAAGGATATCTTGCGTCAGTTCTTGATTGAATCGGTCTTACTGTCTTGTGTAGGCGGTTTGGTCGGGCTGGCATTGGGAGTAGCCGCGTCGACGGGCGTGACCATGGCCATCAACAGTTGGTCACAAGGCCAAGACTGGCCCGTAGTGATTTCGCTACCCGCCGCCGCCATTGCCATCGCCTTTGCCGCCATGGTTGGCATTTTCTTTATGTAATATCCTTCCGCTTTTTCGTCGATTACGCCTTATAGTCCATAGACTCGATGGACACGATCCAAACCAGACCAATGTTTTAGGAAAAAAGCGTAACATTTGGGAAATTAAAGGGAAATTTCCACGTGGTGAATTGTATAATCGAGAGATATTGCTACGTTCGTTGGATGGATGGTACGACCGGAAAAAACAAGTAAAGAATAAAGGAAGGAAAAATGAGGGCAAGGCAATTAAAAAGTATAAAATTGTTCTAAAAATAATTTATTGGAAGAATCACCAATTTCCAAACAAGAATGTAGACGCTTTAACCTATTAGAACATACGGCAATCGATCTTCTTCGTACGCAGCTTTTTTGGTTCGAAGCGAATCGAGCAGCTTTTGATTGGGCGGTGTTTCTGCCAGCGAGATTGCGTCTTCCAAGGTTCGTGCTGCCTGTTCGAATTGTCCGTCTTGAGCGTAGGCTAAGGCCAATGTGTCGAGCATGGTGGGGACTTTGGTGGCGAGTCTTCCCGCAGGCGAGTTTGGCAAATTGATATGCGTGATGTGTCGCGAATATGCGTGTCGTTTACGGTCGCCAAAATCCACGCCATGTTGTTCAATACGGCAGGGTTGCTGGACTGGAGCTGCAACATGGACTGATACGTATTCAACGCGTCCGCCCATTTGTTCTGTGATTCAAATATACTGGCAAGTGCAGCGCGCGGGCATATGCCGCGGCGAAACCCGAATACTTCGCTGCAGGGCTTGTTCGGTTGTCGCGGTTGACGAGCCTTCCCGGCTTGAACTCCAACTTCCAATAGCGCTGGGCAATTTGTTCGACTGGCCACCCTGAAGGCTCTTGTCCTGGATGTTTCGCCAGCGGCAATAAATGGGCTTCCAGATAGCCAAACGCATCAACCAGCCGGCCCGCGTTCGTGAGTTTTTGCACCACCGACATCACGTCAGCAGGGACTTCATTGACAAACCAACGACCGGGCAGCGGCACCGCAGCGTCTCGGCTGTCACTATCCGGCAACGTCAACGCTTGAACATCTGCCTGCAATGTTTCCCACGGCACTGCTCCTTGGTAAACGGCCGCTAAGCGTCCGGCGTCCAATAGCAAAAGCTGGCTGGAATCGCTAACGGCCGGTGGCGACTTAGCAAATTATTCTGCACCAGATCCAACTTGGTCTTGGTAGCGTCGGTCGCAACGCCCTGGTTCAAAAACTGGCCAATTTTTTTCAGTGCTACAAAAGGCAATTGGAAGCTATCAGGATCAGCCGGATCCCATTCGTCGACGGACAGCAGCGACACTTCCACGCCAAGCCGCGACAACTCGGCCTGATGCTGCGCGAACGTCTTGATTTCCTCCAAGCACGGCACGCACCAAGTGGCCCAGACGACGACCAGTGTGGGCGCATTCGCGTTGACGAATTGTCGTTCGCCAGTAGCATCGACGTAATCTAGCTTTGGCATCGGCAAGCGACGATGCGGAACAATGCGCCGTAAGGATTCGCGAGGTTCGGCAAGATTGGCACGAATCTCCGCTGTCGAAATGGTCGTCTTTCTGGGCGTTGCCAGCTCACTGCCCTCCCCACCCTTGCGTAACTTGATAGTGCTGGTCTGAAGGCCGTTGATTGTCTCGGTCGAACCGTCGGGCCATCGAATCGACACCGCCTCTAATTCGGCGGCGGTTCCCAGTCCAATATGGCATGCGTTTGGAGGTTTGCGAAAGATAGCCTTCGCCGCGAACTGTGCGCACAATCGGTTGATCTGAGCTTGCCAACGTTATTGTGGATTCTGAGCGCTGATGGCGTCGCGATTGCATGTAGTACCGATCAGCTTGAACGAAATCCAGCGATTCTGATCAGCAAGCGTTTCGGCTGCATTCAAATCGTTGCGAAGAAAGCGCAGGCGAGGGCTCGTGCGGTTGGACTGCCACGCATCCAAATCTCCGTCAGATCCCAGTCCAACACTGCTTGCCGCGGCTATCTCCAGGAAAGTCGTATCCCGTCACAAATCAAGCGTTGGCGAACTCAATCGCCCGCGGTTGATTCAAGTAACAGCAATTTTGTTCGTTGCCGCTGAGCGACCGGCCTTGGGTGAGCAGCGTTGCTAAAGCGTCCCACGCCGTTAAATACGAATCGGCCGAGTTTCGATTCGTCTGAATCGCGGCAACCGATGCTGGTGATTGCGACGCAACTCGCCGCCATAGAAAACTTCACAAATCGTCCGGGTCGTCTTGGCTGGTCACCATACCGTTGCCTATCAGCAGGTCCTCCCAGCCATCGTTGTTGATGTCGGCAAAGTTGCAGCCCCAAGACCATCGTCCCATGTTGACGTTGGCGACGACTGACGTCGTCAAACACCTCCTCACCCGTGTGCGAAACAACGTATTGCCCGGCGCGTGTCGCTGATATTGCGTTCACGTCATTGGATGTGGACGAATGGAATCGTCGTTAGTACGTGCAACTGGATTGCCAGCGGAAGAGAACATGTTTCCCACATAAATGTCCATTCGACCATCTCGATCGAAGCCGCCCAAGCCGCCGACATGCCCGCCGAAACATCTTCTACATTTGCGTCGGCTGCCACGTCCACAAAGTATCCTTGATCATTACGATACAGGTTACTTGCCCAAAATCGTTGGCTACGTACAGGTCTTGGTCGCCATCATTGTCATAATCTTCCCAGCACGCGGCAAAAGAAAAGCGGTTGATTGTTTTGGTTCAGGCCCACAGCCTTGGTGACATCCTGCAGTGAACCACTTCCATTGTTTTGCAGTAGAAAGTTGGGCACGCCGTTGTTGGCGTCGTGATAGGGGATGGGGCGACCGAGTCCTACGCCGTCGCCGATAGATTCACGAGGGAAATAGCCGCAGGCGCAAATGTCAACATCGCCGTCGTTATCGTAGTCCGCCGCCGCCATGGATCGCAGCATCGATGGCGATTGAAAAATGCCTTGTTGAGCAAAAGTGCCTGTCCGTCATTCGCGAACCACAAAATAAAAATCGGCTAACTGCCAGCACCTGCGTTCCGCTTCCGCCAGCGACCGCGTTGAACAGTGGTGACGTGGCAAAATCAGCCCAGGCGGGACCGATTCACCAGCATTTAACAACCCTTCAATGTCCCAGGTCGCTGCAAGCAATGACAGCTCTGGTAGGCCAGCCCATTTCTGCAGCGAGGGAAGAGCGTCCAGCCCAGCGAAGCGACGTCGGCCACGGCCAAATCCATGTGGCCCGGCAATTCTGCGCTAATCGTTAGTCTCGCACCGTCTGTCGCCAATGATCCGCACCGTAGATCAATTGCCTTTTGTAGCACTCGTTGGCGTCCAGCAGAGTCGCCGTTGCGTCGGTAAACAGTCGGTTTGGTGATTCGACTTGCTGCCATTGCTCCACAACCAAAGATTGCAATTTGGGTGAATCCAATTGACGAGTCCATTCTGGCAATTCCAAACAGACGATTGCTGAACAAGTCGAGTCGAATCAGAAAACGCGATGCCTAGTTCCACGTAGACCGTGGTTCGAATCGCATCCTCGTCGGCCGAGACGCGGACAATTTTAAAATGAAAATCGAATTCCGCCTTAGCTCAAAGTGACTTTGCAATTGAGCGATTCGTTCCGACAGCCGACGTTGGAAAGAGTGTCGAACTGTCCTGAACTGGAAATCGCACCGCGGTGCCCATGACCTCATACGTGACTTTCGAATCGTCCGGGTATAGCGGCGACGATTGAAACGATTTCGTTATCAAGAAATCGATCTCCGACGCCTGCGACGATTCATTGTGTCGTTCGAGCAACCGTTTGGCTAATTGCTTTAGTTGCGCCGAGGCGGCTTCGCTGAAGGACTCGGTGTCCCAACGGCTTTCCTGCGGACGGACGTGGACTAGCTCTGGCAAGACTTCGGACGCAACGGCTTGGGTTGCAATATTGGGAACCACTTGCGTGCTGTGGGAGACGGCTGGAGCTGGATCCAGCGGCAACGCTGATTCCAACTCTTCAGACGTGCTGGGACCGACTGCGTTAAGGCTTTCCGATGTCTTGTGGCACCCGAAATCGGGCCACAGCATCAGTACGATGAGAAATAGAAACGTACATCGCCTCCAAGGCATGGTTCTTGCGCTCTGTGTGAAAATTCAGGAACTTTGAAAAACAATTATTCCTGCCGAGGTTTTCGGTTGCAATAAGGAATCGCCGTCGCGTATATTCTGGAGAATCCCAAAGGGGCTAAAAGGGCGATACTTGTTATCAAAACGGTTCAGAGAGAACGAGGCACGTGTCTTTGAGTTGTGTTTGGTAGGAAAATTGGGAGCATCTTATGCGATGGCGAATTTCTTGGACTGCTATTCCGGCGGTCCTGTTGTGTTGGGGTTTGGCGAACGTGAACGCCGACCAAATTGTGTTTTATGATTTCAATGATGCTTCGGATGCCGATACGGCATTGGATAGTAGTGGAAATGGATTTCATGGAATCATGTTCAACGCCGAATACACCGCACCCGGTGGCGGAGTAACCGGCGCAGCAACGGATCGAGCGATGGATCTGGGAGCGTTCAACAATGGCGCGTTTTTGGATCTGAATGACGTGGCACTGGAAGGTGCCTTTGATTCGATGGTGGACAACGACCAAGCCACCATTGCATTTTGGTTGTACGGCAATGAGGAACAGCCAGTAAGCCAGTGGACATTTTATTTCGGTCCAGATCGACAATTGGGTTCACATGCTCCCTGGGGTGATGGAACGGTTTATTTTGACGTGGCTGGTTGCTGCGGAGCGAATCAGCGAATTAATAAGAATATTGCCGATTCGTCTCTGTATAGCGGCCAGTGGAATCATTTTGCCTATGTAAAGGACGAAGGCTACACGGCAATTTACATCAATGGTGACCTGTTTCATGATTCCGGCGCGGACTTGAAGGACCCGTTGAATTTCATCACGGAAGCAGCTTTCGGTGCGGACGCGATCGGTACCGCCAGTCACGGCGGTTTGATGGATGACATTAGCGTCTGGGACGAAGCACTGGATGTGGACGGCATTCGTTCGCTGATGGGTGTTGCACCTCCCACTGCCGTTTTTGGCGCTCAAAACATTGGCACCATGACCATTGCTGGCGCCAACGCGAATCAAGTCTTTGGCGAAGCCGGCGATCCAACGCCCGGTCTGGCGCAGGAATGGTATCGAGCGAATAATCCGGGCAGCAAAGACGGAGTCGAGCAAATTTTTGACACCGTGGAACAGATGGTACCCACGTTCCAAGCAGGTCACGGCACCACATGGTGGTCTGGTTCGGACGCTCCGATTGGTGACTTGGTTAATTATCCAGACGAAACGGGAGCTACCGGGAATCTAGATCAGTATGTAGTCCGCGCCACTGGTGAATTGTTTGTTCCGCAGTCAGGTACCTATCGCTTTACGGACGGCGTGGATGATTACACGTACTGGGCTGTTGATTCGGACGGCAGCGGCGTGGCTGGCGATTCGCCGGACGAAGTTCTGATTGATGACAACGCCTGGACCAACGTTCTTCGTACCGGAAATGGCGGCGGACAAGGCGATGGCGAAATCGACTTGAGCGTCGCGGACGGCGGTGAATGGATTGCGGTGGAATTCAATATGGCCGAAGGTGGCGGTGGCGATTCGGGCGTGATCTATTGGGATTACGATGTAGAAAATGGCGAAGTGGGCGGCGCGCCAGGCTTCCCAGAGGCGCCAGAAGATCCGCTGGATATCGTCGACGCGGAATCGCTGTATATCCCCGATTCGCACTTGCGTTCGAGTGTTCGGCCGCTGCTGAGTGCGGATAAGGTAGCCGAGCTTTCTGACGCTCGACCGTGGGCGTTTGAATTGAACGGCGATGACGACACGGCTGACAAAATTGCCGTTGATAATCCAGATAACGGCGTCTATTCCACAATCTTGGATGTTGACGGTGTTACCTTCCTCTTAAACACGATTGGTAATGTGGCAGATGGAGATACGTTTGACATCATCGATGCGGATTCCATTGTGGGAACACCAGTGATTTTGTCCAGCGATCCAGCTCTTTCTTGGACGTTCAACCCGTTGACAGGTGAAGTAACGTTGGGCTCCGACCCGGCAGCTGCCATTGACGCCATTAAGAACGTGGAAGACCGGATTGCTTATGTTCGCGACGTTGTCGGAACGTGGATGGGTGACTCCAACTTGGATGGAGAATTCAATTCATCCGACTTTGTGCAAGTCTTCACTGAAGGCAAGTACGAAACCGGTCAAGCAGCTACATGGGCCAGCGGTGACTGGAACGGTGACGGTGAATTCACCAGTGCGGATTTTGTCGTTGCCTTTACGGACGGCGGCTACGAACTGGGACCACGAGGTGGCGTGGCGGCCGTACCGGAACCATCCAGCATCGTGTTGATCGGTATCGGTTTGTTGGGCATGTTGCGAATTCGCCGCAAGTAGTCCGAATCAACCTTTTGATCGTAGAAAACGCTTTAGGCCGAGCTTCCCAATACGGTGAAGCTCGGCTTTTTTCGTTAACCGCCGTTTTCTTCGCCGTTACGACAATTTGGCATCAGTGGTATGATGAGCGACCGGATTCTGGTTCGCAAACATCGTTCATGGAACTGACGCACTGATGACTCGACTCTTTCGTCCTCTACCGTTTTTGGCCGTCGCCATTGCTCTTTCAATTGGGTGGGGGATCCGAGGCAACTATGGGCATGAAACGGGTGCCATGTTTCCCGGTGCCATTGCCGCTTTGACGGCCTGCTTGGTCTCGGGACGTCGAGACTGGATAGAACGGTATCCATATTTTGGGCTGTGGGGAATGCTGGGCTGGGCGTTTGGCGGTTCCATCAGCTATATGATCCTCATCGGCTATACGCACAGCGGGCATTCGGCGACGCAATTGTACGGCTACACCAGTTTGTTCTTGGTGGGATTCTTGTGGGCAGCGTTTGGAGGCGGCGCGACGGCGATCCCTGCGTCGGTGGACGAACGGCAATTGCGTGACTTTACCACGGCATTG
Organism: Pirellulaceae bacterium; assembly: GCA_041399205.1. Lineage (GTDB taxonomy): Bacteria > Planctomycetota > Planctomycetia > Pirellulales > Pirellulaceae > JAGQOZ01. The sequence goes on along the minus strand of JAWKTK010000030.1, from coordinate 9,448 downwards.
GTTCCGCCGATCATCGGCTGGTTTATTTTGTATTGGGGGCTCGATCCTTTCTCGGCCATGGTGCAAAGCTGGGTCGAATCAGACGGCATGCCATCGCCCGATCACCGGCAAGAATTGGCGTTGTATTGGCTGGACAGTGATTGGGTGGAAGTCATCACCGTGCTGGGCTGCATTGTCTTGGCCGCCGTCATCCGGAATGGTTGGCAACGAGCATATCGACTGCCGATGTATATGGCTGTTTCCGCGGCCGGGGTCTTTCTGATTGGCTTTGCCATTGCATTGACGATGGGATTCGAATCCATCTACGCCGCGTTGGTTCAGCATCAGGGTTTGTATGAAGATCGTTTTCGCCCAGACGAATTGGCTGTCACCAATTGGCCTCCGCTGTTTTTGCACTTTGCCCATTCGCAACAATGGTTTTATTCGGCGGATCGACTCTTTTTGATGGCCGGTGCGGCATTCGGCTTGATCATGTACTTTGTCGTCGAATACAAACCAAACGATGCGCTGAAACTGTTCTTCTACATGGCCGTTGGTTGGTTCGTTGCATTCCTGCTGCTCCCGGTGCTGGGCAGTCTATTCTTGGCGAATTGGGGCGGCCTGCGAATGACGCCTCCGCGAGGTGACAACTGGGCGGGAATTCTGGGCGTGTATGTCGCGGCCGTTATCTACCTGATGCGAACCCATTTCAAAGCGATTGTCATGGCGTCTTTAGTCTGTGGTGCAATCGGTGGCATTGGCTTTAGCGGAGCGGCGTTTCTGGAGTCTTCGCTGGAATCGCTGGGGAATCCGCATGCTTCGCTCGATCCGGCGTTTCAAGCCGAATGGACCGCGTGGCAGGAAACGCTTTGGCAGCCCGATCGTTGGAACGGTGGCCAAAAGATGCAAGTTCCGCACTTCGCATCGCCTTTCGGACGAACACGCTGCATGGGCTGCGTGGCATCGTCAGAACTGGCATAGCGTTCTAGAGCAATCTTACGGCTTCATCAACGGAATCGGCATCGCCGTGGCGTTGGGCTTGCTGGCCACTCGTGTCCCAGAACGCTACGATTTGGACGACCGCTTGGGTTGGCAGCACCTGTTTTGCTTTTTCATGTTTCTGCCCGTCTTGATTGCCGTCAATATGATCAAGAATTTGCGCGCGTGGACGGACAGCGGCAGCATGCCGCAAAAAATGGCCGTTCCGTTTATAGAATACGAACTCGCTTTAACCACTTGGTTTTACGTTTGCCTAGCCGCCATGCTGTTGGGCCTGGGCGCGTTGGCGTGGATACATGCCAAATGGCGAATTCGCTTTTTTACGGTGGAGAAAATGATCGCGGGACAACGCTGCCTGCTGATTTTATTGTGGGCGTTTATTGTCGGCAATTTTGCTCGAGCACTACCCGGATTTAATTCAGGACGGTTGATCACTGAAGGAACCGTTTACTTGAACGCAATCCTGTTGTCTGTCTTAGTCTTGATTTTGTCCACTGACAACTGGACGATTCCCGCGGAAGAAGGACGCAAACCAATTCGGCTTTCAACGGCGTTTGCGTTCTTGGTTGCCTGTGCCGTTTGCGTACCGTGGGCCCAATGGAAGGCCACTCGGTCCATCTACGGCGACGCGCATACGGGCAAGCGAGGTATCAATATTCGCTGGGGCCCCAACGCAGATTGGAAACGAGCTCCATTGTTGAAGGGAAATCCGCATCGTTAGCGAGCGACCGTCGGTGGAAATCTTCTTGTACGAATTCATGACAAGCGGCGGGCTGTGGACCAAGCCCGACTGGGGCGAACCTGAGAGTTCCCTAGTCAGTGAAGGCCTCTTGATGCTGCGCGCCATCACTGACGATTTCGCTCGAATTCCGCACCTTCGCATCACTGGAATGTGGGATCAACGCCTCGATTGCAAACGCTTACCGCCTTCGTTGAATGTAAGCCATGTGCATTCAATGGCCGATCACGATCGACTTCTGGATCGTTCGCTGCGCGAAGCCGACGTCGTAATGGTGATTGCGCCCGAACTGGATCGAATTCTTGAATCGATCGTCCAACGCATTCCGCCGAACAAATTCGCGCTGAATCCCCTGGGCGAATTCGTGCGCATCACGGCGGACAAATGGTTGTCATTTCAAACGTTTCAGCAAGCAGGGATCCCCACGCCACCAACGTCGCTGGGCAATAAGATCGATTTATCGGTGGTTTGCGGCTTCCAAACAATCGTGCAAAAACTTCGCTGGGGTGCTGGTTCGCAAGCCATGTCGGTCATTCCGTTTGAAACGTGGACACATCAGCCATCAGTCGGCGACAACGAAATTATCCAGCCGTGGTTGCCAGGTCGGCCGGCGAGCGTATCGTTCTTGTGTGGACCGAACCAACGACTGGCCCTGCCTGCCATGTGGCAATCGATCGACGGCAAGTCGTTTGAATATTTGGGTGGCTCCAAAATCGAAGAAGACGAGCTGACTGATCGAGCCCATCGTTTAGCCAGCCAAGCGTTGGACGCCCTGCCGCCAGCGACCGGCTATGTTGGGGTTGATTTGTTACTTGGTGCAACGGCGGACGATGATTATGTTGTCGAAGTGAATCCTCGGTTGACAACTTCCTATGTGGGGCTGCGGCAGCTGAGTACAATCAATCTGGCGTGGGCCATGTGGAAAATCGCAGAAGGACTAACAGTTTCGGGCTCATGGAACGCCAACGACGGACGCTTCCGAGTGGCTGACAAAACGCAATGGGATGAATGAGTGACCATGAATTGGCTAGGTTTGGACATTGGCGGAGCGAACATCAAGGTGGCGGACGGGCAAGGTTTCGCCGCATCGTATCCATTCGCATTGTGGCGAAAGTCGAAGTCCTTAGAGCATGAATTGCGAAAGATTATTTCCGAATCTCCGGAAAGTGATCATTTGGTTGCGACTATGACCGGCGAATTGGCTGACTGTTTTGAAACCAAGCAAGAAGGTGTGGTGGCGATTCTGGACGCGTTTGAACGCGCGGCGGATGGACGGCATGTTCGTGTCTACTTGAAGGACGGAGCGTTAGTGGCACCGCCCGTCGCTAGGCGTCGCTATACGGAAGCCGCGGCTTCCAATTGGCACGCGCTGGCTCGATTCGTCGGGCGATACATGGAACTTGGTACCGCGCTGCTGCTGGATGTCGGTTCGACCACTTGTGACGTGGTGTTATTTCGCGACGGATTGCCGCTGCACAAAGGGGCGACTGATACGCAGCGATTAATGAGCGGAGAAATGGTTTACACTGGCGTGGAACGTTCGCCGTTGTGCGCTGTTGCTCGCGAAGTTCCTTATCGCGACCGCATGTGCCCGCTGGCGCATGAATATTTCGCAACGACTCAAGACGCCTATGTGATTCTGGGAGACTTGAGCGAAGACTCGGCTAACTATTATTCCGCCGATGGCCGGCCGGCCACCAAAGTCTATGCCAGAAATCGGTTGGCTCGATCTATCTGTGCCGATGCAGACGATTTCAATCACCGCGACGCGATTGCCATTTCGCAAGCGATTGCGGAAGCGCAAGCGGAACATTTGGCTTCAGCTATCGAACGAGTTTTATCGCGAACCAACGACGCGCCGCGGTCCATTGTTCTTTCCGGCCACGGCGAATTTCTCGCTCGACGCGCCCTAGAACAGCTGGGCATCGAATGCGTTCTCATCAGCCTCCGCATGCAATTGGGAAGAACCGTGGCACGTTGCAGCACCGCTCACGCTTTGGCCGTCATCGCACAAGAAATGGCCGGCGCATGACAGCGGTGCAAGTAGTCAAAATCGGCGGCAGCCTGTTGAACTGGGACGAATTAGACTTCGCCTTAGAACGCTGGTTCGGTACTCGCCAAGCAGTGAATTCTTTGGTGATTGTGGGCGGTGGACAGTCGGTCGATTCGCTGCGAACAGAATGCCAGCAAGGCACTATGGACGACGTCGCCGCTCATTGGGAAGCGATCTACACGATGGATCGGCATACGCAAACGCTGTTCGAACGAATTCGTGGCCAACTTCGTCACACATGTACTCTTGAATCGCAATTGCCCGCCGCACGATTGCGTCTGAATGCGCCAAGCACAATTGTCTTTTTTCAATGTGCACACTTTTTGCAGAGTGACGATGCCGCACACTCGAATGGGCCGTTGCCTTGCGATTGGTCCGTCACCAGCGACTCCATCGCTGCTCGTTTGGCAGAAACATTGCACGCGAACTTAGTTCTGCTGAAATCGACCACCGCGCCGGACGAACCTTGGCGCGAATGGGCTCGCGATGGCTTTGTCGACACCTTTTTTCCGGTTGCGGCACAAGAATTGAGTATTGTCGAAGCAGTGAATTTGCGAAAATGGTGAAACATCTGCACCGCATAGATGGTACTACCAGCAACTCACCTGTAGTCGCCAAACGTTCTTCATGTTTTTTGCGTAAAGGACTGCCAACAATGGGCTCGTACTTATTGGACAACACCTAGCTTTGCAAAAAAAAACGTAATGATTCGTAATCTCGCTGTTTCGGCGAGCGGCACCGGATGCGTTCCTCGTAATGGAAGAGGTGACGAATCCCGTTTTCCTGAATCTTTACCGGTCGTCGTTGAGGTGACGAATCCCATTTCCTTGAAGCGTTCCTCGTAATGGATGAGGTGACGAATCCCATTTTCCTGAATCTTTGCCGGTCGTCGTTGAGGTGACGAATCCCGTTTGCTTGAAGCGTTCCTCGTAATGGATGAGGTGACGAATCCCATTCACCAGCGAATCGTCTGGTAATCCAATTTAGCAAGTTCGCCCGCTTGATTCGCACACACCCGTTTTTCTGAATCTTTACCGGTCGTCGTTGAGGTGACGAATCCCGTTTACTTGAAGCGTTCCTTCGTAATGGAAGAGGTGACGAATCCTGTTTTCCTGAATCTTTACCGGTCGTCATTGAGGTGACGAATCCCGTTTGCTTGAAGTGTTCCTCGTAATGGAAGAGGTGACGAATCCCGTTTTCCTGAATCTTTACCGGTCGTCGTTGAGGTGACGAATCCCATTTCCTTGAAGCGTTCCTCGTAATGGATGAGGTGACGAATCCCATTTTCCTGAATCTTGCCGGTCGTCGCTGAGGTGACGAATCCCGTTTGCTTGAAGCGTTCCTCGTAATGGATGTGAGGTGACGAATCCCATTCACCAGCGAATCGTCTGGTAATCCAATTTAGCAAGTTCGCCCGCTTGATTCGCACACACTCACGCTGGGTTTGCACGCCGGCTGAACTAAATGAGAAGGAGAGAAATCATGTATATCTCACGTTTCGAAAACAAGGTTCGACTGAATGGGCGTCGCTGGTGGGCGATGGCGGCCTGCGCGACGGCGTTTGTGGCGAATCTGGCCGAATGCCAAGAGGTTGTCAGTGTCAGCGCTGATGACACTCGCTATGCGACCCAAGGAGATTTGCCGCTGCACGTCTATCAGGGCCAGTTAACACTTCCCAGTGACGGACTTTGGGAAGTGATTGTGCCGGAAGAGACGGGTGTTCAAGAATGCTATTTGGTGCCGCAAGATCTTTCTCTGCTGCAAAACTTAGGCAGCCGCATGTATCGAGTTGTAGAGGAACGCAACATCAACAGTGGCCGTTGGCAAGTGCAGATGGGATACGAAGCGTGCAAAGAGTTTGCGTTGAAGCACGATGGTCAAGGCCCTGAAGCAATCGTGGATATTCGCGACGACAATCGTTGGGAATACATCGCCGAACGCTGGGATTCCAAGCCGTGGCAAATGGAGCAATTGGACCAGATTGTGGACCACGCAATAGACGGGCCGTTCGTTTTTCTGGTGCCCAGTGCCAAGTTCGTGTTTACCAAAGAGCCAATTGCGGTCAACAATCCACCGGAAGGCACGCCTAAGTTTCGCACTTTCGTCAAACAAGAAGACCGCACGGTGCTGGCGTTTGAACTACGTCCATTTATTGACGACGGCAAACACTGGGTGCTGTACACCGACGGGAACTGTGAACGCACAGACATTGATGCTCAGCTGCTGGAACGGCACAACGCCAAGGTTGTTTCCATTGTCCGTCAAGCTGACATTGAACAACGCCACCAGAGTCAGCAAAACGAATATACGTTGACGCTGACCGCCCAGCAGCCGGTTCAACGGCCGTTGGAACTGACCTTGCGAAATTCGATCACGCAAGAAGAAAAGTCGCTGCGATGGGCGTTAGATTCGAAACAGGTCTTAGACGATGTGCGAACATCGCTCATGAACGCTCGACGGTTCGCTTGGCAGAATTACGCAATTGCAGCGCCGGACAGCATGTTGGCATCGTGGGGCGTTACAGACGATTTAAACGACCAAGACGAAGCCAATCGCAATAACCGCGGGCAAGTCGCTTCGTCGTTTGCGATTCTGGGTGGACGAGCTGCCATTGAAGAAACACTGCAATTGCAGAATGTGGTGGCGACCGAAAGTAATGAAGCAGATTCCGTAGATATTGATTCGATCAAAGGCGTGGAAGTTAAATCGCACCCGTTTGATCAGATGTTGAAAGGACAACCCGGCGGTTCGCTGGAAATTGCCAAGCTGGTACCGCATGATCGCTTTCTAGTGTACGTTGCCCAGCCCGACGCCCTGCTGCCATTCTTGGATACAGGTGCCGAATTTATTGCCAGTACCGGAATGGCGCTTTCTGGCAACAGCTTGAACTATCACTTACAACAGCGATACCTGGATCGGCTGGGTATGAATCGAGCTTGGTTGGAGAAGGTACTGGAATCTGGCTTAGTTGAAGAAATGGCGATGTTCTCGCCTGACCTCTACTTCATTGACGGCACAGACGTGACCGTAATTGCCAAAGTCCAACAACCTCGGTTGCTAACCGGTCTGCTGAGTTTGTTAGGAGCGAAGGCGAACGGCGCCAATGCAATAGAAATAAGAACGCCCGACGGAGATGTGGCACATCTGTCTGTTCAGAGCGGTTATTTGTTTGCCAGCACCAATCGGAACGAATTGGAATTGTCACTGGATTTGTTGCAGAATGGCGGTCGGCGAAGCTTAGGTGTCAGCGCTGAATTTCGCTACATGCTGACCAAGCTGGATATTTCGGATGAAACTCGGCTTTACGCTTATTTCTCGGATCCGTTCATTCGGCGTTTGGTTGGGCCTCATGTCAAACTGGCGCAGCGACGACGCATTCGTACCAAAGCAAAAATGGAAGCGATTACAGCTCGAGCTATCCTGGCCAAGCTTGACGGCTATCAAGCGGATTCGATGGAATCGTTGGTTCGCAACAAGTACATTCCGGATAGCTGGCGGACGCCCGATCTTTCCATTGACAAGCTAGGACTGGTGCACTCCGATCGCTACGGCACACTGCCCAAAATGAAGACGCTTCCGGCAGTTCCGTTGGAAAAGGTGACACCCATGGAAGCCGAAGCGTACAGGATGTACCAAGAGAATTACTCGCGGTATTGGCGGCAGTTCTTCGACCCAATTGCGCTACGCCTGAACGATGTGGGCAGCGATCAATTGGAATTGGCCACGTTTATTCTGCCGCTGATCGACAATTCCATTTACAACGGACTGCGGCGAGGTTTAGCGCATGCGAATGACGACGTGCCGTTGTCGGTACCGGTTGTCGAACCAGCGCCCGTGCTGCAAGTTTCTGCCAATTGGAACGAAGAAGCTTGGCAGAGCATGGCACGGAGCTTTTCCGAATTCTTCAGTCGCTATTCCGGCATCAGTTCGGCCGTTTTGGATGATTTCGGTCCGGGTGTGCATATGGCCATTTTTGATGCCGATCCCATCATTGCGATGGGAAGTGGTGATGTGTTTGGAGCGTTCGGCGGGAACACGCGAATGCTTCGAGACGAAATGTTTATGGTTCCAGTCGCGCTGTCCGTATTGACGCGTCCATGCAGTTTTTTTGTCGAAACCAAGTCGCCCGAACGGACTCGGCAATTCTTTCGACAAGCAGCCACCAGCGGTCTGTTGCTTCGTCGCCAAGATCGCGATTTTGCTGTGTCATTCCATCAAGTGGGTGATCAAGACAGATGGGTTTGGACGTTAGATTTGTTCGGCGCGGTCAAGCTGCGCTATGGCGTGGAGGTGATTGGTAACTACATGGTGGTGCGGAATATTCCATGGACCAGTGGTGACCAAGTAGTCAGCACCCTGCCGGTGGAATTGAATGGAGCGATGCTGCAAGCCAATCCGATCGCTTGCCAAAAGCAATTGCCGGGACTGTTTGCTGCAGCGACCGATGCCAATCGCAAGTCGGTGATGGCGTCATTGGGGCGACTGTATCCGATGATGCTATTGGAAGCCGACGTGGATCAAGCGTTGCATTCGCACTTTGCATTGTTTGGGTTCGAACCGAACAAGCTGGATACGGATCAGTGGATTTGGCGAGAACAACAGCTTAGCAGCGCCGAATACGGTAACCCTCGACGACAACGCCAGCCCGAATTCGATCCCAATCGTCCGTTCGGCATGTTGCAGCATATCGAATCGATGCACCTGAACATGCAATTTGAAGACGATGGGCTGCGCAGCTATATCCGCTGGAATCTACGGAAATAGCATGATTTTCGGTGTTTCCGAGCTCGAATCCGCAGGGTGTAACATACCCGGGCAAAGTTCATTTGCCAGTACAAGACGCCCATTGGTAGAATGGCGGCTTGTTTCGTTCTGTCGCGGGACGAACGTTTCTAACACTTTCTTTTGGAGTCTAGAATGAAGCTGAATATCACAGCGTGGCTTGTTCTGCTGGTGGGCTGCACGGTATTGCATGCGGATGATTCGCCGTTTGAAGAGCCGGTTCGCTTGAAAGCCGGCGACAATTGGATCACGGTGGAAAGTCCAGGTTATGCCTGTCCCACGATGGCGGATGTAGACGGAGATGGCAAGGCCGATTTGGTGGTGGGGCAATTTCGGTCAGGCAATATGCAGTTTTTCAAAAACGCTGCGGACAACGGAGAATCACCTCGCTTTGAATCCGGCGATTGGCTTTCATCAGGCGATGAACGTTTGGAAGTCCCCGGCGTGTGGTGATGCACCAGTTCAACTCCACAGTTTGTGGACTGGGACCAAGACGGGCACTTGGATATTCTGTCTGGTTGTTACTGGACGGAAAATGCAGACGGCGGACATATCCAAATTCTACGAGGAATCGATCGTCTGAAATTCAACTCGGCCGAACCGCTCACCAATGCAGAAGGCCAGCCTTTGCTGAACACGACCATTGAAAAAGGCGAAGACGCCAATGGCGGCGCGGACAACCAGATTGAAACCATCTGTACGCAACAGCACGCGGTCGATTACGACAACGATGGTGACTTAGATCTGGTGACCGGTTGCTTCGGCAATAGCTTTTATTTGTACACCAACAACGGTTCAGACAAGCAGCCGGCTTTGGGCCAACCTGAAAAGTTGCCCATTGCGTCGCCTTCGTACCATAGCGCGCCGCACTTGGTCGATTGGGACGGCGATGGCGA
>JAWKTK010000029.1:0-108901 GCA_041399205.1 Pirellulaceae bacterium | reverse complement strand
TGTTGATTCATGAAAAATTCTTCACCTGAATTGAATTCGCGGGACAGAGATTGACGTGCTATTCGCGCTGCACGAAGCGAATCTTGACAACTTTCGCAACAAATCAACCCAATTTCCCTGGATTCTCTGGCAAAATCTTTGCCGAGCCTTGGAAAGGATAGGTCGAACGAATTCCTTCGCAAGCGTTCGCACGGACTCGCACAGAGATTCAGCAGAATTGGCGGAAAGCCTGGAAAACAAGGGAAAACGCTGCAATAGAAGTGTGCAGCAAAAGACAGAGAGTGGGCGATACTGGATTCGAACCAGTGACCTCTTGCATGTCAAGCAAGCGCTCTAACCAACTGAGCCAATCGCCCATTTTGTGCCAAGTGCCAGATTATAGTCCGACGTGACTTGCTTGGCTATCGGTCGATTCGCGGCAAAATTTCAGTTTTTTTCTTGTGTTCGGTGCGAGCGAACTTGGGGATCGATGCCTGTTGTGCCGATAGTATCAATCAAAGGCCGCCAGGGAAGACGAATGACGAACCTTCGGTTTCGATGATCGCTCGTCTTTCTTATACTCGTGCGACTCGCTAGCGGTGTCGTTGTTTTTTTGATCGTCCTTTGTATCGGCGTTCGCGACGGCATCATTCTTTAACCAATGAAGAATTGGATCATGTTAAAAGTAAAGCTGCCCGATGGTTCGGAAAAGTCGTTTGAAAATTCGGTCAAGGTATTGGATGTGGCAACAGACATTGGTCCTGGACTGGCCAAGGCGGCGTTGGCCGGGAAAGTTGACGGAACAGTCGTTGGCCTAGACTATGACTTGGCGGACAACCAAGAAGTCCACCTGAAGATTTTGACCAAGAAAGATGCTGATGCGCTGGGCGTGCTGAGACATAGTTGTGCTCACGTGATGGCTCGAGCCATCATGCGGTTGTTTGACGGAGTTCAGTTGGCGTTTGGCCCTACGATTGACGGCGGCTTCTACTACGATTTTGATCTGGAGCATTCGTTGACCGACGAAGATTTTCCGGCCATTGAAGCGGAAATGCAAAAGATCATTGCTCAGGACGAACCATTCGAACGGATCGAACGCGGCCGAGAAGAAGCGTTGCAAGTGGTTCGCGATTTGGGCCAAGACTTCAAAGTGGAACATATCGAAGAAGGTTTGGCGGAACATTCCACCGTTTCGTTCTATCAGCAAGGCGAATTCGTAGATCTATGCCGAGGCCCTCACGTGCCTAGCCCCAAAGCGATTGGCGCCTTCAAGTTGTTGTCTGTAGCAGGCGCTTATTGGAAGGGCGATTCGAATCGAAAGCAATTGCAGCGAGTCTACGGAACGGCGTTCTTTGACAAACAATCGCTGGAAGAACATTTGGCCAGAATCGAAGAAGCCAAACGACGTGACCATCGTGTGTTGGGCAAACAGTTAGATCTGTTCACTATCAATCCGTTGGTCGGTTCGGGACTGGTGATGTGGCTGCCCAAAGGCGCCATGGTGCGGACGCTGCTGGAAAATTTTGTCCGAGACGAATTGTCTAAACGCGGGTACCAAGCGGTTTATACGCCGAATGTGGGTCGAGTGGAACTGTACGAAACTTCCGGACATTATCCGTATTATTCGGACAGTATGTTCACGCCTATCGTGATGGAAGAGGACGAAAAATACATCTTAAAGCCGATGAATTGTCCTCATCATATCATGATTTATAAGTCGCGGCCGCGCAGCTATCGCGAACTCCCGTTACGACTGGCGGAATTCGGTACCGTCTATCGCTACGAAAAATCAGGCGAACTTTCCGGGATGACTCGTGTGCGAGGCTTCACTCAGGACGACGCACATATCTTTTGTACAAACGAACAAGTAGCCGACGAATTTCGTGGCTGCATTGAAATGACTCAGTTCGTCTTGAAGTCGCTGGGGTTGAACCACTACCGAGTCCGTTTGGGATTCCGAGATCCCAGCAGCGACAAATATGTTGGCGGTGAAGACGTTTGGCAACAAGCACAAGACGCATTGGTAGAAGTGTGTGAAAGTTTAGGCATCGAAGCGACGCCCGAACCGGGTGAAGCGGCGTTCTACGGCCCCAAAGCCGACTTTGTGATCAATGATTGCATTGGTCGCGAATGGCAATTGGGAACGGTGCAGCTGGATTACAATCTGCCCAGCGAAAAGCGTTTTGATTTGGAGTACATTGGCGCGGACAATCAGACGCATCGGCCAGTGATGATTCATCGAGCTCCGTTGGGTTCGATGGAACGCTTCATTGGTGTCTTGATTGAACACTTTGCCGGTGCCTTTCCATTGTGGTTGGCACCCGAACAAGTTCGCTTGTTGACGGTCAGCGAAAAGTCCGAAGAGTACGGTCGCGCGGTGTTGCAGCAGTTGCGAGAAGCGGGCTTTCGGGCCGAAGGTGATTTTCGCGCAGAAAAGCTTGGCGCCAAGATTCGAGATGGCCAGCTGGAATTGATTCCCTATATGTTGATTGTGGGGCCTCGCGATGCCGAACAAGGGACCGTTTCGGTTCGCGACCGCATTGACGGAGATTTAGGCGCCATGCCGATTGCCGACGCCATTGCCAAGTTTGCCGAAGAAGTGCGAGAACGTCGCGTTCGGCAGACGTACAGTGGTTCCGCCGGTCTCGGGGAACGCGGCGCGGCCAACGAATATTAGTCGAACGCTGCTAGCATGACCCCAAACGCGTCGGACGGGAAAGGGGCGCTTTCCGGTCGACTTTCGACCCCGGCGCGGCGGCCTTTGGCGGCCAAAGGGAACGGAAGGGGGATTTTGGTGGCAAAAACGCTGTTTTTCGCGCGGAAAAGGCCTGATAAACTAGTTGACGCTGGGGTAATTCATAACGGATACTCCTACTGGGTAGAAACGGTGATTTTTCGTTTCGCAAATGTCAAACCGGTCTTTTTGAAAGGGTTTTAAAATCGATCGCAAGAACGTGAGGATCAATGAACAGATCCGAGTCTCTCCTATCCGTGTTGTTTCCCATGACGGCGAACAGCTAGGCATTATCTCCACCGACGACGCGTTACGTCAGGCCAATGATGCAGGCTTGGACTTAGTCGAGGTTGCTCCGAACGAAAAGCCTCCTGTTTGCCGCATCATGGACTACGGCAAGTTCAAGTATCAGCAAAACAAAAAGCAAGGCGGTGGCAAGACCCACCATACCAAGACGAAGGAAATTCGCTTGCGTCCCAAAACGGGGCAGCATGACATTGACTTTAAGGTCAAGCAGGCGGCTTCGTTCTTGAAAGCCAAAGATAAGGTACAGGTTTCCGTAGTGTTTCGTGGCCGAGAAATCGTGCATGTGGAAGAAGGCCACCGCGTGATTGCCAAGGTCATTGAAGGACTGCAGGAAATTGGCAAGGTAGAAATTCCACCTTCCCAACAAGGCCGACGAATCGTTTGCACAGTGGCACCCAGATAGGCGAACTTCCAGATAGGCGAACTTCCAGATAGGCGAACTTCCAGATAGGCGAACTTCGCTTGGTTACACGGTTCGTACCATCGCGCCTACAAGTACATCGTAGCCGAATGATACCTGCCAACGAGAACAGGTCGTGGACAAGGCAATGCGGCCTGCCGCCAGCGATGCCATGGCCGCGACGCACAGTCACTTGACCAACCACACGCTTTGTACTGATTCGTGCAGTACAAAGCGTTTCTGTTTTGGCAGTCGGCACACAGCTCGCATTCGCATTCGCAACCGAACCGGAACCGCGATTCAACGTAGTGATACAAGGAACGTATTTTGTGATACCGTATCTGCCATCACCCAGAATCATGAAAGCATTGCGTTGGTACGACTCCACCGTGCTGGCAACACTGGTCGCGACGCTGATCCTGTGCAGCGCGCACGTCGCCCATTCTCAAGATGTAGAAGTGGCCACGGAACGAGGCCCGTATTTTGTAGGCCAAGGCGTCATCCTGCAACTGACGGCCAAGGACTTTGAAGAAGATCCGCAGCCATCTAGCGAATTGTTGTCGGACGTTCCGGACGGCGTTACGGTTCGCCTGCGATCGGTGAGTCCGCGAATTTCTTCTAGTGTGACCATTATCAATGGTTCAGTGCGGCGCAGCAAAGAAGTGACGTTTGTCTTTCGGTACGAAGTCGTCGCGTCGCAAGTTGGCAAATTCGAAATTGGTCCGTTTGAAGTCAAACAGGGCGGTACCACCATTCAGACCGAATCGGTCACCTATCAGTTTCAAGAGGTGGACCAAGATGACGACATGTTGGTTCGCGTCAACATTCCCGATCAGACTTTCTACGTGGGCCAGCGAGTTCCGGTGGAGATTCAATGGGGTTATGCAGACGACGTGCGTTCGGTCAGTGAATTGACGATTCGAGGCGAATTGTTCAATCAGTTCACTTGGCAAGATCAACCCGCCGCGCGAAACCAACAAACACTGACGTTCATGACGGCCGATGGCGAAGTACGCCTGCCCTACACGGTCACAAAGGAAACGATCGGCGGCAAAGAATATGTCATGGCCACGGTTCGCCGCACGCTGATTGCAGACCAACCGGGCGAATACAATCTACAGCCCGTTTCGGCCAACATCCAAAAAGTGACCGGCTGGAAACGAGACTTCTTTGACGGGCTAATTCCCGCCAAGACCGCGCCCATGCAGGCTTCGGGCCAACCACTAAGAATCCGCATCAAAGCCCTACCGGCGCAGGGCCAACCCGCTAGTTTTGCCGGAGCCGTCGGGACCGGTTTTCGATTAAATGTGGACGTCCAAGGCAGCACGATCGTGCGGCAAGGCGATCCCATCAAGCTGAAAGTGACGCTGCAGGGCGACGGTAATTTGAATGAAGCGAGTTTGCCTCCGTTGTCCGCAGACGACGGTTTGGATCCAAATCGCTTTCGGCTTCCTGCGGATGGCGTGCCTGGTAAAGTAACGGGCAATCAAAAAGAGTTTGAAGTGACGATTCGAGTCGAAGATGCGACGGTCGACCAAATTCCGCCTATCGCGTATTCCTGGTTCGATCCGCAACAAGAACGCTACCTGACTACTCGATCCGAACCAACTTCGTTAACCGTCCGTGAAGCACAAGTAATTTCCTCCAGCGACGTCGTTTCGTCGCAGCCAATCGACACTACGTCAAGCCAGCAGCCGGCGGAAGTTTCGCCTGAACGAAATAGCTCGCAAGGTGCAACCCAAGGCGCGGACCTTGCCATTGTGTTGAATACCAAGCGACTGTTAAGCGGTTCTTCCCACATGTTGGCGCGCGCATGGCTACGGGCGCTTGTTATTTGAGTGGCTTAGCCGCGTTGGCATTTACCGTACTGGATCAGCGACGGCGTCAGATCCCTACCGACGTGCATGAACGTCGCGAACGATTCAAACATGTGAAGCGGCAGATCGAAGCGGCGACCAGCAAGTCCGCGCAAACGGCCGCCAAAGAAATGGCCCATGTTTTGCGAAGCATGCAACCCGATGTGTTGGAGACGGATCGAAGCGAATTGTCCGAATTGATGCGCCGCCTGGACGACATTGCCTACGACCCGCGTTCTACCAGCGGACCACTAGAGACAAAGTTGGCTGCACGAGTGATCGATTTTGTGAATCAAACTCAGAAGAAACACTCATGATCAGACAAAATCATTGCAGGCCCATTCGCCACGGCACAGACGCGCTTTGGCGCTGGCTTTTCGCTCTGTTGATAGCCGTGTTGCTGGGAACTGTCAGCGATGCGGCAAGCACCGCGCCTGCGGACGCATTAATTCAACGAGCGGTTGACGCGTATCAAGCAGGCATGGATTCGCAAGATCGATCGGTTCGCTTGCAACAGTTTCAGATTGCCGAATCGCTCTTTCAACAAGCGACGGCCGAGGTGGATCGATCGCCGGCCTTGTGGGTCAACTTGGGAAATGCCGCGTTGCAAGCGGAAGACTTCGGTCAAGCGGTGGTGGCGTATCGACACGCCTTGTCTTTGGAACCTGCTCATCAACAAGCCCAAGCGAACTTGAATTACGTTCGATCATTAATGCCCAAATGGCTGCAATACGAGCCATCCAACCAGTTGTTGCGTACCATCTTGTTTTGGCAGTACAGCTTTTCGCCCGCCACGTTACAACTGATCAGCGCGCTGATGTTCTTGGTAACGGCGTTGTTGGTGGCCGCCTCGTTTCGTTGGTCACAACCGCTGCTCCGCATGTTGGCTATTGTCCCGGCCATTGTGTGGATCGTGCTGTTTGTTTCCGGTTGGGCCGTGCATTGGCCCGCATCGCGTCCGGAAGGTGTGGTAATGATTCGCGAATCGGTCGCTCGTTCCGCAGACAGTCTCACCTCAACCGCACGGTTTGCAGAAACGCTACCCAGCGGCACTGAGGTTGCGATTTTGGAACGGCGAGACAACTGGGTTCGCATCGAAGTTGCCGATCAACAAACGGCTTGGTTACCGGCGTCGGCTGTCCAGGAAGTGCCCTAGTTTCTCCTGCGAATGACGCTATGGCCAACTGTCTGGTTCGAACGCAAAACGGCTCGACTAGGCGGGACACGCGTTTGATAGGCCAATTCATCTTGGGCGAATTCGCGTTTTCGGCGTAGAATTAAGTTGGACCGCGCCAGCATGGACAAAGCGTGCTTTTGACGTTGCGTTTTTGGTAAGTGCCAGACGTAAGTGAGGGAAAAACCGGCGCCGTCCCTTGCGCTAATCATCCGGGAGTTTGTCGTATGTCTCGATCCCTGATCATTGCCGCCCAAGGCATCGCGTTTGTGATTTTGCTGTTGGCGGTGGCGAGTGCGGTCTTGTGGACGGCATCAAGACGAGTTCCTGAATTCTATGAACAGGCTTTGACTCAGCAGATGCCAGCCGAGGAATTGGCCGAGGCAGCGGACCAATTGGAACAAGAAGTCTTAGACTTGCAGTCCGAAATCCAAACACAAGAAACTTGGGAAGTCATTTTCACCAGCGAACAAATCAACGCGTGGTTGGCCGCCGATTTGGAACAGAAGTTTCCCCAATTGTTGCCGACCGGCGTCAGCGAACCTCGTGTCGCTATTGAAGACGGTTTGGCCAAAGTCGCGTGTCGATATACTTCGCCCAAATTCAGTACGGTCTTTTCGTTAGAACTGGATTCGTTCCTCACCGACACGACCAACGAATTTGCGATTCGCATTGTGAAGGCGCGAGCCGGCGCGTTGCCCGTCCCACTGAAACGCTTCTTCGATCAGATTACAGCTCGAGCCGAAGAGGCCAACTTGTCCGTCCTGTGGACGCAACAAGAAGATTCGCCCGTGGCGCTGGTAAAACTGCCGACGAATTTGGACGATGTTCGTTCCGACGTGGTCATCGAAGTGATTGAAATCGAAGATGGTCAAATTCGGATTGCAGGTCGAGTGGTCCCGGGCGTCGAAACGCAATCCATGCCACAACAACCTCGCTTTGCCGACGCAAGTCAGCCAAGGTAATTCGGCCTGTCGAGGTAGTGAACCAGAGTGACGAGTCCCAAGAAAACTACTTTTCCCGGTAGTGGCCGAGGTGACGAGCCGCTGTAGCAGGAAGAGGATTCGTCACCTCATCCACTACCGTCAAATGATCAATGGACGACGTCTGGGGATCGCCGTGATTTGGCATTACGGCTGTTGAGTGAGACAATAAATCCGTTCTGCGGAGCGAATTAGAAGTTTGCCGTCGGCGATGGCCGGAGTGGCCATGCACATGTCGTCTTCGGCCAAGGCATTGGTATGCAGCAACTGGAATTCGGGACCAGCTTGAATGACAAACGTCACGCCATCTTCGTTCACACAAAAAATTTTTCCGTCATAAGCCCAGGGCGAACTGGTGAACGCTCGGCCGTTGGGCAGCCGCTGTTTCGAATAAACTTCTTCACCCGTTTTGGCGTTGTAGCAGGCCAGAAAACCTTGGTCGTACAGACAATACAAATAGTCACCGTAGACGATGGTGGTAGGATTGTAAGGTGCAGCCTTGGGCTGGCACCAAGCGATGGACGCGTTGGACGTTTCTTCGGCGGACAAGGAAATGTCACCCGATCCACCGGGGCGAATGGCAAAGATCGGCTTTTTCTTGTCCAACACGTAGCCGCTGGTAACGTACAACAAACCGAATTGGCTGTACGGCGTGGCGATGGTGATGGACGAAGCACCGCCGAGTTCGTACAGCAGATTGCCGTCCAAGTCATACGATCGAATTCGATCCGAACCAGGTGTGACGATTTCTGTGCGCAGCGAATTCTGCCAAACATAGGGCGTCGCCCAGTTGCTTCCTTCGTCTCGGAGTACTTGCCAAACCTGATTGCCGGTCTGGGTGTCGTAGGCGGTCAGCGTTGAATCTTCTTCCGTATCGCTGACCACATACAATCGATTTTCATGTAGTACGGGCGATGCAGCGGTGCCCCAATCATGGCTGATGGGTTTCGGTGGCATGGTCTTTTTCCAGACCAATTCTCCTTCTAGTGAATAACAGTACAAACCCACGTTTCCCATATAGGCAAAGACGTGCTGTCCGTCGGTGACGGGCGTTTCCGATGCGTAGGAATTCTTGATGTGCATAGGCGTGGCAGGAATTCCTTGATGCAGAATTCGCTGCCAACGCAGTTCGCCTGTTTGTAAATCCAGGCAGATTAGCTTCCAAATGTGTTCTGATTGAGGAGGTTCATTGCGATCGCCGCCAAAGTACAAGCCCTTCTTAGGTGCTTCCGCTTCGCCGCTGTTGATGGCCGTGGTTAGAAAGACTTGGTCCTGCCAGACAATGGGCGACGACCAACCTCGTCCATCTACATCGGTCTTCCACGCCACGTTCGATTCGGCGGACCACTGATTCGGCAGCCGTGGATGATCGGCCGCCACGCCGGTCGCATCGGGACCTCGCAAAGCAGGCCAAGAAGTCACGGACGAAGTTTCCGCCAAGACGAATTCGCACGTCCACGCGGAAGACAACAAAACGATGGTCAAGATGGTTCTGCCGAGCATTTGTTTCCTTTAGGGCAAAACGTGATTTTGCGCTCAAGTCATCAAGCTATTAAGACACTTTGGTAGCCGAAGTTTCAGACGATTGCAATCCATTGTCAAACGCTCGGAGCCGTCGCCGCACACAATCCCGACGGCGCAGGTCCCGAAGTACGCTTTCCGCCAGCCACTTGCCGATCGGCATCCAGGGCTTCTAGGATCGGAAATTTCCGGTAGTCCTGACGGTGCAAAAGATTAAGGAAAAGTTCTTTGTTTTATTCGGCGAACTTCGGCAGAAATCGGGTCGTAGCAGTTTTTGCGGTTGCTCCCCGATTGGTTCGAGACGCTTCGGCTGTAGTAACCATAGGGGCTGTAACTGTGGTCCGATGCAACTTGGCGTTGTTTTTTTTCAATAGCGTTTGTTTTGTTTGACGCAAAAATTCGTCACAATTATGTTTAAGTTGTTGTTTTCCAGCCTAATTTACGTAAACCAGCAATTGGCATAAGTTCTGCATTTTGGCCCAACGTTGAAAAAGTGTTTCAAGAGGAATCTACAGTGAATCAACCGGATCAGCTTTCCACCAACTCGGATTCAAACCAAACGCAGTTCTGGATCATTGCCGGCGTGCTGTCGGCGATTGTGGTGTTGTGTTACGGGAACATGTTACTAGCCGTGGTCGAATCGTGGTCGGGGACCTACAGCCATGGCTACATGATTCCGCTATTGGGCTTGGGTCTGCTGTATCTTCGTCGTCAAGATTGGGTAGAACCCGAATTCAATGAACGGATGATCGGTGGTGGGATCATCATTGCCAGCACGTTCGCTCGAGTCCTGGCCAGTCGTTCGGTGCTGTTCACGTTAGATCGCTTATCTTTCGTGACCTGCCTGTTGGGTGTGTTTATCTTGGTCGGTGGTTTCCGAGCGTTCCGCTGGTCGGCTCCGCCAATTGCGTTTTTAACGTTCATGTTTCCTTGGCCGGGTTATATGGTGAACAACATCATGCGACCCATGCAAACGATGGCCACCATGGCCAGCGTTTACTTGCTCCAGACATTTGGCGTGGATGCTTACCGAGACGGAAATCGAATCGAACTAGATTTAGCACCTGTGAACGTGGCCGAACAATGCAGCGGCCTGAAGATGTTGACGTTGTTCATTGCGTTATGCGTGGCCATTGCCATGATCAGCAATCACCGTCCGCTTTGGGAACGAATTGCCATTGTGTTTCCCAGTTCGCTGATCATTGCGATCCTAGCCAACGTCGCGCGAATCACCATCACTGCATTGCTGATGAATTTTGGTGGCACCGGCGACGTATTGAGCGCCTTTTATCACAACACCGCCGGCTTTGTCATGATGCCCTTCGCTCTGGGACTGTTGTTCCTGGAGATGAAAATACTGGAGAACTTGATCATTGACGATTCGGACAATGATCAAACCTTGTCGCCGATTGGATTTGGATCGGCCCACTAAATCAACTCGTCTCGTTTCGTACTTTCTGGACAATACCGCAACCTGCCAATTTGGAGTACCCTCGTCTTATGTCCACGAACAGTCCTATTACTCCACCGTTACCCAACCAGCTGCCTGCCGTGCCAACCGCAACGGCTGCTCGCCCCGTTGCTCCGCCACCCATGCCATGGATGAATGACGAAAAGAAGGATGCGTTTGACATCTGGTCTTTCCTGCATTCGCTCAGGCGAACTTGGTTGGTTGGATTGGGTCTGGGCCTTCTGGTCGCGTCCATTTTGGCCGCCATTTTGTGGTTTGTGGTGCCAGTCAAGTATGAAGCACAGGTGATTCTGCAGGTTCGTCGAGATAAAGACCGACTGTACAACCCTAAGGGAGCTGGTCGAGCGTCGCATCCGATGGATTATGAAATCAAGAAGAAGACGCAAGTAGAATTGATCAAAAGTAACTTTGTGATCACTGCGGCTTTGTCGCGTCCCGGAATCGCTCAGCTTCCCTTAGTGCGATTTGATAGCTGGGGCAGTGAACGCGAAGAACCGGAAGGTTGGGTGGCCAGCAAGATCCGAGTGAATTCGCCGGAAGGCCAGGAAATCGTATTTGTGACATTCAAGGATGAAGACAAGGAAGACGTTAAAGAGTTGTTGCAGGCAGTAACAGACGCCTACTTGGAACAGGTGGTTTACAAGGATCGAGCCAAGCTGACTACGGACTTGCATACACTGAAGGAAAAGGAACGCGAGCTTAAGAACAGCATTCACAAGAAGCACACCGAAGTGAACGAGTTGTCCAAGGCATTGGGGTCAATTGCCACAGATATGGGCAAAGTTCAATTGGAAATGGAAATGGATCGCTTGAATGCGATGAAACGCGACCTCACGAATCTGGAAAACGAAACGTATGAAATCTACAGTGCCTACAACATGAAGCGGACGGAGCTATCGCAAAGCAAGCGGTTTAAGCCCGAGGATTTTGAAGTGGAAGATGCTTTAACGCAAGCCGTGCCGGAATACTTCAACTTGCGTCAGCAGTTGTTGGAACTAAAGAGCCGGATGCGAGGTTCTTCGGGTGCCTTAGGCATGGGAGGAGCACAAGGCCAGATTGCCCAGATCCAAGGCCAGATGGAACAGATCAAGAACGAAAAGAAGAAAGAGATTATTGAACGACTCAAGTTGGTCAATGGCGGGGACGCTCGTCGCCTGCAAAACGAATTGCAGCTGTTTGATCAGAGATACCGCGAATCTGCCAGTCGGCTTGCTGCGAAACGGCAAGAATACGAAAAGTTGTCGAATGCCATCAATCAGCGAGGTGAAGTCACTGGCGATTTAGAGGTGAAGTCCGCCGAATTGGTTGCCATGCGAGAAGAACTGAATGGCTTGAGCCAAGAGATTGGCGATTGGAACTGGAAGTGGGTCGAGACAATGATGTTGATCTGTTGCAACCGGCCGTGATTCCTAATGAAGGTTCTTGGTTGATGAAAGTGGTTCAAGTTGCCGGTGCTTGGGTGTTTGCTTTGACTGGCACCATGGTCTTGGCAGCACTGTGGGACTTCTTGGGTAAACGACTCAATTCGACCAAGGACATGATTGCCAATTCGGACGTCCGCGTCATCGGTTCGCTGCCCAATCTGAGTGGTCGACGCACCAAGATGACAGAAAAAGCTCTCACGCGTTCCATCGATTCGGTGCGAACCGCCTTACTCTATTCGAATGCTACTCATCAGGAAATTGAAGTAGTATTGGTTACCAGTGCCTTGGGACAAGAAGGCAAGACCACTGTTGCCAGTCAGTTGGCCGTCAGTTTGGCTCGATCTGGCAAAAAGACACTGTTGATTGACGGTGACATTCAGAATCCGCAGCAACACATTGTGCTGGGCATCTCGGGCGAACAAGGATTGTGCGAACTGCTGCGAGGCGAAGTGGCATTGGAAGACGCCGTGCAAACCAGTCCCGCCGAGAACTTGTGGGTCCTGCCCGCCGGTTTGCGAGACATCAATACGGACCAAATGCTCAGTTCACCCATGATGGAAACGTTGTTTGAAGAATTTACTTCGCGGTTTGACGCCGTCGTTGTTGACTCCGGGCCCGTACTGACTTGCCCTGATGCCATGTTGCTGGGACAACATGCCGATGCGGCCGTGGTAGCGGTTCGACGCGATGTCAGCCGATTGCCCAAGGTAGTAGATGCGTGCGAACGGCTCCGATCCGTTGGTATCACTTTGGCTGGATGCGTTGTCAACGGCGTGGAATCGGACGTTCGTCAAAGCGAAGTCCCAGCGGCTCCGATTGCCAAAAACAACGGGCCTCGACTTGAACAAGCGGTTTAAGCCGGATCCCTGTCGCGGAAAACACGCGTCCCGTTTGATATTCAAACCGGACGCCGACCTAAACATAAATACGTTAGAATTCGTCGCCACGCTGACAACAGCGTGGCGACATTCGTGAAGGCCACAATACGTTCGTTGGCGAACGACAAGGAAACCAAGATGAAATACTTGCCACTGGCACTGGTGTTAGTTGTATTGGGAGTAGGGACCTATCTAGAAGGGAATTACTCGGAACGCTGGGGAAGAATTCGTTCCGAACGACTACAGCAATTTGCCGCTCGTTTGGACGAACTACCGATGCAATACGGCGACTGGCAAGGCGTGCGACAAGAGCCTGATGAACGAGCCGAAGAGGAATTCAAAGCATCCAACTGCGAAAAATGCTGGTCCGTGACTTTCACCAACCAGGACGGCCAAACGGTGAATTGTTACGTTGTGTGCGGGTTGGCTCGCCACGTCACCATTCACACTCCGGATTGGTGTTACGTTGGTGCCGGCTACCAATTAATGGATGACCCTCAGCGTTATCAAGCAAAACAAGTGACCGACGCAACGGATGTTAACAATCAGCCAACCGTTCCGGAGTTCCTGACCGCTGTATTTCGCAAAGAAGATCCATTGCGTTCGCACCATTTGCGTATCTTTTGGACGTTTGCGCATGACGGAAATTGGGTGGGGCCGACGCAAGCCAAAACCGACTTTGCTGGCATGCCGGCGTTGTACAAGATCTACCTGATTACCGATTTGGATGGACTGTCGGGTGACGTGGAATCAAATCCCGCATTGAATTTTTCCCAGCAGTTTTTCCCAACGGCCAACAAAGTGCTATTCCGAACAGAGGACACGCAGGCAGAATAGAGTCGCATTGAGTTTGCATTGTCGGACCAACGTTGCCTAGTCGTTTCTTACGGAATCGCGTCACTGATTCAAGCGAGCTTGTCCAACGCTAGACGGGATACTCGTTTCAAAACAGTGATTCGCTTAAACTAATCGCAAACGGTGCCAGTTCATGGGCCAAGAGAAGTTCAAGCGATAGGTTTGTGGGATGCCCCAAGACAATACTCAAGAATACCATCGACGCATTTGTCGAGCGATTGACTTTATCAATCAGAACCTGGCATCCAATCCTTCTGTTGCCGAAATTGCAAAAGCAGCACCGTTTTCCAAGTTTCATTTTCAACGGTTGTTCAAGGCATTGACAGGCGAATCCGTTGCCGAGTTTACGCGTCGCATTCGCCTGGAAACCGCAGCACGACGCCTGCGTTTTCGCCCGCACGACGACATCACGACACTGGCATTTGACCTAGGTTTTTCCAGCTCTCAAAATTTCGCCAAGGTATTTAAGAAGCATTTTGGCGTTTCCGCCAGCGAATATCGCGAACATCATTTTGGTGCCATCAGCTCTGATTCGACCGAGTTGGTATTGTTCGATTCCAACTTGCAGCTGAACGTTCGCATTGAACAGATCGAACCATTTCGCGTTGTTTATCGTCGCGTGTTCGGTTCATATGATGACCCCGAAGTGAATATGGCGTTTCAAGAAGTCGTACGCTGGGCGAAACCGCGCGGCCTAGACGTCTTTGAACGCTATCTAGGGATTCCATGGGATGACGCGGATGTCACAGCAGAAGACAAGTGTCGCTTTGACGCCTGTTTGCACGTCAACCAAGATGCACGCCTAGATGGCGGCATCAATTGGCAAACCATCCCGGCCGGTAAGTACGCAGTCTACGAATCCGAAATCACCGAACATGATTTTGATCGGCCTTGGACGGAATTGATGCGAGCCTGGTTGCCCTCAAGCGGTTTTCAGCCCGACGATCGTCCTCGATTTGAACGGTATCACACAGACGGAAGTGACGACCCAAGGGGACAATGGAAGCTGGCGATTTGGCTGCCCGTCGTGCCTATCTAAACGTTCTCTGCGAACTTCCAAGTTCTCTGCGCCAGCAGGCGATTCAGACTTGGCACAAATGGAAACGCCGAACGCACGATCGGAAACGCCTCGTCGGACGATTCATTCTAGTATTGCGTTAGCGTTGTTTGAGCTAACCATCATCAGAATGAAAGGGCGTCCCATGACACTCCGCAAATCCAATGGCCAATCGAAGTCTCTTTCCGTAGAAACGCTGGAGTCTCGGCAGTTGATGACGGCGACACTATCCAGCAGTGGAGTATGGTCCATCGTAGGAACGAATGCCAGCGACGAAATCTATGTTGCTCGCGACGAACATGATCCCAGCGTATTACTGGTCGAAGTCAATGGCCGCATTGTCGGCGAAGAACACGCCAGCAATGTACGTCACATCCGTATTCAAGGACTGCGAGGTCACGACTTTATCGAGATTGACGAATCAGCAGGAGCCATTCGCACTCCGACGACCATCTACGGTCAGAATGGAGATGATGTCATCCTGGGCGGATCAGGTGTCGATCGGATTTTTGGCGGCGCCGGACACGACGAACTGCTGGGGAATGACGGCAACGATTTCATCTACGGCGGAAACGGCGACGACTACCTCGAAGGCGGACGCGGTAACGACTTGCTGAACGGTGGCAGTGGCTGGAACGAACTGGTGGACCGCCCCGACTCGCCAGCGAATCCAGTCAATCCGAATCCAGTCAATCCGAATCCAGTCAATCCGAATCCAGTCAATCCGAATCCAGTCAATCCGAATCCAGTCAATCCGAATCCAGTCAATCCGAATCCAGTCAATCAAACGCGCGGTCGCGTGCCTGCCGAATGGGAGCGACATGATTCCACTTGGATGCAGTGGCCGAAGGGTGAAGAAGTTTCGTACCGAGACAACTTTGCTGGCATCATTCGAACGCTGCAGGCCTACGAACAGGTAAACCTGGTTGTCGCGAACAACTCAGAACTGCGTGGTGCTCAACAGTTCCTGCAGTCACGAGCCGTACCGCTACAGAATATTCAGTTTCACATAATGCCATACGATTGGAGCTGGATGCGGGACAACGGTGCCATTTGGGTCGAGAAGACGGACGCAAGCGGAAAGCAGGAGTTCGTTGCTCAAGATTGGGGTTTTGACGGGTGGGGCGGCGATGGCGGGCCTTCGCGACGCGACGACGCAGTTCCCTGTCAAGTGGCGTCTATTGAGGGTGTGACTTGCGAAAAAGTTGATGTGGTACTCGAAAAAGGTACGCTTGAATTCAACGGCAAGGACACGGTCATTACATCATGGACCGTGCTCCATGACCGCAACCCCAACATGACTCGCGGCCAATTGGAAAACGTACTTCGCGAAAAGTTTGGAGTCTCCAAAGTGGTCTGGCTGGAAGGAAGCTCTGATTCCGACCTGACAGATGGCCATGTCGACGGTATCGCTCGATTCGTGAATGAAAACACGGTTGTCGTGGGCCGTTACCTGGACCAGCAAGATCCTGATGCAGCGTTGTTTGAAGACGCGGCGCGAAAAATTCAGGCCGCTGGGTTCAACGTTGTTCGGCTGGATATTCCCGGTTACGTCCGCTACCGTGGCGAATGGCTACCGGCCAACTACACCAACTACTTGGTTGCAAATGGCGTTGTCATTGCCTCCAGCTACGGCAATGCAGAATTTGACAATAACGCTCGACGCCAACTGCAACAACTTTTCCCTGGCCGAGACATCAAACTGACGGACACTCGCGAACTATGGTTCAACGGTGGTGCCGTCCATTGCGTTACGAACGACCAGCCGGCATAGCAAAGGACAAGAACTTAGCACAAATGGAAACGCCCTCGTGGGCGTTTCCAGCTATGCTTGTCCGGAATTCCATGCATTTTCCCGTTAAGGAATGTTGATGGTCTGTGAGTAGAGGTTGATGACGACGACGCCGATAACGATCAAGGAAATACCTACGAATGCTGGTAGATCGAGGCGTTGGCCATAGAACTTCCAGCCGAGGACAGTGACCGCAGTGACCCCCACACCGGACCAAATCGCGTACACCACCGCCACGTTTAGCGATTGCACGCAAAGCGAGAAGAAATAGAGTGACGCACAGACACATGCAACCACAACAACACTGGGACCAATTCGAGTAAACGAATCAGTTGCCTTCAGCATCGCAGTGGCAGTTATTTCGCAAACAATAGCGATGGCCAAATAGAACCAACTCATTTTTCAACGACCTCTTGAGCAGAGCAGGACTCTTGCCAATCAAACTGGATGAATGTGGAGTAAACAATCAATGAAACGACGCGACTTTCTCAAACTAACGGGATATTCTGCCGCCGCAATGACATGCGGAACACCAAAGGCGAAGGCCGCTGACAATGGAAAGAATAAAATGCCAGATTACAATCCAACAGGCGCCAAACTGATTATCAACTCCAGCCCAGCAGCAGACGGTTTCTATCTGCCGGCTGAATGGGAAAAACACGAATATACAATCATGGCGTTTCCATCGCCACAGAACTGGAAAGCATTCGATATTCCGCTGGAGGATGTGTATGGTCAATGGGCCGACGTTGCCAATGCAATTGCGGAGTATGAACCGGTATTCATGGCGGTTCGTCCTCAGGAGAAGAAAACGGCACGTCGTCTTCTGAGCGAAGAAATTGAACTATTTGAAGTTCCTTTGAACGACGGGTGGGCCCGCGACTCTGGCCCGGTGTTTGTGGTGAATGATCACGGCGAACGACGCGTCGCAGGCTTTACGTTCAATGGTTGGGGTGCCAAATTTCCACCATTCGCGGACGACGCGCTCTTGAAGGCACGACTCTGTAAGCAACTGGATGTCGCCATGTATCCCATTGACCTTGTACTGGAAGGTGGCGCCATCGCCGTCGATGGCGAAGGTACTCTGATTACCACCGAACAATGCCTGCTAAACAAAAACCGAAATTCAACATCCAAGGCTGACATAGAGAAAATTCTCAATCAATCTTGCGGCACCAAAAAAGTCATTTGGCTGGGCAAAGGCCTGGAACCCGATCCTATCACCGACGGACACGTCGACGGTATCCTTGCGTATGCCAGTCCCGGCGTGGTGCTGTTGCACACGACAGACGATCGCGACGACCCGAACTATGAGATTTGCCAAGACGCAAAACGTAGACTGGAAGGCGCTCGAGACGCCCAAGGACGTCGCTTGGAAGTCGTCGAATTGCCGCTTACGTCTGACGAATTGTGCCACATGAATTTCTATATCGGCAACGGTTGTGTCATTGTTCCTACCACTGGACGCAGGCGAGACGACGCCGAACCGCTGGAAATACTGCAAGAAGTCTTCCCAAAACATGAGATTGTGGGTGTCGAATCAACGGTGCTGGGCGCCGGAGGCGGTGGAATCCACTGTATCACTCAACAGGTTCCACGAGTCTAAAGTGCGAGCCTTTTTTCCGCATCAAGCGAATCGCATGACGCTAGATCGTTTCGGTGTCCAACGAAAAAAGCCTGCCGAAGATTCGACAGGCCGTTGATTCGCATCGACTGATGTTGTTGTCGTTTACGGTCGCAATGGGCAACCAGGTTGTGTGCCGCAGTGTGGCGTATAAACCGGTTCGGCAAAGAACTGATTTTGTACGTACATGGTGCCTTGCTCGACTTGGTTGCTACCGGCTCGGACAAAACGGACCAGCGTGTCGTAAACGTGGCGATCGAGTTCCGCGTTGTTGTTGACCGGGTTGCCGTCAAGCCGAGTGATCACGTCGCCCACGTCCAAGCCCAACTGTTTCAGCGGCGAACCAGCAGCCGGGACCGATACAATTCGAGCAGCCAGGACGGGTGCGAAATTGCCAATCTGAATCTGTTGTATTTCGAATCGAGCTCCCAGTCGCCGCGAGAAATGAGCCAAGACCGGCTGACCACCAAAACCGGGATCTACAATCACTTGCTGCGGCTGAACCAGCGAACCGCCTCCTTGCTGACCGATGATGACTTGACGAGTTTGGCTGCCACCGGGCTCCTGGCCGATAATAACTTGCTTGGTCGAATTACCGCCGCCAGCAAAAGCTGCGGAAGAAACGGTCAAAGTGGCCAAAATCGTCGCGGTGAAAGTGATGCGTGAACGAGTCATCAGAAAGTCTCCTTGGTTTCGCTTGAGGGTCTTATAAACAGCCAACTCGGTCGGTTGAATTGGCTTGTGTTTGCTTTACAGAAACCCAGGCGAAAGCTCGCTGCCCCAAGGGACACATGGAATTGGAAAATTCTAAGATTTGCGAATAAACACGGGAAAACAAGCAAAAACACGGCACTCTTGCGATAGAAAACTCGTGTCACCAGGCCGATTCTGGAACGAAAACGCGAGCGATTTCGGCTGCAAGAAATATCTCGCTCGCCGTCCGACCATTGTCCAGCTACTTCAAAATATCCGCAACAACTCGTGACGGTTCCACCCCGGTCAAACGCATATCCAGGCCTTGTGACTTGACCGAAAAGCGATGGTGGTCGATGCCCAGCGTGTGCAGCATCGTGGCGTGGAGGTCCCGAACATGAACCACATTTTCAATGGCGTTGTAGCCCAATTCGTCGGTCGCACCATAGGACATCCCGGGACGAACTCCGCCACCCGCCAGCCACATGGAAAAGCCTTTGATATGATGATCGCGGCCCGGCCCGCCTTTGCCTTGGAACATCGGCGTGCGTCCGAATTCGCCTCCCCAAATCACTAACGTATCTTCCAACATGCCTCGATTCTTGAGATCGGTCAGCAAGGCATACGTCGGCTTGTCGGTCAAGTCACAACAGACATTCATGTAGCGAACCAAGTCGCCGTGATGATCCCAGCCGCGATGATACAAGTGAATGAACCGCACACCTCGTTCCGCCAAACGCCGCGCCAACAAGCAGTTCGACGCGAACGAACCGTCACCCGGTTTCGCGCCATACATATCCAGAATGTGCTGCGGTTCATCGGAAACGTCCATCAGCTCGGGCACTGACGTTTGCATGCGAAACGCCATTTCGTACGAATTGATCCGAGTCTCCAATTCCGGATCTGGCAGCGTTTGGTTGCGATGCGAATTCAACGCCTGAATGGTGTCGACCAGTTTTCGTTGCTGCGAGCCGGAAATGCCTGGCGGGCTGCGAACGTAATTGACGGGATCGCCACTGGCACTGAATTCCACACCTTGAAACCGGCTGGGCAAGAAACCGGCCGACCACTGTCGCGATGCAATGGGCTGAGGATTGCGACCGCCCACGCTGGTCATCACCACAAAGCCGGGAAGCTCGTCCGTTTCCGCTCCTAAACCGTAGTTGATCCACGACCCCATCGACGGGCGACCGCTGAGTGCCGTGCCGCAATTCATAAAGGTATGAGCCGGATCGTGATTGATCTGTTCCGTCACCATCGACTTGACCACGCAAATATCGTCGGCCAACTTCTGTTGCCATGGCAGGAAGTCGCTGACCCATTGGCCAGATTCTCCGTACCGAGCAAACTTGGTCATCGGCCCTTGGCACTTGAGCGTTTGGCCTTGCAACTGCGCGATCGGCTGGCCGGCAGTATACGATTCCGGCATTGGCTGGCCATCCAAACGTTCCAATTCCGATTTATAGTCGAACGTTTCTAAATGCGAAGGTCCGCCCGCCATGCACAAAAAGATCACTCGTTTGGCCGTCGCCGCGTGATGTGGCAGACCGGTCGTGCCTGGCGAATTGCTGCGAGTTTCTGCGAATCCATCTTTTTGCAGCAGCGAACTGAGCGCGGCGGCGCCCAATCCGATTCCGGCATTGGAAAGGAACGTTCTGCGTTGCAGTTGTTTGGTCCAGTCAGTGTTTGGTGACATTATGGATGGCTCGTATTGTTCTTCGTTCTAATTGCGGTTGATGACTTCGTGTAAATTCAAGATCGCTCGGCAAACCGACGTCCATGCGGCTAATTCGACGGGCGGCGTTTCTTGGTCAACGGCGGCGGTACCGACTTGCAACAGTTGATCGGCCTTCGTCGGGTTCGCTTGAAATTCTTGGCGACGAAGTTGCAGTAACTGTAACAATGCGTTCGCTTCGAAAGCATCGGGCGTTCGCGAAGTCGCTTGTGCAAACGCCCAGTCGATTTTCGCCGTGTCCGATTCAGCTTCTGCTTGTCGAAGCGTCCGTTGGGCAAACGCGCGAGCGGCTTCGACAAAGCTGGGATCGTTCAACAACGTCAGCGCGGCCAGCGGCGTGTTGGATTGCGGTCGCTTGGCCGTACATTCTTCTCGGCTGGGTGCGTCCATCGATTTCAGCATCGGATGCAAAAACTGACGCTGCCAATGCACGTAGACGCCTCGCCGCCACTGCCGAGCATTTTCGTCGGCCTGGTACTTGCGTTGCGGAAAATTCAAATGCCGAAAGTAGCCGGCGGGTTGATACGGCCGAACGCTGACCCCGCCCACTTCGTCCACCAACAAGCCGCTGATGGCCAACGAAGTGTCTCGCACAAATTCCGCCGGCAGTCGGAACCGATTTTGCCGAGCGAAATAGCGATTCAGCGGATCGGCTTCATTTTGATCTGGCGAAACCGCCGACGATTGCCGATACGCGCGGCTCATCACAATCCGCCGAATCAACCGTTTGACGCTCCAACCGTCTCGGACAAATTCGACCGCCAGATTGTCCAGCAGTTCAGGATGATCGGGCGGCACGCCTTGACCGCCAAAGTCGTCCAGGCTACGAGCCAAGCCTTCGTTGAAAAACAGATACCAAATTCGATTCACAAACACTCGCGAAGTCAACAATCCCGCCGCGTCGGGATTCACCAGCCAATGAGCCAAGTCCAACCGGTTCGCTCGACGATCCAGTTCCAGCGTGCCCAAAAATTCTGGCACCGCCGGATCGACGATTTGGCCCGATTCGTCCAACCAGTTTCCTCGCGGCAAAACACGAGTCACTCGCGGCTGGTCCAGTGCGACGGTGACCATGGTGGTACGAGCTTGCTTTTGCAGTGATTCGATATCGTGCTGCAGCGAATGTAATCTATCTTGCAGCGTCGGCGAATCGCTGGCGTCGCACGTTGCTAACTGTTGCTGCAATTCAGCGGCTTGCGCTTCGAGCTGTCCGAGCTGCATTCGCTGGTGGCGGTTGAGCACGTCGATTTCTGGCGGCCGTTTGGTCGGCAAGTCGTTAGTGCCGGACTTGAAATGCGATTCGTCATCGACGTCGGCAAAGAACGCCGCCAGCGAATAGAAGTCTTTCATGGTGTAGGGATCAAACTTGTGGTCGTGGCACTGAGCACAACCGAGCGTCCCGCCCAACCACACGGCAGACACATTTCGCACTCGATCCGCCGCATAGATCGCTCGATATTCCTTCGGTTGCAAACCGCCTTCGTGCGTGGTTTGCAGCAAGCGGTTGTAACCAGACGCAATTTTTTGATCGATCGTGGCGTCGGGCAGCAAGTCGCCGGCGAGTTGTTCGCGAGTAAACTGATCGAACGGCAGATCGGAATTGAACGCGTCAATGATGTAGTCTCGATAGGGCGAAATATTGTGATCCTGGTCGCCGTGATAACCGACCGTGTCGGCGTAGCGAACCAAGTCTAACCAGTAGACCGCCATGCGTTCGCCAAAGTGGGGCGATTCCAACAGCGAATCGACTAGCGCTGCGTACGCTTCCGCCGATGGTTGTTTTGCGAAATGGGAAACCACGTCAGGCGTGGGCGGCAAGCCGACCAGATCAAAATAAAGGCGGCGAACCAGCGTCGTTGGATCGGCCGGCGAGGACATGGTCAAATGATGTCGCTGGGCGCTCGCAAACAGAAAGCGATCGATCATGGTGTGTGACCAATCGTTGTCACTGACTTCGGGCGAGGGATGCGATTCCGGCTTCTGGAAAGCCCAATGTCCCGACCACGGTGCGCCGGCGGCAATCCATAGCCGGAGCAGTTTGGTTTCTTCGGCGGAAACGGTCTTGTTCGTTTCGACCGGCGGCATGCGGAGGCTTTCATCATCGGTGGTGATGCGATTCAGCATTTCGCTGGCGTCCGGATCGTGCGGTTCGATCGCTCGATAACCGCCCAGATCGATCTTGGCGCCTTCTTCCGTATCGAAGCGTAAATCGGCTTCACGATCGTTTGCATCGGGACCGTGACAATGAAAACACTTGTCGGACAAAATGGGCCGAATGTCGCGATTGAAATCGATTTCGTCGGCCTGCGCAAATGCGGCTGGAACGAACAGAAGCAGTAGAAACAGTTGTCGATTCATACGAGGGATACTCGGGAAGGTACGATGCGGCGGGCGCGGTGTGCGGTTGGTATTT
Source organism: Pirellulaceae bacterium (assembly GCA_041399205.1). Classification (GTDB taxonomy): domain Bacteria; phylum Planctomycetota; class Planctomycetia; order Pirellulales; family Pirellulaceae; genus JAGQOZ01. The sequence continues at coordinate 86,006 of JAWKTK010000029.1, read as the reverse complement.
CGTGAGGTGTCGTGAAGTTCGTAGTCCCGCCTTCAGGCGGAAGATACGTCATATCGGTAAAAACTACGTGAGGCAAAATTACGTGACATCCACCTAATGACGTTGCAACATCGGTTCCGCGTACGAGACGTAAAGCCTTTCTTCCGCCTAAAGGCGGGACTACGAACTTTTCGCGACAAACTCGATGCAACGAACTTCTTGCTACGAAACACCCACGGCAAACCAAAATTTGGCGTGAGCTGTCTTCGTTTCATTGTACACCGTCGATCATCCGTTGAGGACCGCGAATAGGAGTGAAACGTAGCGAGCGAAATAGCGAGTGGTGATTCGCACGCTATTGCAAATTTGCTGAGTCTGCCTGTTCGATACGCTGAACGGTGTCCAGAATCATGTTCAAAATCTCAGGGCCTCGTTCACCGCCGATGCGCAAGAAGACGTCTTGCACCGCAACGCTTTTTTGGCGAAAGGCATCCGTTTCTTCGATACTTAACGGATCGGTGATTTCCAGGTATTGGTTTTGATCAATCAGTTCACGATGTTCTTCGGCCGTCAAGCTTTCCTGGAATGGACGAATATCGCCCAAGATGTGCAGCGTCCGTTTCCGATTGATTTTGTCTCGAAAAATCGTTTTCAGGCGTTCGCTTTGAAATGCCAATTGAAGCTCAAAGATGTAGTCTTGCAGTTCGTCGATAGTTGTGACAACCATCTGTCGGTCATTGTCGGACAAAGATTCAAAAAACGTTTTGCTGGCGGCGGCGCTGGTGATGAATTGAGCGTGTTTGGGAAAAATCAGCCAATCGGTAACTTCGTGAAATTTTTGTCGTTCGATGGCAAAGATCGGATTCACTTGCGCATCAATCATATTCAACTGCAGTCCGCTATAGACGTCTGCATAGTCCATGGGCGTGGCACTGGCACCGTAGGCGTTGTAGGCGGACAGCAAAATGGGCGACGTCATCACTCGCATTTTCACTCCGGCAAAATCCGCGGGCGAACGAATCTCTTGCTGCGTGGTCCACACCATCTCCCCTTCCGGGAAAAACGTCAGCAGTTTGAATCCTTTCTCCGCATAAAGCGAATCACAGAATTCTAATAGCCGAGGATCCGAAAGTACTTGGCGGTTGATTTCATCCTTGGTGGAAAAGACATAATGCAGCAAGAAGACTTGCAGTTCCGGAATGAAGCTGCCGATGATGCCGGGCGACGCCATCGCAAATTCCAGAATGCCCATGTTCAGTTGTTCGGCGGTTTGCATGGACGTCCCCAAAGCTCCGTAGGGATAGACCACAACGTCAATGCGTCCGTTGGACTTGGATTCGATCCGACGCTCAAACTCCAATGCATATTCGTGCTGGACGCTGCCTTCCGATTCTTCAATGGCGAACCGCCAAACCGTAGCAGCCGAATTTGCGTCGCTGGCCGCCGTCGATTCGCTTGCGTGGTCGTCGGTACGGTGACACCCACTCGCTAAGACGCATCCCAGCAACAGGACGCATCTTACGGCGATCCGGCAGCGTGCGAATCGAGTTGGTGACAAACAAAAAAGGCGGACGTAAGGCATAGCAATAGGTTCGTTCTTTAGTCGGGAAACGCGAGATCTCGCAGCAGCAGCGAAATCGACGGAAAGCTTATCAGCAGCACAGAAACAGCCAGCAAAATGGCAATGAAAGGCGGAGTCCCTTTGATGACTTCAAAATAGGGCCGACGAAAAATGGCCATGGCCGTGAAGATATCACAACCAAACGGCGGTGTAGCCGAACCGATAGCCACTTGCAACGTGACAATGATGCCAACCAACACAGGATCAATACCAGCCGCCACGGCAATGGGATGAAAAATGGGCGTGAGAATCAAGATCACCACAATCGGATCGACAAACATGCAGCCAATGAAATAGGCGATCGAAATGGTCAGCATGATTTTCCAGTACCCCGATTCGGCATTGAGTCCCAAGACTTGATCCAGGATGGCCTGCGGAATTTGCGCGAAGGAAATCACCCATGAAAACGCCGCGCCCGCGCCCACCAACACAAACACCACGGCGGTAATCATGCCTGTTGATCTGGCCACTTGCAGAAGATCACTAGGTTTCAATTCTTGATAGACCATGATCTCCAGAAACGCGGCGTACAGCACACAGACAGCGGCTGCTTCGGTCGGGCTGAAGATGCCGCCGTAGATGCCACCCAAGATGATGGCGGGAAATCCGAGCGGCAGGAGTGCTCGTAGCAAGGCGGTGGTGCGATGTCGCCAAGTGGCTTTGGGCAGTCGAGGAATCTGCATTCGCACCGAAGCGATATAGCAGTAGATGCAGAACGCCAACAGGATTACCAGCCCCGGACCAACTCCGGCGATGAACAGTTCGCCAATGGACGTGCCCGAAACGACTCCATAAACAATCATGCCAATCGAAGGAGGAATCAGCAGCGCAATATCGCTGGCGTTGATAATCAGCGCGGTGGCAAAGCTGTCGGGGTAGCCGGCCGCAATCATCTTAGGGCGAAGCGGTCCGCCAATGGCCACAACAGTTGCTTGCGTGGAACCCGACATCGCTCCGAACAGCGTGCAGCTAACCGCGCTGGTAATCGGCAAACCACCTCGAAGATGCCCCACAAAGCTCATCACCAGGTCCAGCAAACGGTCTGCCGCTTGACCCTTTGTCATAATCTCGGCGGCCAGAATAAACATCGGTACAGCCACTAGCGCCGGAGGACTGATGCCGCCAATCCATTGTTGGATCAGCACGGCCGGAGAAACGTCGCTGGGATAATACAGCAACAAAACCGCCAGCGCGGCGGTGGATAGGGGAACTTTCATGGGAAAGCCCAGCAGCAACAGCACCAGCATAATGCCAATGATCAACAGCGTCATGCCAATCATGATGGTTCCTCGTTAGGATGATCTGGAGCGACATTTGTTTTCCTCGAACCGGTTGCGTCGCTTTCTGGCAGCGACGCATATTGATCTGGGTGTTCGAACGAAAGATACGCCATGTCCGAATTCCAGTTTTGGTAGGCGGTCAAAGCGTACTGAATGGCGGCCAGAAAAAATCCCAGCGGCGCGAAGGCGTAAACGGCATAGTAGGGAATTCGCAAGGCAGGAAAAATGCCGCCAATCTGATAGACGGTGCGAACATACATCAACGAATACACGCCAAACGTGGTCAACAGCAACGATGTCAGGATGGTAATTCCCAACATCGCTTGGCGGCGTCCTTTCCGGCCTAGTTGGTCGTAAAACGCCGTCATGCGAATATGACGCCCCTGGCTGGCAGCGTAACTGAGGCCCACAAAACAGATCACAATCATCAGGCATTGTGACAGATCATTGGCACTGGTCAGGCTGTGACCTACTGTACGTCCGACCACGTCGATAATGGTGATGACGGCCAGAGCTAAGACAGAAATCGCTAATACGGCGGCTTCGACCTTTTGAATCACGTTGGATACTGTTAGGATCGTCTGCTTCATGATATTTGCAGGTAGTAAAGGAGAAAAACGTGACTAGTAAGGGAAGTTCGGTTCAAGATGATTCGCACAGTGACTATCACAAGATTAAGCAACAGGCGAAAGATTCGATGCATCGCGGCGTGTGGCAAAACCGGTTCGAAGAACGGTTCGTACCGCTTTCGCAACGAGAAATGAAGTGTGATTTGCCGAAGGAAGCGATACGTGCCATCAGCCAAGGAAAGCACTATATCAGTTACCGAGGCATCCCGATGGCCAAAGATCCGTTTGATATTGTGCTGTACGAAACACTGTTCTATGAACTGCAACCCAAGGCCATTATTGAACTTGGAGCTTACACCGGAGCCAGCGCGTTGTGGATGGCCGATATCTTGAAAACGTTTGATTGTCCCGCCGAAATTATTTCCGTGGATATCGATCTTTCCCTGGTGGATGAACAAGCTCAAGCAGCGGAACACGTTCGATTTATCGAAGGCGATTGTCATCAGATTGAAGAACTTTTTCCTGCAAAAATGCTGCAAGAATTGCCCCATCCGTTTATTTTGATCGACGATGCGCATGTCAACATTGATGGGGTTTACGGTCATTTTCATCAGCACGCACTGCGTTCAGGCGATTATTTCATTGTCGAAGACACGGTCCCGTGGATCCCCGGCAAATTTGGCGAAGCCGATGACCAAACCGAATGGGGCGATTGGAAGTGGGGCGAAATCTCCGAATTCTTCAAAAACCATGAAGCCGATTATCGAGTGGATCAGTATTACACAGACTTTTTTGGTTACAACACCACTTGGAATTGGAACGGATTTTTGCGCCGACAATAGTTGGTTGTGCACATACGTTCACGTTATTTCTGTTTTCCGGTTGAGAGCCGGAGCGATTTCGGGTAAGTTCTAAAAGCGTTGGCGGCAAGTCTGTTTTTGCGACTTGCTGCCATCCAGTATGGTTAGTCCAGTTGAATTCGGCGGCCCAGTGCCGCGACCTTGGTTGGTGAAATTGTTGTTGCGGTTGATCTCCGTGGCTGCGACGGAGCCGGCTGATTTTTCGAACTCCATTCGAACATCATGCCGAAGCAGATCCCCAGTAACGATATCTCGGATCCCAACGCCCGATCCTTGGATGGCGTGCGCATACGGTGTACAAACGTATCGGACGGCGCCAAGATTCATGCATTTGTACAAAGTTCCGGCGTGTTGGAATTGAATTCATGCTACGCGTACCTGCTGCTATGCAAGCATTTTTCGGAAACCTGCTTGATAGCAGAAGAAAATGGCACGTTGATCGGCGTGGTCCTGGGATACATTGTTCCGAACCGTTCTGAATCGCTGTTCGTATGGCAAATTGGCATCGATAAACGCTGGCGAGGTTTTGGCTTGGGCCGTCAATTGCTGATGGAGCTAACTTGTCAAGACGCGTGTCGCAATGTTCGTTTTCTGGAAGCCACCATTGCGCCGTCGAACACGGCGTCCGCCAAATTATTTCGTTCTTTTGCCAAGCAAAAAAATGCGCCGGTGGTGGTGCAGCCCGGCTTTACGGAACACGATTTTCAGGTCTCTCCGGAAACGTTGGCATCGTTTCCGCACGAACCAGAGAATTTGTTTCGCATTGGGCCGTGGTAATACGTTTGTGTCAGCACCACCGCAGGAAAATTTTTTTTCGACCATCAACCCCAGGAATTTGGAATGCACACTTTTGAACGACTTGAATCAAACGTCCGCAGCTATTGCCGCAGTTTTCCTACCGTGTTTACGGAAGCGGAAGGCAGCCTGCTGCGAGACGAAGCGGGCAAAGAATATATTGACTTCTTTGCTGGCGCCGGCGCGCTGAATTACGGGCATAATCCGCCGGCGTTGAAGGATCGTCTGATCGAATATATTTCCAGTGGCGGCATCACTCATTCGCTGGATATGGCAACCGCAGCCAAGCGAACCTTTCTGGAAACCTTCGAACGATCCATTCTGGAGCCTCGAAATCTGAACTACAAAGTCATGTTTCCTGGCCCAACCGGCACCAATTCGGTAGAATCCGCGCTCAAACTGGCTCGGCTCGTGACCGGACGTTCTAACGTCATCGCCTTTACCAACGCTTTTCATGGCATGACGCTGGGCGCGTTGGCAGTGACGGGGAATAGTGGTAAACGAGAAGGCGCGGGCGTTCCCTTGTCCAATGTTTCCAGAATTCCTTTCCATGGTTACATGGGCGGTGACCTGGATACGATTGATCTGTTAGAGCAACATCTGTCCAACACCAGCAGCGGCGTAGACCATCCGGCCGCCTTGATTTTGGAAACGGTGCAAGCGGAAGGTGGCGTGAATGTGGCTTCCAATCCGTGGATGCGAAGACTGCAACGCGTGCTGAAGAAGCATGACATCTTGCTGATTGTAGACGACATCCAAGTTGGCTGTGGTCGAACCGGAACGTTCTTTAGCTTCGAAAAAGCGGACCTGCAGCCGGACATTATCTGCTTGTCCAAATCGCTGTCGGGTTATGGCATTCCGTTCTCCGTCACTCTGATGCGTCCCGAATTGGATATTTGGGAACCTGGCAAACACAACGGGACATTCCGAGGCCACAATTTGGCGTTTGTCACCGCCACAGCAGCCATTGATGAATTTTGGCAAGACGCGGAACTGACTCGAACCGTTGATCGGAAAGCTCGTCTCATTCGCAATACCCTAGACCAACTTGGGGAAGCGTATCAGGCCAAGGTTCGAGGTCGAGGCATGATTCAGGGCATTGAATTTCAGGACAAGGATTTGGCTTCGGCCATTTCGCAGGACGTTTTTGCACGAGGCATCATTGTCGAAACAGCAGGCCCCAGTGATGAAGTGCTGAAAATTTTGCCAGCCCTGACGATTGACGATAGCCAACTGCAATACGGCTTGGACGTCATCAGCGAATGCGTGGCGGATCAAGTAGCCTCGGGACGCTCGCGCTAACGCACGTCGTTTGTCACTGAATGCGAACATGACGCAAGCCGCGAATGGTCCGATTTCCTTCGATTATGCCGTCTAGCGAGTCGCCGATCTGAAGTGACCCGCGTTCGCCTTTGCCATAAACCAACAGGAGCAATACCAACTATGATCGTCAGAAAACTGGAAGAATGCGTCGGTTCGGATCGTCAAGTATCGGCGGAAAATTGGAGCAGCCGCCGGTTGCTGCTGCGCAACGACAACATGGGGTTTTCCCTTCATGACACCATCATCAACGCTGGCACCAGTACTGAAATGCACTACCAAAACCATTTGGAAGCGGTCTACTGCATTGAAGGAACAGGGACCGTGAAGTTGGTGGAATCGGGCGAAGTATTTGATATCGAAGCAGGTACCGTTTACGCATTAGACAAACACGATCACCACATTTTGACCGCCGAATCGACTATGCGGATGGTGTGCGTCTTCAACCCAGCGTTAGTCGGTCCAGAATCCCACGATGAAAATGGTGTCTATCCCGCCATGGAAACGGAATCTGCGTTTCGAACCGGCAGCTAATGCTATTTGTTGAGACAGGCAACTCGCTCGGAAAGGAGAAAAACATGTCCCATGCAACCATGCCCGCCGATACGTATTGGTCCAGACAAGAAGGACCGTGGGAAGCGGTTGATCGAGCAGACCCGGTGATCTGGGGCGCTGCGGACAACGGGCCGCTGACTCAAGCCGAAGTCGCTGATTTTGACTCGAACGGATTTCGCTACGTGAAGTCTCTGTTCAGCCCAGAAGAAAATCAAACCTTCTTGGACGAAGCCAGCCGTCTGGCACAAGCAGCAAAGCCTGGCGATACGGGTGTGATCATTGAACCGGCCAGCCGAAAAGTCCGTTCCATTTTTCGCATTCATCAAACCAGCGAACGGTTTGCCAAAGTCGCCTCGGATCCGCGTATCGTCAACGTGGTGCGTCAAATTTTGGGCAGCGAAGTCTATATTCACCAAAGCCGAATCAACTTCAAGCCTGCCTTTGATGGCAAAGAATTCTTTTGGCATTCCGACTTTGAAACGTGGCATGTAGAAGACGGGATGCCCCGAATGCGAGCGGTCAGTGTGTCGATTGGCTTGACGGAAAACAATGAATTCAACGGCCCGCTGATGGTGGTTCCTGGTTCGCACAAGACGTTTATTCGCTGTCCCGGTGCGACGCCGGAAGATCATTTCGAACAATCGCTCAAGAAACAGGAATACGGCGTACCTACTCGAGAAGCGATGGCCATGCTGGTCGAACAAGGCGGCATCGTCGCTCCGAAAGGTCCGGCCGGTTCGACTCTGTTCTTCGAATGCAACATCATGCACGGTTCGGCAGGAAATCTAAGTCCGTTGCCCAGAACCAATTTGTTCATGGTCTACAACAGCGTCGAAAATGCGGTCACCGATCCGTTTGGCGACCGTCCGGCTCGTCCTACCTACCTGGCCGAACGCACGTTCGATCCTATTTCGGCAACGCCGTCCAAAACGTAATCGTTCAGATTGCGGTCGACTCGTCAAACAATGCGCAGCCGTTCACTGTTGAGCGAATTGACAATGTAAGACACGGCGGTTTTGGCCATCGCTTCGTAATAGCCAAAACCGTGTCCACCCGCTTGCGTTTCCAAATCACATTCAAAGGGAACGCCCAAGCTGGCGAGCTTCATGCGCAAACGATCGGCACTGTCAATCCAGCGATAGTCCGTGGGATCGCAACAGAAAAATTGATTCCGAGGCCAGTTGAGCGGGTGAATGTGCAGTAACGCGGTTTCTTGCCGCGCAGCTTCGGGATCTTCAAACATTTCAAACAACGGATCTTCATCCGCTACAGGACGTTCCATCCGCTTTTGAAAATCGATGGCCGGAGAAATCGCCGCCACTACCGGAAATTTGTCCGGATATTTGTAGGCAAATCGCAACGCGCCTTGACCGCCCATACTGGTTCCCAACAGGCCGATTCGCGGCGGTTCTGCTTGAAATCGTTCGCGAACAAACGGCAGCACGTTTTGTAGGACGTGATCTTCGGCGGTAAGCTTCGGATCGAATTCCGGGCAAATCCGATTCAGCCACCAACTGCGCTGCGTTCTGGGCGCCACCACAACCAAGCCGTGCTGTTCGAATTGCTGCATGAAGTTCGGCTTGTCATCCAGCGAACCCAAATTTACGCCGTGCAAATAGATCACCACATAATTGTTCGGATTCCGTTGCGAAGGTTCAAACACATCGCAGGGATGCCCCGCTACCACTTCGACTGTCCACTTTCCCATCGAATTGACCCTGCTTTCTAGTAGCCCACTGCGAGAGTTGGGGTGGCGATTTCCTTGGCTCGACACGTAAGAGTCAGTGAGCGAAAACGGAATGTTTCCGTGTCCCTCCAGACAATGAAGAAAACTTCCGACAATCTTAAATTGAAACGTGCGTCCCGTTTCCACGATTTCCGGAGACATCCATGTTTTACGTAAGTTTGCGACGTTCATTTGAACGTACAGCACCGTACGCATTCTTGACGACAACGGAAAGGTTTTCAAGCGACAAACCGTAAGTTACCTTGGCGATGCCGTCGACTTGCTCAGCCAGGTGCTGCGAAGGATAGCACTAAAAACAGCTTTCGCTGCGAAGCTCGGCAACCAGTGGTCAAGCATATCGCATTCGCACGCACTGGACTACTAACGAGAATCAGACGCATCACAAGCAAAGGTTCGGCGACCGCGCAAGGCACGCCAAGACTGCAGAGTGAAGGACCATTCGATGTAAAAAGCACAAGCCCGACCGAATTGACAAGTTCAGGACTGCTGGTCAATTCCGCCGGGCTTGTTTCTTCAGCCACCTAGATTGGTTCGATCTGTTGTCCGGACAGATCGAACCTGCGAGTTATCTGGGTGCTGCGGGCATCTCTCCGAACTCCGGGCCGGGAACCACGGTTTCATTCGAATATGCCGGATAGACAGGGCGATTGACCTGGCCTTCAATGGGGCTGGTGGACATACCGCCATAGGCGTCGCTGTAAACTTCGCCGCCGTAGGTGTTGCTGGGATATTCGCCAATGATTTGTTCGTTGGCAGGATACGAATTTCCGACTGCCGTTTGTGCTGGCAGATTATTGCCGCATGTGTTGCATGGTTCCGCCGGAGCTTGAGATCCCGAAAATCCCAGGTTCGGTAGGATAGACGAACATTTCGCTCCACGACGACCAAACAAGCGACACTGACATCCGACCGTTGCGGAAGTAACCACGGTCACCAGGACGGCAAGAAGAACCAAGCGTTTCATTGAGCGAATCTCCAGCAGGAAAGTCAGTCGCGTTCCAAAGACACTGAAACTCTACACCCCACACTACGATGTGCAAACGAAACGGGTGATTTTTTGCAACATTTCTTTTTCCGACTTTGTTGCTTTTTTACCTCACTTGTCTGCTAGCACTGGCCGATAACCCTTCAGCAAGTACCACATCCAGGATGTGCTGCCTTCAGAACGATTGCTCCCGCTACCAACGCACATTGCACAAGAATCACACGTAAGGGTTGGATATTGTCGCCTCAACGGCTTGAGTCGACGAGATAGGAGTAAATTTGTTCCAAGGAATTGGATCTGCCTGCACGGACGCGTTTGAGTTTGCGCTACCAAAAATGTTTGGTGGCGGTTGTGCGATGAGTCTGTGCTAATGAGATGTAAAATTCAAATTCCTTTGCCATCTTGGAAATGCGTGCTTGCCGCCGCCAGCATGTTTGTATTGTTCGTCAGCCATGCGGCGCTGGCCGACACAGATTCAAACTGTGCCGAAACCAATGATGTATGGCTCGTGAGCACTCGTTGCCGCTGTGTTCCCACACCGGCCGAAGTCTGCCAACCGAATGCCGCGGCACAGATTGCCGATTCGCTTTCAATATCGCAGATCAAACCAGACGGTAAGATGAAGGCGTCTTCGTACGACAAATTCGTACGCACTCTGACTCCCGATACGATTGTGTGTGTCTGGGTGGACGGAAATCGAGTGGACGGGGACTATTCCATTCGAAGAAGTTGGTTGATTCAAGAAGCGTTAAAAGTGCATTCGTCACAAAAACTACGCATCGTCATTTGGTCATGGCCATCGCAGACGGTCGCAGGGCCAGTCAAAGATATTCAGGCCAAGATCTGTCGAACCGAAGCTGAAGCCGTCTGGTTGGCGTCGTTCTTGGCGGGAATTCCGAATTCGCAACCGGTGACCATTCTGGGTTACAGCCTGGGAGCGAGAATTGCGTACGGCTCTTTGTCTCTACTGGCGTCTGAGTCATTTGCAAATTACCGACTGTCGCTCCCAACGGAAACGTGCCAAGTGCGTTTGGTTTTCATTGCCCCTGCCGTGCCGAATTCATGGCTGTGCCACTACCACGCCAGCAGCTTGGCACTGACTAAGGTGCAGCGGATGTTAATACTGGGAAATCGTCGAGACAAAGTGCTGAAGTACTTTCCCTATTCACCTGGCGCCAACGGCAATTTAGCATTGGCGGTGTCCGCTGTAAGCCCTGACTGCCTGGGCGACCTCGCGACACCGGTGCAACAATATGATTTTTCTCAGCAGATTGGTCGCAGTCACAGGGTGCAAGACTACCTGCAAGTGCCCGCGGCCGTCCGTTTGATTCGCCACTATTCGCTTTGGAACGCAGTTGATTGACATCGCATGAATCCCATTGCCTACCTCAACGGTGAATTCATTTCGCCAGAACAAATGCTGGTCCCTGTCACCGACACCGGTTTCATGATGGGTGTCACCATTGCGGAACAGCTGCGCACGTTTCAGGGAAAACCGTTTCGCATTGCCGATCATTTGGATCGACTGCTGGGTGGCCTGCGTCTGATCGATCTTGATTTGCCGATTCAAGAAGACCAATTGGTGGAAGTGATTCACACCGTTGCCGGCCACAACGCACCGCTGCTGGATTCGCAAGACGATATGGGGATCACGGTCTTTGTTACGCCGGGTCCCTATCGCACCTACCATCCATCAGGGCCGTTTCAACCGATTCTGGGCGTCCATTCGTATGCGTTGCCATTTCATTTTTGGCACGAAAAGTATACGGCTGGAGAAAAGTTGAGCCTGTCTTCCGTCCAGCAAGTTTCTGCCAAAAGTTGGCCGTTTGCAATGAAGTGTCGAAGTCGCATGCACTACTACTTGGCCTCACTTGCGGCTCGATCCCATTCGCCCGGTTGCACTCCGTTACTGTTGGACGAACAAGGCTTCATTTCGGAAACGCCCGTGTCCAACGTCGTCGCCTATTTCGCAGAACAAGGCTTTGTCACTCCGCCTGCCGATTCCACACTTAACGGCATCAGCCTGCGACACCTGCAAGACATTGCCGAACGCCTCCAGATTCCTTTTGCAGGACGGCCCTTGTTGCCCGCTGAGTTGAAAACAGCCCACGCTGTTTTTGTGACCAGCACGCCCTTCTGCCTGTTGCCCGTAAGTCAGCTGGACAACCACGCTTACGACCTGCGCATCGCGACGCCGTTACTGCATAAGGTCCTCAACCTGTGGTCCAACGATGTAGGCGTCGACATTCTGCAACAGGCCAATCAATTCGCCAGCCGAATTGCCTGAGTCTATTGCTGCATGGCTCGAACCTGAAGGGGACTCGAACCTGAAGGGGTTTCGGCCAAGGTGCGTTGTTCCAGGTTACGCTGGACCTTTCCGGCCGGTCCGCAGGTGGTCCAGCAAGACGTTACTGAGTTCCAATGAATCAACGGGCCGTTGAAAGTGGATATCTGCCACTTGATGAAGTTCGGGCGGAATTTGTGAAACGGAAATATCGGCAATCGTAATGACGCAGGTTCGCGACCGATATGGTTCTTGTGACAACAGCTCCAATAACTCTTCCATGCCGGGTTGCCGCTCCAAAAAATCTATCAAGACAAACGCTGGCGGAACGTCCTGCATGGAAGTCAGCGAGCTAATGGCGTCAGTGGGATGATGGCAGAGCAAGGGAAACAATTCGTTTAACTTCATCAACCCCGCGAACAACGCTCCTTCTTGCCTGTTGGCAAAGCATAAAACTGCGGACGGAAGGCAGTGAGATTCCTCGGCCAGTCCCTTAGGAGTTTCAAAGCAGGCGTCTTCGGACATCAACGCGAGTGAATCGGTCACTTGTGCCAAAGATTCCTTGAGCAGGTCCGGCGATATGCTATCAATCGAATCGATGATGGAATGTAAGTCGTCTACAGCTGAATTCAATTTGGCCTGTAACGCTTGACGAAACTGTTTGGCGACCGGCGAATAACCTCGTTGGTGAGCGATAGGCACGTCATGCATCCCGGCCAACGTGAGTGCACGTACCAATTGAGGCACCGTGTCAAAGCCTAGCTTTTCATGGATGCTCTTGCGATGCCGGACGACCGATCGAAGCCCAATATCCAAGCGAGACGCGATGGACTTGTTCAATCGGCCTTCCAACATAAGCCGCAAAACTTGCGATTCGATCTCCGTCAACTCTTGCACTCGTTTCCGCAAGACCGGCGGATTGACTTGACTATTGCGACGCTGCAAGGACAACGCCGCATCCACGGCCGATTGCAGACGGTACATGGACATCGGCTTTTCCAGCACATCCAATACGCCATATTCGATAGCGTCCACAGCTTCTGGTACGGTGACTGTCCCAGAGACCACCAGGGCAGGTACCGTCCAGCCTCGCATCCGAATCGTTCGCAACAAATCCAAGCCGCTGCTGCCAGTTGCTTTCAGCTTCAAGTCCACCAATAGGCAACCGTGCGGATCCCGGTCAATTACGTTCAAGAATGCTTCGGCCGAATCAAACGAAACCGTTTTTACTTCAATGGCTTTCAGGCCAGCTTGAATGGTGCGCACCACCAGCGGGTCGTCGTCAATGATGTACGCGACGCGTTCCGCCTGTGATTTGATGACATTCAATCCTGTTTCCATGCGAGATATCCAGCAAATTGGCTTCTTCGGCGGGATCAGTCGCTACATCATAGCGACTGAAACGAACTACCAAAACGAAGATCGTCAAAATTGTGAAGATTTGGCCTCCATTCGAATAGCATGTCCGTCATCGAGCGAAATAACTTGCGGGCAATCCGCCGATTCTTAGTATGCCCGATAACCCTCCGTTTGATCGACCTGGGCAAGCAAGAAATGGCGCATTCGGGCCAGTTGGCTTACCTTCCTTTTCGTAGAAATTCTAGGACGATGGCGGGATGTCGCAGCGGGACGTCGCAGGACAGGCATGGCAGATGAGTGGGTATCGAACTAGGAAAAACAGAGAAAATTGGCACTTTAGAACAGTTACACACCCCCAGCAATTTGTTTTTCGGCTATGGGGCGAACAGATGTGACAGCCGCCCCGAAACTTTCGATTCGCCATCATTCGCCCGTCCCCAGGGACGCCATCCAGACAGCCAAAGCAATGACCAGGAAGCAACCGGCCAAGGAACACACAAAACCCACTACATCTTGCGTCGTCGGCTTTTGAAATTCCCAGTCCGAACCGGGGAACATCTTCCGTTGCTCTAATTCATCTTTACGAAGCAATGAATCTCGCAACGCGGCTTCGTCCTCTTCGTGCGAAGGAATCACCGGCGTCTTCATCTTGGCATAATATCGGTCTAGCGTTTCGGTTCGATTCCGAGGAGTCACCAGACTTAGCCCCATCATCACCAAAAACGGCACCACAATCTGCAGTGGCAAATCTAATGTGTTCAACACCGGCGTGGAAAGCGACTGCAGATCCGCAAAGCCGTACGCCAAGTAATACCACTTGAGATTGCCGACGCCTGCAAGCCGAGTCCCTTCGGGAAAGTGCATGCGATATTTTTGCGTTGTTTCGTTTTCGAAAAATGGATTCGCTTCCGCAATCGGTTTTACGTTGGGTAATGGATTGCTCGAGTCATCCACTGCGACCACTCCGCCGCTCCAATAAATGCTACTGCCACCGGTGACGGAAACATCTTCCACGGGATCGCCCAATTGTAATTCGGTCGGCGATTCACCTTGTGGATTTTGCTGCCATGCCAAAATGCGCGCGTGTCGTTGAGCAACATCGCTGGGCGACGCTTTGCGAACAGTTACCGTTTTGATCTGCGGATTCGTTTCGACAAACCGACTCCGCATGCCGCTGACATTGGGCAACACCGCAGGCGAAACAAAGAAGACGCTGAAGGTAAACAACAGCGTGCCCCAGGCGGCCCACGTGGTCGCTCGACGCCAAAACATGCCAATCCAAAAGATGGCTGCAAATAGAATGGGAAACACCCAGGTGATTTCCAGTTGCTTGAACACGTCCATGAAATACAGTGACACCAAAACGGCACCCACCACGACAATGATGCCAGCCCAGCGGCCAATTCGCAAACATTGTTGTTCGCTTGCATCGGGCCGAATAAATTGCACGTAGATGTTTCGCACCACCAACGCGGAACAGACAATCATGTACGCATCGACGCTGCTCATCAGCGCCGCCAGCAGGCACGCCACCATCAAACCGGTCAGGCCTGGCCCGAGTAATTCTCGCGAAGCCACGCCCCACGTCTTATCAGGATCGGCGGCCAATTCTGGACTGTCCGAATACAACGCCAGCGCAATCAGCGCGGTCAGCACCCAGCCAACCGTGCAGAACCGTTTCAGGAAGTTGCCAACCACCACGCCCACTCGAGCGTTCAGCTCCGTCTTGGCCGAACCGCCGCCAGTCACAATCATGTGCGGCATCACCACGGCACCCACGGCCAGAATCACGACGACGGCGGCAATGCGATAGAGCGGAAATTCGCTGGAGCCGGTCGACCCGATCAGCGAAAAATGTTCGGGCGGCAGCTGTTGATGAATGATCCGAAACCCGTCGGTCATGCTGTCGGTAGTCGGATCGCCAAACTTTTCGACCAGCGCCGTCAAGCCGTACGGAATCAACACAATAGACAGCAGAATAATGCACAGCCCTTGCACCAGATCGGTGTAATACGCCGCTCGCAAACCACCCGCAATCCCATAGACCAACACCATCACGCCAATCACCGGTACCAAAATGTATTCAATACCAACGGTGCGTCCCGAAATCGTCACCGCGTCAAATTCCAGAATCGGCGCGGTCACTTTGCCAATGGCAGAAAACAACATAGAACCGTACAAGATGTAATAGACCACGCCGAAGACCGCGAAGGCAGCGCCCAGAAGTTTGGATTCGTAACGTTCCACAAACCAGTCGGCCAACGTGGTGTGTCGCATTCTTCGATACCACAGGCCACTGAACCAATAAATGGGCGTCACAAACAGCCACGTCATCACGCTCCACATGCCGCTGACGCCGCTGGTGTAGGTAGTTCGAGCCGTATTCACGGGGTCGCTGGAACCGGTGCCGGCGCCAAACGCCGCAAACGTCTGCATGATCTTGCCAAACGATCGACCGCCCATAAAAAAATCTTCTTGGACTTTAATCTTGCGCATCGACCAGAAGCCGATGCCGGCCATCATGACGAAATAACCCAAGATCACCAGATAATCCAATAGCTGCATGGACGGGTCCTTTGAAGCAAGCGAGGCGTTCGAACGGAGGACCGACTTTATAGCATGAATCTGGGTGCGAACGAACGCCATTCGGACCGCCGCACGTCACTTACACGCAAAAACGAGACTCCGTGTGGCGAATTTCACGTCTCGGCTTGTCCTCGCCATGATCTATGATGATCTATTCCGTTTGTAGCACCGCCTTGAGGCGGAAAAGGACTGTGGCTGGCACCAACCAACACCAACCAACACTTTCTTGCAAGGAAAGACTTGTGGCGTACCAACAATATGGCATTTGAGGCGGACGGATTGCAGAGTCGGGCTTTTGTCAGCGGAAAGACAACCGCCGTCCCACGGTCAATTGGCAGACGTCGACTTGGTCGGTTGATCGGCGTCCAATATCGAGGGCAACGAAACGGGCAGATGTTGACGATGAATGACAAAGCGAGTGCCGGCGTCGGGGTCGGCCAAACCGACGAGATCTCGCTGGTGATCGTCGGAGCGAACCAGTCGCCGAGTCGAAACGGCTAGACGGAAGTATTCGTCCGCGTCCACGAATTTGTCTTGATATTCTTTCGGAACCATAAACCTGCTGCCTTATAATTCTGCACTTCGATGGTGCTGGGCCGACTTCGCCTTCGTGGCCAGCAACCTACTCACGCTACATCCTCGGTTCCCTCGTCCGCAGATTCCAGAGCAGAGTGGCCAAAATTCACTGAATAAGACCATCCACTTTTTCGCTGTGCAGTTTGCCCTGATTGCAGCAGTCTCGCAATCACCTAATCTTGCTGTCCGGTTAACAGGATCTTCACATTCAATGCATCTGCGCGTCGTTTGTAGTCCCGCCTTGAGGCGGCAATCTCCTGTAGAACCAATTCCGCCTCAAGGCGAGACTACGAACCAATCATAGCGCTGCCCAACTACGCTGACTTATTGGATATGCGTCCACGTACAGACTTGGCAACGCAAAAGGCACTTTAGCAGGATCTAGGATCGCGGAAGCGATAGCCGACACCGCGAACCGTTTCAACCAATTCGGCAAAGGGGCCAAGCTTCTTACGGAGTGCTCGAACATGCACGTCGATGGTTCGTTCCAACACAATCGCGTCGTCACCTAGCGCGGCGTCGATGAGTTCGGAACGAGTGTACGCGCGGCCGGGATTTCGGACCAGGGTTTCCAGTAATGCGAATTCACTTTTGGTGAGTGCCAAGACCTCGTCACCTGCCTTGACTTGATGTCGCTTGCGATCCATCACAATGCCTTGATTGACAATGACTTCTCGATCATCTGACTGCGTTTCTTGTCGGCGTAGTAACGCCTTAATTCGTTGCAACAGCACTTTGACGCTAAAGGGCTTGGTCACGTAGTCATCCGCGCCCACACTGAAACCGACCAGCTGGTCCAGCTCTTCTGCCTTAGCGGTCAGCATCACAATCAAAACGTCTCGAGTTCCCGTGCTGGATCGTAGTCGACGACAGACTTCCAGGCCGTCCAGTTCCGGCAGCATGATGTCCAGAATAACCACGTCCGGCGTCACTACATGGGATTGTCGCAACGCTTCTCGGCCGTCCGCGGCGACCACCACATCAAACCCGGAATGTTCGAAGTTGTAGCGCAAGATGTCGGACAACGCAGCGTCATCTTCGACAATCAAGATCTTTTTCTTGGGCATGATGGGCAGTATCGGAGTTTCTTCGAACAACAGACACGAATGTACGAACAACGTGGAACATCGGAGGCGAGAGCGGCTATGCTTCGTCAATGTCTTTGAGCATATTCCCATCTTTGGATTTGTGTTTATGCCTGGCGATATCGCCTTGCACCATGTAGATGACGTCTTCGGCAATGTTGGTGGCATGATCGCCGATTCGTTCCAAGTGCCTCGCAACGGCCAAAGCGTGGATGGCAGGAGCAATCAGTTCGGCGTCTTGCTTCATCAGCAAGTACAAAGCCGACACGGCTTCGGCATGACAGCGATCGATTTCGTCGTCGGCCAGACAAACCTGATTGGCACTATCCACATCCATCGCGACAAACGCATTCAAGCAGTCTCGAACAATCTTGATTGCCAACTCCGCCATGGTGTTGATGACAGGTGGCATTTGAAACGTGGCCGACGCCAAACGGTTGCCTCGTTCCGCCACGTTCACGGCCAAGTCAGCAATGCGTTCCAAATCGTTATTGACCTTCAGGATGGTGGCGGTGCGCCGCAGGTCAATGGCTACGGGCTGATGCAGCGCCAAAATCTTGAGACAGTCTTCTTCGATGCGAACCTCTCGATCGTCCACACACGCATCTTTGTTGACAACCTCTTGTGCCAACTGTTTGTCATTCTGAACAACCGACTTCCAGGCCTTAGCAATCATCTCTTCGACAATCGCCGACAACGAAAGAAGACTCTGTTCCAGCAACTCGATATCTCGCTCTAAATGCTTCGACATCGGATTTTACTCGCCAGGGATCACATGATTCAGTACAGGGCGATGCGTCGTGCTATCAAGCTCGCCACGAATAACGCACATCGTAAGTGCCTGTGCCAACGGAACAAGTCAAATCGAGACGCAATTCCTGAAATTCATAACAGCTTCAAACTCGGTTCATGTATTCTTCACAGTCTGCCGTTCTACTGAGTCTGATGACAAATCGTTTGCATTTGGCGTATTCGCATTCCATCCGCAAGTCGCCGAATATTCCCAGGTAGGACAGGAGACAAGTGAAGATGAAAAAGTGGTTGTTTGGAATTTGTGCGTTGGTATTTTCGACCAGTGCGTTTGCCGTAGACGTCGATCCCGCTTTGCCCGAATACAAGGCAGGTGCTCCCGTTTCCGGAACCATTAAAAGCGTTGGTTCGGACACCATGAACAACATGATGACGCTGTGGTCCGAAGGTTTCTTGAAGTTTTATCCGAACGTCAAGATTGAAATTGAAGGCAAGGGGTCATCCACCGCCGTGCCCGCTTTGATCGAAGGTACGTCCAACTTTGGGCCAATGAGCCGAGCGGCAAAGCCATCAGAAAACGACAAGTTTGAAGCCAAGTTTGGCTACAAGCCCATTCAGCTAAGCACCAGCATCGACATGTTGGCGGTGTATGTGAACAAAGACAATCCGCTGAAAGGCCTGACATTAGCTCAAGCGGACGCGATTTTTTCCAGCACAAGGAAACGAGGCTTGGACGAACTCCGCACTTGGGGTCAGCTGGGATTGACCGGCGCTTGGGCGAATTCGCCTATCAGCTTGTACGGTCGTAACAGCGCATCTGGAACGTACGGCTATTTCAAAGAAGTGGTGCTGGACGACGGTGATTACAAAGATGCCGTCAAGGAACAGCCCGGAAGTTCAGCCGTAGTGCAAGGTGTCACTTCGGATCGATTTGGTATTGGCTACAGCGGGATTGGTTACAAGACGGCTGGTGTACGAGCAGTCCCGTTGGCGATTGAAGATGGCGAAGCATTTGCGGAAGCTGTTCCCGAAAACGCTTATTCGGGCGACTACCCGTTAGCTCGTCCCTTGCTGCTGACCGTCAACTACAAACCAGGTTCGCAACTAGATCCGCTACGTCGCGAATTCATCAAGTACATCTTCAGCAAACAGGGCCAAGAAGATGTAGTGAAAGACGGCTACTTTCCGGTCAGCGCCGATGTGGCCGTCGAAATGCTGAAGCAAGTTGGCATTGAAGTCAGTGCCACGGCTGCCAAGTAGAGCTTGTTATTTGAGAATCGCCTAAGGGGGCGCGCACATTCGTTCTGCCGCACTTTGACGAATTCGCGTCCCCTTTCTACTTTGACAATCAACGACCAAGTGGTCGAAGCGGGTTTCCAGGCAATTCATGACTGAAAAGCGTTCGTTTACCGGAAGATCAGTTCGCCATCAAACCAGTTGGTCGGTGCGTATGGCCGATCGTGTCAGTTCGGTGGTGATTACGGTGGGTGGCATCGGCACTATCGCGTGTGTTTCGGCAGT
Organism: Pirellulaceae bacterium; assembly: GCA_041399205.1. GTDB lineage: Bacteria > Planctomycetota > Planctomycetia > Pirellulales > Pirellulaceae > JAGQOZ01. Next base: position 66,134 of record JAWKTK010000029.1, on the reverse strand, counting down.
GTTTGTGCTGTTGTTGCTGGTGGTCATTCCGCTGTTTCGTTCGGCGCAGATGACTTCGTCCACTTCGGCGGACTTGGATCCCGCGACCAATCAGCCTTTGCTGATCCGGATGGATGAATACAAAGTGCTGGCGTTCGGGATCTTTCCGAATGGCCAAATCCAAGCCTTTCGACCTGAATCGGGCGAACGCATCTGGTCGGACCGCATTACGGACGAAGGCGTTTCCGTAACGGCTTGTGCGAATGATCCCACGCAAGCCGAGTTCGCTATCGCTGGTTCGGACGGCAAGATTCGCTTGGGGACCATCCAAGTGGAAACGCAGTTCTTGGATATCGAACACGCTTCGTCCGAATTGCAAAACTTGGCACCCGGCGATGTCGTCGCCTTCGAAAACGGCGTCGCGGAAATGACGCCCCAGGGACAACTTCGCAAGCAATCATTGGCCGTGAATCTGGAGAATGAAATTCCATTCGAAGCAGCTTCCATTCAACATCTGGACGCCGTGTTTGAAGATCGCAAAATCACGTTGGCCGCTGTCACCACGGAAGGCCACGTCCTGGCAGGCGAACTGCGCCGGCGCAAAAACGTGATCACTCGGAAGGAAACACTTAGCGGTCAACTCGCTAACGTCGCAGTTCCCAACAAGCATGCGAATCAAGCTTGGCTCTCTGGCCGAGCGGACCAGTTGCATGTGATTTGCCAAGACGGTTCCCTGCAGCGGATTGATATTTCCAACGAACCGACGTTGATCGAATCCGTCGATTTGGTGGCCCATTCTGACGGTGCCTCGGTGACGTCCGTCAAGCCGATCATTGGCCGAGAAACACTCGTCGTGGGTGACAGTAGCGGCAAGTTGACAGCTTGGTTCCGAGTGCGCAATGCGGCCGCAGAAACCGATGACGGCGCGTGGTTGTTGCCGATCCATTCCCTGCCGTCCGGCAATTCAGCCGTGACATCGCTGGGCACATCGCAACGCAGTCGCATGCTGGCGGCCGGCTATGGTGACGGCTCCATTCGCTTGTTCCACGTCACTTCGGCGAAACTGTTGACCCAAGCCACAGCGTTTTCCAACGGACCGGTTCGAAACTTGGTGATTGGCCCCAAAGACGATGGACTGTTCGCTGTAGGTTCGAACCAGACGTGGCTTTCCGAATTTGACCCTGCCTATCCGGAAGCGACGTTCAATGCCCTGTTCCGTCCCGTCTGGTACGAAGGCCGCGAACATCCCGATCTGATTTGGCAATCGTCTTCTGGCGGAGTGCAGGCGGAAATGAAGCTCAGTCTGCGGCCGTTGATTTTCGGGACCATCAAAGCCACCGTGTACGCCATGTTGTTTGGAGCTCCGATTGCCGTATTAGCCGCAATCTATACCAGTGAATTTTTGAACCCTCGCTGGAGAACGTCCGTCAAGTCTTTGATTGAGACGATGGCCAGTTTGCCCAGCGTGGTGTTGGGTTTCTTGGGCGGCTTGGTGATTGCTCCGCTGGTCGAAGACGTGGTGCCCGAAACACTTTGCGCTTTCTTTACCATTCCGTTCGCGTTCTTGCTGTTTTCATTCTTCTGGCAAATGCTGCCGCATCGTGTGCTGCTGCGAATATCCGGCTGGCGCATTCCAATGGCCTTTGTCGCGTTGGCAGTCGGCGTTTGGGCGGCCAGCTTGTTGGGACCGGTCGTGGAATCGCAACTGTTTGCTGACGACATTGTCTTATGGTTGGACGGTCAAAAAGGCAGCGGCACCGGCGCGTGGATGTTTTTGTTGCTACCGTTGTGTGGTCTGTGCGTTTCGCTAGCGATCACTCGCTGGTTTAATCCGTTGTGGATACAGATGTCCGCCAATTGGAGCCGCCGCCGATTTGTGACATTAAACTTGGTCAAGTTTCTGATCGGCAGTTTGGCGGCCGTTGTCTTGGCGCTGACGGTTTCTTATTCGCTGAGTCAGCTCGGCTGGGATCCTCGAGGCAGTTTCGTGGACACCTACGTGCAGCGAAACGCCATGGTTGTGGGCTTTGTGATGGGCTTTGCCATCATCCCGATCATCTATACCATTTCCGAAGACGCGTTGTCCACGGTACCTCGGCATCTTCGATCCGCTTCTTTGGGTGCCGGAGCAACTCAATGGCAGACGGCGGTTCGAGTAGTCATACCGACGGCGATGAGCGGCTTGTTTTCGGCCATGATGATTGGCTTGGGACGAGCGGTCGGCGAAACCATGATTGTCTTGATGGCCGCGGGCAACACACCGGTGATGGAGTGGAATATCTTCAACGGCTTTCGCACGCTTTCGGCGAATATTGCGGTGGAACTGCCCGAAGCACCTCGAGACACAACGCATTTCCGCACGCTCTTTCTCGCCGCGTTGACGTTGCTGGTCATGACTTTCATTGTGAACACCATTGCCGAATTTGTCCGGCTACGATTTAGAAAGCGAGCGGTTCAGCTATGACAATGGCAGAATCTTTGGAATCGCGAACTTCGGCAACGGCTGCTGCGCCACGTCAAAAACGTCGGCATGGCAAAAGCAGTTACGGTACTTCGATTCTAGCCGGCGGCGAAGCCATGGTGTGGTTCACTGGCGGTTCGCTGGTCGTTTCGTTGGTGATGGTGATTGGTTTGCTGGTGTTGGTACTGTACCTCGGCTTGAGCACATTCAAAGTGTTGCCGGTGGTTCGAATCGAAACATCTGACGGCAGAGTGTTGATGGGCGAAGTTTCACAAACCGAAACGTTTTCACTGTCGGCAAACACCATTCTACGCGAATCGCCCGCGGCCGCCGCCAACATGATTCGGCAGCTTGCAGAATCAGCAGGCGATCTGACCGAGATTCCTCGGCAGATTCAAGATCACGCCGCAGAATTGGAATCGCAAAAGAAGAACTCGCAAAAGAAACTGGATTTGGCCAGGACGGAATTTCATAAACAGTTGACACAGCTCCAGGGAAAACTGCATTCACCCGCGGATCGGCAAACATGGATTGCGGCCAATGGACAAAGCCAGCACTTGCGTCAACTGCAAGACAACGTGGATGCATTGACCAGTCAAGTGGAAGGACTGGAAGCGGAAATTGAAAATCAACAAAACGCGGCTCAACAGTGGTCACAACTGATCCAAGCCACTTCGCCGTTGGATGTGTTACTGGACGTCAACGCGGATTATTCGGTTCGCACCGCTGGCGTAGACGCATTGATTCGTTTGGCGGCTGCTGCCACGGACGATGATCACGTCCAAGCGTCTCGACAGTTGATTCGAACCGGCAATTTCGACCTGACGAATCAGCACTTTGATTGGGTCACCGATTTTCAAATCCGTGAAAACGGCGTTTCATATCCTGAAGATGCCGTGGTGCTGGAACGAGTGGCTTGGGGACGGTTTTACGGTCGACCGAAAGCCTTTGTCCAACTTGCGCCGCGAAATGCCGACCAACTGGAACGCGCCATCCAAGCTGAATTGGAATTGGTTTCTTCGCACCAACATCTGGTTGCCGAAAAGGACTTGGCCGCAGTGGAAGAACTCAAGACACAACTAGAGCAGTTGGCCCAACAAGCTCGATCGCAGACGAACGCCACCTACTTGGACATGGTTCGCACTGAACAGAACGCGTTGAACGCTCCACTGGTCTATGCCGTTGCGGCGGACGGTTCGGAACAGCCACTGGCCGAAACGTCACCGGACGAAGACGTCACATCGTGTCGCTTTGTCTGGGATTCCGCCGACGCCGCGTGGCAGCAATTTGAATCGCATCATGCCGCTGTTCGAGAGCGGTTCCAAGAAGCTCAACATCTTCGCAAACACGCGTTGGGGCACGAATATGAAAAACAGGAACGTTCGCGTCTTAAACTTCGGCAGGCAGAGATCGACCAAGATCTACAGATTTTGCCGCGGATCAAGGTGCATGCGGAAGCTTCCGCGCAGCGTCAGTATGCCGCAGACCAACTGGCGTCCGTCCAGAACACGCTGTCTCAATTAAAGAAGCGGTTTGCGGAAAATTCGAAATGGACAGCCGCGTTGGATCGCTGGGCGGAAAAAATTGTTTCGCAATCACAATCGCAATTGGATCAGGCTCAGCAACAGTTAGACCAAGCCACCAATCCCATTGAAGCGTTGCCAGAAAATATTCAATCGCTTGTCCAGCACCACTGGGATGTCATGTCGGAAGCGGAAGAACAGACGGATGTGATCAATCAAAAAATCGCCCTGCTGGATGCGCAGAATTCAATCTACCAATTGCAAATGGTGACGGCCGACGACCAAACGGTTTCGATTGCCTTGGGCGATGTTGTGCGAGGCTATCAAGCGAACCAGTTAGACGCCACAGATAAACGAGCCGTCTACTGGTCCAGGTGGTGGGAATTCTTGACCGATGAACCTCGAGAAGCCAACAGCGAAGGCGGCGTCTTGCCGGCCATCTGGGGCACCGTCATCATGACGTTGATCATGTCCGTGGCCGTCGTTCCGTTTGGAGTGCTGGCGGCACTGTACTTACGAGAATACGCCAAGTCCGGTCCCGTGGTCAGTGTGATTCGCATTGCCATTAATAATCTGGCAGGTGTTCCCAGTATTGTGTTTGGCGTCTTCGGGCTCGGCTTCTTCTGCTACATCATTGGAGCGTTCATTGATGGTGGAGCTAAGAACGCCGGATTCACACCGCTGCCATCCGGACGCTGGTATTTGACGCTTGGTGCTTTGGCATTGCTGTCTACCGGTGCGTTTCTGACCGGCGTTTTTAGCATGACCGGACGGCCCAGCGAACGGAATTTGCTGAAACGAATTCTGGCGCCCGTATCGTTTGTGCTGTGGGCCTTAGCACTGGCCGCTTTGATCTCGGTGCTGATGTTTAATCCGTATTTCCACGGCTTCTACGAAGCCCAACTTCCCAATCCGCAATGGGGTAAAGGTGGTGTCCTGTGGGCCGCGTTGACGTTATCGCTGATGACGCTGCCGGTGGTGATTGTGGCCACCGAAGAAGCACTGGCTGCTGTGCCGAATTCGATGCGAGAAGGTTCGTATGGTTGCGGTGCCAGCAAGTGGCAAACCATTCGTCGAATTGTCTTGCCGCATGCGTTGCCTGGCATCATGACCGGCATGATTCTGGCGATGGCTCGAGGAGCCGGCGAGGTTGCGCCGTTGATGCTGGTTGGCGCCGTGAAGCTGGCGCCGGAATTGCCCATTGACGGCGCGTGGCCGTTTGTTCACGGCGACCGGAGCTTCATGCATCTAGGTTTTCATATCTTTGACCTGGGCTTCCAAAGTCAAAACAGTGACGCGGCCAAGCCTATGGTCTACACCACCACCTTATTGTTAATTGCCATCATCGCGGCACTGAATATTTTGGCGATTTCGCTACGAGCTTATCTGCGAAAACGCTTTGAAAGTCGTCAATTCTGATCATTCACGAGGTACAAAAAATGGACGCCCACACCACCACCATCGAGCCGAATCGGCTGGAACGTATTTCGCAAGGCGAGACTTTTGCGGCGGAAGTTCATGCAGCCATTCATCGTGAAGATCCGATCTTGAACATCGAGGACTTCAATTTGTGGTATGGCGACAAACAGGCGCTGTTTGACATCTCCATGAATGTGGCAGCCAACAAAGTCACCGCGTTGATAGGACCGTCGGGGTGCGGCAAGTCCACGCTGCTGCGGTGCGTCAATCGCATGAACGACTTGATTGACACCGTACGGATTGGCGGAGACATGAAGTTGTCCGGCGATACCATTTATGGTCGAACCGTCGACGTGATCGAACTACGCAAACGCATGGGCATGGTCTTCCAAAAGCCCAATCCGTTTCCGATGAGCATCTTTGAAAACGTTGTTTATCCGCTACGAATTGATGGCGTAAGGAATCGCAGTCAATTGGAAGAAGTGTGCGAACACAGCTTGCGCGGCGCCGCGTTATGGGACGAAGTCAAGGACCGTCTGAGCGAAAGTGCGCTAAGTCTGTCTGGTGGTCAACAGCAGCGTTTATGTATCGCTCGGGCCATCGCCAGTGAACCGGAAGTCTTGCTGTTGGATGAACCCTGTTCGGCACTCGATCCCATCGCCACCGGCAAGATTGAAGACTTGATCAGTGAACTACGAGGCGAATATTCGATTTTGATTGTGACGCACAACATGCAGCAAGCGTCTCGGATCAGCGACTACACCGCGTTAATGTACTTGGGGCGACTGTTGGAATACGGACCCACGTCCGACATTTTCACTCGGCCCATCCTGAAAGAAACAGAAGACTATGTAACCGGCCGCTTCGGCTAATCGGGACGAGACGCAGGATTGGATATGGGGCGGTTTGTTTGTCCGGCGAACTTGACGCCTTTCGTCAAGGAAACAATAGAAGTGGAGTAACCAAGAAATGAGAATTCGAACGATTGCGGTCTTGGCAAGTTGGATGCTGATTGTGGGCGGAGCGGTCGCGGCAGACGATGCGGCCAGAAGCGAAGCACATCAAGCGTATGCCGCACAGCTGTGGGAATTTTTACACCGCCCAGGAAACCGTTTTGATTCGTGGGGCCAATGGGCCATTCCCTTGTCACTGCCCGTCGGACCGGCGGTAGATGAAGACGATACGGTCTACGCAAATTCCGTGGCGGCCAGTCGCAAGACATTGGAATCTCCGTTTGACGTCGGTTCGGTTTTGGTGTGCCAACACAAACAGGATGGCCAGGAAGTGGGCGTGACGGTCTGGTTTCGACCCAGCGAAGACTACGCGGAAAGTGGTTGGTACTTTGCTCATTTTGCGCCAGACGGAACGGTGGTGAAAACGTCTGTGGATAAAGGCGAATTCAACAAGAAGGGCTTTGTGACAGCGTTGGAAAATGGGCGTTTGTGGGTCTTTCGTTTAGGAACTTCGCAGATTGCGGAATGGGCCAGCAAAGGTGCTCCGGAGAAATCGGTAACCATGCCCGGCGCCGGACCTCAAGGCATGACGATGAAAGCGTTCGATAAAGAAACGATCGTCGCCTACAACTCGGCAGCCGATGGTTTTGTGACGTTCGAAGAAGATGGTCGACTGTGGTTTTTTGCAGAAGGCAGTGATGATCTTGCGGACTACTTGGCTCAAGGCGAACCCGCCAAATCGGTCACTCGGCCCGGCGCCGGCCCCAGCGGCATGACCGTCAAATCAACGGAAGCGGATACGTTGGACAAGTATTTGGAAGCGATCCAAGAATGAAATTTCCTTGGCGAGAAACCAAGCTGGAACGAACCGTTTTTCAAGCTACCGTTGAGCTTTCCGACGTTCACGTCATTGCTTGGTGCCGCCGACTGAAAAAAGCATGACCATGATTCACGATTCCTCCAAACGAGTCTTGCTGGCGGTTGCTGATTCTGCAACTCGACAACGTTGGGCCGATCGTCTCCGCCTGTCGGGCTTCCATGTGGAAGTAGCAGCGAATCCCGAGCAAGCGGTCGACAAAGCGATCTCGTTTTTGCCTGAAATCGTGGTTGTGGCGGACGAACCGACTGGCAGCCGGAATCCGTTGGAGGTGACGTGGCGAATTCGTAGCGCAGTCCCGCCGGCCCATCTGCCCGTCTTCATGATGGCAGTCGACAATGGAGCTGATTCGCACCAAGATCAACCGCCCACCTCGCGACCAGACGCCAGCGCGGTGCCAACTTCGCTGTTGATTGATCGAATTGCCAGATTTTTTGATAGTTCGTCTGCAGCCGAACTGGAAGACCAATTGGAATTTGACGGCTTGCGTTTGGATCGAGCGAGACATCGGACGTGGGTGGACGAACAATACGTCAAACTAACGCCGACCGAATTTCGCTTCCTAGGGGAATTGGCCAGTCGCCCAGGGTACGTGCTCAGCCGCGACGAGTTAACTCGGGCCTGCAAGGGATCGGACGCCGCCGTGCAGTCCAGGACGATTGACGCGCACGTGAAATCGATTCGTCGTAAATTGCGCAGCCATGCACAGATGATTGAAACCGTGCACGGCGTAGGCTATCGCTTCCAAGAAGCGGAAGCGAGGGATCGGTCCGTTCGCTAGGCCCACAGGTAGTTTACCTCTTTGTCGGCCCGTAGTCGTTTTACTCGCGAGCCCTATGGCTGCGACGCCAGTGACCTGGCTTCGATGCGTAGTTGTTCGGCCAAGTTGCGAAGTCGGTCGGCTTGAATGTGGTCTTCGGTGGTTTCTAAGCGATTGGCCTGTTGATCCAAGGCGGCGGCGGTGGTTCGCAACTGCTGGGCCAGAGCATGATTCGCTTGCACGGGCGAAAGTGGGATTACGTCGGAAGCAGGAAATTCGATCAACGAATCACCTTCCACCTTGTTTTCGCTGGCGTCGGTGGTTTCATGTTCAATACGAACCGCCACTCGCGCGTCAATCAGATCTTCCAGCGCCATACGGAATTCTTGCCGGTTGGAATCAGACGGAATCTCCGGCGTCAAGTTTGCCGCCGAAATCGCTTGATCCAGCGAATCGGACGGACTTTGAATGGCCAATTCTGTTTTTAGTTGTTCAATCGCGTCCGCCAACAATTGTGCTTCCGTGGAATCCGCCGTCATGACCGGTCCCACTTCATGCACATCGGCCACATTTACCACGGGCTGAACCTGCGTATCATGAAACATGTTTTGTGGCTGCGACAAACCGAATGGCTGCGCCAAAAACCAAATTGTGGTCAAACCGTGTACTACGCCAAACGTCATGGAACAACCTCCGTGCTGTCAAAAACGTTTTCCTTCGTGCCGCGACGGAACCGACCACATTGCCGATCCGCTCTGTCCAACGGGCAGCAAGGATAACCTAGCCAGCAACGTTGCTCCTAGACCGATTATCAATCGCTAGCAGCATGCAATGCTATCGTACGGCTCCATCGAACAAGAAACAGGTGGATGTTCGCCCTATTCCGTCGGTGCCAGCGCCAGCGACGTCTGAATGGGAAAGTTACACGTACAACCCGAACTACTTTCGGGAATCAGCAGTAATCCGCTGGCCGGAATGATGTTGATCCAGCAGCCGGGCCGAGTGGTCTTGGTGAGCGTTTGGATTTGCTGGTCGTGAAACTGATAGCAAGCGGGATTGCCACTTCGAAAGAACAGCCCTGACAACGAAGCCGATAACGTGCCGCAACCGTAGCCTCGAGCATTCAACGAGAAGTCCGCGATCGACCGTCCTGAATCTAATTCGAACGCCACCGGCTCCACAATCAATCGGTTGTCCACAATCAGCGGGTGTTTATCTTGTTCACCATGATCACCGCCGATCTTTTTTTGCGAATCGATCGTTGTGTGCCACACCAGCGAACCATCTTCGGTGTGTAAAACACGTATGTCGTAGTGAACCGTTGTCTGATTAAACGAATGCACCACCACCAAAAATTGATCCGAACACAGCGAATAGAGATTCTGTACGCCTGCTTGCACCGTTAAAGGTTGTTTCCAGGTCACTCGGCCGGTTCGTTCATCCAACGCGACCATTTCCGCCGTATTCTCGCGAGCCATCACGTCCCAGGTGGTTCGCCCTGGCACCGCGGATTGTGCGGAATCGAATTCGCTACGAACCAGAAAAACATGCCGACCGTTGGCCGCAATACTGGGATGGGGAATCGAACCATCCGCATCGTATCGCCAAGTGATTTCGGCTGCATCGCGCGGACTCGCAAAAATGCTTTCGCTGCAGACGATGGGCCGATTGTCGGAATAGGCCGCCTCCAAGATGGTCGAACGGTCAATCGTACGTCGTGCGGCCCCCACAGGCGTGACGCTGCCAATTAACTGATCGTCCAACAATAACAGCGCACCCCATTCTCGATCTGGCCAATCTGCCGATAGATTCGACAGCGACCACGTCACCTGCGGTTCGCCCGTCCAAGCATCCAATGACAAACAAGTGTCACCGGCCGAAGCAAACACGGACGTCGCATCTGCCGCCATGAATCCACAATCCTTCAGCACACCTACTCGAGTCATCCCCGGTACGTTGCGCTGCCACAACGGCGCTCCATTAAACGCATCCACGGCAATGATGCGGTCCAGCGCCGGCACGTACAAGCGACCGTCGACGCACAGCGATGGCATGGTTCGCAGATGACGATCCACCATCGCTCGAGGCCCCGGTTCGCCAAACCACTGCAACTGATGATGATCCACGGCGGTATCGGTGCTACAAGCGGTGTTGCCCGCGTTGGCATACATGTGTGTCCAGTTGCCATGGCTGTCAGGCTTCGCGCGAACATCAACACCGGCTTGATCCACTGCAACTCCTCCGGGTCGAACCAGCGGTAACATCGATCGGCGATCGGCACCAATCGCCAAGTTAAATATCGACGCGGCGTAACGTTGCGTTGCTTGCTGATCTTCTGCCGAATGCACGACCACTCGTTGGCCATACACACCTTGTTCGAACCAATATGTCCGAATTTGCGGCGATATTTCATCCGGAACCAGGGCCACAATCTGCATGGCCGTCTGATCCAACAATGTGCGAATGCGGCGCTGAATACTCTCGACGTTGTCGTCGACGATCAGCGAGTAACCGTGGCGACTGGGCAGCGAGGACACGGCGTGGCCGAGATGCAGATCGTTGCCGCCGTCCGCAGTCGCGGGCTTTGACGGCGTTTCCGAATTATGCACAACGTCCAGTTCGTTGAGCACGTCACCGAAACAATAGATGTGGCCGGTGTCCGTGCTGACCAGCAAGCGTCCGTCCAACACCATTATGCTGTACGCTTTGCCCTGGACTTGTGTTTGCCATTGGACTTCCGCCGACGTGGCGGACAGCGCGGCCACTTTGCCATCGCCACCCACAAACCGCAAATCGCTGGTGGCTGCAAAGCCGTAGGCATATTCGCTGGGAACGTCTCGCGATTCAGCGGAAAGCTCGACGCCGCGCGCTGCAACGATGCGATAAACGCGCCCGGCTGGATTTCGCCCGGTATGCGCAAAGATACGACCGTCGCGAATCTCCAATGGTCCTTGCGTGGTGACATCCAACGGCGTTCGTTGCAAAATCTTGCCAGTGGCTAATTCGAACGCACCATGCGTCGCACCGAATTTGGGAAACAACCCCGCGGAAAAATAGCCCACATCTCCGTCCAGCAGAACACCGGTTCGCACCGGAAACTGACTAATGATGCGACCGTTACCCGGAATCCAGCGAACGGGACCGTCACTGGCTGGATGTCTTCCATTTCAGACCGCCCGATGCAATGTTGATCGAATAAAGGAAACCGTCATCCGCTCCAAAGTAGGCGTGGCCTTGATGCAAGGTTGGTGCGCAGCGAATGGGAGCCTCGGCAAAAAAGCGCCAGCGCAACTGGCCCGTTTCCAAGTCCAAACAACGAATTTGATCGTCTGCCGAGGAGCCGAACAGCACACATTGTCCATCCGAAACTAGATGGAACGCTCGATCATAGGTCACTCGCGGCAACAAATCCTGTTTGCGATTCCAAAAATCTTGTTTGGCCGGATCGGGCCAACTGGGCCGCGGCGGCTGAGCCGTTTGATAGCTCCAGTGCAACGACAACGGCAATGCAACACTGGCTGCGGAACGACTGCTCCGCTGGTTGTCGTGGAATTGCGTGGGCCAGGAAGATTCATTCCCAGCGGCGTGAACGACCAGGGTGGCGGCCAAGATCACCGAACGAGTGTATGGTCCGAACGGCAAGCGAAAAGAAAGTGAGCATAACATCGCGACGACCCGTGTGAGCGAAACAAGAATTCTTGACCGCATCATTGTAGCCGGGCAGCGCGACGATCCTTCGGCCGAAAAAGTATTTTCTTCCGGAAGGACTCGTCACCTGGTCCACTACACGTTGGAAATCGTGGCTTTGGCTGTTTCACTTTAGTGTTTGAAATGACGTCGGCCGGTGAAGACCATGGGGATGCCCAACCGGTTGCACGCATCGATCACTTCTTGGTCTCGTTTGGAGCCGCCGGGTTGGATGACAGCGGCGATCCCGGCTTGTGCGGCAGCTTCGATCGAATCGGGAAACGGGAAAAACGCGTCGGACGATAACACGGCTCCCTTTGTTCGTTCGCCCGCTTTTTTCAGCGAAATCTCCACCGAATCCACTCGGCTCATTTGCCCCGCACCGGCGCCCACGAGTGACCGGTCTTTAGTCACGGCAATGGCGTTGGACTTAATGTGGCGAACCATGGCCCAAGCGAATTTTAGTTCTTCCCAAAGTTCGTCACTGGGCTGAGTCTGCGTGACGCATTGCCATTCCTGCACCAGGTCGGGGCCATCATCGGCGTCTTGCACCAACATCCCGCCGTCGACTTGGCGAAAGAGTTGTCCTCCGGCTTGCGACGGAATGTCGCCCAGTTCCATCAGCCGTACGTTGCTTTTCCATTTCGGTTTGGTCTTGAGGATTTCCAAAGCATCGGCAGTAAAACGAGGTGCAATGATGGCTTCTACAAATAGCCCGGGCGTGGCCAGTATTTCAGCCGTGGCGGCGTCCACTTCTTGATTCATGCCCAAGATGGAACCGAAGGCACTGACCGGATCGCCGTCCATGGCCTTTTGCGTTGCTGCGGATAGTGTTGCCGCCGACGCGGCACCGCAGGGATTGTTGTGCTTGATCACGGATACCGCACAGTCCGGTAGCGATTTCGCAATGCTCCACGCGGCGTCCAGATCCAACAAATTGTTGTAAGACAATTCTTTGCCATTTAGCTGTTTGGCATTCAACAGACTGGGACGCTGAACCGACGCGTCTTTGTAGATGGCTGCTTGTTGATGAGGATTTTCGCCGTAGCGCAAGACCGATTGAAGTTGCAGTGAAATGGTTTGCGTTGGAGGAAACGCCGTGTCGGCTGATTCGCAAAGTTGTTTTTGAAAATACGCGCTGATGGCGGTGTCGTATTCGGCGGTTCGCGCAAATGCGGCTGCGGCCAAACGAAATCGCAAGTCCAGTGACGTGGCTTTGTCGGTGGAAATCGCGTCGGCTACTTCGGCATATTGCGAGGCCGACGTCACAATGGTCGTGAACTTGTGGTTCTTGGCAGCGGCGCGAACCAAGCTGGGACCGCCGATATCAATTTGTTCGATCACTTCGGCCAATGTGACGCCTGGTTTGGCGATAGTGGCTTCAAACGGATACAAGTTGACCACAACCAGTTCGAAGGCATGAATACCGTGTTCCGCAATCGCTTGCATGTCATCTTGGCGATCATGTCGGCACAAAATGCCACCGAAAATTTTGGGGTGCAGCGTTTTCAAACGACCGCTCATCATTTCCGGAAACTGCGTATATTCAGAAACGTCAATGACGTCGATATTTGCGTCTTTTAACGCTTTGGCCGTTCCGCCAGTGCTGTAAATGGTGATGCCGGAGCTGGCCAGTTGCTGGCCAAATTCCACGAGTCCGGTTTTGTCGCTGACGCTGATTAGAGCTCGTTGAATCGACGGAGAATCCATATTTGAGCGTTTCCTTGTGTCTTGAAGGGTCGCGAATCCACGTGGCACAGATCACGGTGTGGTGTCCACCGTGTCCGGATGGTAGCGGAATCGACTTCGGGACAAGTCGTAAGGCTCGATTTTCAATCCAACCGGCCGCCGGTCAACTCCCCTTGCCAAATTCGGAATTGACTTGTGCGGAATTGGCAGTCTGATTTTGGGCCGAATTCAAACGAAAGCGGGCGAATGACATGGTACTGCCATTCGCCCGCCGCAGAAGTTTTTGCTTATTCGAACAATCTCTCTGGATTTAGAAGCCGTCGCCAAAGCCTTCAAACGGATCTTCGTCAAACACGTCGCCGTCATCCATGGGAGCACCGTCATCGGCCGGAACGTCATCGTCCATCGGCGCATCGTCCATAGGAAAGCCAAAATCGTCTCCTTGGTCCAAGTTGTTGTCTTCGGGCTGTTCTTCTGGAGTTTCCGTTGGTTGATCGGCAGTGGTATCGCGTTCTTTGCGCACCAGTGGTTCGCGACTTTCTGGCTGCTGCAAATTGGCAAAGATAGTAGGCCATGACGCCGACCGTTCGCGAAGCGAAACCAATTCGCCAGATCGAGTAGCCAGGATGATGCGATCGGTAGACTGGTTGACGTATTGCAGGTCCGCTTTGCCGATATTCACTTTGGCCAATCGTCCACCATTGGCGCGATCCAGCACCAGCAATTCGTTAAATCGAGACAGCGCGTAGATACGAGTTTTGCTGGCGGCCAGGAATCGTTCCACTCCGCGACACACCCAACGCTCCATGCCATCTTCTTCGTTCACGCAGTATAGATCTCGACCAGCCGTGATCAGGTAAACATCTTTTTCGATCGAAACGGGTGGATGCACAATTTCGTCACCGGCAGCAAACTCCCACTGCGTTGAACCTCGAACATCATCCAGGGCAAACGCGTATCCGGAACTTGATGCCACGACCAACTGGTTTGCGTTGGTCAGCGCGGGATAAGATTCGATACTACCACCCAGTTCAAAGCGGTACATAACTACCGGCGAATTAGCATTGGCCACAATCAAATTGCCGTTCTCTGTGGTCCAGCTCACTGTATGAGATCCTACGGTGGGTCGTCCCGTGATTTCACCGCCCGATACATATCGCCACGGTGGCCGACTGGTATCCGTCAGATGAAAGCCTTCCATCAAGCCGTTGATGGTCGGCACAAACACCCAGTCAACACTCATGCCTGGCCCCAGCGTGGCGTCCATCGGTCCGACGGCGGGTGTGTTCACCAAACGTTCTTCGCGAAGTAATTTGCCTGTGTTGTAGTCCAGTAAGGACAAATTCGCTCCGTTCACGGCGGCCACAATCGTACCGTTAGATGCAGCGGCCATACCAGGCGATGTGGATCGGCCTACGGAAACAGACCATTCCGTCCCGCCCGTTTCTGCATTGATGCACTGCAAGACACCGTTGCTGGTTTGACAAAAGATGCGAGTTCGTGGAACCAGTCGCTCTTCCAACTTGGGATGCTGCCCCAAAGCTTCACGGCGAATCACCTCAATATCGGCCATCCGTTTCGCTTCGGCTCGACCATCGGTTCCGGGAAATTGCAATTCGGAAAAACGAGTCACACCTTGATCATGGTGCACTTCCATGATCGAAACCTGCGACACCGGATTGACGTGCAAGGTGATTTCGCCCAGCGAACCGTACCGTCGGTCAACTTGCACCTGGCTGGACCACATTAATTCCAGTCCCGCTTTTCGCAACGCCGACGAAGAAAGATCCAACTGCGCGGAAGCGGAAGACACCAAGATTAGTGCCATTACCACAAAGGTTTGGCGAAGAACGCCCGTTCGAAATGCCATTACGACTTCTTCTCTGTTAACAAATTCATGCTCTGTTTCTGACAGTCGCTGGCGTTCATGCCGCCTCAAAATGGACACAAACCAACGAAACCAGCTTAGCAGACCGTCCAAATCATCTTGGATACCGCTCGGTTTCATGATAATCAAACTGACTCAAAACCGCACGTAAAGTCTTTCCGGGACAGCCCGATTTTCTGTTTCGATCGGCAAACATTCTCGTCCGTTTGCTAAGAGACTTGAATTGGACTTAGCCAGAACAGCCCTCTCTTGGGTGGGGCACCCCGTGGACCGAATGTTCACTAGCCCTTACGATTGTCGGTTTGTTGGGCTGCGAATGGGTCGCGGCAGTAGTCACAAACGAATCTACACTCGGTTGATGATCAGGTTTTAGGGAGTCGAAAAATGGATCTGCGCGACCTCGGTTCGGAAGCTCACGCCGCTCTCGAACAGTCGCTCGGGTACCTCAATTTTTCTTCCGGTAACCCGGACTCCCGGTTCTTAAGCTCCATCAACCAGCTTTACGAAGCCGTCGAAGGATCGTGGGATATCCGCGCCACCTTGCCGGACGATGCGTGGCGAACCGTGATTCGTCTGATGCAAGCCAAATTGGACGAATTGGTTCAAGCCGAATCGGCCGCCTTTGCCGATGCCACACAAGCAAAACAGGTTCTTCGCCTAATTGAATTCGTCTTGCCGCAGTACCGCGAATTCCACCGAGACCTCTTGTTTCACCAACAAGATGGGTTGCTGTTTCGGCCCTTTCTGTTGGCTCGTTTCTTTGAAGCCATTTTGCTGACCGGCGGCCCCTGGGATGACGACAACGCCGTCTGCCAGAAAGTCTTGCAACGCATTAATGACTACGTGGGCTACCGTCCCGTAGCCGTCTTGGAAAGTCAGCGCTGCGAAGTCTACTCGCATGAAAAGGTGCGGCCGATTCCGGTGTATGTGCGCGGAGTGGGTGCGGCGATTGGACGTTATCAACCGGTGATCGAACGTGCCATTCAAATGATGGAAGCCACCGATCCCGATATCTTACGCGCCGCCGGTTTTTACCCGGACCATCTGGAAGAACTGTGCATTGATCCTCGAGCGTATGACTTTGACCATCCTGTCAACAAGCGGCCGAACTACCATTTCGGCCAATGGGACATCCACACCATCAACGACCACGGGTTCTATTCGCGGTTTGTCATTCAACAAGTCACATTGGAATCATTAACTCAGCGAATTGTTCGCAAGAGCCCTATTTCATTAAGCGAACGCATTACGGAAGCGGCCGCCGTGCTGGCCGGAACCATTTTGATGGCGTCCGGAATCACCGGTCCCGCGCCAGACGCTTATGATTCCAACATGACGTTGGCCAAACTGTTGCCGGTGATCGCTGGGTATCGAGACGAATTTTACGCTCGCCTAATCAACCAATTACCCGCTGCGCATCAACGCCGCTTGAAGGATGAAGCGAACCGCCTGCGTCAACCGTTTGGTGCGGCCCGACAACATTTGAATGCCGAATTGACCAAACGTCGAGCTTCGCAATTAGAGCACGTGCGTTTGGCCAGTGTTTTCGCGCGCATGGGCCACCCAGATGCGGCGCAACGCCGCATCGATTCCATTGCCGTCGTGTCAGCGCGTATGATGTGTCAAATCGATTGCCATCTCACCACCGCTCGTTCCCTGGTAGACGCCAAAGATCTGACCAACGCAGCTCAACTGTTACGTACCGTCCGACAATTGTTGCTGCAAGGGATCCAATGCGGCGCGTTTGTCGACCCCTGGAACATGTTGGGATTCGACGGAAATTTCAGCCTGTTTCCGGCGATTGAGAATAGCGTGCATGATCATCGAGTGGACAATTTGGTGGAAATGGTGGACGAAATCTTCGACTGCTACGCTCACCTGTGGAGCGCCGCTGCCGCACAAGATGACACCGCCATGCAAGAAGAATCTCGGCACCAACTAGACGAATTAACTCGTTGGTGGCACCAATTCGCTCCGCAAGAAGTCAGCGTGCTGGACACGCCGGATCCTCGCCGAGTCTTCTTTGCTACAGAAAGCGTAGCCAATGCGTTGCGAGCGTGGCATCAGGACGATCAGTCGGCCGGGAATATTCGCTTTTGGGCACCGCACGTGGAAAGCTTTGACGCTCCGCGTGCCTACTGTTTGGTGCTGGAAATGCTGTTAGCTAGAAATGATTTGGTCGCCGCGCAAGGACTGCTGGTCTATTGGGTGGGCCAGTCCGATCGAATTCCGCTCGAACAGGGCGAAGTTTCATTTCAACGATTGACCACCAAGTGGTTGCTGCAAGCGATTCAGTTTGCGTCTGGTTTTGACCAAGAAGATACTTCGCCGTTGAAGAACCCTGATTGGAAGATCGTTCGCAAGTTTTTTGATTACTTGGAAGCGAATGGTGACGAATTGTGGACCGTCCCCAAATTCGACATGGAACCTTTTGGGCAGAACCCGGCCAGCGACGATGATCAGCCGTCCGAAGAAGATTCGCAGCAAGTGGACGAAGAAGACGATCTGTTTGGCGCGGCCTACGAAGATGTGGTCTATCGTGACAGCACGGATGACGGCATGGACAGCAGTCTGTTTGACGTCGATAGTTCGCGGAACGACCGGCTGGATCAAGTGCACGACCACATTGTTGGTCGGCTGTCATTCCTGAATACGCTGGCCAAACTGCGCAAGTACGCCGCCGTCGCGTGGTGCGTGGATCAGAGCCGCAAACCGGACGACGTCGATCTGACCGATATGTTTCGCAACGCTTGGAAGCACTTGCACGGCATTCGTCAGCAACTGCACCAGCTGATGAAGTCCGTTTCGCAACACAAACTTTCGCGACCCACCGGCGATGTCCTGTCGATGGCCGAATTCGATCGTCAACGCATGATCAAGGAAATGCTGCTGGAACAGATTATCTTGTGTTGCGTGGATGTGGTGGAAGCCATGTCGTTTGTGGCAGTCGCTATTCCCGATCAACCAGAAAACGAAGCCATCTTCAACGCGCTGTCCGAAGAAGAACGCAAGACAGTGAAATTCCTGCGAGCGGCCTTTGTGCGCGAACCGGTGGAATTGCTGTCCGCCTTTGATGAAATCTATAGCGCGCTCAATGGCAAGCCCGTACTGTACGTCCCGCTGGCTCGATCCGGCGACCCGAACACCATTATTGAAGTACGAGTGCGACAGCAATTGATTCGCACGCTGTTGTCCTGGTTGCCTCGACTGGGAATGATGACCGAAGCGCGCGCCATCATTCAACTGGTGCGGCGCATGGAACGCAGTGCGCCAGTCGGCCCAGGTGCGGTGACCGAATTTGATGATCTCTTCGAAATGGGCTATCGCAACATGGTGAAGACGATCATTCGCGCTAAAGACATGAACGAAACCCAAGATCTGGCGCTGCGAGATGATTCGAACCAAGAATCGCAATTGGTTTCCTGCTTAGAGCGAATGACAGAATCAATGCTGGGCGTCTGGCTTTCGCATAGTCGGACGTTGCGATTGTCTGTTTTGGAACGAGTGAAATCGGCGGACGAATGGAACGCCTTGGTCGCGTTCATCCAAACGTACGGTGCCGATCTGTTTACACAGCAGTTTCTGGGTTTGGCCAATGTTCGAGGCATCTTGTACCAAGGTGTGGGCAATTGGCTGGAACAAATGGTGGAACACGGTGACGATGAACTGCGTCTGCTGCAGGACTTGGATTCCGTGATTTCACGTGACGATGCGATTCGCCACTTGACCGTGATCCTGGAAGCAGTGGTCGAAAATTATCCTAGCTATCGAGACTACAACAGTACGACCACGCAATCAGATCGAGGCGATCTGTTGTTCAATTTGCTGGATTTCTTGCGACTGTTGAACAACTATGAACGAGTGGTCTGGAATCTGCGCCCAGTGGTTCTTTCGCACGAACTGCTGGTCCGACAAGACTGCAACGAAGCGGCGCAGATGTGGCGCCGAGCGCTCACGGAACGGACATCGGATGAAGCGAATTTGTATCTTCGCAAGCTTTCGCGTTTGCAAGCCAAATACGCCATGCGACTGCCCACCGTCGCCGATCGCCTGGCCGAACGCTTCTTGCGTCCCATGGTCATTGATCGGATGCGAGCGTTAGTCGAGCCTGCCATGAATAATACCGCCAAGGATGCGTTTGAAATCTTGGAAGAAGAAACGGCGCTGCTGATGCGCGAGCCATCGGGTGTGGGCTTCGAACCGCCGACGTGGTTGCTGGCGTTGGAAGAGGAAGTGCAGCGAGTTCGATTGGCCGCCAATCACGTGGAAGAAATCGAAATCATGGAACGCTTGCTTCGCCCCAAATCACTTTCGATTGCCGAACTCAAGCACAAATCGATAGCTGGACGCAACCCGAATCACTGTAGCGAATCGCGATCCCGTTCAATCTGCAATCGCCGTTTGGCCAACTCCGGAAGTCGCTTCGCGAGACGTCCGAACGAAGCCGGTCAAACTCGTCATAGGGATCGTCCGGACTGCCCTCGTCCACACGCAATCACAGGACTCGTCACCTCGCCCACGAGCCACGACGGCAATCCAGGACTCGTCACCTCGTCCACTACGTCAATCACAGGACTCGTCACCTCGTCCACTACGTCAATCACAGGACTCGTCACCTCGCCCACTACGTCAATCACAGGACTCGTCACCTCGCCCACTACGTCAATCACAGGACTCGTCACCTCGTCCACGACGGCAATCACAGGACTCGTCACCTCGCCCACGACGGCAATCACAGGACTCGTCAGACAAAATTCAGTGAACGTCACTGACTCGAACGCTGTCTGCAGCGTAGACTGTGCCTGCGTTGCTTGTATTGGATCGAGAATCGTCATGCTGTTGCGAGTTGCCCGCTATTTCCGCGAATCATATTCTGGCTTGTCCAAACCGTTATGGTTGTTGGCACTGGTCCTGCTGGTCAATCGCTGCGGAAGTATGGCACTGCCCTTCTTGGCTCTGTATCTCACCAAACAGCTCGGTTATTCCGAAACGTCCACCGGCACGCTCTTGTCCGTCTATGGAGTTGGTGCCATTGGCGGGACGTATTTCGGAGGACGTTTGGTGGGGCGATACGGGCCGATTCGAGTGATCATTGGTTCGTTCCTGCTGAGCATTCCTGCTTATGTTTTGGTGCCGCTTTGCCATTCGCCCATGACCATTGCCGGCGCGTTGCTGGCGTGGAGCTTGCTTGCGGAAGCGGTTCGGCCCGCTGCAATGACCGCCACCACGTTGCTGAGCCCTACGTCGTTGCACCCCAAGGCCATGGCGCTAAACCGGCTGGCTGTGAATTTGGGCATGTCAATCGGCCCCGTCGTTGGAGGCTGGTTGGCGGGGATCGATTATCGTTTCTTGTTTTGGGTCAACGCCGCTGCCGCGTTCGTTTCGGGTTGCCTGACGTGGCGATTTTTTGCAGGCAACTTTGGCAACGAATCCTGCGTCAGCGACACGTCCGACGGTGACACAGAATCGTCGTCCATCCGCACAGGAAAACCATGGCACGATCGAATTTACGTCCAATTTTTGGCGTTAAATCTGGTCACCGGCATCGTGTTCTTCCAGCTGCTCAGTACGTTCCCCATGTACTTGCGCGAAAGATACGGTCTGCAGGAATTCCAAATTGGGAGCCTGATGACGCTGAACACATTGGTCATTGTGGCGTTTGAAATGTTGCTGACGCATTTCATGCGTCGCTTCCGAGCGGCCAATGTGTTGGCAGTCGGCGTGGGTCTGATTGGACTTGGATTCGCACTGATGCCCTGGGGCCATTCCGTTATCTGGGCCTGCTGCAGCGTGCTGGTTTGGACCTTAGGAGAAATGCTGTGGGGGCCCTATTCGGCCACGTTCGCCGCTAGTCGGTCGCACAATCGGAATCGAGGTGAATATATGGGACTGTATACCATGTCGTTTTCGGTGTCCCATGTGGTCGCGCCAATTTTGGGAACCAGTCTGTACGCGGTCAGCCCTTCGCTGCCGTGGCACATGATTGGTATCGTGACGCTGTGCTTGGTGCCCGGCTATGTCATGTTAGGACGACTGTGCCGAACCGAATAGAAAACGGCCAAGCAACCGCTTGGCCGTTCGCGTTAGCTGTCTTGCGAGCGACTTTTTCGCGAATGTTACCACAACATTTCGACGCCGACCGACAACCCGTGGTAAAACGCGTCGCCTGTTAAATTTAGCTTGGGAAAAGTGGCTCCCAGATCCATGTTTTCCGGAGCATTGGCGATACCGGTTAGGTACATGAAATCGTAGGAGAGGCGACCGACGAGATTCGGCCGAAATTGATATGTGCTGCCCAGTCCAGCTTCAATCAGCACGGTTAAATATTCGTCCTGGACGTCTTCGCGTCGAATTTGTCTGTCGATAACAGGCGCGCCGTTTGACGTAAGCCCCAAGGTTGTGTCGAGTCGACTCACTCGATTCGCAAAGTTGACTAAGCCGGCCGTTTTGAAGTTCAAGCCCCAGCTCCAGTCGCCGTAATTCTCTTGAAGGCTACCGCCCAACTGGATACCTGCCATCATATTCCTGGTCTTGACTTCGTATTCGCCGTGATTGGTACGAGTGATCGATTCGCCGGTGTACCGCATGTAGTCATTCAACGATACGGCACGGAAACCAAGAATACCTGAACGAATGCGGCTGGACGACGCATGGCGAACCCAAGTCCCATTGGGTTGCAATGCAATGCGGTCTCGTGGAGGCCGTCCGCCCAATCGATAATTGATTTCATAATTGTCAAAACTGGATTGATACGTCAACGTCTGGCGATTGGTCAACGTAAACCCGTCGACAAATGTATCGTTGGAGACACCTGTGTTTAGGATTGGAGCGAGCTGACTTCCAAATGCCGCCTCGCCAAATTGAATGTAGTCAGATGGACCAATTGCGGTCTGCAACCGGTCACTGGCGGTGCTTTGTAGTTCTGCGAACCCAGCATAATCGAACAAGCCAAGGAAGACGAATTCGATCGAATGATCTCGGTTCCGAGTGTCCTGGCCTAGGAATCGCCCCAGCGTCAGACGAGCTCCCGGTTCGTACGTGAACGCCGCATCGATTGAATTCAATGTCGGTCGGTCTCCGATAGTACTGAGCGACTGGTCTGCACCATACAACAAGTCCGTCACTTCTGTTTTCAGCATCATGACGGCTTCGGTTTGTGAATACCAGATTCCTCGGCGAAACCAATCGCCGGTGGAAAAGAACATGGGCGAACCGCTGGTTGGCAAAGGTGCTTCAAATTGGCTGACAAATCCGTCCGACATCGGCACCATCGTTTCTTCGCCGGGATAGGCAGAAATGGCGTCGGTTGCTGGCAACGATTCGGCATATTCGCCTCCACCGGTCACTGAATTCAGAGCCGATGAAAGTTCGGGCGAAACT
Source organism: Pirellulaceae bacterium (assembly GCA_041399205.1). GTDB lineage: Bacteria > Planctomycetota > Planctomycetia > Pirellulales > Pirellulaceae > JAGQOZ01. Next base: position 43,518 of record JAWKTK010000029.1, on the reverse strand, counting down.
GGCGGCGGCAGGGATGGCGACGCGTTCGGCACGACCAGCGAACCTTCATTGACCGCCGACGGAACTTGCGGATCCAAATCCGTAAACTGCGAAGGCTGGACTTGCGAATCCGAGATCAGTGGCGGCTGACTTTCCGCTGGCACGCTGCCCGCCAACGGTGCTGGCGACTGAAAATCAGCTGGCACCGAATTGGCATCGGCCGGTAGTTGAATCAGCGCACCAGCGTTGGTAGCGTCATGCTGCTCCCACACCGCTTGCGGTTGATTCACCGGCACCTGCGAATCTCGCAGAGTCATCATGGGACCGGAATCGGTCTTGGCCGGTTGATTCTGGGGTGAAAGCACAGGGCTATCAGCAAAACGCAACTGACCCCACGCCGGACTCACGGTCGCCGCCACGGACAATCCCAGCATGAAAAACCGGATATGCTTGCAGATCCTCGACACCGGTTCGCTCCCTCAAAGGTAAAACTTGCCTTCGTTCCACGCCGATCGGTTCGGCCGGAACGCTTTAAACAAAATCTTCGTCAACAGGCTAATCGACTTTCTGCGACCTTCAGATCAAGAATAATCCGCAAAAATTAACAGCTCAGCGCGTTCCACTGAACAGGCAAACCACACCCTTGCTTCGCATATTGCCTCGTCTACGCAGAGCAACAAACACGGCAATCACACTAGTGCTAGCACATCGCCAAGGCGCACCCTTACGTTTCGCGCTACGAACAAGCGTAATGAGAAATGCAGATTGCCATGTCAGAATAGGCGCCATGCATTTTGCATTTTGCATTTTGCATTTTGCATTTTGCACTTTGTGTGCATGTTTGGTGCCATGCACACAAATCCATGGCTGGTGCCATGCACAAAGGCCGTTTCGGACTGCCAAAGTAGGGGTCAGAGCGGGTGCCGTGTCACCAAAGAGCCACAAAAGCCACTCGCCAATGACATTGACCCTCGCCGTTGATTCGTGCTCCGTAACAGGTCACAATTTGAATTACCCAGAAGCAACGCGGTTTGAAAATCGGCGAATGGTTGTGTTCCGGAACGAGTTTTGTTTTCTATTGAGGTTTCGCGTGAATTGGAATTTATCGGTTACGGTCGTTCGCTTGATAGGGTTGCTTCTTCTGGCGGGCGCTGTGCCAGCCGTGATCGCTGCCGATCCTGCACCGGCGCCGACACCGCAACAGCTGGGCATGAGCGAACAAGATTGGCCTTGGTGGCGAGGACCGCAGCGGAATGGGCATGCGAATTCGCAGCCAGCGCCGCCCACCACGTGGTCCGATTCGCAGAACATCCAGTGGAAAGTCCCTGTGCCAGGCAAGGGACATGGTTCGCCCACGGTGGTTGGCGACCGCATTTTCTTGGCGACTTCGGACCCGCAACAGGAAACGCAATCGGTGCTCTTTTTCTAGCGAACCACCGGCAAACCGCTGTGGCAAACGCAACTCCATCAAGGTCCGTTTCCGGAGAAACTAAACACCAAGGCCACGCAAGCTTCTTCCACCGTGGCCTGCGATGGTTCTCGACTATTCATCAACTTTGTATCTAATGGTGCGGCCTACACGTCGGCGCTGGATCTGGACGGTCAGCGCTTGTGGCAACAAAAAATCTGTGACTACGTGATCCATCAAGGTTATGGATCGTCGCCTGCGATTTACGGCGACGCGGTGATTGTTTCGGCCGACAACAAAAGTGGCGGAGCGATCTGTGCGTTTCGCCGCACGGATGGAGAAGTGATTTGGAAACGCGATCGCCCGGAGCTGCCTAACTATGCGTCGCCAGTAATTTTGACGGCCGCAGGCAAGACGCAATTGGTCTTCACTGGCTGTGAATTGGTCACCAGTTTGAATCCAGAAACCGGAGCGACCAATTGGGAAATGGAAGGAGCCACTACGGAATGTGTCACTTCGACTATCACGGATGGCCAGCGTATCTTTTCCAGCGGCGGCTATCCAACCAATCATCTGGCGGCGATTGAAGCTGACGGTTCGAAGAAAGTAACCTGGACCAATGGCACTCGAGTCTACGTGCCGTCGATGATCGAAAAGGACGGTTACCTGTATGCCACTCTGGACGCTGGCATTGCCATGTGTTGGCGCACCTCGGACGGCCAAGAACAGTGGAAGCACCGCCTGGGCGGAACGTTCAGCAGTTCGTGCGTGTTGGTAAATGACTTGATTTACGCGACCAACGAAGCGGGCGAAACGTTCATCTTCAAGGCCCATCCGGAAGCGTTTCAACAAGTCAGCCAGAACAAGCTGGGCGATATCGTCTTCGCTTCGCCGGCCATTTGCGGCGGCAAGATTTATCAGCGATTTGCCGTACAAGAAGGTGACGTGCGGCAAGAATACTTGGTCTGCCTTGCGGACGAATCGTGATGCCAAGCCTTCTGAGCTGAAAGATCTTGTTCGAACCGATCGAATTCGGGTTCGAACCACACCAATGTGCCACAATACCAACGAATTGTTGAATTTGGCCTGGCAGTTGGTGTATAGTCATAGGCGTCGTGGACGAGGTGACGCGGCAATTGGCCATGTTTGTAGCACGGCCTTTACCGGAAGAAGGCGCCAGCCGACTTGGCCACCATACGGCGGCTTTCGGCTAAAGCCGCCACTACCAACCAGCAACTCCGCCGACATGCCCCTTAGCACTCCGTCCCACAGGTTATTCCTCCCGCCCTGGAAGTTGATCGTATGCTCCGATCTGTCTCGCTGCGCACGTTGTTCTGTTTGACATTTGTGTCGAGTCTTTGTTACTTGTCGCCTGCGGCGCTGGCTGTAGAAACGCCTGCTGCGGCTGGTGTCAGTTACTGGAAAGATGTGCGTCCAATTTTTCAAGCACATTGCCAAGGCTGTCATCAACCGGCGAAGGCTCGTGGTGAATACATCATGACCAACTACGCGGCCATGTTAGCCGGAGGCGAAAGTGGCGACGCCGCGATTGTGCCCCATGATCCAAACGCCAGTTATTTACTGGGGCTGATTACCGTATCTGACGGAACGGCCGAAATGCCCAAAGATGCCGACCCGCTTTCCGAATCGCAGATTCAGACCATTCGACAATGGATTGAACAAGGCGCAATCGATGACACGCCCGCTTCGTCCCAGCAACAATTCGATCAAGACCATCCTCCGGTCTATGCCGCCAAGCCCGTCATCACGGCGATTGCGTTTTCCGGCGACGGCAAGACGTTGGCCGTCAGTGGTTATCACGAAGTGGTCTTGCATGATATGGACAAACTGCTGTCACAATCCGATTCGTTGACTGGACGATTAATTGGCATGTCCGAACGGATCGAATCGGCCGCGTTTTCGCCTGATTCCAAACGCTTGGCAGTCGTCGGTGGTTCGCCCGGTCGACTAGGTGAAGTCCAGATCTGGAATGTGGCCGACCGTTCGCTCGAACTAGCTCGTTCCCTTTCTTACGACACCTGCTACGGCGCCAGCTGGTCACCCGACGGAACTTTGGTGGCCTTTGGTTGCCCTGATAATTCTGTCCGAGCGATCAAGGCGGCAACCGGCGAACAAGTCTTATTCAACGGTGCACACAATGATTGGGTGCTGGATACCGTGTTTGCGGTGGATGGCAAACATGTGGTGTCGGTGAGCCGCGACCGATCGATGAAACTAATCGAAGTGGAAACGGAACGCTTTATTGACAACATCACCAGTATTACACCGGGCGCATTAAAGGGTGGCCTGCATGCCGTGGACCGCCACCCGACCAAGAACGAATTACTGATCGGCGGTGCGGACGGCGTGCCCAAAGTGTATCGCATGTTTCGTGAACAGGATCGTAAAATCGGCGACGACTTTAACTTGATCAAAGCGTATCCAGAAATTCCCGGACGCATCTTCGATACTTCCTTCAGCAACGACGGCGCACTGATTGTCGCTGGTAGCAGCATGAACGGCGCCGGCAACGTCTTTGTTTACAAGACGGAAGATGGTTCCAAACTGGCAGAAATGGAAGACACTTCCGGCGCGATTTACGCTTGTGCCTTCAGCCCAGACGGCCGCTTCGTCGCGTCGGGCGGGTTTGCTGGAGACGTCTTTCTGCACGAATCGGCTACCGGCAAACTGATTCGAAAAATTACGCCCGTGATCATCGAAAAAAACGACGTCGCACAGAAGTAACCACAACCACAAGGCGATCTTTGTTCTCTTACGCGATTCCAAGCAAAATCGACCGTTAGCAACCATGCAAGGCAAATCAATCATGCAAACAATGTACTCGAATGGCATCATCCGCATCGTTGGCATCACCCTGTGGCTGGCAAGCGTGGCCTGGAGCGTGGCCGCGGAATCTTCGTCCTCAGAACGGCTTCCTGACGGTTTGCAGTTAGTCAGCATCCAAGCGTGGCCGGCGGAAACGATTCGCTTCGAACAGCCGTTTCAGTCGGCTCAGATTTTAATCACCGGTACGTTGGCATCGGGCGAATCCATCGATCTCACTCGGTTAGCAACCTTAGACCAAACTCCCGAATGCGTCTCGGTTTCGCCCCAACGGCTGCTGCGACCGGTGCAAGCGGGCAGCGCCTTCTTGACGTTTCAGTTTGGCGAAGCGACTACGCAAGTCCGCGTGGAAGTGGCTCCTTTGGACCGAGATTATTCGGCCAGTTTTGTCAAAGATGTCGCGCCCGCGTTGTCCAAAATGGGTTGCAATATGGGCACTTGTCACGGAGCGAAGGATGGCCAAAACGGCTTCAAGCTTTCGCTGCGAGGCTACGATTTTTTGTACGATCATCGCGCTTTGACGGACGATATTGGCAGCCGGCGATTTAATCGAGCGGCCCCGGATCAGAGTTTGATGTTATTGAAGGCGTCGGGCGGCGTGGCACATGTGGGCGGCCAACTGACCAAGCCAGGTGACGCTCGTTACGAACTTCTCCGCAGCTGGATTGCCGATGGATGCCAGTTGGATCTGGGCGCGCCGCGAGTGTCCAAGATTGAATTATTCCCGGCCAATCCGATTTTGCCTCGTGCCGGCATCAAACAACAGATTGCCGTTATGGCCACGTATACGGATGGTTCAGTCAAAGACGTGACGGCCGACGCCTTTGTGGAAAGCGGCAACATTGAAATCTTGGAAGCGGATAAGGCGGGCTTGATTTCGGTTTTGCGTCGAGGTGAAGCGCCGGTACTGGTTCGTTACGAAGGTGCTTACGCGGCGACCACCATCACTATCATGGGCGATCGCAGCGGCTTTCAGTGGCAGCAACCACCTACCAACAATTACATCGATGAGTTGGTGTATCAGAAATTGCAGCGAGTCAAAATTCTACCCAGCGGATTATGCAGCGATGACGAATTCATTCGCCGCATCTATCTGGACCTGACCGGCTTGCCGCCTTCGGCCGATGTGGTTCGAGCGTTCCTGGCAGATGAACGCGAATCCTGGATCAAACGCAATGAATGCATCGATCGCTTGGTGGGAAACCGTGAATTCGTGACGCATTGGACCAACAAGTGGAGCGATATGTTGCAGGTCAATCGCAAGTTTTTGGGCGAAGCTGGCGCGGTAGCGTTGCGAGAATGGATTCGCGAAGCCGTGGCCACGAATATGCCGTACGATGAATTCGCCTATGAAATCCTGACGGCCACCGGTTCCACGCTGGAAAATCCCGCAGCGGCATATTGGAAGGTGCTGCGCGAACCCGACGTCGCCATGGAAAATACCACGCACCTGTTCTTGTCGGTTCGCTTTAACTGCAACAAATGTCACGATCATCCGTTCGAACGCTGGACGCAAGACCAGTACTACAACATGACGGCGTTCTTTGCGCAAGTGGGCCGCAAAGAAGATCCCGCCTTTGCCGGTCAAAAGATTGGTGGATCAGCTGTCGAATCGGCAACGCCGTTGGTAGAAGTCATTTACGATGCCAATCAAGGCGAAACCAAGCACGATCGTACGGGCGAAATCGTGGCACCGTCATTTCCTTACCAGCATGACTACCTCCAACACGACACCGATAGTCGCCGACACGAATTGGCCGCTTGGTTGACTTCGTCTCAGAACCGATACTTTGCCAAAGCGTACGTCAATCGCTTGTGGGGCTATCTGACCGGCGTTGGTTTGATCGAACCGATTGATGATATTCGTGCGGGCAATCCCGCCACCAATCCCGAACTGTTGAACGCCTTGACCAAAGACTTTATTGCGTCCGGCTTTGACGTTCAGCAAATGATCAAGGCCATTTGTCGCTCTAGAACGTATCAACATTCGGTGGCGACGAATCGCTGGAACGAAGACGATTTGATCAACTATTCGCACGCTATTCCTCGACGCCTGCCGGCGGAAGTCTTGTTCGACACCATTCACGCTGCGGCCGGTTCGCCCAGCAAAATTGCCGGGTTGCCGGTTGGTTTGCGAGCGGCCGAAATTCCCGACGCCGGAATCAAGTTGGAATTCTTGGATGACTTTGGCAAACCGGCTCGAGAAAGTTCGTGCGAATGTGAACGGTCCAGCGGCGTAGTGTTGGGCCCCATCATGAAATTGGTCAACGGACCTACGGTGGCGAATGCCATTGGCAGTCCCGATAGCCAAATTGCCAAACTGGTGGCGGACAATCGCAACGATTCGCAAGTGATTGAAGAACTGTTCCTGCGCTTTTTGGCTCGTCCACCTCACACCGGTGAACTGCAAGTTTGTTTGGCAACACTGGAAGCCGCCCAGACCGACGCAACTGCGGCTGAAAATGCTCGAGACCAAATTCTGTCGCAACTGGCGGCCAAACAAGCGGAATGGGAAGCGTCCGTCGGAAAGCCGGTGGTGTGGACCTCGGTTTCGGAGGCGGTGGCCAGTTCCGAGCAGCGAGCGGAATTTCGGACGCTGGATGATGGTTCGATTTTGGTTTCGGGCGAACGACAGAAAGATGTTTACGAAATTGAATTCACCACCGAATTGTCGCAGGTCGGCGGCTTTCAACTGGAACTGTTGCCGCACGAATCGTTGGCCAGCGGCGGGCCGGGACGAGCGGACAATGGGAACGTGGTGCTGAGCGAATTCACGGCCGATGTCCTGGCAGCAAATGGCGATGTCATGGAATCCTGCCAACTGCAAAAGGCCTCGGCGGCTTTCAGCCAAGACGGCTGGCCAGTGGCGGGCGCCATCGACGGGAATCTGGCCACAGGTTGGGCCATTATGCCTGAATTCGGCAAAGCGCATACGGCGACCTTTGCGCTGGCCTCGCCGGTTAATATTCCGGATGGCGGGCGATTGCGGATTCGTCTTTCGCAGCAATACCCCGATGGTAAACACAACATCGGTCGTTTTCGTATTGCGGTCACCGATGCGACCAATCCGTTGGATGGCGATGCGATTCCGCAAGCGGTTCGCGAAGCTTTACAAGTCGAAGCGTCAGAGCGAACGGCGGAACAAAATCAACAGATTGCCGATCACGTTCGTTCTATCTACAGCGAACTGGACGAAGGCCTGAAATCTCTGCAAATGAGAATCCAACAAGCCGAACAATATCGGCTGACCGGCATGCAGGATATTGCCTGGGCGTTGATCAACAACCCTGCGTTTTTGTTCAATCGTTAAGAGCAAATGGAACTCGACCAACGTGCGAAACCAGCTGAACCGTCCGTTGCTTGGTTGCGTAGGACGTCGACCAATACAAGCCGTTGAGTCTTGATTCGTCCGAGTTTGAGATTGACGAAAACAACGGACTTGCTACATTGAAACCAGTTTACGTTCCTGCCGAAAAGGCATGATGCCCGGATATCTACGAATGGTTCGACTATTGAAAACAACGAGAAAATCGCTTCAACGCAGCGTTGCATGGCTGCTGTTGTTGACGTTTGTATCGTTGTCGACCATGGCGGACGCATTGCATTTTTGTCCCGGTTCTGAACATGATTCGGCCGTCGGAGGTTCGTGTCAGCATTGCGCGTTTCACGGACAAAACCCGTTTGGACATGCGTCGGATGCAGAACCGACTGTTCCAAAGACAGACGCCGACGACGACTGTGCCATCTGCCGCTTTTTGGCTCAGCATCAAGCCACCACGTCGTTTGATTCTGCTTTGCCATTCTGCGAAATGGTTTCTCCGCTGTTGCTGAACAGCGTCCTTACTCCGGAGACGCGACTGGAACGAACCAGTCATGCTCGAGCTCCACCCGTTCTGGGCTAAATTCGCGTTTTTTCGAATTCCACGAATGGTGCGCCTTTGTTGTTTGAACCGTAGGACGCTGCGCGCTGCGAACGGTCCGTTCGCCTGTCGCTTCGTTCGGAGAATCTTTTGGATGCACCCAGCGGCTGCGCGTCTTTCGTGAATTCTAGCGAATGCCATTGCGCATTACGCGATGGATGTTGCCTATTGTTGAACGCCTGGTTCGGCTCGTGATTTCTGTGTCCAGAGTTCACAGCATTCAACTACGCGTCTTCATGAAATTTCACGGTAAGGAAAACGGACAAATGAATACGACGCTTCGCAAACGCACGGCGTTCACGTTGGTCGAGTTACTAGTAGTGATTGCCATCATCAGCATCTTGGTATTGCTGTTGTTGCCCGCCATCAATGCTGCTCGAGAAGCCGCGCGGAACACGCAGTGCAAGAACAATATTCGGCAATTGGCGCTGGCCGTGGTGCAACATGAAGGCGTGTACGGTCATTTTCCAATTTCGCAAACTGCCAGCGGAAAAGCGTTGCCGAACAATCAGTGCGACGGTGGTTTTTACAGTTGGCACGCAAGGATTCTACCGTTCATCGAAGCAACCAATGTTTATCAACAGATTGACTTCAAGCAGAACATGGCCGATTCCTGCAATGGTGGCGAACAAGGCTTGTTTCGAGCGGAACATCCGCATGCCGCCATTGCGTCTCAGACCATTGATACGTTTTTGTGTCCTTCGGATTTTTCCAACAACGGCGGCAACGAATTGATCATGGGAGTCAATACCGGGCCGGACAATTACGCCGGGAACGCTGGGTGGCCTTCGCTGGCGACGGGTATCAACGGAGAACGCAGCACGCCCGGCAAATACAACGGTTTGATCAGCGTGGTAAATGTTCGCAGTAACAACAAATGGCTACCCAAGAGTGGAGTTCGAGCGAAAGATGTCAAAGACGGATTGTCCAAAACGGCGTGCGTGGCCGAACGACTGATCCAACACGGTTTGTCACAGATCAACATTTTGAACGGTTCGACCAAAACCCTTTCGTATCACATCACTGAACAAGCTCGGACCTTGCGCGACATGGTCGAACGCTGTCGGCCAGAAAATACGCATCCCGATCTCACGAATTCCGCGTATCTAGGCCGTTCCTGGATTTCTGGTTGGGCGCCGACCGGTCCCACTTACATGCACGTCAAAGAACCGAATTCCAATCATTGCCACTTCAGCCATAGCGACACGACAGGTGACTTTATTGTGACACCCACCAGCAATCATCCAGGTGGAGTGAACGTGGCCTTTGCAGATGGACACGTGGCGTTTGTGCCCGACGGAGTGACCATGAACGTGTGGTGGGCCATGGGAAGTCGCAACGGCGGTGAACGCACCGACGAATCGTATTAGGACAAAGAGGAACAGATGTTCGGTAGACCCTGTTTAAGTCAATTGGATAGATCGCAAAAGCGTTCTTTACATCTTTGCCCGACGCGTCAGCCAGCCGCGCGAGCGGACAAGTTACCCCAGCCGCGCGAGCGGACAAGTTGCCCCAGCCGCTTGGGCGCTAGCCCCGGACCTCGGTCAAGAAAGTCCGGGGCTAGCGCCCAAACGGCTGGTTCTCGACAGGACACGCCGTCACTCGGGCTAGGACTGTTCGCCGATGAAAAGTAAAGACGCTAGTTCAAAAACAATTGCAGTCGAGTAACAACGCATGAAATCCAATTCGAACAAACTATTGATCGTCGTCGTGTGTGTCATGGCTGTCATTGGCAGCGTCACGCTGCCGATTAATGCTCAACATTCGGACATTACGATTAGCTTGGTAGGCAATCAGCTGCAAACGAATCAGGACGTCTATCCGGCCAATTTCCCGACGTTTGGCATTACCAGCCAGTATAGCTCCAATCCGGGCTTTTCTTCGGAAACGGATGTGGGTGGCGGTATTGGAGCGAACGATCAACTGGCCTACAACGTTTTGGATCGCCTGTGGTTTTGGGACGGCCAGCAATTGGCCGATTTACCGGACGAAGTGCAGATTCGCATCCAGAACGTGCCGTCATCGGTACCCGATACGATCATTTCGAATCAGACGGACCGGCAAGACGCGACGTTTTCGCCAGTTACCAATCGCATTGGTGCCGCATCGACGTCGGGCGAAGTTCATTCGCACGTGAACTACTTTTTGGAACCGAATGACGGCAGTCTGGTTCCGCCCATCGGCGTGTACGGATTGTTACTACAGTTGGTAACCGAACGTCCCGAAGTGCAACCGTCCAATCCGTTTGTAATTGCGTTCAACTTTGGCGCCTTGCCGGAAGACTATGACGCCGCGGTGGCCGCGTTCCAGCAACGGCTGAACTCGCCCACGCTGCCGGGTGATTTTGACCAAGACGGACAGTTGACGGTCATGGACTTGGACCTGCTGACGCAAGCGGTTGGTACAGGGAATGGGTCGGCAGAATTTGATCTCAATCAAGATAACGAAGTCAACCTGACCGACCGCCAATTCTGGGTGGAACAGCTGAAGCGAACCTACTTTGGCGATGCGAATTTGGATGGCGAATTCAGCAGTGCGGACTTGGTTACAGTATTTCAACAAGGAGAATACGAAGACGCCGTCATTGGCAATTCGACCTGGGCCGACGGAGATTGGAATGGCGATGGTGAATTCAGTTCGGCTGATTTCGTGATGGCGTTTCAAGGAGGCGGCTACGAACAAGGGCCTCGTCCTAATCTGCAGTCCGTCCCCGAACCGAAAGGACTGTGGCCTATTGCCTTAGTTCTACTTTGCTTTGGCAACTGGCGGCAAGGACACGCCATGGTGCGGGAAAACGATTTCACAACGCACCAAAAAAAATTTTCGTTCCTGATTTCTTGGAAAGGCTACTTTGATGAAACGAACTTTGACTAACATGATTTCCATCCTGGCAACGCTGTGTCTGGCTTCGGTGCTGGGGGCACAGGATGACCATGGCCACTCCGACGTGGAGTTTGCGTATGAGGACGGACGCATCGCAATTGAATTTGGTGATGAAGGAGCGATTTTTGAAGGCGAATTCCCTCTCGACGGAATTGATCGGCAGTTCACCGGCGAACCGGGGTTTGGTTCTGAATTAGAAGAAGGCTTGGGCATCAACCCTGGTGACCAAATCGCGTACAACGTCTTGAGTGACTTGCTGTATTGGAACGAAGGCTTCAAGTCGGTACCCAATGACGTGCAGATTCGCATTGTGAATCGTCCGCCATCGCCTGTCGTCCCAGACACGGTTGTTTCGGCCAATAGCGGCATCCAAATGGGAAGTTTTTCGCCGGCAGCGAATCGCATCGGTGCCGCCGAAGACGATGGCAATTTCCACAGTGATTTGGACTATATCTTGGAGCCAATGTTCGATACGCCGAATGAAGCCGCCTTTGGTGCCTATGGGATTCTGATGTCACTCAGTTCGGACAACCCCGAGATTGCCGATTCCGAACCCTTCGCCATGATCTTCAATTACGGTTTGGACGAAGCGGTGTTCGAAGAAGGAGTAGAATCGTTTGCGTCGATTGTTCCTGAACCAAATCACCTGTCGGTGTTGGCTTCGGCTTGGATATCATTGACTTTTGTGAGACGACGATGGAACAGATAGACGCAACTCTTCGGAAAGATCCGGTGTTTCAGTGCAAGCCGAGCATTCGCGTCAGTCACGCAACTGTGTTAGCTGGCCAGATGACTCAGCACATGCCGCACCACGTCCACAGACAAACTGTTGCCGACCAGCGACCATTGTCGACGTAGGGAAAGTGAATTCGGAAATTGAAAATCGGCCGGAAAGCCCAGCATGGCAGCAATCTCGGTGGGCGAGAACCGACGTACTTCGTTTCCCGTTCGTAAGTACGAACCGCTTCGCACGGGCGAACGTCCGTACGCTGACGTGAAGCACGCCGTTACGGCATTGGTGTCGTTGGCGTCTACTGTGTGCATAGCAACTTGATATCGGTCCAGGGTTTCTCGCGAAAGTCTCAGCCCGGGCAACGTTTCCGCCGACGGTTCCAACACATCCGCAACTCGCCTAACCCCAGCGTTACCTGACACGGGCCGAAAAACATGGTCCGGAAATGGTTGGTCTCGTGAAGCCAGCAAATAAAACCGTTGCCGACGGTTGGCAATGCCAAGCTGTGTCGGGCACAACGTCCCTTCCAACCAGTGGTAACCGAGTTGACGTAGCGTGTTTCGCAGCAAACCGGCGGCTGCGGATTCAGCAAAGGGAGGAACGTTTTCCAGCGCCAAGAATGTTGGGCGAACGGTTCGAAAACAATCGACCAAATTCAAAAACGCTTGGCTCCGCGCATCCGCCAAGCCACGCTGGTTTCCTCGACGAGTAAACGGTTGGCAGGGCGGCGACATCCACCAAAGGTCTGCTTGAAATTCGCCCAATTCGTCTGCTGCAACCGATTCCAGCGACACGCAATGACAAGGGTGCGAAAAGTTCGCTTGATACACCGCTTGGCAATCTTGGTCGATATCCAACGCCGCCGCCACCTGGAAATTCTTTGGCATGGCACAGGCGAACCCACCGATCCCACTAAACAGTTCTAAACATCGAACCACCACCATCCCGAATCAACCTTGCTTTCTGTTCTCGCTCTTGTCGCAACCTGGATCGCTTGCATCACACCCGAATCGTACCCGTTGCTCGGTGACCCAAGCAACACGAAGCTACCGTCATATCCGGCCAGCAACGCCGAAACCCGCATGGATTACTCCAAACCCTACACCAAGAAAACTCTGCGTTCTCGGCGACTCCGCGTTTCTAACTCTTCTTTTCTCACCAGCCGGCTTCGCAAAGTCGCCCATGCGTGCATTTCCTTTCCACAGCCACTTGCTGATGCTGTTTCTGTCTGCTGAAATGCCCTTCTTTAGCACTGCGCTGTCCATAACAAAAATGGTATGTAACACTGTCGTATGTGGCTATTCAGCGAAGGTACCAAACGCATGTCCGCCGTATTTCAAATTTACTCGTCGCGTTTTTGCCGGCCAGTTTGTTTCTTCATGGCAACCGCCATTGGTCTAACTACGTCAGTCGTTCTGGGACAGACAAAGAACGCGGTACAGTTTGTGTCGTCAGCGCAAGGAATGTCGCAAGTGCTGAAGGTAAATTCGCGAGGTGACTGTTTGGGTGTGAAGGAAGTGACGCAAGGAGTCGTCTTGGCGCAAGAACCGTTTGTCCAATTGGTTGATTCGCCGACGGCGCTACCGTTTCCCGAGTTCGACGGATATTCGAATGTGGAACCTCATGCATTGTCAGATCAGCGACACGTGGTTGGCATGGTTTCGCGCTCTCAACGCGGCGCAGGTCGGATGCGAGGCTTCGTCTGGAACATTGCCGAATCGAAACCGGAGCTCTTAGAATCTCCGGCAACATTCAATGCCAGCAGCGCGACCGACATTTCGGCCGACGGGCAGCGCATCGCCGGACACTGTGTGGGAGCGGACCCGCCCAGAATCATTCCTTGCGTCTGGGAAAAAACGGAAGGTGCTTGGCAAGTCAATTTACTGCCGGTCGATGCCAACGAAAACACGCTGCTGCCGATCGGACGAACCGTTATCAGCAGCAACGGTCAATTCGTGGCCGCATGTACGACGGTAGCGAACAGTGAAAATGAATTTGGCTTACGAGCTCACGAATTGTCGTTGTGGCACCACGTCGACGGAACTTGGCAACGCAAGTCGCTGGCGTCCTTCGCCTGTCGATTAGGCGACGTCAATGACCACGGAGCGGTCGCGGGTAGTCGGAAAGCTCAGAACGGCAAGCAACAAGCGTTTGTGGTAGATGCGGCCGAGCAGTTGATTGATTTGGATCGACTTCCTGGCGACGTGACTAACGAAGCGTTGGGAATCAACAATCAAGGAATGGTGATTGGCTACAGCGACGATCCAGCTGGTCCCGACGGCGGTCCGCAAGCGTTTGTCTGGTATGCAAATCAGATCCACGAGCTAGATTTGGGCGAAGACGTGGCGTTCAGCTACGCTCAGTCCCTTGCGGAAAACGGCCGCATCGGCGGCTATGCAACTCGAATTACACCAGACGGCCAAGCGTCGACCGATGGCTTTCTGATGCAATTATCACTGGAACCATGAAACATACAAAAGAATCGCCGCATTGACATTCTGTCCCTGCGGCGATTCGCGATCAAGAAACTACACCAAATTCGAAATCAAATCGTCGTCCACTTGCTGCAGCTTGGACTTGTGCGGTGCATCGTGTTCGGCAAACACGCTGTCGACCGCTGCCGCTTGTTGGCGAATTCGATCGACGTTCGTTCGGTTCGCCACGGCCGATTCCGAATAACCTCCATCGGCAAACGCCTTCACCAAATCTCCTGAATCGAATTCGCCATCGCAATTCCAATCGCCGTCGGCCCAAGTGGAATTGCCAAGGACGCCGTCTTCATATTCGGCCATGCTGAAGATTTGCACCAAATCGGTCGAATTGAAATCGCCATCCAAGTTCGCATCGCCGTAATGAGTGCCCAGAATGTTGTGAATCAAGTAGTCCATGTCGGCCGGTGACACCGAACCGTCACCATTCAAATCTGCCGACGTGTCGCCCGCATGCAGAGCGTCACACAGCAAGTCCACATCGGCGTGCCCAATCGAACCATCGTGATTCAGGTCGCCATTCAAAATCATGTAGTCTTCCACTTCGCCGTCACGAGCTGCACCGGCGGGACCGAGTCCACCGTTGGAGCTGAGACGGAACCGAGCGTATGTGGGACGAGTCGGCGTGGGCAACGCGGTATTCGGCACCACAAACGAATAAGTGTTCGAACCCGCCACCGTCGGTTCGCTGATAACAATCTGCTCGGTAGCATCCCAAGTTCCGTCTTGGTTGAAATCCACCCACGCGTCCAACTTGGCATCCATCGAAGCCACCACCTCGACCTTGGCGTCCATGCCGGGCACCAACGGCGTCAAGAAGCGAACGCCATCTTCATCGTCGCTGGTCGCATTGTCATCTCCATCCGCCAAGAACGAAGGTGCTCCGTCCAGTTCACCATCAATCTTGCTCCCCATGAACAAGTCTGGGTTGATCAGATGCCGAGCGCCATTGTTGGCGGCCAATGTCGGATAGGCTTGTCGAGCATCACCCCAGTCAAATCGCGGTTCGGGATCGGGATTTTCAATGATGCGGACGGGATGATCTTCTACTTCGCCATCAGGAGTGGCACCGGTCGGCGAAATGCCCCACGGCTGTAGGTTCGTATCGGTCGTGCTGAAACGCCAGCGAGAGATCGTCGGTTCTTGCTGAGTGACCTTGGCCGAAGCGGGCACGGCAAAGTTCAATACGGTCGAACCGACAGGAATGAATTGACCCGAAAAGATTTCTTCGGGACCGCCCGGCGCGAACGAACCATCGGCATCAAAGTCAATCCACGCGTTCAGCCAACCATCCACTGACGCCGTCACTTCCACTTGCGCCATCTGGCCGGGAATCAGCGGCGTCAGGAAGTGAACACCATCTTCGTCGTCCACGGTGTTCGCGTCATCTCGATTGGCCATTGGCGACGGTTGGCCGTCTGGTTCGGCATCAATCCGAGTCCCCAGAAAAACATCCGGATTGATCTGATGCACTGGACCGTTGTGAATCTGCAGCGTGCGGTACGATTCGGGAGCGTCGCCCCAATCTTGGCGGTCGTCGTTGGGTGGATCTTGAATGAAGGCCAAATGGTCTTCCACTTCGCCATTAGGCGTTTCCGGTGATTCGCTGCGAGGGTTCGTGGCGTCTGGGTTCAGCAGTTTATGAGTAGTGCTGAAGCGCCAACGAGAATACGTCGCTTCATTCGGACCAGGCTTGGCGGTGGCCGGTACCATGAAATTCAACACGTTGACGCCCGCCGCAATCGGTTGTGCGGAAAAGACATTCTCGGCCGTGCCGTTGGTCCAATTGCCATCTCGATCAAAATCGACCCAGGCGTTTAGCCAGCCATCGGTGGACGCAATCACTTCCACTTGCGCCATCTGACCCGGAATTAATGGAGTCAAAAAGCGCACGCCATCTTCGTCGTCAGAGGTGGTCAGGTCGTCGCCATCGGCAGCGACGGTCGGCTGGCCGTCTTTTTCTGGTTCGACCAAATCGCCCAGAAAGACTTCTCTATCAATTCTGTGTCGAGCACCATTGTTGGCCGAAGTCGTGGCGTACGGCCGCTCCGGAGCGTCACCCCAATCGAGTTCGCCTTGGTCAATGTCACCGGCGGGACAGATGTGGTCAATCCACAGTTCTTGGCCACCCACTTTAAACGAATGGACCGTACCGCTGACAATCAATTCGCCCGTGCCATTTCCGGTGCCGCCGATGACTTGGACCAGCGTACCGCCGACATTCAAACCGTTGACGTCTTGGAAGTCTTCAAAGTTGCGAAAGTCACCGTTGATTTCCAGATTCAGATTGCCACCGTATTCGCCAAACGACATGGTCAAGCCATCCACGGGTCCGCCAAAGTCAAAGTTCAGCAGAATGTTGTTGACTTGCATGTCTTGGCCCGCTTCGCCTGACATGTTCCCTGGTTCAACGAGCGTAAAACCACCACTCGTAAAAATCCCGTTGCTCCACTGAAACGGTTCGCCGGAAATCTTGGCTTGGAATCCCGAGGCGTCAGCTACAAATGTGTCACCCACAACGTACCGGTCACCGGCCGTGAGGTCTTCAAAGTCAATGCATTCGTCGGGCCCAAGATGTCCCACTTGAGCCACGGTGGGAATGGCCAAATTTTCTGCTTCGGCATTCACACCAAGATCTGCGACACAGCCTCCGTGCATCAGTTGACGAGCTTCCAGAGACTCGACTTGACGAACTTTACGAATTCTGGACGTGGCACTTTGGCTATTAGATTTAGACGAACGCATCGGAAAGACCTCCCAAGAAATTGGACAATACAAACGACGAATGACGCGAATTCGACGATTCACAGGAGGTCAACGCCAGCAGGCCGCGGCGCGCTCGGAAGTTTTTCGAACTTTCTTTGCCGCACTGGCAAACCCACGGCGAATTGCATGCGTTTCCGCTCGAAAAAGCGTTTGCCTGATTCGCAGATTCCAACCAAACTGGGGACTTTCGGCGGGACAGCTTGGCCGCCTCCACCACCGACAGAACGTGCTCGACGGAGGCAACCGGCGATTCGTCGAATGACGCGACCCAAGCACAATGCCATCTTGCCGCGTCGATTTCGGTTCGCATCCGTAGCAATACTGATTTGGCCGCCGCTGAAAATCTCGGTACACTACGTATCGGCAGCTGTTGTGGCACGAACCGAAAGCGCGACGAATGCAACGTACTCTATTTTCTCTATTGGCGGTGGCAATGGTCACCATCACGCCAACGCATGCCGATGAAATCTCGTCCGACCCATCCGAGCAATTGTTTGTGCGGCGAGTGCAATCCTTACTCAGCGAAAAATGCTGGGCGTGTCATGGAAATGATGCGGAGAAAATCGAAGGCGGCTTGGATCTGCGTAGCTCAGACGCGACATTGCAAGGAGGTGACAGTGGCGAACCGGCGTTGGTTGTTGGGCAACCTGATGCGAGCCCCTTGTTGCTGGCCGCGATGCGAAACGATGACCACTGGTCCGCCATGCCGCCCAAAGAAGCGGAACGGCTAACCGAACAACAGATTGGCTGGTTGCGAACCTGGATCGAAACCGGTGCCGCTTGGCCAAATGAACAACGCATTACGGAAATACAGCGCACGCACGCCGACGCCTGGTCGGCCGAAGACGGCGTTACCGTGGCCACATCGGGCGGCCTGGCCGACGAATGGAATCGCCGCCGCTACCAGCCGGAAAGTCTCTGGGCGTATCAGCCTGTGCACAAGCCCAATGTGGCGGCCACGAATTCGGCCGCGATTGACCAATTGATTTTCGATCGCATGCCAGACGGCTTGAAAGTTGCGCCGCCGACCGATGAGAGAACGTTGATTCGCCGAGCGTCGTTTGATCTGATCGGTTTGCCGCCTTCGCCAGATGAAATTGCTGGGTTCGAACAAGCCTTCGCCGCAGATGAAGATGCGGCCGTCGCGGCGCTGATCGATCGGCTGTTGGCCAGTCCGCATTATGGTGAACGGATGGCGCAGCATTGGCTGGATGTAGTTCGGTATGCGGACAGCAGTGGTTTTGCCAACGATTATGAACGAGGTAACGCGTGGCGGTATCGAGATTACGTGGTGCGCGCGTTCAATGATGACAAACCGTATGATCAGTTTGTGCGCGAACAGCTGGCCGGAGATGAAATGGATCCCGACGATCCTGAATTGCTGATCGCGACCGGCTTTTTGCGGATGGGACCGTGGGAGTTGACCGGCATGGAGGTGGCTCGGATCGCTCGTCAGCGTTTTCTGGATGACGTCACCAACAGTGTGGGCGAAACGTTTCTGGCTCATTCGCTCCAGTGTGCTCGCTGCCACGATCACAAATTCGATCCGGTGCCGACACGCGATTATTATTCGATCCAAGCCGTATTCGCCACCACGCAATTGGTCGAACGCGCCGCGCCGTTCTTGCCAAACGAAAACGTCAACGGTTTTGACGAACAGAAATACCTGCAGCAAACTCGCAAAGAACACATCGCGACACTCGAACAACTCGACGCGACGCTGATGGAAAATGCGGCCGCTTGGTTCGAACGGACCGGTAAAGATGCAACCAAGTGGAACGCGACAGTGCAACAGATCTTGCAAGCCGCAGCAGGCAATAATTCAAAGCCGTCCAAGAAACCATACGACAATCTCTTCGCGAAAACTCGCAACCGTTTGATTGCTCAAGGCGTGCCGCAAAGCGAATTCCCGCCCAAGTTGGTCGACTTCACGCCAGAGCAATTCGGCAAGGAACGGATTGCGAGAAAAGGTTTGGAGCGGCTGGGCTGGGAGTTCGAACGCTATCAACCTTTTGCGTTGGCGGTTTACAACGGCCCCACGCCGTCCTATCGATCGGTCAACGCGCCGCTGCGAATGCCGTCGTCTAATTCGAACGAAAGCAATGCTGACGAATCATTTATCTTGACGGGCGGTGATCCATTTTCGCCAGCAGTGAAAGTTACTCCGGGCGTATTGAGTGCGCTCGGTTTGCTGGACAGCTCGATTCCTAATCAGATGCATGGTCGGCGATTGGCGTTTGCGGATTGGGTGGCAAATGAAAACAATCCGCTGACCACTCGAACCATTGTCAATCGAATTTGGATGTGGCACTTTGGCACACCGCTGGCCGGAAATCCCAACAATTTTGGCAGCACGGGTAAGCCGCCGACGCATCCGGAGCTGTTAGACTGGCTGGCGGCGGAGCTGGTAGAACGCGATTGGTCCATCAAGTCGCTGCATCGATTGATCATGAACAGCAGCGCGTATCGTAGAAGTGCCACGCACGCCAACGTCCAGCAACTGGAGAAGCTAGATCCGTTGCGAACCAGCTACGCCGCTTTTCAGCCTCGGCGCCTATCTGCAGAAGAACTGCGTGACGCCTTGTTGTCAGTCAGTGGCGAATTAAATCTCGCGCTCGGAGGCATTCCCAATCGTCCGGAAATCAATCTGGAAGCCGCTCTGCAGCCACGGATGGTGATGGGCACGTTTGCGGCGGCGTGGGTTCCCAATCCGTTGCCGGCACAGCGACATCGGCGAACGTTGTATTCGCTCAAATTGCGAGGACTCCGTGATCCGGCGCTGGAAGTGTTCAATTCGCCCGCGCCTGATTTTTCGTGCGAACGTCGCGAAGCCAGTACCGTCACGCCGCAAGTCTTTGCGCTGTTCAATAGCCAAACGAGTTACGCTCGAGCACTCGCGTTGGTCGCGCGAGTGCTGCGCGAGACTGATTCGCAGTCGGACTCCAAAGCAATTGGTCGTTGTTTTGAATTGGCATTGGGCCGAATGCCCGACGCCGACGAATTGGACGCCTGTTTACAGCATTGGCGACAGATGGAATTCGAACAACAGCGGATCGAACCGGTTCGCACAACGCCGCCTTTGAAAGTGGTTCGCCACGCGGTCGAAGAAAACACGGGCGAACCGTTTTCGTTTGAAGAAACACTTTATGCGAATGCCGACTTTGTTCCCGACCTGCAGCCAGCCGACTGCGACGCGAAAACACGAGCGCTGGCCGACGTCTGTTTGGTGCTATTGAACACAAACGAGTTTGCGTATGTATACTGATCGTCGACAGTTTATCTACAGTTTGGGTGCTTCGTTGGGGAGCGTGGCGTTGACGTCGCTGCTGGCCGCTGAACAAACCAGTGACACGGACTTGTCACTTGCGCCAAAAGCCCCGCATTATCCGACAGCCAAGGCTAAGAACTGCATCTTTCTGATGATGGAAGGTGGTCCTTCACACATTGACACGTTTGATCCGAAGCCCGCTTTGGACAAAATGCACTTGAAGGAGTTTGTGCGAGAAGGCGAACAGAAATCGGCTATGGAGAGCGGCAAACGCTATTATGTTCGCAGTCCGTTCCAGTTCATCAAGGCGGGCGAATCAGGCGCGGACATGGCCGACAATTGGTCGCATTTGGCCAGCGTTGCGGACGACTTGTGTTTCTTTCGCGGTTGCACGGTGGATAGCGTCAATCATCCCACGGCCATGTATCAGATGAATTGTGGCAATCGGTTTGGTGGTGATCCGGGTTTCGGAGCGTGGGTGACGTACGGACTGGGTTCGATCAATCAGAATCTGCCGGGCTTCATTGTGTTGCCGGAAATTAGCTATCCGCAAGGAGGTGCGGCGAACTGGAGCAACGGCTATTTGCCCGCCCATTTTCAAGGCACTGCCTTGCGTCCGCAGGGGTCACCCATTTTGGATCTTAGTCCGCCGGATGGAATTTCGGCCGATCATCAACGAAGGAATCTCGATCTATTGTCTTCGCTGAATGCGGCGCACGCAGCCGAGCATCCGGATCATGACGAACTGTTGGCCCGAATCAATAACTACGAATTAGCCTTTCGCATGCAGTCGCAAGTCCCTGAAGTGCTGGACCTATCGAACGAAGATCGTCGCACGCTGGATCAATACGGGATTGGCCAACCCAAGACTGATTCGTTTGGTCGCAAATGTTTGTTGGCCCGCAAGTTGGTGGAACAAGGCGTTCGCTTTGTCCAGCTGTACAACGGGACGTGGGACAGTCACGACTTTATCGAACGCGCGCACGGCAATCTGGTCAAGGGTGTCGATCAGCCGATTGCGGCGCTGATTCGAGACTTGAAGCAACGAGGTTTACTGGCTAGTACGCTGATTGTTTGGTGTGGCGAATTCGGTCGCACGCCGGACAACGGAGTTCGGCAGGGAACCGCGTATGGTCGCGACCACAATCCGCATGCCATGACCATTTGGTTGGCGGGCGGCGGTTGCAAGGCCGGACACACCATCGGCGCGACCGATGATCTGGGCATGCACGCTGTGGAAGAAGTCCATCACGTCCGCGACCTACACGTTACGTTGCTGCGATTACTGGGACTGGATGACAATCGGTTAACCTATTATCACGCGGGCCGATTCAAGCAATTAAGCCAATTCGGCGGTCAAGTGATTGAGGATTTGATTGTGTGACAGAGGATTTGATTGTGTGACAGAGGATTTGATTGGGTAATTGAAGATTTGATTGGGTGACAGAAGATTTGGTTGGGTAATCAAAGATTTGATTGTGCGACAGAGGATTTGATTGTGTGACAGAAGATTTGATTGTGTGACAGAGGATTTGGTTGGGTAATCAAAGATTTGATTGGGTGACAGAGGATTTGGTTGGGTAATCAAAGATGTGATTGGGTGATTGAGGATTTGATTGGGTGACAGCGAACCAATGGGAGCGGTCTCTTGTATTGGTTCGGCGTTTCGCGTCCGCGGGAGTCTTGCCGGTGCGACCTGTCTTACGTTCCATCGCATCGTCGCGAAGTTCGCGTTCGGAAGCGTTGTTGTTCCCCTCAACGTCGTCTCGATAGACGAATTCGAAGAGCTCTTGGCTGAGCATCAGTCGCATCAGTTCGTTGCAGAGTTTGCGGTAGTTGTCTTCGTCAGCATCTTACGCCGCACGACGCTCAGCATGCTGAAAAACGAAAGGACGGCAGAGGTCGAAACTAAGAACAAACGACCAAAAGCAGGTTGGGACGACGACTATCTCCATAACGTACTGTTCGGGACCTGACTTATGGTGCGATTGCGCCGAAGAACTCTCCTATCTGCCAAAAATCGCCGAGGGGACATTTTTCCGTCACGGCGACATCCTTCTTGTGTTTCGTTCTGAGAGCAAGCTATCTGTGTTGAGCGAACATGTTGTCGCTGGACAGACCGGTCGTATCGGTTAGAATCCGCTAACAGATCCCGTCAATGTGGGATTTCATGGGATACCAACTAACCAAACGCTGGCGATTGGGCTCGCGACATGACAGAAGTCACCGACATTCCCTCGGACGACGATCGGCAGCGTGCGAGGCAAATTGTTGAGGAATATCTTGCTCGGGGTGCTTCGCTCGAGCGCGACGACAAGCTTCTTGCGGCTTACCCTGGGATCTCATCGCTGATCGAAGATTATTTACGTGCAGCCCGATTGTTGGGTGTAGCTCATCGCTTGGGAAACCACGACCCGGAGGTTACCATTCGACACGAAAGGGATTCGCCATCGGTAACTCAGGAGTTGGCTTCCACTGTCAATTGTCCCGAGTGTCATGCGACCGTCCGGGCCTCCTGGAATAGATCCGAATTGACAGCCTGCCCGATGTGTGGTCGCAGAATTTACATCCTCCCAGAAACAAATTCAACTTCATTCCGGGAGCAATCCCAGCTTGGCCGATTCATCCTAGTGGAACAGGTCGGCTCGGGCGGTTTTGGTATCGTCTGGAAAGCACGGGATCCACAGCTCGATCGATTTGTAGCGATTAAGATACCGCGACAAACGTTTGATGCGAACGAAGTCGAGCAATTCTTCCGCGAAGCAAAAACGGCGTCCAAGGTTAGGCACAAGAACATTGTTGCCGTGCACGAAGTCGGTCGGGATGGTGACACGGTATATCTGGTAAGCGATTTCATTGATGGCGAGCCGCTCAGCAAACGCATGGCTCGGAAGCCGTTCGACGCTCGTGAAGCGGCAGAGTTGGTGGAAACCGTCTGCGTGGCACTCCAAGCGGTGCACGAAGCCGGAATCGTGCATCGCGATTTGAAACCAGACAACGTGCTGCTGAACAAACACGGCGTCCCCTTTCTCACGGACTTCGGCTTGGCGAAGCGAACCGATGGAATGACGCTAACACAGGAAGGTTTGTTAATGGGGACCCCAGCGTACATGTCGCCGGAGCAGGCCAGAGGAGCTGCGAATGAAGCTGACGCGCGAAGCGACGTCTACTCGGTCGGAGTGTTGCTTTTCGAATTGCTGACACAGGAAAGACCGTTTCGTGGCTCGCCGATGCGAGTTGCCGAGCAAGTAGTCAACGCGGAACCGCCACGAGTTCGCACACTTCAGCCGAAAGCGCCGATTGACCTCGAAACGATTTGTCTGAAGTGTTTAGAAAAAAAACCTGATCAACGTTTCCAATCTGCGACAGATTTAGCTGCAGAACTTAGCCGCTTTCTTAATAACCTACCAATCAAATCTCGACCAATTAGTACCACAGAACGATTTGTACGCGGTTGTATGCGGCGTCCTTGGCTTACAGTTTTGGCATCAACAGTTATTGGCCTGGCAGTCGTCGGAGCCATGCTGACGGTTTTGTTGACTCAGTCCAACACCGAACTCAGATTGATAAACCTGGATTTAAATATCACCAAAAACCGACTTGCAAAAAGTTTGGCGGATGTTCAGAAACAGGAAACTGCAACTGCTCGTAATGCAGAACTCGTTCGTCGAGGAAGATATGCCAGCGACATGCAACTGGCGCAGCTCGCCGTTCGAGATGGCAACTTTGGTCGCGCCGAGGAATTGCTACTTCGTTACTCGGAAACAAAGCACGAAGATTTGAGACGCTTTGAATGGTATTTACTGTGGAACCAAGTGTACGGCGGACTATTGCGTATGACTGCGCATGAAAGGCATTCGGGACGAGTTCTACTTGAGGCTGACAAAAATGGAAATGCGCTGGCAATTTCAGATCACGCGTCCACCATGTCGCTCTACGGTTGCTCGGAGACGAAACTGCTCAACGAATGGCAGCTGCAAAATCGGATCTCTGACTTTGTCCTTCACGACGATGGAAAACTGGTTGCTTCGGATCATACAGGTCGAATCCACCTTTGGCCTGACGCCAACGTTGACTCTCCCAACGACCAATTGCTTTCGATTCAAGCCCACGATTCAGAGATTGTGTCGCTCGCGAAAATACCAGATAAGGGAGGATACGTAACGGCGGACGCAGATGGTCTCATCAAATTCTGGGACTATGACCTCAACCAGATTCATTCTCCGATGAGATCGGGAACTAAAGGCACGGCAGTAGCCATCTCCCCAAATGGAAATCACCTTGCGTTGCTCACTACGAAGTCTTCCGGACTTAATCTCCCAGGTCTTCCAGACATTTATATTCAAAACGTCGCGACCATTCGTTGCTACCCAATGAACGACGTAGAAAAGCCCCTTTGGGTCAAAACCGCCGCTTATCCGGCAGCAAATATAGAGGCATTTCAGACTAGAATTGCCTTCAATCCGAACGGACGAGAAATCGTCGCTGTCGCCAATGCACGGGAGATTCTGTCCTTCGCAACGCTTTCAGGGAAGCCTACCGTCCGGTATGAACCGACCGGGCAATTACTTCAATGCATTGCATTCTCTCCAGACGGAACGAGGTTAGTCGGAATTCCAGTGGAAGGATCGAATGTACACTTCTGGGAAGCATTATCTGGTAAGAAGCTGCCAAATGAGACGATTCCACATGAAGGAGTTCGAAGCACTCTTTGGCTAAATGAAAGTGGAAAGGAGCAGCTTGTTACAGTAAACGATTGGTGGTTACGAGTCTGGAATCCGTCTGCACGGTCTACAGCAGCCACTGAGACGCAATTCAACGCCTCCGGTGCCGTTCTGGAATGTGGTTTGTCAACGGATCAGAAAAGTTTCTTTTTGAGAGGGAATCGTTCTTTCGTAAATCAACGCCAAGGAGTCTGGAATGTTGACTCGCTCTCGACAAAGAATGCCACTGTCCCGGCAGGCCGACCCAAGGTACTTGGCAAAAACGGAGCCAAGATTTACTACAGTAAGACCACACCGTCAGGGAGCGCAGCTGAGATTGGCTGTTTCGATTTGATCGATGGATCAAACTCTATTCTCTTCGACGGCTTGGAAGGCCACTTCTCAATCGGCTTGTCGCCCGACGGCAAGTTGTTAGCCACATCAGGACATAAGGCAGATCCCATGAAGTCCATTTTCCGAGTTTATGACTTGGAAACACGATCGATTGTGTATACATTCGACTATAAAGATGGCTGCACCCTACCGATACTCTTTGCGCCGGACAATTCGGCTTTGTATTTCGCATCGAGTTGGGGTGACGCTGTTGCATGGGACCTGAAGCTAAAAAAAAAGCGATTTCCGCAACCAAAACCAACAGTCCACCCCAGTTATGCTTCAAACAAAGAAGCTCAGGCCATCAGCGAGCGAACTGCCATTGCCATTTCTCCTAGTGGAAAGCACCTCATCGTCGGCTCCAGATCTGGCCGCATCAACGCATTTGATACGACCTTGGGGACAATCGTTTGGAGTTACACAAAACACGAGAAAGCGATCACTTGCCTGTCTTTTTCGAAGGACGGCGAAACCCTCTTGGTGGCATCGGGAAACCGCGATGGCAATACGAGCGAGGTCTTCCTTCTAAACACTAACACTGGAGTTGAGCGGGCTGGATTCGGCCAGGATCTCGCCCCGGCATTGCTTGCCGTATTCAACAGCACTGAACGCAAGATCGTATCCGTTCATTTAGATGGCCGAATCATCACTTGGAAATCGGCGGATGAAGGCGTCATTCAGAAACATCTTCAGACGCGTCGCGAGCATTATTACGAAGGGGCGTTTCTCTCAATTCATTCCCCGCAGGGTTTGGACCGCGAGTCAAAGCCGTAAGCCGGGAACGTGAGAATCACAGCGATGGCTTTTTCGAGACATTTGAACGACGGTCTCAGCACCACCTAGCTACTCGGAGTACAAATCCAGCAAACCTAAATCCCCACCGCCGCTGACAATCGGCGAGAAACAGCGACCACTTTCGGCACCGTCACCGTTAAGGTCGCGAGACACAAGATCTGGCTCGATTCCGGCAGCGCTAAATGGGTGGGACCAGAATTTCGATGCCGCTTATCTCACAACTCCAGCTGAGGCAAAACATTCCGACTGTCAACTGTCCATCAAAGGGGCAATATTCCAGGGCATGAGGAGCAACTAAATCGATTTATTGCTGTCTTTCAGAAGGAATTGGATCAACCGTTCCGCGGAGCACTTTGGCTCCGCGGTGAAGGCTTTCAGAATTGGCATTTTATATCGACCGACGACGAAAAACCATAACCAGAGGTGCAAGCCCCATCAATGTCAACACTCCTGATGACGGCTCCGGAACGGCGGCAACGCGAAACACTAGAAACTCGTCGTGATTGAATCCTTCGAATGGCGCTCGAGAAGAATTGTTTAGTCCGTTGTCGTGCCAAATAAAATCGGCATTGCTTGAGATTGGACTGAATGTTCGTCCCCAGGGGTTGTAGCCGGAATTGTATCCAGGACCTGTCGCTGGAGTTAGCCATAGATTATTTGCATCGGCGTACGCAATCGCCTGATCAACTTGCGTCTGCGTAGGCATTAAAAGCCTGGGCCAGGTACTGGGCCACGACGTATCAATCTGCTGCAAATATGCCCCTGCGGGAAATACCTGCCAAACAGGATCGCCAGTCAATATGGAAATTCCTTTTGTGTCATTGTGGAAATCGGCAAAGAACCCCTGTAATCCACGGTGGTCCGAAGCAGTGGCAACGTAAAGGAATTCCGAATTCGGGTCGATCGTTCCAGTATACGTTTCGACGGTGGTCCAGTCCTTGTCGCTCCCGATCAATGACGACGTCGACGTCGCATTTCCCTTGTACGCTGCATATTGGTTGTCGACCGTGATGTGCATTGTGAAGTTGTCTGCCTCAGCTTTTATCAGTGTGAAGCACACAACAAACGCGAACACAATCTTCGTACGTAAATTTGTTTTCATCGCTATGTCTCCATTTTCTGTTTTGAGAGTCCGATCTGCTAGATCAAGGACTCTTCCCAATCGGCGATCCCGGCATCGTTATCGACACTTGTATGTGGTGCTTGAGACACGAAGTTTGTGGAGAGAATCAGGAAGTCACTGAATTTGGCGATTGCATCGCCTTCCAAATCACCATCTGCAAACGCTGTGTCAACGCAGATCCCGGGAAGCCCGTGTTCCGTGCATCCTTTGCCGTCTTCTCCTTGGACCACTTTGACCCGCTCCTTAGATCCTTTGGAGCCTTTTACTAGCCGGTGACCGTCTCCATTGGCCGCGATGATCAAGTCTATAGGATGCTCTGGAGCAGATGATGGATTCGCCTTACCACCTGATTCAACGTCGATCTCGTCCAACTCAATGTCAACGGCCATAGGACCTTGAATAGAGTCGAGATTCAGTCTCTCAGAACCACCTGCCAGTGAACCCATGGCAGAACCCAGGTCAGCTGCTAAAAGCTGGCGATCCTCAAGAGACTCAATCTTCCTAACTCGGTTACATATACTTCGAGCGACCATCATTAATTTCCTTTAGGTTAGTGCTTGGGAAAAAAAAGGGGCTTTCAATCTTGCCCGACATTGATGCAGTGCGAACTTGTAGGGCTTCCCTGAAGCGTTCTTCTCCGAAATCGAGGAGTCGACGATACTTGGTGCACGAAGCCCGTAGTTCCCGCCACACTTTGAATTACTACGTTTAGCATTCCGGCGCACGCAAGTTTTTAGAATTTGCGTCGAATGACACTTAAAGGACGTAAGTCATTGTGCCTTCCTGGGGCTGAAGTCTCGCCTTGTCTTGGTCATTCGCTTGTATGGTTTTGGTCTTCTCGTGAGAACTCTTGGCTCGTAGCGGTCTGGTCTGTCTCCGACGACATGTTGCAAGCAGCATCGGAACAGGATTTGGCATAACGATTCCGTGTCCGCTTGCACGTCGATTATTGGCAGAAATTCGCTGCGTGTTTGTTTGGCTCGTTTGAAGCTGATTCTCCGTGGTTGCGCATTTCCCCTTTGAAGCCGAGACGAGTTCGCATTACTAATTCGTCTGCCGACAGCGGAGTGAAAAAGTGATCTCTCGCCTGTCCACAACTGCCTTCACATCAACCGCGTTCGATGACCTAGCAAATGCCAGACGATGCCAACCAGCGTAATTCGGGGCGATCACATTACATATGGAACAACTGAGCGCTGCAAAAATTCGCTAGTAAGTCACCGCAAGAATTCGATTTCGATTCTTCGGTACACGCGTCGTACGACGTCCCCGAAGATTCGAAGATCGAACCCAGCAATTACTTTTCGTAAATTCCTTGCTGACAACGCAAATTTACCACGGCTAGGAGCAGTCCAGATTTAGCAAGAGCAGCAAAAAAGGAGCGAGATAGTGCTCGCTCCTCTTCGTTCGAATTTATTGAATGGTTACATGTACCGGACCCACTCACCGTTGCGGTGCCGGTTCTTCTGTGTTTTGCCTCCCAGCCAGGTGTTGGCTCCCCAAAGTCGATCATAGCCGCTGCCACCGTCCAGGAAGTCATCTCCTTCTTCACCGTAGAGGTAGTCATTTCCGTCTTCACCGTTAATGGAATCGTCGCCGCGACCACCGAAGACCCGGTCGCTGCCTCCTCCTGCGAATACGATGTCATTACCCCAACCGCCATAGATCGTATCGTGACCACTGCCTGATCGAATATGGTCGCTTCCCAAATCTCCGTGCACCTCGTTGTTGCCATGGCCAGCGTCGACGTAGTCATCTCCCCAGCCAGCGAAGATTCTATCGCTGTCGTGCCCACCAAAGATCTGATCGTTGCCAGATTCGCCATATAAAGTGTTAACTCCCGCGTTACCATATATCTGGTCGTCGCCATCGCCGCCGCGAATGACATCGTTACCATTGCCGCCGTAAATCCAATCATTGCCCCAGTTGCCGTTCAATTGGTCATCGCCGTCATCGCCATAGATCCAGTCGAATCCCGCGTTGCCCTTGATGGTGTCGTTATCGTCGCCGCCACGGAGGACATCGTTACCATCGTTTCCGAAGATCGTATCGTTGCCTTCGCCGCCAAAGACAGTATCTACATCTCCTCCTCCGCGGATCCAGTCGTTTCCGTTTCCGCCGTCGATTCGATCACGCCCTTTTCCTCCGCTCAGTTCATCAGCAAATCTGCTTCCGTTGAGAACGTCGTGGCCGTCCTCGCCGTAGAGAAAGAAACGTCCGGCGCCATTCTGAGCCGAGATTGTGTCGTCTCCATTGCCACCATGAATGACGAATACTTCATTTGGTAGTTGGTTAAGCACATCCACATTGTCGTTTCCGTTGCAAGCATCAATGACGACTGTGTTTATATCGGCCGCACGATAGTACGCAGTGTGACTAGTTGATCCATTACTGCCAGTCACTCGAAGGTAGTCCCTGCCCCAGACGCGAAACACCGAATCAATTCTGATTCTGTCAGCACTATCGGTTCCCTGAACTGCCAAAATGCCGCCGGAAACGTGGCTTGCGAAGGTATTGCCGCAACTACCTTGCTGAGACTTAAAGACACGGACTTCAGAGTCATCTTGCTCCGTGTCGATTCCCATCAATGTTGAAAGTTCGAGGTCTGGGTTTTCTTGAATCGCTTTCGACAGGTTTGCCGCATCCAGTAGGTAATACTCCGATGTCCCCGTTGATTCGCCTCCGGAACTCACCTCGACGGTCACCTTTCCGGTATCAGTTGCTCGCGGCGGCGACGATCGTGGACCGTCCCACTTAAGGTAGGCCATTGAGGCAATATCACTGCTCGGTTCTGGCGCGGGAGCAGTTGTTGCAAGACCAAGGTCACCTGCAAAAAGCTCGCGTTTCTCAAGTGATTCAAGGTTGCTGAGACGAGTATTACGGCAACGGGTGTGATTCTTCTTTTTGTAAGTCATCGTGGATCTCCTTTTATCATGTGTTCAATGGTTTTGCATGGGAACGGCTCCCGCCACACCATGAATTACGTCAACAGACGGAATGGCGCACGCGATTGCGATTTCGTACAGCGTTTTTTTGATTCGCGTTCCTCCTGTGAGATTCATATTCCGCAAGCAGGTGAAATTGCTGGCTATGAAAACGGGGAAATGTGGCCACTATTTCCCGGAGAGAGGTGAGTCCTGTAGCCGGCGACGGACAGCTGTGAATTTCGCACGCCTCAATTCTAGTTGGCGTAATCAATTGCACGACCGGAGCAAAATCAGATGCGTCAAACCAGACGCGAGTCGGGTGGAAGCTGCTCTACTTGCATGCATCACAAGGTCGGTGCGTCACGTGCGATGGCTTAATTGTACGAGCGTCCAACAAGGCACGGCTTCATTATTAGGCCGCCCAAGTGACGGGCAGAATGCACCGGCACAACAAGGGCCAGCATCTCGTGGTGAATGGCTTGAGCGAGAATTGTTCGTCAACGGTCCGCTGACGATACGTTCCTGTGATCGTCTATCCTGACACCAAACAGGGACCCGATCTTCTTTAAACGCCAACTAGATACTGTGCGCGCTCAAATTTTCTAGCCGAAAGATAGAATATCTGAATAAACTTCGAACTTCCGTCGTCGTTGCGAGTGAACGCATCCTTCGATGTGCAACCGTCCCCAGCTTCCAAGCCAAATCGCATTGGCCAGCAGATTGCTGCCTCAATGGGAAGCACATTGCCGCTTCATTAAAAATGCCAACACGTCCCAAAACCCACGCAGGATTAAATTCCTGGCGGGCCAATGGACGGGTGCTCGATGGCAAAGCGGTAAGTGAGTGGCG
This sequence comes from Pirellulaceae bacterium, assembly GCA_041399205.1. GTDB lineage: Bacteria > Planctomycetota > Planctomycetia > Pirellulales > Pirellulaceae > JAGQOZ01. Next base: position 12,438 of record JAWKTK010000029.1, on the reverse strand, counting down.
GTTGTCAGTGACAACTGGCGACCCCTTCGTTTTACACTACGCGCGTTGGCGATTCCATTTTCGTCTGGTAAAGTCAGACCTCACGCTTACTGCAGTCTCAGCGACTCAAGGCTAAAAAACTATGGGAATTCCCGATGTGGTCCTACGGTGAAGCACGCAATGAACTGCAGTGCTGTACCTGCCGTTTTCTCAAGCGGCTCCTGCCGCAAATAGTTTCGCCAGTTAAGTCACAACAAGGACCTCACGTCATGAATGCCGCAAACCGTTCCCATTCTATTACTCGCATCGTGTCGGAATGTGTAGAATTGCAAAAGGCTGGTGAGATTTGGCAGCGCGAGAAACTTTGCGAGGCCAACCCAGATTTACTGCCAGAGCTCGACTATCAGCTTCGTGCGTTGGAATTGATGCGAGAAGTTCAAAATGACCCGCTTGAAACCATCGATCGTTCCAGCAAATCTCCGATCGATATCACGATGACAGCTGCGTTCGCGGGTACGCCCAAGCAACAGTGTGAGCTGCAGGTGGGAGAAAAGCTGGGTCAGTACGAAGTGGTTCGTAAGCTTGGCCAGGGTGGCATGGGAACGGTCTACGAAGTCGACGATACAGAAAGTGGTCGGCGTGTGGCGATGAAGACGTTGTCGCACAACTTCGATAGCCCAGAATCGAGGGAACGATTCCTCCGCGAGGGAATACTGGCTGCATCGATCAACCACCCGAATAGCGTGTATGTCTACGGAACGGACGAAATCGATGGCATTCCGATCATCGTGATGGAACTGCTTCGAGGCGGAACACTTCAAGACAAGCTTGATCACGAGGGTCCGCTTAGTGTTCGGGACGCTGTGAAAGCGATTCTGAACGTGATTGCCGGACTCGAAGCTGCTGCTGAAAAAGGCATTCTTCATCGTGACATCAAACCGGCCAACTGTTTCGTTGATATCGATGGAACGGTCAAGGTCGGCGACTATGGGCTCTCCATTTCAAGCGAAGCCAGAATCGATCCCCTCGCTAACAGAGTGACACAACCAGGAGTTATCGTCGGAACACCGGCCTTCGCATCACCCGAACAGCTTCGAGGCGAGGAATTGGATGTTCGAAGTGACATCTATTCAGTCGGTGCAACACTCTACTACCTCCTATCCGGTCGTCCGCCCTTCGGTTCACAGGGGCAAAACCTTGTGCAATTCATAGCCAGCGTTCTGGAAGCACCACGACCGGATATTCGTACGTCTCGGACTAACATCCCAACCGACCTCGTTGCCATTCTGAAACGCAGTATTGAAATAAAGCAAAAAGCCCGATTTCAAGACTACCCGAAGCTACGAAACACCCTGATGCAGTTTGCTGGTTATGATCCGCCGGCGAAATTGTCCACCCGTTTTCTTTGCGGACTTGAGGATGCAATAGTATTAAACCTATTCCAGACGTCTGTCGTTTCGCCGATCCTTATGATTAGCGGACTTGCTGGGGCTGCGATTACGAGAGGTTCTTGGAGTATTGCAGCCATTCTCTGTTCGGTAGTATTTTACGGCTTCCGGGTTGCATACTTCACTGGATTCGAGGCAATTGGCGGATGCACACCGGGAAAATGGTGGCATGGCCTGAAAGTTCGAAACTCGAATAACTCACGGCTTAGCATTGGGCGAGCGATGATCCGTTCCAGCCTATACGTCATGATTCCGTACATCTTCTTATGGGGAATTCAATCGGCAATACTGATTACACCATTTACCCTCGATTTCTCGGATGCGGAAAAAGGCGCATTGGTAGATCTCGTCCAAAATCCGGGCAACGCGAAGGCTGCACGGGAGTGGGGCGCAGCGTTATTGCGAGCGGATAGATTGGTGACAGGACTTGCAATCACTTTTTTGGCGAGTAGTATCGCGTATGCATTTTTGTTTTGGCCGGCGTTACTTGGTAGCGAAAACCTTGCACGTCACGACTTATGGAGCCTATCCAAGGTTGTATCGATCAAAGACGGCAAAGGCGTCTCCCGCGTCAAGTTCAGTTTTGATGGCCCAATAGTTTTTGAGACGCCACTTCGAACGATCGGCCCATTCGAAGTCACGGGGCAAATCGCGACACCAGACGGCAGCCGGTTGTATGTCGGTATAGACCCAAGACTCAAGCGGCAGGTTTGGATACATCGTTCGAATGGTCCGGAAAAGACGTTGTCAGAAACACGAAAGGCGGTATCACGCCGCGAACGGATTCGATGGATCGCGAGTGGCGTCGAAGCTGGCGGCAGATGGGATGCTTTCGAAGCTACGCAAGGTGATTTGCTTTGCAAGGCTCACACCGCTCGCGCACGATTGCTGGAATTGGCCAATCGACAGCTTCTCACGGATCTGCGAAATGAACTTAAGGCAGGGCAAGAAGACGGAACACTTCCGGATGGTTTGCGATTGTCGCAGCTATGGATTGGGAACGATGGCTGTCTTCGCGTATTGGACTGGCCACTAGAGTGTTCTCTTGGGTGCTGCAACGAGAGTTCCGCTGAACTGGAATTGAACCAGCCCAAAGCGTTTATGGCTCAGGCAGGCGAAATGGTTGCTGTCCTTCCTCGTCGAAATCGTGTTCTTCTATTAGTTATTCGGTATCTTCTTCCTTTTCTAGTAGGCTTATCCTTCGCATCCCCCATTGGATTCGTGATCGCGGCGACATTGACGTGGCTCGGATTTGTCTGGCTTCCTGCTTTCCTATGCACGGCTTTGTTCGGACGTACCTACGTGATGTGGAGACTCAACCTGACTGTGAAGAAGGGCAAGCAACGTGCATCTCGAATTGTTTCGCTGATACGTTTGCTTCTTCCTGCAATCTACTTTGTTCTGGTAGGGTTGGCTGCCCGACTGATATACGGGATTCCCGGTGTGCCGAGCGCACTGCTGACTGCGATTTTCTTCCTAGCACCATTCTGCGTTAATACTTACCTGGGCCCCGGGCCAGGCTTGGTGGATCGACTCTTGGGAACGCGCGTCGTATACTCGATTCCAATTTAGCGGCAAATAGCCGAATTCCTGAAGCATCTCCTAATCCATATTGCTCGCGAAGAATGCGAAACGCCGCACTAAATTTCACGTTGGCGAATTTGACGGTCTTTGCGTTCTTGCTCGCGGTAGGTCCGAACAGAATCGGGCAGCAGCGGTTCGTAGTCGGTTTCGCCTGCGAGCATTCGCTTCAGCACATCGTCCACGAGGCCCCAGACGTCGATGTTGTTACGGTGATCACTGCTGACGACCGTTAAAAATCCCCCGTTCCGTTCGCCGCCGCTGAGACTGTGGGAAAAGATTCAATTCTTACGCCCAATCGCGACATCTTGCATCAGTTGTTCGCCGTTGTTGTCCAAGGGTAAACTGTCTTGCCGTAAATTCATCCTGAACTTAAAAGTTGCCCCCAATGAAATGAGGAGTTCTCATTGGGTAGACTGCCGGAAATGAGAATTTCTATTTCCAGGAAGGGAGCCTCAATATGAATGCCTTACAACAAAATGCTCAGCTTTGGCAAAAGCTTCAACAGTTTTCAATTGATCCGGTCGGCGCGCGATTCAGATTTGCCGCTAAGTTGGCTCGTGAAAACGGTTGGAACCGGATCTATACCGCACGCGTGATCGAAGAGTATCGTCGATTTCTTTTTTTGGCGGCGATTGCACAGCACCCAGTCTCGCCGTCCGAACAGGTTGATCAGGCTTGGCACCTTCATCTGACTTACACCAAATCCTATTGGAATGACTTGTGCAAGAATGTGCTGAGGCGTGAGCTTCATCACGAGCCATCAACCGGCACGGATTTCGATACCGAAAAGATGCACGATTGGTACGCCCGCACGCTCGTCAGCTACGAGAAAACCTTTGGCGCCAAACCACCCGAAGATATATGGCCTCCGAGAGACCGCCACTTGAAGGAGATGCACTATCGGCGAATCAACATGAACAGCAACTGGGTCATCCCTTGCCCTCCAATCTTTCGTTGGGTTGCTCAACCCAAGTCGTCCACACCCACACTTGCTGCCGGAATCCTTTTGATGGTACCGGTCGTCATGGCGACATCGCCGTTAAATCTTCGTGGCCCTGCTTTTCTCAATCTGTATGTCGGGCTTTTGGCATTGGGGATCGTGCTCGGTCTGCTGATTCGAAACGTCATTCGAACACGACGAGAAGACTCGTCGGATCAACCTCTGCAGCCACTAGAAATTGCCTGCATAGGAGGCGGCCCAAGACGTGTAACGCAAGCGGCGTTAGCGGGTTTGCTGAATCGACAAATCCTCAAGTCACAAACAACCAACGGCAAGATAAAACTAGTTCCGGTCGACGATTATGCGATTCATAAAGTGGAAGGAAGCACGTCACTGAATCCCATCGAAAAAAAATTATTGCGAGCGGTGAAGAAGGAAGATGGTGACATAAAAGCGACTTTGAGAGCTCCTCTTCCGGAAGCTCGTGAAATCGAATCGGATTTACAGCAGAGAGGATACATTGAAACCAAAGCGTCACGATTTGTGGCTCAATGGCTTCCGGTGGCGATCATGTTGAGTCTCTTAGTTCTCGCTAGCATGAAGATCCAGGTCGGCTTATCGCGTGAAAAGCCCGTAGCCATTCTCGTCACTTTTGCGGTGGTCACGTTGTTCGGCATGCTGGCGTTCATGAATCCGGTTTACCGCACCCTACGCGGACAAAAAGCCGGAAAGTGGCTGGCCGATCACCACAGCACTAAATCAGGAATACGAGTGAACTCTACCGAATTGACCACCGAAGAGTGTATCACCGCCGTCGCATTGTTCGGAATGCCGAATGTGCACGAACCGTATTTGAGCGATATAAGTACCGTTCTTGGATGGTCTGAAACAACCAGTTGGCAACCCTGGAATGTGAACTCCGGATCGGGCACTGTCAGCTCATCGAACAGCAACTGCAGTGGCGGAGGCTGTGGAGGCGGAGGCTGTGGAGGCTGTGGTACCTAAGCTTAGGACAGCTGCCTATTTTCTGATCGGTGATATTGCCCGATGCCATTTTCGTCGAATACAAAACCGCAAGAGGGAGGTGCGTTCCCATTCTGTGTCCACCTGAAACGCCTGGTTTTCTAGGCTCAAGTGCTGTTTGTAGATTGTCTTCAGCTTTGCAGCTCATGGGCCGTGGATTCCACTTCCAGTTGGTTGAGCCGTCGTAGGCTGAGTGTTTTCTCATCGTCTGAATGAGGTCGTCCCAGCGGTTGGCGATGACGAGCGAGCGGATTTGGAGCATCGCTTCGGCGGCTTCCTGCTTCCAGAACACACCGTTGCCTTTGAGCCTCAAGTTGATCACGCGACGAATGCTGCTTTCGATGGCGCCGCTGCCGATGGGAATTCCTTGGGTACGAAAGCAGAGACTTTTCGAGTGATTGCCGTCGTGTCAGTGTTGAGGATTGAAAAAGCCTGTGTTATTAACACGGTCATCGTTGTCGGCCAACCGAATTGGAACTCCAGACCGGTCGGACGTCAGGCGTTTTTCCGGGGACACTGTCAATTCGATCGCAGTTTCGAACCGAATTGCAGCCAGATAGTTTTCGTGCTGAAAGGCGAAGACGAGATCAGCAGTCGTGAAATCACCATCACCGTTAAAGTCTCCTTCTGCCTTAGTCGAATTTCGGTCAACGGCATCTTCATAGTGGCCAGCCTGAAATATCTGCACGAGGTCGCTGGAATCAAACCTCCCATCACCATTTGCATCGCCGGGAACGCCCACATTTTTTAGCCATCGAATTCGGGGCGTATATGTGTTCTCGCCAGTTTGATAATAAAAACTAGTTTGTATATCTAAGTCGCCATCACCGTCCACGTCGCTTAGCAAAAAATTGCCAGTGGCATTCGCAATGCGGTTTGCACTAGGGAAACTCCCAGCACCATCGTTTTCGAACCATTCGTAGACTGTACCACGATAACTTCCATTTGGCGTCGAGTACAAAACAATGTCGGTGTCTCCATCTCCATCAATATCTCCGACTTGCATTCCGTGGAAATAGAACCAAGGAATACGAGCTCGTTCGCCACGTTGATCAAGGACAACAGGATCCGAGAATGTCCCGTCGACGTTGTCCAGTCGCACGAATTTGGCGAGCCCGAATCTGCTGTATGTCTTGGCCGCTACCAAGTCCACGTCACCATCGTCATCAAAATCAGCAGCGGCTAATAGGTCCGCCTCGACCGTATCGTTCAATAGCCGGGGTTCCGCAAACTGACCGTCTCCGCCAATGTTCTCTACCCAAACGATTGCCGACTGGTACCTGCTTGTGTTTTCGTCGCTTGGTCGATTTGGGTGCAATATCGTTTTGTACGAAGCTGTCAGGTCAAGGTCGCCATCACCATCGAGATCCACAATTGGCCCACATTTCAAATACATAAGAAGTCGGCCGTCTTCAATTCTGGGAACAACTATGTCCTGACGATCCCCGAATTTTCCATCGACGTTTTCGTACCAGCCTAAGCTCGCCATATCGTCTTGTGTTGACGTGGAAACAATGTCTACGTCGCCATCCCCATCCAAATCGGCGACGTCAAAGGAAACAATGTCAAACGGAATTTCAGGAACGGCAATTTGTCGTCCGCCAAATGTACCTTGCCCGTCCAAATTTTCATACCAAGCAACCACATGATTCGCACCGTAGTGAGGAGACGCTTCCGTAGCGATGACATCCAAGTCAGCGTCGCCATCCATGTCTGCGGCTGCTAGGAAGCCGTCAAAGTATGGGACTCCCTGAAAGCCATTGCGGACTATCTGCTGGTCATACAGAAACTCTCCGTTCGTGTTCTGGTACCAGACGATGCGATTGAAGCCTCCGATGATGAGATCTTGATCACCGTCAGAATCAAGATCCGCCAACAATTCCGGTTGAATGTGCACATTGTCAGCCAAGTCGGAGCCAGCGGGAACGTTCGTCAAGTAGTCGACAAACCCAACTGCCGACAGGCACATTCGATTCTCACAAGTTTCAAGTGTTAACCGTCTTCGGTGACTTCTCATCTTTCGTACCTTCTTTTCTAGTGTGAAGCTGTTTGTCCGTGCTGGACATTTCCTGAGCAAAACGAGTAGCAATTGATTCGCTCTTGCCGGAGACGGTTCGCTGCTGATCGTTGACACAGCATTGGTACAAGTATTGGTTCAGTTCGTCCAGATTCGCAAACTGCAGCACCGGCGTCGCCCAATTGCGTTGCAGATATTTGACGCGATTTTTCACATGTGGTTTTTCGTTGCCTCAGCGACCAGCAAGAACAGCGGTTCGAAGTATAGTGGCTCGCGAGTGACACATATTTGTCATTCAGTTTTCGATTTCGTCCTTTCAAATCTCGAACGCTTCGTCTTCGGGTTGTCCCACCAAAGTTCCTTCGGTACGCAACCGAAAATTCAAACGCTTTCATCGTGCCGAACAGGATAGATTCCACGCGTTCGTTCGGCAGTGCGATGGCAAACGTACAATTCGAATAGGCCCAAGTCAGAATCAACACGGACACTTGAACTCGACCTTCCGGAAAGTCGACATAGATCTTGCCAGTCCGATTCCGCTCGCTGACCGGCTTCGTGCACCAGCGGAATGAAGGTTTCGCGTTGGCTGGTTCGCTGCGACTGTAGCGCGAGCCTGATCGTAACCGCCTGCAAAACCGTTGGCTTGCAGGCGACGATGAAGGCCTTCGCGGTGTGACGCTGCTTCTTGGGAGCCGACTGATCTTCCAGCAAAATTGCATCGATCTGATCTCAGCTTCGCTCAACTTGGGCCGATGCGGACGACTGCGACGATACGGCCGCGACTCGTTCTTCAGAACCTGACGAATCTTGTGACGAGAATGACCGAACGTTCGAGCAATCGCGCGAAAGCTCATCCCATCGCGATGAGCCCGACGAATCTTGGCGTAATCTTCACCGTTAACATCCTTGGCCTCGCTTCGCTGCCTACCAAATTACTACAACAACGAAACCGCTCGTTATGGTGGGAACTTTTTCAGCGCCCATCCCAAATAGGTGGGGCTTTTCAATGCCGATTACCAGATGGGACTTGGGTACGAAAGCAGAGACTTTTCGAGTGATTGCCGTCGTGTCAGTGTTGAGGATTGAAAAAGCCTGTGTTATTAACACGGTCATCGTTGTCAGCCAGCGGGTGGAACTCCAGACCGGTCGGACGTCAGGCGTTTCGGGGACACTGTCAATTCGATCGCAGTTTCGAACCGTGCAGCCAGATAGTTTTCGTGCTGAAGGCAACGAGATCAGAGTCGTGAAATCACCATCACCGTTAAAGTCTCCTTCTGCCTTAGTCGAATTTCGGTCAACGGCATCTTCATAGTGGCCAGCCTGAAATATCTGCACGAGGTCGCTGGAATCAAACCTCCCATCACCATTTGCATCGCCGGGAACACATTTTTTAGCCATCGAATTCGGGGCATTGTGTTCTCGCCAGTTGATATAAAAACTAGTTTGTATATCTAAGTCGCCATCATCCACGTCGCTTAGCAAAAATTGCCAGTGGCATTCGCAATGCGGTTTGCACTGGAAACTCAGCACCATCGTTTTCGAACCATTCGTGACTGTACCACGATAACTTCCATTTGGCGTCGAGTACAAAACAATGTCGGTGTCTCCATCTCCATCAATATCTCCGACTTGCATTCCGTGGAAATAGAACCAAAGAATGCAAGCTCGTTCGCCACAGTCAAGGACAACAGGATCGAGAATATCCGTCGACGTTGTCCAGTCACTTAATTTGGCGAGCGAATCTGCTAATGTCTTGGCCGCTACCAAGTCACGTCACCATCGTCATCAAAATCAGCAGCGGCTAATAGGTCACCTCGACCGTATCGTTCAATAGCCGGGGTTCCATAAACTGACCGTCTCCGCCAGTATTCTCTACCCAAACGATTGCCGACTGGTACCTGCTTGTGTTTTCGTCGCTTGGTCGATTTGGGTGCAATATCGTTTTGTACGAAGCTGTCAGGTCAGGTCGCCATCACCATCGAGATCCACAATTGGCCACATTTCAAATACATAAGAAGTCGGCCGTCTTCAATTCTGGGAACAACTGTATCCTGACGATCCCCGAATTTTCCATCGACGTTTTCGTACCAGCCTAAGCCCATATCGTCTTGTGTTGACGTGGAAACAATGTCTACGTCGCCATCCCCATCAAATCGGCGACGTCAAAGGACACAATGTCAAACGGAATTTCAGGAACGGCAATTTGTCGTCCGCCAAATGTACTTGCCCGTCCAATTTTCATACCAAGCAACCTGATTCACTGTAGTGAGAGACGCTTCCGTAGCGATGACATCCAAGTCAGCGTCGCCATCCATGTCTGCGGCTGCTGGGAAGCCGTCAAAGTATGGGACTCCTGAAAGCCATTGCGGACTATCTGCTGGTCATACAGAAACTCTCCGTTCGTGTTCTGGTACCAGACGATGCGATTGAAGCCTCCGATGATGAGTCTTGATCACCGTCAGAATCAAGATCCGCCAACAATTCGGTTGAATGTGCACATTGTCAGCCAAGTCGGAGCAGCGGGAACGTTCGTCAAGTGTCGACAAACCCAACTGCCGACAGGCACATTCGATTCTACAGTTTCAAGTGTTAACCGTCTTCGGTGACTTCTCATCTTTCGTACCTTCTTTTCTAATGTGAAGCTGTTTGTCCGTGCTGGACATTTCCCTACCCACATGTTGCCGAAGTTTCGTCGGATCAAGACAATTGGAATTCGACCTGCATCAGGCATAAGTGCGAAACGAAAGTGGCTTTCCTAGTTGGCTGCTGACGTGATTGCCACGGGGCCTGAAATCTCGTTCAAAGTTCGGATCCATTGAAGATTGAGCGTTGCAACTGGCTGGACGAAAGTAATCTCGATCGATTTGTTCCACGAATTGCTTAGACGAATCTGGACTGTCTCCTTCTTCTCGTTTTCACCTGTCACAGCGAGCTTGCGAAACAAGTCCATGTTGTCTTGCCCAACGTCGGGTCCCGAAAGTTCCAAACGGAATTGTTGATGCTTCTTTGATTCAACGACCTTGAATTCAAGCGAGCCTACCTTTTGTGTGTCACCGACTTTTGGATTTCGCATTTCAGCTTCAGAAATACTGTCTGGAACGTTCATTTTGAGCCTTCCTGCAATGGACTCGATCGCTTCAATTGGACGGTCGGATTGCTCAAGTACAATTGATTTTGTGAAGGACACGACACTAGTGGTTGTCATGACGTCCTGATATTCCGAGTCTTGGAATCCAGCTTTCACGCCATTACAAGTTATTGATTCAATGGCAAACGATACGGGTGACCACCACTTGCCGTGTGCAGTTACCGACGTAACTGTCCGTGGAACGACCGCAACAAAACTCAGTTCTACAACCGCAGGCCGGCCAGGAACAGATGTTTCGAATCGGGATATGGTGACAAGAAAAGGACCGACGAAACTTGCTGGGTTTGGACGCAGTCCATCAAAAAGTCCGATTGAAGACTTCGGAATTCGATCGAATTGGTCATAACGAGCGTGGATACCGATTTGGTTACAAACTCGCTCAATTGCCTCAATTCGGGAAACACTTTTCAACTCCAGCGTAACCGGCTTCGTAACGGCATTTGCCGCAGCGGGATCAAATGACACTTAAGTCGAATTCAGCCGCCAAATCAAGCAAACACAGATAACGCAGGTTCATTCTCGCATCTTAAGTCGGTTAACCACGATTTAACGAAGACCTTCTTTGGTTGTACCGTGATCGCTGGCAGTCTCAAGGACATGTCGTACCGGGCAGTAGCGAATTGGTGGCCTCGATATTTCTTGCGTATAGAAGACGTAGTATCCACGGCATCGGAAAAATAGTCGAATGACTCTAGATTGGGCGGTGATAAGGGATCGAGTGTAATCGCCCAACCTCTGCTCTCGCGTTGAAAGCTCACTCGCTTCATTTGTCCATGTTTTGTCTTCATGAACGCGGTTGCTTCACTGCCGTTCTGTTTGAGTGCGAACAATTCTGCGCCGACGACACAATTCAAGTCGCTAAGACCGTGAACTCCGCCGAATGCCATTTCGTGCAATTCGACAAACAAGGTCTCGGCGTCCGCGGTAGATCCGGATAGATCTTTGAGGTCGGATTCAGTTGTCAAGAACCTTTCAAGCTGATACTTCTCAATTATGGTAGAAAATGTCGAGTCCCGCACTCTACGCAACAAATTGTGATTCACGATCCAATGTGAATCGGACGTCAGTGCCATACCAGCCAAAGCGTAGTTCGCTTCGGCGAATCCTTCTTGTAGAGCTTGGAATGCCAGGTTTGGATTAGCGAACCGTATTCTCGATTCGGATGTCTCAGGTTTACGATCTTCGCTATGACGGTTTGGGTTCAAGTCGCGTGGAGTGGATATCGCACTCGTCCGATTCACGTGGGAAGGGACATCTTCCGCGTCGTCATCAAATTCGTGGTCTGAAACGGGCATTGAGGTCTCGTGACGATGCATCGGTGGTTTCACCTCGATCTTTATGGCGTTGGGCGAAGTGGTTGCTTCCGGACTGGGACTACATCCCAAAAGGACCAGCGGCGTCAACATGGAACAGACGAAGGCACCCAATTGCGTTCGGATTGCACCCTTCCTCCCGATCTGCTCGGAAAGCGATTGAATATTTTTCATTTCGAATCTCCCTTGTCTTAAACATCCAGCGTTCCCGTATACGAGGTCCCGATTCTTATGACCTCCACATATAACGGTTTACGTCAAATCGGCCCATTGCGCTCGCTGGTTTCTCGAACTGCTTTGCCCTCAGAGAAGCCTACGGGGACATAGACAAAGCTTGAGGGATCAGCACACCACCACAAGTGCTGCTTAGCAAGATTTCGGGCAGACGGGGAGGCGGTTCGCAAGATGGAACGACGCTTAAAGCACGCATGTCTCAAGAATCGAGAATACGAATGCGAGTTCTTAGTTTACGGTAGAATGCAAGAAAGAACGCGGGCCGATCGCAGCAGTTGACATAGGGAAAAACGCCAGCGAATCGTTCGCCTCGTATGGTGCCATTGGTTTTTGGCGAACGGACCGCATTCTAGCTCACTCGCACGCTCGGGAATGGTTCGCGTCCCGTAGTGTCTCGCTGGCCGCTTCGTCCACGCGGCGCAACCGCAGCTGCTTGAATTGCTCGGCGAGCAACAAATCGCACTCGCTGAGCGCGATCAACAGTTGGCTGATTCGGCGAAAGAAATCGATGCTGCGGCAAAAGAAATCGCGCGACGAGATGAACAACTGGCTGATTCGCAAAAAGAAATCGCGCGCGGCAAGGACGTGATTCGACAGCTCGAAGAAAAAAATCGGCAGCTGGAAAAGGATTACGCGCAGCTGTATCGTGAACGCTTCGGTCGAAAGAGCGAACGCTACATTGCGGACCCCGATCAACTTCGCATCGACTTTGGCGACACCGACGATGCGGCCGACGCCGCCGACGGATTGGC
>JAWKTK010000028.1:0-110274 GCA_041399205.1 Pirellulaceae bacterium | reverse complement strand
GCCACGAAGAGCATCCTTCTTCTTCGTCCGGCAGGCACATTCGAGTGAGTAACCATGGGCAACCAGTTCGTTCTAGTCGCGGGACCGTCGCAATAGAATCGTCCAGATTCTGTTGACAACCGTTCCCAAGGTCACAAGGCCTAGCAGCCACATGGCAGATGGTTCCGGGACGGCCTGTAAAGCACCAGTGCCGTTGCCCGTTGGGTCTAGTCGCAGTCCGTTATATAGCGCCGCGTCCGTTTGCTGCGAGTTCAACGCAAAGTTTTGCACTAAGGTCAAATTTGTATCATACGCCTGAGCAGTGCCCCACATTAAATTCGGTGTCCCAGTTGCCAACGCAAAATTCGGATCTTGCGTCGTGCCGTTGCTTTTCGTTGGAATATCTTCGATATGCCGGAGCCCCATTAAGTGGCCGATTTCGTGGGCCAGTGTTCCGGACAATTGGGCTACTGCAATTCCTTCACTGGCCATTACGGAGCGTCCGTTGCTGGTATATTGGCCGCTTATGAAAAGCTGGGCGTTACCAGCACTGCGAGCCGAGGATCCTGGGTTCGACAAAGGATTGCCAACCCAACCACTCGCGTCAGCGCCCGTATACCCAGTACCTGGATGATCCTGCACAAAGAAGATCTGAACGGCATCCGTCGGGATCATGGGCGGAGCGGTGCCGTTTGACCAAATATTGCCATAAAGATCATCTCGTTCACTTGATGTGAGTCGCATGGCGTCTGTGTTATTCCACTGCATAACCGGCAGGTAGTTAATCTCCAAATCAGCCTGACTCCATATCGACTGAACATCAGTACTGTACAGATAGCTCAGATCGCTTCCGCCGGCCGGCCCCAGATTCGTGCAAACAGATCCCGCATCATCACACACTTGGACCACTTGGACATTCAGGCGATACGCAAAATCAGCTCGAACAACTGTCGGGCCCCACGTTGCTGCACAGATCAACAAAAGAAACAGCAACCGAATTAAATTCGTCATCGCATGATGCTTTGCAAAGAAAAGTCAACTTGAACCATAGATCAAACCGCCACGCATTTCACAGACTAAATGATTGTTCAACTCGCGTCAACGAATCGAGGCCGGATCAATTCAAGTAGCAGAGGTGCTTCGCGTGTACGATTTGAAACGAACAAACCAGCCAATCAAGATTATCGAAAGCAGGCTGAACGTTGGTTCGGGAACAGTTTGTGTTCGGTTGCGAGGCCCTAGTTCGTATCCGCCATCAGTAAAGGCAACCACAAAGTCCGACGTGTCGAATTCTCCATCGCCGCTCCAATCTCCCGACGCCCAGTCCGAATTATTCGCAACGCCATCTTCGAATTGACCGGCATTGAAGACGGTAACCAGATCGCCCGAATTGAATTCGCCGTCTAGATTGGCGTCACCAAAATATGTGTTGCGCAATTCGTGCACCCAGAATGTTCGGTCGTCTTGATTGACAACGCCATCTTGATTGACATCGTATCGATCATCCGTTTGGCCCGTTCGCACGGCGGTGGTTAGTTCGTCGATTCCCAGTTCCGCGGACTGGCCCATTTCGTAGGTAAAGAAACCTCCGTCAGGTTGATTGGCGGAATTGGGATAGTAATCTTCTTCTCCGCCTAGATCAAAGTTGGCAGCATTGATCAAGAAGTCAAATGACGTGGGCGAACCAATTCCAGAACGAGTAATCGAAGTGGCGATGTCCAGCGGATCGGTGGCATCAAAGATGACGTCCTCTAGAAAGTTCCACGAAAAGTCCGTTTGTGCGCCGCCGATAAATTCAAACAGACCGCCTCCTTGCAATAAATAGTCAGCACCAAGGGGCAGAAATCCGGCGCCAGTGCCTATGAACCCGGTTTCTGGATCATGGTCCACATCCAGGTAGACGTTATGCCGAAATCCGTATTCGTCCGATTCCTCCATGATGTGCCGCAAGTAAATCCTGGAACTATCGTTGGCCACCTGAGTCACCAAATAGTTATTCGGAAACGCAGTATCGGCATCATCTTCCAGAAAGAACGGCAGGCCGCTCCATGACGAACGATCTGCATTGCCCAACGAACTATCTGGATCGAACCATCGACAACCGGATTGCTTTGCGTCTCCAACGATTCGCTCCTACTGGTCGACGCCCAGCCAAACGTAATAAACAACAACACGATCGTTCGAAACAGACGGCTTGTCATGATGGCACCCTTCGTAATTCATTTTCCCAACGTCACTCCGCCGCCCAATTAGACTCGGGTATCTCGCAAAACACAAGCAAACGTTCAAATGGCGAGACAACTAAGCACAATCAGCCGGCATCCGTTTCGCGGCGAATCGGCTACAATCACAAGCGTCTTGTCCATCGAACTCAAATGAAATGTGACCGATGTCGTTTTCTATCTGCAATCTGCGAATCGGACTGGCTGTGCTGTGGCTTGGTTTGTTCGTTTTCCTGCAAGCAAGCCGTTCGCTGGCATCCACACCCGAACTACTGGTACCGGCCTACGCCAATCCATGCTGCAGCAACACTTGGGCTGCCTATGTGCAGCTGGCCAATGAAAAATCGGTTCCACTCAACCTGATCATCAATCCCAATAGTGGCCCGGGGAATTCGCCCATTGATGCCAACTATGTGTCAGCGGATGGTAAATCAGGAGTCCTTGTGGAATTGAACCACTTGGACGTGCCTCTTTTCGGCTATGTGCGAACCAATTATGCTCATCAGCCGCTGGAAACGGTACTGGCCGAAATGGACCGTTATTATTCGGCCGACTATTGGCGAAACACCGACGTGCGTCCGAGCGGAATCTTTTTGGACGAATATTCCAACAACTTGGCAAACGTCGGTTACTACCAGCAAATTTCGGAACACTTGGCCCAATTGAATGCCAACGCTACCATCATCGGCAACCCGGGCGTGGGTGGTTACTTTGACAGCAGCCAGGGCGCAGCCGGTTTCACGCTGACTGACTACATTCTGTCAGCCGATGTACTGGTGACGTTTGAAAACGCAGCCCAGCCATATCGGCAAAACTACCAACCGGCTGATTGGCAAAACGATTATCCAGCCGATCGTTTTGCGCATATCGTGCATACAGAATCATTTTTAGATTTGCCCGAAACATTGCAACTGGCCGCGGAACGCAACGTCGGCATGCTTTACGTTACCGACGACCAGATGCCTAATCCGTATGACAAATTGCCGTCATTTTGGACCGCCGAAGTCAACCGTTTGGCGCTGCTGCAAACCGAATTGAATTTAGATGGACAAGCCAGCGTGGCGGACATCGATTCGCTGATACGGGCGATTCGTAGTGACGGTCCCATACAGCGCCACTTTGACTTGGACCACAACGACCAAGTAGACGTCGTCGATTTGGCGGAATTGGTCGAACAGCGTTTGGGTTCGTATTTTGGCGACGCCAATTTGGACGGCGAATTCAACAGCAGCGATTTTGTGCAAGTTTTTTCCGCCGGACAATACGAAGATGCGTTCGTATTGAATTCCAACTGGGCCAGCGGCGATTGGAACGGAGATGGTGAATTTGATTCGGCCGACTTTGTGTTGGCCTTCGCACATGGCGGCTACGAACAAGGGCCTCGACTGCAGGCGGTTCCGGAACCCAAATCATGGCCGTTCATGATTTGGCTGGCGTTCTGGGCAGCCATCCGAATCTCGCGGTTGACGGACGTGGGCGAATGAAATATCACTGCGGACAAATGGTTTCGGTTGTTTTTCCTGCGTGACAGCACTCGGCGAAAAGTACAACGCGTTTTATTCCCTGGAGTCCCACAAGGCATTTAACATGAAAATTGTTCGATATGAAAATTCGCAACAGAGCGTTGAATTCGGTGCGTTGCATGCCGACGGCACGATCACTCGCCTGACCGGCGATCTGTTTGGTTCGCTTCAGGATACGCAGGAACCGGCGGATATTGTCAAGCAGTTGTCACCACTGGTTCCAACCGACATCTTGTGCATCGGACTGAACTATCGCAAACATGCCGAAGAAGGCAACCAAGCGATTCCAGAAAACCCGGTACTGTTCATGAAGAATATCGGCACGCTACAGCATCCCCATCAGCCGATCCGACTGCCCAAGAAGTTGGCCAGCGACAAAGTAGACTATGAATGTGAATTGGCTGTGGTCATTGGCAAACCGTGCCTGAACGTTTCAAAAGATCAAGCGTTGGATTACGTTCTGGGTTACACTTGTGCCAACGACGTGAGTGCTCGAGATTGGCAACGCAACGGCGGGGGAGGGCAGTGGTGCCGAGGCAAAACGTTTGCCACATTCTGTCCGCTGGGGCCGCACTTGGTGACCAAAGATGAGATCTCGGACCCAAATCAGCTGAGCATCAAGACAACGTTGAACGGCCAGGTCATGCAGGACTGGAATACCAACGATATGATTTTTGACGTTCCAACGTTGATTGAATTTCTCAGCGGCAGCACGTTGCTGTTACCAGGCACGGTCATTCTAACAGGGACGCCGCACGGAGTCGGTTTCGCGCGAACTCCACCCGTCTTCCTCAAACACGGCGACACCGTCACCGTCAGCATTGAAGGGGTTGGCGAATTAACCAATCCGGTGATGGACGAAGAAGTATAGCCGCCGATTCGAAGATAACGGCGTCTATTTGCCAATACAGAATCGACTGAAGACTCGATCCAAAACGTCGTCGGTGTAAATCGCACCGACGACTTTACCCAATTCGTCCAAGGCGATTCGCAGTTCGGCCGCCACCAGTTCATGCCCCAAGTTGTTTTGAACGATCGTTTGCGCGGCTTCCAAGGCTTGAGCCGCACAACGCAGACTTTCGTGACAACGTACGGACGTTGCACCGACAACGCTGGCTTCCGCATCACCCAGCGATTTAACGAGCTGCGCTAGTGTTTGCTCCAATTCGGTTGCGCCGCCCGAGCGAACACAGGAGACCGGTACCACGCTGGACTTCCAACCGGCCGCGACGATTTCTTCGTGAATGGCCTTTATCGAATCGACCAAGTCTGCCTTAGTTATGGCAACAATGGTTCGCGCGGAATCAAGCTGTTGCAGTTGCTGTTGTTCCCAAGTACAGACACGCCCAAGTCAGCCGCAATGCACAGGACGGTAATGTCCGCCGCGTGACTGGCCGCGGATGTCCGTTCCGTGGCCGACGCGTCGATGGCGTGCAGCGGGGTCAAATCGCTGCCAGCGGTGTCGATCCACTGGCAGTCGACATCGTGCAAGCGAATTCGCGTGGTCAGATAGTCTCGAGTGGTCCCGGCAACGTCTGAAACCAGCGCTTGATCGTTCTGAGCGAACCGATTCCATAGCGAACTTTTGCCGGCATTCGGTCGACCTCGCAAGATCACTCGGAAATCGACTTCCGCCGTGGTGCGATGCTGCATTTGCTGCAAGACGTCTTGCACGAACTGCAGTGCGTTGTCCAATTGTTCTTCCAGCTGAGCATCAGAGATGAATTGAATGTCTTCGTCAACAAAGTCCAAGCCGGCTTCCAGGTCTGCACATGCATTCAGCAATCGGTCTCGCAGTTCGGCCAGCGGCTTTGATAGCCCACCAGCCAGCTGTTGCAGGCCCACATCCAGTTGCCGCTGAGACGCTGCGTCGATAACGCCCAAAACCGCTTCCGCTTGCGGCAAATCGATGCGGCCGGCCAGGAAAGAACGAAGCGTGAATTCGCCGGGTTGTGCTAATCGAGCACCGGCGGCACACAGCGATTTCACCAGCGAGTCTAAAAGCGGCGAACAGCCAAACGTATGAATTTCGACGGTAGGTTGCCGAGTGTAGCTGCGGTGGTTGGGCCAGACGTTCACGGACGCCGGCACATTCGCCAATTGTTCTGTCACTTGCAAACGCATTGGCAAAGAACGTGGCTGGTCGTGACAAAGTTCTTGCAGCGAAACCGATTCGCAACAAAGGGTCTCGACCAGCGTCAGACTTTGTGGACCACTTAGGCGAATGATGCCTCGCGCCGCTCCACCCGGCGGCGACGCGATGGCCACGATGGTATCGTCCGTCGCATACATGATTGGCTTCGAACTTTCGCGAAAAAGGCTACTTCGACTTCTTGCGGTTCTTCTTGCGACTTTGCTTACGAGCTTCTCGTTGTTCGACCACTTCCTTGCGTTTGGCTTCTTCGACTTGCTCTTGCTTGGCCGCTTGGGTTGTGGGCTTGGGCAGCAGCTTTCGTTCGGCAACGCCCCACAAGCTGGACGTGATGAAATATAGACATAAACCGGACGGAACTTTGAAGAACATGAAGCCAATGAAGACCATCATGTACTTCATCATCTTCATGGTCATTTCTTGTTGTTCATCCGTGGGAGGCGGAGTGAACATTTTTTGCTGCACAATCATCAAGGCCACGGAAATGAGCGGCAAAACGTTTAGATACGGACCTAAGAAGCCGGTCTCGGCAGCAAAGAATCCAGGAATGTAAGGCTCCCAATACCAAAGTTGATCTGGGCCTGCCAAGTTGGAGCACCAACTGAGACCAGGAATCAATGGTGCATCGCGTAACAGGATGTCCGTACTGAGTGCTCGATAGAGCCCAATGAAAATCGGCATTTGCAAGAAGACGGGCAAGCAACCGATGGCTGGATTGTAATTGTTCTTTTGAAACAGTTCTCGCTGCGCGGCTGCTCGCTTTTCCATATCATTTTTGTAGAGTTCGTTGATCCGTTTCATTTCGGGTGCCAGCAACTGCATTTTTTGTGCGTTGCGAGCTTGCTGGCGTCCAATCGGATACATACATCCTCGAACTAATACGGTCAGCAGAATGATTGCCAATCCGTAGGACGGCAATCCAATGGCCGAGAAACCTTTGTAGAACGAATGTAGAATCCATTGCAGCGGCTTGGCCACCATCGGGAACCAACCGTAGGAAATCGATTCGCCCAGACCGTAATGCTCTAAGATTTCCGGGTACTTGGGGCCGGCAAAGATCAAGAATTTCTGTTTGTACGATTCGTTGGGCTGAATGTCGTGTACGGGGCTTTTTAGTTGGAACGTGATATCGGTCTTGTTGGCTCGTTCGGCATCGATTTCGGCAACGGGACTGACAGTCAGGGACGCGAATGTATATTCGGAAGCGATTTCCGGATCGGCCGGTGCCTGCGGATCCACGTCAGCAACCAGTCCAGAAACAAAATACTGAGCATCGACGGCAATGTACTGAAGCTGAGGACGTTCGCCATCAAAGACCACTGTTTCTGGATTTTCGGGCGACTTCTTGGCTTTGGAAGTAACCGACGGATTGGTGACCAGCAAGTGCTTGCCGCCGAATTCGCGACACACCACGTCTCGGACTCCGGCACCGGCAAACATTTTGCTGGGGTGGACTTTATGGGCATACCACCAGCCTTCCAACGGCAGTCCCGTGGGTCCGTTCAGGGCGTACGCGAATTCGACTCGTTCCGTATGCAGGTTCTTGACTTCGATTTCGAATTCCAAGTGATACGCATCGGCCGCAAGGGCATCTTTGTTCTGTCCATCTTCTGCGACCGAATCAGACGCTTTGACCAGTCGATAGCGTTTAATGATTTCCAAGGCGCCATCGATCTTGGCCTTCTTCAAGTCGGCCGTTCCTAACGTAAACTTGAATTCAACCGTCGCAGCGTCACCGGCAACTGAGTGCACCTCCCAATTTTCGTTCAGCAGCGAAGGTAGCTTTTTGATTTCTTCATCGCCATAACGTATCGACTTGGAATTGATTTGCGCTGCGGTCAACAGATAAGACAACGCATGTTGCTTATCGCCTTCCTTGGATCCTTGTTCGGGACGCAACACCTCCAGCGGCTTATGCTGCAGCGTGGTGGTAAACGTTCTTTCTTTTCCTTCGCGGCGAACCGTCAAGGTTACTTCGTCACCGGGTTCGGTTTGTGCCAACACCTTGTCATATTCGGCCACATTGCTGACAGATTCCTTGTTGATGCGAATCAGATCATCACCCACCTGCAATCCACCGGTCGAATTCCCTTGGCTGGTGGCCAGCGCCGCTGCCGTACCTGGACCGACAACGTTGATGGTAACGCCGCCATCTTCAGAATCGGCGAGCCCCAGGCTACCGAGATACCCTGCGTTCCATTCCAGATCGTGATAGCGAGGATCGCTTAGTTCACCATTCGTTCGACCGCGGCGCCAGCATTGTCAAAGGTTACCAACATGCGGTACGGACTGGTGGGATCTAAAGAGCCGATGGTGATTCGCTGTTGCGGGACGTCTTTGGTGGAGGCCACGGCTGATTCGGACGCATCGCCTACCTCCGTTACTTCCGCTTGCGCGTCGTCGGATTCGGTATCCTCTTCGTCGTTCTCGTCTTCAACTTCGGCAACTTTGTCGGTTTCTGGCTCGAGCGCAAGCCGCTGTGCCACTCGTCCTGTAATCCACCAAATCAGCATGGTGAGTATCAGGACAGACAAATAAGCGCTGTCCAAAGGTGGGTTCACGTTTTTCCACGATTCTTTCCTTTATTCGCGGACGCTTGAGCCCACGATTTATCGTTCCATTACGCACTTGAACTCGTTTTCGGCACAGCAATTATCGCCCTTCCGCCAGGCGTTCGCCAAGAAACCGATCGAGTTCCGGGATGGCAAAGATTTTCTCCATCGTCTGCTGATACGAATAGGGGACTCGCCGAAAACGAACTCGCCCGTCCTTCAGCACGACGTACGACGCGTCGTGATCTCCATCTCGAGGTTGCCCGACGCTGCCCACATTGATCATCAGTTTTTCTCGGCCCAAAGTGTATTCGTAGCCAAAATCGGATGGTCGGCCAAAATTCCCTGCTTCGGTAAAAATTCCGGGGACGTGGGTATGTCCTTGGAAGCAGTATTGCTGGATTAGGCCAAAGATACGGTCCAATTTTTCCGGGATTGTGAATGTCTTCCGGAAAGACATATTCAGTCAGTGGATTCCGAGCCGAACCATGGACAAACGTGTAGAGGTAATCGACGTGAACTTGACGAGGCAGCCCGCAAAGAAAGTTCCAACGAGTGATGCGACGATTTTCATCTGCGTCGGCATTCAATCGATCTCGCGTCCAAAAGATGGCTCGTTCGGCACCGCTGCTAAATCCTTCTGGCGGGAAGAGCACGCCTTGGTCGTGATTCCCCAAGATCGCCACATCCAAGTCCATGACCACATCCAAACAGCGTCCGGGATCGGGTCCGTAACCGACGATATCCCCCAGGCAGTAGATTTGTTCGATCCCTTGATCCGCAGCATCAGCCAGAACCGCGTGAAGAGCTTCTAGGTTCCCGTGAACGTCACTGATGATCGCCAAATTCATTTTGAAAAAAGCCAACGTTGCGGAACGTTGCTTCAGGGGTTTTGCCGAGACGCGTTTCGTACCAAACGCCAAGAATCTTAACGACCTTCGCGCAGCCGGTCTCCCAACATGTTGTCCAAATCCTTTTGACTGTAGATCTTGGAGATCGTTTCGTCTAACGGATACTCGAGTCGGCGAAACGCCACCGAATCGTCATTGAGAATGGTATAGCACGCGCGAGGATCACCATCACGAGGTTGTCCCACACTGCCAACATTGACCATCACTTTGTCGCCGGTCAAGCGATATTCATAATTGCATTCATCCGGGCTGATGAATTCGCCCCCGGCGGTAAAAACGCCGGGAATGTGCGTGTGCCCTTGAAAACAGTACAATTGCAGTCGGTCAAACAAGACCTGCATCTTTCGCTGATTGTAGACATCTTCCGGAAAGACGTATTCGTTGGTTGGTTCTCGAGGCGAACCATGGACGAACACCATTTCTCCTTCGTCACGTGAACGAGGCAATTCGCCCAAAAAATCCCAGCGACGATTAATGTCCAGCGACGAACCACCTTCTTCCAGTTGTTCTCGAGTCCAATAGACGGCTCGTAATGCAACCGGATTGAATCCGTCGGGATCGAACATGGCGGCTTGGTCGTGATTCCCCAGAATGCAGACCTTGCACTTCATCACCTCGTCTAGACACTCGCGAGGATTCGGGCCGTAGCCAATAATATCACCCAAACAATAGATTTCGGTGATCCCCTGTCCACGAATATCTTCGAGCACAACGCGCAATGCTTCCAAATTACTGTGCACGTCACTGATTAGCGCTCGTTTCACCGTAAAACCTTCGTGTTGGTAAACAATAAGTTGTTAGTTTAATTACCACGCGTCGATTAACGCCTGACGTTCGGGATACCCCTTCGAGAACCGAAGTACGCTGCCAAAACCGGTCGGACGTAACCCGGAAGTCTAGGTTTCTGCGCCGTTTCGGTCAAGACACGTCACTTTCGTCGGATTCCTGAAATGCAGCTTTCTCCAAACGAGTGTGACCAAATCGTCGGATTCGTGACATATCGAAGCCCAAGGATATCCGTCAGAACCGCCTTAATCCGAACGAATAAGCTGAACACGTGCCACCCTACAGAACTAATATTTCAGGTTTCAAGTGTGTCGCATTGATCCGGGAAACCAGTCAGATTCTGGGGCAAATGCGATTTGTGCTTCAATCCAGCTGCGGCGGACTTTGCGGCCAGCGTCGATTCGAACCGGGACGGAAGACTTGAACAAATGGTTGGCGGCACGCTGAGCAGCGTCAGATCGCTTCGTTGCCTCGTTCCCCAGTGCGAATTCGAATACAATCATCTAACGGCAGCACAAAGATTTTGCCGTCGCCAATTTCTCCTCGTTCGCCCGTTCGTCCCCCTTTAATAATGGCGTTGATGGTCGGTTCGACAAATTCTTCGTTGACGGCAATTTGCAGCTGTACTTTGCGAAGCAGGTTGACCGAAAATTCACGTCCGCGAAACGCATCGGTCTGCCCCTTTTGTCGTCCAAATCCTTGGCAATCCATGACCGTCAACCGGAAAACCTCGACATCCGTCAACGCAGCTTTGACTGCTTCCAAGCGACTAGGCTGAATGATGGCGACGATCAATTTCATACTTCGCTCCTACTGACGCATCGGAAAACAGAGTTGGAATGTAACGCTGGATTCGTCTGCCGACAAGCTGGAAGTGCTCAGATTGCCCGTTGAACGTGGGGACTGCTTCGGATAAAACGCCGTAAAACTTAGTCGCTAAGCCTCAGGTTGCAGGAGAATGCCCTTGAACGATCACGTCGTACTACTTTCGGTTCCGGGGCTGCGAGCGGCCGACTTGAGTCGCATGCCAAACTTGCAGCAACTTGTCGCGGACGGCGATTCAGCGCCGCTGATTCCCAGCTTTCCGTGCGTCACCTGGCCAGTCCAAGCGAATTTGCTGACCGGGCAACTTCCCCAACAGCACGGCGTGATTGCCAACGGTTTTTATTGGCGAAAAGAAAACAAAGTGGAAATGTGGACCGCTTGGAACGAAAAAATCCAACGCCCGCAAATCTGGGACGTCTTGCATCAACACGATCCGAATTTGACTTCGGCCGCTTGGTTCCCGATGCTCAGCAAGGGCTGTGGGCCGACTATGTCTGCATGCCGGCGCCCGTGCACAATCCAGACGGTTCGGAATCATTATGGTGTTATACCAAGCCCACCAATCTGTATGGCGAACTGCGGGACGCGCTGGGACATTTCCCGCTGCAACATTTTTGGGGTCCGCTGGCCAACATCAAAGCCACTGATTGGATTTGCAAATCAGCCGCGCTGGCTGCCCAAAAGCAGAAGCCTCGTTTTTCTTATCTCTATTTGCCGCATTTGGACTATGCCGCGCAAAAAGACGGTCCCGACAGCCCGGCGGCCCTGCAGGCATGCGCTGACCTAGACCGTGTATTGGGAACGTTGATTACGGATTACCAACAAGCGCTGGAAAATGTGTTGTGGCTGGTTGCTTCGGAATACACCATTGTCCCCGTCGATCATGTGCTGTATCCCAACCGGCTACTTCGAGACGCCGGAATGCTGGCTATTGACGTGCGCGATGACGGAGAACATCTAGACTATGCTCAGAGCCGAGCGTGGGCGTTGGTGGACCATCAGTTTTCGCACATCTTTGTCAAAGATCCCAACGACATTGCAGCCGTGGCCAAGTTGTTTCAAGGGCAGCCGGGTGTGGACGAAGTGCTGGCGGGTGATGATCGAACTCAATACGGAATGGATCACGAACGTTCGGGCGAAGTCATTGTAATTTCCACACCAAACAGCTGGCAGGCATATTACTGGTGGCTGGACGATGCGTTAGCCGCCTTCCTATGCGCGAACCGTCGACATTCATCGCAAGCCCGGTTACGATCCAGTCGAATTGCATTTTGACATGGCCACCAAATCAATTCCGCTGGACGCCACATTGATCAAAGGTTCGCACGGAGCTCCTGCCAAGTTGGATTCGCAACACGGCGTTTTGCTTGCTTCGCAACGAGGTGTCTTTCCGCAGCAACCGACAGCCGAAACAGACGTGTTTGAAATTGTCTTGCGGCAATTCGGCATCACAGCGTGAGCGTTTCACACGGGTGTACACCAACGCGACAAATCATTGCCACGTAGCGCTAGATCAGAGGCCAAAACGCGGCGAATCTTAACGCTGCGTTTCTTGAGATTGCGATACTTCACATCCCGCCGCGTTCGTTGTGAAGTTGCGCTTTTGCATTTTCCGGCGGAATTTCCTAGCCCGAAGCGTCAGCGAGGGATTTCGGAGTGTCCGTTTTTTCCCTCACTTACGTTTCGGGCTAGGAAAAAGCGCAACTTCAAAAAGCGTCAGCGAGGGATTTCAGAAGCACACAATTTTGCCTCACTTACGTTTCGGGCGATGAAAAAGCGCAACTTCAAAACTCCTGCGCCAATTGGCTGAGCGCGGAGAAGCGGATTGGTTGGAGCGTGTGGTTTTCCGCAATTGAACGTCAGATTCGCTGCAATCGCCCCGAAGTTCATTCGCGCGAGTAAGCCGCAACCTATATGTCGATGGGCGCGACAGGAGCCAAATGGGTTCGCGCCGGCAATTTACAGTGGGCTTAGTTCGAAGCGAATATTCCAATGGCCGATGGTACTGACAAAATTCTGATCTGTCTCCATGATCCGTTGTTAACCAACATCACGGAATACCGTCTACAATTGTTGGGATATGACGTCGTTTCCAATCGCAACGCCATGCAACTGCTGGACGAAATCACTCAGCAACAGCCTCGCCTGTTGATACTCGGCAGCGACATCAGCGAATCGGACACGACGCAGGTGGTGACCGACATTCGCATCCGCATGTCTGCCGCTGACCTGGCAATCATGGTTCTGTCCAGCAACAGCAGTTTGGATTCGGTACGACAGGTCTTCCTGGCCGGAGCGGATGACTATCTGTTCATTCCATATGATCCCGCCGTGCTGCAAGACAAAGTGGAAACGCTTCTTGCGCCAGATCGAGTTATCGCGGTTCGAACTCGATCACGTGACGACCGTCGTCAGAATCGCCGAGTGACAGATCGTCGTCAGTTGGATCGTCGGCACGGCGACCGGCGCACCGCCGAAACAGCCAAGAAACGCACCACGATCGGTCTCTGGAAACGAAGTTAGGATCTTATTGTGGCAGGAAAACTGGGCGACATTCTGATTCGACAAGGCTTGCTGACCGAAGAACAGTTGGCGTCTGCCTTAGCCAGCAAAAGCCCCGGACAAATGCTGGGCGATCGGCTACTAGACCTTGGTCTACTGACCGCGGATCAATTGGGCGAAGCTCTGTCTATTCAGTTTGATGTGCCCTATTGCGATATCGAACCGCAGGCCGTCAACGTCCAAGTTTCTCGACTGCTGCCCGAAGCGTTTCAGCGCAGCCGACAAGTGGTCCCGGTCAACGTGCAACAGCGTACGCTGACGTTGGCCATGGTTTCTCCGGACGATATCGAGGCGATTGCGGAAGCAGAACTGCTGACCGGCTACCAAGTGGAATCGGTGATTTCCCATCCGTCCAGTGTCGTCAAAATGTTGGATCACGCCTTTGACGAACGTTCGATGGCTCGACAAACCATTATCGACGTCAAGCTGGACAAATTGCGTCGAGGCGAAGATGACGCGGAAGTAGACCAGCAAATCGAACCGATTGACGCGCCTGTGGTGCGTTTGGTGCAAGCCATCTTGTTGGGAGCCAGTAACGCCGAAGCCAGCGACATTCATCTGGAGCCGGACAATCCGGAGATGCGAGTTCGCTACCGAGTGGACGGCGAACTGCAACAGGTCATGACCATTCCCAGTCACATTGAAGAAGCGGTGATTGCCAGAATCAAAGTCATGGCCAACATGAATACAACCGAACAACGTCGTCCGCAAGACGGCCAGATTTCGCTGGCGCACGAAAATCATCGATATAGTTTTCGTGTCAGCAGTATACCGACCACGGGAGGCGAAAAGGTGGTGCTGCGACTTCTGGACGAAGGCGGCAAATCGTTCCACCTAGAACATGTCGGTTTCAGTTCGTCCGAATTAGAGTTGGTCCAATCCTTGATTGACAAACCGCACGGCATGCTGGTACTCACCGGCCCCACCGGATCCGGTAAAAGTTCAACATTGTACGCCGTCCTGACTCACTTGAACCATGTGAAACGCAATATTGTGACCGTGGAAGATCCGGTGGAGCATCAGATCTCCGGCGTCAACCAAGTGCAGTCCAACAATGAATACGGCATGGGCTTTGCAAACGCGTTACGTTTTATTCTGAGACAGGACCCGGACATCATCATGGTGGGGGAAATTCGCGACCACGAAACCGCCAACACCGCCATTCAGGCCGCGCTGACCGGGCACCTGCTGCTGAGCACTCTGCACACCAACGATGCCGTCAGCGCAGTCACTCGTTTAATTGACTTGGGGATCGATCCCTTCAAGGTGGGCGGCGCTTTGTTGGGCAGTATCGCTCAGCGTTTGCTGCGCAGCATTTGTCCTCGATGCAAAACGCCAACAACACCCAGCAAGAGCCTGTTGGACCGCATTGACGCTCAAGCGTCCATTCCAGAAAACGCTACGTTCTACGCTGGAAAGGGCTGTCGACATTGTCAAGGTACCGGATATTCAGGACGCATTCCCATCTTCGAAATCTTCCCCGTGACGCATGATATCGGACAGGCCATTGAAGATGGCATACCCGCGGCGCGACTGCGCGAGATGGCTATTGAGAACGGCATGACTGAATTGCTGCAAGCGGGGCTGCGTCAAGCACTGTTAGGCAAGACAACCTTGGAAGAAGTCTACTTCAAGACGATTGGATAACGAGATGGCACATGCAAAAGCCAGTCGGTCGCTTGCTTCCCTCAGTGACCTTTTCCGAGCCCTTCATGCCGTCAAAATTGGTGGCACACCGTCATTGCCAGCCAATGTGCGAATGGGACGCCGCCAGTTGACGCATTTTTTCGGACTCATGTCGATGCTTCTGGAAAACGGCTTGAGTCTCCAGAATGCGTTGTTCGCCATGGAGCGAGACAAAGCGTTTCGCAAGGATATTCAAGTGCTGCAGAAAATTCGCTGCTCGGTGCAAACAGGTCAAACACTCAGCAGTGCACTGGCCGAATTCCCCAAAGTATTTGATCCATTGATGATCAAACAAATCAGAATTGCCGAACGTTCGGGAACATTGGTCCAAGCGTTCCGACTGATCGCCGATGCGCTGCAGCGAAGACAAGAACTACGGCGTCGAGTGCTAAAGAAACTCAGCTATCCGGCGTTGGTGCTGCTTTCCGGAACCGGACTGTTTGTGTTTGTCATGATGAGTGTCGTACCTCAGTTTCAAGAGATGTATGAAGACGCGCAAGTTCCACTTCCGACCATTACCTTGTTTGTCGCCAACATTAGTGACGCGCTTTATCACTACGGCCTGTTCCTACTGGCGACTGGTGTGGCTGCCTTGGTGGCCTTTGTCAGAATTCGCAAAGTACGCTCGGTGGCCAAGTTCATGGACAAGACTTTGGTGCAGCTACCTGTCATAGGTGGGTGGTACAAAGATTTTTCCGTTTTGCAATTCATTGAAGCGGTGAACACATTGTCGCAAGCGGGATTCGTCCCAGCGGATGCCATTGCCGAATCGGTCGACAGTGTCTCGAATCTGGCCATCCGCGATGTCGTGTCGGAAATCAGTACTTCGATTCGAACCGGCAATCGATTGAGCGCCGAATTGGCGAAGCACCGCGACGTCTTTTCCGAAGCTGTCAGCCAACTGGTTGTTGTTGGCGAACAAACCGGTAACCTCTCCGAAGCGACTCGCAGCGTCGGCGTGGTTCTGCGGCAGCAGATTGAAAGCCGCATTGACGGTGCCATGGGAGCCATGGAACCGGTGATCACTCTGCTTCTGGCCAGTTCGATCGGAACGTTGGTGCTAGCCATTTACACACCCATGTTCCAAATGTTTGAAGTTTTGGAGTAGTCAGATTTACCGAAACTGCCGGTTCTGAATGCCTGCATGTGGAAAGCCGAAGAACCAATGTGGCGTCGAATTCAGTTGCCGCCGCTTACAACAAGATAGCGTTTGTTGTGGAGGCAACATTTCCTTACCGTGGAGGACTATCAACATGAAAAGAAAATCCCAATACAATCGACGTCCAGGTTTTTCATTGCTGGAAGTAATTGCCGCCGTCGTTGTTTTGGCAGTGGTGGCAGCGGCAACCGTTGCCGCGATTGCGCAATGCGAGAGAAATCGCGACAGAAATTGGACGAGCATAATATTTCACAGCTAAATGCAATTGTCCAAGCCTATTACATGGAGATGGGGCGTTGGCCTGACACCAATCTGGTCCGACTTCAACGTGATGGTTACGCAGATGAGCGCCGACATCCGACGCCCTATGGCGGCTACTACACGTTTGACGCCACAACGCAAAAGGTTGTCAATCTCAACCGTCCGTAAGCTCAGCGACACAGGGACATCATCATGGCTAGGCACCGAGCGTTCAGCTTGTTTGAAGTGCTCATGGTGCTGGGCATTGTCGCCATCGCCATGGCTTCGTCCGCTTCGCTGGTAAAGACCACGTTTTTCCAGCAACGTGAAGCCCGGGTTGAATTACGAACCATCCAAGAATTCTTGGAACATGAGCGGTCGGTCGCCGTCTACGCGAATCAGCCCGCTGTGATTCGTCTGCAAATTACCCGAGGAACCTTGGTGTCTGTGACAGGCACCTGCCAAGCAGAAGCGGTTCGCTTGGAATTGAATTCGAACAACTTGCGAAGCAGTGATGCCCAAGTGACGTTTTTTCCCAACGGGACATGCGACCGGCAAGTATCGATCACGGACAAGCAATCCGGCGAAGTCTTGGTCCTGTCGCCCGCCAATGGGCTCGCCCGCATCGTCTCGCCAGGAGCGTCAGCACGATGAAGCCAAGTGGTCGCAGGCGCCAAGCCGCTACGTTGATGGAACTGGTAATGTGTGGACTGATCATGTCCACTGTGCTGATTCCCACCATTGATTTCCTGGCAGATGCACAAGCGGCGCAACACCAATCACAGACACTCCAGCAACTGAAAACACTGTGCGCCAACGACCTGGAACGGTTTGCATCCTTAGCGAAAAATCGCCGCGGCCGTCGAGTTTTTTCCGGTACGCAACGAGCTGTTGGTTTGCCGCAAATTCGCTATTCCGTGTTAATCAGTGACACGTCCGGCGACGGCGGTATCCCGAATCAGCTAAGCGTGGTCCACGCTACCGAATGGTTCGACCAAAATCGTAATCGGCGGATGGACGCGAACGAGCTATCCGTCGACATGCTGACGAAGGTGGCCAAATGAGATACAGCAAGAGACAACGGTATGCTATCACGGGTATGACCTTGGTCGAAGTCACGCTTGCGCTAGGTGTGATGTCCCTGATGTTCATTTCCGTGACCAGCGTATTTCAATTTTCACATCGGCAATGGCAAACGGCGAACACGGGCAGCGCCTACCACCACGCCGTCTTAGATCAGGTGGCCGATCAAATCCAAGACTCCGATCGAGTGTTGGCGTTATCGGCCGACGCGCTGGCAGTTGCCATGAACGGTGGTGGTCTTCGTCGTTGGGAACGTCAAAATTCGACCATCACTTACTGGGAAAACGGCAAACAGCAATGGATTGTCGAAGACGCAGCGCCCTTTCGTTTCAAAGGCTATTTGCAGAATGGCGCAACATTGGCAAGTCGGCTGCAGGATATACGAGTGATCAAGTTGCAACCAGACGATGCCAGCTTGCTCGGTCGAACGATTCGGATTGACACGCACCCCGCCAATCTGGTGTCACAGGAGTGAGTGGCGATGCGAACCAGTAGATCGACACAAAGAATTCGCGGTGGATACACACTGATACTGGTGCTACTGATTGCCGGTGCGTGTTCAACAATGGCTATCGGCATCTATCGCTCGGCCGCCTTTCAGCGAACCGTTGTCAACAACGCCATCAGCATGGCCAAAGCAGACGCCTTGGCCGAAGGCGGTGTGCAGCACGCGGCCGTTTACCTACGAACGAATCCCGATTTTGTCGGTGCGTCTGCGCAATTCCGCGTAGGAACTGCTGCCTATTGGTTTCAAGTCGATTCGGACGGGACAAGCTACCGCGTGGTGGGATTCGGTTCGGCGAATGGTTTGATTCGTACAAGACAAGCCTCGTTTGACGTGGCGAATTGAAGAGGCAGCGGAGCAAATTCGATGATCGGATTGAAAAAACCAACCGAACGCCGCAGCGTAGCGCTGGAATTGGGCGTCGATAATCTAAAATTGGCGATCATTCGTTTTGGGGATGGTCCGCCGCAAGTGTCGGTCGAACAAGTTACTTGGCGAACCGAAAGCGACGCATTGAACAGTCGTGATACCGAACGACAACTGGCAAACCGAATTTCAGAACTGGTCGCCAAACACTCGCTACAGAAGGCCGAATTCTATATTGGTGTCGCCAGTGACTTCTGTGTGACTCGTTGCGTAACGGGCGAAGCCAACCGAGTGGCAGTGGAGCTGGACCAATTGCATGAACGCCAATCGCTTTACCTGTCATTGGGCCCCGGTCAGAAGCTTTCTGCTGAAGCCGTAATGAATGTCGACGCCATGCATCAACATAGTTTGGTGGCCGTGGTAAATTCGCAAACATTGAGCATGCTAAAACGAGTTGCCGACTTGGCCAAAATCAATGTCGTCAGTTTAGAACCATCCGCGGTGGGCCTGTGCCGACTGATTGGGCTAATCCACGATCAACGGCGAGTCCCCGTGTTGGTACTGAAACTCGACAACCGCTGGGCCGAATTATGTGTGGCGTATGAAGGACGGATGTACCTGAACTATCGGCCATCGACCTTGGCCACCACAGAGCAAGTGGTAGATGCGGTACGAACTCATTTGGTACGTCTGATTCGCTACTGCCAAAAGAGTAATCTCTTGACCGAAGGAGCGCTGGACCGTATTTACGTGATTGGTCCCACCGCTGCAGCGGAACGAGTTTCGTCACGACTTCACACTGACGGTACGCTACAAGTCGAAACCTTTGCCGACCGAATGGCTCGCTTTTTTGTAACAGACGACACGTCTTTGCACGAAGAATTTGCCTCGGTCGTGGGAACAGCCTTGACTGGTAATCCGCAGTATGAAGTCGCGACGCTCAGCCCGAACCTAGTTGCGGAATTAGAGCATTTTCAGGTCGTCAACTGGCGAACTATCGCCAAGAAACTACTTCCATCCGTCGCGGCGTCGCTGGTTTTTGCTCTTTTCTTGCAGGCAGTCAATCGGCAGGCCGCCAGTCATGTGACGACACTGCAGAAGGCAAGTCAGCCTGTGGTCCAAATGCAGGCACAAATTCAAACGCTATTGGCTTCTCGTGAACAAGTGAAGAACAACTTGATGCACATGCAGCACTTGATAAGCGATATCTCCGAACCTGGCTGGTCCGACGTCACATTGTGGGTGACCAAATGCATGCCACCAGCCATGTATGTTGATTCGCTGATTGTAGAGAACAACCACGAACTAGCCATTCAAGGCATGTCGGCAGCAGAACGCGACGTCTTTGAATTCGTTTCCACTTTACAAAAGTTGCCCATGGTGGCAGATGTTCGCATTCGGTCGACATCGCCATCAGAACAGAATGGAACGTTGGGCGTGCGGTTCGACCTGACTTGTCAGATTGGCACAGCGACACGACCGGAGACTCGTGATGAAATCTAACATTCGTCCCCAGGTGCCTTGGATTTTGATTGGCCTGATGGTCTTGATCACCAATTCTCCATGGCTGCTTTCCTTCTGGCAGTAACACAGAACGTACTTGGATCTAACGCATCTGATTCAATCGTCACCGCAGGTACAACGACAGCTAGACACAGCTAGCACGCAACAGGCCGAACTAGACGCTCGCATGCAAGACTTGCAAGACTGCATGATCTGCACAGAATTGGACACGCATCAGTTTGAAACGACGGTGGTGCAACTGGTTCGAAAGTCGAATTGCCAATTGCGTCAGATTGATGTTGGCGAACCGTTTACTCGGCCCTGGTACCGCCAGGACAATCCGTTTTCAGACTTGGAACCTGAATTTGACGAATCGTCCGGACTGTCCATCTACAAGAGCACTTTTTCTTTGATGATTGCGGGAAGCTTAGATGATTTGCTTTCATGTTTGGCAGACATACAGCATGATTCGCGCATGTCACATGTGACCAAAGTTGTGATTCGGCCGGATGATCACTCTGCAGGGATGCACTTTCTGGAAATTGAAATTCTCTTGTTCGGATTGAAAAACAATCAGTTAGAATCGGCCGATTTGACTTAACCAAGGCTACGCTCGTTGACATTGTGGAAATGGATTTTATCGGTGTCATGAATTTTTGTTCGAATACAGAACGCTTGCTCCAAACGGCAAGCAGCATTTGGCTTACTACGCTAATCGCCGTCGCATTTGCGATGTCGAACACCGTATCGGGCGCCGATGCGCTGCTGGAAACGCTGGAAACAAAGGGCGACCTGTCGCTTAAGGGTGTTTCTCTGCAACAAGCCGCCTTCACCATCAGCGAATCGTGGGGCGTCAACATTGTGCTGGGAAAGGACGTGACCGGTACCGTGAACGGCGTCTTTCGAGATTGTCCGCTAAGCGAAATTCTGGATGCCATCTTGGTTGCACAAGGCTACGGTTACCGCCGCCAAGGGAATAGCCTGGTAGTCATGCGAATAGAGGACGTGGCGGCCCAAAATCCTGGCTTTGTATCTGAAATGATTGACCTTCCTTCCGGACGCATGGAAGAGGTCTTGGGCAGTCTGAAATCACTGGCTTCGCCGCAAGGAATGATCCAACCCATTCCCTCGTTGAACCGCTTGCATGTGGTTGACCACGCCGATGTGGTTAGTCAAATCAAACAGTTGATTCAGACGCTGGCGTTTTCCACTTCGACCCAAACGGCCAATGTATCCAGTCAAACACCTGCAGGTCTTAACGGGACGTCACCACAATCCGTCAACGTGGTTCGCTATTCTCCGCAGTATTTGGACGTGGTCCAATTAGAGACCACCTTGAAGGAAATCTTGGGCGAACAGGGACGCGTGACGGCCATGGCAGGCGAAAATAAACTGCTGGTCATTGGTGACGAACAAACGCAGTCGCTAGTTCGCAACCTGCTGGAAAAGATCGATTTACCGCGACCACAAGTCCGCATCACCGCTTACATCTACGACATCAACTTGAAAGAAGCCGAGGAAATGGGCGTCAACTGGAGCCAACAGATGAAGGGGAATTCGCTGAACGCCGCTGGACTTCCTAACCAGTCGATCGACCTCAACGGCGGTCTGTTTCCAGCATTCAATGCATTCGAAGTTGCTAATGGCATGGAAGTGATTACCGACGCCACCGAAGCGGTGGCCACGCAAAGTCCGCATCAGTTGGCCATCAAGACACTAAGCCGAAACTTTGATCTGCATGGCGTTGTTCGAGCATTAGACGATACCAAAGGTGCACGTCTACTGGCCGATCCCAGCGTGACCGTGGTAGATCGCGAAGAAGCTTCGATTCGAATTGTAACTCGAGTGCCCGTGCAACAGCTTACGCAAACCGAAGCGGGCGGAAATATCGGCACCACTTCGTTTGAAGAAGCCGGCATCACGCTGACAGTAACGCCGTCCATCAGCACTGACGGGACGGTTTTATTGCGAGTGGTTCCGCAGTTTAGCGTGCTGGCCGGATTTCAAAATTCGCAGCCCATCATTGATACTCGAGAAGCTTCCACGGTGGTTCGAGTGCATGATCAGCAGACGTTGGTGATTGGTGGGTTGCGGCAACGAGTAGAAAATGAAACGGTTCGCGGCGTTCCCTTCCTGAAAGACGCACCCTATATCGGACGACTCTTTCGCGACCACGCCACTGAGGTTTCCGAAAACGAACTGATTGTGTTCATCAATCCTGAGATCATTATCCCACAGTGCGTCGGCAAGCCTCGAGAAGCTATGGCTGCTGCAGTGACCAAAGACGGCCTAGCTCGAATCCCGCACGCCTCCACCTGTCCGTTCATTCCGGATTGCCAAGACCCGAATTGCCCCTACCACCATCCTCGTCCTCGTATCAACGGCGGTTCTTATGATCTGGGTGAAGTGGATGTTTCGCTGGATCAGCAGGCGCTTCCGATTGTCGAACCCGCAACCGCGCCCTCCGAATTTCGCTTACCGCCGGTGCCAGTCGATCCCGACGTCATTGAATCCAGGCAACTCGCACCACCGATTAACAATGTCACTCGCTCCCAAGCCACCAAACGCAGCTACGCGTCTCGCAGTTCATCTCGACAATCAACCGCGCCCCAATCACCAAACCGTACAGCGAGTTCTTCGAGTTCTTCGGATCAACCAGCCGAACGCAGTTCAAAAGGCTGGCTGAACCGAATCTTGCGTTAAACAGGTGTTCAAAAACAACTTGTCCAATTGCGTGATGTTTCCGCTCGCATTCCCAGTTGGTGCCAGCCACCATTCCCCGTTGGCGCCCGGCCACCTCGAGGATTCCTCTGTGTAATCCCAGTTGGTGCTGACCACAAACATTCCCCAGTTGGTGCCAGCCACGAATGGCACAGTCTGCGTTTTGGCATTCCCCGCTCTCTGTGTTGCTCTCTGCGGAGTAGCATGGGCCCATGGCCCGTTGCCCATACTAACCCACAAAAGGAGGCACAAAGAGGCACAAAGGAGGCACAAAAGGAGGCACGGAAGGAGCCCGTAAGTTGCCATGCATGGTCCGGCAACCATCCCCGAAGGAAATCCACAAGACGATATCCGCTGCCGCCTGAAGGCGGGACTACAAGCAGCTTGTGGTCGTGCGAGGCAACGCACGAAGTTGGACATGCGCGACCGACGGCGATGCCAAGTGAAACGGCTGCGAGTGCCCGTGGTCGACAAGGCGACCAGAGCTGAAAGGGCACAGAAGGGCACAGAGGTGCCATGCATGATCCGAGTAACCATCCCCGAAAGGGCCCGGACGGTGCCATGCATGCTCCGGTAACCATCCCCCGAAGGAAATCCACAAGACGATATCCGCTGCCGCCTGAAGGCGGGACTACAAGCAGCTTGTGGTCGTGCGAGAGCGCAACACGCGACGTGAGACCTGCGCGATCGACGGCGATGCCAAGTGAAACGGCTGCGAGTGACCGTGGTCGACAAGGCGACCAGAGCTGAAGGTGCTACTGCAGTGATCCAGTTGGCTAATGTGAAAACTGGATGGCTAACGTGTTTGAGCAGGCTAAGCCCAAAGAAAATCAGCTGGCGAAGCAGGGTTCGGCGCGGCGTTGGCCTCGGTGGAAGCGTTTGCCGGTCGATTCGGCGTGTTCGGCCATCGAGTTCGGCGAACCGGCGCACGAACTGTTGCCAAAGTAACGCTTGAAGTTCCACACTAAGTCTCGCCACATGTTCGCTTCGATTCCTAAACTCGAAAGCAACGCCTGCAATCGCTGAGGCACCGACTTTACGCTTTCGGACACTCGCTGCTTGGCCGTCCATTTGAGCAGCTCCAAGTACGTCTCCAAATCGACGTTCAGAAAACCTTTGTCGCTGGCTCGAACGCCCTGCTGGTGCACTTCGGCATCCTGTGACAACTTCTTGGCACTCAGCTGTAACAGGGCGAGCCAACTGCTCGGTTGATTCGTTTGCCGGTCGGATTGCGACGCTTGGCAGCGCGTTGACGTTTGCGATTTTCCACCGTCGTGTTGCGAATCTGACGACCCGCCTCTTCGTTCGAAATCGTCACCAAATCAAAGGCCGCTGACGGAATCTGTTGGCCTCGTTTTGCCCTTGATCCAGATCGTACGCCGATGTGTGTTCCGCTCGCTCGGCGAATCTGCCATGGCCGCTTTGATAGGATTCGGGTCCACGTGCATGGCACACGCCAGCAGGCCGGCTTCGTCCGTGATCCGCTGAGCTTTGAAGCGACCTTCCCAAAAGCGGCCGGTGCATTCGTCTTGTTTGTTGGCCAGCCGAGCGATCGGTTCCGCGAGTGCTCGCATGAACCACGAAATGTCGCTCAAACGAGTGCGGATGAGCGTCATTCGATCTTGTCTTTGACGAGCGAATCGACGTCGCTCTGAGTGGGTTCAGCGAGCTGTTCGTCAAGCAGCGACCGGGGAAGACTCGCAGCCAACGCACGGCCGCGTCCGCATCCGACCATTCACTGCAAGCCACGTCCGGGCGGTTTCGCAGCACAACGTGAACGTGGTTACTCATGATGGCGTACGTCAGCACGTCAATGCCGAAGACCGACGCCAGCGATTCCAGGCGACGGCGAATCCATTCCTTGCGAAACAGATAGTCCTTACCGGTTTTCTCGTCCACGCCAAAGCCAGGAATGCTCTGCGAACGCAGCGTTGCACCGCATGCACAATGCAAATTTCAGACGATCAAACTGTTCACTGCGTTTGGGGCGAGGCATGAGTAGGCTCCGTAAGGTGTTGTGTTGCACAGAGGATAGCAGGTTGGCGGGGGTGCGTCAACCGGATTGTGGATGGCACTTTCCGCGATCTCTACCGGATTGTGGATGGCACTTTCTGATCTCTTTCACGGTCTCCACCGGATTGTGGATGGCACGTTCTGATCGCGGTGGATGGCACGTTCTGATTCTTACCGGATTGTGGATGGCATGTAATATTTAATATTTTCTAACGACGAATTTGGCTGGTTTTTGCGATTTTCGCAGAGACAATGCGTCTCACATCAACGTAACTTGGCCGTGCGACGCAGTAGTTGGCAATGATCGAACCGGTGACGTTCATCAACACGGCAAAAATGACGGCGGCAAGTCCTACCGAATGGAGGTTGCCCATTGAATCAGCGAGCCCCAGCGTAGCGCCCATTTGAGAACCCACTTCAATTGCGATCGTTCGAGCATCGGTTTGCGTTCGCCGCAACAATCGACTAGCCCAAAAACCAACACATAGCCCAACAGATTGTGTAGCATCACGGCCAACACCAACAGCAGACCAATATCCAACAATTGATCTCGCCCCTTGGCAGTGGACACCAGAGTGGAAATAGACAATCCCCAACATGCTGACCGCCGGCATCCAACGCACCACACTTGGAGTGCATCTTGGTGGTTCCATGATGATCGTACCAAACACCAAGGCACCTGCGACAAAACCTGGCAGCGCTGCTGAACTGATCGCGTTAGCGTGGTGTTTCATGTCCAGGTTCCGAAGTCATCTTCGTCCAGCCACCCGACATCAGAAACGCGAGCCAAGCCAAGCCAACCAGCGAACTACACCATACGGCAATTCGCACGTTGCGTTTTTGGGAACACAGAAATTCATGAACAAAGGCGGCCAGAATCGGCACCAGCACGATCTTGACAATGGTCAAAGACATCTGCAGCATGTTCACTTCTACCATGGTACCCGCCAGCAGCTTCATCCACAGCGGAGTGATCGCGGGAGCAATCGCCGTGGCAATCGCCGTCAATGTGACCGACAACGCTAAATTCCCTTTGGCCAAATAGGTCATCACGTTAGACGCAAGGCCGCTGGAGCAACTTCCGATCAAGACCAGCCCCGCTCCAATTTCAGGCGGAAATTGAAACAGTTTGGCCAGCGAAAACCCCAGCAATGGCATGATCATCAGCGACGCCACAAATTCCCACTACCACCGCACCGGGCATGCGCGAACATGGGCAAAATCGCGAAAACTCCATCTGCGTCCCCATCCCAAACATGATCAGCTGCACCACAATTAACAGCAGCCATGGATCGGATAGGTTGAAGTTGCCAACGGAAAGAAACCAGTCCGGTTTAAGCATCGCCGCAATGTTGGCAATCAGAATCCAATTGGTGAATCGATAGCCCACCAGCTTCTTGACAAACAACGCACCGCCCAGCGCCAGCATCAGCAACACACCGCTGGCCATGATCACGCTTGATTGCCCACACACAATGCCAACCAACATTGACAGCGATCCCAGCAAGAACAAGGTAGCGACGGCGGTGATGAGTGACCCGC
Source organism: Pirellulaceae bacterium (assembly GCA_041399205.1). Taxonomy (GTDB): domain Bacteria; phylum Planctomycetota; class Planctomycetia; order Pirellulales; family Pirellulaceae; genus JAGQOZ01. Next base: position 83,944 of record JAWKTK010000028.1, on the reverse strand, counting down.
GTCCCGCGTTATCGGAATCTGTCATGGTGCGAACCAGATCAATAGGATTAAACGTAGTGACTCATTCGCCGGTAGCGTCCGTTCGAATCAGACCGCCAATCCTATTCCATTTGCTCAAACAAAGAAACCAGCGAAGTCACCGCCAACCGAGGGCTGGAAAGAATTGGCACCGTTCGCAACGATTCGGGAATCTGATCTACTACGCGAGCCATCGACGCTTGGGCCAGTACAATGACGTCGTTGGATGCGATCAATTGCTCCAGCTTTTGTCGAACCAATCGATCATGCGCTACCGAGTCACCGTCCATCAGTGATTCGAAGGCACCTTCGCACAATTCGGACGCCAGCGAAATCGATTTCTGCGCCAATGTCGCTCGACGCTCAATCAAATCCACCGTCGGTGCCAGTGTGGTCGGCAATGTGGCCACCACACCAATTCGCTCGCCGGTCTGGACCGCTTGATCCGCCATCGCCAAGTCAACTCGCACCACCGGTACGTCCACAAAGGCCTGCGACGCTTCTACGGCTGGGCCGACCGATGAACACGTGACCATAATCAAATCCGCGCCCGCCGCTTCTGCACTTTGCACATGACTGGCCAAACGCCACGCAACGTTGGGTGCCAATTCGCCGGTGGCAATCACTTCCTTGATCAAGCTGTCGTCGGCAATATTGAACACGTGTACGTCAGGCAACAGCTCCTGACATAACTCTTGAAACGGGGCCACCAACGTTGCGGAAGTATGAATCAATCCCAATGTTTTGCGAAGCTTCACGTTATGCCTTCCGAATTCCAATGTTCTGCGAATCGAAAAAAAGTTGTACCGAGTAGTCGGCCGGGCGAAAAGGGCATTCATTTAAACACCGTCACGAAGCTGAACAAAATAATCGACTGCACCAACTTGTCCGCCCTTCAGGTTGATTTCGATCGCGTCAACCAGGGGACACTTCGACTTTGCTTTAACGCCCGCGTCGTCTGCTCGATCACCCAAGAGATCACGCTGGTGCAATGCGTTTTGCCTTGGGTGAAGATGCCAAGTGAATCGAGCATCACTTCTTCGAATCCATGAGCCACGGGACCCTCTGTGCCAACATACGTGAGACGAAGGTACCCGAAGATTGTTCGCCGGCAATCAGCGCAGCCGCCTGCTCCAGTGTCAGCGGAGTTTCGATCCAATACGTGGCCAAGAAGCGTCCGACTGGCGGGCGAACGAAACCTTTGAGATAAGGCGAAACAGCCAAAACTCGCTCCCGTCTTCACGACACATCAAAGACAGGACTATACCACGAAGTCACTCGACGTGTAAGAAAATGCGCCGACTTGGTTCGTTACGAAACTTTACGGCGCGACAAACCGAGCGAGTCAGCGCATGGACTAAACTTCGTCATTGGGCTGAGTCGGCGAAGCTGAGGTGTCGTCTACATCTAGCGTCATTTCCCAATGTTGATTCGTTTCGGGATTGTGCAAGAAGACTCGAGGCGGTTCGATCGAAGTAATGGTGGAACTGCCAACAAGATTTCCTGGCCCCAACAAAAATGTCCTTGTACCATTTGTAAAAACCGCTTTGACATCTTTTACCTGAACAAAACCGCTCAGCTTAAGCGAATCGAGACTGACCTGTACAGAAACGTCGGTCAGTGTGGCTTGAAACGGATTGGTACGATCTGGATACGGAAAATAAAACTAGGCCGTCTGAGCCATCTGCTTCGCAAACCGGTCGTGTGCGACTTGCGTTTCCTGCCGCGCCGGATTCGCTTGTCGACTGGGTGAAAGTATAGACACCTTGTATTCACTGTAGCCGCATGATGTTTGCAACAACACCATGGCCGACATTACGACACAAACAATTCGAATAGTACGAACAGAAAGTTGCATGCCCATTCCAGCCGGTAGTTGTACAGATAGATCCGAAAGTCGACTTCCAAAGGTAGCTCGAAGATCCGGCCTGCAAACGAACAAATCAACCCGAACGAACGATGCCCAAACGTCGATTCGCTACAGACTTTCCAAATATGCAATCAGTGCCGATCGATCGGCTGCGGAAAGTACGGCATCCGATTTAGGCGAATGCTGATCAACCACTTCGCCCAGCGACAGTGCGCTGGCATCATGAAAGAAAGCTTGTCGCAACCGTACGCCAATCAGAGACGGAGGATTGAAGTTGGTTTCCCCTTGTTCGTCCACCAAACCCACATCAAACACCGTATGTGCAGAAAACGCGTGGCCGTGATGACACGCAGAACATTGACGGCGTTCAAACACAGCTTTTCCTTGGACAATTCGTTCAGCCGCTTCTGGCGAGTCTGGCGGTTCCACCGCAGGAGCCTGCAGTTCTGACAAGAAACTTTGCAACTGCACCAGCTCGGCGCGACTCAGCTTGCGACCGATCATCGTGCTCTGAGCAGTCTTCTGTAATTGATCTTCCAACGTGGCAAAATGCCCCGTCCACGACCAAGGAGACGTATCTGCCACGCCAAACAACGAAGGCACTCGTTTAGGCGTCCCATACGAACCGTCTCCTTGCGTGTCCGCCAAACGTCCATTGGAATGCCCGTTAATGTGGCAGCTATTGCAGCTGAACCAATGGTCGTGAGAACGAGTAGCATCGGTGAAAATGCGTTCGCCTAATTCGCTGTTCGAAAGTTCGGGGCGAGGCCCCAGCGATAAGGTCTGCGTTAGTGTGGCGACATCGTGAAACGATTCTAAGTGTAGGTTCGAACCAGACGAATCCTGTTCGGCTGCTCGCTGCTGCCAAGCGGCAATCTGATCAGACGAATTATCCGCAATCTGCACCAACGAAACACTGTCATCCAAGGTATTGGCCGTCGCCACTAGCGAAGAATCGGCTGACAATAACATGTGCGTTGGCCGAATACCCACGGGAGCTCGACGCTGATCACTAGCTTTCTGCTGAAGAAAGGCAACGCGATTGACCCCACTGAGCGAAACAACCAACTGACCAGAACTTGTCACTGCCAACGTGTGCGGATCTCCAGCGCCCAACCGAATGTCACTCAGCGGCGTGTATTTGCCGGATCGGAGCACGTCCATTTCTGTCTGACTGGCGTCCACCAAGACGTCTGGTTGAAATTGCCGAATGCCGCTGGGCAAGAACAGTCCCCATTGAATATTGGAATCGGACGGTTCCAGCGCCGGATTCAACGCTTGAACTGTCATGAGCAGTCGATTACCCTTTGTGTCCAACGTTAATTCGCCAATATTATGAAAGTCAAAATGTCGGACGCAGATCAAGCGTCGTTCGACGGTAGAGATGATCGCCAACTGGCCGCCAAAGCGATCGGACGCGACCAACGTTTCCTGCTGTGGCAAATACAACAACGAACGAACGAAAAACGGCAATGATATTTCTGTGGAATCCGAAATGCGCAATCCCGCAGCTGCCGAAGTTTCACAAGCGTACAGCAACACTTTGCGTTGCCACGGCACGTTAGTGGCGAAGCCGCCGGGAATTTGGCAGATTGCGTCCGTCGCGAATTTCAATGGCAATCGCTGTACCACTTGGCCAACGTGTTCGGCGATATCGACGACGCTGATCTGAGGCGAATGGGCGTGTGCCACCAGCAGTTGCCGTGCAGCGTTCCATGGCAGCAAGGTGGAAACCGATTCGGCAATCGGATATTCGGCAACCAATCGGCCTTGGTGGTTTGCAATCTGGATTTCACTGAGAGAACCACTCCCTTGATTCGCCACCCATAGCGAGGTTTCATCGTGATTCCACGCCAAGCGAACTGGTCGACGCACTTGATTGGCCAACGCCGGCGCATCGTCGGCCGTCGCCATCGAATTTGCCACATGCAGAATGGAAAACAGCATGGTCACCAAGAACAACGTTGCTGTTGCGCAGTGGCCAAACAGACGTTTCGTAGACATGACACGTCTCACGGAGTTTGATTCCAATACAAGATCACGTTCTTGGTCGCTCGTCCTGCAGCCACAATATCCAATTTGCCGTCGGCATCAAAGTCGCAAAGTTTGAGGTCTTCACAGGCCATTTGGTTGTCGTCAATCGTATGCTGTTCCCAACGAGTAAAGCTCTCGTTGGGGACGTACATGCGAATGCCCACTTTGCCGTCCGAATTGGGATTACGCCAGCCCGCCACAATCTGCGGTTGCCCTTGGCCCAACAGATCGCCGGATGCGAGTGCGTGGCCTTGATTGAACGACGCATCCAAGACTTGTCGCTGCCAGCCGTTGGTATTCGAATGCATGTAGAACACCACTTCATTGCCGTGCATCGGTTCGATGGTGGTAATGGCGTTTTGAGATTCGATCGGCACGATGCGAACTTCGCCGGCACCGCGTGATGGTGGCGCATCAATCTTCTGAGCGACGTTCATGAGCGAATCGATCCAATGCACGCCTTCGCTGCCCGCAATAATGGCCGCTTCAGGCGAATCGGCGTCATGCTGGCAGGATATCAAAGTTATGCGTCATGTGCATCGATTCGTGCAGCACGGTTTAGTCCAACCGTTCTTGTTTTCTTCGCTGCAACCGTACAACGTCACTCGAACCGGTTTCCCTTGCCCGTTTTGATTACCGACACCGTGCAACGGCAACACCGCCAAACGAAAGTCGTTCGGACCGAACTTGATCCAGTGCATGCGATGGGTCGTAGGATCATGAGGCGTAACGGGCGAAGACTTCCACATTCTGGTTGGATCGGTTGGGCGTTCCAAATAGAACAGAGCGCCGCTGGCTTGCGTGTCGGTGGTTTCACCGGGATTCCATTGCGCTCCGACCGCCACTTCCACCAAGCCGTCCCCGTCTAGATCCCTGGCTGCGATGCACACGTTATCTCGTTCTGTCAAGTTTCTGGCCATGACATGACGCTTCCAAGTGGAAGTTCGGTCACCGGGGTTCTGATACCAAACGATTTCTGTCTTGTCCGCCAGCAAAACGTCAATGTGATCATCAGCGTCGACTTTGCCGATGGCCAATCCGTAACCGATGTCGACATCGCCGTCCATGGTCATCGATTGAAACGAAGGAGCCTGCCCGCTGGCGGTGATCGCCAAGACGGCAACCGCCAAGACGCTGATGGTTCGTTGGAAAATAGATCGAGCCATGTTATGCTTCCGTGTGAACTGAGGTGGGAATACGCAGTCGGTTTGGGCTGCGATGGGGCGTGGTTGGTAGTCCCGCCTTCAGGCGGAATAAGACGAGCTCATTCGGTTTCGCCGGAAGTCAGGTCGACCAAAACAAAAGACAGCCAAGCTGATTGTACCATCGTTCGGCCCGCATACCAATTTGGTTCGTTCGCGAAAAATAAGTTGTTCGAAAGGCATGGCATGATGATTCGGTGGCGTTGGGTGGCTTGTTTGTTTTGGACTTCTTGGATTGTTGCGGCACTTTGCGGCCGAACCGGAATGGCTTGGGCAGCGCAACCCGATCGGCCGAACGTCATTTTGATCATGACCGACGACCAAGGTTACGGTGACATGGGTGCTCATGGTAATCCCGTATTGAAAACGCCCAACTTGGACCGGCTGTATTCGCAAGCGATTCGGATGACCGACTTTCATGTCGATCCGACCTGTTCGCCCACTCGGTCTGCACTCCTGTCAGGCCGCTATTCAACCAAGACAGGTGTGTGGCATACCATTTGTGGTCGTTCGCTCATGGCGGCGGACGAATTGACTCTGGCAGAAATATTCAAAGCCAATGGCTACGCTACCGGCATGTACGGCAAATGGCATTTGGGCGACGCCTATCCCTTGCGTCCTCAAGACCAAGGTTTTGATGATGTGGTGTGTCACGGCGGCGGTGGCGTGGGCCAAACGCCCGACTACTTTGACAACGATTATTTTGACGACACCTATTGGCGTAACGGCCAAACCGAAAAATTCGAAGGCTATTGCACCGATGTGTGGTTCCGCGAAGCCACTCGCTTTATTTCGCAACATCAAGACGAACCGTTCTTTGTCTATTTGGCCACGAATGCACCGCACGGTCCCTATTTGGTAGACGAAAAGTATCGTCAGCCGTACGACCAGCAAGACCGCAACACCAGCCGCTTCTTTGGCATGATTGCCAACATTGATGAAAACGTGGGCCGCCTGCGTTCCTTCCTGAAAGAAAACAACCTGGATCAGAACACGCTTTTCATCTTCATGACCGACAACGGCACCGCCCAGGGAGAAGGTGTATTCAACGCGGATATGCGAGGCAAAAAAGGATCGGAATACGATGGCGGTCATCGAGTGCCGTGCTTCTTTTACTGGCCCAACGGGCAGCTGACGGAGGCGGTCGAGATGTCAATACGTTGTCAGCTCACATTGATATGCGTCCGACGCTGGTGAACTGTGCCAGTTGAACGAACCGGCGGGCCCCGCGTCCGATGGCATCAGCCTGGCAAGTGCCATACAAGGCACTGAAACGTTGATTCGCGAAAAGCCGATTGTGGTGCATTCGCAGCGAATTCTGCACCCAGAAAAGTGGCGAAAGTCAGCCGTCATGTATCAACAGTGGCGTCTGGTCAACGGTAAGGAACTGTTCAACTTGGCGGATGACCCGAGCCAATCGCACGACGTAGCATCAGAACAATCCGCTTTGGTGCAAGAGCTGCGCGACGCATACGATGCGTGGTGGGATTCGCTGCAACCCGCCATTCAACGCACCATTCATGTTGAAATTGGTTCGGAACACGAACCGGAAGCTCGTCTCACCGCGCACGATTGGCTGCTGGACAACACGCCTTGGCATCAGAACGCCATTCGCAACGGCGCGCCGCAAAGTGGTCCGTGGGCGGTCCGAGTCCTCCAGCCCGGAAAATACCGAATTGTGTTGAGTCGCTGGCCGCGACATTTGCAACAATCGATGGAGGCGAATTCGATTCAGTTGCGAATTCAAGGCCAAACCATTTCCAAGACGCTAACCAAAGGCGACACTTCGGCCGAATTCGAAGTGCAACTAGAGCCCGGGGAAACTCGTTTGGAATCCACGCTGGCGGCAACGACGGCAAACAACGCGGCGCTGTACGCATACATTTCGCTGCTAGAAGCAAATTAGCTGAACACCGACTCAGAGCACTATAAATCCTAGCCTGAAACGTAAGTGAGGCAAGAATCCTAGCCCGAAACGTAAGTGAGGGGAAAATCGAGCGATTCTGCAGTCCCTCGCTGACGCTTCGGGCTAAGAAATTCCTCCGAGCAAAACCAAAACGACGGAAAATCAAATTTGCCGCAGCTTGACCAACTCCTGAACCACTCGGCCGTTCAGTTCCGAATACTGTCGATTGTCAGGATCTTCGCGAATGAGTTCGGACGTGTGTTTGCGAGCTTCCTTGTAGCGTTGCATACCGAATAGCAAGCGAGCTAATTCGTAGCGCCAGCGAATGCGATCCGGATTCAGCTGGATTGCTTTTTCAAACAGTTCGATCGCTTCGTCACCGCGACCCTGCAATCGCAAGATGGATGCGTGCAAGTATTGCTTTTCGTCGTCCGGCAGGGACACGTCATTGATGACCGCTTCTGCTTTCTTCAGATACTGCATCTGGATGTCCAACTGCAGGGGATCACTGAAATACTTGGTGGCCGCGTGATAAATCTGATCGGCATGATCTGGCAGCACGTTATCCAACAGTTGTTGCGGCGTCAGGGTCTCCAACGCGAACGGTATAATGCGATCCAAATGCATTTTGGTTAACGTCAGACTCTTCCGCCAATTTTCGCACGCTTGGTTGGCTCGGTTCGAATTCATATCCACCACGCCGGACCAATACAACAATGTTGCGTCAGCGGGGCTCAAGAAGCGAGCGCGTTTTAGGTGTAGCACATCGTTGTTTTCTGGTGGGCCAATGATGCTCAGTTCCGCCAAAGCGTAATGCGTGTACGGAACCGTCGGGCAAAACCGTCGGGCAAGAAGCAAGTGTTTTCTGGCTGGAACCAGATACTCTTGAACGGCTGGCTGTGACAACAGTTTGTCAATCGCCGTTTGATTCTTGGAAATTTCCAGATGCTTTAGGACGCCATGCAAATGCCACACGGACGCGCGCAGCCAGAGCTCTTCGTCGCGAACGATTTCGTTGGACACGGCTGGATCTGCCGCCGATGCATCCGTTGAATTCGAATCGGCTTGATTTAACGCGTCTACCTGGCTGTCGTCTGATGACGTTGCTGCGGCCGCTTCGGCCTGAGCCGCTAAGATGGCTAGTTCTTCTTCTTTCGCCAGTTTTAATGTTTGATAGGCGTTCGCTTCGTACAAATGAATGAGAAGTTCGGCCAAATGACGGTGACCATAGGCATCGTCCCAACGCTGCTTAAGCGAGTTTGCCAGTGGCGTGGTGAGACTACGGATTTCGTCCGGATCTTCCAAGTCACGCACCTGGGACAAAGGTGCTGCTCGCATGGCGTTCTCCACGGCCGCCACTTTCTTCATTTCCAGCGAACCAAATAATGCACCCACGAACAAAAGCCCTGTGACTAATGACAGTCCGATGGCGTGACAGGGAATCGTCTGCAGCAAGGCAATCCAGCCTCGATCCGGCAATGGCGTTGGCGTGCGAGTATTCCCTGAGTATTGATACGAACGTTCTTCCGACCGCTCGATTTCCACCTGTCCATACGCCGAAACCAAGGCCGCTCGTCCAATCACCACGCCGGACAACAACGCCATCAAGATGGTGTTGGATGGAATGTACAACCCAAAATCAAAGGTGCCACCGACAATTTGGCTGGTCAGCGCGAAGGTGCCCATGGTGGCCAGCGCCGTGTCGATGGCGCCGCCCGATTGAAACAACTTGAAAATGGACGATCCAACCAATATCAGCACAAGCATCAGCAGCGCCGTTCCCAGCAAGCCACCTTCGACCATGGTTTGGATGAATTGGTTTTCGGCGTGGAAGTGGCTGGTGTTGCGCAGGAACCGTTCTTGGAATCGTTCATAGACAAAGCGATACGTTCCCAAGCCGGTGCCGAACGACCAAAAATCAGGCACGGTTCGCAACGCTTCATTCCAGTTGGGAACTCGGCCCTGCTCCAAAGAATTGTCGTCAAACATTTGTTCGAACCGATTGACCACAAAGTCGGTTTGCCCGCCCCAGCTCATTAGGCCCAAGCCCAAGAACAAGGTCACCAGAATCCCGATCGAATAACCTCGATAACCGGCGCGCATCGCCAGCATGCCGGCAGTAACCACCAAAGAGACCAGGAGCGCCAGAATAGATCCGCGAGACGCCGTACAGAAGACACCACCTGCCACACAAACGGCCAACACGACGGACCAAAGTTTGAGCGCGTTGATTTCCCCAATCCAACGAGACGTGGCCTTCGCGCCGCGCACAATCCACGACCCAGCTTCCGGATCGACGTTGGCGCCATAGGCCATGGGCGTGGCTAGTTTTAACGACTTCTTGGCCTTTTCGAAATCCTCGTCCGCATCAAATTTTTTGCGGATCTTCTTTTGGCGTCGGCGAAATTCCAATAAGTCTACATCGTCATCATCGTCTTGGTCGTGCACGCGTACTCGCTGTTTCACTCGCACTCGAACTCGTTTACGCCGTTCCGGTTGTTCGGATGCATCCTGCGAACGTTCCGTTTCTTGATTTGGATCTGAATTGTCTATTGGTGTTGCCTGGTCTGTATTCTCGCTATGGTCCGAAACGCTATCAACTTGGTCGGAATCGCGAGAATCTGATGTCGCATGGCCCAGCATTGCCGCGTATTGATCAGCCTTGTCGGCGGCAGCTTCGGACGAAGGAGATGCCAAACCGGAATCCGCAGACGTCGAACGGTTTGCCGAAGACCCAGACGAAGAACGCGACGAAGAACGGGAACTTCGCGACGAACGGCCAGAACGCGACGATGACGACCTGCCGGAACTTGAACCTCTGGAACGCTTACCGCGACGCGAAGACGATTGGTGTTCCATGGGAATGTATTGCAGTTCTTGAAATCCCGACCAGAAAACCCAAACGATCAGGCCCAGGCACGTTGCCAGACACATGTTCAAGAAACCACCAGCGTTGTTTCGGTTGACAAAGGGGCCAAAGGATTGAAAGCTGCCGCTGATCGGTTCAAAAACCCAATAAAACTTGCCGTTCCAAGAAAGACGTTGTACTAGCCCAAAGAACGCCAGTGCCGCGCCACATATGGCCACGGTCGCAAACAAGATGGTCACGCTACGACGATCTACCAAGTGACTGGATGCCAATACGTATACGCCTGCGCCCAGTAGCAAGAGTGCTAAGTATTCTCGAGTGGCGGCGGGATTGATGCTGCGAGGAAAATTCGGCAGCGTCGCGGCGTCGGCCGTGGAAAGGGGCACATCGCTAGATTCGTCGATATCGGTCGATTCGTCCAACGTGGCCGGCGTGGATAGCTGGGTTCGTAACGCAAGTGTTTCTGGAGCCAACCACGCGGCAGTGGAAGGGCTTAGGGGAACAAGCTGGCAAACGCCTAACGAGATTCCCAACAGTACCGGAAGCCAAGCGGTCGGCAGCCAGCTGGGTTGATCGTACTGCCCGAATCGGCCCATCAGGTCAAATGCCAATTGCACCGCCAAACAAAGTAGCAAGATCCATTGAACATCCGCCCAAACCCCGCCAAAGAACCAAGGCGTTGCCACGGTGACGATTAACAGGAGCGCGCGAATGATATAGGTTGCTGACTTCATAAGCGATAACCGAGTTTACAAGGGAGCGAGGCCGGACTATGTTCTGATTTTAATGTGCTGACGCTCGGTACCGAATCGGTTTTTGATCTGAATCGCAGGCCTAATCAGCTGAAGATGTGAAGTTAACGAGAAGAATGCTTGCTTCGATTTTGCGGGGTGTCTACCATGAACGATAGTAACGGCGGTGGCGAGAGGCTCGGTTTTTCGTTTCGAATCTTTTTCGCGAAATAGCAGGAATACGCGGCATTTTCTTTCGAATCTTTGCCGTAGCGTGGAATGGCCAAAGTTAATTCGACCAAACAACTCATCGAATTGGTTCGCCGCAGCGAATTGGTGCCCAAGGACCGCTTTGCCGAATTCGTAGCGACGTTGGCTAGCCAGAATAGCGGCGTGCTGCCTGGCGAAGCCGATCCGCTGGCGGACCGGATGGTCAATCTGGGCTTATTGACTCGTTGGCAAATGGACCAAATCCTACGAGGTAAGTATCGCGGATTTCGCCTTGGCAAGTACACCCTGAAAGACCACCTGGGCACAGGCGGAATGAGCAGTGTGTATCTTTCCGAACATCCGATTATGCGTCGCCCGGTGGCCATCAAAGTCTTGCCCAAGAGCCGAGTGACCAAGTCTAGTTATTTGGAACGATTCGAACTGGAAGCTCGAGCGGTCGCGGCTTTGGACCATCCCAATATCGTTCGCGCCTATGACATCGACAATGAAGGTGACACGCACTATATCGTCATGGAATATGTCGAAGGACGCGACTTTCAGCGCATCGTCGATCAGGACGGTCCCATGGGATTTGAACAAGCTGCCGAATCGATCGCCCAGGCAGCTCGTGGACTACAGCACGCTCACGATGCTGGTGTGGTACACCGAGACATCAAGCCGGCCAATTGTTTGGTCGATTCCGCCGGAATTGTAAAAATCTTGGATATGGGCTTGGTAAAATTCACGGATGAAACCAAATCCCTTTCTTCCGTACACAAAGATAGCGTCGTCGGAACAGCAGACTATCTGGCTCCGGAACAGGCCGTTAACAGCAGCAAAGTGGATCATCGAGCCGACATTTATGGGCTAGGCGGGACACTCTACTTTCTATTAATGGGACATGCGCCGTTTCCCACTGGCACGCTAACAGAACGTTTATTGAAGCATCAAAAAGAAGAACCAGAAAGCATTTTCAGCAAACGTCCCGACGCCCCGCCAGCGCTGGTCGATATTTGTAGACGCATGATGGCTAAGAAGCCTGCGGAACGGATGCAATCCGCGTCGGACGTCGAAAGCTTGCTGACCAAATGGCTAGAGCCACGAGGCATCGTGGTGGGCGCCAAATCCAAGTCGTTTTCTAACGCCGGAGGATCGAACCCCACGGGCTTTAACCGCTTGGAACAGATCCTGGGCACCGCCAAAGGAAGTTCGGGTTCCAGTTCCGAGCGACTGGCCAGCGACACCGTTTCTTCGCGTCAGGGTGATACGAACCGTATTGATGATGATGAAAACGAAGACTTTACACTGGCTCCACTTGAAGAAGACGACGACGAAGTTTCGCACGAATTGTCAGGTTCGTCGGCCGGCAGCGATGCGGCTCTTTCGTTTTCCGGTGAAGCAGCCGACGTGGATCCTGAAACACTTTCGCAAATCGAACAAGAGCTAAGTGCGTCCAGCTCGACAAGTGGTTCGCTGGTGGACCTATTTGAAGATCAGCACGCTACTTCCGTTTCCCAATCATCCATCTTGTTGACTCGGAAACGAAAAAAGACCATTCCCACCGGACTCATCGTGGGCATTTCCGTGGCTGCCGTCGCCTTTCTGGCTTTAGCCGTGATCATCATCAACGCAATCTCGTAGCAACCCACATTGTTGCGATCTATTCTGGGATTTCAGGCCGAGGCATTCCCATTCTGTGTCCACCAATCCAGGCTGCTTCGCCAGCAGTGCAGCAGGCTTTTCGGGTACATGAGTCGGGCCGAGAGCCAATAAGTTTTCCTGATCATGTTGTATTGGCAGCGTTCACAAGCAGGCTGCCAGGGGTCGGTGCCAGCCATAATCCCTTACCTTCTCTGCGTACCTAAGTGCCTCCGCGTTTCTGATTCCTCCGCAAGGAGGGGGCGGTGCCCTCTGACACCCCAAAACTATCAAAAAAAAGATTGAAACACGCTGAAGCCACTGATTCGATTTGGAGGTTACCGGTAGATGCATGGTTACCGGTAGATGCATGGCACCTTCCGGGACGGGACCTACCGGAAGATGCATGGCACCTTCCCGGACGGGACCATTTGGAGGTTACCGGAAGATGCATGGCACCTTCCGGGACGGTCGTCCCAATTTGATGAATGACATCAAAACCAGGACACCCAAATTTGGATGACACCAACCGGAACCGGACCAACCGGACTTTGATTTACACAGAAACCACCAAGACTCGTCTATCTCAAAACGAAGTGCCCTCCGTTCAAGAACACCCATTCGCTTTCGCATTCGTGCGCTCGGCCGAATCGGCATCTTGATGAATGTCGCAACGCCCAGACTGCCACAACCATCAGCCAAGCGGCATTGTTCGGCTCGGGAACCATTTGCACATCCAGCCACACTAAGCGATGATCCGATACCAACGACAATCGAGCCAACGGGTCGGGCGCATCAGGTTAAAACGCGCCATCGACAATTTCTATATCATTCGATGGCAACACATAGTCGACTCGGAAGATTGAACGACGACGTCAGTGCCTGCAGATTCGCACTGGTAGGCACAAAATCACCGTTCACTCTCGTTCTGCATTCAACAACTGATCAACGCGCCACTCACGCTGTCGCCATTTGTCGGGTCGGCATTTTGATCTCCCAAAACGACAAAGCTGGCCAATTCGCTCAATCCGCCTGCCACATTCTTGTCATCCACAATGTAATCGTTCTTGCCCGGAGTCACGTAGTCCGCCCAAAAACGAATTTCGTCATGGTTCCTTCTACCATTGCGATCTTCCGACCATCAAACACTGGCGGCGTCGGGTGACTCGCCAGTACATGCAGCGTCGGACCGTTGACATCAATCGGCACGTCCCAATGGCTTTTGGACGAAAGTCGCAGTACATCTTGTTCCGATTCGCTATACCACGAAGTCGGCAGCAACGAATCGGGCATATCTTTCCATAGAAAGTTCTGGAAAGTTCGCACGGCGTCGACATCGATCGGATACTTGGAAAGTAACAGCATGCCGTACCGCCCAGGAAACTCACCAAACCCAAACGCGTCCCCGGCATAGGAACCGTCTCCCACGGAATCATCCACGCTGCCGTTGTTGTCTAAGTCCCAACCAGAATGGACTCCGGTGTTGACGGCCGCCAAATAGCGATAGGGATAACTAATAGGATCTGCCGAGCCGTCGGGATGGCGACTCACGTTCTGTCCGACGCTCAGAAAATTCTGCTGAAACAGATCCGCCGCTGCACCCGACGGATCAAAGTTAAATTCGTTCAACAAGACAATATCCGGCGCAATTCGCTGTAGGATCTCCGCAACTCCTTGAGCGGGCGCATAGTTGCCATTCGCCAAATACTGGTTCAATCCACCTTCCAGGCACGGACTGGTCCGATTGTTCGCGCATAAATTCAACGATGTATTGAACGTGGCAATGCGGACCAAATCTTGCGACCACACTCGATCTTTCGATCCCACCAAGGCCAGGCTGACGAAGAAAATGGCTGTGAAGATTTTTCGAATACAGTTCTTCATGTTTGCTTTTACCAACGAGTCGAATCATGCCGTCCAATGCGGATCGTCTGGCGACACAGATCACGCCGAAACGTCCGCTCTATTCAACTCGCAAGTCTACGGAAAACATTCGGATGTCGAAACCGGTGTAGCAAGGTTTCTGATTCCAACGAGCGTCTGAGTCGCGAAATTAGCCATGACTCTGCGATTCGCTGACGTTCTACTTGAGTGTCACGGCGTCCAGCGGCAACGGAACACCATTATTGAATATGAAAGTGTAGTTGACGGCAAAAACCTAGCAAACTAGTGACTTCCGGCTAAAGCCGGTACTACGAACCAGATTAGTCTTCTTCGCTTTTTTCGTCCGCCGCCTTCACGTTGCTGAGTGCGTTGATCAGATCTAGGTCTTGTTTGGGCATGACGCTCCGCAAGTCGATCAGCAGTTTGTCTTGCTGGATGCGGCCGAAAACGCTGGGCGTCCCCATCCGCAAGCGATGTGACAACGTATTGGCACTGATCTGGCGTGGAGTCAATGCGACACAGACCGTGGGAATTTCTTGTGTTGGGGACCGAACCGCCACCGAGATACGCCACGGACCAACTACTTCGGCTGATTCGATCCATTCGAGTGCCGCCATCTGCGGCGCCAACCGTTCCGCTCGATTTCGCAAGTTTTCTACCGAAGTCGACAGTAACTTCAGCAGCGGAATCGATTCCTCTGCCGCTTCGGTCGAACGATACAGTTGCAACGTCGCGTGCAGCGCGGCCAACGTAATCTTGTCTACTCGCAAAGCACGAGTCAGCGGATGCTTGGTAATCGCCTGGATCAACGCCTTGCGGCCGACCAAGATCCCGCATTGTGGACCACCCAACAATTTGTCTCCGCTAAACAGGACCACGTCCGCGCCGGCGGTGATACTGTCTTTGGCCAACGGTTCGCCCGGCAATCCGTAACGTTGAAAGTCGATCATGGCACCGGAACCGATATCATCAATCACGGGCAGATTATAGCTGCGTCCTAAGCGAACCAATTCGGACAAGCGAGCTTCTTCGGAAAAACCAGCGATAATGTAGTTGCTAGTGTGAACTCGCATCAACGCTCCGGTCTGTTCACCGATAGCGGCTTCGTAATCATTGATCCGAGTTTTATTAGTCGTGCCTACTTCACGCAAGATCGCGCCGCTGGTGCTCATCACATCGGGCAGTCGGTAACTGCCGCCGATTTCCACCAATTGGCCTCGTGAAACAACCACTTCTTTGTCCTTGGCAATGGCGGCCAATGACAACAAAGTGGCACCAGCGTTGTTGTTGACAACTAAGGCCGCTTCGGCGCCGGTCAGTTCCTTCAGCAGTTTTTCGACAGCCAGTGCTCGCTGAGTTCGTTCGCCCGATTCAATATCGACTTCCACACTGGCGTAGCCACCGGCAACTTCGTGAATGGCGGCCAGTGCTTGCGGAGCCAAAGGAGAACGGCCTAAACCAGTGTGCAACAAGATGCCGGTTGCGTTGATGACGGGACGAAGACGAGGCGTTTGGTCTTTGGCAATCCACTTGGCAATCTTATCCGCCATTTCTGCCGGAGCCGGAATGTTGATATCCGCCGCTCGTTGCTGGACTTCCGCACGCAGGTTTTCCAAGAACGAACGAACCTCGGTGACCACCACGTTGTGGCTGACAGTGTCGACTAGTTGTTTCAGCTCGGGTCGTTCCAAAAGTTCGTTGACCGAAGGCAGGTGTCGAAGAGGATTGTTAGCCATCGAATGATTTCCTTGATTTCCGTTATCTTTTGGCAGGGCCGGCGTGATTCCGGCTGCATTACAAACAGTTCACTCCGGCTAAAGCCGGGACTACGAACAATGCAATTCCGGCTAAAGCCGGGACTACGAACAGTGCAATTCCGGCTGAAGCCGGGACTACGAACAATGCGATTCCGGCTGAAGCCGGGACTACGAACAATGCAATTCCGGCTGAAGCCGGGACTACGAACAGTGCAATTCCGGCTAAAGCCGGGACTACGAACAGTGCTATTCCGGCTAAAGCCGGGACTACGAACAATGCAATTCCGGCTAAAGCCGGGACTACGAACAGCGTTGGCGTCATCCAACAATTCTAGCTTGCCGAAGGCGTTGAATTCAGGATTCGCACGTCGCCGTCTCGCTTGGTAAATCCGATCTTATCCAGGTATTCGCAAAACGGAACAGCATATTTGCGGCTGGTTTGCAGGAGTTCGCGAATTTCGCCGACGGATATGCCACCTCGTTCCAAAATCGCTGCCTGTAGCAATTCCTTTAACTCGCGTTCCGTGTCGGCATGCAGGTAATAGTCGGCTGAAACTTCGACCAAATCCCCGTCAGATGCAGCCAATTTGACCAAATTGGGGACAGACGCTTGGTTCTTGGTGGCCGTCGCCTGAACTTCCTTGACGGTGGGCGGTTGAAAACGAGCAGTCCGAAATGTCTCGATGATTTGCGTCAACAGTTCGCGTTCATTCTTGGACAACTTGGGAGCTCGATCCGCCAAACCAATTCCCTTGGCCGTGCTCCGCAACGTTTTCTTCTTTTCCAGCAACGCCACAATGGCGTCAAAGACGTTTTGATGGCCGAGATATTCAAACTGACTGGCGACACTGGATTTATCAAACACCGTGGACAGCGGCTGGGATTCGTGCAGTCGATCCAACGCGGCAATCATTCGGTTACCAAATTCGTCCAACACGTCTTGATGCAAATGCAACTTTTTCTGACCCGGCAAATTGAGTGGCACCAGTACACCTTGTTCCACCAGCGTCTGAAACGTTTGGCCATCGTCTTGGATACCGGCGGTTCGAACCAGCGATTGCGAATCCAATTGCTGAACACCGGCAAAATAATACGCCGCGGAAGCTCGTTCCAAGGCATCGCCGCTGCGTAGTCTTTCCAACATCTCCGGAATAGTCGAACCATACTTCTTAATCTTATTGGCCGCTGGAACCAGAATTCGTCCACCGGCGATCGTTTCCACGGGCGATTCGCTGCGAAGGACAAACGGCTGATTCCACGTTGCGACAATCGGTTCGCTCAAGAACAACTGCACAAATCCGCTCTGCCCCGGTTCCAAGCGTTCGGTTCCCAGCAGCGCCGCGGTGGCAATGACTTCCGCCGTACCGATATGCAAACGCACCTTGCTGCGGTTTTTGATCGGACGAGGCGCCGACGCCAGGACGTTCACATGCGCCGTAACCAATTTGCTGGGTTGCAAATATCCAGCCGAAGCCACCTCGTGACCTCGTTGAATCTGATCATGATGCACGCCGGCCAGATTAATTGCCGCTCGTTGCCCTCGAACAATCACATCGGCGGGTCGATCATGATTCTGGATGCCGCGAATCCGAACTTCCAATTCGCCCGGTTCCAGTTTGACCACGTCGCCCACTTTGGCGCTGCCGCTAGAGACGCTGCCAGTGACTACGGTTCCGTGTCCTTCCATTGAAAAAACTCGGTCCACTGCCATTCGAAACGGACCATGCCGCCGATTCGCTCGTTCACTGGCTGCGGCAACGCGAGCGGCTGCGGTTAATGCCGAGCGAAGTTCGTCCAAACCTTGTCCGGTGTGCGAACTGGTTCGAACCAACGGAGCGTCCTTCAAGAACGTGTCCTGAACGAGTTCTCGAATTTCGTCTTCTACCAAGTCCATCCAATCTTGATCGGCCACATCACATTTGGTCATGGCGATCACACCGGCCGGCAAATCCAAAATTCGGAGTACGTCCAGGTGCTCGGTTGTTTGTTGCTTCACCGAATCGTCGGCCGCCACCACCAACATGGCTAGATCCATGCCGGTAGCACCGGCCAGCATTTGGCGCACAAATTTTTCGTGACCGGGAACGTCCACAATTCCCAGACGAAATTCATCCAAAACGAGTTCGGCAAAACCAAGTTCGATGGTGATGCCACGTTTTTTTTCTTCGGGAAGCCGGTCCGTATTGGTTCCCGTCAGCGCACGAATGAGCGATGTCTTGCCATGGTCAATATGACCCGCCGTTCCCAAAATCAAATCAGTTGTCATGCGATTATTCTAGACAACTTTGTCGCATCCAGGGCAGGGGAGGTGTATCATGCGGAATGTCATATCTGGAGACGACAAAATATTTCGAATTTTCACATTTTCGTGAAGGGTAATCGGTTCGCAGCGGCATGTACGTCACAAAGCAACAAGTGATGCGTTTGGCGAGAATACACCTTGTTCGCTGGCACATCCGTTCGAACCAAGCCGCAGGCGATCGTAGGTCATGGTGAAGCACGCACGACCATAACCTGCTTGCGGTTTGGGCGAACCGAATCCCTCGGTGACAGGAGGCGAAGCTTCATGGATTACCGTTTCGGCCGACACGAACTTTGGACACGCAGTTTTCCTTGGGCGTACTTCCTTTTGCTCGTTCTTATTTGCTGGACGACATTGTCCGCTCGGTCCGTGGTCGCTCAGACCATTCCATTCTTTTGGGACGAAACCGGCTTCTATTTTGACATGGACCAACCGTCAGAGCGTCTGACGACACTGCAAATTGTTTCACACCAAGGGATCTTTGTTGGCGAACGCCCTGAAACATTGTCCGGGCTGTTTGACGTTTTTCATTCGCACAAACTCTTTAAGCTGGATCCGGCTGGATTTGTCGAAAACTTTGGATTCGTATTTTCGCCCATGTTGACCGCCGAACAACTGGCAGCCGACTTGTGTTTTGACGGTTCGTATGTAGGCGGTGGATCCTTTGATTCCGTCACCATCAACGGATTGGCGGTCACCGGCTGTGAACTCGCCGCCCAAACCTCCGGCCAATGCGCCTAATGACATGCGTATTTGAATTTCATCAGCCCGATTCCGGGTCGCTGACATATTTCAGTCGCCTGCAACCCACCACCACTCTGCAAATTACTTCGGCTCAGCAGTTGTTTATGAACAGTAATCCAGCCGTTCTAGATGGTCCGTTTGATCTGCTTCGAAATGACAAGGTATTCCTGTTGGAACCGGCCGGCATTGTGGAAGCCGGATTCGGACCAACGCTGCCAGTCGGCCTTACGGACGATGTGCTTCGCACAGATCTGTGTGCCGTAGGTTCGTTAGCCAATGGCAACGATCCTGCCGTTCGCTGGAATAATGATCCACTGCTTCCGTTACTGGGCTGTTTGATCCAGCAGCGTGACGTGCGAAATGCGGTGTCGGTGAATTTCGACAGCAGCACTCGAGGCATCCGGATTGAAAGTCTGGACCAGCCTGTGCAGGAATTCGAACTTCGCTCCGTATCTCAAACACCGGACACTCCGTCGCTGGTTTCCTATCAGGCAGCAGAGGGTTTTGCCGCGTGGCAATCCACAACCGGTCAGATCGATGATATTTCCGGTTCCGATCTCTGCTTCACCGGCAAGACATTGACTGGTCAAGCGGTCACTGCGGCGTACATCAACGGCACGGTTCAACAGATTCCGGCGTGTCCGTCGCCGCCAGCAGCCAACGAAAATCGTCTGGCGTATCTAACCTATCAAGACGACGAAATCCGCTTTCGTTCCAGCGGCCAGCCCGTCACTTCAGTGCGCATTTCGAATCAAAACCAGTTGTTTTTGGCACCTGATTCGCCTATCTTGCCGAGCCCAGAAGATCAGTTTCGTCCCGACCTGGTTCTGAAACAAAACGCCAATGGTTTTAATGCAACCAACTTTGGCGGCATCGTTGATGCAGCGGCGGTAACTGGAGACCAAATTCGCCAAGAACTGTGCGGAACGGTAACGTATGCCGATGGCTATGAAGATTCCTTGCGGTGGCAAAACAATGCATTGCGTCCATTATTGGGCTGCCTGAACGAACTCGATTCCTCCGACCGCATTGTCACGGTCAACTATGATCCGAACAGCGGCAACGTGCTGGTCGAAAGTTTAGGTCAGCGAATGCATCGTTTTTCACTCCGATCCGTTGCGGATGTCGAATCGCCGTTCGCAACGCCAGGAATCAACGAACATTCACGCACGAATCAAAACGCCGGGCTTGCCGAAGTCACGTTTCCGGGCATTCTGAAAACCGATTTGAAATTGGCACCGACCGATGGTTCGCCCCACGTCGATGCTGGGTATGGCTTTTGTTATCAAGGTTCGTTTCTGGATGGAAGCACAATCGAAAGCGTGCATCTAAACGGACTAGCAAATCACCAACTGCGCCAGTGCGGCCCGGACGACCTACCGGTGGCTCGGTTGCATTACCATCCGGAAACGGGCGACGTTCGGTATGAAGCGAAACAGCAGAGTTCTCGGTATTTAGCCGTCCTTTCTGAATCACAGCAGTTTCCATCTGCCACCGTGGAAGTCCCCGCCAACACAGCGTTATTCCAAGTGGACAACGGTTTTGGCATTTACCAAAACACCGACTTGCCTGACTTGGATTTATCCGGAATCCTACCTGCGGGTTTGGATCCGGAAGAATTGGCGCAAAACCTGTGCGTTTCCGGCCCGAACGAAGTTTACTTGAACGACATCCCTACGCCGCTGGCCACTTGCGGGATATCGTTTGCACAGCGTTCCGGTTTGGCGGTTCCCAGCAGGGATGGGAGCCTGGCAACCATTGCCTATGATCCGGAAACGTCTATGGTAGTGGCGGTTGCCAACGGCGTTCCGATGACGACGTTGGAAATCCAATCGGCTTCTGGGATCTTTACGGGGACGCCGTTTCCGGATGGCATCCCCAGTTTATTTGACTATGTTCGACCTGACGAAATGTTTGTCTTAGACCCGGCCGGACGAGATGTCGTGGTGTTCGGACCGGTGGTCGAGCCCGGCACAACGTTAACCGAATTCATTCAAGACGTCTCTGTCGAAGGTTCTTGTGTGGGCTGCGCTGGATCGCAGGGAGCCAGCATCATTCGCCCTAATCTGTCACCCACTTCCAACGATCCGAAGCAAGTGGATTTGTTCGTCAATCGACAAACCGGAACCATTCACGTTGGTACGTCGGGTGCTGGCCTCACCACCGCTCAGCTAACTTCCACCACCGGCCGATTTCAAGAACCGACTCCCACTGAGTTCGGCGGATTGTTTGATGTATCTACCGATCAAAAGCGATTTCATTTGGATACAGATGGATTTTCCAGCTTGAATTTTGGTGCTTTCGACATGGACGGATTGACCGACATGGAAATCCGGCAAGAGCTGTGTGCGGCGGGTTCGTATCGAGGCGGAGGTGGTGTGGAATACGTGGGATTTCAAGGCGAACCGCTGACGCCGCTGTTGGGCTGCTTGTATCAAGCCGACGTGGTGACCGAAGGAGCTGTCTCGCTGGCGTTCGATCCAAAGTCGGGCGACATGCGAATGGAATCCTTAGACACTCCGCTGACCACCATCGAAATCGTGTCGCGTTCTGGTTCGTTCACCGGAGATAAACCGACGACCATTGGCAATCTATTTGACGTCTACACGCCCAACAAGTATTTCAAACTGGATCCAGCAGGTTTCGATGGCCTGATCGTCAACGTGGGTGATGGCTATACGCCCGAATTTTTGGCTCGTGATTTTTGCGTCTCCGGTTCGCATCTCGGAGGTAGTCCCATCACGGCCGCCTACTTCAATGGCAATCCTGATTGGGTCGTTACCGGTTGCAATTCAGAAGACGCCGTGTTTGTTTCGTATGATCCCGATACCGGACGCATGGGAATTCAAGCGCTAGGTGTGGATCTGACTACGTTAGAGATGGTCAGTCAAAGCAGCATCTTTACCGGCGATCGGCCAACGCAGCTGACGGGACTATTTGACGTCTTTACCGAAAACAAGTTTTTCAAGTTGGATCCGGCCGGCTTTGATCAATTAGATTTAGGAGCAATCGCGGGGACAGGATTGGATGAACGAATTGTCGCGGGACAACTGTGCGTTAACTTTGCCACGCAACAAGGTACTCGGCCTGCCGTCTATTTGAACAATTCGATCCCCATTTCATGCGAACCGCAAACGTCTGTGCTGACCTACGATGCTAACACCGGTTCGCTGGAACTGACCAACAGCACTTTGCATCTAGACGAATTCCACT
Organism: Pirellulaceae bacterium; assembly: GCA_041399205.1. Lineage (GTDB taxonomy): Bacteria > Planctomycetota > Planctomycetia > Pirellulales > Pirellulaceae > JAGQOZ01. Next base: position 61,566 of record JAWKTK010000028.1, on the reverse strand, counting down.
TGTTTTCCTCAGGTCGAAATCTTGCACCTTCAAACCAACAAAATGCGACCGATGGAATGTTCTCTGAAGTCAACGCGTTTCGGACGAGCCTTACCGGCAATTCGCCGTTGGGGTCGTTGACGTTGCCGGGAAGGTTGCCTACCCGCATGACAACGTCGCAAGTGCTGCAAGATCTGTGTGTGGTGGCAACGGCCGACGTTCAGTTGGCGAATACGGACGATTCAATTCGAGCTTGTCAGTTGGACGATCTGCATGCGTTCGGATTGTTCGAACCGGAACCAGGTTTTCAGATAACGTACGACTATCAAACGGGAGACGTATTGTTCGAATCGTTTGGCATCCGGACAACCGCGCTGCGAATTGATTCACCTGACGGGCTACTGAACGCATTGTCTGTGGATGTTGATACTGACGACATCTTGATAGCAACATCGTTTGCATTAGTTCAGGCAAATGGACAGGGAATTGGAACTCGAGTGTACGAGGGACTGATGCCATCAGGCTGGCAATTGAGCGATCTAGAATCCGAATTTTCGCTCCTGGGCGAATGTGAGAATTGCCAAGGTTGGAACGCAAATTGGCGAGTGGTCAATGTGCCGGAACCAGCGTTTCGGCCCTGGCTGTTATCGGTATCAACACTGACAATGTTGATCGCGCTTCGACAGCGCAAAGAATTCGCGTGATACTGGCCAAATGACCGAACGATGCCGTTCGCGGAACTAGTTGACCGAAGGATCTTCGGGAACTCGACGAGCACCGGTGACGGTTTGTGCGACTTGTAAACCGATGGTGCGCGCAGCGTGTTGCCAGAGCGAATCTTCGTCCAATTCAAATACATGACGATCTGCAGCGGGCATCACTAACCAGCTACCTTCTTCCATTTCCCATTACAATTGCCCGCCGCCCCAGCCAGCATACCCCAAGAAAATGCGAATCGACGATTTTCCGTCCGTCACGAGCTGTTCAATGGATTCGCGCTTCTGCGAAAAGAAGACCCCAGGCAAAACCTGAAATTCATCCAGCAATGGATTGTTGTGCAGCGCCAATAACGGCCCTTCCACCGGGCCACCCACGCCGATCAGAGCATTGGACAAACAAGGACGATTCGAAATGAGCGGCCAAATGTCTTTCAGCGTTCGCGAACACGTTCGATTCAAGATCAGCCCCATCGCGCCGTCTTCGTCATGATCCAGAATCATCACCACAGATCGATAAAAGTTGGGATCCGGCAATTGCGGTGACGCAACTAACAATTGGCCTCGAAGTGACTTCATCCGTTAATACCCTGTCGTGCTATCGTCTGCGTCCACACGCAACGAATTCCGTTTTCTACTTAGAAGTAAGCAACAAACCGTCGACCTATAGTTTCAGCTCTAGCGGAAACGGAGTCAATTTGCGGACGCCATTTTCCGTGACCAAATAATCATTTTCAATCCGCATCCCCACATTTAATTTAGGGTCGTACAAACCAGGTTCCGCAGCAAAGACGTCACCTTCCTGAAACGTATCGTTCCAATTCGGATTCAAATGCGGCCCTTCATGAGGAAACAAGCCAATGCCATGTCCTAGGTGATGATTAAAAACGCCAACAGCAGATTCCGATAAGACTTCGCTCACTTGTTCAAACAATTGTCGACAGCTTACGCCGGGCTTGACAGTCGCTTCGATATGTTTGAATGCCAACATGATTTGTTGCCATGCTTGATCTTGTAGTTCGGAAACATCAGACACGGCAATCGTTCGCGCATTATCCGCAAAGTAGCCTCGATACGCAGGCCCCAAATCTAGAATATAGAGTTCACCGGGCTGAGCGTTGCGATTTCGCGGCGCGCCGCCTCGAGCTGCACAGCGGTAATCATTTCCGGTGCCGGTCAAGGGTTCGTCGAATTCGCGAACGGCGGCCGACTGCAATTCGTTAAAGACATCTAGTTCGTTAACGCCGGGTCGAATCAGCTGGCGCGCCACTTCATACATTCTTCCCGTTCCGGCAATCGCCTTTTCAATCTTGGCCAGTTCATCTGGATCTTTGCGGCGTCGCATCTGTAAGAAATGCGGATCCAAATCAATGTATTCGGCTGTATCGGCCACCGGCAAATAGCGTGAAAAACAAGAATACTCCACGCCCCAGCGTTTCACCTGGGCCACATTGCCCAGCGAATTCGCCAAGACTTTGGACGCCTCCTGTCGTTGGTCATTTCGCAACGTCGACAACCACTGCGCTTCGTACGGCACCACGTCATCCGCGGCATGAATTTCCGGCATCCGACGTTCGGGAGCCACCAGCGTCACATGCCCGTCGTCTGTTCGAATGGCTGCCAGTGGTTGAAAGGTCCAAGCAAATCGCGGCCCCACGAAATACTGAATGTGTTCAATGCTGGAAATTACCGCCATTTCAATTTGTGCCGCACGCAAGTATTCAAGCAATCTCTGTTGACGAACGCGACACGCCTGGACGTCGATATCAAGTAACGACACAATTATCTCCTCTGGATTAGATGAATGCAGATTTCAACGGCGCATGGTTCAAGTGAGCGTATTGTCCACTCGCTGACGCTTTTTGAAGTTGCGATTTTTCATAGCCCGACGCGTTAGCGAGGGAAAACGGAGTGTTTCTCTGGTCCCTCGCTGACGCTTCGGGCTAGGAAACCCCGCCGGAAAACGCAAATGCGCAACATCAAAACTGACGCTTCGCGCTAGGACGGTGCTGTTTTCTTGGGGCCTCCAGGATGACAACGGGATAGACTATGCGTCTAGGATTTCGTGAATCACGTTACCGTGCACATCGGTCAACCGCATGTCTCGTCCACTAAAGCGGAAGGTGCTGCGAGTGTGATCGACGCCCAACAAGTGCAGCATGGTCGCGTGCAGGTCGTGGATTTCCAGTTTGCCTTCAATGGCTTTGTACCCCCATTCGTCGGTTGCACCGTACGAAACGCCCCCTTTGATTCCGCCACCTGCCAACCAAACCGTGAATCCAAACGGATTGTGATCTCGCCCGTCACGACCTTGTGCGAACGGCGTACGTCCGAATTCGCCCGCCCAGACCAACAACGTCGATTCGAATAAACCTCGCTGCTTTAAGTCCTGAATCAATGCGGCGATCGGCTGATCTACGGTTCGGCAATTCTTGGTATGCCCGTCGCGAAGGTTACTATGCTGATCCCAACGATCTCCATTGCCGCCGGGACATGTCAATTCAATAAACCGAACTCCTCGTTCCACCAACCGTCGCGCGACCAGGCATTGCCGCGCAAACGTTTTAGTGCCGTTCCATTCATCTTCCATGCCGTACATGCGTTTGGTCGATTCTGTTTCTTGCGAAAGGTCCATCAATTCCGGAACGGACGACTGCATTTTGAATGCGGTTTCATAGTTGGCAATCGCCGTTTCCAGGCTATCTTCCGAACCAATTCGATCCACAATCCCTTGGTCCAACTGCTGCAGCAACGCCAGCTTGTTCCGCTGAGCGACTTCGCTGACTTCACTGCGACGAATATTCGCCACCGGATTTTCCGACGATTTGAAGATAGAACCTTGATACGTCGCCGGCAAAAATCCCGAATTAAAATTATCCAAGCCGCCCGGTGGAATCAGTCCTCCATTCAAAACCACAAAACCCGGCAGGTCTTCATTCATGGTTCCCAAACCATAGTTAACCCACGCGCCCATGCTGGGACGCCCCTGCAGGCCCGACCCGGTATGCAAGAAATAATTGGCAAACGTATGTTCTGAAAACGTGCTGGTCATGCCTTTCAGAAACGCCAAATCATCCACTTGCTTTTGCAGATGTGGAAACAGATCACTGACCCAATTCCCTGATTCTCCGTAGCGGCCAAACTTCCACGGCGACTTCATCACGGTGCCAATGTTGTTGAACTGAGTCGGTTCCAACTTGCCGATAGCCTGCCGAGGATCTTGACCATCAAAACGGTCTAGCAACGGCTTGTAATCAAACGTATCCAGTTGAGACGGACCGCCGTCCATATACAAGAAGATGACGCTGTTGACTTGTGGATCAAAATGTGGCTGCTTCGGCTGCAGTGAAGTTGCTGCGGGAGTCCATTTAGCCATCAGCGCCGACAGAGCCACCGCGCCGAACCCATTGGAACACTGACGCAAGACTTCTCGGCGACTGACCGCCCGGTTTCGAAATCGACCACAATGCATTACGACACCTTTTTCATCCTCGTTGCGGATTCCGACGCGTAGTTCCACTAGTTCAGGAACATGAAGTCCTTCATGTTCAGCACCATGTGGCATACGTCCGACCAGATTCGCAAATCATTTTCTTCACATTCATACGCGGCGGCCTGTTGCTGAACAAACTGTAAATGGCGTCGCACTGTTGTTCGGTAGGATGCCGGCCCGTTGCCGCCCGAACGGCTTGCTGAATTCGTTGAAGCGGATCGGCTTCTGCCGCCAACAATTTTTCGGCCCAACGCTGTGCTTGTTGCTGCACCAACGGATGATTCATCATGATCAAGGACTGCGAAGGAACCAACGATTTGCTGCGCCTGCCCATCGTATTGAACGGGCTGGGCATATCAAACGCCAGCATCATGGGCGAAAGAAAATTCCGACGAACTTGAATGTAAATACTTCGCCTACCGTTCCCATCCAGCGGACCACTTTCCGGCCTGCCGCGTCCTTCCATAAACGACGTAATATGCACGGGAACACTGGGACCAAACATCGTTTCGTCCAGCGAACCGGAAACGGCCAACAAGGAATCTCGAATCGCTTCGGCGGTCAAACGTCTTACATCCGTACGCCACCAGAGCTGATTCGTAGGATCCAGGCGAACCGCATCGGCCAGCTCGATATCGTCCGCTGAAGAACTGCGTCGATAGGAGGACGAACAAACGATTTCGCGAATCACATGCTTGATAGACCAATGGTGGTCCATGAAATCTTGCGCCAGCCAATCCAATAGCTCTGGATGAGAAGGTGGCTGGCCCATCACACCAAAATCGTCGACCGTCACCACGATTCCTCGGCCCATCAAATGATGCCACAACCGATTCACCATCACTCGTGACAAGAACGGATTATTCGCAGCCGTCATGCGCGCGCCAACTCCAGTCGGCCACTTCGATCACCGACCGAATTCTGCTGTTCGCCCGAAATAGCCAACAGAAAGCGTCGTTCAACGGGTTCGCCCAAATTCGCGTGACTGCCGCGGATGTGCACAAATTCTTCTTCGCCCGTTCCGTCGGTCAGCGCCATGACGGAAACGGGCTCCGGAATACGTTTGGCCAGATCTGCTTTAAGTGATTCGGCTTGCTGGAGTTGTTCTGCAATTCTGGGCCGAGCGAAATCAGGTTGCGCTGCAACAGCGTATTCAGGAAATTCGCTTCTTGGTTCGAAAGTTTGCGCTGCTGTAGTTTTGCGGCCAAATCGGATAGCGAACTTCGCAACCGGTCCACATGTGAATCCTCGGGTGCGTCATCGACAGCGGACAACGCTTCCGCCGCATCAATATCGGGTGGGCCGCCGTTGGAAAACCAGATTTGATCAATTTCCACCACACCGTCACCTTGATCCAAGATTTCAATGTGAGCTCGGTGACCTAGATAGTGATTCAAGTCTCGATGCTGTGTCACCCACGTCCATTCTCCGCCAGTATCGACGTTCTTCAGCGTGCAATCCGCAAACAGGAGGGCGCGAACGTGTCCATGGTGTAGCCATCCACAATCAAGCGAATCTGCGCATTCTTGGCCTTGATCCGATAGTGAATATGATCATGCTTCAATTCGAACGTCGGAGAACGTAACGCTCCGTGCAGCGGTGCGGCCAACGAGTCACTGGCGATCGAAGTCGACGGACGAAACGCCGGTGCCGCTGCAGAACCGTTCCAACCAGCGACCGGCTGCGCTGAAAAAGCTGGCCCTGTCACGAACCAATCCTCCAGCGAAGAAAAGTCGGTAAAACAGACGGCAGCCGATTGATTAGTATTGTTTGAATTCGACCGCGGATGTGATTGCGCACTGAGTTCCACCAGCGGCTGCAGTTCCTGGTCATCACGGACCGCCCAATCTTGCAGTTGGGCAACGACATTGGCAATCAACTTCTGTTCGGCCGATGTATGCGTTCGCTGTAATTCTGCCACGGCCGTTTCAATTTTTTGCCCCGGATCCAACATCGCTTCTTGTCGACGCGAACTCTGCAGGAATCCGGCCAACGCGTAATAATCTTTGGTGGGAATCGGATCGAATTTATGGTCATGGCATCGAGCACACCCGACGGTCAGACCGAGAAACGTTTTGCACATCACATCAATTTGATTGTCAATGCGCAGCACTTCGTCACCTCGCACATCGGTCGGCGCGTGCACCGCTTCGCCCAAGAACCAGAACCCAGTGCCGATGATGGATTCGTTGTATTTTTCTTCCGGGTTGTGACGAGGATGCGGCAGCAGGTCGCCAGCGATATGTTCGCGAACAAACTGATCGTACGGCACGTCCGCGTTGAATGCGCGAATCAAGTAGTCTCGATACCGATATGCATGCGGCAGCGGATAGTCGAATTCGTGCCCGCAAGTTTCGGCGTAGCGAACTAAGTCCATCCAGTGCCGAGCCCATTTTTCGCCAAAATGGGGCGAACGCAGCAAGTCATCCACCAAGCGTTCGTACGCATCGGATTGCGAATCTGTCAGAAATTGATCCACCTGCTGTACGGTCGGCGGCAAACCAATCAGATCAAAATAAAGCCGGCGCACCAACGCTACCTTATCTGCTTCAGTAGCGACCGGCACATTGGCTTGTTCTAATCGCTGAGCCAGATATTGATCGACGCGGTTGCGAATCATTCCGTATTTGGCGTCAAATGCTTCTGGCACGGGCGAAACCTGAATCGGTTGCCAAGACCAATGTTCTTCGCGGCGCTGATCCCAATCGAATTCTCGTTTGGCCACCTTCACATCCGACTCGGTCGGCCACGCCGCGCCGTCTGCCACCCAGCGTTCCAGCGTTTGAATCTGTTGATCACTCAATTTTCCACGAGGCGGCATTTCGAACGCTTCGTAGCGAACCGCTTGAATCAACAAACTCTCGTCCACGTTCTGCGGCACCACCGCTGGCCCGGAATCACCGCCTTGCAATACTCCTTCATGACTGTCCAAGACCAAACCGGCTTTTAATTTGTCGGCCGATGTACTGTGACAGGAATAACAATGTTCAGCCAAGATCGGCCGGACTTCTCGTTCAAAGAATTCAATCTGTTGGTTCGAAAAGCTTGGCTCCGCATGGACGCGGACAGACAAACTCAACAGGACCATCAAAATGCTTCTGAGCGAAACGTATCGCATCCGCGAATTCCTGCAAAAATCGGGAGGGGAGGGCAAGCCGCGGCGGAACGCATACAACTTCCGCCGGGCAGGGTAGGGAATTCTGATTGTAGTGTAGGCAGAGTCTTAACGCGAACGAATTTCAACGTCATGTTCAACGTCATGTTCGTGGTCATGTTCGTGGTCATGTTCGTGGTCATGTTCGTGGTCATGATCGTGGTCATGTTCGTCGTTCTGGTGATCAAGGTGGGCATCGTCGACGTCGAGTTCCATTCGGTGAATTTCGCGAACTCGGCCTTCTCGCCGCGATTCTTCTAGTTCGCGTTCCAAACGATGAATGCGTTCGTTCTGTTCGTGGATCTGGTTCTGCAACTGTTCGAAGCGTTCGGCAATTGGCCCCGGAATTTCACCACGGTCAAAGTCGGGCCCAGGTTCTCGCCTTTCCGACCGTTGCTGCCATATCTGCTGTTGCATCGCTTCAGCTACTCGCGCCAATTGGTCCGCCATCGGTTCGATTCCTGCTTCCATCAGATGCTCACGAGCTTGATAAATATGGCGAATTCGATTCTGTAACTGTCGCACCATCATCTCGCGGCCACGCGTCTCCCGCATGCGCCGTTCGTCTCGCTCCGCGTCTCGTCGCTGCTCCATTCGCCAATCATCGTCGCGAGGACGGTCACGGTCTCCATCGCGTGGACGATCTCCATCGCGTGGACGGTCTCCATCGCGAGGACGATCTCCATCACGTGGACGATCTCCATCACGGGACGGTCCATCGCAGGACGATCTTCACGCGGACGATCTCCATCGCGAGGACGGTCACCATCACGAGGACGATCTCCATCGCGAGGACGATCTCCATCACGAGGACGATTTCCATCGCGTGGACGGTCGACTTGGGCAAAACGAGTTTCCGTGTCGGCTAGATTAATGGCTAGTCGTCGAGCGTCGTCCACTAATTTCTGGCGATGCCCGGCCAGTTCGGCAATATGCTTCTGTAACTTATCGATCGCCGATCCAACTTGCGGATTGCGTGCTTCCGTAGCCTTTCGGTCGACCAGCGATTCCAGTGTGCTCAGCATGGTTTCCAGTTGCTGCTGCGTTCCAGAAATCCACGCTTCACGTTCCTCCAATTCATGCACGTTATCGTCGGCACTGGCAACGCCGAATGCCATACTTGAAAACACCAACACCAAACGCAGATTTCGCCAAATACCAAGTTGAATAACCATGCTTACTGCACCTCCTTTATTAGGCGAATAGCGACTGATATTTTGCCCGTCGTGAAAAAGCCTTCGAACACGCTTCTATTAGGATTCGTTGCTGGATCACAACTTCGACAAGTCAAAAAATCGGCCGCTTGCCATGTACTGAGCCCATCGATCAAACGACTACTGCGAAGACATCATAAGGCAGCTGATCAAGAATTGCGACACACTCGCCGGCGTTTACTCTGCCTCGTTGTCCGCCGCTTGCTCAGCCACATTGCCGCTTTTCTGGCGAAGTTGCAGGTGCACACGTGCGACATCGCCCATGTAGTGCGGGATCGAGTGTTCTGCTGCCAGCCGAATTCGCTGCAAGGCCTTTTTCGGGCTGCTTGGTCCATTCGTAATACAATCCAACGTACAAATTGGCATAAAAGCGTCTCGCCGTTCGTTCATCCTGACCGACGGTTTCCCTTCCACAGCGGCGTCGACGTCCGCTACCGTGCCAGTCCCTTGAAACAGGCGATAAATCTCCATCATCGGCACTCGACGGTCACCCGGGATTGGCAAGGTCTTTTTCCTTGCTTCCGGTATGCCGATACTGCGCCCCAGGCACAGTAGATGCCAAACGGCATTTTCGACGTCGTTGCCATGAAACTGTTGGTAGGATTCGAATTGCTGCGCTCCTTCGTCAAATTTTCCGGCGTAATAGAGCGCGATGCCTCGTTCCCACAATCGGATTGCCTGCTTCGGCTCCAAGCGAACATATTCATCGAATGCCGCTACCGCCTGCTGCACTTGCCCATCACAAAACAACTGACGGCCCAAGAAATACTGAACGGATGAATCCTGAATACCTCCCGCCACAGCTTCCTTGGCCAATTGAATGGCAGTCGATCTATCTGATTTCAAGGCTGCCACTTGTGCCTGGCGAAACAGATCGACAGCGGACTGCGCCTGCAACGAAGGTGCAAAAAACAGCAGGCTATGTGTCACAATGCAAAGGCACTTGAACACACAACCATTCCCAGCCTGAGACAGTTGTCTCACTTCGAGATTTACAAAACGCCGTATCACACCAAGTCCCTTCGTTCCAGCTTTAGCGATTCCTCGCAAACAACGCATTTACCCAGAATTCACCCCAAAAAAGATTCTTTTTTTCCGAATGCAACTGGACCTAACGTGGCACGGTACTTGCGATAGTAAGTACAGGTCAGCTGCGAAGCTGTCGTTTTTTACCACACGGTCACGATACTTTCGAGGAGCGAAGATATGCTTGTACTAAGTCGTAAAGCTGGGCAAGAACTGTTGGTTGGGGACAATATCCGGATCACCATCAACAAGATTTCTGGGAACCGAGTTACTTTGGGAATCGAAGCACCGGATGATGTTCGAATTATTCGAGCCGAATTGGAGCCGATTGTGCGTTCGTTCGAGATCGAATTGGACAGCGACCAAGCGGCGACGCTGGGCGCTGTCCTGGGAAATGCAAACGAGGTGAACGAAGTGAGCCAGACTCAATGTTAAACCCATGTCTTTTCTCTTTGCGGTTTCCCTATTATGCATACTCTTAACTACAGCGGCGCAGATCGAACTTGTGCAGTTGATGGCTGCACAAGTTTGACTGCCGTTGTTTTGAAAGAGAATTGCAATTGATGCAGATTTGTGCAGCCGTCATCTGCATTGCTCTGGTATCGTTGGTGTGCTAACATTCCGGCAATGGAATTAAAAATGGATTGCACATGATCAGCGATGGATCGACAGGATGGAGCTTTCTCGCTCGTTAACCGCCCCTATTATTAGTCTCACTTTTCTGCTCTCAACCATGGGTTGCGTGACGGAATCTTCTTTTTGGCGAAACCAACTGGGATCGACCGATAGCGGTGTGGACGTGCCGTACAAGAGCACAACGGTTGGCCGCATGTCGGAAGTGCAACGCCTTGCAGATCGTCTGGCGAAAGCTGACGGCCGAAACGAAGCGACCTCGACCGCAGGGCAACTGCTGAACATTCTTAAACAAGAAGACGAAACGCTGATTCGCACGGAAGTGGTTCGCGCGTTAGCCGCGACACCGACCGACGCATCGTTGGACGCCATGCAAATCGCCTTGCAAGACAAGTCGGCTGAAATCCGAGTACTAGCGTGCGAAGGACTGGCTAAATCGAATTCGCTGGAATCGATCTCGATCCTGTCCAACACGCTGGCTCGCGACGCAGACCTGGATGTTCGCATTGCAGCAACTCGAGCTTTGGGGCAATTTCAATCCGCCAACGCCGTCGAAGCGTTAACTCGCGCTATCAATGACCCCGACCCGGCACTACAGTTTGTTGCCGTACAATCTTTGCGTCAATCGCACAGTGAAGACCTGGGGAACAATATCAATTCATGGCGTCAGCTGGCACGCACCCTTCAGCAATCGGACCAGCAATACACAGCCAGCAACCGATCTGATCCCAACTTCTAACAGAACCAGAGACTGCCACCACTGCACGCAAGCAACAGCACTGCATCCATCGGCCGACAGTTTTTCTTCGCCGTCCTTGTGACGTACATCTAGCGGCAAACGGGTCGTTTCCCGGGCGATTAGCGCAAGCACAGCAATACAGTACAGCCTTAGCTGTCATCTAATTTGTCGCTGTGACCGTAATCCTTTTCCAACGCCCATTTCAAGCGACCTCATTCGAGCTTTTCTTCATAACCATTTTCAACAGCGACATCCGATATCAGGTATTCGTAAGACACAGCCCCCATGAGCGTCCGGATTACCTTGAGAAATCTTCATTTTCATGCGTTTTGGTCCCAATGAGATTATTTCCGCGAAAAAGCCAGTTTCACAAATCGCTGCTGTCGGCGACGTGCTTTCAAACCATCACGGCGATATTTTTATGTGAAACGATCGGTCTTGCGCAACTAGCAAACACAGATCACCTGACATCCTTTCGCATTGCCAATCGGCCAGCTGAATATCCTACGATCGAAATTGACCTAAACCTGATTGGCTACAACCCAGCGCATGATATCGCTGCCGATACGACATCTGCGGACATGGAAGGCATCGTCGCGGACGACTCGGTTTCCAACTTTGTCTTATCTGATCCACCAACGGATTTGGCGCCGGAATATGTGCCGATTGCTAAACACGCATCGCCTCAGTTCACACCCGAACTGGTCACTAATACTTCGGCGACAAGAACCGCAGAGCCAGAAACGACTGCGCCCCAGATCGCCGCGTCAGAAATAACGGCATCGCCGCAAATCTCCGTACCAGCGGCACCAGCGGACCTGGAAGCCCTTGAAGACTTCATTCTGCTTGACGAACCACTGGAATCGACATCGGATTCAACAGAAGCTGCCGCTGAGCCACTGCCCATCGAATCGACCGACCTAGAAGTGGCAACGCTCGAAATCGACACACCAGTCAACCAGTCTGCACAAGCCCCAATTGCGAATGACACGACCGCAGAAAGCGCCGAACCTACCAACGACGTTCCTCCGCTAGAAGAAACGGAAGCCCCAGGCACTTCGCACGAAAGCACTGCTCGGCCCAGACCGGAATTGACACCTCAGCTGATTTCCTTGGGCGCGGAAGTACGCCGCTGCCTTCTGCTTTACAACCAGCCCTACTTGAACACCGGCGAACACAGTTGCTGGTCCACGCTACATGCCGTCTTAGCGCAAGGACCGTCCGCTCAAATTCGAATTGGCAGTGCGGAAGGTCGCCGAGTCAACGCGGTTCAGTGGCTCTGCTCGAACAATCCTTGTTTCAATCGCCAACTCTTTTCCATTGACAAACAGGGGCGGCTTCGAGGTAACGTGGGCCCGGGATTCCAAGGACATGAAGGGCAATTCCTAGCCGTTTTGGCACAAACTTTGGTTCCTCGCACTCAGAAAATCGTAGCCCAAGGACGACAGTTCACCGTCGATGATTTGATTCGTTCGGAAATGGCCACTTGCCGAGACAACACGGAACTGACATTCAAGCTGATTGCACTTTCGCAATACCTTGATTCGGACACGCAATGGACCAACGATATTGGTGAAACCTGGGATATTCCTCGCCTGATCAAGAACGAACTAGCGCAACCCATCAATGGAGCCGCCTGCGGTGGTACGCATCGCATCATGGCCATCAGCTACGCCGCCCTGAAGCGCAACTATCGCAACGAACCAATGACCGGAGAATGGTGGCGAGCGAACAAGTACATGGAAGACTACCACGACTATGCTGTGACGCTGCAGAATCGAGACGGTAGTTTCAGCAGCGATTGGTTCAAGGAACGAACCGATTGGGGCGACATGGACCGCCAGCTACAAACGACGGGACACATCCTGGAATGGTTGGTATTCACCCTTCCCGACGAAGAGCTTTACAGCGAATCGACATTGCGTTCCGTCATGTTCCTAACCAATTTGATGACACAGAACCGGTTTCACGAATGGGAATTGGGGCCTCGCGCCCATGCCTACCGCGCCCTGACCGTCTTTTACAATCGAGTCTTCGGGGAACGCGAACCGGCAAGTCATCTGGCGATTCGTGTCACTCCGGTATCGCCGCAGGCGAACCCTGAACGCCGGTCTCGAGCAACCCTGTTCGGACGAATTTTGGGACGCTAGGCCAAGCGCATGCGAACGTCTGTTCAGCCTCAATTGAGTTGAATTCACGCCGAACTCCGGTTGCGAATTGCCAAGAAACGACGTACTATTCTTTGGTAGTGTTGGACTGGGATATTGTCGTTCCTTTTGTTTGTTCAGCTAGGCTCCCATGGCCAAGAAGTCATCGCAATCTCTATCGGATCAATTGCTTAAAACAGCCGTTGACCTGTATCAAGCAGCAGACGCTGATGCATTATTGCTGGTCGTGGAAGAAATCCCCAATTTTGACAATCTGAAAAAGGCAATCAATAAAAAGACGCGAGTTTTGATTGCTGTAGAATCTGCCGACGATTGCCAAATCTGCAAGGACGCGGAATTCGACGCCATTGTGATCAACTTGCCGGACGCGTCGGTCTATGATCGCTTGACGCAAACGCTGCTTACGGCCGTCGCCAACGAACAATTAGAACCGGCGGCCGAAGTGATCGCGCTGTATTCCGGTTTTGAAGAAGGCGAAGTTGATTCCATCAGCTACATCAGCTTGGACGAACATCTGGGCCGCCTGACCGCTCGTGACCTGCGTCAATTGGAAACGAATGTGCCACTGGAAACGCTCAAAATTGTCGTTGACCTAGCAGTGGAAATCGGTCGTGAAGGCCGAGAAGGTAAACCGGTCGGCACTCTGTTTGTCGTCGGTGACAGTCGCAAAGTCATGGCCAAAAGCCAGCCATTGGCCTTTGATCCGGTCAAGGGTTACAGCCGCAAGGAACGCAATCTACGCGATAACCGTGTGAAAGAGGCGATCAAGGAAATTGCCTTGCTGGACGGTGCGTTCATCGTCGCGTCGGACGGCACCGTGGAAGCCGCTTGTCGCCACCTGAATGGCACCACAGAAATGGTCACGCTATCCAAAGGCCTGGGGACTCGGCACTGGGCCGCCGCCGGTATCACGAAGGAAACCAAGTCGATTGCCATCGCAGTGAGCGAATCAAATGGCACGGTGCGCATCTTTCAAAACGGTGAAGTCATGCTTCGAATCGAACCGTTCCGCCGACCCATGAAGTGGAAAGATTTTGAATACGAACAGCCCGCTGCGGAAAAGGAATGAGTTTTTCATCCCAGCGCGAGATTCGTCTTGTTCGCTCCCATTGACTTTCGGCACAAATATCGGCCGAAACGTTGCTTTGTTCTGAGATTCAAACTATGCTGCTGCGCAGATGACGGAAACCGTGGATTGAATCATTCGGAGAGAAACAATGCGACAGATCTGCATCACCTTGGGAGTTGTGTTGGCGACGAATTTCGCAATCGTTCACGCCGATGTGATTCCGACACAGTTGAGTGGTATTGTTCGAACGGAAGCCAATTTCGTCGATTGTTTCATCATTGACGTGGATCCCATCTGTAGCACCACCGGTGGCGTCGACGACAAATCGTTCAATTTGCCAATTCCACTAGAAAGTTCCACCGGAACCATTTCTGCTCAATCTTTTTCCGACGGGTCGGATGCGTTCGCGTATTTGAATTATTCGATCACGCCTACCAAAATTGCCTTTGATTCTGATCTGGGTCTGAACAACGCAGTTCCAGGTGCCACATCCAACACACAAGTGGAGCTCGATTTCCGTTTTCAGCTGGACCAAGCAAGCCGATTTGTATTCAACACGTTTTCCGGGTTCGAACTGATGCTCACCGGGCCGCTGGAATCCGATCCCGCCGTTTACAACGCAGGTTCCGAAAGCACTGAATCTGTCCTGCCGGCCGGCAGCTACCAGCTAACCGGAAATTCTCGATTGCTGTTCGACGCAGACGTCATTGCCGTCCCGGAACCGCCTACGTCTCTGACTCTTTGGTTTTCCTTGGGACTGTTTTGCATTTGCCGGCGCCGGCCATAATTCGCAATTGCGAGTTCGCATCCATGGGCATCTCAACTCGCACCCCAGAAGGACAACCGCTGGAATGCCGCATTTGCGGTAAGACTTCGATCGTGTTGATTTCAGACCCGCCCGGCGATGTGGTTTGCCCGCATTGCGGATGTTTCGATTGGATCATCGACGCGAATCGCCAGCTCACACTCGACTTCGACATCCAGGCCGCCGCAGTCACTCAATTGGTCAATCGTATTCATCACGGTGCGTCGCTCCGCGCGATTGCTCAGATAACCGCCGAAGGCTTAGATGAATTATTGAGCCCTGAATCGATTGCCATCTGGCAAGTTCAAGTATTGGCGAATGCTCCGCCTTCCGTTCAGCCATTGGCTCAGATTGGCCGTGATCACGAAGCAGATTTTGTTCGTCAGCTTTGGGAACACGGCACTTCATTTGCGAATCCATTCGAATCCGCCACAGGTTGGGTTACGCGAATTGGTTCGCTGTATTCAAACGAATCAAGTCCATCGCCGCTGTGCGCCATCGAGATTTCGTACCACGGCAAAATCGACTCGGATTCACAAGAAACTGTCTTGCGAATCGCTTCCAGCATCGGGGCCGTCGCCGCGTCGAGTTTTCGTGGTCTATTGAAATCAGATTCGCATTGACGCGAGTGTTTGATCTACAGCAACGTCTTCATCCATCTGCGACCGTCGAATCAGTTGTGCAAAGAGCTACCAAACGAATTCACCAAAACCACCACCAGTTTTCTTTCAACCATTCGATGAATCCTTCGCCCAGAAAGTACCCCAGTCCTCCACAGAGAACGGAGCCGATCAGGATCGTGTCTCCAGTGAATAGAGGTGGTTCGTCAAAGATGAACATGCACGCGCCCAAACCAACTCCACCGCCGCACAATCCGCCCAGCAGTGTTCCGGTGACAATGTTTCCAATGTGGTTTTCGTTTTGTGTCATGAAAGTTTCTCGAGCCGGTTAGGGGTTCGGTCTGATCATGACTTTTCGCGCCGGGCCCAACTTTCTTGGAATATTTTTTGAAAGCGAAGAAAAAAAATAGATGATCATCCAGCAAATTTAACCCAGCTCAACGGTACACCAATATCCAAGACCTGAATCGTCCCGACAAACGCTGCCGAAGCAGTTGCAACTAAACCTGGTTTGGCGGCGACAAATGTACAAGTGTAGTCCGCTTGGAAGATCTGGTTCGAACCATCAGCGACCGCCGAATCAAACGGCACTCCGGCGTCGCAGTCCAAGCCGCTGGGAATATCAACGGCCAGCTTTTTCGCTGTGGCCGCATTCGCTGACGCAACCGCTTGATCGAAAGGGCTACGTAACGCGCCTTTCGCTCCGGTTCCCAGCAACGCGTCCAAGACCCAATCAGCTTCCGCGTGCAGGGCATTCAGATCGATCGAATTCGCCAGTTGCCACAGTCGTTTCGGCGAACGATCCAGCAATTGAAAATTAGCCAACGCATCGCCTTGTAACTGATCCGGTGCCGACCACAAAACGCATGTGACCGGCACGTTTCGCAAGTGCAGATGCCGAGCGATCACAAAGCCGTCACCCGCATTGTTGCCTCGCCCGCAATGGATCACCACCGGTCCCACGATGCCGATTCGCTGCATGAATTCCACCACGCCTCGGCCTGCATTCTCCATCAGTACCAAGCCGCTAAAGCCTAACTGTTCGATGGCAACCTGGTCTACTCGCCGCACTTCGTCTCGGCTTAGAATCGGCAACGCACTTGATTCACCAAACATATTTGCTCCTAGAAGTTTTGCCCAAATACAACGTCAACGACTACCGAAATCCCAGCCGCTTGGGCGCCAGCCGGCGCCAGCCCCGGATAACAACACCACATCCCAGCCGTTTGGGCGCCAGCCCCGGACAACAACACCAAATCTCAGCCGTTTAGCGCCAGCCCCGGACAACAACACCAAATCCCAACCGTTTGGGCGATAGCCAGCCCCGGACAACAACACCAAGGACAACGAACGACAAGGGTCCGGGGCTAGCGTCCAAGCGGCCGGTTACAACTACCGAATTTTGACAGCTCAGCGGCATCCCGTCTCGGACTCGGCATGCCTTTGTTATACTCGTTGCACTTTCGCTTCGCATAACACATTGCTTTACTTGATGGAAACCAGATGCACGTTTACGCAGTCGACAAATCCGATATCACGCCGCTGAAAATGCCAGACCGCTTTCGGCTGGAGATTCCGTATTTCATGGAAACGGCGGGTAGCCCCGGAGTGCCGAAGTTGGGCGTAAACGAATATTGGGTTGATCTGCAAAAGGCCCAAACTTGGCTGGACGACATGGTTATTTCCGTGGTTTCGCCTCTTTCGGCCGAAGTCAAAGCCGAAGTCGAATTGAGCGAAGATCACGAACGCTGGCTGGAATGGATGCTGCAACATCAAATCCAACATGTGCGTTTGGTGGCGGAATAATTCGATTCAATGACCGAATTCGCCAAGATCCAATTCGACCACGACAAGCACGTTCGTTCTGCCGAAATCGCGTTGCCTGTAGACGATTCACCAAGCATGCTGATTTTGGCGTTGCATGGAACCGGTTCGGACGCGTTGGGCATGTCCGAATTTTCCCAACTGCACACCGCGGCGACCAGCGCAACGCCATTGTCGTCTATCCCAACGGCTTGAGCGCACGCCCATTTCACGCAGCTGGAATGCGGGCGACTGCTGCAGCTACGCCAAGAAGATTGACGCCCAGGACGTCGTTTTTTTGGATGCGTTGATCGATCGAGTCTTCGCGGAATTCGACATCAATACCAACATCCGAGTTTGCGCCACAGGGATGTCGGCTGGCGGCATGATGGCCTATCGCTTTGCGTGTGAATCGGTTCGACGGATCTCGGCGGTCTGTTCCGTTGCCGGTCCGGCCGTGCTGCGTCCCTTGGTACCTCGCTATCCAACGCCGGTCCTTCACTTTCACGGCACGGACGACGAATTTACTCCGTACGCAGGCGGAGTGGGTGCGAAAAGTCTGTCTCGAATTCACTTTCCGTCCGTCGAAGATACCATTGCGGCCTGGGTCGCGGCCAATGGATGTGATCGGCAGCGAACCGAAGAACTTTTGCAGCGCCCAACGCTGCTTGCACCGTCAAGCGTATTGAGGTCCACCGCTATGTTCGAAACAACGAGACCTTTGTCACTTCGTACACCGTTCACGGCGGCGGTCACACTTGGCCCGGCCAACCTTGCACCATGCCGTTTTTGGGCACAGCCTGCGAATGGCTCGACGCCAACCGTTTGATGCTGGAGTTCTTTGAATCGTGGCAATAGTCCGCCGTTCGCGCGGCACCGATTGTCTATCCGTTGCCGCTCCGTGCCTCGGTGCCTTCGTGAGATTCCTTGTCGAAAACAAACGCAAAGATGTTTGCATGGATAATTTGCAAATATTCGTCTGAATGACGCATCCCTGCCGACGAGGATTCGTCACCTCGTCCACTACCGGTAGATGCGACTCCGCCGCTCGCCGAAACACCAATTCGTTGGTTCTCACAGAGGCACGAAGGCACCAAGAACAAGTGAACCGAAGCGGTTTGTCGGCGACAGATCCGGCTCCACGAAGAAAATCAGCCAATAAGTATTCCCAGCTTACGCTTCCGGCGGTTTGGGCGTCTTCGGGAAGAAGTCTTCCACCACTTGAAAAAACTCAGCGGCGGTTTTGACGTTCGCTACGTTGCTGCGGAATGCGCGAGCACCATACATCCCTTGCGCATAGCAACAAGCGAATTTGCGCATCAACATGGTGCCCTTTTGTTCGCCAAAGCGATCGACCACTAGCCGATAATGATTCAGCATGCATTCTTGCTGCTCGGCCAACGTTGGATCAGGCGGCACGGGCAGGCCCTGCAGTGCGGCATGGGCTTGTTGAAATAGCCACGGTCGACCGAGACATGCGCGAGCGATCATGACGCCATCCACGTCGTAGTTCTGAAACGCGTGCACCACTTTTTCTGCCGAATCCAAGTCTCCGTTGCCGATCAACGGGATCTGTTTCAGGTAACCTTTGATTTCGGAAATACGATCCCAATCGGCCGAACCTTTGAAGAAGTCTTGTGCAGTTCGGCCATGCACCGTCAGCGCGGCGGCGCCGGCTTGTTCTACTACCTGTGCCACTTCGTTGGCATTGATGGAATCGCGAGTACACCCCAGTCGAATCTTGGCGGTCACCGGAGTCGGCGCGCACGCCTTGACCACTCGTTCAATAATCTGTCCCATTCGATCGGGAAAACGCAACAGGTAAGAACCGCTGTGCGCCTTTTGCGTGACTTGTTTCACCGGACAACCAAAGTTAATGTCAACCACACTCACTTCCAAATCGTTGGCCAAGCGTTCGCCTACTTTGGCCAAGATTTCGGGATCGTTATCCCACATCTGC
This sequence comes from Pirellulaceae bacterium, assembly GCA_041399205.1. GTDB lineage: Bacteria > Planctomycetota > Planctomycetia > Pirellulales > Pirellulaceae > JAGQOZ01. The sequence continues at coordinate 42,187 of JAWKTK010000028.1, read as the reverse complement.
ACGGCCAGTGGACGAGCTTCCTCTTTGACGCCCCACAGCCGATCGGGATGTTCACATTCTTCTTGGTCCAACCACAAGAATCCCTTCGCATTTACCATTTCCGTGGCTTGCAAACCAACTCCGCCGTACTGTCGCACCACTTGCCGAAACGCATAGTTGGTAAAGCCGGCCATGGGCGCCTGCAAAATTGGCGGGTCCACGACAATGTCCCCAATTTTCAGCGGCGCAATTTGAACGGGCGGTTGGATGGTAGCAGTTTCGGACATAGTTTTCATACCAAGATATTGATCCGAACCGCAAATGGCGCCAAGCGGGGCAGGGCAGGGCGGTCAACCATTGTTTTGCGACAACAAAAGGACGACAACAATCGAGTGAATTCGAAAAAACGGGAACTCGGCGGCAATGATAACCGTCGAATGCTTCGAATTTCACTTTTTTTCGCCGTTCCCCCTAAGTTTTTTCCGGAGCGAACGTTAACCGAGTAGTTAGCAGGCCGCCGCAAACGATTTGCTGGTCGCCTGTAACAATTACCCCTGACCGTTGAGAAAATTTGCCATGATCTGTTTTCGTCGATTCACTTTGTTACTCGTGTCATTTGCAGTGATGGCAACGATCCCTGGGGACGAGCAAGCCTGGGCTGACGAGCCGGTTCGGTTGATCGGCACCATTGTCAAATGGCGATACCCCGACGCAGAAATTGGCAAATCTGAAATGGCCGACGCCGCGACGGTCGATTCCAGTGGAAAGCGGACCGTACCTTCGTCCATCCTGAAGACAACCATGACAACGCCCGATCCAGTTGACAAAGTGCTGACGTTTTATCGCAACCTATTGACTCGTGAACCCGACGATGACGACAACCTGGGACTCGCTGCCGGCACGGGACGGTCTGTCATGTTCAGTGATGAATCGGAAAACCGTCCTTTCGCGTTTCATACCATTTTGGTGAATTCGAAAAACTCATCGACCACCATCGTGATTACTCGTGGTCCTAACGAAGACCAAACCGTCATCACTTGGAAACAGTATCTTCGCCACGAAGTACCGCGCTCAACGGACGAATGAACAAGTGATCGTTGCCGCAATCAAGTGACCGAACGAGCAGACACGAAACAAGCCCCAGACAGAATTCGCACGTAATGCCGATTCCTAGTGCCAGCACGAATCACCAATGGGTAACACAGATTGTCGAACAGTACCAGGATCGCCTGGTGCGGTACGCGCGGCGGATTGTTGGCGATACGCAAACAGCGCATGACATTGTTCAAGATACGTTTCTGAAGTTATGCCACGAAGACCAAGAACGGATTCGCCCGATTGTGGCGGCGTGGCTTTATCGAGTTTGCCGAAATCGAGCACTCGACGTTCAAAGAAAGGAGCGACGGATGAATCACACCGGTTCGCCTGAATTAGATGCCACAACATCCGCGGCGGCATTGCCGGAACAGAATATGTCTCTGCGCGAAGAAGCCGCCAAGGCATTATCGGCGTTGGCACAGCTTTCGGAAAATCAACAGGAAGTGATTCGTTTGCGGATTGAACACGGCCTGAACTATCAACAGATTGCGGAAATCACCAACTTGTCCGTTACCAACGTCGGCTATTTGCTGCATGTCGGACTGAAAACTCTACGCACAAAGCTGACGTGACCTCAAGCCGTATTGAAAGCGGAAAGCATGTTCGTAGTTCCGGCGTTAGCCGGTCCAAAATCATTCCGGCTAAAGCCGGGACTACAAACGGTCTCCGTCTAGGTAATAAGAAATCAACGTCCTATCCTGTATAGCGAGCAACTGACCATGTCCAAGATTCACCCTGACGATCCACAGATCACCGCCTACGTGCTGAATGAACTTGATGACGATCAGCGAACGGCATTCGAACAAGCGTTGTCGACGTCGGCGGAGTTGCGAACCGCCGTCGACGAAGTTCGCGCCACGATTGTTCGTTTGGAATCCGCCTTTGCCGAAGAAACCTCCGCGTTTCATTCGAACAACGATGCCACCGGGCAAATTGCGTCATTGGAAGCGGCGGTGCCATCGCCAGATTTGACGGTAGACAATCGGAATGGTTCGCCGCGAACTTGGTTTGCCATCCTGACCATTGCGGCAATTGTGTTGCTATCCGTCAGCATGGCCGCGGTCCAGTGGCAGAATCGACGCGACGTGACGCTGCAGCAGAATGACAAACTGACGTCAGGGACCGAACTGATTTACGAACGCAATCCAACAGACGAATCGACGGTCCGTGACAAGAAATCGACCGAGCGATCAGTTGCGCAGGACGTTTCGCCAAAGGAAAGCGAATCGCTAAACAACAAGTTTGGTGAAATGACGGACATCATCACGGAAACAACTGACTCCGAAACGTGGGTGAAACTCACTGGAGAAGGCCGAGTCACAGAATTCGCGTCAAACCTTTCCGCAGTGGTTTCCGACACGTCCGAAGTCCAAGACCAGAATCTGGATCGAGATCTGGATGGGATCGAGTCGGTAGACATGCTGATGGTCACGCCTCGGATTATTATCAAAGAAGAAGAACGAATGCTGGGCGAGTCATTGGTGGAAAGCAAGGCGCCGGCTACGGAAAATCGACTCGCTCAACAGACGACGTCGCCACCGTCTCGTCCCGTAATCGTCCCCGCCGACAATCTCGTCACCGGAACCTACGTTAAACTGCCCAAGCAAGTTAGTGGCGCGACCGGCAAACCCAGTTCGCCCGTCGCTGGCGATGTAGCCTAAAGCCAAAACGCAAAAGAGTATTTCGCCAACGATCAATACTCAGCTGAACAACCCGTTCCAGAAAGTTCGTTGGCGCTGCGTTCGAACGAGCCGATGCGAGCCGGTCGGCGATTTCGCATTGATCTTCGTCATCACAGGGGAATCAATCTGCCCACAGACGAAGGCATTGGCCCTGATTTTTCCGGAGACCAGTTCGAACCGATTTATGAAAACGAATTTCAGAAAGTCACCGATTCGCCTCTGTCGACATTTTCCATTGACGTCGATACCGCGTCGTACGCCAAGGTTCGTCAGTACTTGTTGGAATCAAAACAGCTGCCTCGACCAGACGCAGTTCGCATTGAAGAGTTGATCAACTACTTTTCCTATCGATATGATTCGCCAACGACGGACGATCCGTTTTCGTCCAACATGGAAATCGCGTCGTGTCCGTGGAAGCCAGAGCATCGCTTGGTTCGCATCGGCTTGCAAGGCAAGCAGTATCCTGCGGACGAGCGGCCGGCGACCAATTTGGTTTTCTTGCTGGACGTTTCGGGATCAATGGACCAACCCAACAAACTGCCGTTGCTGAAGAAGTCGATGAAGCTGCTGGTCAATCAGTTGGGCGAAAATGACCGAGTGGCCATCGTGGTGTACGCCGGTGCCGCGGGTTTGGTGTTGGATTCGACGACTGCCGATCAAAAGCCGCAGATTTTGGCTGCTCTGGACGAATTACACGCCGGTGGTTCGACGAATGGTGGAGAAGGAATTCGACTGGCCTATCAAACGGCTCTGGATCACTTTATCAAGGGAGGAAGTAATCGAGTGATCCTGTGCACGGACGGCGACTTTAATGTAGGCACCACAGGAACGGACGAACTGGTGAGACTGGCCGAACAGAACGCCAAGACTGGCGTGTTCCTGTCTGTCTTTGGTTTTGGCATGGGCAATCACAATGATTCCATGTTGGAACAGATTTCTAACAAAGGGAACGGCAACTACGGGTTCATTGACAACGAACGAGAAGCCAAGAAGGCATTTGTGGAACAGCTGACAGGCACGTTAGTCACCATTGCCAAGGACGTGAAGATCCAGATTGAATTCAATCCGCAGGAAGTTTCCGCGTATCGGCTGATCGGTTATGAAAATCGCATCCTGGCCGCGCAAGACTTCAATGACGACACGAAAGACGCGGGCGAAATCGGCGCGGGACATACAGTAACTGCGCTGTACGAAATCATTCCCGCCGGCGCCCATTCGGATGTAAACGTTCCGCCCATTGACGAATTGAAGTACCAACAAAAACCGGCTCCGGCTCCTGCCGCGACCGACAGCGGAGAACTATTGACACTGAAGATTCGCTACAAACAGCCTGACGGCGACACCAGCAAGCTGCTGTCGTTTCCGATCACGGATAGCGGAAAGGATTACGCCCAATCTTCGACCGACTATCGTTTTGCCGCGGCAGTGGCTTCGTTCGGGATGATGTTGCGAGATTCCAAGTTCAAAGGCAATGCCACGTGGGACAGCGTGTTGGAATTGGCAGTCGAAGGTAGCCGAAATATCGACGATGTGTATCGAACCGAATTCGTAGAACTAGTCAAGCAAGCCAAGACGCTTGCGGGTGCCGGTGAATCGAAACCGACGCCGGCGTCTCGGGGAGCAGGCCGACTGCCCAGAAGGCGTCTCGGCCCATGATAAAGAGGATAGGCTCTTGAAAATTTCGGTCGGTTCGGCATGCAGACAACCCACGAGTCTTTCGAGAACGTTCTTTTTGCAATATCATCGAGACATGGGACCGAGAACTGTTTTCAATCCTATCTGAACTTCTGCGAATTCAAAAACATGCTGACCATCAATGACCAACTGCAAATCCCGTTACGCGAATTGGAATTCGATTTTGTTCGTTCGGGCGGGCCTGGCGGTCAGAACGTGAATAAGGTGAATTCCAAAGCGGTGATGAAGTGGAACATAACGTGGAATTCGACGCTTCCGGATGACGTCAAGGAACGCTTTCGGTCCAAGTTTCATCGCCGCATCAACCAAAATGGTGAATTGATCATCACCAGCCAACGGTTTCGTGATCGAGGAAAAAACGTGGCGGATTGTCTGGCCAAACTCCGACTGATGGTGCTGGAAGTGGCCGAGGCTCCGACGGTTCGCAAGGCGACCAAACCAACCAAAGGTAGTCAACGTCGACGCATGGACCAGAAACGCCAAACGTCTCAAAAGAAACAAAATCGACGTTCGCCTCGCATGGACGACTAGAAAATCCAGCCGCCAAGCCGCGCTTTGTGCCAAGCCGCACAGCGATAACAGCTCGATGAAAATTGGCCGGCAATTGGTACTGGATCGCGATCAAATACGCTACAATGGGATTCTCGCCCTAAATCAATCCTTCCCATTGCATGGTCGGTCGTTCCATGATGCTCAGATACTTTTTGACAGCGTGCTTGCTTGTTCTTCTGTCCTGTTTTCGAACGGTCCAGGCCGTTGATTTTGCCGAAGACATTCGCCCTATACTTTCGGACAAATGTTATCGCTGCCACGGTCCCGATGAAACGTCGCGCAAAGCCGACCTGAGGCTGGACCAACGCGATTCGGCGGAATATGTCTTGGACGGAGAATCGCCCGAAGACACCGAGTTGATCGGTCGCATCTTAAGTGACGACCCTGACCTTCGCATGCCGCCGCCTGCCAGCAAGACAAGGCTGACTTCACAAGAAATCGACCTGCTGAAACAATGGGTAGCCAATGGTGCTCCTTACGAACAACATTGGGCGTTTCGAAAAATTGAATCGCCGTCGCTGCCCGCATCACACAACTTGAATTGGCAATCGATGACCGAAGCCAATAATCCTATTGACCGCTTTATTGGTCAACGCTTGGTAGAACATGACTTGCAGCCGTCTCCTCGGGCCAGCAAGGAAAAGCTGATTCGTCGTCTGAGCTTTGACCTGACCGGTTTGCCGCCTTCGCCGGATGAAATCAAGTCGTTCCTGGACGACGAATCGCCCGACGCCTACGTTCGCTTGGTAGATCACTTCCTGCAGAAGGAAGCGTACGGTGAACGGATGGCTGTGGACTGGCTGGATGTGGCTCGGTATTCCGATTCCTATGGCTATCAGGTGGATCGAGACCGTTTTGTCTGGCCTTGGCGAGATTGGGTGATTCGCGCGTTTAATCAGAACATGCCGTATGACAAGTTTGTGACACTGCAGTTGGCAGGTGATTTGCTTCCCGACGCATCGGACGACGACATTTTGGCCACCACATTTTGCCGCTTGCATCCGCAAAAAGTGGAAGGAGGCAGCGTGCCGGAGGAATTTCGAACGGAATATGTGGCGGATCGCAATCATACGTTTGCCACCGCGTTTCTGGGCCTGACCATGGAGTGTGCTCGGTGTCACGACCATAAATACGATCCGTTCACTCAAAAAGAGTATTACCAACTATTCGCGTATTTCAACAACATTGATGAAGCTGGTTTGTATTCCTATTTCACGGAATCGATTCCAACTCCGACACTGCGACTCATGGACGACAACCAAAAGGAAACAAAACGTCGTCTCGCAAGTGAGGTCGCCAAGCAAGAAGACAACGTCAAGCAACTGGCGTCGTCCGATTCGCTGCGAACCGAATTCCACCAATGGTCCGAACAAAACGCAACCATTCCGTTCGTCGCCAAACCAGTCGCCAAGCTTGCGTTCGAAGAAGAAAACCAAGGTGCCAATCAAGCGTGCGTGGCCGGAAAGGTCGGCCACGCAGTGCAACTGACAGGTGACGATGGCATTGACGTCAAAGCGGGCAATTTCCGGCGATTTCAGCTCGCGCTTGTGGCTTTCTGGATGGTATGCCCAAGGAATTTGAACGAGTGGTCGTGTTTCATCGCTCGCGAGCTTGGACGGATGCGGCCAGCCGAGGTTACGAATTGCTGATCGAAAACGGCAAGCTAACCGTACGCTGGTCCATTTCATGCCTGGCAATGCGTTGACCGTGCAGGCCGTCAATCCCGTTCCGCTGAACGCTTGACGCATGTGGCCGTGGTGTACGACGGCTCCAGTTCCGCCAACGGATTGCAACTGTGGGTGAACAGCAAGCAAGCGGAGACCCGTATCGTCCGAGACAACCTTTACAAGAATATCACAGGTGGCGGAGGCGATACGATCCATATTGGCGAACGGTTTCGAGACCGAGGATTCAGTCAGGGTCAAATCGATGAGTTTTCCGTCTATGACAAACAGTTGTCAGCGCTGGAAATCGCTGCGCTGCATCAGGGATTAGAGGAAAGTGCGGACTTGCGTTCGGTCGCTGCGAATTTAGCGGACCAAGTTGCGCAGTCGCCCGTGGCTGATTCGTTGTTGCTGGAGCACTATCGTCTGAACATGGCACCGGAAGTCGCCGAACAGACCGCTAAGCTTCACGAAGTTCGCAAAGCTTTTTGTGAATTCCAGGACGGTTTGACAGAAATCATGGTCATGGCCGAATTGAACCAGCGGAGGCCGACGTATTTCTTGAAACGAGGAGCGTATGACGCGCCGGGCGAAGAAGTCCAACCCCAAACGCCGGCCTTTTTGCCTGAATTTCCGGCCGATGCGCCCCACAATCGATTGGGCCTAGCGCAATGGCTCACATCGCCTGACAATCCGCTATTTGCCAGAGTTACCGTGAACCGCTTGTGGCAACAATGCTTTGGTCAAGGTCTTGTCAGAACTCCGGAAGATTTTGGCAGCCAAGGCCAACCGCCATCCCACCCGCTGTTGCTGGATTGGTTGGCAGCGGATCTGATGGAGAACGGTTGGGACGTAAAACGAACGCTGCGTTTGATTGTATCGTCCGCGGCTTATCAGCAGTCGGCTAACGTATCGGCCGCTTCATACCAAAAGGATCCGGAAAATCGCTGGTTGGCTCGAGGCCCCAGTTATCGGCTGTCCGCCGAGATGATTCGGGACAACGCATTGTGCGTTAGCGGTTTGCTGGTGGACAAAATTGGTGGACCGCCGGTTCGCCCTTATGAAGTGAAGGAGTCGTTCAAGCCAGTCGATCCAGACAAAGGCGAAGGACTGTATCGTCGCAGCCTATACACCTACTGGAAACGCACCGCACCCGCTCCGGCCATGATGACGCTGGACGCCTCGAAACGTGACGTCTGTTCTGTGAAACGAGAACGTACCGCGTCGCCTCTACAAGCCTTGGTGCTATTGAACGACCCGCTGCAGATCGAAGCATCTCGAACGCTGGCCGCATCTCTGCTGCAAGACAAGGATGTGGATTCGAATGATTGGCTGCAAGAACTTTTTGTGCGAACCACCAGTCGCCAAGCGGACGATACCGAATTGCAGATTTTGCGACGGATGTTCGACGAACAACGTCAGCACTTCCAAGATCGGTCCGATCAGGCCAATACGTTCTTACAATTGGGTGACACCAAGACCGAATCGAATGTGGAATCCACGACGTTGGCCGCTGCTACGGTCGTGGTATCGGCCATGTTGAATTTTGATGAATGCGTGATCAAACGGTAACCCAACCAGAAAGCGAAATTTCCATGGAACGAAAGCATTATTGTTCCAATTTTGTTTCCACGGCCGGCTGGAGTCGCCGCCAAATCCTGCAATCATTTGGCATGGGACTGGGCGGATTGGCCGCATCGCAGCTATTGGCACAGGAAAGCAGCAACCAATCTGCTTCGGCCAAACAGCCGCATTTTGCCGCCAAAGCCAAGCGAGTCATCTTTCTATTTCAAAGTGGCGGGCCGGCGCAGATGGACCTGTTCGACTACAAGCCACTGCTAAACGAACGCCACGGACAAGAATTGCCGGCCAGTGTACGAGGCATGCAGCGGTTGACCGCCATGTCGGGGAACCAAGCCAGTTTGCCGTTGGCCGGTACGCCGTTCAAGTTTGCTCAGTACGGCGAATCAGGAGCCTGGGTCAGCGACATCTTGCCGCATACGGCCAAAGTAGCGGACGAACTGTGCTTCATCAAGTCGATGCATACCGACGCCATTAATCACGGTCCCGGCGTGACGTTTATGCAAACCGGTTCGCCCTTTCCCGGTCGTCCCAGCATGGGAGCGTGGTTGGATTACGGTTTGGGGACCGACAATCAAGATCTACCGGCGTTTGTGGTGTTGGTCACCAAAAACAAAGGCGGCCAACCGTTGGTTTCGCGTTTGTGGGGCAGCGGCTTTTTGCCGTCGAAATATCAAGGCGTGCGATTTCGTTCGGGCGAAGATCCCGTGTTGTATCTGAGCAATCCGACAGGTGTTGATTCGCAAAGTCGTCGCATGATGCTGGATCGCTTGAACGAATTGCATCAGCTGCAATTGGCCAAGACGGGTGATCGCGAGATCGAGACGAAGATTGCTCAATACGAACTGGCGTTTCGCATGCAGAGTTCCATTCCGGAAGTGGCCGATTTTTCTGACGAACCAGAATATGTTTTCGAAGAATACGGTCCCGACGCCAAGAACGCGGGTTCATTTGCCGCCAATTGTTTGTTGGCGAGACGTCTTTCAGAACGAGGCGTCCGCTTCGTTCAACTGTATCATCCTGGTTGGGATCAACACGGCGGTTTGGAAGGTGGCATTCGCACGCAATGCAATGAAACCGACCAGCCCGCGGCCGCGTTGGTGAATGACCTGAAGCGACGAGGCTTGTTGGATGAAACGCTGGTAATCTGGGGAGGCGAATTTGGTCGAACCAACTATTGCCAAGGCAAACTCACCAAGAGCAGCTTTGGCCGCGACCACCATCCTCGTTGCTTTACCATGTGGATCGCCGGCGGCGGCTTCAAACCGGGCACCAGTTACGGTCAGACCGACGAATTTGGCTACAATGTGGCAGCCAACGGAGTTTCCGTTCATGATCTGCACGCTACATTGTTGCATCAACTGGGCTTGGATCATGAACAATTGACATTCAAATACCAAGGCCGCTGGTTCCGCTTGACAGACGTACATGGCAATCTCATTCCAGAGCTGATTGGATAACTTGATGGTTCGAACCGAATCGAAGACAACATCAGATCGAATGTTGCACAAGGCCAAGAATATTGTGATGCCGCGAGTTGTACGATTCGGATTTTTCGTGTTGTTCTCGATTGCTTTCGCCGGTTGCAGTTCGAAAAAACCTTCGGTTCCACAATCCGTCGACGGCAAGATCCAAGTGGAGATCGCTCTGAATTGGATTCCCGACGCACAGCACGGCGGATTTTATGCGGCTCAAGCGTTGGGCTTTTTTGAAGATGCCGGCCTGGAAGTGACGCTCACCCCGGGCGGTCCCAATTCTCCAGTCTTGCAAAAAGTGGCCGACGCTCAAACACCGATTTTTGGTGTGGCCAACGCGGATCAAGTACTGACGGGACGAGAAGTGGGGATGCCCATCAGAGCAGTGCTGGCCGCCATGCAGGATAGTCCTCGGTGTATTATTGTTCGCAACTCATCCGGCATTACTTCTTTGCATGATCTGAAAAATGTCACGCTGGCCGTTGGTGCAGGCAAAACGTTTGTCAAGTATCTGGAAAAGCATCTGGATTTGAGTGGCGTGACCGTGGCATCTTATACGGGTAGTTTGCGCCGTTCTTGAATGATCCCAATTACGCCCAACAGGGATACGTCTTTTCCGAACCGCTGGTGTTGGCAAAGACAATGTAGAAACAACCAACTTGATGGTTTCTGAAATCGGCTTCAACCCGTACAGCAGTTGTTTGATTGTGAACGAACATTGGATTGATTCGCAGCCTGAATTGGTTCGCCAAGTCACGCAGGCGGTTCAACGTGGCTGGCAAGCGTATTTGGATTCGCCGGAAGCGGCAAATAGACTGATCCATCAAGACAATCCGGCTATGGAGATCGATTTTCTCAGTAAGGCAGTTCCGCCGATTCGAAAGCTTTGTTTGCCGGATGGATTTGCGAAAACGGAACTTGGCAAGATGACTACGGAACGCTGGACCACTTTGGAACATCAACTTCGCGAATTAGGCTTGGTCACTGCGGTTTCAGCCAGCGATGCGTTTGACAATCGCTTCTTGTCAAAAGCCGATTGATTCGATTTACTTCGCAGCAACCCTATGGAAAAGGAGGTCGGCCAGGTGTCAATGTCTTTCGACGGATTCTCTTTGCAAACATTGCATTTTTTGGACGAACTTGGGCGGAACAACCATCGCGATTGGTTTCAAGCCAATAAGGCTCGCTACGAGGCAGACGTGGTTGGGCCTGCGTTGGCGTTTATTGCTGCGTTTGAAAAACCACTGCAGAAAATTTCACCGCATTTTGTAGCTGTGCCCAAGAAGGTCGGCGGTTCGCTGATGCGGATTTACCGAGACACTCGTTTTGCCAACGACAAGCGACCGTACAAGACCAACATTGGCATTCAGTTTCGCCATGAAACAGGCAAAGACGTCCATTGCCCGGGGTTTTACTTGCACATTGAACCGGAGCAAGTTTTCTTTGGTGCCGGGATTTGGCATCCCGACGGCCCGACCACGCGGCGCATTCGCGAAGAAATTGTCGACTATCCAGACGACTGGAAGAAGGCCGTTCAGAGTCGATCGTTCCGAAACGAATGGGAACTTTCCGGCGATTCGCTGCAACGAGCTCCTCGCGACTTTGAACCAGACCACGCGTTGATAGACGATATCAAACGCAAAGATTTTATCGCCATTAGTTCGGTCGAAGTAGACGATCTACTGTCTGCATCTTTGGTCAAGACGCTGGCCGCCAAAGCCAAGAAAGCGTCATTGCTGGTACGGTTCTTGTGCGAAGCCATTCGAGTCGACTTTTAGCACTCGAATCATTCACTTGGCGTCTTCGAACCAGCTGCTGCGCCGCCGATTACCAAGCAGCCGGCCTTCAGCCGTTCCGCTAGGAGTTCGGCAACCGGTCGACGGTCCATTCGCGCGATGTGGGTAACGTCACCAACGGCCAACTCGTTTGTGTTCGCTCCCGTCAAAAAGATGGTCGAATTCCAAAACATGGTTCGCGCAGCCTGGTCGACTTTTACCGCTTGAATCGCGCATCGATTTGAAAACTCGGGCAATCCGCAACCTATCTTTGCTACAGAGACTCACCTTTCCCGTTTTGAGGAATGATCGTAGCAATGATAACGTTTGTACGGCGATATGCCGCAAGCTTGGTTTTAACAGCGGTGGCCACCATTCACTGCTGCCAATTTGCCCTTCAAGATCGTTCTTCGTGGGGTACCGGTTGTGGCTTTGGAATGTTTTCCACTGTTGACTACCATGGTTCGCGGTTTTACCGAGTCTACTTGGAAAAGCCCAATAGCCAACAAGCCGTTCGTTTGCCGACCGAACTCGAGAAGCCTCATCTATTCGCTCGAATTACCCCTAGCGACGCCAACCTAGAACGGCTGGCTCGGCAGTACCAACAACACCTGACTGCCGAATCCAAGTTAACGACACGCATGGCATCAACGTCACAGCCCAAGTCAGCCGACACGGACGTTGAACGGATAGACATGGCAGATGCCGTTCGCATCGAGTTATGGGCGTTGCGAATCGACTTGCCAAACCGCCAACTTGTTGTCGAACCGAAAAATACTATCCGCATGGAACTTCCTCCGGGAGCGAACCGATGAATCTGGCGTTGTCCGTCCAAGAAGCCAAGCTGCAAGATCAAACCGACGTACCGCGAATTCGCCGCTGGGATTCCCGAGACGTCGTAGCAATCCTGACGTGCGCGGTATTGCTGATTGATTCTCACCTGTGGCCAGAACGTTTTCTATCCGGCGCTGCGATGGCGTGCGTGTTTACGTCCCGGTCGTGGCGACGGTCACACCGGTTCTGGCTATCCCTGGTCGCATTGTGGACACCGTTTTTACTTTTCCGCTGGTATCAACATGAAGACCATATCTACTTGGCCGTCTACTGGGCAGCCGCCGTCGGGCTCAGTTTCTGGGGACCGAACCAAAAATGACGCTTCTGGTGAACGCGCGTCTGCTGATCGGCTTGACGTTTGCCTTTGCCTTCTTTGAAGGTGTGGTCGCCCGAATTCTATTCGAACGAACTAATGCACTATAAGCTGCTATTTGACTACCGCTTCCGAGAAGGGATTACGCAGCCAATCACAGGCCTGACGACAGCGCAAACAGCTCACAACCTGAATGCGCTCACTTCGCTTCGCAGTCTAGGTGTCACCAACACAACCGCAGCCTTACAGTACCCAGAACAATTGGGCGGTGTGGCGTGGTTCATGACCTGGTGGACCATCATTGTGGAAGGCATTTTGGCCGTGCTGTTTCTTGCCCCATGGCACAACGCGTTTGTCCGCAATCTCCGCAACATGGGGCTGATGCTGTTTGCCATATCACTTTATTTGATTGTGCCCGTCTTGGGTTTCGGCAATCTTTTTATGGTGATGGGTGCCGCTCAATGCCGTCCAGACGAGCGAAAGATGCGCGGCGCGTTTGTCGTGGCCAGCATGCTGTTCATGATCATGTTTGCAATTCGCTTCTAGCTCAACGAACGTCCACTGGTCCAATATATGCTCGGCTGACTGGGCCAGTCGGCGCTATCGATAAAGGTCTCGCTGCGCTTGCCAACCGGAAAAGCGCGCGTCCGACGCCACTCGTTGATACGCCTGCAGATTCCCTTCCGGCGTGGGAGCAAGATAGTGCATTGAGCTGGAGCGCAAGTTGGCAGATTGCGTAGGTACAGCATTGGACGCGGCATACCGATTCGATACGGCAGAGGTTGATTGATTTGGCAACACGTTTGCACCTTGACCAAATTGAGGTCTCGGCTGTCCCGATTCTGTGGCCGAAGCAGGCACAACTCCATTGATGTCGGGTGAACGCCAGGGCAAGTCGTTTCGGTAGGTTGGCTGTCGTTCAGACGACCGTACGTCCGCACCTCGATAGGCCGGATCATTCGCTTTCTCTTCCGAAGTGAAACGGGCTTGTTGCCGAGCCGTATAGGCAGGGGTTCGATTCGAATTAGAGAGACTGGCAGTGCCATTGGGACGATAGTAGGGATCGTTGGCATTGGCTGCGCCCGTTGCCGGAGGTGGAATTCGCACGGGAGCTCGCCCCACATACGGCAAATAACCTCCCTGACAGCCCGTCAACAGGAGCAGCTGAAACAAACAGAATGCTTGCAGTCGAATCACGTAACCAAACCCTATTCGGATGTAACACGCTCAGAAAAGCCAAGGTGCCGAAGGATACTCGCACACCGTTTCGCCGCCAAGATGAATCCGCAATCAATTGAAACACAGTGAATGTTGCGAGAATTCGAATGATGCTACAATGGGCCACTCTTACGAATATGCCCCAGCTGGAATCGTACCAGCAAATCAAATCAATGTGCCTTCTCAGGAGAAATGACATGTTTCGCATGCTGGAGAATCGCCGTCACTTTTTGCGGGTCGTCGGCGCCTCGAGCCTCGCGCCAGCACTGCTCGCGCGAGCAGATGAAGTTTCAGCAAAACGTCGACTTTACAAGACGCTGAAGATCGGCATGGTCAACGTACCGGGATCCTTGACCGACAAATTCAAAGCCGCTCAGGCAGCTGGATTCGACGGCATTGAAATGGACGCGCCGGGAATGGACGTAGCAGCAACACAAAAAGCCATTGCCGAATCCGGCTTTCCGGTGGATGGTTCGGTCTGTTCCACGCATTGGCAGATTCGTCACACCAGCCCCGATGCGGCACAACGAGCCAAGGCATTGGCAGACCTGAAGACCGCCATTCGTGACACGCACGCCGTAGGCGGTCACACGGTGCTGTTGGTGGTTGGACATGGAGATGATGGACCGGAAGAAGAAATCTGGCCTCGTTCCATTGAAAACATTGCTAAAGCGTTGCCGCTAGCTGCGGAACTGGGTATTTACATTGCCATCGAAAATGTCTGGAACAAGTTTCTATACGTTCACGACGGCCCCGACAATCAAACCGCCGCCAAATTTGTCAAGTATGTAGACGAATTGAATTCGCCGTGGGTAGGCATGCAATTTGACATCGGCAATCATTGGAAGTATGGCGATCCAGCTCAGTGGATTCGCGATTTAGGCAAACGAATTGTAAAGCTGGACGTCAAAGGATTTTCTCGAGCAGAAAACAAGTTCACGAAAATTGGCGAAGGTGACATTCGCTGGAACGAAGTTCGTCAAGCGCTTGCCGATATCCAATATACCGGTTGGGTTGCGGCGGAAGTCGGTGGCGGAGGTCCCGATCGACTGGCCGAAGTATCCGCCAACATGGACAAGGCGTTTGGCTTAGCATAAGCCTAGATTAGCATTACGGCACCCAGCCCAGCACGTTGCGGATAACACTCCAACGTCGCTGGGCCGGACGTTGGCTTTTTCCCAATACCCAGTATTCATAATTGACGCGATAGGTGCCGTCCTTGGTGCGCAAATGGATCCAGTGATCTAAGAATTCTCGCATTTCCGCATCGCGATTTCCAATCGCGTAAAACAACGGCATAGATATCTTCAGGTCTTGCGGAATGATGACTTCAAAACTCGGATAGAACAGCGTGTAGGCCGAACCGCTTTCCGCATTGATAAGCAAGGCGTCTAAACCAAGTTGATTGGTGGATTCAAAGAAACGGTAGCTTTCGCTGATCGAATAAAATTCGGCGTCCGGCAGGACTTTGCGATACTGATCCAGCGTACTGCGACTGATATCCACGTATCCGATTTGCAGGTCTCGCAGAGTTCGCATCTGTTGCAGCGTCCGAAAATCACTGGCGCGAAAGTCTTCCGCCACCAGACCCAACGTCACATCCAAATAGGAAGTTGTATGCGGAATGGCTACGGATCGGTCCAACGTTCCCACCAACCCAGACATGACCACGTCAAAACAATCGTCGGCAATCTGCCGGCGGAGTTGCTCGGAGTCGTACGGCACGAATTCGATACTCACACCTAAGTCACGAGCCAACACGTGTGCCATATTGATGTCCAGCCCCACCAATTCGCCGCGAATATTGAAGTAGGCGAATGGCAGCTTGTCCGAGTTGTAGCCGATCCGAATCACGTCGCGACGCCGAATACGCCGCAGCAAAGACTCGCCGGGTTGCAGTGGCGATGGATTCGGACTGGCTTGCTTGGAGATTTTGGCTGGGACGGGCTGTTCCAGTAACTGCAGATTCGCAATCAGATCTTCTCGATCCTCCATGTTGGCCACCGTTTGCTTCAACGTTAGCCGCAGTCCAATGGAAAACACCAAAAAGATCAATACGGTCAACACGCCCCACTGAGCTGCTTGCCAATATGACAACTTTAGTCGGCCATCCAAGGCCGTGGAAGTGATCAGCGTGAACGCCGTCAAATGCATGACGCCCACAACGTCTCCCAGTCGACCGCAATAAATTCCGGAAACCAAAAACAGTTGAAACATGTCATGCGGCAGATGCATCTGGTCTAGCAAAGCGGGTGTGGCCACCAACGGAC
This sequence comes from Pirellulaceae bacterium, assembly GCA_041399205.1. Lineage (GTDB taxonomy): Bacteria > Planctomycetota > Planctomycetia > Pirellulales > Pirellulaceae > JAGQOZ01. The sequence continues at coordinate 26,051 of JAWKTK010000028.1, read as the reverse complement.
CTCCGAAATAGCTGAATAACCCTACGACCAAGTACCCCGGATATTCGCTGTCCGCCATTGGACGTCCCAAAAACCATGCGGCAAAGGGAATGAACAGCATGCCCATCAATTTACCGATATGCGGAAACGGATAGGCCGTGGTTAACAACGCATCTACTTGATTCGCATCAAATCTACCTGGGTTGCCAAGAGCGTTTTGCGAATCATGTTTTTCGCGGACAAGTCGACTGGTCTGCGAAATCAAGATCGGCAATACAACCAGTAGTTTCCCGGTGGCAAAGGCGGTCAGCATTGCATCACGCGTCACACGCATGATTTCTCGATACGAATAATCCGTCACGCTACAAATCAGCGCCGGCAATACACCCAGGGAAATCACCACCGTGCCAACCGTGTACGTCACCAAGTAGGCCTGCAATCGGCTGGTTTCCGCCCACGACATCGTACCAGCAGCGTGAGCCGAGATGGCAAAAATCCCTACGGGCGTTAGGTTCACGACCCACGCGCTAACGCGAGTCAACGCTTGGCTCAGCAGGTCCAACTGTGTCACTAACAATTCGCGGTTCGGCAAGCTGCCAATGGCTAATCCTAATGCCACACTAAACAACACAACCGCCGGAATGTAGTCCTCCGCTAATGCTCGGAACACATTCGCCGGAACAAACAAGCTAACAAAATCGACCGATTCTTGTGGCTCCAGCAACGAGGCACTAAAGAAAGATCCCGTATTCCAGGTGGGAAAACTATGCGGCAAGATATAGACACTCAACAGCCCAATGGCCCACAAAACCAACAAGACCAATCCGCCGCACCAAGCAACTCGCCGACTTTGCAGCAAGGTCATTCGCCCAAAACCGGCAATTAACGCGACGACGATATAGGGCAAGACCGCCATTCGCAGCAATCCAACAAAGGCATCTCCCACAATCTTCAGCGGTTCGCACAAATCCCCCAGAAACAGACCGATCGCGATGCCACTGAACAGGCCAGCCATGATCCAGGTGGAAAGTTGATTGGTTCGCTTGACCATCTTTGAAAAACGCTATTGCGAAGTTTACGTAGTGAGAAAGAGTTCGTTTTTGGCTGCCTGCGAAATCGCCACCACGGCCGGATGCTTGAGTCTTCGCTCTACCGACACCGCATAGAATTTTTCTTGGATGTCATTCGTCCGACCAACCAATTTTACGTTGTATTGCCGACAAACCTCGTCTTCAATCGCAGAAGGCGAACAAAACACACCTTCTCCGGCTTGTCCAAACACTTTTAACAACGCGCTGTCTTCAAATTCATGCACCGTGATGGGCCGAATTCTATTTGGTCAAACCAGTGTACCAGCGATCGTCGCAAAGACGTATTCTTGAGTTGGCAGCAACATCGAGCTTCGTCGAATACGGAAAACCACGCGACAGCCGTTTCGCTAGTTTGGCCGTTGCAAAAAACGAAATGCCACACCCGCCCAAGAAGTGCGAAAACGCGCGGACTCGACTATTGGCCGCCAACGGCGATTCAGTCAGTACCACATCCAACTGGTGACTCGCCAGATCTGCCAACAAGTGCTCTAACTTTCCTTCAAAAGAAACCAGTTGCACCGGTTCCGGCAACGATAGCGCCGGCTTTAACAACCGATACACGACCAGCTTCGGCAACACGTCGGGAATGCCTACCGTCAACTTGAGCCGACCTTCCACCGGCCGCCCCAAAACCACATCTTGCAATTCGCTTCCTAACGAAAAAATTTCATCGGCGTAACGAAACACGGTGTGCCCGGCTTCGGACAAGATCATGGATCGAGCCGTCCGGTCAAACAAGTCCACATTCAAAGACTTCTCCAACTTCTTGATTTGGCTGCTGACAGTCGGCTGAGACAAATGGAGCTGTTCGCACGCCTTGGCAATGCTCCCCTCTTTGGCAACCATCCAGAAATACAGCAAATGATGATAGTTCAGCCAATCCATCCTATTCCCTCGTTCATCACCGTTTTTTTCATGATTAGTTTTTTTCTAAGTATACTGCACGAAAATTCTAGTATCCCTAACTGCCATTTGGACCGTATGAATAAGCATAGAGAAACGAATTGATTCTGATTTCGCTGTAAGGCCCATAATGACCATAACGATTCTAGACCCGCTAAACGTGCTGGCGACTGACCAGCGCCGCGTGGCCCGCCGTTGCGTTCGATTCGAATTCTCCAAATATTCACAGCAAATTCACCGAATTCAGCTGTCAGTTCGGCCTGGCTCTGGTGGGTTTGTTGGTCAGTGTCGCGTCCAAGCCAAAGACCACGTTTTTGATGAGGTGGACGTACAGGTTCCGGACGATAACCCCGAATCGGTCCTGCGTCGCGTGATTCGTCGAGCTGGCCGAACCGTTTCCTTGCGGCTGGGCAATCGTTCGTTTGGAAATGGCGGGTATTAGAAAAAACGTCGCGTGGTAATTCTGCACAGAACGAGAATCAAAAGATGACCCAAAGCAATTCCGTTGACTACGCTGCCGGTGCGATTCGCATGTTGGAGTTATTCGCGAATGGCGCGAACGTGGAATTTGATCGCACGCTAGCGGCCCGAACGCTGGCCGAAGCAACTCGTGCCATCCCCGGTGACAACTGGCCCACGTGGGGACGCCGGTTGGTAGAAGTGGGCGAAAGTCTCAATCTGCGAATTCGCACCGTCGATTGTTCGGTAGCGGACGCACTTACCCTGGTCCAAAGCGGCATTCCTGTTGCGCTCAGCCGAGCAGAAGAGAATGGCGGAATGTCGTGGCTCGCCATTTTGGAAGTTAAGAACAAACAAGTTCGAGTAAGCGAACCACAATCCGCGGATCATGAACAATGGATTCCCACAAAAGCACTGTACCAATTTGCCCGTTTCGATGGACGTGATTCGCACCGCTGGGTGATTGCGCAACCCGCTTTACCCTGTGACACATCGTCTCGCTTTAGCAGTGAACCCACGGTTCGCCCCGTGTCACCATTCTCGCGACTCTTGGCATTGATCCAACCGGAACGCAGTGACTTATGGGCAGTGCTGATATTCTCCATCGTAGTGGGAGTCTTGGCACTGGCCACGCCGATTGCCATCGAAGCGTTAGTCAACACCGTTGCTTTTGGACGGTATCTGCAGCCCGTCTTTGTCCTGGCGTTCATGCTGCTAACGTTCATGGGATTTGCCGCAGCCATCAAGACGTTGATCACCTACGTGGTGGAAATCATCCAGCGAAGATTGTTTATCCGAGTGGTTGAAGACTTGGCCTATCGACTGCCTCGAGTTCAATCGACTGCATTGGATAACACGTACGGCCCGGAATTGGTCAATCGGTTCTTTGACATCGTCAACGTCCAAAAAGTGGCCGCCAAGCTTTTGCTGGACGGAGTGACCGTCATCCTGCAGACGATCATTGGCATGATTGTCCTGGCGTTCTATCATCCATTTCTGTTGGGCTTTGACCTAGTTTTAGTGATTTGTATTGGCTTTGTGATCTTCATCCTGGGTCGCGGCGCCGTAAAAACGGCCATCAAGGAATCCAAAACCAAGTATGCCATCGAAGCTTGGCTGGAAGAACTCATTCGCCATCCCACGGCATTCAAATTTCACAGCGGCGCGCAATTCGGGCTAGATCGAGCAGACAAGTTGGCGGTCGACTATTTGAATGCTCGTAAGAAACATTTCCGAATTCTATTGCGACAAATCATCTTTGCGCTACGCTACAAACGCTTGCGGCCACTACACTGCTGGGCTTAGGCGGTTGGCTAGTGATTCGCGGTGAATTGACACTGGGACAATTAGTGGCTGCCGAATTGATTGTCATGATCATTGTTGGCTCGTTCGCAAAGGCCGGAAAATACTTGGAAAGCTTCTACGACTTGATGGCCAGCGTCGACAAGTTGGGAGCGCTTTTTGACCTACCCGTCGAACAACACGATCGGCTTTTCCACCTTCAAGCCGATGGACCCGCACGCCTAAGACTGGAATCGGTCACGTTCCACTATGGACCCAATCAAATTCTTAGCGGCTTGAGCTGCGATATCGCTCCGGGCGAACGAGTCGGTATCACGGGCGCGGCCGGTTCTGGAAAAAGCTTGCTAGTGGATCTGCTGTGCGGACTCCGGAACACCGCCGACGGTCATATCGAATTGGACGAAGTGGATCTCCGTGAATTACGGCCCGATTCGCTACGAGAAGAAGTATCCTTGGCACGAGGTATCGAAATTTTCAACGGTACCATTGCAGAAAACGTTCACCTGAATCGTCGTCAAATTGATGCTCGGGACGTTCGCGAAGCCTTGCAAGCAGTTGGCTTACTAAACGAACTGCTCGATCTACCGGACGGGCTCGAAACGATGCTGCAAACGGGCGGTTCACCGCTAACGCACAGCCAGTCCTTGCGCCTAATGCTAGCACGCGCTTTAGCTGGAAGACCTCGATTATTGGTCATTGATGGTACGCTCGATTCGCTGCCGCAAGATGTCTTGGATAAGACGTTGGAATTCCTGGTAAGGCCAAAACAGCCCTGGACCATGACCATCACGTCGGTTCGTGCTGAAGTCCTGGAGAAGATGGACAAAGTTGTCGTGTTAGGTAAACAGCCGCAAATAACGCAGAAAAGTAACGTTCGCTAGAACTCATTCGATAGGTACCAACCGCATGTCGATAACTATCTCTACAACCACAACCACCAACGAAGTAAGTTCGGCTCGCCACCAACTTCCTGCCTTTCGGCTCGTCCAATCCTCGCGGACGATTCGCCGCTTTGCCAATATCCTGCTGTTCCTTTTGATACTTACCATTCCCGCCATGTCCCTTTTGCCATGGCAACAGTCAGCTCGTGGAACCGGAAACGTGATTGCCTACGTCCCTCAAGAACGACGCCAAACCGTGACAGCCCCCGTGAAGGGCATCATTGCAGTTGTGGCGCCCAATCTGAAGGAAGGCGCTCGAGTATCCAAGGGCGATTTCATTTTGGAACTGCAGCCGAACGCTCCGAATTTAGTGGCGCAGCTGAATTCTCAGCAAAGTGACCTGGAAACCAAGTTGGCCACTTCGGTCACCAAGGCAGATTTGTATTCGCAACAGATTGAAGATTATTCGGACGCGCGTGACTTTGCAGTCGCCGCCGCAGAGGAATTAGTCGACGCCGCCCAGGCTAAACTGCAAGGCAAGCAAGATGTGCTGAAGGGTTACGAAGCCAAGGAGTTGCAAGCCAGACAAAACTATGAACGTCAAAAGACGCTTTTCGAAAAGAAGCTACTGCCGGAAAAAGAGTTTGAAAAGTACAAGAAGGACTGGGATGTCGAATTGGCGAATCTAAATGCTGCGAAACAGGAAGTCGTGGCGGCCGGAAAAGAATTAGCAGCCAAGCAGAACGAACTGCAACAAAAACAGCGTGAAATGCAGATCAAAGTCGACTACGCGCGCACCATGTTAGAGGATGCCAAAGGACAACAGGCAACGGTCCAGAAAGAGATTACGGATCTAAAGATTAAGTTGGGCGAATTGGATCGACGCGTGGTTACGGCACCCAAAGACGGCACGATCTTCCGACTTCCTTTGTACGAACAGTCTCAAGTCGTCAAAGAAGGCGAAGAACTGTTCACGATTGTCCCAGATACTTCCGAACGCGCCGTCGAATTGTGGGTGTCTGGCAACGACACGCCGTTGGTGAATGCCGGAGATCATGTTCGACTGCAATTCGAAGGATTTCCAGCCATTCAGTTTTCGGGCTTTCCGCAAATGGCGGCCGGAACGTTTGGCGGTGAAATCGTGGCCATCGATCCGACGGACGATGGAACGGGAAAATTTCGCGTTCAGGTATGCCCGAGCACGAAGGCGATTGGCCGACATTGCGACAGGGTGCGCGAGCCAACGGTTGGGTGATGCTGAACCGAGTGACCCTGGGATTTGAAATCTGGCGTCAACTAAATGGCTTCCCGCCGGTGATGAAATCAAATGACGGGAAAGCTGACAAAAGTAAAGACAAAGACAAGACGAAAGTGAAGTTGCCAAAATGAAACGCCAAGGATGGCTGATGCTAGGACTTTCCTGGCTGGCCTTGACAGGATGTCAGACCGTCAAGCATCGTCTTGATTCGTTCAACAGATTTTCCGCCGCGAACCATCGCCCGAGCCTGTCGCAACACGACGACGCTCTCCAGGTTCGCTCGGGCGAATTGGTCGAGTCGTCCAGCGACAAGACACTGAGCGAAAAGTTCGATTCGGACATCAAAACCGTAGCCTACCGACCTCGGGTGGACGACAATCTGTCGCCTGTTCGCCTAGAACCGCCAACGCCAGAAAGCCAAGCCTCCGTTATCGGGCCACCGGCAACGGAGCTGGAAACCCTGACTCCAGCCCTGGCAACGAAGAGTCGGTAGCGCCGCTAAATTTAGAAACGTTGCGTTCTGGTGACTTTTGGGGCTCGCCGAAGGTCTGGAATTCGACACACCCGACCTGCCTCGATTACTTTCCTTGGCGGACGTACTCGGCTTCGGTAGAAGCGTCGTATCCTTTACTGCGAGTCGCCTTTGCCGAACAACAAATTGCCGCCGGCAAAGAAGTTTCCGCCTGGGGCGAATTCGATCTGACAGCCAAGGCGTACAGCATCGCCGCTCCGCTGGGCTTCTACAAAACCTATCGATCGTTGGTCGAATTGAACCAACCCATGTACGGCGGCGGCTACGTCTACAGCGGCTACAAGATCGGCGACGGGAAGTTTCAACCCTGGTTTAAAGAACGAGAAACCAATGAAGGTGGCGAATTCTCCGCAGGAGTTGGCGTTCCGCTGTTAAAGAACCGAGCCATCGATAACCGGCGTTCCGAAGTTATGCAGGCAGCACTGGCCAGGCAAGCAACTCAACCATTCACCCAAGCACAACTGCTGCTTTTCAATCAGGAAGCCGCGTATTCCTATTGGAGCTGGGTCGCGGCGGGTCGTTCGACGCGAGCTGCCGAAGCACTGGTCGACCTGGGATTGCAGCGAGTGGGACAAGTAAAAGAACGAGTGGCGGCGGGTGACTTAGCTCCGATTGCCGATATCGATAATCAGCGTTTGATCGCAGATCGAGAAACCAAGCTAATTGAAACCGCGCGGAAGTTCCAAGCGTCTGCCATCAAGTTGTCACTCTTTTTGCGAGACGCCGCAGGACAGCCCATGATCGCGGAACTGGCACAAGTGCCGGATGAAGTGCCGCCTTTGACCGAAATTGACGCCGACCAGCTAGAATCCGACATTGCCTCTGCCATCGCCGCTCGGCCTGAAATCGCGGAAATCGATTTCGAAATTCGCCGAGTGCGAGTGCAGATTGCCGAAGCGAATAATTCGATGCTACCCAAGCTGGATGCCGCCGTGGGAGCTGCCCAAGACGTTGGCAATTCCACTAATTCTATTGGCGACAAGACTCCCTTCGAATTGGAAGCCGGACTGTACGGAGAAGTACCTTTGCAGCGCCGGGAAGCTCGAGGCAAACGGATGGCGGCGAACGCCAAACTGCGGCAGTTGTGCGCGAAACGAGAATTCATCGTGAACAAGGTCACCGTCGCCGTGCAAGACGCGCATTCCGCCTTGCAAGCAGCCGAAATGCGGATTGAGCGAGCTGAACTGAACGCCAATTTAGCTGAACAATCACTCCAATTGGCGCGAGATCGTTTCAACGCAGGTGATATCGATTTGATTGTGCTCAACATCTATGAAAAGGCCGTCACCGACGCACAGCTGGTGCTAATAGAAGCCGAATCGGACTACTTCAAAGCCGTGGCGGATTACCGAGCCGCCTTGGCTCAACCGGCCGGCAGTGAAACCAGCAGTGAAACCAATTGACCTGAATGCCCAGCGTTTGATTCGACAAAGAAATCTCGATGGCCGCAGACGGTGTCGACCGGCTGCGGCCATTCTTCATGGGGCTCATTCGTCAAGTCAGACAACCTTGGTTCGGGTTATATCAACTGTGACAATTGTTCGCTCTGACGCAATCGCTCTGCCTTCCGATGGCCGATTATGCCGGTCTTGCCAATTGGTCGGGTTGCGACCGAGTGAAAAACACCTGCGAGTCGTACCTTAATATTTTCAGCCGGTAGAACCGCTCGATTTGTACTCCAGACACGTTTTGCGAAGGACTATGCAAACGGCAAAAGAAGCTCAAAGGCTTCTTATTCTTATCACGGAGGAGAAATCGAATGCGTTTACGATTTTGGCAACTGTGCTTGGGTGCCTGCTTGGCGACATTGCCGCTTTGCGGGCAAGCCAGTGCACAGGAGGCGGATGTTAGTCAGCTCTTAAATGCCATCGATCAGCAGAATGCTCGTATCGAACGACTTGAGCAAGAGCTGCATGATGCTCGTGCACCACAAGTTTCTGCCGTTGGCTTCCGCAACTGGGCCGACGAAGACGAAGAAGAGGACGACGATTCCGAACTAGCGGACAAGATCAAGGATTTGGAATCCAGCCTGGAAGATTTGACGGAAGAAGTAGACGAATTCACCGGCGACAAAACGATTGTCCACTCCGGTTCGTCGGGATCCACCATGAAGGTCTACGGCCGAATTCACGCCGACTATTGGACCTTTCCGCAGACATCGGGCGACATCAGTAACTTTGAAGGGGGCGACGACCCAGAAGACCGTATCGGCTTTCGTCGCGTGCGTATCGGTGTTGGCGGCAAGATCAAAGACAACATGCTGTACAAGATCGAAATGGAATACGCCGGCGGCAACGACGTAGAATTCCGAGACGTCTTCTTGGGATGGGAAGAAATTCCTTTCTTGCAAACGGTCTTGCTAGGTAATCAGAAACGACCCTACGGCTTAGACCACCTGAACAGTTCTCGTTACAACGTCTTTCTGGAACGACCCTTCATCATTGAATCGTTCAATCAGGACGCTCGACGCTTTGGCTTAGTTTCCTACGGCTACACGGATGACTTGGCCTACAACTGGCGATATGGTGTTTACAACCAACGCTTGATTCAGGACGAAGGAAATTACATCGGCGACGCATATCAACTAGAACTCGCCGGCCGGTTTGCCAACACCATTTGGTACGACGAAGTTTCCGACGGCCGAGGTTACGCGCATTGGGCCGTTTCTGGCAGCTACGCCGATCCGGCCGGCAACGCCGCCAACAATGAAGCTCGTTTCCGTCATCGCCCCGAAGCTCGCAGCCGAAATCGCTGGATCGACACCGGACAAATCAACGGAGCGTCCACCTACACGCTGTTAGGCGTGGAATCGGTGGTAAATGTCGGAGCGTTCCAATTCGTGGGCGAATATCAAAGCGTATGGCTAGATCGCAACGCGGCCATTGGAAACGACCTGCACTTTGATGGTGGATACTTCTACATTTCGTACTTCTTGACAGGCGAACACATGCCGTGGGATCGAACGGACGGCACGTTGGATCGAATCAAGCCGTTCCAGAACTTCTGGATGGTTCGTTCGTGTGATGACGATGTGGAAGCAGGTTGGGGTGCGTGGCAAATTGCCGCTCGCTATTCGTACGGCGACCTCACCGACGGCAACATCTTTGGTGGTGTTGGTGAATCGTTCACCTTTGGCCTGAACTGGTACTGGAACGCGAACGCTCGCATGCAGTTCAACTACATCAACGGCAACATCAGCGACCGATTCGCAACGCGAGATAGCGGCGACTACAACATCATTGGCGCTCGCTTTATGGTTGACTTTTAATTCACAAACGATCGACCATTCCTAAACGATTGACTTTCGTTCACGACGAACAAACTGAAAACGGTACAAAAAACTTCCATACCAGGAGTAGTAATATGAACAGGAAACTCGCGTTGTTTCCCAGCCTGTTGATGAGTCTGGCCATGCTGGTCAGCCCCGCCACGGCTGCCGACTGCTGTGACGCCGGCTGTGCCAGCCCAGGTTGCAGCGACATCGGATGTTGCGACAGTGGCTGCTGCGGCGGTCACGTCACGTCCCACAGTGCAGCAGTTGCTGCGAACTGAAAGTAGAAGACGGCAAAGAAAAGCACTGTTGGAAGATCGAATGCACCGAAATCTGTGTGCCTAAGGTCGTCTTTCCGTGGCAAAAAAGCTGCTGCGATCCATGTGCGAACAACGGTGCCTGCGTCAAAACAGTCAAGAAGCTGAAGAAGCACACCTACGAATGCCCAGTGTGCGAATACAAGTGGACTCCGAAAAAGAACACTTGTGGCTGCGGAACCGGCTGCTGTGACGCTGGCTGTACGGACGCTGGCTGTACGGATTCAGGTTGCTGTGACGCTGGTTGCACCACCGCCGCACCGATCGATGGCACTTTCTATCCGGCGGTACCAGTCGAAGGCCCCGTTCCCACAGCAGCTCCCGTTCCTGTGGAAGCGCCTTCGCTGAGCCCGGCCAATGACGTGCCGGCTCCGCCACCATCGCCTTCAGCGCAGACCAAGCCAACCAAACCAAACCGTTTGGCGGGCTTTCGTAAACTGCTGCCTTCGGCGATTCGATCAAACTAGCGAAGCATGAAGCTCGCCGCCTTGCTTCTAAGACGGCGTTGCTGAAACTGCGAGACGAGGTGGGAAAGTCGCTGGCGACAATTGTGGCCAGCGACTTTTATTTATTCCCGCAAGCAATATCAGAAACCGTACCTGCGGCCTAACGCAACGGGTTTTCGTACCAGATCACGCCCAGTCCGCGACCGGCAAAACGTTCTTCACACGTCAATACATCCAAGTCTCCGTCGGCATCCAAATCCAAGACTTCGATTCGATCAAACTTGATCCCGGCTGGCCCGCTGATATCGCGAGCGATCCAATGCGAACGCTCGTTTCGCAAGTAAAAAACGCCGCTGCGATCGCCTGTCGCGCCTTCACAGGTCACGACAATCTCGTTCGAACCATCAAGATCCAAATCGGCAAATCGAACGGCCTTCATCGTTCCAACGTGACGATCGTCCAAACGAATAGTCGATTCGCTCCACGTGCCAACCCCAGACGCGTCGAGCGAAGCATCCGTTCGCAATATAAAAACATCCCGAGTCTTCACTGCGGCCACAATCTCGCTGACGGCCGAGTGCTTTGTGTACGATTCGATGTCCAAAAACATAACTTCACGCCCCAGACAACCCAATAGCACTTTCCGCCATTCTAGCCCCGAATCCTCGTGGCCGTTTGGCGAACCCAGCAGCGCATATATCCCTGAATCGGTTCCTTTGCGATCCGAATAGACGATGTCTAACTGACCATCGTCATTGATATCGACCGCGCGAATCGACATGATCCATTGCGCCGATGTCAGCGGAACCAACTTGAACGAATCGTTCGCATCGGCGCGCCCCAACGTCAGCAGACCCAGCATCCCGCGCGGGTCTTTGCTGCCGACAACCACTTGTCGCGAACCAAGTGACTGTGCGAACATCCAACGAGTCATCTGATTGGCTTGGGCAATGCTTTGAGTTTGCCACGCAGATGGTTGACGAGGATTTCCGGCAAACGAATGGAGCCGCAACTGTTGATCTTGGCCTTCGGTGCAGCTGAGCAATTCCCATTGACCGTCCGCGTTCACATCGACCCAAGCGGCGTCTTCGACAGAAGGAGTTCCGTGCAAAGTCAGCGTTGGCCAGCGCCGTTTGGTCTCGTGCGGTTCGGGCTGAAAATAGATTCGCACCGCACCACTTTCTTCCCAGCCGGTGGCAATGTCCAGACGTCCATCGCTATCCACATCCGCCAACTTGACGCCATCCGCTCCTTGCAATGAATCATCGATCACATGACACTTCCACGACACAGACGCCTGCCATTGAGCCTTTTCGGCAACGCCATCGGCCTGCAAAGCGGTTGCCAGAACGGCCCAAAACAACAGTATTTTTGGCATTTTCCATCCTTTCGCGATATCGTTCCCAGCGAGTTGTCGGTGCGAAAACGCCGTATTCTATACTTTCTTGACTGCTCGACGGCCTGTGTTACGACAGTAAGCAATCACACGCCATGACGACCGACCCGAATCTGCGGTCTGAACCAAGGTTAGTTATGCAACCATACAATAGTGACCATCGCCCCGATCACTGCTTGGCCCTCTATCGCACGTCTTGGCTTGAAGTGCTAGGGCAGGGCGTTATCGCGGTGACACTGCTGTTGATATTTCCCGCGTTTGTACTCGGCTGGCAAAACGCACTGGACGTTTGGACCATGTCCGCCATCAGCTCGGTAGCGATCGTGGTAGCAAGGTGGTTTGGCGTCCGCCTGTTGCGTTTGCTTTCCGCTGATAACTGGACCATGGGCATTGCGCACGATGGCGTCTGGTTGAATTTACGATCCGTGCACAACCGTCAATTCGAACCAGCTACTAGCATTGTGTTCTTGCCGTTTGACGATATTCGATCGGTTCGCACAGAAACGATGCAACGCACAACCGAAACTGCAGATTCCACTTGCACTTGGAAGGAAGTCACGCTTTGTTTTTCAGTGCCTACAGCGATAGCGGCTTCGCTGCGAAATTGGGTGGCAGCAGAACGGCTACGGCGTTTTGAACACAAGACTTGGTTCGGCATGACGATCCGAGGTCGAGAAAACCATGTGCCGGTTATGGTCGATCGTGATGACAACGTGGTCGTCTATTGGCACAGTCGATCTGGACGACTGACGCCCCATATTTCCGACGCCATAAACCGCTTGTCCTCGCATCTACAAGTGGAATCCGGTCAGAGCAATAAACGAGTGGATTGGCGAGAACTATCAGACCAACAACTCGATTCTTACCTGCTGTACTTGGTGGAAGCGAACGATCACATCGAGGCCATCAAGATTCTGGTGCGACGAAAAGGCTATTCCGTCCGCGATGCCAAACGCTTTGTAGACGAACTAGGCGCTCAGCTGCCCGCAGTCTAACAATTTCAATTTGCCGCTTTTTCGCTTCCGTCCTCCACAAGGGAATCGTCCTGATCTGATCGCCGAAAGAGCGACACGGCTTTCGCGACGTGCGTCCGCAATGGTTGCATATGCCCACCAGTTGCCTGCGCCAGTCACCTGAACCAGTCCAGGATTGACTGCGCAACTTGTTCGCCACTGTAGAGGAGCGACGGTTGAGCGGTCGAGGTCGAATTTGGCGATCGGTTGGCCGAAAGCTTCGAAATTGAGTATTTGATCGGTAAACTTCTTGTTCACTTGTTCAGCCAAAATATCCTGGCTAATATACGGGTGTCCCTGTTGGGTCCAGTATCTTGCCGCCCAGCAGCTCATCGCAGTCGTTTCACTTGGCATCACCGTCGATCGCGCAAGTCTCACTTCGCATATCGCGTTCTCGCATGACCACAAGCCGTTTGTAGTCCCGCCTTCAGGCGGCAGCGGATATCGTCTTGTGGATTTCCTTCGGGGAATGGTTACCGGACCATGCATGGCACTCTTCGTGCCTCTCTTCGTGCCACCTTTCATGCCTCATGCACGGCATCTTTCGTGTTTCGTGCCTCTTCCGGGCCCGCAATCTGCATGTGTCGCCCGCTGGGCTGAAAAGCCGCTGACGGGAAAAGCCGCTGACGGGAAAGCGCTGACGGGAAAAGTTCGGTGAATGGATAAAAGTGCGGTGAATGGATGGCACCAACCGGCTCCGTCAGCTTCGCAGCAAGAAACGCGGGCGATCCCGGATCATTTGGCTCCGATCTTGGAACGCATCGGCGTGGACACATCTTGCTGGTGCGAATTAGTGCAGAGTTTCGGCAAGCTCTTCAAACGAGCGGCCGGCAACGCATCAAGTCTCGCCGACGAAGCAGCTCGCCGTTGCATTGGTTACATGCACGCACCCGGATCGAACATGATGCTGGCCGAAGACGCCTGACCAGCAGCGGCTCTGGCTACACTTTCGACTGACTAGCGACTGCTAGTTGGTTTCGCGCGCCGATACGGGCATCTCAGTGACATCAGGCTGTCATTGACCGCTTTAGAACCGGCCATTTCAAGGTCAGCACAATGCTTGCGCCCTGGTGCGTTTTCTTGTACCCGCTATTGCTCCCGGCAACGTTCCTTCTGAAGAAGTCCTTTCGGGCGATCGGCAAAGCAACCCGTTTGTCTTCTTGTTCAGCTAAAACATCCTGGTTAAATCCGGGTGTCCCTGTTAGGTCCCCCTAAACATCCTGGCTAAAATCCGGGTGTCCCCGCTGGGTCCCCCCTGGACGTGAGGACCTGGCCAACGGACTTCCACACAACCAAATCAGAGAAACGGACGTGGGAAGAATTCGAGAAGCGGGTGGTGATGTTATTCCCACACGCAGGTTTACACCGGATTCCACGCACGTAACTATCACGGGACTTGAGCCAGACGAAATTGATGCAGTTCTAGACCCACCTATTCCGAATCCCTGCAAGAACAACTAGGAGACGTCCATTTGACCGACAAGAACGCGATTCTTGGTACGCTGATTGATTCTGCGATCGCTCAAGTTCCAGACGAAGTCGTACGAACCAAGCTCTTGGCATGTCTATGTCCGCAAACCAGCCAGATACGAACGATTGCTGATGACTCAAATATGGTTCGCAAGGCAAAGCTCTGGGTCTTCGCGGCCGTCGATGATTCAACTTACATTGCGTACTCGGATGAGGGTTACTCGGATTTGAGGTGGGGCTCGTTAACATAGCCAGTGAGAATTTCGGTGAGTCAGGAGCATGGTACGCAACACTTTCCGAACTGATTTTGACTCCGGTTTCTTTGATGTGCAGGTGTAAAGTCTCCATGCTTGATGATGATGCCGTGGTTGTGAGAGGCGGAACAAATGCAAGAGCCAGTGTTTTCTTTAGCCGATGGACGGACTCTTCATTAACTGGCATTTCTGTTCGTTGTGCAAAACCAAGTCAACCTTGAAAAGAAATCACGAGGAGAAATCACGAAGGAGAAATCACGAGGGACATCCAATCTTCTTGACCTGTCTGGGCGATATTAGTAAGATGCTGCCAGAAATCAAGAAAAAGGAACCGGCTATGCCTCGCCAAGCTCGTGGTGAATACGTTAATCCGGATGAAGTTCAGATCCTGCATGTCGTGAACCGTTGCGTTCGTCGAGCTTTCCTGTGCGGGAATGATCCGCTCACGGGGCAATCGTTCGAGCATCGGCGCGAGTGGATTCGAGACCGGCTTGAATTCCTGGCCAGTATCTTCGGAATTGATTGTTTGACGTACACGGTGATGAGCAACCATATCCACCTGATCCTGCGTAGCCGCCCGGATATCGTGCAAGAATGGTCGGACAAGGAAGTCGCACATAGGTGGTTGCGTCTCTTTCCTGTTCGTCGCGAGAAAGATGGTTCGCCGGCCGAGCCTGAAGATTTCGAAATCTCGATGATCACCAAAGACAAAACCAAACTGTCCGAGATTCGCACGCGACTTTCGGACGTCAGTTGGTGGATGCGGTGCACGGCGGAAAATATCGCTCGACGCAGCAACAAAGAGGACCAGTGCACCGGCCGATTTTGGGAGGGCCGCTACAAGGCTCAAGTGATTCTGGACGAAGCTTCGTTGCTGGCCTGTGCCGCGTATGTGGACCTGAATCCCGTGCGAGCTGCCATGGCGAAGACGCCAGAAGAATCTGACTTCACGTAGCGCGAAAGATCGAATCGACGATCTCGCTGCACGCGAATCGAAGTCCACCGATACGCATGCTTGGGAACGCAGTCGGCGTCCGCGAAGAGTGGTTGGCTGAGTCCGCTGGAGATCAACGAACGAACCGATCCCGTGGGAACAGACGCGAGTCCCGTTGTTCGTCGAGCAAGTTTGAAGGGATTTCTTTCGATGTCTTTGGCCGACTATTCGGAGTTACTGGATTGGACGGGTCGTCAGCTTCGGCTTAAAAAGCGAGGATCGATCCCGGATCATTTGGCTCCGATCTTGGAACGCATCGGCCTGGACACATCCTGCTGGTGCGATTTGGTGCAGAAGTTCGGCAAACTCTTCAAACGAGCGGCCGGCAACGCATCAAGCCTCGCCGACGAAGCAGCTCGCCGCAGCATTGGTTACATGCACGCACCTGGCGCGAACATGATGCTGCCCGAAGACGCCTGACCAAAAGCGCTCTTGCTACACTTTCGACTGACTGGCAAGCGCTAGTTGGTTTCTGCTGCGCCCATGCCGGCCTCTTGTTATTACCAGGCTGTCATTGACCGCTTTCGAACCGGCCATTTCACGGTCAGCCCTCTTGCTTGCGCCCTGGTGCGTTTTCTGTACCCGCTATTGCTCCCGGCAACGTTCCTTCTGAAGAAGTCCTTTCGGGCGATCGGCAAAGCAACCCCGTTTGTCTTCTTGTTCAGCTAAAACATCCTGGCTAAAATCCGGGTGTCCCCGTTGGGTCCCCCTAAACATCCTGGCTAAAATCCGGGTGTCCCCGTTGGGTCCCCCTGGCAATCTTCTTGTTCACTTGTTCAGCAAAAACATCCTGGCTAATATACGGGTGTCCCTGTTCGATCTCAGCAATTGGGCGGCTGACCAACTAACCAAGTGCCTTAAGGGTTTGCCACGGCTCCCATTCGATCCCGGAGGAGAATAGCTTATGATGCCGCCCTCAATTCAAGATCTTGAGAAGCACGCCGTTAAGCTGCGGTGTCACGGCGAATACGAGAAGGCACGCGATGTGTTCCGACAATGTGTTCTCTGAAGCAACCGATGACGGTTGGCGATCTCACTTCCACAGAATGATCGCAGACTGCTACATTGATGAAAACGAGTTTGAATT
The DNA here is from genome assembly GCA_041399205.1 of Pirellulaceae bacterium. GTDB lineage: Bacteria > Planctomycetota > Planctomycetia > Pirellulales > Pirellulaceae > JAGQOZ01. Next base: position 9,398 of record JAWKTK010000028.1, on the reverse strand, counting down.
GGCTTCCTCTGAATTGAATCGAGCAGTAGTAATCGACCCACTTCCATTCAGTTTGGTAAATCTGGCCGTATTTGTTGGGCGGGATCGACGCGACTTGGAAAGAGCTAGAGAACTTTTGAACTCGCATTAGAAATGGGACGGAATATTTCTGATGCGGAGTTTGATTTCAAGTTATTTTCAAGGCAAACAGTTCGTTCTATGGCTGAGTTGGGGCTTTTATTGAGTAACGGTCGTACCAGAACCACAAAGTGGTGCCGTGAATACCAGCACGTCACCCAAGGTCCAGTACGGTTACGATGCAATTCGCAGTGGCAACGCGTATATTCGAAGCCACCGTCTGGATGAAGTCACTGCACTTTAGCGATATCCGTTGGTGCCATCCATTAGGAGCATTATTAGCTGCACTTTTCCGCCCAGCGGGCGACACATCTTTGTCGGTGTGCGTCAGCCACCGGTCGCTTTGCTCTTCCGGCCTGTTCAGCCCAGCGGGCGACACATGTGGACTACCGAAAATACCCAAATAGAGGAGTTAATGGCAGCCACAATCATCAACTCACCGGCGAAGCAACCGCGTTTGTCTTCTTGCTCAGCCAGAACATTCTGACTAATGTACGGTGTCCCTGTATGGCTCCGCATGAAAAAGATCATCCGTCGGTAACGAGCCGCATGCTATTCACCATCGCTCACCTAGTGTTCATTCTGAGCTTTTTTCTTTGTGGAACGATAGCCGCAATTGTCTTGATCGTGACTTTTAACCCTGAGCGGCATTTGGGTATCAGTGTTTTCCTTGGCGGTATTTTGCTTTTGGTGCTGTATAAACTTTTTGTTTCCAAGCGAGTCGAGGCCGCCGTTCGCCAAATAATGACAAGACGGCACGCAAAACGATATCAGCAGCAGTGGCGACCACTAGCCAAACTATTGTCGCGCCACCGCGGGAACTTTCGCTATATGCACAGCATCATCCGTGGAATGGGCGAAGCCAATAATGCAAGAGACTTTCCGGTAATCCACATGCTGGCAAACTACGTGGGTCACGATTTCGGCTTGGCGTTCTACGATCTGACGTTTCTCTTCCATGGTTGATCGAACGCAATTCGTCCGGCACGCTTCCCGAAACATCCAATACCCAGAAATTGTCCGTAACCCCCTCTTCGGACTGCGATAAATCTGGTAGGCATCTCAGAGGGCTCTCCCGTCTTCGATCCCGGTCGTGAAGTAATCTCGGACACATGTAGGATGCTCGTTGCGCATCCCGGGTGATTCGGCCTCGCTGAAATTCTTGGAATTTTTCAGATTTCATTGTCCGTTTCTGTGATTCTTACGCAATGTCGTTTGGCGGGCGACACAGCACGTTCCGCACAGATCGACAGATTCATGAAAATACGGGAGCTACGCTATGTTTCGCCAACTTCGCAAGTCACTCAGAAAACGCCTGGAATCAAGAACGTTTGCACGGCAACGAAATTGCCGACGACGCGTTTTTTCGTCCGAACAACTCGAAAGCAGGCGTTTGCTGGCCTGGACCAGCTCGTGGGATAACTTGACCGGCAATCTCACTGTTACGGTTGAAGGACCGCAGGACATTGAAATGACGGAAGTTGGAGTGCCATCAAGATCAACGGCAGCGATATTTTTTCTTCGGATCACTCGATGCATCCGACGTGCGATTCGTTACGGTCACCGCCGTCGGTGAATTCGACAACCTGATTGACCTTCATGCGATATCTCGGGCGAACGTGCCTACGTTGCAAGTGGCTCAAATCTTCGGTGGTCCTGGGAACGATACGATCTTTGGGCCCGAAGTAAACAGCACTTTGGATGGTCAACATGGCAATGACCATATCGAATCAAACGACGCGGACGACAATGTTTTCGGTGGGCCCGGCGATGATACGCTTGTAATCCGAGATGGCGAAGACAATTACGATGGAGGCGATGGAAACGACCACTATTGGTTCGCTCGCGCGACAGACGCCGGCATTAACATCGTCGCAGACTCCTCTGGTGTTGACACGATCAACTTCAGTGCGTTCAACGGAGTAACATTCGACGCGGGAAACTTCAGTCCGCAGCAAGTGGCGACCAACTCTCTGTTGACACTGAGCACCGGAACAACGCTGGAGCGTCTTATCGGAAGTCCTGGTGATGATGTGCTCTATGTGGCGGACGGCGTTCAATCAACATTGACCGGTTTTGATGGCAACGATTCGCTGATTGGAAGTTCGAACAACGATCATCTTGAGGGTGGCGAAGGGACAAATGTTCTTGCGGGTGGCGACGGAAATGATACCTACTTGATCGAAAAGGGCCACTCGAAGATCCTTGATACCAACGGTGACGACACGGTTGACTTCAGCGGAGTCATGGCACCGGCAACATTCAACTTTTGACTTACATCGAACGAATCAGATCGTCGGGCCTGGAATTTCACTGGAGCTTGATACGGGGACTTTGATTGAAGAAGCAATCGGCTCCGATCTACCCAGATACGTTTATCGCGTCGGCACGAGAAAACGTCGATCGCACCATTCGTGGCCGTCTTCCTGTTCTCAACGACCAGGACCATTTAATCGTGGACTACCTTGGGTTTCCACGGAATCATCGTACCTTCAGCGCCGGGAGATGGGCGCATCACACCGCAAGGCGGTAGTCAGGGTAAGTCGTTCGGTTCGATTGACTACACCAGCATCGAGCAATTCACCGAACTCAACGTTGGGCAAGTGACAAGTGACCTTGTGATCGTAGGTTCGGACGGCAACGACCGATTATTTGTCTTCGCAGATGGTGCCGATTCTGGAAACTATAGACTCGATACTAATGGCGTAACGGGGCCATTAGTTCCCTTCAGTGGGATCACGTCCTTGACGTTCGATGCCAACGGCGGAGACGATCAGCTACAGATCGATCATCCTACGTCATCGCTGTTTCAGTTGCCAGGCGGAGTTGAATTTAACGGCGGTGCGGGTAGTAATAAACTCAATATACTGGACGGACAGGCGTCTGACGTTGCTTACATCCCGACTTCCTCTAATTCGGGGACTATCGACTACGGTGGAGTGACAGCGTTGCGGCTGAACGGAGTGCAATCGGTTGCAGAAACGGGGGATGCCGAAAGCCGAACCGTCATATTCGCAAGCCCGATGGACAGGTCTATTCAATTGTCGGATCATATGCAACCGAATTTGAATGAGATTAGGTCCAATGCCTCATTCCAGTTGGTTATCGCGAATCCGTCTGCTTTGTTGGAAATTGACACCGCCAGTCGAGGTCACGTCGCAGTCTCGAAGGTTCAAGTGAGCGCGCTCGATTCGGCATTTTCGTCGAAATTGGTCGTCTTCGGTGACGCGGATGACTCTGTTCAAGTCATCAAAACATTCGATTCGCAGAACAACGTATTGCCGATCGATGTTGGTAAAGGTGCGTTCTCTGTGCTGACTGGTAGTGCTGACTTCCAGGCGCCCGTGTCGACCGATGCCTTCTTTAGTGTTGTCGTCGAATCAACAGCGTCGTTCCAACCGGGTGCAATCGTAACAAGCCGAGAAGACTCGTCGGTTCTCGCCGGAGATATTCTGATGTCGGATGGATCGCAAATCGAATCAACCAATCGCAACCTCAGTCTCTATTCGACAACCGGAAGCGTTGAGCTCAGTCAACTGATTGCACATGGTGGAACGGTAGACGTTTTTGCAATGCACGACATCGACGTAATCTCGATTCAGCAGTCGCCGAATATCTTTGCAACGGACGCAACTTTTGAAACAAAGATGGGCGACGTTGGACGAAAGACAGACCCAGTCCGACTAGGTGTATCGAATGTAGAAGTATCTTCGGCCGGCAATGTCTATCTCCAATCCGATAGCACCATTACCATCGGCTTGGCCGATCCGGTAATGACAGGTATTGAAGCTCAAGGCGTTGTAGACATCGACTATGACAACGATCTTGGGTTAGGTGGAATTATCATCCAAGAAGGTATCACTAGCTATGCTATGGAACGAGAAGCGATTCGCATTAAGGCATGGGCCGGTGACCCTGATCCAGGACTGCCGACCTTGCCTGCCTCGATTATTGTCGAACCTCAGGCCGGCCTTTATTCCTATTGGGGTGGAATCTATCTCGAATCAAAAGCCTATTTGGATGCCAAACCTGATTCTTACATCACAGCGGCCGGAGCAGATTCGCTCGGACATCTTTCAATCAACCTTCCAGATAACGCCTTAAGCTCAGGAAGAGCTCAACTCTTGGGAAGTCTCTCTGCAAAGTCGGCGACGATGTCGGCGGAGAGCATCGTGATCGAACCGAGCAGTTCGATCGGGAATACCATCTTCTTTCTCGCGCCGACCGAAGTTAGCGCGCGGAATCTATCGGTGGCCATGACGGGACTACGAAGTGATATCGAGTTTATCCCGACCTCGGTCCTTACTTCTACGCTGAGCGTGCAAGGCGTCGCGTCGGAGAACGCGTTTTCCATACGAAATCAAGCCGACGGTCAATCGATTGGAAGGGTAACTAATGCCGCAACCTTACCCGATGCTTCCGTTCGATTTCGTGATGGTCTAGATGAGTTATCGATTTGGGGTGATCAGTCTAATGATTCGTTTGATGTTGATACATTCGCAAATACCAGCATCCACATTGAAGGATTGGATCCTGATGTCCCGACTCCGGGCGATCGCTTATATGTAAGTGGTGCCAATTCCAACACGACTCTTTCACCAGAGGGAATTCTTGTCCGAGGAAATGAGGTCCTCACTTACACCGGCATTGAAACGGCGTTCGTCACCGACACATTGCAGATCGACGTCGTCGGAAGCGTGGACGACGATACTATCGAAATTGATTTGAGCAGCCCAAACGGTCCGAAGTATTTGTCGTTTGGTTCGCAAGCGGGAACGTCGGTGGTGATGGACCAATTGCCGAACAGGATTCTCGGCAATGGGCACGGATTCAACGGCGACAAGGTTTCGTGGCTACTTAGTGATCATGACGACCAAGTGGTGGTCCACTCGCTTGGCGTCAAACTTGGCTTGCACGACATTCGTGTACTTGACGTCGAACAGCAATCAATCGATATGGCAGGCGGAGTCGATAGTGTGACTGTTTTGGGCGAGCAGGTAGTTGAGACGACCGTTTTAGGTGGCGATGGTGACGACCTTTTTCAGGTTTCGCCGTCTCGCCGAGGCATTATCACGGTCGACGGCGAGTCGGGACAGGATTCATTTGCCGTCGATTCGCTAGGAAGTCTTGCTACCGACACCGGCACGGAAATTCAAGTTCTGACTTACGACCCTGTGCGTTATCGCAACATGGAATCAATACAAGTTGGCAATAACGTCGGTAGAACCGGCGATTTGAATGGTGACAACCGAGTTGACGCGGCGGATATCCAACGACTGTGTTTGTTGATTGCAAGTGATCCTACAAGAGCGGGTGACATAAACCATGACAACAATACCGACCGTCGCGACCTGGACTCGCTAGTTCACACGGTGCTGGGAACGCACTTTGGCGACGCCAATTTGGATGGGAAGTTCGATTCGACCGACCTGATCCAAATTTTCCAAGCGGGCGAATATGAAGACAATGTCGCTGGGAATTCGACATGGGCTGAAGGCGATTGGAATTGTGATGGCGAATTCGACACGAGCGACCTGATTTGGGCCTTTCAAGATGGCGGTTATACTGTCACCGCGAGAGCCCCGATCGCCTCCGCTGTGGACGCTGTATTTGCAACTACGTCGCGTTCGCGAAAATCAATTCAGCCTTCATCGGCACTCAACGGACCGGTTGCACGTCTCGTGTAACGCTCCGCGGAGAATCAACGAGTCTTCCCTGGTGCGGGCGAAGTATCGAGTTCTGCTTGCTTTGCCTGCATGCTTTCTATGGCTTCATCGACGGTATGCTGGACCATTAAGGCGCCGGCATGCTTCGAGTCTAACTCAAGAGCTCGATCGATCTTCTGGTCGGCGCGGCGGAGCAATTGCAAGGCGGATTCAAAATCTTCATTGGCGTCGTAGCACCGTGCTAGGTTGACGTAGGTTTCGGCAAGGGACGCATGGTGTTCGGCGGTATCAACAGCGTCACAAACGGTTTGCCAGATGTCGATCGATTCTAAAAACAAAGGCACCGCTTGATCGAACAATTCCATTTTGACTCGCAATTGAGCGAAATTATTGATCGCTTCTGCCAGACCTCGCGCGTATTCAGGCAGCGGCGATTTACTCGTAATGTCGCGACGAAGTGCAATGCTTTTTCCATAGAATGTTTCGGCCTCCGCGAACCGTGCCTCGGTCGCCTTCAGAACCGAGGCTGTGTTGTTGTATGCCACGGCCAATTTATTCATCGCGGCAATATCTTCGGGAGAATTGGCAACAACCTCTTCCAAGGACTCCGACATTTGTTGAAAATATGAGGCCGCTTCGTCGTACTGTTCACGGTTATAGTGAATCGCTCCTAAGTTATTCAACGACATTGCGACGATTTCGGGATCTTGCGTTGCTTCGATCGAAAGTCGCTGTTGCTGTATTGCTTCGTCCAACATTCCCTGAGCTTGATACATCATTCCCAGGTTTTGTCGAGTCTTTGCCAACGTCTGGTGATATTCAGCGACGCGTGGATTGTCTTTTGCAAGATCATCATAAATCAGCACGGCTGTTTCGAATCGTTTTGTCGCGTCAGGCAAGTTTCCATTGGAGTACTCGACGATTGCCATGTTGGCATGACAGCGAGCTAGTGATTCTCGAAGGTGAAAATTATCCGGCGATTCGGCCGTTAGCGCTTGGAAGTAGTTAATTGCGTTACTGTACGATGCAGCTGCATTAACAAGGTCACCCGACGAAAGGTACCCGTTGGCCTTGTTGAATATCGTGGCCGCGAAGTCTTCTCGGTGGGGAGACCTTGGGTCGGACTGGACAACCGTCTCGAAAAGTTCGAAGGCAAGGTCTGAAAACTTCAGCGACTGTTCCGTAGCACCTTTCTCGTGGAATGTATTCGTCAGTACCTGATAGACTAATGCTAAGCTCACGATGTCACTAGCTTCTCCGGTTGCTTGGCGAATCTTGGTGAGCATTTCGATAGAGCGCATCCCATTGCTCTCCGCTTCGGTGAATTTCGACAGCGAATTTTGAACTCTGGCCAAATTCGACAAGGTCTTAGCGACGGACCGCTGAAGTTCAACGCTAGTCGGATTGACTTGCAGCAGGTTTTCATATCTCAACAAAGAATCGAGATGGCGTTTCTCGGCGTTTTCAGTTTCACCCAACAGCTCTAATATCGAAGCTAGTTTGCCTGTGACGTCTGCCAGCAAGGCTTCATTCTGCTGCGAACCGTCTTCCGTGACGAACCGAGAGTAATACTCTTCGGCTCGCTTCAACAGCCGTTGCCGAAGAGCTTGTGTTCCAGCCGAACCGGCCAGCAACTCTTGGCTCTCAGATACTTCAGTAAAAAAGTCGTTCACTGCCGCGTTCGCATCCGCCGATTTTTGGCGAGCACGTTCGGTAGCCAAGGCAAGTTCTTGATTCGCGTCAGTCAATCGTTGGTTTGCGGCGGAAGTTTCGGCAACAAGATTTGCCTGCGTTTTCGCCGACACAAAACCCGCAATCGTGCCGGCGACGAGTAGTCCCGCCACGGCGCATGATAAGGTCGCAACCACGGGATTCCGCTGGCACCATCGAACGAACTGGGCAGCTGCCGAAATCGGCCTAGCGTGAATCGGTTCATTGCGTTGGAACCGAGCCAATTCGTCTGCCAACTCCAACGCAGTGTCGTAGCGCTGGCTTGGCGACTTTTCCATGCACTTCAAGCAAATCGTTTCTAAGTCCACGGGAATGGTTTGATTCAACTTACGTGGCGAAGGTGGAGGGTCGTGAATGACTTGATGTACGATTGTCGAAATGTTGCCACGAAACGGAAGTTCATTAGTCGACAATTCGTAAAGCATGACGCCCATCGAATAAACATCTGCCCGGCGATCCGTTTGCGGTTGTTTGCCTTGAGCCTGTTCTGGCGACATGTACGCCGGAGTCCCCAAAATCCGGCCGTCCAGGGAAACAGTGACGTCCACGGCGTCTCGTTTGGCCAACCCGAAATCCATGACATGCGGTTCGCCAGATGCGTCGATCATGACATTACCGGGCTTCAGGTCGCGATGGATAATGCCTGATTCGTGGGAATAGTGAATGGCTCGCGAGATCGTTTCCATCAGCTTTGCGATCTCGCGAAACGTTATCGTTTTCCGAGAAATCCAATCGCCTAGCGGCACGCCCTCCACCAGATCACTAACGACGTAAACCGTTTCACCAAAAGATCCAACGTCATGAACGGAGACGATATTGGGATGCCGCAGTTGTGCCGTCGCGCGCGCTTCATTCAGAAACGCATTTCCGGTATGGGGAGTGATCGCGCAGTCGCGAGGAATCTTAATCGCCACATCGCGTTGAAGCTGCGAATCCCAAGCTTGCCAAACGGTACCGAAGCCTCCTCTGCCGATGCACGATTTCAATTGGAAGCGATCAATCAGACTGGCTGCGACTAGATCGGGCTTGACGCCGAGCGGCTGTAATTCGGTGGCGATACGAAGCCTGTTGGCACATGAATCGCAGCTGGTCGTAGCATTTGCCGAATTCGCGATTACCAAGACTGGTTCGCGACAAACGGGACAGTGAACGAAAGTGGTCGATTCGAGTGCTATTTGCACCGTCGTAGGGTTCCCGACGAGCGAAACCGGCGATTCAGCGGCCGCTTGTAGGAACCCATCCTCATCTGCTGACTCGGCATGCGCGAGCAACGACTGGAGATCGGAACGTAGTGAATCGTCACCCGAGCAACGGTCAAGAACAAACGTGTGTCGATCAGCTGCCGGCAAACGCATTGCGTCGTTCAGCAGTGATTTCAGTAATTGCCAGCGTTCTTGGTCAAATCTTGTCACGAGTTAGCTCGCGGTGTAGCCAAGCCTTCGCGAATCTCCATTCATTCTTGATCGTGCTAGGCGAGACATCCAAAATTTGGGCGGTTTCGTTGACAGAACATCCGCCGAAATGATGCAATTCAACGATGTCACTTTGGCGTTGATCGATAGCAGCGAGCTTGGTAAGTGCTTGATCAAGTGCCAAGAGGTCGATTCTTGTTGATTCGCCGCTCAGTTGATCAAGGTCGAGCGAAACGCGGCGAAATTCGCCACCACCGCGTCGCTGCGCACGCCGTTTTCGCTCGTGATCGATCAGCAAGTTGCGAATTTTCTTCGCTGCCGTGCGATAAAAGTGACGCCGATTCTCCCACTTGATTTCTGCATTCGCCCCGAGCAATTCCAACAATGTGTCGTCGACCAGAATTGTGACCTGTAGTGAATGATCGGGACGTTCCGACCGCAACTGCTTCCGAGCGATAATGCGAAGTTCTCG